>PMZI01000085.1 GCA_003170475.1 Ignavibacteriota bacterium | reverse complement strand
GCCGAAAAATGAAGCGGCAGTTTGAACTCCCGGATCACTGACTGCAACTCAGCACTGACCTCCCCTGCTCTTCCAAGAACTTCCACCACCCGGCCTTCGGGGTTCAGATGCCCAACTCCCCACGAGTCGATCTGCACCACAACTTTATCCCCAGGCTTGGCTTTGTTCAAGTGCTCCGGGGCAACAAACACGTCGCGGGCAATCTTTCGGTCGTCCGGGATGACAATGTAGAAACTCTTGCTGCGGTCAAGAGTACCGACAAGGTCCACCCTTCCCCGCGTGACAATTTTGACAATCTCGCCTTCCCGTGGCTGTCCTTTCTCGATACGCTTCGAAGACTGTGCGAACAGGGCTACTTCAACAGTATCGCCGTGAACTGCCATTCCACGGTCGCGAGGCGATATGGATATGACGTCATCCCGACCTTCGACGGCCACAGTGCCAAAACCCTGCTTCGTCATTTTGAAAAGCCCAACGACAGACTGCGGCAGCTCGAAATGACCGTATTTCCCGCCATGAACCCGTTTGATTTTACCTCCATCGATTAATAAGCGAAAAGAGCGTTTGAAATCGAGATGTTGCTCGTTCGTGCGAAGGCTGAGGCGGCGTTCGAGCTCTTTAGATTTGAACAGTTGATTCGGATACCGCGCTAGGAAAGCGAGGATGTCCTTTTCCATGGTTTCCATGGTCGGTTCCCTTTGGTCCTTTTTGTTAGACGATCAGAAATGAATTTTCCTGCTTGTGTCCACCTCCAAAAACGGCATCAAATCCAAAAACACTAAACCAATTTTTGGACCAGCATTAATGAGCCAGCCAGAAGCTCAGTTCTTGCCACAAACTCACGAAAGCAAACATGTCCCCCCGAGACGCTTCTGCTCGGGGTCTCAAAACGAAGTCCCGCTTTTAGATTCCGATCACTCGCGGGATCCAAAGGGCGGAACTTTTTGCAACGACAGCTTCTTCGTGTTTTCGCAACACGACCTTTCGACCGTGTCTCTAGAAAATGATCCGGTACAGAAGTCTCAATCCCCTGGATTCACGCCGTTGATCGATGGTTTCCACCCCCTCGACGCGGCGCTCCGCCTCGAGGACAAGATGATGCCATTTCGGAGAACCCACGATCGCGCTCATCGGCAATTGAATGCTCACATTGGTATTGTTCAAATCGCTCAGGACGCGACCACCGAGCCGAAAAACAGCGTCTCCAAGCTCGCCTGTCAGGCGAACATCTGCAGATTCCTGGAGTGTACCGCCTCCATAGTAGAGGACGTCCACGGACTTGACAATCCCGAACTCTTTTCGAAGAAGATCCGTCAGTGGACCAGACAAGATCGAAGAAGCGACGCCGCCGAGCACGTTCGAACCGGCCAAAGACACTCTGTCCTGCTGTGTGAATTCCTCGGGAAATGCTCCCGTAACCAGAAAGGCAAACGCATCCGCCTGTACGTCGGGCCGGTCCCGGAGAAGGTTGCCCTGTTGATCGTAGAGCTCAAGACCCATTTTCACCTTCGGTTGTTCACGTGTACCCGTGATGTACACCCGCACCACCACCTTCTGATATGTCCCCTGCTCTCCTCCGGGGAGGACGCCAGTGCTGGTCGTGGAGGTGCCGGTCGCGCCGCGGTGCACACCTTCATAGCTAGCGACGACATTTAGTTCGGGATTGATTGGGTCGCCCGTGAATTTCACTTTCCCCGTAGCATCCAATTTCTTGAAGTTGTTGTAGTACGATCGATTGCCAAGATCCAGTTCACCGGAAAGATGCATCTGATCACCGTCTTTTGTGAAGACAGTTCTTCCCTTGAGCTCGGCAAACAACTGTTCGTTCGTGAAGTTGCTGAAGACAAATCTCAGCTGAGTCACTCCCTGCGTTTCCACGGAAAGGTTGTACACNNGCCTTGGTCACAGTGACCTCAGTCGCTTTGTTTTCGATCCCGAGATCGTCGATGAGGCTGACTTTGATTCCACTGTTTGGGAGGTCTTGCACCTGCCTCGTCGGCGGCAGCGTAAGATTGGCGTACATCACATAGACGCCACCGCTCAGCGTCGAACGCGATGGACTTCCTTTCCAGGAGATGCCTTCCGGGCCGGTGCCAATAAAGAGATCACCGTAGAGACCCTGGCTTGACATGCGCGCCGATTCTTTCATAACGAGCAGCTGGCCGCTGGCGATGAGATCAAAATCCTTGATTCTCAATGCTTCGAGAGTGAATCCTCCGGAGAGTTCCATCTTGCCGTCCGGTCGATCTTCGGGGATATTCCGAACGGTCATGTCCTGGAAGGCGATCTGCGTTCCCCGCGGAACCAGTTTCCCATCAACGATATACTGTATGCCTAGCGGGTCAAAATGAAACCTCGCGTTCTGCAACACCACGGAGCCTTCGTAGGTAGGAGATTCCACTGTGCCCCGCAGCTTCATGTCGCAGATCAAAGAACCCGTCAGGTTGCTCAATTCGGGGATGAACGGATCGAGAAACTCGAGTCGAAAATGCGACGACCGGACGTCCAGATTCATTTCTCCTTCGAGTTTTTGATTCGATTCGCCTTTGAGCGAAAGATTATAGGGAACGGTGCCGTTCACAAGCACTTCGGGGGGTGCACCGGCACTATCTGGCCGGGAATTCAGTTGCGCGAAAATATTGAGAAGCCGGTCAGCATACGAAGACCGCAAGACGATCTGCCCGAACTTCTGCCCCTGATACCCGATTCCCGTTGCGTTCACCTCTGCGGTGAACTGCGGCTCTTCGAGGCTCCCCTTGAAGGTCCCCACGGCGTTCACCAAACCACTCATCAGTGGCAACGGTTCATGGTTCACCGTACGGCGAAACATTCTGGAGATATTGTCTGCAATGAGATTCTTCACGACGACGGAAATGTCTGACATCCCCGCGGGATCGAAGGTGCCGGAGACCCATAGTTCTTCTCCTTCATGCTTCATTTTCAGATCTTCGGTCTGAAAGCCGTCACGACCAACTCTTAGCTGAAGAGGACCGGAGTTCGTGAACTCAGAGGAGCTGAAACCCGTCTGGAGGTGACGAATGTTGATGGCGAGCACTCGATTGGCAAAGACACCCGACCCCTGTACACTCAAAGTCACGAGAGAATCAAGGAGCGCCCCTACAGAGAACCGGGTGGAGTCTCCATGTAGATCCACTGTCGCTGCAACATTTGCTGCATGAAGATCCTGGAGATCGAATCGTCTTGCCTGGACGGCGGCAGATAATTTCATGGAGTGCAACATGTCGGGAGAACAGAGTCCGCCGACTCCGTAGGAGAGACTCGCCTCTTTGAGAGAGAAGCTTACGCTTTTGTCTGCATAGTTGAACTCCGGCACGTCTGCCGTTCCACTCCACTCGATGCCTGCAGAGGACTCCTTGATCCGTCCGTTCGCAGAGAGACGGCCATCGAGGTCTCTGCCAAGAAGGACCCCGATCGGGAACAAATCCTTTACATCCAGCTTCATCGTATAGTCCGTCGAATCATGCCCTGATGCTGCGATTGTCCGGAATTCCTTTGGGGATCGGGGTGCGGCATTCAGCGCCCGCAGCGAGTCCATGGAGTTGACACGATAGCGCGCCGCGTCTCCCAGGGAGCCGGCTCCGCGAACAACGGCGGAAAAAAGAGTCGACAGCGTGAAGTGCCCCTCGACATCGAGATCCACGATGTCCGAGGTCAGGTTCAGTGTCCTCGGCTCTTCGTCGAGGGTGTTGAGCCGAATTCTCGCCGCTCCTCCTTCGAAGGTCACAGAATCAATAGATGAACGGAATACGTTGAGGCTGATGTCTCCGACCAACGCCGCGAATGTCCTCATTTTGCCTTTGGCCTGCATGTCAAAGGATACGTCGCTTTCGTGCTCTCGTTGCTTTGTGATGTCCGAAAGATTCAGGGAGTTCATACGTCCGCCGAGATCGTATTGAATGATGTCCTGTGGCTGCAGTTGAAGTGTACCGCCAAGATCAATCCGTGCCGATCCAATGCGAACGGAAACCCGTGGCCTGATCGCACGGTCAGCGATGTCCACCACAGCAACAGAACGACCTACCGGCAATCCAAAGAACTCCGATGAATCAATTTCCGCGCGAACGAGTGAAGTCATGTCTGCCAGCCGACTCCCCTTCCCCTGCACGGTGATCGTCATCTTGAGCCTGCTGGTCAAAGCACTGTCTCCCACCAGCGGCGCGATATTGAATCGCGCTGTTTTGATGGTACCGTCGTACGACATCGTTCCGTCGCGAATATCGATATTCCCATCGACCTCAACTCTCCCCAGCTGTGATGTGCTCGACAGTTTCGCATTGAACGTCGTTGGTTTCCCTTTGAAGCGAAGTTCATAGTCGACGAGCCCCAGGGCTGAAAGATCAGGGATGTGAAACGTTGGCATCAGATGCCTGACATCGGCGGGATCAATTCTGTTCTTGATGCATGCGAGGTCAAGTTCCAGATCTTTCGGGATATGGAGGTTGGCGACTGTCCCCGCAATGCGAATGACCGTAGATCCGGTGTGGAGGGTCACGTTTCGGACATCGATCAGTCCAAAGCGTCCTTCCAGATCGATCTGTCCGGCAACCTCCCTCTCGAGGAACTTGACCGAGGGACCGACAATCTGTTTCAATTCCCCAAAATCCAGCCGCTCAACATTGAGGCGAACGGAGATTGGAACGAACTGCAGTTGAGCCAAACTTCCGATCTTCATGACATCGATGTTGTCGAATCGGGCGTCGAGTTGGAGCTTTGATTTGTTCGTCTCCACTCTCATTTTGCGCACGGACGTAGTCTTCCGGGCAAGGACAAAATCGCCTGCGAAATTCTTCAGCTGAAAGTGCGGGAGAGGCGACCTGCACGAGAGGGATTTCAGACTGACGTCAATTTCCCCCGGATGAATACTCAAGCTTCCTTCGAGGTTCAGGGAATCGAGTGCAATAGTGGAATAGTTGAATTGTCCGGGTTCGCTCTCAAACGAGCTATCGAGAGCGCGTTCACGAAGGCCAAGCGAATCGAGGATCTCCAAAGCTCCACCCCGGATCTGGATTTGCTTCAGATTGACTGTCCAGGACGATGGCGTGCTGTCGGGTGAG
Organism: Ignavibacteriota bacterium; assembly: GCA_003170475.1. Classification (GTDB taxonomy): domain Bacteria; phylum Bacteroidota; class Ignavibacteria; order UBA10030; family UBA10030; genus UBA9647. Next base: position 1,749 of record PMZI01000085.1, on the reverse strand, counting down.
GAAGAGCGGAGGAACCTATCGAAATTCCACTCTCCGGCGGCGGAGCGGGTGAGGTGAATCGCCGGATTGGTCAGAACAAGGCGTGAGACAGCGGCACTCTTCGTGAAAATCCCAAGCGGATCGTATTTCACTTCGAGCCGCTCGACGGTGAGAACGGGTTCCCCGTTGCGCCGAAGGACAACGTTTTCCACCTGAAAACCCGTGAAGAGATTTCCTTCCAGAGAACTGAGGACAAGTTCGCCATGGAGATCGTTGGCCACCACCTGCACCAATTTGGTGCGAAGATAGGACCTGAACAGCTTCGTCTGAGTGAACCCCAGCACGACCGCTGCTACGAACAGGGCGATAACAGCCACAGAATATGTCGCTCGGAAGAATTTGCGCACAGAGTATCGTTTTGTTCGGATCAGTGATTGTTCAACAACAACGCGAACCACGTTGGTAGAATCACGAGGACCGCGGCACAACGGTTTGAACTATCTTCTGAATGATGTTGGTCGTGGATCGATTGGGAAGGAATTCAATGGTGTGGACTGTTCCTCCTGCTGCTTCCACAATATCCTTCCCGACGATGTCACCTACGGACCAGTCGGCGCCTTTTACAAGGATATCGGGCACCAGAGCCCGGATCAGTTCGTGGGGAGTATCCTCATCAAAGAGGCAGACGTAGTCGACAACCGCGAGAGCAGCCAGAACTGCTGCTCGGTCGTCTTCCTGAACGATGGGTCTTGTGGGACCTTTGAGCCGCTGGACAGAGGCATCCGTGTTGACTCCAATAATGAGGATGTCCCCAAGCGCCCGAGCTTTCGAAAGGTAATCAACATGACCGCGATGGAGAATGTCAAAGCACCCGTTGGTAAAAACCACGCGCTTGCCGGCCTTCTTGAGCTGTTGACGAATTTCAATCAGATTGTTCCGCAAGAGAACTGCACCCATCACGCATCTCCCGGATGGTTCATCGAGTCGAGCACGGTTTCACGCAACACATTGACATCAATTGGTACAATGCCCACCTCACCGCAAACGATGCCTCCGGCGAAATTTGCAAGCATCGAGGCCTCCCGGATAGTCGCTCCGGCCGCGAGTGCCATGGTGAGAGTCGAAATCACCGTATCACCCGCACCTGAGACATCTGCGACGTTGCGCGCCATAGTGGCAACATGGACCGGAGAACCTCCGCGCTCGATCAACGTCATGCCCCGATCTCCGAGCGTGAGCAAAACGTTCTCGGCTTCCAGTTTCTCGATGAGCGCTTTTGCGGCCCGATCGACACTCGCTTGGTCNNTCTTTCCTGTTCGGTTTAAACACGCTCACGTGCTTATATTCGAAAAAGTTGTTGAATTTCGGATCGACGGTGATGATCAAGCCATTGCTTCGCGCGAAACCGACGATTTCATGAATCAGGCCCTTGACAATGACGCCTTTGTTGTAGTCTTCGATAATGATCGCGTCAAGAGATTGGACATTCCGCCGCAGGACATCCAGAATCTTCGCTTGTGTGTCCTCGCTGATTTCGTGCTTCACTTCCCGATCCACCCTCACGACATGCTGGTGATCGGCAATGACGCGGGTCTTGACAGTTGTCGGTCGTGACGATTCGACGAGAAGCCCTTCAGCCGGGAATTTGTTCTCGACAATGATGGAACGCAACGCTTTGCCGGCTTCGTCATCCCCTGCCACTCCGATCATGAGCGGTGTGCCCCCGAGGGAAGCGATGTTGTTAGCGACGTTTGCGGCCCCCCCAAGGCG
>PMZI01000010.1:18300-114304 GCA_003170475.1 Ignavibacteriota bacterium | reverse complement strand
CAACAGGTCCACGATTTCGTTCGTGGCCTTTCGCCGAGCCCCTGCGCCTGGACGATGTTGAATCGGAAGATTGTGCGAATCTATCGGACGTCGATCGCTGAAAGTGCCGAATTGCTGCCTGGAAAGAAGGCGGGAGAAATCGTCGATGTTCGCGCTGATCGTGTCCTCGTGCGGACGCAGACGGGAGTTCTTGCTCTCGAGGAAGTTCAGCAGGAGGGAAGAAAGCGAATGGGAATTTCCGAGTTTCTCCGTGGCACGACCCTCAACATTGGCGACCGGCTTGGCGAACTCTGAACAGACGCGGCTCTGTATCCCCGCAGCTTGGTTTGCAAACCGGACGAAAAAGGAGTACATTCTGTCGATAATTCCTGCTCTCACGTGATCAAGTGAACGCTGACCGATGTCCAAAGTAATCGTCATTGCGAATCAAAAAGGTGGTGTTGGAAAAACCACGACCGCGGTAAACCTCGCTGCCTCCCTGGCCGTTGCAGAAAAGCGAACGCTGCTTGTCGATGTCGATCCACAGGCAAATGCGACGAGCGGCATCGGAATCTCTCCTCTCGAAGGTCGGACCATCTACGAGGTCATTGTCGAGGGCTTGAATATGGGCTCGACGATCGTCGAAACGCAGATGCCATACCTTTCCTGCGTTCCGTCCCATATCAACCTTGTTGGCGCGGAAATTGAGATGGTGGATCTCGAGAACCGCGAACGCCGGCTTTCGCAGGCTATCCAGACGATCAGAGACCAGTATGACTTCATTGTCATCGATTGCCCCCCTTCGCTGGGTCTGCTCACCTTGAATGCGCTGACAGCGGCCGATTCGATCTTGATTCCCGTCCAGTGCGAGTATTTTGCCCTTGAAGGATTGGGGCAACTGTTCAGCACCATCAACCTTGTGAAGAAGACGCTCAACCCTAATCTGGACATCGAAGGTGTTCTTCTGACGATGTTCGATTCCCGGCTTCGATTGTCGAATCAGATCGTCGACGAGGTGAAACGCTACTTTGGCGACAAGGTCTTCAAGACGATTGTCTCGCGCAACATTCGATTGAGCGAAGCTCCCAGTTTCGGAAAACCTATCATTCTCTACGATGCCATCTGTTCGGGCACACGGCACCACATGGATTTGGCAAAGGAAGTATTAGCGAACAACGATGCCTTGACGCCTGAATCAATGCCTCACCCTCAACCAGCTACAGGCTCCTGACATGTCTACTCAGAAGAAATCAGTTCTCGGACGTGGATTGAGCGCCCTTATCCCAAAGGCGCCTGCCAAGGAGGTCAGTATCCGTCACGATGAAATCGGAACGGACACGGGAGAGGTTGGCATCATGGCTCGGGTGAATGTCGATCAAATCCGGCCCAATCCGTTTCAGCCGCGCATGGAATTCGATCCCGAGTCCCTTGCCGAATTGACGAGATCGATCGTCGAAAAGGGTGTTATTCAGCCGATCACCGTCAGGCGGGTGGAGGGTGGTTATCAACTCGTGACGGGCGAGCGGCGCCTCCGGGCCGCTCAAAACGCCGGGCTCGCTCAGATTCCCACGTACATCATTGCCGTGGATTCGGATGAGGAGATGCTCGAGCTGGCCCTCATTGAAAACATTCAGCGGGAGACGCTCAATCCCATTGAAATCGCACATGCCTACAAGCGGCTTGTTGATGAATGCCATTTGACGCAGGAGGAAGTCGCTGACAAAGTCGGGAAGGATCGAACAACGGTCGCGAATTTCGTGCGGCTTCTGAAACTTCCGTTGGAGATTCAAGTTGGCCTTCGCAAGAATCAGATCAGTATGGGTCATGCCCGGGCGCTTATCAATGTCCCGTTGGAGTCGATGCAGCTGCGTCTCTTTCACAAGATTGTGGAATCGGGACTCTCTGTCCGCAAGATCGAACAGCTCGCGAAGACAAGCGGCAAGCCTGCCGAGATTCGCACCAGAAAAACCGGCGGACGAGAAGTTTCCACGAGCGTTCAGAGTATTGAGGAGAAACTGCGTCAAGCCCTTGGCACGAAGGTTGTCATTCGGGAGAAAGATGGAGGGAGGGGGGAAATTGTGGTTGAGTTTTACTCCTTCGACGATCTCGACAGACTCCTTGATCTCTTCGCATCGCTGGAGAAGCCCAACTAGCTTCTTCGCTGAACCAATACTCTCCAGAGGAATCTACCATGAGTCTTCAAAAAATTCTGACCGCCGATGCACCGAAACCCATTGGACCTTACAGCCAGGGGATCATTGTGGACGGGCGATTCGTCTATACCGCAGGACAGGTTGCGATTGATCCGGCGACCAACCAATTGATCGTGGGAGACATCAAGATTCAGACACGGCAAGTTCTCAAGAATGTCGAAGCGATTCTCAAGGCCGCGGGGACATCGATGAACTCCGTGGTGAAGACGACAGTGTTTCTCAAGGATTTCAGCGACTTTGCTGCGATGAATGAAGTCTATGCGGAGTTCTTCTCGGCATCTGCTCCTGCACGAAGCACGGTCGAAGTTGCCCGGTTGCCGCGTGACATGAAAGTTGAGATCGAAGCCCTCGCGGTCATCGAGAAGTAACGCGCACTACGGAGTACGATGGATAATTTGTCAGTGTATCGAATCGCTCAGCGGAGCATGATGGCCTGCGGCTTGGTTGTCATGCTCTCTGTGTTTGTGAACGCACAGTACAGAGTCTCTTCCGCACTGTTCAAGTCGGGTTCTGCCCGCTCGGAGTTCGTTGCACCGGCAAGCGAAGATACGATGCAGACAGACTCTGCAAAATCGCTTCGTCCTCCGGGCAATAGGAAATCTCCCCGCATGGCAGTACTGTTGTCGGCACTTCTGCCGGGAGCAGGCCAGGTCTACACCGGTCGTTACTGGAAGGTCCCCATCGTCCTCGGGTTCAGCGGCTATTTCGTCTATGAAGTCATAAAGCTCAACGACAGCTATAAATCCTCCCAGGGGAAGTTCACAGAATCGGTGAGCAAAGGGGAGAACAACGGACAAGGGAACGCCCAGCTGCAATACGAGAGGGATTTCTATCGAGACGAGAGAGACAGGTTCGGCTTCTACTTTCTTCTGACATACCTCCTGAACATCGTTGACGCGTACGTCGATGCGAGCCTTTTTGATTTCGATGTCGGCGACAATCTCACGGGAGGGACCTCGCTGAAAATTCGCATACCTATTCGCTAGCTGCCATGACTGCTGTTGTCTGCCAAGAGTTCATCAAGGGCACCCTTGAGTCCCGGGAAGAGGAATGTGAATCCCGCCTGAAGCAATTCCTGCGGAATGGCACGCTGCCCCGTTAAGACGATATCGGCCATCTCTCCCAACACAACCTTCAGGACGAACGCCGGCACGCGCATGACGGAGGGCCGTCTCATGGACTTGCCCAGAGCCCTGCTGAAGTCTTGCATCGTAGCACTTTCCGGAGCAGCGAGGTTGACCGGTCCGGAAACGCGGCTATTCTCAAGCAAAAAGCAAATCGCCCTTATTTCGTCAACCCTATGAATCCAAGGTAACCATTGATTCCCGGAGCCAAGAGGGCCTCCCACAAAGAGCCTGAAAGGCAAGACCATTCTCTGCAGGGCCCCTCCTCGCGGGTCAAGCACGATTCCTGAACGCAGCAAGACAACTCGCACACCGAAGGATTTTGCCGCTAGCGCGGCCTGCTCCCACTCGACACAAACTGAGCTGGTGAAATCACTGCCCGACGGATGATCTTCGGTGACGTTGCCGTCATCGACTCGTCCATAATAACCGACGGCCGAAGCATTCAGCAAAGCTTGTGGTTTGTTCGTTGTCCCCTTCATCGCATCGACGATCGCTTGCGTGGGATCGACACGGCTGGAGATTAACGCCCTTTTTCGGCTCTTGGTCCAACGCGCGGTGCCCAATGATTCGCCTGCGAGATTGACAACAGCGTCGGCATCAACAATGTGTCGATGCCAATTCCCCGCAGTTCTTCCATCCCACGGCTCCACTTGAAGGAGTGGATGAGGAGACGTCGTCAATCGCTGAGGATTTCTTGTCAAAACGACGACGGAGTGCCGGGAATTGAGGAGACTCTTCGTCAATAGACTTCCAATGAGACCGGATGCTCCGGCGATTACGATTTTCATGCTTCTGCCCTTTCTCAAAGGTACTTACTCAGATTTCATCTGGAAATCCAGACAGCATCGAGGTGAGTTCGCGGGGCGTTTACCTTGCTCTTATGGCGATTTTGAGCTATATTTTGTATTCGAAAGGGGTAAAGGGTGATTTGAATGCACTTCCACTCTTTACTCCTTGCATTTTCTGGAGCGCCTGAATCGGATTCTGAGGTCAGAAGTACATGAAGCAAATACGAAATTTCTGCATTGTCGCGCACATCGATCATGGCAAATCCACGCTTGCCGACAGGATTCTTGAGATCACAGGAGCGGTTTCTGCGCGTAATATGACGAAACAGGTTCTGGACGACATGGATCTCGAACAGGAACGCGGGATTACGATTAAGCTTCATGCGATCCAGATGGAGTACAAAGCCATTGATGGACAACAATACACACTCAACTTGATCGACACGCCAGGGCACGTAGATTTCACCTACGAAGTCTCCCGGTCGCTGGCGGCATGTGAGGGGGCGGTGCTGGTGGTGGATGCCACGCAAGGTGTTGAAGCGCAGACAATCGCCAACCTGTATCTTGCTATTGATGCCGGTCTCGAGATAATTCCTTTCATTAATAAGATCGATCTCCCGAGCGCGAAGACGATGATTGATACTGTCAAACGCCAGGTGGTGGATCTTCTTGGATGCAAGGAAGAAGAGATTCTCCTGGGGAGCGCCAAATCAGGCGTGGGGACACACGAAGTCATCGAGGCAATCGTCAAGCGTGTTCCGGCACCGAAAGGGGACCCTGAATCACCATTGCGAGCGTTGATCTTCGATTCTGTGTTTGACGAGTTCCGGGGTGCCGTGGCCTATATCAGGGTGTTCGATGGATCATTAAGAGAGAAAGACCATGTCAAGTTTTTCTCCAACGGTAAGATCTTCCAGGCGGAGGATGTCGGCATCCTTGAGATGCAGCGAAATCGTGTGGGCGCATTGTTCGCCGGCGATGTCGGCTATTTGATTGCCAATGTCAAAGACGTGCACGATACGAAAGTCGGCGACACGATAACCCATGCGGATAGACCCGCTGCGGAGCCATTGCCAGGATACAAAGAAGCGAAGCCAATGGTCTTCAGTGGCGTCTACCCTTCGAACTCCGATGCGTTCGGAGAGTTGCGTGAGGCCCTGGAAAAGCTTCGATTGAACGATTCCTCACTGACGTTCGAGCCTGAATCCTCGCTGGCGCTGGGATTTGGCTTCCGATGCGGATTTCTCGGACTTCTTCATATGGAGATTGTCCGTGAACGGCTCGAGCGGGAGTACAACCAGTCGCTTATCAACACGGTGCCAAATGTCGAATATCGTGTCACGAAGACGAACGGCGAAGTGACTCTTGTTGACAATCCGGCGTTTATGCCCGCGGAGGTGTTGATCGAAAAGGTCGAAGAGCCGTACATCAAAGGGCAGATTATTGCGCCAACAGAGTATATAGGCTCAATAATGAAACTGTGCATGGATCGTCGCGGCGTCCACAAGAATACGACCTATCTGACCCCGGAGCGCGCGGACATACACTACGAGCTTCCTCTGGCAGAGATCATCTTTGATTTTTATGACAAGTTGAAATCCATTTCCCGCGGATATGCCTCATTTGACTACGATTTTCTCGATTATCGCGAATCTGACCTTGTGAAGCTGGACATCCTGCTGAATTTGGAACCGGTGGATGCTCTTTCGACCATCGTCCATCGCTCCAAATCCTACGATTGGGGGCGCAAAATGTGCTCGAAACTTCGCGAGCTTATCCCACGTCAAATGTTTGAGGTTGCAATCCAGGCGGCCATCGGCAGCAAGGTGATCTCACGGGAAACGCTCAGCGCCATTCGAAAAAACGTGCTGGCGAAGTGCTATGGCGGCGATATTTCCCGCAAACGCAAACTTCTGGAAAAACAAAAAGAAGGAAAGAAACGGATGAAGCAGGTCGGCCGGGTTGAGATTCCCCAGGAGGCCTTTCTCGCCGTCTTGTCCATGGAGGATTAATGAAAGCAAGCAGGAAACAGAAAATCGCGGAACAGGACGATGAGAACACGTTGATGGCAAAAGCCCTGGCCTTCCTCAAGGAGTTCGCGATCGTTTTTGGTGCATTCCTTGTCCTGAACAATTTCGTGATCGCATCGTTCCTCGTTCCGACGGGTTCGATGGAGAACGAAGTCATGACGGGCGATCTTCTCTTCGTCAACAAATTCATCTACGGTGGAACCTCGCCGAGGAATATTCCCTTCACCAACGTCCGCCTGCCGTGGTTCCGCGTCCCGGGTTTTCGTGATGTCGATCGGGGCGATGTGATCGTTTTCGTTTTTCCGGGATATCGAGATGAAGTCGCGCCCGAGGATTTCACATTCTACCTCAAACGATGTGTAGCGCTGCCCGGTGATACACTCCGCGTTGTGAATCGTGTCTTGTACGTCAACGGATCCGTTTCGCCTCTGCCGAGAAACATGAAGTTCAGCTACAGGCCCAGCTATGGGCCGGTCATGGATGACCGCATCTTTCCGAAGGGCGTGCAATGGAATGAAGAGAACTACGGGCCCATTGTTGTTCCGAAGAAGGGTATGGTGATTCACCTGAATCGTGAGACCATTCAGGCGTGGGATACCTTCATTCGCCGGGAAGGACACACGGTGTCTGTTGACCCGAGCAGGATCCTCATCGACGGCAAAGAGGCTAGCGAGTACACTGTCCAACGGGATTACCTCTTTGGCATGGGTGACCACCGCGACAACAGTCTCGACAGCAGGTACTGGGGATTTATCCCGAGAGAAAACCTCGTCGGTACGCCGTTGATCGTTTACTGGTCGTGGGACACGGAGATCCCGATCTATAACATCTTCGCAAAACTCGCATCTGTTCGTTTGGGCAGAATCGGTACGGTCATTAAGTAGGGATGGTGGACGAAGAGCGTCATACGAGACCCGAACGCTTTCCCTCCGGAGAGCTTCCGCCCGAGCAGAAACAGGACCTTCAGCCCTCAGAAGAAGCTGTGGCTCCGCCCATGAGGCACCGAGCTATCAGCTTCTTCAAGACGCTGCTCTTCACAATTCTTGTCGCATTCTTCCTGAAGATATTTGTCGTCGAAGCTTTCCGCATTCCATCGGGCTCGATGGAGAACACTCTTCTGGTGGGCGACTTCTTGCTTGTCAACAAATTAGCGTATGGTGTGAAGACGCCCAGGTATGCACCCTTCACGAATCTGGCAATTCCTTCTTTCACGTTGCCGCTCTTTCGGGATGTCCGACGCGGGGATGTGGTAGTCTTTGAATTCCCCGGCAGTCACGGCGGAGAGCTGCCTTCGGGGCCGGAGTACTATATCAAGCGATGCATCGGACTTCCGGGAGATACGATCAACATTCGTTCGGGATATGTTATGGTCAATGGTCGCGAGGTGCTCCTGCCATCCCACGCAAGATCTTCGGTGATCGCCGGACCCATTGAGTACGATGCCTCCGACTTGGGACAATCGACTCGCCGAAGTATTGACGGCAATAACTTCGGTCCGACGATCGTCCCAAAAAAAGGAGACGAGATTCTTCTGACTTTAACGACGATGAACTCATGGAAGAACCTTATTGAACGTGAACATCACAGTCTCGGCATTTCCCCGGGTGGCGCGGTACTCGTTGACGGTGCAGAAGCATCCTCCTATGTCGTTGAGCGTGATTACTATTTCATGTTGGGCGACAATCGGGGGAACAGTCTCGACAGCCGATATTGGGGATTCGTTCCTGATGACCACATCCTCGGTGAAGCCCTACTCCTGTATTGGTCATGGGATTCGGAGCGTCCGGGTGATGAGACCCACAGCCAATCTGCAAGCGTTCGCTGGAATAGAATCGGCACGCTGATCCGGTAGGAACAACTCTCATGTCAGCGACCGCCCAAACGACACCGAATACACACTTCCGCCTCTGCTGATGGCGAGCCTCTACCTCCATATCCCGTTCTGCGAGCACAAGTGCATCTACTGTGATTTCTATTCGATTGCTCCCAGCGACGGATTGGCCCGTTCGGAGTTGCCGACTGGACGATTCCTCGAAGCGTTGAAGAAAGAGATCGAGCTCAGATCGACGACTGGGTCCGCCGGGGTTTCGTACGAGACAGTGTTCTTCGGGGGGGGCACACCTTCGCTGCTCTCCTCTCAGGAACTGGGTGCGATTCTCGGTCATCTTGCGGCGAAATACTCCATTGAATCAAACGCGGAAATCACCGTCGAGACCAATCCGGGGACGGTGAATCGCCAGAAGCTTCAGGAATTCCGTTCCCTCGGCATTAACCGGCTGAGCATCGGAGTGCAGTCGTTTCACGATGACGATCTGCAATTCCTGACGCGTATTCATTCATCTCAGACTGCAAAATGTTGTGTCCGGGAAGCGTATGACTCGGGTTTCGAAAACGTCAGCATCGATCTGATTTTCTCCCTTCCGTCACAAACCAGAGATCGGTGGATTTCCAATCTCGATCAGGCGATGGAACTGCAACCTACTCACATATCATGCTACAGCTTGATCGTAGAGGCGAACACGCCGCTCTTCAGGATGGTGGAAAGCAAACAGGTCTCCTTGCTCGATGCGGACACTGACGCAGAGTTATACGAGCTCACCATCAGCTATCTCACCGGGCATGGCTACGAACAGTATGAGGTTTCAAACTTCGCTAAACCCGGGTTCAAATCGCGGCACAACAAGAGTTACTGGGACCACACGGACTATGTGGGGTTTGGACCGTCGGCGCACTCGTTCAGTATTCGAAGCCAGCATGCTGAGGGCCCCGAGCGGTCATGGAATGTTGCCAACCTTTCCGATTACTGTTCGAAACTCGAAAAGGGTCAACTCCCCGTCATCGGGATGGAGCATCTGACGATTGACCAACTCATCGAAGAGGAGATCTTTCTCGGTCTCCGCAGTGAGGGAATCGACCTCAGCAGCTTTCGGACGAAATTCGGCAAGGATCTGATGATGGAACACGAGTTGAGGGTGCGGGATCTTCTCGAGACCAGTCTGGCGGTCGTTGAGAAGGGCAGGCTCCGTCTCACGTCAAAGGGCTATCCGCTTTGTGATGAGATTTGTGCATCGTTTCTCTCCTGAATTCAGTATTGCAGTTCAGAGCATTTCATGATAGATTTTTTTGGATTTTTGCTTCTTCGGCAGGGTCACTCTTTCAAGAGGAGTTCATGGAACATAAGAAAGTCAATCGTTTTGTAGCGCTGGGCGTTTTCTTCGTTTCGCTTGTCACGTACGTCGTCACGCTCTCGCCGACGGTGGTGTTCTGGGATGTCGGAGAGTTCTGTGCTGCCGCATTTTCCCTTCAAGTGCCTCACCCTCCTGGTGCTCCGTTATTTCTCATTCTCGCCCGAGTCGCTACGATGATTCCATTCGCGTCCGATCAGGCTGTGAGGATGCACTTCATCTCGGCGTTTGCAAGCGCGGTGGCCTGTATGATCCTCTATCTTCTTGCTGTGCGCTTCATCCTGAAATGGAGAGAGGAGCCTCATACCACGTACGATCGGATAGCGGTCTACGGATCGGCGGTCATTGGAGCGCTCTCCCTCGCGTTCAGTCCCACGTTTTGGTTCAACGCGGTCGAGGCAGAAGTCTATGGCATGAGTATGTTTTTCGTGAGCGGAATGCTGTGGCTTGGGTTGCGGTGGTACGATTGCGTCGCCAAAGAGCGCGGGGATATGTACCTCCTCCTCATATTCTACATTGTAGGTCTCTCCGTCGGCGTTCACTTGTTGGCCCTTCTGGCGTTGTTTCCCGTCATGCTCCTGTATTATCATAAACATTACGAGTTCTCCATCCCGACGTTTCTTGTGTTCGCTGTCGTCTCATTGATTGTTTTTGGAGTCGTCTATCTGGGTGTCGTGAAAGCACTTCCGTCGTTGCTCGACGGAGAATTCGGGGGAATGAAGAGCGATGTCTTCACATACCTGCCTTTCATCCTGCTCGGGGCTGCTGTCTACGGCGTCTATGAGTCGATCAAGAGGCATAACCGTGTCCTCAACGTTGCGCTGCTCAGTTTCCTCTTCATCGTTCTTGGCTATTCCACGTATGCGCTGGTGTACGTTCGCGCGAATGCCAAGCCCCCAATGAATGAGAATGACCCGAGCACGATGGCTCGTCTGGTCTCGTACATCAACCGAGAACAGTACGGTGAGGCACCGCTTATCGACCGGCGATGGAATACCGAGCCTGATCAACGGGCGGCACAAAAGAAGTATGCCAGCGACATGGATTATTTCCTGAAGTACCAACTTGACCACATGTATCTGAGGTATTTTGGCTGGAATTTCGTAGGGAGTGAGGGGGACTTCAAGGAGGCGGGTGTTGACTGGAAACAACTGTATGGAATTCCATTGTTTCTCGGCCTTCTGGGTGCGTTCTATCACTGGCGCAAGGACTGGAAAATGGCGTCCGTCGCGACAACGGCGTTTCTGGTTCTGGGTCTCGCGCTCGTCGTCTACTTCAACATGCAGGAACCTCAGCCGAGGGAACGTGACTACTTCTATGTCGGATCGTTCTTTATTTTTTCGATATGGATCGGTATCGGTGTGCTCGCGATTGTTGATTGGGTGAAGGAGAGGTTTCAGGCAAGTGGAGGATATGCCCTGACAGGCTATGGCGTTCTGGTTCTGGCTTTTCTCGTTGTACCGGGAAACATGTTCCGAACGAATTTCCATCAAGCCAACCGGACTGGCAACTACGTGGCATCGGATTACTCGTACAATTTGCTTCAAAGTTGCGCACAGGATGCTGTCCTTTTCACGAACGGTGATAACGACACCTTCCCGCTGTGGTATCTCCAGGACGTCGAAGGGGTGCGACGGGATGTTCGTGTCGTATGCCTGAGCCTCTTGAACACGAACTGGTACATCCGTCAGCTAAAGCACGAACAGCCGTACGGATCGAAAAAGATCTCGATGATGACACCGGATGTCGAAATCGATAATATCGGGCCGCGACAATTTGAGCCGCGCGTCATTAAGCTGCCGGTTCCCGGAGAGGTCATGAGGCAGTTTAGTGTCGAAGGGACCTCCGGGATTATCAATATGAAGGACAAAGGGACTCCTCCTCCGGATACAATTTCCTTCTTCATGCAGAATACTGCGCAATTCGGGAACGTGAAAGCGATTCGAGTACAAGATATCATAGTGTTCGATATCGTCGCATCCTCGAACTGGGAACGGCCAATCTACTTTGCCATGACGGTCTCACCCGACGGTCAGATCGGTCTGAAAGACTACTTGCAGCTTGAGGGCCTGGCCTTCCGTCTTACGCCAAAGAAGGGGACTTCGTACTGGGCCAATCTCAACGAGTACCGAATGCATGCCCAGTTGTTTACGGACGTCAAAGAGCCTTCGAAAACACCTTCCCTGGGTTATCGATGGCGCGGGCTCGACAACGCGAAAACATATTTCGATGAGGATGTCAGGCGGTTGATGACGAACTACCGTCAGGCGTTTGGTCTGCTTGCGCAATACTATGCAAACACGCCCGGTCAACATGCCAAGGTCATCGAGACGCTGGACAGGATGGAAAAGCTCATTCCACGTGAGGCTATTCCCATGGATTACCGGACGAAAATCTATGTCGCGAATCTTTACAGCGTCGCTGGAAAGGAAGACACCTTTCACGTGCTCAACGACGAGATTATCACGGAGCTGAGACCGATCGTTGAGAGCGGGAAAGCCGAACCTTTGTCGTATGATAATCCATACGTTGTGCTCATGCAGGTGTACGAGAGCATGCAGAGATTTGACGAAGCGCTGAAACTCGTTGATCAGATTCGTGTCGTCTACAGCAAAGAGCCCGGGATCGAGCAGAGCATAACGCAGATCCGGGCGCGGCTCCTCGCAGAACAAAGTGTGACCAGGAAAGATACGCTCGCTGTCTCCGGGGCCTCCAAAGTTCAGTCCCAAAAACTCTCACCGGGGAAGGGAAAGTGATGACAGTGACAAGGTCCGGCGGTGCAGAGAAAGAGTCCAGTCGCGAACATTGGGAAACGCTGTGGCGGGAGAAAAAGGATGTCCAGCACGTGTATTCAAACGAAAACAGAATCCTGCGGCAGCTTCTGCGGGTATGCGATCTTCGTGGAAAAAGTGTCCTCGAGGTCGGAGCAGGAACCGGAAGAGATAGTTTCCCGCTCATCGAATACGGGGCAAAGGTCGTCCAGCTCGACTACTCCGTGAATTCTCTGCAAATCCTGAAAAGCTTGTCGGAAGAACTTCACGTTCAATCCAATATCGTGGGCGGAGATACGTTTCAGCTTCCTTTTCGGGACGAGACCTTTGACATTGTATTTCACCAGGGGCTCCTGGAGCATTTCCACCATCCACAACCCGAAGCCCTCTTGAAGGAAAATATTCGCGTGCTCAAGCGCGGTGGCCTCCTCCTGGTCGACGTCCCTCAGAGGTATCACCCGTACACGGTCGCCAAGCATGTCATGATGGCGTTGAACAAATGGTTCGCCGGTTGGGAGCGATCGTTCTCCGTACGGGAGCTGAAAAATCAAATGCGGGCCCTCGGATTGACACCGGTCTACGCCTACGGCGAATGGATGTACCCGAGCTTCTTCTACCGCACGTTCCGGGAGGGTTTGAAGCAAATGGGTGTGACACTTCCTTTGAATCCTCGGCCGATCCCTTTTCTCTCGACGCTTCGTGCCAAAATTCGCCGGCCGTTGCTTGCGACGGCGCTTCCGCGCTACACCGGCATCTCCATTGGGGTCATCGGCAAGAAAGAGGGAATAACGAGTTGAAGATACTTCTTATAAATTGGCAGGACATCAATAATCCACTCGCCGGCGGCGCTGAAGTCCACATGCACGAGATTTTCAAGCGCATCGCGGCTCGAGGGCACGAGGTGACGCTTTTTTGCTGTCACTACCCCGGGGCTTCCAAGAGGGAGGAAATCGACGGTATTCGGGTTGTGCGCGAGGGTTCTCGAAATCTCTTCAACTACTATGTGCGAGGACGCTATCGGTCAGAATTCCGACGCCAAGATTTTGATGTGGTGATCGATGATATCAACAAGATTCCTTTCTACACCCCATGGTTTGTGGAGAAACCCCTCATCGGCATCCTGCATCACTTGTTCGGCCCAGCCGTCTATCGTGAAGTTGCTCTCTTGCCGGGGCTTTATGTTTCTCTTGCCGAGAAACTCGCGACCAAGGTCTATCGGAATGTCCCGATGGCGGTTGTGTCAGAGAGTACGCGGCAAGAGCTCATCGGTTTCGGCTTTCCGGAAGAGAACATCTTCATCGTGCCCAATGCAGTGAACCACAGCAATTATACGACGGCAGAGTATTCGAAGCCCGCTCGCCCGGTCATTGGTCACCTCGGACGGTTGAAGAAATACAAGAGTGCCGATCATTTGCTCCGAGCGTTTCAAATCGTGCGACAGGAAATGCCCGATGCCCAGTTGCATATTATTGGGGATGGCACGCATCGCCCGGAATTGGAGAGACTCAGCCGGGAGCTCGGGATCACCGAAAGTGTTCAGTTTCTGGGGTACCTCAGTCAGCAGGAGACTGTCCGACAGCTGCATCAAATGAGCGTTTTAGCGAATTGTTCGGCGAAGGAAGGATGGGGACTGACGGTTATCGAGGCCAACTCGTGCGGGGTTCCTGTGGTCGCAAGCGATGTGCCGGGGCTCAGAGATTCCGTTGTCGACGGCCAGACCGGGCTGCTTTTTGAGTACGGTAACATCGAACAACTCGCTCAGAAGCTCCTTCTGGTATTGCGCGACGAAAACCTGCGCCGTCGGTTGCGGAGTGAGGCCATTCTTTGGGCGCGGTCCTTCAACTGGGATGATTCGGCAGACAAAATGATCGATCTGATGGAGAGGGTTGTGGCGCGGAAAACGCTTCGGTAGATCTCGCTAATTCAACTTCTGTTTCAAAAGTGCAGCGCATTCCCGGGGTGATTCGACTCTCCGGATGAACTTCGTACAATCTCCAAGCCCTTCCCAAAGAAGCTCGTCTTTCAGCGTCTCGACGACTCTCGTCCAGAAATCTCCCACAATGATGATCGGCTTCTCAGGGATAAACTTCTTGTTGATGAACTCCCAGACATAGGCCAGCTCCAACAGCGTCCCGGTCCCGCCTTTCAGGACAACGTAGCCATCAGCTGAATCCACCAAAACGGCTATTCGTTCAGGGAGAGTGGCTTTTCTGATTTCACGATCAATCCACCTGNNATGATTCCACAGTGATGCCTATGGTTTCTCCACCAGATTCCTTTGCCCCACGTGCCGAGGCTTCCATGATTCCGCCGTATCCTCCATTGCAGACGCTGAATCCCTCACGTGCGAGCGCCCTGCCGACCTCGAGTGCTTCCAGGTACTCGGGGTCACCGTCTCGCGGTCTCGAACTGCCAAACACAGTAATCACTTTCTTCATGTGCCCCTCAGGTGCGCAGTTCAATCTGTAAAAACCCAGTTCACTCCAAGCTTGACATTTCTGCCTAAGAGGGGATAGTACGGGACCATCATGGCGTTGACGCCGAAAGGGTTCTCCCATGTCAGCGATACATGAGCATCACCGATCCTTACCACGGTGTAGAAATCAACCATAGCGAATCCCGGCGAGAGCGCCGAGTTCTGCTGTGTGAAGGAAAGTTGCTCCGGAATGAGCTGGAGGCCAAAGTGGCGGCTGATTGCCTTCAATCTGACAGCGACTTTCAAATCGACAACACGATCTCCAAATGTGTCGCTGTAAGAGAACTCGCTGAAGGAGGCAAATCGGGGAAAAGGTTGAGTCGAGTTCTCTTGTTGTCGATAGTCGGTATACGTGAAGTTTCCTGCCAAAGCGAAACGCCAGA
Organism: Ignavibacteriota bacterium; assembly: GCA_003170475.1. GTDB lineage: Bacteria > Bacteroidota > Ignavibacteria > UBA10030 > UBA10030 > UBA9647. Next base: position 99,352 of record PMZI01000010.1, on the reverse strand, counting down.
ATCGCATGGAGATATCGGCAGCGATTCCCTGGACGTCCACTTGAGGAAAGAACATAATGTACTGCTCTGCAGTGTCGTTGAAGATTTCTGCTTGCCTCAAGACAATGGCATTGTCAATCCTTCTTTTAAATCCCTGCAACGAGACGCTCAGCGGAGTTGTCTTGATCTGAAATCCAAATTCCAGCACGGAGTGAGTCTCTTTTCCAGGCAAGCCGAGTCGGACGAGAGAAGAATCAGCCCAATACAGCTCCTGGATTGTCGGGAATCGGACACTTCGAGAGAGTCCACCCCAAATGCTGAGCCAATCGGTGATTCCCCCCTCTACTCTCAAACTCCATGAAAGAGCATCGTCACTTCGAAGGCTCTCGAATCTCGCGGAGCTTTCACCTGAGAGCCATTCGAATGGCCGAATGATGGCTCGGGCTTGTGCACTCGAGTAGGTTTCTGCAAGCTTCGGGAGGAAGAATCCTTTCTGAATGATTCTCCGTTCGATCTCACCGCCTAATTCGATATCGAGGGGGGAGAGGTCAATCTGTTGCTCGAGTTTGGTCCCCCAGAGTGAAGATTTCTGAATGTCAGAGAACGTCGGCGGAGTGTATTGTGTTGCGCCGGTGGAGTACTCGCGGTCGATCATGGAATAATAGAGGAGCACTTTGGTCCTCGATGTGGTATCGGGAAGGAATTTCCCAACAAGACCGAGCGTGAAGTCATGCCGGGACACTGTCTGAACCGTCGATTCGTCGCGAACCACTGCGGTCACTTCATCGAACAAGGTTGGACTGTTGAAAGGATCGATCCCTCCGTTGAGACCCGTCGTTGCTTTGTTGTAGAAATCGCTTATCCAGACGTTCAGGTTTTCCGTGATATTGTATCGCACCCTCGCGCGAATGTTCCATGAGTCATACTGCGAATTCGGAAATCTCCCGTCGGTTACCAATCGCTGGAATCCAAACATCGCGTTCACCCCGCGGCTAAGGTTCTGGGCAAAGATGCCATCAGTCAGGATGTGCCCGAACGGTCCTTGCAGAAAGCGCAGCTTTGTCATCGGATGGACATTGTCGTACTGATGCGAGACAAGATTGATCGTTCCGCCGGCAGAATTGGGAGCGGCAAAGAGCGATGCAGAGCTGTTCTCCAGTTCGATCTGATCGAGATACTCGATGGGGATGTCATAGAGGTTGCAGCGGCCAGTGATGGGGTCCCGGAGTGGGCGGCCATCAAGGAGGAGGGCAGCCGACCGGTCGTCGAGGCCGCGAATATTCAATTGAATGGGTTGTCCGGGTTGACCGAGGTCCCGGATGAAGACGCCGGGCTCGCGCCAGAGAAGATCGGCGGCAGATATCGCGTCGGACTGGACGAACTGTGTCGAGTGACGCCTGCTCGTCGAATCGGCGCTGCGTTCTAAATTCCCGATGAAAGGAATGAACCGAGTCTTGTAGCGAGGTGGACGCAAAGAGTCCGGCTGCAGTCCGATCAATGAATCGGAGGCAACGAATTGCCGGGCACTGGCGCTTGAAAGTGCAAAAAGAGCAAGAAGGGCAAATCTCAGCAGGTTCTTCAGGAGATAGGCGTCAATGCAGGATTTTCGGAGTGACACTGGTTCAGGCTGAGGTTAGTTGATCTCGGGTTTGAACTGGGGCTCAGTGAGTGACACAAAGTATCTCTTTGAAAGTTCAGAACTCAAGCGCTTTGCTTTTACCTCAGAGGAAAAGAAGGCGAAAACGGAGGAACCGCTTCCGCTCATCAATGCAACATCAGCACCTTCCTTCAGGAGCGTCTCCTTGAGTTTTGCGATATCGCCGAATTCCCTGAAGACTGTCTGTTCGAAGTCGTTCGTGAGACTGGTCCGGAGGAGTTCAGGTTTGTTGATGGCGGTTTGCAGAAGTTCCCGCAGGTCGGTCCGACTCGGGACTTGTTTCAGGCGCATATTCGAATACGCCCACAGTGTCGATACATGAATATCGGGAGTAACGACAAGAATCCAATATGGGATCTGCAATGCAAACGGCGCCAGCAGTTCGCCCCTGCCTGTGGCAAAGGCGGTCTGAGAGGTGAAGAAGAACGGAACGTCGGATCCCAGAGTCGCGCTGACGGTTTGCAGCTCTTCGGTTGAAATATCCAGCGCCCACAGTTTCGTGAGGCCTTTGAGAACGGCGGCAGCATCCGAACTCCCTCCGCCCAGACCGGAGCCGAGGGGAATTCGTTTCTTCAGCGTGATCTCCACACCCATGTGAATACCGGTAAGCTCGCGGAGAAGATGTGCAGCCCGTATGCAGAGATTGGTATCGTCGTTCACAAGTACAGGACTGTCGGAAGTGAAAGAGATTCCCTCGTCGTCTTGCACAAATTCCAGCTCGTCATACAGGTCGATCAGGCGGAAAACCGTCTCGATGTTGTGGTACCCGTCGGGTCGTTTGCCGAGGACGTGCAGTCCAATATTGATTTTTGCGTATGCTCGGACGTTCATCAGGTGATGAGATTATTCTAACGCTAAAAATACGGCAATAAGCGAGGAGAAGCAAGGATGCCCGTCTGGTGCTGTTTTTTGATTGTTGTGGCATTTTTTCGTAAGTTCATGACACTTGAACAGATGGAAAAGAGCATTGTATTGAAGGGAAACGCTTGGTCGTCAAGGTTGGTGACATAAGAATCGGCGGCAACAATCCTCTCGTTCTCATCGCAGGACCGTGTGTTGTCGAGAGCAGGAAATCGCTGCTTGCGACAGCAGAGCGAATTGTTCGCATCGCCGAACGTCGTCGGATTCCCCTGATTTTCAAGTCCTCATACAAGAAAGCGAACCGTACAAGCGTTCGTTCATTCTCTTCCATTGGAATGGAAGAAGCGCTTGCGATTCTTGCAGAGGTCAGGAAGCGATACGGAATCCCGATTCTGACCGACATCCACACATCGGAGGAGGCCGTGCAGGCGTCCAAAGTGGTGGATATTCTTCAGATTCCCGCCTTTCTCTGCAGACAAACCGAACTCCTTCAGGCGGCCGGGAAGACCGGCAAAGTCGTCAATATCAAGAAGGGGCAGTTCTTGGCCCCGGAGGATATGAGGCTCGCAGCCGAAAAAGTGTCGTCGACGGGCAACAAGAGAATTCTGCTCACCGAACGGGGCACGACATTTGGCTATCACAATCTCGTTGTTGATATGCGGTCGCTCGCGATCATGCGGCGTTCCGGATTTCCGGTAGTTCTCGATGCGACTCACTCTGTCCAATTACCCGGCGGGGAGTCGACACGAAGTGGGGGGCAGCCTGAGTTCATTTTCCCGATTGCGCGAGCGGGAGTTGCTGCCGGGTGCGATGCGATTTTTGTTGAAACACATCCGAACCCGCCCAGGGCTCTCAGCGATGCCGCGAGCCAACTCAAGCTGGACCTCCTTGATGAACTTGTCAAACAGGTTACGGCAATCGATGCCGTTGTGAAAAAGAGTCCCAAAAAGTAGCAATCCCCCAAGGACGGAACTTGCCAACGAAACGCCCCAGACGATCAGCGCTTCGCAGGATTCGGCTTCTCCTTCTTGACGTCGACGGCGTCATGACCGACGGAGGCTTGTACTATTCCGGCAAGGGAGAACAGTTCAAGAAATTCAATGTTAAAGATGGATACGGGATCGTCAAACTCAAGAGATTCGGCATCCCGGTCGGCATTATCACGGGAAGGGTCTCCAGCATCATTGTGAGGAGGGCTGAGGAGCTCGGTATCACTGAACTTCATCAGAATCTCCACGATAAGCTTAATGCATACAACCGCATCAAGAAGAAATTCGGCTTGCAGGATGCGGAGATTGCTTATGTTGGTGACGATGAGCCGGATCTTCCAGTCCTCGAGCGTGTAGGGTTTTCCGCTGCTCCTGCAGATGCTGTCCTGAATGTGCGCAAGGTTGTCCACTACATCTGCATGCGTAGAGGGGGAGAAGGAGCGGTTCGGGAAGTGATCGATATGATTGTAAACGCTCAATTGTAGGATGCCTGTGATGAGTTCCTTGGCGCGGTTCCCTCGCGAGCTGGACTCGCTTGAGCGCGATCTCCTTTTGTGGGTGTTGCCAAAAGAGCGATCCGGCTATGCTGAGTACAGGACGTTCGTTGAAGCGTGGCCTGTTGTAGCCGCTGGACGTCGCGGTGAAGGCAATTATATCCTTGCGGAGCCGGGGTGGGTTGTCGATATCGACTCTCCGCTCCCTCAGCTCCTTGCATACGGCGTTGTGGAGCACGCGCTGGGTGCCCTGACCATCAGTCTTCGCGAACGATTCGGCAGGCAGCTTGAGTTCGAGTTGGAAGGTGGCTCAGACTGCATCGACCTTGCGGCGCTTCGGCAGATTCGAAGGTGGAGTTTTTCGGAATGGCTGCCATCGCAGCCTTGCCCATCATGCCGTTCTAGGATTCGCGAAGTCACAATGGCGACAACAGCCGGTCAGGCTCTCGTCCTTGTCCTGTGCAGCAAAGATCATCGGATATGGGTGCAAGATGGACAGACCGGGGTGAATGCCTTGATACCGGTCACCGGTTTCTACAACGAGCTTATGCTCCAAACGGGCATCCATGATCCAAAGATCGCTCTCGATCCGAAGAGCCTGTTTGAGCTTCCGGGTGCATACAGTGATTCCGATTTGATCAGTGCCTTTGCGTCGTACAACCAACTTCGAAATAAAGTGGCGCTGGCAGGAGACCTGATCTTGGCTGGTCAACACAAGGTGAATTGGATTCAAGGTATTGTTGGGACCCTCACGGGGAAGAAGAAGCAGCCAGGACACAAAAAAGAATTCTAGATCTGAACCCAAGAGATCATATGAGCACATCCATCGAACGGGGTAAACAGGTTATTCGGATTGAAGCTGAAGCACTCGAGGCGTTAGCGCTTAGAATCGACGACCGCTTTGCCGCAGCAGTTGACCTCATTTTCAACAGCACGGGACGAGTGATCGTGACGGGAATGGGAAAGTCAGGGCTCGTCGCGCGGAAAATTGTCGCCACCATGAACTCCACGGGCACAGCGGCGGTTTTCTTACACCCTTCAGATGCAGTTCACGGGGATCTTGGCATGGTGCGGGAGGAGGATGTTGTCATCTGCCTTTCGAAGAGCGGTGACACTGAAGAAATCCGGCAGCTGTTGCCGATGTTTCGAAGGATCGGAGTCAAGATCATTGCGATGGTTGGTACCCTTGGGTCCCAACTTGCGCAACAGTGCGATATTGTCCTCGACACAAGTGTGAAGGAGGAAGCGTGTCCGCATGATCTTGCTCCTACCGCTTCGACCACTGCAACGTTGGCGCTCGGGGATGCTTTGGCAATTGCTCTGCTCGATAGAAGAGGATTTACGAAGGAAGAATTTGCGATGTTCCATCCGGGAGGCAATCTCGGGAAGAGACTTCTGCTCCGTGTCGAGGAAATGATGGTGTTGGGGGCAAATGTCCCGGTCGTTCGGGAAGAGGTCCCGCTTTCTGACGCGATTGTTGAAATGACCTCAAAGCGTCTCGGAGCAACCTGTGTGATCGATTCGGGGGGAAGGTTGCGAGGAATTGTTACGGACGGCGATTTGCGAAGACTTCTTCATCGAACGAAGGATGTCACTAACGTCACCGCAGCCGATGCAATGACGAAGAATCCCAAGACGATTCGAAAAGGACTTCTCGCGGCCACGGCACTTGAGGAGATGGAGTCCTTCAATATCACCCAGTTGGTAGTCGTTGACGAACAGCATCGCCCGGTGGGGATGCTCCATCTGCACGATCTCGTGAAGGCCGGGTTGCGGCAGGATGCTGTCGGATGAAATCGTCTATCCGTGCAGCGGTTCTCCTGAGTGTCGCGGTGTTGACGCTTGGCCTTTCTGCCTGTGGAGAGAAAATACGGCCCAGCGTTCTTCAGGGTATCGACACAAAGCATGGCCCGCAGCAGGAAAGCTGGCACAGCACGGTTATCATATCTGATTCGGGTAGAGTTCAGGCAAAAATCATAGCAGGGTACATCCGAAAATTCGACAGCCCGCAGGAAACGCTTCTGGATTCTGGTGTCGTCGTATATTTCTTCAACGAGCTTGGAAAGCAAACGACAACGATGACCGCCTTGCACGGCAAGGTCAACGAGCGAACGTACGACATTGATGCTTTTGGGAACGTGCTGGTTGTTTCTGACGACAGCACGAGGCTCCGGTCTGAAAGGCTCTTTTGGGACAATCAGCGTCGACTGATCCACACGTCGGACTACGTGGCGATTGTTTCGCCCAAAGAGAGGGTTCAAGGCCAGGGATTCGAATCCGACCAACGGTTGAGGAACTACAAGATTTTCAAGGTGACTGCGCAGGTTCGGCCGGACAAATGAGGATGATACTCCACTCAATCAAATCTCCGCTTCAGCTGTTGCTTCTCGGTGGAGTCATCTCGACCGGCTGGGTCTACGCCCAGCAGAAGGCATTCGAGGTGCTTCCGCCAACGCAGGTACTTGATGTGAGATCTGTCGGCACTCAGCAGATCCAGGCGCTCATCGGCACCGTGCATATGGTTCAGCCTTCTCCAACGGGAAAAGTAACGATCTGGTGCGATTCCGCACTGCGGAATCTTCAAACGAATGTGGTTCAGTTGTTTGGGAATGTGAAAATAATTCGTGACAGCGTCTCCCTTAGCTCGAATTATGGCCTCTATTTTGGGGACGAGCGGCGGGCAGAAATGCCAAACGGTGTTCGACTTACACGAGGTCGCATGGTCCTGACTTCGAGCCGCGGCAAATATTGGGCGAATGAAAAACGTTCGGAGTTTTATGGTTCGGTGCATGTTGTTGATTCGAGTTCGTCGACGGATTCCGATTCGCTGACGTACTTCGAGAATGAGGGGAAGTCGATCAGTGTCGGGAACGTGAGCATCTTCAGCCCGGAGAACAACCTGACGGTGTTCGGCGATTCGGTGATTCACTTTGAACAGAGAAAGTACACGGTAGTGCCGAGGCGACCGAGGTTGATGCAAATCGACTCGACCTCGAGTGGGGGGATCGATACGCTGCTGGTGACGGGGTCGTTCATGGAGGCATTTCAGGACACTTCGAGTTACTTCATTGCACGCGGCAGAGTGGAGATGGCGCGAACCGATTTTGCAGCGCGCTGCGGTGATGCCGTCTACTTTCTTAAGGGTGACCGTGTTATTCTTCGAAATAAGCCCGTCGTGTGGCATGCCGAAAACCAGTTGACCGGCGATTCGATTGTCGTCCGTACGCGCGAACGCAAGCTTGAGACGGTGTTTGTCCATGGACACGCCTTTGCAGTATCGCGGGTGGATTCGGTCCACCGTATGAGATACAATCAGCTGTCGGCGCGGGAAATCACGATGCACTTCCTGAACGGGAAGATTGTCGGGATTGATGCTGATCGGACAGCGACAAGTCTCTATTACCTGTTTGACGGCGCAGAACCGAACGGCGTCAATCGGTCAAGTGGTGATCGCATTCTCATGGAATTTGTTAGCGGCAAAATTGATCGCATCAAAATTGTCGGCGGTGTCGAAGGGAGGTACTTTCCTGAGCACATGATCATGAATCGTGAGCACGAGTACAACCTTGACGGCTTCAGTTGGATTCCGGATCGGCCCAAACGCAAGCAGCTGAGAATGGTCTATGATTCCTATGAGTGACGCACCCGCGCAGGACCGTCGGAGCATATTACGATCCGATGGTTTGGTCAAGCGATACAAGAGTCGCACTGTCGTGAACCAGGTCACCATTCAGGTGCGCCAGGGCGAAATCGTCGGCTTGTTGGGTCCGAACGGCGCCGGCAAGACGACGACGTTCTACATGATTGTCGGAATGGTCCGACCCAACGGGGGACGGGTCTTTGCCGATGGCAAAGAAATTACCAGTATGCCGATGTACGAGAGGGCAAGGCTTGGGATCGGATACTTACCTCAGGAAGCATCTGTCTTCCGTCGGCTGACCGTTCGTGACAACCTTCTCGCAGTCCTTGAAATAAGCGACATGCCTCGCAATGTGCGCGAGGAGAAATGTGACCGCCTCCTGGAAGATTTTGGGCTTACGCATCTCGTGAAGAGCAAGGGATATGTGCTCTCCGGGGGTGAACGGCGTCGGACGGAAATCGCTCGCGCACTTGCTCTCGATCCGAAATTCATGCTGCTCGACGAGCCGTTTGCCGGAATCGACCCTATCGCCGTGGAAGACATCATGAAGATCGTTATGAAGCTGAAGGAAAAAAATATCGGCGTGTTGGTGACCGATCACAATGTGCACGAAACGCTTTCCATTACAGATCATTCGTATCTTCTGTTTGAGGGGAAGATCCTCAAATCCGGAACAGCTGAGTATCTCGCGAATGATCCGGAGGCTCGCCGACTGTATCTCGGGGAGAATTTCAAGCTCGATCGCTATCAACAAAACACCTGAAACGCTGATATTCACTCATCCTGAAACTACTCACTGAATCCTATGATTGTTGTAACCGAACACGGCGCAACCGACAAGCAGATTGAAGAGATCATTCGTGTCCTGAACGAACACGGATTTGACGTTCACCGATCGACTGGAATCCAGCAAACGGTACTAGGAGCGATCGGGGTCCATCCAGAGTTCGACCATCGCCAAATCCAGCTCCTTCCCGGTGTTGCGGAGGTCCTCCGAATCACCGAACAGTACAAACTCGCGAGCCGTGCATTTAAGCGGGAGGGATCGGTCTTTGATGTCGGCGATGTGAGAATAGGCGGGAGTCAGGTCGTGGTCATGGCTGGTCCCTGTTCTGTGGAAAGTGAGGCTCAGATTTTCACTATCGCAAAATTGGTGGCAGCCTCGGGTGCCAGAATTCTGAGGGGAGGCGCCTTCAAGCCGCGGACATCGCCCTATACCTTCCAGGGAATGGGAGAGGAAGGGCTGAAGTTGATGCGATCGGCAGCCGACGAATACAAGCTCAAAGTCGTGACCGAGGTCATGGATAGAAGTCAGATTGATCTGGTTGAAAAGTATGCTGACATTCTTCAGATCGGCGCCCGGAACATGCAGAACTATACTTTTCTGAAAGACCTTGGCCATGCGTCGAAGCCAGTTCTCCTCAAACGGGGACTCTCGGCAACCATCGAGGAATGGCTGATGTCTGCGGAGTACATTCTCGCCGGGGGAAATCATCAGGTTATTCTTTGCGAACGGGGTATCCGAACGTTTGAAACCGCAACGCGCAATACCTTGGACATTGGAGCGATTCCCGTTGTTCAGAAGAAGAGTCATCTCCCGGTCATCGCGGATCCATCGCATGGCATCGGCATACGGGATAAAGTTATTCCCATGGCCAGAGCTTGCGTCGCTGCCGGGGCTGACGGAATCATCGTCGAAGTTCATAATGATCCCGATCACGCGCTCTCTGATGGTGCACAATCACTCTTCCCGGAACAATTCACCCAGATGATGAAAGAAGTGCGGATGATTGCGGAGGCGATTGGTCGCTCGATACTCTAGCGCCCTGAGAAGTGAATGAAGATCCCTATCCGCACACCGCCTCCTTTTTCGCAGGTCACCATTATCGGTGTCGGGGTCATTGGTGGGTCCTTGGGGCTGGCGATCAGGAAGCATTTCCGATCGATGACTGTGGTGGGCTTCGACCGCCGGGATGTATTGAAGAAAGCGCTCCGCAAAGGGGCGATTGACAGAGCCGCAACGAGTCTCCGCTCAGCAGTTGAACATGCCGATCTTGTCCTCATAGCGATGCCTGTTTCCGAGATTCTCAAGAGTATACCGCTCATTGCAAAATACGCGCCTTCGAAGGCATTAGTGTCGGATGTAGGGAGCGTCAAGGCGAGCATTGTCCGTTCGGCCCGACGACTGTTTCCTCAAGGAAATTTCATCGGCGGTCACCCGATGGCAGGAGTTGAACTATCGGGAGTCGAAGCGGCTCATCCGCTGCTGTTTGAGAACGCAGTGTATGTTCTAACACCGCCGCGGGGGAAAACGACCCCGGCCGCAAAACGTTTAGCGACCTTTCTTGAAGAATTAGGAGCACGGGTGGTACTGCTTGATTCCCGAACGCACGATGAGGTAGTTTCCGTTGTCAGTCATCTGCCGCAGCTGACAGCCGTGGCATTGACGAATGTTGCCGGCGGTCGGCATGCTTCAGGACGTCGTCACCTGCGCCTCGCCGCAGGAGGGTTTCGCGATCTCACACGGATTGCGTCAAGCAAACCTGAGATATGGGCAGATATCCTGACCCAAAACAAAACTGAGATCGACAAGTCGCTCAAGTTGATGATCCGGGAGCTGAGTGCCTATCGGAAGGTTCTCCTGAGGAGAAGAGCATTTTCTCTCGGCAAAGAATTCAACTCAGCACGCCGCATACGGAACAACATCCCGAAAACGATGAAAGGCTTCATTCACCAGCTTGACGAACTTTATGTGTTTGTGAAAGACCAGCCGGGAATGATTGCAAGGATGACCTCATCATTGGCGAAAGCCAAGGTCAACATCAAGGATATCGAGTTGATGAAAGTTCGTGAGGGGCGCGGCGGGACATTTCGACTTGCGTTCGAATCGAAGGAAATGTCAACACGCGCGGCAAAGGTTCTGAGTCGGGTCGGATTTGAAATCGGAGGGTGAGTGCCTGACGGACTTTTTCCAACTCTTGGAAAAAGTCCTTTCATGCATGGGAAAAAAGGTCCTCCAGCATTTGGGAACCGTGGCAATTTGACCAATTCTATGGCACAAATCTTGACCGCCTGAAGCATCACACAGTGTGTTATGAACGGCAAAAGGAGGTTAGTCTAACTATGACGGTAAGCCAGCTAGCAAAGTCGATTGCTGAGTCGCCGACGCTGAAGCTCAATGAGGAAGCAAGAGTTCTGCGGGAGAAGGGCGAAGCGGTGATTCATCTCGGTGTCGGTGAGCCAAAGAACAAAGCTCCGATTTCCGCAATCCTGAGTGCAGCAGCGAAACTCAATTCGGGTGACGTGAAGTACACTCCGGCCGATGGTACGCCTTCCCTCAAAAAGGCGATCGTGAAGTACACTGAAGAGAACTATGACAAAGTCGTGGCACCGGAGAACATCATTGTATCCGCAGGCGCGAAGCAATCTGTTTACAACATCCTGTATTCCGTCTTGAACCCTCAGGATGAAGTGATCATCCTTGCACCGTACTGGGTGAGCTATCCCGAAATGGTGAGGATGGTCTACGGTGTGCCTGTGGTTGTGAAGCCCGAAGATGGTGGTTTCTATCCGAGAATGGAAGATATTCTGAAGGCCGTCAGCTCCTACACAAAAGCGATCATCGTGAATAGTCCGAACAATCCGTCGGGCGTCATGTATCCGGAGGAGTTCATTGCGCAGATCGTGGAGTATTGTGAGAAGAAGGGCATCTATGTCATCATGGATGACATCTATCACAAGCTCGTTTTCGATGGGAAGAAGTGGCCATCGAGCTACAAGTATACGACGAAAGATATTGAATCAACCCATGTCATTGTTGTCAATGGAATTTCGAAACTCTATGGAATGACCGGGTTCCGGATCGGTTGGGCCATCGCGAACAGGAATCTCGTCGGCATTATGACGAACGTTCAGGGGCAGATTACAACCACAGCGTCCGTTTTGCTTCAAGCCGCGGCCGAGGGTGCGTTGACGGGACTCCAAAGCTGCATCGAGATTCTCCGGTTGACGATTGAGAACAATCGCAACGTGATGATGCAGGAGCTGCAGTCATTCTCCGGGGTGAAGATCACCAAGCCAGACGGTACCTACTACTGTCTGCCTGATTTCCGGGCGTACTCCAATGACTCGGTCAAGCTCTCCCAGCTGTTGCTCAAGAAGGCTCTCGTTGTCACCGTCCCCGGCAAGGAATTCGGGATGGAAGGGCACCTCAGATTGAGCTATGCCGGATCGATCAAGGATGTCACGGAGGGTGTCGCCCGAATCAAATGGGCTCTCGACCCGAACTCCCCGAATGAGATCTATATCGGTGACCGTAAACTCGTGAGGGATTGGCTATGAACAATATCTTAGACATCAAGACACCTGCTCAAAGCGAAGCCTCCGCCCTCAAGAGCGACTACGGATTGGAAAATCACGGCCTGACAAACCTGAGGATGGTGTACTGGAATCTTCCGACAGAAGCTCTCTATGAAGAGATTGCCTTCCGGAAGGAAGCGCGCATCTCGCAGATGGGTGCCATCGTGGCGAACACCGGGAAACATACGGCTCGATCGGCGAATGACAAAGTCATTGTCAAGGAGCCCTCAACGGAAGATAAAATCTGGTGGGGTCAGTACAACCGCCCGTTCAGCGCAGAAAAGTTCAACGATCTCTTCAATCGGATGCAGGGCTTCCTGCAGGGACGCGACCTCTTTGTGACGGACTGCTATGCTGGCGCGGATCCGAAGTACCGGATTCCGATTCGCGTCATCACCGAATACGCCTGGCACGCGGTGTTTGTCCGCAATATGTTTATCATGCCGAAGTCGAATGAAGAGTGCCGCCGCCACATTCCTGAATTCACGGTGATGGCGATCCCTTCCTTCAAAGGAGTCCCGCAGATCGATGGAACGAATCTCAACACCTTTATCGCCCTGAATTTCGCCCAGAAATTGTGTCTGATCGGCAACACGGCGTATGCAGGGGAGATCAAGAAATCGATCTTCACTATTCTCAATTACGTTCTTCCTTTGGACGGAGTAATGTCTATGCATGCATCCGCCAACGTTGGGAAGGACGGCGATACGGCGATCTTCTTTGGTCTGTCCGGAACGGGAAAAACCACTCTGTCGGCAGACCCGAAACGCGGCCTCATCGGAGATGATGAACACGGATGGTCCGATGAAGGAGTGTTTAACTTTGAAGGAGGATGTTACGCCAAAGTGATTCGACTCTCACAGTCGGCCGAGCCCCAGATTTACGCTACCACAAGGATGTTTGGCACCATCCTGGAAAACGTTGTCTATGATCCTGTGACCCGTCGGGTTGATCTGGACGATGAGTCGATTACCGAGAACACCCGGGCATCGTATCCACTGGAGTACATCAGCAACGCAATACCCGAGAAGATGGCCGGGCATCCTAAGAACATCATTTTGTTGACGTGCGATGCTTCCGGTGTGATGCCCCCGATCGCAAAACTGTCCCCGGAACAAGCGATGTATCAGTTTATTTCCGGATACACATCGAAAATTGCCGGAACGGAAGTCGGATTGGGCAAAGAGCCGGAGATGACGTTCAGCACGTGTTTCGGAGCGCCATTTATGGTTCATCATCCGGCGTTTTACGCCGATCTTTTGAAGCGCAAGATTTTGAAACATGGAGCCCATTGCTGGCTTGTCAATACGGGATGGATTGGCGGCGCGTACGGGGTCGGAAAGCGGATCAGCATCCGCTACACGCGACGGCTCCTCGAAGCAGCATTGACGGGTGAACTTCTGAATGTGCCATTCGTCGCGGATCCGGTGTTCGGTTTCGATGTTCCGAAATCCTGCGAAGGGGTCCCCGCGAATATTCTGGATCCGTCCGGATCGTGGCCAAACAAAGAGATCTACATGCAGAAGTACAAACAGCTGGCGTCCCGGTTCATCGAGAACTTCAAGAAGTTTGAGTCGGGTTGTCCGCCGGAAGTGGCTAAAGCAGGACCGACGATCTAGAAACACAAAGCCCCGCTCTTAGCGGGGCTTCTGTTATTTGGACGAATCAGGTTTGGAGCTCGGTGGAGATGAATCGGGCTTGGAATCGGACGAGGGTGATTCTGTTTTCGACGGTGGAGGAGTTTTTGACTCAGGTTTGGCACTACCGCCGCCAGAACTCGATGGACTACTCCCCGCGGAACTCGTCTTCTTGTAGTCTGTCTGATAAAAACCGCTTCCCTTGAAAATCATCCCGGCCCCGCCTGCCATCTGGCGCTTCAGGGCGGGTTTTCCGCATGACGGGCACACGGTCAGGAAAGCCGATGACATCGACTGAAACTCCTCGAATGCGTGACCGCACTCCTTGCAGATGTAATCGTACGTCGGCATGATTTCTCTACAATCCTCCTCGTTCTAACCGATGATGCTCCGCTGTTACTTCGTTTGAGGGAACTTCTTCTTCAATTCCCGCAGCACATGTTTTGGGACAAACTTGCTGACATTTCCCTGGTGGCTGGCGATTTCCCGGACGATGCTGGAGTTCAGGTATGTATATTTTTCGTTCGGCATCAGGAACACTGTCACCAGGTTTTCATTCAACTTCCGGTTCATCAACGCCATCTGAAGCTCATACTCGAAATCCGAAATCGCCCGAAGTCCACGTACAAAGGCCGTTGCTCTCTTCCTGTGTGCATAGCTCACGAGCAGTCCGTCGAAGGTATCCACCTCGACTCCTTTGAGGTGACGCACCGCCTCCTTGATCATGGCAAGGCGCTCCTCTTCTGAAAACAACGGATCTTTTGCAGAGTTCCGGGCTACCGTAATGATAACCTTGTCAAAGAGTTTCAGAGCCCGTTGAATGATGTCAATGTGCCCGTTCGTGATCGGGTCAAAAGTCCCTGGATAGATCGCGGTTCTCATGTCTTATCCTTCAAGCGTTGGCGACGATGTCTGAATCGGTTCTTTTGGTTTTGTCCTCAGGACAAGAACGATGGTCTGACCGAACGGTTTGCGGGTAATCTCGAACATGCTCTCAGAAGGCCGGACCGGGCTCTCCTTGCTATGTTCCATGACAACGAACGTTCCCTCTCTGAGTGCTTCCGACGCAAACAGCTCTGCCGGCAAATCTGCAATCCGTTCCAGACGATAGGGAGGGTCGACGAAGACCAGGTCGAACGCGCGGCGTGCGTTCTTGAGGTACCAGAAGGCGTCAGCTGCGTACGACGTGCATTGATCATTGCACCCGATTGTCCTGACATTCGTTTCGAGCACTTGCAGTGATTGCGGAGATTTGTCTACGAAGGTCACCTGGCGCGCGCCGCGGCTGATGGCTTCAAGCCCCAGACTTCCACTGCCTGAGAACAGATCGAGGACTTCTATTCCGTCGAAATCCAGTCGATTCGAAAGAATGTCGAAAATCGTTTGTTTCGCCCGGTCGGTTGTTGGTCGTACCGAAAGATCGCGGACATTCACAAGAATCCGCCCGCGGTGTTGTCCGGCGATAATTCTCATTGAGTTCGCAACGCCAATCCGATCGCCGCAGAGAATCGTGAGTTGTCCTTCACATACACGTCGTAGAGCTTTTTCGACGGCGTAAGATTGTTCATCGCGTCCAGCACCATCGTCGAGATGCCGGTCTCCCGTTGAATGTGATTGATGGTTTGTGCGGTCACATCGTAACCGTAGAGGACAATCTTGTTAATCGATTCGATGCTTTCCTTCTGCTCGAGATACTGCCGGTAGTCAGCGATCGCATTCTTCAGGTCATCCGCATGTTGCATAGTGTACGCACGGTAGTCGACATATTGACCCTGGGACACCATGCTCACATCAATTCCGTTTCCCCGAACTCCAATGAGGAGGATTTCATCTTCCAGGAGTTCCGGATGGCAATGCCGAAGCGTTTTTTCCACACTGAAGTGGTCTATGTCAATCAAGTGAACCTGGAGTCGCAATTCGGCAGCCGCTCGTTTCAGGAAGGCTATCGTTCCCCGTTGAACGCCGACGAGAAAAGCCTGTTTGACTCCTTTGCTGGGTCCGGGAATCGGATAGGCACTGACAATGTAATCCTTGATGGGAACGGTCGGGTAGTATTGCTCGAATTCCCACTGAAGATGAGATGTCAGTCCTTGCCCCTGGAGCGATGCATCGAGGGGGATGACGCTCATCAGCAACGGTTCCGTCGGGAGAGCAAACGAAACGGTCTTGGAATGTACCTTGTTCTCTTTGATCATCTCTTCCAGCTCGTAGATAAATGTGTGGAGCTGAGGATGGTCGGCAGAGAACTTGGCGTCCCGCGACAAATCGACGGCAGAGGTGCGCTCGTTCAACACTGTTACCGTCTTTTTTCTTCCGTGGTCGAGTTCGGCGAGTTGAATCTGACCTTTGTAGAAGGAAATGCCGGAATAGTAGGAGGATCTCATGGTCGTATGGTGCCTTTCCCGGTCGGTGACGAAAGCAGATGATTCGTTTGGTGCCTATTGAATGTCGACGAGTGGCTTAAGTTTTTCAAACTTCTTCTTGCTGATTCCTTTAATCTTCTGAAGATCTGAAATTGCTTCAAATTCTCCCTGTTCCTCCCGCTGGCGAATGATACGCTCCGCAAGAACCGCTCCGATTCCGGGCAGACTCGTCAGTTCTGCTTTGCCGGCTATGTTGATGTTCACGACCCGGTTCGATTTTCCCTTTTCCTGGCGGATGGAATCGGCCGCAACATGCTTCTGAAAAACTGCAAATGTACTGTCAAGAGCAGAGTAGTCAAACTGTCGATTCGGAGGAACTGTATCTTGATAGAACCGAATCGCAGCGCCAACCACGAGCGTGAGCGTCAGGAACAGGATCACGTTCCGTTCCGTCGGCGTCAGCGCGAGCCAGTTGATCAACCGCTGAATCATTCCTGTCTATGAAAAAGCATCTTTCACTTTGTTAAAGAAAGTCTTCGAATGGCCGTGACGTTCTTCCTCGGTCGGGACGATGTGCTCTTCCGTGCCAAGCTGCTTCAGAAGCTCCTTTTCCTTGGAGTTGACCTTCGCCGGCACCCAAACGCTTATTCTCACAAGCTGATCTCCGCGCCCATGGCTGTTGAGGTGCGGCACGCCGCGATCTCTCATCCGCAGCATCCTCCCCGGAGGTGTGCCCGCGTCGATGGTCAGCTTCGCCTTGCCGGTGAGCGTTGGGATTTCGATCTCCCCGCCGAGTGTTGCCATCGGGAAACTGATATTGAGATCGTAGATAATGTCATCACCGCTGCGGCTGAAGTACTGATGTGGCTGTTCTTCGATGAGGACAATCAAGTCACCCGGGGGACCACCACGCTGCCCGGCATTGCCCTGGCTTTGCAGCGGAATGTAGTTTCCTTCAGAGACTCCTGCGGGCACGTTGACCTTTATTGTTGTCTCACCGGAGAGTCGTCCCTCGCCATGACAATTCGTGCAAGGCTCCCGAACGATTCGACCTTCACCGCCACAGGTAGGGCATGTCGTTATATTGACAAATTGCCCGAACATGGATCGGGAGACCTGCCGTAACTCACCGCTTCCCTCACACTGTGGGCAGTTCGAAGAGCCTGTTCCCGGTTTGGCGCCGGTACCGTTACAGACATCACACTTCTTTTGTTTCTTGATTTTCAGCTTCTTCTCGATGCCGGTGGAGATTTCCTCGAGCGTCAGAGGGAGCTTCGCTTTCAGGTCTGCACCTGTCGTTCCCTGGTGTGATCGTCCCGACCGCCGGCCGCGGCCGCCGAACACCTCGTCAAAAATTCCGCCACCGATTCCACCTCCAAAGATGTCGCCAAACGTTGAGAAGATGTCATTGACATCGTGGAATTCATGATAGTTCGTGCCTCGCATGCCTTCATGGCCGAACTGGTCATAGCGTCTTCGCTTGTCCTGATCGCCGAGCACCTCGTATGCTTCCGCTGCTTCCTTGAATACCTCTTCGGCTTCCTTATTCCCCGGATTGCGATCGGGATGGTACTTCATTGCCATCTGCCGATATGCCTTCTTGATCTCATCCGGGGTTGCAGTGCGTGAGATGCCGAGTATTTCGTAATAGTCCCGTTTTGCCATTCTACTCTCTAGTTCTCGATCTTCGTGGTGGTCTCTGGCCCGATGGATTGCTCGTCGTTCTTGTTCACGTCAGTGTCGTCACCAGTCGGACTTGCTGATACAACCACTTTTGCATGACGCAGGACGCGATCCTCAAGCATATATCCTTTGTCCACAACCTCGATGACAACATGAGGAGGGACGTCACTCCGTGGAATCTGGAGCAATGCGTCGTGGAAATGAACGTCAAATTCCTTGCCGAGCGACTCGATCTCCTTCACGCCTTGCGACTGCAAAAATTTCGTCAGTTTCTGATAGATGAGCTCGACTCCTTTGGCAAATGGTTCCGATTCTCTACGGTCTTTGGCGAGCTTCAACGATCGCTCAAAATCGTCTATGACAGGAAGGAGTTCCTGAATGATATCAACTTTCGCATACTTAAAAACAGACGCCGATTCAGATTCCGCCCGTTTCTTGAAATTGTCGAAATCGGCAACCCTGCGGAGAAGCTGATCCTTGTAGAACTCGACCTGCTTTTCAGCTTGAGCCAAACGTTGGTTCAGATCCGTCGACTCCTCCGGAACTTCTACCGGCTGATTTTCAGGTTCAGCCGCTTTTGTAGATTCTCTCTCGTCGGTTTGTTTTGCGGTATTTTCCAGCGGATCGTTCATCAATACTACGCCTATCCCTTCATCATTCTTGCAACAAGTTTTGCGACGTGGTCGACCAGGGGGATCATTCTAGCATAGTCCATTCGTCGGGGACCAATGACCCCAACGCTTCCTTTGACCCCGTCCAGATCATACGTCGCAGACACCACGCTATAGTCTTTCACTTTCGTGTCGTCGTTTTCAGAGCCGATGGTCACAACGAGATCCTTGTCGAATACCTCGTGCTTTTCGAGCAGATGGACAATGATATCGTCATTTTCGATGAGTTCGATGACACTGCGGAAATTTCTTGGATCGATGAACTCCGGCTGTTCGATAATATTCTGAGTTCCGGAAATATGGACCTTGTCGCGGTCTTTCATGTCATCGAATAAATTGTCCACTGAATCGATGAACAGGCGAATCAGGCCCGTGCGCTCGTCCTGGACGTCACGTGTTCGTTCGACGAATGTATCACGTATCTCCCGGAGTGTCAGCCCAGAGAGCCTTTCGTTCAAGAGTCGGGACACCTGTTCCAGATGATCCCGCTTCAATTCGACGCCGACTTCCATCATGATTGTCTTGACCAGACCGGTCCGAATGGAAATGACGACGAGCACCCTGGAAGACGATATCGGAATGAGTTCCAGTTTCTCGAACACCCCGCTCCCAATGTGGGGGGAAGAGACGATGCTCAACTGCTTGGAGATCTTTCCAAGAAGCTTTGAGGTCTCACGGAGCATCGTGTCCGGATCGTTGGCCACCGTGAGCTGCTGCTCGATCTGTCGCTTATCAGCATCCGACAACGCCTGGATTTCCATCAGGTAATCCACGTAGTAACGGTACCCCAGGTCCGTCGGCACTCTTCCTGCAGAGGTGTGAGGATGGAACAGAAGGCCCAACTCCTCAAGATCCGCCATCACGTTTCTGATGGTCGCCGGACTGAGCTGCGACTCGAAATGCTTCGAAATGTACCGAGATCCAACGGGAATCGCCGATTGGATAAAATTGAAAACGACGTGACGCAGGATATCCCGCTCCCGTTCGTTCAATGGCTCGGATGTTGGAGACGTAATCATCAAAAAAGGCCTATTTTTCAGCCCAAAAATACCACTTTTTGTATAGGATGTCAAGGTGACGAAAGCTCACTCGTTGCTCATCATACACAACATTTGTCTCACTTCAAGGGTTCTCGCCAAAACAAAACGCTTGGCAGTTTGTCTTTGAGATGGCGCTTTGTCTCCGGTGAGATCGACACATCGATACAAAAGCCAGTCCAGTTTTCGCAATCTCTGCTGAGTGATCGACTGTGGCGGAGGTTTTTCCGTCGGGCGAATGCTCACTCGATTCCGGGCAGGCGACCGCGGTTGCGTTGGCTGTCATTTCTTGCTATCTTGAAGCCCACATCTCAACAATCTCAACGAAATTGGAGATCGATTGGTTGCAAAGTTAGCGCTTGAGAATGGCACTGTCTTCACCGGCGAGAGTTTCGGTGCCTCCGCCGAGGTCACCGGTGAGGTGGTCTTCAATACGAGCATGACCGGATACCAGGAGATCCTGTCAGACCCGTCGTACGCCGGTCAAATCGTGACGATGACATATCCGCTCATCGGCAACTACGGAGTCAATCTCGAGGACCTGGAGTCTACCAAGCCGCAAGTGGCTGGATTCATTGTGAAGGAGTATTTTGACTTCTACAGCAATTTCCGTGCGACGTCGAGTCTCGGAGATTGGCTGAAGGCGCACAACATCGTCGCGTTGCAGGGAATTGACACCCGGATGCTCACGAAAATGATTCGTACCGTCGGAGCGCTCCGAGGTGTTATCTCTACTGCCGATCTTGACGATGCGAGTCTCATCGACAAGGCACTGCGGTCTCCCAGTATGAATGGACTCGATCTGGCCAAGGTTGTAACGACAGGGAAGACCTATGAGTGGGATGCTATCGACAAGACGCCGTTTGCGCTCAAACCGATCGGGAGAGCTAAGAAAGATGGCCGGCCATGGTTTGTCGTCGTCTATGACTATGGGGTGAAGCAGAACATCCTGCGCAGACTTGCTCTCTATGGCTGCAAGTTGCTTGTCGTCCCGGCTTCCTTCCCGGCAGAAAAAGTACTCGAGCTTCAGCCGGACGGGATTTTTCTCTCCAACGGTCCCGGCGACCCTTCAGCCGTGCGGTATGGAATCGAGAATATCAAAAAGCTGTTGGGCAAGAAACCGATATTTGGCATCTGTCTCGGGCATCAGCTTCTGGCGTTGGCACTCGGAGGGAAGACGTTTAAACTGAAATTTGGCCATCGCGGCGCGAACCACCCGGTGAAGAACCTCCGGACCAAGAAAATCGAAATCACGTCGCAGAACCATGGATTTGCAGTGGATTCGGATTCACTGAATTCAATGCTCATCGAGATCACTCACGTCAATCTCAACGACGGAACGAATGAAGGTCTGCGGCACAAGGAACTCCCCGTGTTCAGCGTTCAGTATCACCCCGAAGCCTCCCCGGGTCCGCACGACAGCGAATACCTATTCGACGAGTTCATATCGATGATCGAACAGGAGCATGCTCCCGCAGTGTGAGAACGCACGTGTCCCCGGTGACGCCATTCCATCTCTTCCACACGCCTACCTAATCTTGCCGTATTTCCTTAGTGCATCCTGAACTGCCTTCACAGGAACAGCTTCCACCTCTGTCCCCCGAAATCCCTTCATTGTCGTTGCTCGAAGAAGCGAGTTACTGAGGGCTTCTTCGGTCGCTTCGACGACAGCCTGGAACAGAGGAGAGAGAGCATCTTCGCGAAATCGAAGAGAAGACTGGATCTTCTCGTCCGTGGAACGCATCCGGAGTTCTCGTGATGCTGTAAATGCAATGACGTAGTCGCCGCTTCCGTTGCTCATGGAAGAGCCGGTCCTACCCAAGGCCAGTGGAGCGCGCTTTGCGAGGCGCTGAAGTTGTTGGCTGTTCAGAGGAGCATCGGTCGCAATGACGATCATGCATGAACCATCTCCGGGCTTTCGGGAGTTTTCATGATATCCGTTGTGTCCCAGCTCTTTTGCAAGTGGTACGCCTGCGATCTCGAGGATTCCGCCGTAATTGGATTGAACCAAGACTCCCACCGTGAATCCGCCTGCGTCAGAAGGGAGGACGCGGGAACTTGTCCCGATGCCGCCTTTCCAGCCAAAACACACAGTCCCCGTGCCTGCTCCCACGCTTCCTTCCATCACCGGACCGCTTCTCGCGGCACGAATTGCCTCCAACGCATCCAGGCGTGTTACATGCCTTCCGCGGATATCGTTGAGTCCACCATCATTTGTCTCGCCAACGACGGGGTTGACGGACTGGACGCCTTCATTTCCCGGCAGGCTCAACACGTAATCCACGACCCCATCAGCGACATCCCAAACGCTGAGCGTGTTTGTGAGAAGGATGGGGGTTTCTATTTGTCCAAGCTCCGTGACCTGAGTTGTTCCGACCAACTTTCCGAAACCGTTCCCAACGAAAACCGCGGCCGGCACCTTCTCCTGGAATAGATTTCCCCCGTGGGGCAGAATGGCAGTGACGCCTGTGCGAACGCTGTCTCCGCGAACAAGTGTGACCTGGCCGACAAGAACGTCTGCCACATCCGTAATGGCATTATATCTGCCAGGCAGGAACATCCCGAGCGCCACACCAAGGTCTCGCAGCCGTGGCCTCTCGCTCTGCTGCGCTGCAGCGGTCAGTGAGAAAATGGAGAGACCGACAATGATGATCAAAGTTCGTTTCATGATTTTCTCGCGGTATCTGATCAACGACTCAGCGGAGCGCTATTTCTGTGCCTGGAGTTCTTTTGCAGTGCGGTCAACTTCCGTCCACACCCTCAACAAATTCCCGCCACAAATCTTCTCGATGTCCTTTTCTGAGTAACCGCGTTTCAGGAGTTCATAAATGATGTTGGGATATTGAGATACGTCCTTCAACCCCGTGGGCAATGAATCTCCGACTCCATCGAAATCTGATCCCAGACCCACGTGATCGACTCCTACCAGTTTCACGACATGGTCGATGTGATTCGCCACATCTGAGACATCGGCATAGGTGGTGGGGTGATCTTTGCGGTATCGTTCGATGTATGATTGGGCCGCGGAGTCTACGAATTTGAGGTTGTTGGATTTCAGATAGGCCGTGACCTCCTTCTGATCCTTGTCTTCGCGTTCCCGGAGTTCTTTGCTCAGGAAGGATGAACCGAAATTGATCTGAATGACGCCCCCTTGTCTTGCCAGGATGGTAATCATTTCATCCGACATGTTCCGCTCAAACCCGGGTGTGAAGAATCGGCATGAGGAATGCGATGCAATGACCGGCGCTTTCGTCACATTCATGACTTCATAGAATGCTGCATCCGAGATGTGGGATACATCGACCATGATTCCCACCCGATTCATTTCGGTGATCAGCCGTCTGCCGAAAAAACTCAATCCCCTCCAGACGTGAGTGGTGTCATAGGAGGAATCAGAAATGTGATTGTCGCGCGCATGTGCCAGAGTGATGTACCGGATGCCGCGGTCGAAGAAGTACTGCACATTGGCCATATCGTGCTCAATCGGAGATCCGTTCTCCATCCCCATGCAGAGCGAGATGACGCCTCGTTTGAACTGCTTTGTGACGTCCGCTGCCGAGCGTGCCACGGCGCACTGTGTGGGCCAATCCCGTGCGAATTTCTCGACCATATCAATGAGCGTGTCTGCCAGCGCTTTTGCCCCTCCCTTTTTCTCGTACTCAGCAGGAATGTAGATGGACATGAACGGGGCGTTGAGTCCTCCTTGCTTTGCACGAACGAAGTCGAACTCACCATCTTTTGTGCGCTGTGAAATATCTTCCCATTTCATCCTCAGGCGATAGGGAGCGTCGATATGAGTGTCGACGATGATGAACTGCTGCGCGAGCTTCTGAGCTTTGGAGCGAAGCGCGTTTTCTTGCTGGGGCTGCCGGGCATACAACGATGCCGTTACGGTCACCGCCAACACGATGAAAATCTTTGCGAGCGATACTCTCATGAGGTCACCTGGAATGATGGATGAATGATTTGACTGATCACCATGTGGCTGTTCTGGCAGGCTTTGCCAGGGATTCTTTCTGTGGCCCTCCAAAAGCAAATCGGCACGCCCGATGTCGAACGTGCCGAAGCTTGGTTTAAAAACAATGGAGCGTTCGCCTTACGAGCAACCGCTCGTGGAACCACACTGCAGACATTTGTAGCAGCTTCCGCTGCGGATCATGATGCTGCCGCACTCATGGCAGGGGGGGGCATCCGATTGCGTTTGGAAAACTACCTTCTCGTTTCTTTCGACAGAAGCGGAGCTTCGAGACGATGGGTCCTGCATCCGTAACCTGGGCTGCACGACGTTGGCAATCGTCGGTGTGGTGCTGCCGGTCGAAGGGGCATCTTCTTTTGGAAGGAACTTGAGTCCAAGCCATCGGGAGATGTAGTCGCTGATGGACTTTGCGATTGGAATTTCGGGATTGTTCGTGAAGCCCGAGGGTTCATACCGTGCATGGCTGAACTTGTCGACCAGAACCTTCAAAGGCACTCCGTACTGCAACGCAATCGAAATTGACGTGGCAAAGGAGTCCATCAAACCGGAGATGGTAGAACCTTCTTTGGACATGGTGACGAAGAGCTCACCCGGCATGCCATCCTCAAACATACCGACGGTAACATATCCCTCGTGACCTGCAATGCTGAACTTGTGCGTGATGGACTGTCGCTCGTCGGGGAGGCGCCGACGTGCTGGATGCACTTTCTTCTCTTCCTTCTTCGCATCGAGAGAAGTGCTCAATGGCTGTGTGCGCTTGCAGCCGTCGCGGTAGACTGCGATGGCCTTGAGGCCGAGCCTCCACGCTTCAACATATGCCTGCTGGATGTCCTCTGTTGTGACATCGGACGGCATATTGACCGTCTTGGAGATAGCGCCGGAGAGAAACGGCTGGACGGCGGCCATCATCTTGATATGGCCCATATATTGGATCGATCGCTGGCCATTTGCCGGTTGGAAGGCACAATCAAAGACTGAAAGATGCTCTTCCCGGAGGTACGGTGACCGCTCGATGGTGTCGTTGTTATCGATGTAGGCCACAATGTGTTCAATCTGCTCACCATCGTATCCAAGCTTCCGAAGTGCCTCGGGGACGGTTTGGTTCACGATCTTCATAAGTCCGCCGCCTGAGAGCTTCTTGTACTTCACGAGTGCGATATCAGGCTCGACACCGGTGGTGTCACAGTCCATCATAAAGCCGATAGTTCCTGTGGGGGCTAGCACTGTTGTTTGGGAATTCCGGAAGCCGTACTGCTTGCCGAACTTCACCACATCCTTCCAGACTTCGTTGGACGATTCCCAAAGATCGCTTGGGACATATTCCTTGCTGATCCGTTCTGCATGGATACCGTGCTTCTGCATGACATTCAGCATCGGCTCCCGGTTTTCCGGGTATCCTTTGAACGGTCCCATCTCCTTCGCAACGAGGGCTGACTGTCTATATGCCTCGCCACACATCAATGATGTAATTGTTGCGGCGAACGTGCGACCTTCGTCGCTATCGTACGCAAGCCCGCGTGACATCAGCAGGGCGCCAAGGTTGGCGTAACCCAGACCGAGTGGGCGATAGTCATAGCTATTCTGCGTGATGGAGGGCGTCGGATAACTTGCGTTATCGATTTCGATTTCCATCGCCGTAATTGTTATTTGCACAGCCTTCTTGAAAGACTCGATATCGAACTCGGAGTCTTCCGCGCGCCGGAACTTCATCAGGTTCAATGACGCCAGGTTGCACGCCGTGTCATCGAGGAACATGTACTCGCTGCACGGATTGGAGGCATTGATCGGTGCCGTGCTCGAGCATGTGTGCCAGTTGTTGATCGTTGTGTGGTACTGCATTCCGGGGTCACCGCAAATCCACGCGGCGTCCGAGATCTGGCGCATGAGGTCCCGTGCTCTGTGCTTCTCGACAGGCTTGCCGGAGGTGACGGCTTTGGTGTACCAATCCTTATCCTCCAACACTGCCTTCATGAACTCGTCTGTTGCCCTGATGGAGTGATTTGCGTTCTGATAGAAAACGGAATCGTAGGCACCGCCCGGCACATTAAACCCACCGTCGTATCCGGCTTCGATCAGAGCCCAAGCCTTCTTCTCTTCATCTGCTTTACAGTTGATAAAGTCCGCGATATCCGGGTGCTCTGCGTTGAGAATGACCATCTTCGCGGCACGCCGGGTTTTTCCGCCTGACTTAATGACTCCAGCGAAAGCGTCGTATCCTCTCATGAAGGACACCGGCCCGGAGGCAGTGCCGCCGCCGGCGAGTGACTCCTTTGATGAACGAAGCGTCGAGAGGTTGGATCCTGTGCCGGACCCCCATTTGAACAGCATGCCTTCCGTCTTGGCAAGTGTCAGAATGGAGTCCATCGAATCCTTCACCGAGTTGATGAAACACGCAGAACATTGCGGACGCTCTTCATTGCCAACATTGAACCAAACAGGACTGTTGAAGGACATGTACTGGTTTACAAGGAGGAAACAGAGCTCATGATAGAAGGTATCCGCATCTTCCTGGCTGGCAAAATAGCCATCCTTGAGGCCCCACTGATAGATGGAGTGAGCGACGCGCTCGATCAGTTGCCGGACGCTGGTTTCGCGTTCGGGAGATCCAAGTTTGCCATAGAAATACTTGGAAACGACCACATTGGTGGCGGTCATTGACCACATCTTCGGTATTTCGACATCCTTCTGCTCGAAGACTTTCTCCCCCTTCTCATTGGAGATGAGGGCCGTACGAAGCTCCCACTCAACCAGATCGAAAGCATGAGTTCCCGGTTTGGTAAAATAGCGCTGAAATTTCAATCCATGTACATCGCTAGATTTTTCAGCGCGCGCGGCTTCTACGGGCGTTGTGGTCGTCGCCTTCTCAAGCATATCGCTTTCTCCTCGATGACAAATTGTTGAACATGGAAAAGTAGACTCTAGAGAAAATACTACCCGCGGACAAGCAAATGCCTGTCCCTGGATAGGTCATTATCTGTAGTTAGGTAAACCCTCTCGACGGTGTGGGGATGTCAACCATCACGTTGGAGCACCCCTGTGATAGTTGAACATCTCGGGGGTAAGGTTCTCTTAGTCAGGATTTCAATTGACGCAACTGGGTGTGAATATAAGCGGTTGCGGTACCTTTGTCAAGTTAAAATTTAGGCCACACCAATTTCGATCATAATTTAACTTGACATAACATCGCCAAGCGACTGCCCGAGTCCCCACTCATCACAACCATTCTGAGGGCGACTTTTTTGTCGTCGGGTCGGAGGAGCCGGCGACGCAATGTATCGTACTCCAATATAATCGTACTCTCGTTCTCAAGCGAAATTCTCGGACAACGACATCGCGTTTGCTGAGCGGCAATGACATCGTGGCGCATCATGCCGGAATGTGCTCTTGCGCGCTCCGGAGGTCAAGAAACTCTACGAAAAGGAGATTCCACATCTGCAGCGGAGTTTGCCGACCTACGAGGGGGTGAGGAGGTTTGAACTTCTCCCGGCGCAGCTCACTGTCGAGAGTGGAGAAATCACTCCAATGCTGAAAGTAAAACGCAAGGTGGTGGAGAAGAAGTGCGCGGACTTGATTGAGAAGATGTACTAGAATGTGGCGTGAGATTGTCCGGATGTGAGGGAGGGGAGGACTTCAGAACGTTATCTTTTTCGCGCCCACTCTGTCTTGCTGACTCAACGCTTTCGGGTGTTACCGGGCGGCTGAACCCGGACCGACTTGCGAATTGTGATTTTGTCTCCCACAACCCAGGCGTCAGCGAAACCCATTGCGCTGATGACTCCGAGCCGTTGATTTGCTTCAACACGCGTGCGGAAATCGCCGACTCTCACTTTGTAGACCGGTGGATCAAAGACGACATAAACGGAGTCTTCGGTAAGCCTCTGGACCGCTGTCTGCCTCATGGCATTCGCTTCATCGAAACTTCCTGTGGCGAAAATCTGTATCCGAAATCCCTGCGTAAGCTCGGATTCCACCACCACGCTGTCCTGCTGGCGTTCAGCGGCGGCTCGCTGCTGTTCGAATTCATGCTGATTCTTGATGACTTCAATTTCGTCATCGTAGTCGGATGGATTGAAGGCTCTCTCGAAGTGCGAACCGGGAACTTTGTGATCCTGTTCTCCTGTCGGTGATGTGCTGCTCTTCCGTGAACTTTCTGACGAACTACATCCGGAGAGAACGAGCAGGACCACGGCGATTGCTATGACGAACACCCAATGCTTCATTTGGAGATGTAGTTGATCCATGAATCCGTGTATTCGTTCGGAAACTGCGTCTTCATCCACTTCTTCAAAGAATCTGCCTGCTGTCGGGTGTCGAACTTCCCGACGCGTACCCGATACAGTTTGTCGTAAGGCTCGAAGGAGTTGAAAATGGGGATATCACCGCATCTCTCGCGAGCCAGTTTCTGCGCATGGAGAGCGTGGTCTGTTCGGGCGAAGGCACCCACCTGGACTGCGAAGGCGGCATTGGCGGGACGCTCGATGGGCTTGATTGTGCGGGAGGAAGATTTCGAAGTCTTGACGATCGACGCGACAAGAGTGTCATGTTGCGATGTGAATCCGGCGCGCTTTGCCCGGGCGGCATCAGCTCGCATAAGAGAATCCACTCTCGCACGGACAGAATCCGAAATTGTTTGGCTTGAAACCGGTGCTCCGACTCTTTTCGCGGTCCCCGCTTCTTCTGAGGAAACACATGCAGAGAGGGTGAGAGCGGTCATCAGAAGGAGCGGTAAGAGTGCTTTCTCCGCATCGAAGTTTTGCAGGATTCGACTCATGAATACCCCGTGGCTTTTGGGTCGTTTTGCTCTGTGACGATTTGGACGCTCAAACTTGCACCGATACGGGTCGCACCCGCCTGGATGAGTGATCGGGCCTGGCTGTGAGTTCGTATACCACCGGAGGCTTTCACTCCCATGGACGGTCCGACGGCAGTTCGCATCAGCCGAATGTCGTCCACGGTTGCACCTCCATCGGCGAAGCCTGTGGAGGTCTTGACAAAATCTGCCCCGGCTTGTTTCGCAAGCGCACATCCTTTTTTCTTCTCTTCTTCGCTCAGAAGAGCTGTTTCGAGGATGACCTTCGTCAAAGCCCCGTGTTCTGCAGCGACAGCGACGACAGACTGGATGTCGCTCAAGACGAAATCATCATTCCCCGACTTCAGCATCCCGATGTTGATAACCATATCCACTTCTTGCGCGCCATCCCGGATGGCTTGTGCAGCTTCGAACGACTTTGCCTGTGAAGAAGTGGCTCCCAACGGAAAGCCGATCACCGTGCAAACCTTGACCCGAGACCCAGAGAGTCTTTTCGCGCACATCCCAACGTGTGAAGGATTCACGCAAACGGCGGCGAATCCGTAGGCTAGTGCCTCATCGCAGAGTCGCTCGATTTGCCGTTGCGTGGCCTCCGGTAGAAGGAGAGTGTGGTCAATGACGCTTGCGAGTGAGGTATCAAATGGAATCCGTTCGCTCGTTAGTGTCTGAAGCATGAGAATCAGATCAGAGATGAAGAAGGCATGCAGTTTTCGTCGAGAGAAACTTCAGCAATATACGAGAAAATCCACGAGTTCCAAATCCAGAGCATCCCCCGTCGCTCACGTGTGCTGGGAGTCACCTCGAGATCATGGCGTTTCGATCCAGGGTAGTTACGCTGCGTCACTGAAATCATCGGAGTGGACTGTTTTCAGTACAATCCGTACATCGGCCCGTAGTTTTTGCAGGCCCGAAAGTCGGCACTTTCGAGATCTTTCGAACCAAATGCCGTCCATGCGCTGGGGCGAAAGATACGTTGATCTTCGACGTTGTGCATCGAGACCGGGATCCTCAGGATGGCGGCGAGCGTAATAAGTTGGCTGCCGATGTGGCCGAAGCTCATCGCGCAGTGGTTTGCACCCCAATTGTTCATCACAGTGTAAGCGTCACGAAATGGACCTTCGCCGCTTGGTCTCGGGGCGAACCATGTTGTGGGCCAAGTTCGATCCGTGCGTTCTTCGAGTGTGCGATCAACTTTTTCCGGAAGGTCGATCGTGGTGCCTTCCGCGATCTGAAGGGATGGTCCGAGTCCCTTGACCAGATTCAACCGGACCATGGTGGCAGGCATCCCCCCCCGCGTGAGATATCCGGACGAGTATCCACCGCCGGCGAAGTACTCTCTCATCGCGGGATACCACGTGGTCGACTTCAGACATTTCTGCGCCTCCTGTTCGGAGATGTCCCAGAATGGTTTCATCACCGGCTTGCCTCCGATGGATTGCTGCCCTGTTCCATCGAGTGTAGCGGAACCGGAGTTAATAAGGTGCAGGATGCCGCTCGCAGCGGCTCCGGTCAATTTGTATCCGGTCACACGCTTGACTGCCTCAGGGCTCCAATATGTTCTGACGTCTGCGAAGATCTGAGCTGTGTTCGTCAACAAATGGCCGAATAACATGCAGAGTCCGTTGAGGGAGTCATTCTCCGTCGCCACGATGAACGGTTGACGGATGCCGTTCCAATCAAACGACGAATTGAGGATTGCTTCGAGGAAGTCGCCGTTCGGGCTGTGATCCGTCCACTGCCGCTGTCCCTGGAAGCCACCGGCAATCGCATTGTGGCCCAGCGCCTCTTCCTCAAATCCTGCCTCGGAGAGCTTTGGGTTGCCCATCATCAGGTCCCGCGCTATCATCGTCATTTTGACGACTGTCTCCCAATCGCGATCCTTCTCTGCATGATTCTTCTGGAGCCGCGGCGGGTTGAAGTCTTTGCCTTCTTTGCAGTGTGTCTTCACCCACACCATTGCTTTCGAAAATTCCTGTTTGTCGAAGATCTCTTCTGAGATTCGTCGGGAGAACTCGCTCATGTCAACCGTCTCGACACGCATTCCCAGATAACTCTCGAAAAACGAATGGTCGACGATGGATCCGGCGATTCCCATGGAGACCCCTCCCATCGCCAGATAGGATTTCCCTCGCATCGTGGCAACGGCCAAACCCGCCTGAACGAACTGCAGAATCTTTTCCCGGACGTCTTGCGGGATGGAGCTGTCTCCCGCATCCTGCACATCATGTCCGTAAATTCCAAATGCAGGCAATCCCTTCTGATTGTGGCCAGCCAGAGCGGCCGCGAGATAGACAGCTCCCGGACGTTCGGTGCCGTTGAATCCCCATATTGCTTTGGGAATCAGGGGATCCATGTCCATCGTCTCTGCCCCGTAGCACCAACAGGGGGTAACCGTGAGTGAGACCCCGACGCCTTCGCGGGAGAACTTTTCAGCAGTCTTCGCTGCCTCAGCAACTCCACCAATGCAGGTGTCAGCAATGACGCACTCGACGCTTGATCCGTTCGCATGGCGGAGGTTCGTCGAGATGAGTGCTGCCACGTTCTTCGCCATCGACATGGTTGCGTTTTCAAGCGACTCGCGAACGCCCTTTCGCCGGCCGTCGATTGTTGGTCGAATGCCGATCTTTGGAGATGGTCCGATCAATCTGTTCGTGGTTCTCGATTGGTTGGCGTTTGGCATTGCAGTGTCTCCTCGATAAGCTCGGCTGTGGGGACTCGTGTGAAGGGTTAACGATTTGCTGTAGAACAATCTCTGGACAGACTACGGATTCTGTGAAGTCGCAATGTCATCGGGAGAACGCTTCTCGTCAGGAGCATCCAGAAGATTGATGACGTCTTCAGAGGGTTCCTCGATTTTCAACTCGCGAAGGTCCGGGGGCAATGCGAAGTTGTTCCTCCCCCCAACGATTGCGTCCTCGTCTTTCCATCCTGCCATCTCACGGAACTTCATCACAAGACGAACGCCAAGGAAAATGATGACGAGGGCTGTCATCAGCAGAATTGCATCGTACATGGCTCAATCCATTTGGTAATTCAATTGGTGATATCTTACCAAAATAGTTCTCCGATTTTCTGGAGACGATGATCTGCAACACAAACTCATGAGGCCGGCGGTGACGAACAGGAAGACCTGGAGAAACAGTTCAACAACGACCAAGTTTATCAAGAATCCTGACCACTTTCAACTCTTGCTCACCTTATCGAGCCGTCTCGAGAACCATGGAAGGTTGGAGATTGCAAGCAACAGAAGTCCGCCCACAACCACCGTGTCCGCGATATTGAAGATCGCGGTCTTGAGGAATCCCAGCGTAAGAATCATGAAATCGATGACCACTCCACCCTTGAAAAGTCGATCGATGAGATTCCCGGCCCCACCTCCGAGAATCAAAGAAAGAGACAGGATGTCTACGATCCGGAGGTTTTTCCCAAATATCGAATATGCGAGTATCCCCACGAGGGCGCACCCGGTGAAGACGACAAAAATCCAGAATCGAACAGTGTCTGGCAGATCACCCCCAACACCCATCATTGCCCCTGCGTTTTCCGAGTACTGCAACCGGAACGTTTCCCCCCAGACGGCAATCGGCTTTCGGTTTGCCAGGGCGTGTACGGCGTAAGTCTTCGTCAGCTGGTCACAACCGACACAAGCGAAGATGACAAGAAAGATGATCAAGACTCTCCGGGAACCGGTCATTGTTTTGACTCCGATAGTATGGGCATCACCGGTTCAAGGCGTTCGAGCTTCTTGTCCCCGGCATAGTAGATGCGTTCCAGGAAGAGACCGGAAGGAGGGGCCGTCAGTGCCGCCGGCTGGTTTGACCGGTGATCGAGATACGATCGCGCCTGTTCAACGGTCAATTTACCTCTTCCAACTTCTGCAATGACTCCCACAATCTGGCGAACCATTTTCCAGAGAAAGTGGGATCCGAGGAAGCGGATAAGGATCAAGTCACCGTGTTCCCGAATCTCTATTTTTTCAATGTGGACTTTCGTTGATTTTTCGTCAGGGTCGTCGGCTGTGAACGATTGGAAGTCCTTCATCCCAACGAAAAGATCTGCGGTCGCCTGAATCTTGCTGATGTCGAGTTGATCCTTGATCCACCAGACCATCTTCTTTCCAAAAGCAGTTCGCCTTCTGCTGATCTGGTACAGATAGCTCCGTGCTATAGCATCATGCCGGGCATGGAACTGTGCAGATGCTTTCTCGATCTCAAGGACATTCACGTCGGCCGGAAGCTCATCGTTGATCTTCCGCCGAAGGATCTCGGGAGCAAGCATCGTCTTCGCCTCGACGTGAGCCACCTGACGAAGAGCGTGCACTCCGGCATCCGTTCTTCCCGCTCCATACAACTCGAAATCGGTTGAGTCGAGAACCTTGCCAAGAGCAGACGAGATTTCCCCCTGAACGGTGCGGGCGTTCTTTTGTATCTGCCACCCGCTGTACCGGGTGCCATCATATTCGATAAAGAGTTTGAATCGAGCCATAAGTATTTATCTTTTCAATGACCGAGCTTAGAGACCGGAAGGGAGCCTCGGTGAGGAAATGAGCGTCTTGAACTCCTCCCACCTTTTTGCCGGATTGTCGGCAGTTCCGCCGCGCAGATCGACATAGTTCCGCACCAAGTCCTGACCAAGATTATAGTTGATCACGTAGCTGCGATATACGTCGATGAATCGCACGCGTTGCTTGGCTCTGTCGGGAGACATGAGGGCGTACGTCACGAGCCATTCTTCGGCTTGATCCCTTGTCATTTTGCCGTCGAGGTATCCCCTGGCTGCTTCGTTGTGAGCGTAGTTGAGAGCGCTCGTGAAATTGTGGATCACATAGTACTGTTCTGCACCGGACGCGTCAAGGCCGGCGAGTGGAAAGAGTGTTCTCTGTTCGAACTCCACTCTTTCCTTGCCCGGGAATGCAACCTCGATGCCGAAATTGGCAGTTCCTTCGGCGATGAGTGATTGCGGGCTGAAGAGGGCATACACGGTGAACTCCACCCAACCCCGCTCCCTCGCGAGGTGCGCCTCCAGAAGGCTGTTGTAGACATGATGCCCCGGATATCCTTCATGAGCCGCCAGGTCGATGGCACGATCAATATAGATGGGGAGATCGGTATTGATCTGGATGAGGCTGACGCCGTTGCCCTTGTACCAGTTGTAACCACTCCACGGTCTGTTCGAGACATACTCGAGAGTGAAGCGTTCGTCGGCAGGCAACGGAATATTCAGCCTGGTTCGCTCCCTGCATTCACCAATAGCTGCTTGAAACACCGCATCCAGTTTTCCGATGGGAATTGCGAAGCTACTGCGATATCGGTCGTAGCGTTGAGCCACCGTTCCGTTACCGGGGACGAGTCCATCGAGCTTCCGCAACGCATCCTTGAAGAATGTCTCAGGGTAGTGTGGTGGTCGGGCATCGTAAAGAGCCCGAGCTTCCTCGTCGAAAGAAAACGACTTGCCCGCGAGCATCTCAACCCGTGAGGCCAGGGAGCGCAGTTGTTGCGACAGATATTGATGACGGAGCTTTTCGATCTCCTCGTGTGACGAGATATCGATGGTTCCAAGGTTCTTCAGTAAACGATGGGCATGCACACGAATCGTGTCCAGAGAGACCGGATTGGCCTTTGCATATTCTCTCCAATCGGGAGGGCCGAAATACGCGTCGACGTAATCGCCGTCGTGTTCTCCTACGGACAGAACGAGCTTTACGTATGACTCTGCGATTTCGTCAATATGATCCGATGATGGTTGTCCCGATGCAATCTTCATTTTTTCACCGGCTCGATGGCCTGTCCGAATAAATCCTTGAACACTTGCGGTGTCTGAACGATCTTGCGGTTGTTGTAGTCGAAGAATACAATCCCCGTCTTTGCGCGCGCCGCTTCCTTGCCGCGCACCAACACGCGGTAGGTGATGTCGGCTCCGATTGCCTGCACATCATCGACGCCGATTGCGACTGTCAGTATGTCGCCATAAAACACTTCAGCTTTGTACACAAGAACCGCGTCGGACATGATGATTCCGACCCCGCCGATGTTCGACTCAGTAAACCCGAACTTCTTCAGGAATTGAACCCGAGCCTCGTGAAGGATAGAGAGAAGCGAGTCATTGCCGAGATGTCCGCCATAGTTGACATCGGTGATGCGGACAGGGATCTCAGTCGTGAAAACGGTTCTGGCCGTAAGATGAAGCTTCACTCGTGGCATTGGACTGTTTCAGTCTGTGAAAACAAACTGTGGCTTTGCTCATCAATAGTAGGGAAAAAAGGGGCTACGGTCAATGAAGGTGGGACGGTTGTGGCAAGAAAGAAGTGGTGGGCGCAACTTGAAGAACATGATGACGTAAGCCTGAAGGGAGGTGACAAATGACGAAGCTCCTGCTGTGGCTTATCCTCCTGTTCTTCTGTTGGCCGCTGGCACTATTGGCCCTGGTATTGTATCCGATTATTTGGCTCTTGTTGCTTCCGTTCCGGTTGGTCGGGATTGCGGTTGATGGAGTCTTCAGTCTTCTGAAGGCAATCATTCTTCTGCCATCGACAGTGCTCAATCGACGATAGGCGCAAAATCTGAATCAACCTTGAGAGGCCGGACGGTCTGCGTCGTCATTTCAAACGACATCCGCAGACCGGTTGGCCACGTTGTTCAATGTTACTTCTTTGACGCGTTCTTCTTCATTTCTTCCTGCTCTTTTGCAGTCCACGGCGGAACCACTCCGTTCGAGCGTGCATAGGCAATCGACTGCCCGAGATGCTCGTGCGTATGATTCAGCAGCGTGATCAAGACGTTCCGGACGGTCATCTTCATACCAAAGAATTCGACCTTCTTTTCCAGATCGGCATCTGTAAGTTTTGCGACTGCGGCCTTTGTCCAATCAAATGCGGTATTCAGCTCTTCTGCGATCTTCGCCTTATCGGTGGTCCTCACATCCCTCGTCTTCTCGTCGAACAGGACTTTGTTGTCAAACGGCGACTTCAATCCCGCTGCATTGGCAAAGATGTAGAGTCCGTCGGCAATGTGAAGATACACTTCGCTAATGGAGCGAACACCTTCCATGGGGCGCCAGTTGAACTTGTCCTGAGGCACGGCGCCTTCGAGAGAAACGATTTGTCCCTTCACTCGGTCGAGCTGGCCGAGAACATCGGAAACGAACCCTGATTTCGGCTCATTTTTTGCGACTGCGGTATTCCACTGCAGGGCGAGAGCAAACACCGCTGCGAGGAACACGTACATTGTGCGGAAACTCAGTGAATTGTTCTTCATACGAAGACACTCCTCTAAAATGTGAATGAATAGATGGGGAAAGGATCTGAAATGGCTATTCGTTTAACGACGAAGAGCCGG
Organism: Ignavibacteriota bacterium; assembly: GCA_003170475.1. GTDB lineage: Bacteria > Bacteroidota > Ignavibacteria > UBA10030 > UBA10030 > UBA9647. The sequence goes on along the minus strand of PMZI01000010.1, from coordinate 63,862 downwards.
GTTGCGTTCCCGTTGTCGCGGGGCTTGAAAGGGAAAGCGCAGGAATGGCCTAAATATTGACTATTGGCGGCCGACGTGGATGACGTCGTCGCCGAATTTCTTCCGGATCTTGTCCACGGCGTTCAGCATGCTCGTTCGCTTCATATCTTCCGGGAAGAGCTTCAGTTCAAGTTGTTCCTCTTCCACCAGGTGTGACGCCCGGACACCGAGAAGGCGCAGAGGGAGATGGCGTGTGTAGGATGCCTCCAGCAGCTCCTTCATGGTTTTGAAGACGATGCTATCGTCGTCTGTCGGCTCGATCGTTGTCGCCCTTGTGATCGTCTGAAAATCTGAGTAGCGCAGCTTCAGCGTGAACGTACGCCCTTTGAGATGACGGTAACGAAGCGACGAGCACACCTCCTCCGTCAGAGATAAGAGAATCCTCTGAAGTTCATTCTTGTCTGCGATATCTTTTGCGAAGGTTTCCTCATTTCCGATGCTCTTTCTCTCGTGCTCCGTCGAGAGCTCGTCAGATCCAAACCCGTTGGCGACCTCGTGGATCCAAATCCCGTGTTTGCCGAGGACGCGCACCAGTTTCTCGCGCGATGTCTTCTGTAGATCCGAGATGAGATGAAATCCTTTCTTCCGAAGAACCTCGCCGGTTTTCTTTCCCACGCCCGGTATTGCGTCGACGGAGAGGGGGGCAAGAAACTCTTGCTCCGTTCCGTGCGGAACGTAAATAGTTCCAGCCGGTTTGACAGTTTGTGCAGCGATTTTGGCTATGACTTTGTTCGAAGCAAGGGAGATGGTGCACGGCAGGTGAAACTCATCCCAAACAATCTTCTGAAGTTTCCTGATGAATCCGGGGAGATCGTTGTTGTAGAGGACTTCGCAACCGGTCAGGTCGAAGTACATTTCATCGATGGAAGCCCGCTCAACGATGGGAGCAAGCTCCATGATGCGCTGGTACAACTTGTTTGAGTATTTCGTATAGTCGCCGAAGCGTCCCCTGACGATGACCAGATTCGGGCACAATCGTAATGTTGCTGCCGTTGGCATCGCCGAACGAACGCCGAAGACGCGCGCTTCGTACGATGCTGATGCGACAACCCCGCGGCCGGTGGGGGTGCCGCCCACCACGACAGGTTTTCCGTCGAGGGAGGGATCCTTGATCCGTTCGACGGAGACAAAGAAGCAATCGAGGTCGAGGTGAGCGATGTATCGTTTTGGAGAAGGCATTGTCATGCATCAGTGCGTCATGAGATTGCTATCGGCTCTTTCGCCAATTGCTCCAGGGACTCGCCAGCGAGTCGGTAAACGGTCCAATCGTCCATCGATTTGGCGCCGAGAGACTTGTAAAATCCGATCGATGGCTCATTCCAGTTGAGGACGGACCATTCGAATCTGCCACATTTTCGCTCAACGGCCAGGCGGGCGAGATACACAAGCAGCGACTTTCCGATTCCCTTGCCGCGCATTGTTGGCTGAACAAAGACATCTTCAAGGTAGAGCCCCGGTCGTCCTAGAAAAGTGGAGAACGAATGAAAGAAGAGGGCATAGCCGACAGGAAGACCGTCATATCGCGCGATGACAACCTCTGCGTATCGGGGGTTCCCGAAGAGGGTTTCCGTGAGTATCGCTTCTGAGGCAACGACTTCATGGGCTAGCTTCTCGTAGACAGCCAATTCCCTGATCAAGTCGAGAATGAGGGGAACGTCGTTCGGTGTCGCTGGTCTGATGGTCAGGTGATTACTCATGTGCGATCACATTGCTCTTTAGAGATTTGTCCACGCTCTTCGGTCGATCCTATTTTGGTTCGGTTTTTGGAGAGTCGGTCCACGATCGTACATCGTAGCCGCGTTGCGCCAGACGGTGCCGGTTCTCCTGTATGAACGACAGGATGGTCTCCGCAGGAATGGCAACAGCGATTCCTTCCCGAATCTCAGTTTTTTGTTCCACAAACATGTCACCCCTATACGGTTCGAGGGGGTCATACTGGACATCATCGCCCTGCCATGAGGGCTTCAAGACGTACGAAGTTTTTGCAGGAAACATCTTAATGATGCCGACAAGCTCAAAGTTCGGAACTCCATCACGCACTGCCAGTGCGATTGACCCGCTCGCTCCGGGCGACATGACAGCATCAACGACAAACGATCCGGGCGGCGGCTTTTTTGAGAGGCTGACGATTCCCTTGGTAATCATCCGGAACCCCGATGGGTATCCGAAGAGATAGACAAATGACCCCCATTCGAGGTCTTTCGCTCTTCCGAGAGGATAGGTGAAGACCCTGATACGCGCATCTTGCTCGGCGGTGAGAGACTGTCCAAGAATGGCCAAATCATCATCGCGATGGATGGCAAGAACTTCGAGAGAAGTGGTCCCCGCGATTTCGTTCAAGAAGATTGTTTGACTCGACTTGAGGGAGATACTGTGAAGGAAGGGTGTCAGCCGGTGATCCGGAGCCCTGTATCGTGCAACGACGGTGTCTGGAAAGTCGACGATGTGAGCACAGGTGAGGAGAGCGATTCTTCCGTTGTTGTCGGAGATGATGGTGCCGGTTCCTGCGACACTGTGATCTTGAAAGGTCGGTTCAGGCAGCTTGGTGCCCATGAGAACGCGGGAAATATTCTCCGACGTCACGGAATCATCGAGCGAAAACACGTAGGTCTTGTAGTAGACCACGACGGAAATCTGCTTGACGGTTTCGGTGATTTGCTCCAGTTGCGTCGAGCAGCCTCTGTAAGGGAATTCAGAATCATAGCGGCCATCGATCAACGTGGGGTACATTTCTTTGTAGGTCCACGAAGAGCATGATTCTATCAGGATTGAGCAGAGAAGAAGAAGCAGCGAAGGAAGAAAGAGTTTCATGGGTGACTCCTGATTATACAGCGCACTCTTACCCGCTCGCCTCCGTCGAAACGAAGGGGGAGGTCAATCAGGATACGAAAAAGTCTGGTCGACATGAACATCGGTGTGCACGCTTAAAGCAACAGGGCACGTCCGAGCAATGTTCTCGAGTTTCCCGCGATACTCATGAGGAATGCCTCGGGGAAACTCCATCTTGATGGCGATTCGGGCAACTCGCCTGGGCCCCTCGGTGCTCATATGTTTCTCCGCATAGACTTTTGTGCCATTGAGCACAACGTTGTCGCGCGAAGCGGCGATGCTCATCGTTGTCACCTGACACGTCGTCAGCGCGGTCACCAGGAGGTCGGTGGGGGAGAAACTTTGGCCGAGGCCTTGATTGTCGGTCGGTGCATCCGTGACCAGTGCGACGCTGCTCGGGCCGTGAGTCGCTTTGCAGCGAAGCTCACCGATGTAGACCATTGATTGAGGAACCATAACGATAACTGTCGCCGGTTAAGACAAGTGTATCAGATTTGCCTGGAGTTTTTCGACCGTCGTCCGGAACGACGCGAGCTTCTCCCGCTCCTTTTCCACGACATCTTGCGGAGCTCGTGCAACGAACGACTCATTAGCGAGTTTCCGTTCCGTGGCTTCAATTGCTTGCTGAAGTCTGGCGATCTCTTTCTCGATGCGGGCGCGCTCCGCGTCCAGATCGATGAGCCCTTCGAGGGGAACAAAGATCTCAGAACCGCCCACCACGGCGCCCGAGGCAAGCTTCGGTTTTACCGATGCCGGCAGCATCTCGATGGCGGAGACGCGGGCAAGTTTCTGCAGATACTTGGAGTACGTGTCAAAAATTGTGCTGCTGGTCCCCTCGGCCAATCGCACCTGAATTTTGATCTCCTTGGAAGGCGCGATGTTGTTCTCGCCGCGGATATTTCTCAATGCATTGATGATATCCTGCACAAATGCCATCTCGTCTTCTGTCTTCTGATCGACCCATGTCCCTTCTGCCGCGGGGAATGCTGATCGAATCAGAGACTGTCCGGACCGCTCGGCGAGGTGCTGCCAGAGCTCTTCGGTAACGAATGGCATGACCGGATGAAGAAGGCGGAGGGCCTGGTCAAAGATCCAGAGAGCTCTCGTCAGCACGACCTTTTTCGTCTCTGCCGATTCGTCCCCATAGAACCGTGTCTTCACAAGCTCAAGGTACCAGTCACAGAAGTCATGCCAGATGAAATCGTAGAGTATCTTGCTCGCTTCGTTGAGACGGAATTCCGTGAGAGCTGTGTTGAGATTTCCAATGGAATGGTGAAGCCGCGAGAGAATCCAACGGTCGGCAAGGTCAAGTTGTGCATCGGGCAGCGAAGTCAAATCAACCTCACCCGAGCCGACCAACTCTGTCTTATTCATGAGCAGGAAGCGACCCGCATTCCAAATTTTGTTGGCAAAGTTTCTGCCGATTTCGCACTTCTCGCTGGAAAAGAGAACATCCTGGCCGAGTGGGGAAAGGAAGGCGACGGTGAAGCGCAAAGCATCTGCTCCGTACTGATCGATCACGTCGAGCGGATCGGGGGAATTGCCGAGCGATTTGCTCATCTTCCTTCCCTGGGCATCACGAATGATGCTGGTGAAGTAGACATCCTGGAATGGAATGAGCTCTTCATCTTTTGACCGCGGTGTTCCCTGGGCGTTGGGTTCGCCCCGCATGAACTCCATGTTCGCCATGATCATGCGCGCAACCCAGAAGAAGATGATATCCGGACCAGTGACGAGTGTCGCCGTGGGATTGAAGTACCTCAGATCCGGGTTGTCGTGCGGCCATCCGAGAATCGAGAAAGGCCAGAGCCAGGAAGAAAACCATGTGTCGAGTACGTCTTCGTCCTGTCGGAGCGGAACGTCGGGGCCGATGCCGAGTTTCTGCCGCGCCTCGCTTTCGTTTCGCGCTGCTGTGAGAGCTCCGTCCGGCGTATAGTACACGGGGATACGATGACCCCACCAGATCTGGCGGGAGATGCACCAATCGCGAATGTTGGTCATCCAGTGATCGTAGACTTTCTCCCAACGCTGTGGATGGAAGTGGATCTTGCCCTCTCGCACGACTCTGAGAGCCGGTTCTGCCAACGGCTTCATGCGGACGAACCACTGGTCCGATAGATACGGCTCAATGACAGTGTGACATCGGTAGCATTTTCCGACATTGTGAATGTGCGGCTCGATCTTGACAAGGAACCCTTGATCTTCAAGGTCCTTGACGACCTGTTTGCGAGCTTCGAAACGATCCAGTCCTGCGTACTTTTTTGGAACGGACCAGTTCAAGTGCCCCTTCTCATCCATGATGTTGATTTGTTCGAGATGATGCCGTTGACCCATGAGAAAATCGTTGGGGTCGTGCGCCGGTGTTACTTTCACCATCCCGGTTCCGAAGGTCGCATCGACAAAGTCGTCTGCGATAATGCGGATCTTGCGCCCGACGAGGGGCAGAATAGCTGATTTGCCAACAAGCGCCTTGTACCGCTCGTCGTGTGGATTCACCGCGATCGCGGTGTCCCCCAGCATCGTCTCGGGACGGGTCGTTGCGACAACAGCGAACTCCTTCGAGTCTTCAATCGCATATCGGATGTGCCAGAGATTGCCGTTGCTCTCGGCATGGTCCACTTCGTCATCGCTGAGCGCAGTCTGATGGTAGGGACACCAGTTCACGATGTACTTGCCGCGATAGATCAACCCTTTGTCAAACATCCGTACGAAGACTTCCTTTACGGCCTCGGACAGCCCCTCGTCGAATGTGAAACGCTCGCGCTCCCAATCACAAGATGTTCCGAGCTTTCTGAGCTGTCGGATGATGGTGCCGCCATATTCGTCACGCCATTTCCATACCCGTTCGACAAACTTCTCCCGCCCGAGATCGTGCCGTTTGATTCCATCCTTGGCGAGCGACTTTTCCACGGCATTCTGCGTTGCGATCCCGGCGTGGTCCGTCCCGGGGATCCAGCACGCTTCATACCCTTGCATGCGCTTCCAGCGAATCAAGATGTCCTGAATGGAGTTGTTCAGGACGTGCCCCATCGTGAGGATTCCCGTGATATTGGGAGGTGGAATGACGATGGTGTACGGAGTCCGCTCTTTGTTCGCCGTGGCGTGGAACAGATTATGCGATTCCCAGTACTCGTACCACTTGTCCTCGACTTCTTTGGGATTATATGCCTTTGAGAGTTCCTGCATCTTTGTGTTTTTTTCTTGTGAGAATGAAATTGTTGAAGCGGCCCACGAGCCGCCGGAGATGAACATGAGTTGCGGCGATTCGCTACTGAAACTTGATGGCCTCAAATCCCCCTTGCGACGTTGATCCGACGAACGTGCTCCACATCCACGTTCCGCTGAGCCGATCCTTGTCCAAGGAGCCGGAGAGAAAGACATTGTTATCGATCCATCCCGGGTTCAGATTGATTGTAACTGTTGTTCCCTGGATGGTACCGGAAAGGGTGCCGGTGCCGGTCTGCGGTCCAACTTTTTCCCCGGGAGCCACGCATTCGAGCGTCCATCTCCCGCTCATTGTTCCACCGTCTGTCACGGCTAGAGTTATCGTGCCTGCCACGACAAGCGAACCTTTGGAATTGTATGCTTTGTAGCTATACGAGCTCGGTGAGTTTCCCAGCGGGGTTGCGCTGGAAACAGCGTCACCACCGTCTTTGCAGGCCACGGCGAAGGCCAATGTGAAGATCACGCAGAACACGATTCGCGGAGATTGCATCTTCTGTTTCCTCCTCGTTCGCCATCTTCTCTTCTCAAAATAAACGAAAAATCCTCGTGTAAATCAACGAGGATGGTCGTGTGAAGCGGTCTCGAGAAGCGACTCAGCGATATGGATTCACCTACTGTGCGGAAGAACTTCCCATCACGAGAATTGTTGTCAGAGTTGACTCGTTGCCGGACAGATCCCAGGTCGCAATTTTCAAGACGTGCTCGCCCGGTTGGAATTCAGATGTCTCAATCGTGCCAGCGCCTTCAGGGAGACGGTTGTAGAATGGGAGGCGATTGCCAGATTCGACATAGAGTTTTTCGAATCGCCCTTTTCTCAACCTGATGAGATTCTTGTCATAATAATTTGAGACAAGGTGCGATTCGCTCTCCAATATATAGTTCTTCGCTGAACTGAAGAGGAGTTGACCATCGACGTACATCTCAAACCGATAACAGCCTGTTCTGTACTTTAAGACATCCGCTCGATCTGTTGCCCGAACACTGATCCCAACGGAGCCGGAGAGTTTGACAGGTTGTGACAATGTGTAGCTGCCGGAACCTTCCTTCTTCGCGTCCCCGGTCCACGTCTTGTTCCTGCCCAGAACTTTCGAAGATCGGTCCAAAGGCGTGAAGGCGACCATCTGAAACTCCGGGGGAACTTCATCGCTGAGGGCAGATATGATGTGTGGCAACAGGAGGGGGTTAATCGGATTGAAAGATGAATCCCGCACTTCGAAATGGAGATGAGCCGCCCCGATACCGGTATTTCCCGTGTAGGCGATGACGTCTCCCTTTGAGACAGGAAACATCGATGGTTCAAGATCCGTTTCGAGCGAGTAGTGTCTTGTCCGTTTTTGGATTTTCTTCACGTAGTCATCGATCGGACTCATGAATCTCTGGAGGTGGGCATACATTGTCACGAATCCGTCCGGGTGGTGGACCGTGAGCATTTTGCCGTATCCGCGACGAGAGATAAATATCCTGCTTACGTAGCCATCCCGTGATGCATAGACCGGGTATCCTTTTTGGTTGTTGGTCGAAATATCGATCCCCTCATGGAGGTGCGTCCGTCGATAGTCGGCGAAAGAGGACGTTATCACGGTGCTGGCATTCGTAGGCCAGATGTAGTCTGAGAGATCGGTCCGAAGTGTATCAAACGGAGAATACACTTGCTCGATCCAGCTGTTGGCCACGCGGTCCCGAGTGGATCGGACTTCCAGGCTCTTCTTATTGAGAGCAGGTCCTGGGGAGCTTGACAAGAACGCGAAAGCGACGATCGAGATGATGGAGACTATTCGTAGTCGATTCAAGTATTGCTCCAGATGAGGTTAGGAATCAGAGAACCTTTCCAAGGACATAGCCAAACGTAATCCCGAAAAGGAGCGTGACGGTGATGATCCTATAATTGAGCACATCCTTTGAATAGCCTCGTCTGATTGCGACGGCAGAGACTAGGTAGCCGACCCCGTTCAGGAGCCAGATGAAGGGCAGAGACAGGAAATGCGCCACCATCGGTCCGACCAGAGGAACAAGTCCGATCCATGCCACAAGGGCTCCGAAAGCCTGTCCAAGAATGCCAACCGCGAGAACACTCAGCGCAACAACGCTGTTGTCAATCCTGTAAGAGAGACCTGCATAGATAAGGACGATAATGAGAAGCCACGCCGAGATGGCGACACGGTAGTTCCTCAGAAATTGTCTGACCCTGATCATCAAATCGTGTGTGCTTATTGAACACTCACTTTGAGAGATGCAAGAACCGTGTGCTCGGGGGAAGAAAGCTGAGCTTCAAGCCGATCTCCTGACGTAGCAGGAGCGACCCCTTCCGGCGTACCGGTGAAAATGATGTCTCCCCGTTCAAATGTGAAGAATTGGGAGATATAGGCAATCAACTCATCGATTTTGAAAATGAAGTTCTTCGTGTTTGATTGCTGCCGGGTAATGCCGTTGACGTCGAGCTTCAGATTGAGATCATGGGGGTCAGCGATCTGATCTGCCGGCACAAATGAGGAGAGCGGGGCTGAAGTATCAAAGCCTTTTGCTAGTGTCCAGGGCAGACCCTTTTTCTTTGCCTCGCTCTGGACGTCCCGCAGCGTCATGTCAAGTCCTATACCGTATCCCGCCACGAGATTGAGGGCATTGCCTCGGGAGACATCCTTTCCGCCCCGCCCGATCAGGACTGTCATCTCCACCTCATGGTGCAGTTCCTTTGAAATGGACGGAATTCGAATCAGGCCGCCGTCGGCAATGATGGCTGTCGGTGGTTTGAGGAAAAAAACGGGGGCTTCGGGGACATCTGCTTTCATCTCCTTCGCATGGCCTGCATAGTTTCGTCCGATGCAGAAGATTTTCCTGACTTCCAGTGTCTCGTGGGACCCTATGAGGTGTGCCTCGGCCATCGCTCTCCAGGCAAGTCGTTGATACGGAAAGCCTAATATAGTCAAGAGCCCCCATTTTCGCAAGGCTAGAAACCAAGTTCGAGTCCAGAGTGAGTCATGTCACCTCCTTGTTTTCTCCGCCGCGGATCATCTTTTTGGTCGAGGAAGGTCAGAAGTGGAACTCCACATCCAAGTTCGCGCTTGTTCACCTTCCGAAAATCTGGTATCTTAGAGATGGATTGCTGCACTAACCTCATGAAAACCTACAAACAAGCGGGCGTTGATATTGAAGCTGGCGAAGATCTGGTGCGCCGGATCAAGGGGCGCGTCCGTTCATCGTTCACTCCCAATGTCCTCACGGACATCGGCGCCTTCGGTGCGTTCTATAGAGCAGACTTCCAAGGTATTCGAAGACCCGTACTGGTCTCAAGTGTTGACGGGGTTGGAACGAAGCTCAAGATCGCGTTCGCAATGAACCGCCACCACACGGTGGGACAGGATCTGGTGAACCATTGCGTAAATGATATTCTCGTTTGCGGGGCAAAGCCTCTCTATTTCCTCGACTATTTTGCCACGGGGAAACTTTTACCCGTCGTTGCCTCGCAGGTCATCGATGGCTTCGTTACAGCATGCAAGCAGAATGGTTGCTCGATCATTGGTGGTGAAACTGCCGAAATGCCGGGGTTTTATTCAGAAGGGGAGTACGACATCGCTGGCACAATTGTTGGTGTTGTGGATGAACGTCGGGTGATCCGCGGCCAACATATAAAGAAGGGTGACGTACTTATTGCTTTGCCATCAACGGGTTTGCACACGAACGGGTATTCGTTGGCCCGGACCGTTCTTCTGGGAAAATACCGACTGGACCACCAGTTTGTAGAATTGAAAGGGACTCTGGGGGACGCATTGTTGGCTGTCCATCGTTCGTATTTCAAGGCCGTTTATCCTCTTCTTTCGGTATTTGACATCAAAGGGATGGCCCATATTACCGGTGGGGGAATCGAAGGAAACACGATGCGTGTTGTGCCAAAGGGGCTTATGCTGGACATTGACTGGCAGGCCTGGAAGCGTCCTTTTCTCTTTGACTTGATCCAGGGGACGGGCAATGTCCCGGAAGCAGACATGCGCCGCACGTTCAACCTTGGTGTTGGTTTGATCATGATAGTTTCGCCGAAACACGCGGCGAAGATACAGGCGTTGCTCCGTAGAAAACGCGAACGGCCGTTTGTCATTGGAGAGGTAACGCGGTCCGGCTCATCGATGAACTTGAAGGGATAATCTATGAACCAAGGACTTGGAGATGGATTTTCCGTCATCCAGATTATTCAACTGATTTTGGCCCCCGCGGTCATGATCAACGCCTGCGGACTCCTGCTACTTGCCACGAGTAATAAGTATTCAACCGTTCTCAACAGGATTCGCGTTCTCAACGAAGAAAAACGCAAACTCTTCAAGAAGGCGGGAGAGAAGAATTTTGAAGAAACGCTTCGGCTCGAAAGCCTGTCACGTCAGATTGGACATCTGATGCACCGTGCGGGACTCGTGAGGAACGCGGTGATCTGCTATACCGGAGCCATCGCCCTTTTCATCGTTACTTCCTTGCTCATAGGATTCAGCTTTCTGATCCATGGATTTCAGTCCGATTCTGCCATCATCATCGCGTTTCTCCTCGGCTTGGGGGTAGTATTTACCGGAGTGATTTATTCAATGCTTGATGCGAAACAGGGATTTGAAATTGTACGATTCGACGTCATGGCTGACGAATAATGGGAGGAATGGTAAAAATCGCGATTGAGGAGGGACTGTTTCTCAAGAGCCTGGAGTTGCGCGAGGCAGAGGATCTGCTGCTGCTCGTCGACATCAACAGGCCATATCTTCGAGAATGGCTCCCTTGGCTGGATCTGACCCGCACCATCGACGAAATGATCGTTTTCGTCGAGTCAACGATGCATCAGCTGTCTTCGAACCAGGGTTTTCAGACAGCGATATGGCATCATGGCCAAATAGTTGGTATCATCGGCTACCACCATTTGGAATGGGCAAATCGTTCGACGTGCATCGGGTACTGGCTTGATGGGCGATTTCAGGGCAAGGGAATCATGACGAAAGCATGTCGGGCGCTGGTGGAATATGCGTTCGAAGAATGGAAGCTGAATCGAATTGAAATTCGTTGTGCCGAAGGAAACCTCAAAAGCCGAGGTATTCCTGAACGTCTTGGGTTCAAAGCTGAAGGGCTTCTTCGTGAGGCAGAATGGCTGTATGATCACTATGTGGACCACGTCGTCTATGGCATGTTGGCGAAGGATTGGTCCGTTGCCCGCGGCATCGAAAACAAAGAACGGACGACATCCGTTCATAAGTCATAGGTGGTAAGGTCACAACAGGCACTGTGAAATCGACTCCCAAACAAGCTATGTCTCCAGAATGGCAGCCTCCTGAAAACCTCGATTTTCTCTCTCCAGAGGAAATGAGGTTGCGCTTGATGGAAGCGCACGAGTTTAGCTCAAGAGTGAACATACTTTCTGAGCTCTCGCTGAAGGTTGATGCATCACGATCTCGTGAGGAGATCATTCGTATTTTAAAAGACAACCTCAAACGGTTGATCGAAGGGGAATGCGCATTTGCAGGCCTGCTGAGTCACAACAAGACCCACTATGTCATCAGCACTCTTTCGCCGCTGATGGATGCCATTGAGCTCGAACACAAGCACTTCTCTGTTGATGTCGGCATGCCCGGCTGGTCTATCCAGAACAATGCGGGCATCATGGTGGATATTGACTCGGCGCCGGCATTCCATCCGTCACTCGAAGGCAAGCTGAAGGATCTGGGGATCCGCTCTCTCATCATTGTCCCGATCCATACTCACGAGGACATGATCGGTGCACTGGTGTTCGGATCGTCGAAACCCGGTGCGTTCATCGACCCCGATATCTGGCTTGCTCAGCTTCTGAGTCTCCAGATGGCGATCGCTCTGCGGCACACAAGCTTGATGGAGCGGGCGCAGAAAAGGGTCGCTCAGATCAGTTTGGTAAATCAAGTTGCACGGAAGCTCACGTCGACGTTGAACATTGACGAACTCCTTTCCTCGGCAGCGGAAGCGATCCAGAAGAATTTCCAGTATTTTGACGTGACCATCTTTCTGCAGAGTGTCGAAGAGCAAGATCTGGTTCTGTCTGCGCATTCCGGAAACTACATCGACTTCCTGCCTCACGGCTATCGACAGAGAGTCGGCGAAGGCATCATCGGCTGGGTTGCAGAGCATGGGCAATATGTCCTCGCCAACGACGTCAGCCTTGATTCCAGATTTCTTTCACATCAATATCACAATACGAATTCCGAGCTCGCTCTTCCCATTATATCCGATAATCAGGTAGTCGGCGTCCTGAATGTTGAAGATACCAAGCTCTATGCGTTTGACGACACCGATGTGCTGGTGCTGGAGACACTGTGCGATCAGATCGGCAGTGCCGTGCGAAATGCACGTCTCTTCGACGAAATCAAGCACACCAATGAACGGTTGGTGGAACTGGACAGGCTGAAAACGGATTTTGTCGGCATTGTCTCTCATGATTTCCGGACGCCGCTTTCAACGATCATGCTGGCCGCGAAATCGCTTCTCAGAAAAGAAGTCAGCGCCGATCGTCTGAAAGAATACCTGAGTATCATCGTCGACCAGGCCGGTCGTCTCAGCCTGCTCGCCGAGGACACTCTTTCGATAGCAAAAATCGAGTCCGGTCAGCTGAATTACCAATTTACCATTGTGAACGTCGAGACGATCATCCAGGAAGCGGTCTCGATGGTGAAAATCTCCGCGCGCCACACGTTCACCTCCTCCATCGAAGTCAGCTGCTCCTATGTCCGAGGCGACCAAAACAAACTCCGCCAGGTTCTTCAGAATCTCATCTCGAATGCGGTGAAGTACTCTCCGGCTGGCGGAGATATTACTGTCGTGGTTAGCCAGCACGAACAGCAGTCGGACGAAGTGTTGTTCTCCGTGAGCGATCGTGGGCTCGGTGTCCCGCCCGAATACCTGGGAAGGCTTTTCCAGAAATATGCCCGAGTCGACACGGGTGAGGCTGGGAAGATCAAGGGAACCGGTCTCGGTCTCTGGATTTGCCGGGAAATCATCAAAGCGCATGGTGGCAGGATCTGGGTCGAAAGTGTGGTGGGGAAGGGTAGTACATTCCGGTTCTCGGTAAAACGAGGAACCTGAACATCCTCGCCGCGGGCGCGGCGGTTCCTGAAAGAAATGAAGAACCTCCAGAAGAATGACCTCTGGAGGTTCTTTTGTTTCTCTGTGCTCGAGAGCAAGGTCCGCGTCTATTTCTTGAACTCGTCCTCCTTGATGCCCGTGTTCAGCTTGACGGAGGTCAATGTCAGTTCCGAAGATTTCTTGCCATCGCTGGTTGCGACAGTCTTGAACGGAAACTGGACGCCGTCTGCAACGCGATAGTCTGAATACACCTCCTCGACGGTCACCGGCCCTTTCTCGCCAGTTTGTGTGGTGACCTTCTTCATCACAAGGCCGGTCTTCGAATTGATGAACAACTGCACGTTGAATTTTGTTGGTGTGTGGCGAACGAGGATGACAGCCATCGCGTTTCCGTCAATAGCATCGTCCTTGAGATACTGAATGACGTAATCGCCTCTGTCCGCGTTCTGGAGGATGTAATGGACGTCACCGTACGCCTGCTGCAACATTTCCTCCCGTTGCGATCCGGGCAGATCTTGAGTCCCATTCTGGCTCTTCACCCACGCATTGCTGCCGTTGAAGACCATGGTCATGTCGCCCATAGGAGCCTTCATCTGAACGATCATCTTGTTCGGTCGGACGATTTTCATCTCGGCATCCATGGAATACTCACCCATCGCGGTGACCTGCATTTGCTTTCCCACAAGCGTGATGTCCTTGATCGCCAGTAGCGCCGGCCCGCCGATCGCCGTCAGGGTCTTCTTCACGATCTCTTTCCCTTTTGCTATTGTCTCCGGTGTCGGGTCAGGCAATTTTTCCGGCGGGGCGGGGATCGTGATATCAATCGTGCGAACCTTCATCCCCAATGAACTCATCGGCTTATCGAAATCCGATTCTTTGCCAACGACCATGAGGGTCAGGGATTCAGGCTTCCATCGCTTCTTCACTGCGTCGTTGATACTTTGCTTCGTGGCATTTTGAATATCTTTTTGCTGCTGTTGTATGAAGTCCTTCGGATATCCGGCGTACTCCAGCGTCATCAGTTCGTTGATGATCTTTCCCTTTGTGTCAAATCGGAAGACGTACGAATTGAGATACGAGTCCTTGGCGTATTTCAACTCATCATCAGAGATGCCGTTCTTCACGAAATTTTCAAACTCCATGGTGAGGGACCGCACCATCTTAACGGTTGATCCTGACTTCGTCGAGCCGTTGATCTGAAAGACTCCCGCCCGATTGTATCCCTCCCCCCAATTGCTCTCGACCGAATAGGCGAGCCCCTGCTCAGATCTCACCTTCTTAAAGAGACGTGATGCCTGGGCACCTCCAAATGCCTGATCGGCAACGTTCAGCGGTCCGCTCTCCGGATCGCGCAGCACGCCTCCCAGATGTCCGAGAACAATGGTGGACTGATTCACGTCGTCCTTTGGAATGAAGTTGATGCTTCTCTCGGATGCCAACGTTGGCTCCGGAACAGTCGGAAGGCTGACCTCCCTGCGCTCCCAGCCGCCAAATACCTTTTCGACCTTGGCCTTCATTTCATCGGCGGTGAAATCGCCCCAAAGGGCCAGCATGATATTGTTCGGAGCATAGAATTTCTTGTGGAACTCAACGAGATCCTTTTTGTCGATGTTTTCAATCGTCTCATATTCTGTCATGCGGGCAAAGGGATCATTCGGACCATAGATGAGCTTTCTGAACTCTCTTCCTGCAAGCGACATCACTTGATCATTGCGCCGGGAGATCGCCGATCGGGCTGCGATTTTCGCGAGCTCGATTTTGTCGTCACGAAATGCCGGGTTTCGAAGCAGATCCGCCAGAACGCTGAGCCCCGTATCGATGTCTTCCTTGAGGACAGAAAGTCGGGCGCCACCGGAGGTGATGCCAATGTATGTCTCGACGGATGCGCCGACTTTCTCCAGTATTTCGTCGATTTCGTCCCCCGTCTTTGTGGTCGTGCCTCCGGTTCGCATGACCTGGCCGGTGAGCGACCCGAGGCCGATCTTGTCTGCAGGCTCGTACTGTGACCCCGTCCGGACAAGTACCGATCCTTCGATCAGAGGAAGCGTGTGGTCTTCAAGAAGATACACGATCATTCCGTTGCTCAGTTGAAACCGCAAAGGTTCTGGAATCTGAACCTGACGCAGCGGGGGATATTTCAGTTTCTTGTACTGGAGCGGTTTCGAACCAGTCTGTCCCGAACCGATGAACACGAATCCGAACGTCAGGAGAGCAATCGTCAACACGCGATAAGTTTTCATGGCCATCTCTCCTTATTTCACCGGTTCAAGTGTGCCGATGGTACGATTCGAGTTCACGAACACGGTGTTCGCAACACGTTGGATGTCCGCGACGGTCACCGCGTTGATCTTATCAAGCTGTTTGAAGAGATTGCGCCAATCCCCCGTTATCGCCTGAAAGAACGTCAACTGATCGGCCATTCCGGCATCGGAGCTTAACCCGCGGATGAGGTCTGCGCGAGCACGGTTCTTCACTGCCTTCAGCTCTTCGTCACCGACGGCATCTTTTTTCAGCCTGGCGATCTCTTCATCGATGGCAGCGAGGCACTCCTCATTTGTTTTGCCTTGTGCAGGCACGGCGAAAAACGCGAAGAGATTCGGATATTTCTCACCGGGGAAGCCTGAGAATCCCTGTGCCTGGATCGCGAGCTTCTTATCTCGGATGAGTGACTTATAGAGTCTCGACGTGCGGCCGGAGCTCAAAATGTCTGAGATCACTTCGTAGACTGCGGCATCAGGATGATTGACGGATCCCTTTTTATATCCGACGAGCAAGATACGCTGTGATTCTTCCCTCAGGACTACGCTCCGTTCGCTCTTCTGCTCCGGTTCGACCGTGCGGACTCCGGGAGGCGCCGGACCTGCAGGAATTCTGCCAAAGTACATTTCCGCAAGCCTGATCGTTTCCTTGGGATCGACGTCCCCCACGATGCCGATGACCATGTTAGAAGGCACGTAGTATTTCTTGAAGAAGGCCGCTGCTTCATCGTGCGTGATGCCTTCCAGGTCCGAGATGTGCCCGATCACGGGCTCCTTGTAGGGATGCGACTTGTATGCCACGGCAAGGAACTCTTCGACCAGTTTGCCGATGGAATTGCTCTCCGTCCGCATTCTACGTTCTTCCATGACGACTTCTTTCTCTTTGTAGAAGTCGCGGATGACCGGGTCGAGGAATCGGGCCGATTCAAGGGAGAACCAGAGCTCGAGTTTGTTCGATGGCAGGCTGAGGAAGTATTGGGTCGCGTCTGCTCCCGTGCTCGCGTTCAGGCCGACTCCCCCTTGTTCCTCGATGGCCTTGTCGAATTCCCCGTTCTCCACGAGAGCGGATGCAGCATCCTGAGATTTCTCGAATGCATCGCGGAGTTGTTTCAATTTCGTCGAGTCGACGAACGCTCCCTTGACCTCTTCGGCTCTCCATGCGGTCCAGGATTTGTCCAGTGCCTCGAGGGCGACTTTTTCTTGCTTGTAGTCTTTTGTACCGATGTCGGTCGTTCCCTTGAAGGCCAGGTGCTCGAAAATGTGCGCGAGGCCCGTGATCCCGCGACTCTCGTTCACGGCGCCGACATTGACGTAGGTGTGAAAAGAGACCACGGGCGCGTCGTGTCGTGGAAGGATGAGAAACTTGAGTCCATTCTTCAATGTGTGTTCAACGACCTGGCTCTGAACGGCTTTGAATCCGTCCTGGGCAGAAAGAACCCAGGGGACAAGTGCACACAGAAGGAGAAACCGAACGGAATTCTTTCGCATACCGCGTACTCCTCAGGTGGTGATGATCAGGGTGGCTACTTGGGTTTTCTATGCTCGAGATCTTTGCGCACCTTCTCGGCAAATTGCTGATACACAGGGGGGGACTGAGCGAGCACCTTCAGCTGCAGCAAAAACAACTCCCGCGTCAGTCCGTGCTTCGACAGGAGCGAGTCAACGACCCGCCGATAGGCTGCGGTGTCCGGTTGCGAAGCCGAAGCTTTGTACTCTTCGCTCACCATGAGAAGTTCCGTGTAAACCGGTACGAGCTTCTCATCCTCGGCGGTGAGGTTCTCTTTTCGCTTTGCGCAACCGCACGCCAGCACGAGGGAAAGGAAAAGGATCAACAGGGTGGGAATCAAATGACGCATGGTGGCCTAAAGTACCAAACGAATGCAATGGATGCAAGGTGCTGCTCTCTTGCATGGAGCATGCCGAAGCCGTATATTAGATTCGAAATGGTGATCAGCACTTCCTTTTGACACTGCAACAAAGCAGGCAACCCCAGACCAAAATCATTGAGAGGATTGTATGAACGAAGCCTCCAAAGCCATTCTCGCCAACACCGTGAAAGAGTGGAGTAAGTTCGCCGCAGACCGTGATAAATTCCTTCTTGTAGCCTCTGAGGTAGCAGACCTGGCACGCCGATGCGTTCAGGAGAGCCTCGCGTACTTGAAGACACAGAACATTGACGCAGAGGCCGATTCGTGGGAAACGATGAAGATCATGAAGATTCCTGTTCGCGTCGATCCGGTGATCGAAGCCAATTTCCCGAATATTAAAGCAAGTGTGATGATGAAGTGCGCCGGTGCTGCCCGCGCCATTATCATCAATCCAAATATGACGATCTCCGCCGGTGGAAGTCCGGTGCCGTACGAAACCTTGAAGAAGGGGCTTCCTCCGGCATTCGAGGCGAACGCCGCCGATTTCGTTCGTGATGCGTTTCTCTTCATCGCCCGGACCGGAGGGAAGGAACAGGCAACTTAGAATCTCTGATTTATGATGTATGATTTTTGATTTATGATTCCCATCTGTGGTTTCGATGATGAACGCTGAAGAACTGCGAAGTCGCACCAAGGCGCTTGCGGTGAACGTGATCAATTTTGTCGAGAGTCTTCCTCCGGGGAGATCAACAGATGTCATCAGCAGACAGTTGATCCGATCGGCGACGTCTGTCGCAGCGAACTATCGTGCGGCATGCCGCTCCAGATCGCGAGCAGATTTCATCAACAAAATAGGTATCGTGGAAGAGGAAGTAGACGAAACTCTCTTCTGGATTGAGATGCTCACTGCCACCAACAAAGTGAATCCGTCGTCAGTGAAGGGAATGTCGGACGAAACCGATCAACTTCTGAGAAGCTTTGCCGCTACACAAATCACCGCTAAAGCAAACCGGCGTGAGAAATAGCTGGTCACGGGTTTCTTCAAAAATCATAAATCAGAGATCCGAAATCAGAAATCACAAATGGCATTCGACCTAGTCTCTGAATACAAGCCCAGCGGCGATCAGCCCGAGGCGATCAAACAATTGATCGAGGGTGTTGAACGCGGCGATCGGTTTCAAACTCTCCTCGGGGTCACCGGAAGCGGGAAGACCTTTACGATCTCGAACGTCATCAAGAATATTCACAAACCTGTTCTGGTCCTCTCCCACAACAAAACCCTCGCTGCTCAACTCTACAGTGAATTCAAAGGGTTCTTTCCAAAGAACCGTGTCGAGTTCTTCATCAGCTATTACGACTATTATCAACCGGAGGCGTACGTCCCGACGACGGATACGTACATTGCGAAGGATTCATCCATTAATGAGGAGATCGACAGGCTGCGGCTGCGCGCGACGAGCGCTCTCCTCAGCGGCGATCCAAATGTCATCGTCGTGGCGTCGGTCAGTTGTATCTATGGCATCGGTGCGCCGGAGGAATGGCTTGCGCAGACCCTCTCATTGCGCAGGGGACTGAAAGTCTCACGCAACGAGATATTGAAGAAGCTGCTCGACATGTTGTATACCCGCAACGACTATGAATTCTCGCGGGGTTCCTTCAGAGTCCGCGGTGACGTGGTCGAGATCATCCCCGGGTATGAAATTGAAGAAGCACTTCGTATAGAGTTCTTTGGAGATGAAATCGAGCGGCTCTCGATCATTCAGAAAACCGATGGAAAGATCCTGGCTGAGACGGATTTTGAAATCGTCTATCCTGCGAAACAGTTTGTCACAACCCGCCCAAGCATCGAACGCGCGCTCAAGACGATCGATGTGGAATTGAAGGAACGGCTTGCAGAGCTACGAGAACAGGGGAAACTTCTCGAGGCACAACGGCTCGAGCAGCGCACTCGCTTTGATATGGAGATGATGAGGGAAATCGGACATTGCTCGGGCATCGAAAACTACTCGCGTCATCTCGCTGGAAGACCGCCGGGGTCGCGACCGTCCTGTTTGTTGGACTACTTCCCGGAAGACTTCCTGACCGTCATCGATGAATCGCATGTTACCGTCTCTCAAATCCGCGGAATGTACCATGGCGACCGCTCCCGCAAGGAGACCCTGGTCCAGTACGGCTTCCGGCTTCCTTCGGCGATGGACAATCGTCCGCTGACGTTCGACGAATGGAGTTCGATGGTGAAGCAAATCATCTTCGTCAGCGCAACTCCGGGTGACTTTGAGCTCGAAAAGAGCCAGGGTGTGTTTGTCGAACAGGTTATCCGGCCAACGGGTCTCGTGGATCCTGAGATCAATGTGCGGCCGAGCAAGCATCAAATCGATGACCTGATTGCAGAGATCCGGACCCGAGCTGAGAAGAAAGAGCGCGTTCTTGTCACGACGCTGACCAAGCGGATGGCCGAAGATCTTACAGAGTATCTTTTAAACATCGGCATCAAGGTCCGATACATCCACTCCGAGGTTGATGCCTTGGAGCGCGTGGAAATTCTTCGGGATTTGCGGCTTGGTGATTTTGACGTGCTCGTGGGGGTCAATCTTCTCAGAGAAGGGCTGGACCTTCCGGAGGTCTCGTTGGTCGCCATCATCGATGCCGACAAGGAGGGATTCCTCAGATCTGAGCGCTCGCTCATCCAGACAGCAGGCCGGACGGCCCGAAACGCGAACGGAAAAGTCGTTCTGTATGCCGACAAAGTGACCGGATCGATGGAACGGATGATCGATGAGACGGACCGACGCCGCAAAAAACAGATGCAATATAACAAGGACCATGGGATCACTCCTGTCACGATCTATAAATCAGTCGAAGAAGTGCTTGCAGCAACCGCGATTGCAGACATCTCTGCACAACGGACCGCGCGCAAGGATGGCCTCCGTGCGACTTCGGTATCGGATAATGTTGTCAAATACCTGACACCGGATCAACGCCGTGATCTTCTCGCTGAGCTCAAAGAAGAAATGCGGCGTGCCGCGAAGGATCTTGAATTCGAGCGTGCCGCACAGCTTCGCGATGAAATAGAACGGCTCGAGAAGAAAGGAGACAAGTAAAAGCAAAGATCTGCTCCTCCAAAGACCTCGCAAGAACAACCCGCCAGTGTGCCAGCATGCGCTTCGTTCTATCAGGATCCATTCGATCCTTCTTCAGCTGCCTCATAGATTTTGTCTATCCGCCTCTCTGTCTGTCGTGTCATCGACTTCTGGGACGCGATGTTGAGTTCGTCTGCTCTGACTGTTGGTGTTCGATTCATGCCGCGGCCACGGAGTCACCTCTTTTTGTTGAAACGGCCGGAAAGTTGACCGCATCGGGCGTTGTCGACGGTTTGGTCTCACTCTACGTTTTCGAGAAAGAGGGAGTGTTCCAGGTCGTCGTGCACAATCTGAAATATGGCGGAGTCCAAGAACTCGGCCTTGAACTCGGACGCCGCCTCGGCAGGGAGATTGCCGAGCAGGGGGTTCGTGCCGATGCTATTGTTCCTGTCCCGCTCCATCGAAGGAAACTCCGAGAACGCGGCTACAATCAGGCTGAACTGATCGCACGCGGTGTCTCCGAAATCTCAGGTACCCCCGTCTGGAGTGATCTGGTTCGGCGCAAGAAATACACGAAGACTCAGACAACCCTTACGCTGAATGAGCGAAGAGAGAACATGGAAGATGCGTTCGAAAGTACGATAAAAAGAAAGGGCGAGGTGAAGGGTAAGACTATTCTCCTGATCGATGATGTGGTGACGACAGGCGCAACGATCATCGGCTGTGCTCGTGTTCTGCACGCGTCGGGTGCTCAAAGAGTCATTGGTGCATCAGCGGCGTTAGCTGAGTAGAGCACAATTTGCTCAGACCTGTCGGGACAGGAAGTCCGAGTCTTGCAGGATGATGATCAGCAGTCTGGCAACTTCACAGTCAACTGGAACGGACGCGAAGACAGGGGATTGAACGTGCCGAGCGGAGTTTGCTTTTACAAACTTGTTGCCGATCGATTCCAACATACGAGAAAGCTTCTCCTGCTGCGTTAGCCGTCGTTTTCTTGACTTTCAGCCCATTTCTCGGTAATATTTATAACCTCGATTGAGGGCTTATTACCGAGAAATCTGACATTTTACACATTAGGAGGCATCTATGGCAGTCCGCGTAGGAATTAACGGCTTTGGGCGTATTGGTCGCCAAGTGCTCAAGGCAATCCGGGAAAAATACCCGAACACGCTTGAAGTCGTCGCTATCAATGATATTGGTGACCTCAAGACAATGGCTCATTTGCTCAAGTACGACTCCAGTTACGGTCGTTTTGATGGCAAGGTTGAGGTTGGCGAAGGCGTCTTGATGATCGATGGGAAAACCGTCAAGGTTTTTAAGGAAACCGATCCCTCCAACTTGCCATGGTCGGCCAATGGCGTCGATATCGTTATCGAAGGCACCGGATTGTTCACCATCAAGAAAGATGGCGTCAACAAAAAGGGAAAGACTGTTAAGGGTGCAGAGAATCACATCACCAAAGGCGGTGCAAAGAAGGTCATCATCACGGCCCCTGCTGAAGGCGAAGATATCACGATTGTCTTGGGCGTGAACGAGAAGATGTATGACCCGGCGAACCATCATGTCGTGTCAAATGCTTCTTGCACAACCAACTGTCTCGCTCCGGCAGCAAAAGTCGTGCATGACAAGTACAAAATTATCCGCGGATTCATGACCACAGTGCATGCCTACACGAACGATCAGAGGATCTTGGACCTTCCGCATAGCGATCTGCGGCGGGCACGTGCGGCAGCGCTGAGCATTATTCCGACAACGACGGGCGCGGCGAAAGCGATCGGCCTCGTGATGCCGGAGTTGAAGGGCAAGTTTGATGGATATTCTCTCCGTGTTCCGACTCCCACGGTTTCCGTCGTAGATTTCACGGCGAATATCGGTACAGCGTGCACGACGGAAGAGTTGCGACAGGCATTCCGCGATGCGGCGAACGGACCCATGAAGGGTATTCTCGCGGCAATCGATGAGCCATTGGTGAGCGTCGACTATAAGGGCGATCCCCACAGTTCATCGGTGGATCTGCCATTCACCTCCGTACTCGGCAAGGAAAAGAACGACTTTATCAAAGTCGTGACGTGGTATGACAACGAGTGGGGATATTCTGTCCGCACTGCGGACCTCGCCAATTTAATGGCGTCAAAACTCTGATACACATCACAAAGCGTCGGGAGAGGACAAGAGCCCGAAGCTCGAAATCCGAAATCAGGAGTTTGAAATACGAAAGCGAAGCTTTCCGCTTCCTGTTTTTCGTGCTTTGAGTTTGTTTAGGATTTAGAGATTAGGATTTCGAATTTCGCCGCGGGTTTCATGCGTTGTTCTCTCTCGTTTCAGGAAGGGTTGTTATGAACAAGAAAACAGTTCGCGATATAGACTTTGAGGGAAAACGTGTGCTCATGCGTGTGGATTTCAACGTTCCGTTGAAGAACGCCGTCATCCAGGATGACATCCGCATGCGCGCAGCACTGCCGACGATCAACTACGTTTTGGAACACGGTGCAAAGTCACTCGTGCTGATGTCGCATCTTGGCGACCCGAAGAAGGACGCGCAAAAGGCGAAGGAGAAGGCGGAGAAGGACGGAAAACCGTTCGACGAGGCAAAGTACATCGAAGGCAAGCATAAGATGAAACCCATCGTCGAGCATCTTGCCGAACTGCTCGGTCGCCCCGTCAAGCTGGCTCCGGCGGCAATCGGTCCTGAGACCAAAGCCGTTGTCGATGGTCTCAAGAACGGAGAAATCCTCATGCTTGAGAACACGAGGTTCCACAAAGCTGAGACCTCGAAGGATGCTGCCGATCGCGAAGGAATGGGGAAAGAGCTCGCGTCGTACGGAGATGTTTTTGTGAACGATGCATTTGGCAGCGCGCATCGTGCTCACGCCTCGACAGAAGCGGTGGCGCATTATCTGCCGGCGGTCGCGGGGTTCCTGATGGAAAAGGAACTTGACTACCTGAGCAAGGCGATCGAACACCCTGCGAAGCCCTATGTTGCCGTTCTTGGTGGGGCCAAGATTTCCGGGAAAATCGACGTTATCCAGAACCTGATGGGAAAAGTCGATGCGCTCCTCATCGGCGGCGGGATGATGTACACTTTCTACAAAGCTCAGGGAATGGAAATCGGTAAATCATTGTTAGAAGAAGACAAGCTCGAGCTCGCGAAAAAGCTTCTCGCCGAAGCAAAGGCGAAAAACGTGAAGCTCCTTCTTCCGGTGGATACGCTGGTCGCCGACAAGTTCGACAATGCCGCTGCCACGAAAGTTGTGCCGGTCAATGCTATTCCGGCGGATTGGGCTGGCGTGGATATTGGGCCGGAGACGATCAAAATCTTCTCTGAAGAAATCAGGAAGGCGAAGACTGTTGTATGGAATGGTCCGATGGGTGTTTTCGAGATGTCGAATTTCGCCGAAGGCACAAACGCCATTGCACAAGCGATGGCTGATGCAACCAAAGCCGGCGCGGTGACAATTGTCGGGGGCGGTGATTCGGCTTCAGCGATTGCGAAAGCCGGCCTGGAAAAGCAAGTCTCACACGTTTCAACGGGCGGCGGTGCTTCTCTGGAGTTTCTCGAAGGAAAGATACTGCCGGGAGTGGCGGCACTGAACGACAAAGCCTGATTGAAACCGGCGCTTTCACGTGTTGACATGAGTGTGGGGGGAGGGCGCACCCTCCTTCTCACACTCATTTGTTTCAGAATCAGCCGAGGGCTGATCGCGTATTTCTTATCCATGGAAGTGTAGGAAGATATGTCACCATACCCTGGTCAAGGGAACTACTATCGGCCGTCGACGTTCGGTGGGTTCCAGTTCTTTCCGCCGGTCATCAAATGGCTGCTCATTACCAATGCCGCAGTGTATGTGCTCTTCGGTGTTCTCGGCAGAATGTTTACGATCGGCGAGGTTCCCCTCGATTACTATTTCAATACGTACTTCGGGCTCATGCCCCTCGATCACGGGTTCTATCCCTGGCAGTTGATCACATATCAATTTATGCACGCCGATTTCATGCATATCCTGTTCAACATGGTCTTCGGACTTTGGATGTTTGGGATGGAAGTCGAACATGTGTGGGGTTCGAAACGATTCCTGACGTTCTATCTGGTGTGCGGAGTCATCGCCGGGATCTTTCAGCTCATTCTTGCTCCGATACTTGAACCGACGTCCGTGGTTACCGCGTTCGGTCAGGGGATCCCGACGATTGGAGCATCGGGTGCCGTCTACGGCGTGCTTGTTGCGTTCGCGATGATGTTTCCCGATCGATACATTTACATCTATTTTCTTCTGCCCGTCAAGGCGAAGTATCTGATCTTTGGGCTGATTGTGTTCGGCGTTCTGTCGGTGGGTGGCCAGGGGGCGATCGCCAATCTGGCTCACCTCGGCGGAGCGGCCGCGGGGTATGCGTATGTTCTGATTCTGGCGCGACGATTCCCCTTCCAGAAATTCATCGAGCAGATCGGATGGCTGCTCAGCAAAGAGCGAAACAAGGCAAGAGAATCGAAACATGAAGATGTCGTCGAAGCCAAAGTGTATGATATCGCTGAGAAGCGTCCGAAGACTGAGCAAGAACTCTATCAGATAAAAATCGATGAGATTCTTGACAAGATTGGCCGCGGTGGTTATCAAAGCTTAACGGAAGATGAGAAAAAGGTCCTTTTCGAAGCGAGCAAGAAACTGAACTGAACAGACTGAAGGCGGGATGAATCAACTCGTGGAGCGGCACGAAACATACAAGGTGGGGGCGAGACGGAAAACCCGGCAGGTAGTTGTCGGTGGAGTGAAGATCGGCGGCGACGCCCCGATCTCCGTTCAGACGATGACGAAGACGAAAACCGATGATGTGGCCGGAACCGTAGCTCAGATCCGGGCCTCCGCGGAAGCCGGAGTGGATATCGTCCGCGTTACGGTGAACGACAAAGAAGCCGCTGACGCGATGAAGGAAATCGTGCGTCAGTCTGCTGTCCCGATTGTGGCTGACATTCACTTCAATCACATTTTTGCTCTCAAGGCTGTCGAAGCGGGCGTCGCGAAGGTGAGGCTCAATCCGGGGAACATCGGTTCGAAGGATCGGATACGCCAGGTGCTGACGGCATGCAAGGACAAAGGAATTCCGATTCGCATCGGTGTCAACTCGGGTTCATTGGAAGAAGATATTCTGCAGAAATATGGATATCCGACAGCAGAAGCGCTCTACGAAAGTGCGATGCGCCATGTCGGCATCTGTGATGAATTCGATTTTAAGGATGTGGTGATCTCCGTGAAGTCGACAGACGTGAAGCTGATGATCGAGGCGTATCGGCTTGTGGCACAGAGAACTGATATTCCTCTTCACCTTGGGGTGACGGAGGCGGGCACGACGCGTGTTGGCACCATCAAATCTGCGGTCGGCATCGGTACTCTTCTGGCTGAAGGGATCGGCGATACGATTCGCGTGTCGTTGACGGATGATCCGGTGAAAGAGGTGGAAGTCGGGAAAGAGATTTTGCGCTCCCTGAGCCTCGCCAGCCGCAGTCTGGAGCTCATTGCGTGTCCGACATGCGGACGACTCGAGGTTGACCTTTTCGGTATCATGGCACAACTCGAAGAGAAGCTCGCGAAAGTCAAGAAGCCTATCAAAATTGCGGTGCTTGGTTGTGTTGTGAACGGTCCGGGGGAGGCCAGCGAAGCTGATATTGGGGTCGCCGCCGGCAAGGGTGTGGCTATTCTGTACCGCAAAGGCGAAGTGGTGAGGCGGGTGAAAGAGGAAGATATTGTGAGCGCGGTGCTGGAGGAGGTTGAGCGCTTCCAGCCTGAAATCTGAACAACGAAGCATCAACAAGACATGATCGTGGAAGGACTGAAGCCGGAGAGTGCATCCGGCTTTTTTTTGATTCACACCGACGGAGTTCGTACCTTGCAGCATCCTATGATTGATCTCTTAACATTGAAGGACCTTGAACCCCCGATGGGGGATGTCGGGTCGAGCCAGAATCTCTCCTTTTGCCGCGCCCTATGGACTTCTCCTCTCGAGGGGGAGGAAGGGGCTCCGCACAACCGTATCATCCATGCCCGCGTCTTGCCATTGCACACTCCGGCCCGGCTGAAAAGGCTCGGACTTCGACGGGCTCTCGGCTATCACAAATGCGGCAGCCGTCAGGACCTCGACTGGGTTACCGCCTTCCGCGTTCTGGGTTGGAATGGAAAGGAGTGGACGGTTCTTCGGAGAGAGCAATCGGTCCCGGCGCCATCTGAAGAGATCACCTGGTTCGATCTGCGAGGTGTGGAAACGTCGGCGGTCATTTTGGAGGTGCGTCGTTGCGGGATTGACAACTGGTGGACTTCCTGGAATCTTGCTTCCGGGGCATTTATCCTTGAGGGTGAACTGCTCGGGGGTGTGGCTCCGCGCAATGAGAAGGTGCTGAAGATCGCCAGCGTGTCCATTGACGCACTGCCGAACGGAGTCACCGCACACTGTGACGCAGGCGAGGTCAGATTCAGTTCTCGCTTTCTGGAAGTAGGTTTTCGTCTGAATCGCGCCGGTTTTTCCTATCTCGCTGTCGACGAAACAGGAGAATCTGAAACTGGCACGAATGTATTGAAACTACAGCCGGGGGTTTTCTACCAAGGGATTCAATTATCGAGGGTAGGCAATGTTCCGGTGGCTGCGAGTTTTCTTCGCTATGATGTTCAAGGCATAACGCGCGTTGAGGGGAATTGTGTCACCTACGATGTCGTCCTCGGGGGAGCGGGCCAAAGGTATTTTCTGAAGTGGACGATTCTTGAAGATCGTGTCATCCTGCATGCGGAGCGATTCGCAGATCGGGAGCTCCGCGCATGGCGAAGCTGCGCGTGGATGATCGGACTCAGCTCACTAGCATCGACATCACACGTCTTAGGACAAATCGTCCGCAATGGGGAAACGGGAACGATGAACCTCCCGGTCCTTCTCCATTTTCCAAGGTTCGGAACTTTGGAAGTCAAAGCCTCAGGCAATGATGCTCTGTGGCGTTCCGACTCATTTCGCCAGCAGAACATGACGACGGGCGAACTGAAACTCGGCGAGGTCTTGCAGCCCGAAGGAGATTATCTGCTCCCGATCGGACACTTCGTCGCAGACATCGAGATGCGTGTCGCGCACATTTCGACGCCGCTGAGAGAAGATGCGCCGGTTCAGGTCGCTCAAGCGGTGGAGCGCTGTTCGCTGACTTCACTCACGTATCGCGCAGACACTGGGACACTGAGCAACAATGGCAGTTCAATTCACTGCCCGATATGCATGGACAGTTGGTCAGCCGTAACTACGAAGATGGATCGCATACTGCCCAACCTGGCGCCAATCGACCTTCTGCGCGATTCGCTTGAGCGATGGCTGGATGGAGGTCCCGGCTACGCGAGCGGCTCGCTTCTTCAGGATGGAAAAGTCCATGAAGCGGAAGATGAGTACCTGATGACGGGAACAGCCGGATTGCTCGGCCTGGCAGAGTATTTGCAGCATAGTGGAACCACCGGGTGGGTGAAGTCTTATCAGCTGCAGATTCGCCGGAAGATCGAGCAAATGCGTATGCGAGACGTAGACAATGATGGGCTCATCGAAAGCAAATATCGAACCGGCGTCAGTGGAACAGGACAATGGAGCACTGTCTGGTATGACGTTATTTCGTTTGGCTGGAAGGACAGTTGGACAAACGCCTTGTTGTATCCCGCTCTGAAGACACTATCAACGGTTCTGCCGACTCTTGGCCAGCCGGATATCGCTCGCGGTCTATCGGGTTGGGCTGAAACGCTCAAGAAAAATTATTATCCGGCATTCTTCAACGCAGAGACAGGATGGCTTGCCGGCTGGAGATGCGCAGAGAACAAACTGCACGACTATGGATTCATGGCTGTGAATGGAGCGGCGGTCTGTGCCGGACTCCTGAACGAACGCGGTGCGCGTCAGATCATCGAAAAACTCTGGGATGAAGCAAAGCGCGTGAAAATTCCCGATGCGCGATTCGGTTTACCGATCAGCCTCTGGTCGATTCCGGACAAAGACCTGGCGGACATCATGCAGGGATATCCGCATGGGTTTTATGGCAATGGGGCCTGTACGCATTCTCAGTCGCGTCACTTTGTGGATGCGCTGTACCTCGTGGGTATGAATGAAGAGGCCGACCGGCTTCTCGAACGACTCTGCAGCAGTCTTGCTGACGGACTTGTCTACGGGGCCAGCAAGAGCGGTCTCGATGCGCGCTACTGGGACGGCTGGCCGTGCGGATATGAGGGGCTGTTGACAGACCAGTTTGGAATCCTGGCGTCAGCGTTCAAACGATATGGCATTACGTCCGTTTCGCAGTAGATTTCATCGTTGTCAACCAAATGAGGCAGTGACTATGGTACCATCCATTATTCCTCAAAACCGACTGAAGCAGCTGTTGCGTCAGGGGAAATCAGCGATCGGCACAATGCTTGTCGAGGTGCGGCAGGGCTCGGTGATGCAGGTGCTTTCAAACGCCGGGCTCGATTTCGTTATCATCGACAACGAACACGGAGCATTCAACATTGAAACGATCTCCAATCTCAGCAGAGCGGCCCGACAGGTTGGCGTGACTCCTGTTGTGCGGGTGCCGGAATGGTCATATGCTCACGTTGTTCAGCCCTTGGATGCAGGAGCGCAAGCCATCATGGCGCCGCGCATCACGGAGCCAGGTCAGGTCAAGGAGATTCTTCAAATGATGAAATATCCTCCTGTTGGCAGGAGAGGGAGCGTCGTCGCTCGAGGCCACACCGATCTCAAAGCGGGCTCTGTTGTCGATGTGATGAGAGATGCCAATGAAGAGTCGATGCTGATCGTGCAGATTGAGACTCGTCAAGCGCTCGAGGGTGTGGATCAAATCCTGGCTGTCCCCGGCGTAGATGCGGCGTTGGTGGGACCCACAGATCTCTCCGTTGCACTGGGTATCCCAGGGAAAATGACCGACCCGCTTCTGGTCGCAGCCATAACATCAGTTATCGATGCATGCCGTCGCGCAAATGTGTATCCTGCAATTCAGATGAATGATCTTACACTGGCATCGCATTGGGCTTCAAAAGGCATGAAGCTCGTCAGCTTCAATTCAGAAGTGGGCATGTTGACGCAAGCGGCCACGGGAGCCGTCTCATCAATCGCTGCCGCCATGGGAAGGTAGATCGTTGACCGTCGACGCTCTTCGAGAATATTGCCTTAAGAAAAGCGAAAAAGTCACTGAAGGTTTTCCGTTCGGAGAAGATATACTCGTTTTCAAGATTCACGAGAAGATATTTCTTCTTCTGCCGCTCGATGTTCATCCGCAGACGATAAATCTCAAATGTGATCCCGAACGAGCCATCGAGCTTCGAGAACGCTACGCAGCGGTCCAACCCGGTTATCATATGAACAAGAAGCACTGGAACACCGTCATTCTCGACGGGTCCATCCCGCCGCAGGAGATCAGAACGATGATCGATCACTCCTTTGATCTTGTCAATGGCGACCGGAAAGGGCTTCCCCGGAATGGCAAGCCAAAAAGAAAACGCCGCTAGGAGTAGATCCTGGCGGCGTTTCAGCTTCGAGGAGGTATGAAGATTACCCGAGAACGCGGATGAACTCCGATATTGTGGTAAGACCCGCTGCAACTTTTTCTGCCGCGTCCACCCGAATTCCCTGAAATCCATGACGGGCGGCTTCTTCTCTCATCTTGATCAGCGAGGCTTGTTGGAGGATGAGATCACGGAGTTCCATGCTCACTGATACAATTTCGCCGATGGCTGTCCTCCCTTTATAGCCAGTGCTGCCGCAATTCTGGCATCCTTTGCCCCTGCTAAAAAACTGTGGTGCGGATTGCAGATGTGGCGTGATCAGCGCAAGTTCGTTCTCCGGAGCCTGGTACTCTTCTTTGCAGTCCGGACATATCTTTCGAATGAGCTGTTGATAAATCACTCCAACCATCGTGGATGCCAGCCAGAATGGTTGAATGCCGAGGTTGAGCAACCGGTGGATAGCGCCGAGCGCGTCCGTGGAGAGCATGGTACTGAGGACGAGGTTGCCCGTCAACGCTGCCTCAGAAGCCACAATCCCGGTTTCCGCGTCACGGATTTCTCCTATGAGAATGACGTTTGGATTTTGACGGAGGATCGCACGCAGGGCATCGGCGAAATTGAACGACCGATCCGACGGCAACTGGACCTGACTCGCATACGGTAGTTTGTACTCGACGGGGTCCTCGACTGTGATGATACATTTCTCTGGTGTCTCTATAGCATTTGTTGCGGCGAAGACGGTCGTTGTTTTGCCGCTTCCGGATGGGCCTGTGACGAGAAGAAGCCCCTTTGGCTGCTTGAGAAGCTGGGTGATAGCATCGAACGACTTCTGGCTGAAACCGAGTTCTTCAAGGCGGGCTATACGTTGTGTCTTGTGCAACAAGCGAATCTCGGCACGTTCGCCGATCAGGACGGGAATGATACTCAACCGGAAATCGTACTGCTCCCCATGATACGCGGCTGAAAATCGTCCTTCCTGCGGTTTCTTCTTTTCAAACTGGTTCAGACCGCCACGAGTCTTCAAAACGCTCATGACATTTTCGGTCATGTCGGGTGGAAGAGAGACAAGGCGTTTCAGGACTCCCTCATGGCCGAGACGGATTCTCAGCTCACCCTCTACCGGTTCGAAATGGATGTCAGTCGAGCCCGATTTTGTCGAGCGGACAAAAATTTCTTCGACAATATTCTCTGCGGTCGGTAGTCGGCCCGAGCGGAAAAGCTCGCGAATCTTCTCTTTGGACAGACTCCGGACATCGATCTGTTCGAGCGGAACCCTGGGAGCCGCAGGAGGACCTTGCAGGGGTTGAGCCGGAGGCGGTAGTGGCATATCAAAACCTTTTGTTAAAGGCTGACCCGTGATTTCTTCTTCAGCTAAGTTACTCCAGAGGAATGACTAGTTCAAGAGGCATTTCAGGTTTATCTTTCATCGATGGTAACTCCCGTCCTTGAGCTTTCTGAATTGAATTTTAGGCAATGTCTGCTATATTTGTACGACTCGCGTTTGAAAAACACCCAACAGAAAGGATTATTCGTGATGAAGAGATTCATGCTTCTGCTCATCGTTGCTGTTGCTGCCTTTGTGCTCCTTTTGCCGGGCTGCAAGAAGAACGATTCCTCGCAGTCATCCAATGTCGCTTTGACCAAGGAAGCGCCTGAAAACACCGCTGCCGGTGTTCTCTGGTCCTATCCCAGCCGATGGACAAAAGGAGCGCCGCGCCAGATGCGGGTGGTGACGTATGTCATTCCTGCTGCTGAAGGTGATGCGGAGCCGGGGGAGTGTGCTGTTTCCTATTTCGGGAGTGGAGCGGGAGGGGATGCCGAAATGAACATCATGCGGTGGTCCAGCCAATTCGAAGGTTCACCGTCACCAGTCCGGAAGGATGACAAGATCAGCGGGATGAACGTGGTCAAGGTGCAGATTTCCGGCAGCTACCTTGCGCCAGCCGGTCCAATGATGGCAGCGACAGGGAAGAAGGATAATTTCCGTCTCCATGGCGTCATCGTGGAAGCGCCCGAAGGAAAACTCTTCTTCAAGTTCACTGGCCCTGCAAAAACCGTCGAGGGTGCGGGTGCAGAACTGGATGCATTGATCGGTTCCCTTACAAAGAAGTAACGAGCAATCGTCAGACATTTTCTTCCTCACGAAAGGCGTCCTCGGAGACGCCTTTCGCATTTCTCTCCTTGTCGCGCTTTCTAATCTCTGTTTATCAGTTTTGACTACAACCGCGACATACTATTCCGCCGCGCGGGGCACAACTGAGCGGTGTCGGGCGCATGGGGATTTGGTGCATGCTCGAGGAGATGAGGGAGACGCGTGTGGTCTGCCTGAATCTCTGAGCCGCCGTCTCCAGCCCTCTTGTCTTTACCGGGGGAGCCAGAGCCCGATCTGTCGGGCAACATTTTCTGCCGACGGTGGATCGTAGTTTGAGAGCACGATCACTGCATAGGTATTCTTCGGATTCCATTCGACACATGCGTTTACTCCCGGTGATCCGCCGGCAATCCCAAATCCACCTTCCGCCTCCCGTGATACGAGTTTCCGTTCCTGCAACGCGCGCACGTATTTCAGAAGATCATGTGCAGTAGAGTATCCTCCGCCCGCTGAACTCCCCCGTGCAGGAAGAGTGGAGTAATTGCTTTGGCGCATCTCGTTTGCCGCTGACCCTTCACGTGTATAGCCGAGCGCCCGGTTCGTCACTTCCTTGTCCTTTTCGAATGATTCCGTTTCACTCATTCCGGCGGGTGCGAATATATGCTCGCGGACATAGGTATAGTAATCCTGTCCCGAAGCCTTCTCAATAATTGCTCCAAGCACCACGAAACCGCCATTCGAGTAACGACGCTTTGTGCCGGGCTCGAATTCAAGCGGCTTGTCCGCGAAGAGCGGCAAATAACTCTTGATCGATCTCAACTGTTCTTTCTGAATTGCTTGAAATCGCTCTCCGAAGAAATCACCGATTCCGGATGCCATGTCAAGGAGATGCTGAATCGTCACTTTCTTAGCCGCGATCTTGTTCGGATACTCCGGGAGGTACTTGCCGATGGGATCCTTGAGGGACAACTTGCCCGAAGAAGCAAGTTGTTGGATTGCCATGGCAGTGAACGACTTGTTGATGGATCCGAGATTGAACTTGGTGTCGATGCGGTTAGCTTTCTTGTGATCCCGATCCGCAAATCCGTAAGCTTTTTCAAATACCGGAGTTCCGTTTTTCGCGACGAGAACGACTCCGGAAAATTCATCTGCCTTGACGAGGCTGTCGAGAAGGCTACCGGCCGCATCGAGAGCTTGTGCTTCATTTGCCTTGGGCTGGACATTGGGTTGTTCGCGCTGTCCTCCTTCGACATCCTGAACCCTGATGCCGAGGAGACCATGCGGAGGATTTGGCTCAAACTCATAATCCAATTGAACCAGGCCTCCGTCTTTCCTTTGAAGCAAGGCGGAGACAAGTGTCGGAGACGAATTGAGCACCTTCATCAACTTGAGTGATCCCAGTCTTTGCTTCATCTGCCGAAATCGGGATACTCGCTGTTCCACAGGTGTCTGTTGCAACGCGTCGTTTGCCGTATGAAGAAGGAAGAACTCGCGCATGGCATTCCCGTCTGATGAATTGAACGCCTGAAGATACGCGGCGACATGGTTTCCGGCGTCTGTGGCGGGTAACGCAGGCTGAATTTCCTGTTGTCTCCCAAAGGCGGAAAAAGAGGCTGCAAGAAGAAAAAGAGCTACGGTGACAAATCGCATACTATAGTCTCCATCTGATGAAATGAATGTGTCTCGATTTGACGCAGAGAAGCTCTGAGATGTTCCGTCGTGACGGGAGGACTTGTCAGGTAACTGTCCTCTGTTGTTACGAAGAAAGCCGGGTGTCGCCGCCCGGCTTTCGTTCGATCTCACAGCGAAAAGAAGATCCTCAGAGGTTGAAGTACAGTTTGTATTCAAACGGATGCGGCATCGTTCCGATCGACTTGATCTCTTCCTGTTTGACTGTGACCCATTGATCGAGCAGTTCGTCGGAAAAAATACCGCCGCGCTTCAGGAAGTCATTGTCGAGAGCGAGAGCGTCGAGCGCCTCGGCCAGGTTCCTGGGGAGGAAACGCATGTGATCCTTTGCGATATCGTCGACATTCTCGTCGATAGGGCCGAATCCTTCCTTGACCGGATCGATCTTGTTCACCACGCCATCGATACCGGCGAGAAGCATCGCGGACAAGCAGAGGTACGGATTCGCAGTGGCGTCGGGAGGTCGGTATTCAAATCGTGTCTGTTCCGGATTGTTGACGTACTTCGGAATGCGGATGGCTGATGATCGGTTCCCCGTTCCGTAGGTGAGTGCCACCGGAGCTTCGAACCCGGGGACCAGGCGCTTGTAAGAGTTTGTGCTCGGATTGGTGAATGCCGAAAGAGCCGGCCCGTGTTTCAACATGCCGCCGATAAAGTAGCGGCCGAGGGTGTTCATGTTGCCATACTCACCTTTTTTGTAGAACGCATTCTTGCCGTCTTTTGTAACATAAAAATGAAGGTGCATCCCGTTGCCGGCCTGCTGGTACATAGGCTTCGGCATGAAGGTGACAAAGAGATCCTTCTGGCGCGCGAAGTTGAACAAGGCGTACTTCGTCGTAATGATGTGGTCTGCCGTCGCGAGCAAGTTGTTAAAGTAGATTTCGATTTCCTGCTGCCCCCGTTCACCGGTCTCGTGATGATGATACTTGACATTGATGCCGAATCGCTTCAGGATCTTGCACGCCTCGTCGCGGAAGTCGTCGTACACATCAAACGGATTCGCGGCGTGGTAAGCGTTTTTAAAGAACTCTTCTGCGTGTTCCACCTCGTAGTACGAGGATGCAGTGCGAGTGTCGAATCGCACTTTGGAAAAAATGTAGAATTCAAATTCGGGTCCCCACCAGGAGAGATCAACACCGACAACCTTCTTCAGCGCCTGCTCGGCCCGTTTCGCCAGGACGCGGCCGTCCTGTGAAAATGGTGTTCGGTGCTGGTCCGTGAGCAGGATGTTCGCGTAGAAACTCAGGGTGGGCTCAACGCGAAACGGATCAATGAACGCCGTTGTCAGGTCTGGGACGAGGATCATGTCGCTGTTTTCCACTTTGCGGAAACCGTAGCTCGATCCGTCGAAACCCACGCCTTCACTCACGAGTTTGGAAATGATATTCGGGTACACCGGCAGCGAGATGTGATGGAGATAGCCGGTGAGATCGATGCATTTCAGATCGATCATTCCAATTTTGTTCTTCTTGATGAGATCGTTACAAATCTTTAGTTGTCGTTCATCCATACGTTTCTCCGTCACCACTCTACGTTTTGGAACCTTGAAGCGATGCTACTTGTCTCCGATTCTCACGTTTCCAAGGCCCTTCTGCTTCATCAGACTTTCGATCTCTTTCACCGATTTTGGCGCTCCGGCGGAGAGGACGCGATTCCCCTCAGCGGTGATGAGAACGTCGTCCTCGATGCGAACACCGATGTTCCAGTATTTCTTATCGCACGGACTCCCCGCCGCTATGTAGATTCCCGGCTCATCTGTCAGAATCATTCCCGGCGCATACGGTTTGCCGTACGGTCCGGCGTCGTGAACGTCGAGACCGATGTGGTGACTGAGTCCATGCATGTAGTAGGTTCGGGCATCATCCTTGTTCTTGATAATTCCGAGTTTCATCAGACCATCCGCAATGATGTCATACGCTTTCTGGCTCGGTACTGCTTGCGAGGCTCCGGGCTTGAACTCCTTGATGGACTCCTCATTCGCTCTGAGAACGATTTCATAGATCTCCCGCTGCGCCGGAGAAAAAGTACCATTGACGGGGATTGTTCTCGTTACGTCTGCAGAATAACCCTGAACCTCTGCCCCGATGTCCATCACTACGACGTCACCATTCTGCATCTTTCGTCTATTAGCTTCATAGTGGAGGATGCATGAATTCGGTCCCGATCCAACGATGGTGGGGAAGCCGGTGTACTCCGCCCCGTTCTTCGAGAAACAATACTCGATGACTGCCTGAATCTCGTATTCGTACATTTCCGGCTCGCAACTCTTCATCGCCTCGACCTGTGCTGTGATCGTCGCGTCGATTGCTTTTTGAAGAAGCGCGAGTTCAGTGGCAGACTTGATGGAGCGTAGCTCCGCCATCGGAGTGTATAGATTCTTGATCTCCAGCCCCGGAAACGCCCCCTGTAACTCGCTCTTGACTTCCCTCGAAAGGATCGATCGCTTTTCCATCAGAGGATCGTAGACGACATCGGGCATGCTCGGGAAGTAGTAGAGGATTTTTTTCCCTGCCAGAACACGTTTGGCGAAGTTAAGGAGTTCTGAGCCCTGAAGTACGACGCTGAAGCCAAGTTCTGCTTTTGCGCCCTCCAATCCGAGACTCTCTCCGGCGGCGCTGTGAGTTTTCGCTCTGAGGAAGAACACTTCCTTCGCAGACGTCGTGCTGTCCACGGGAACTCCCTCTGGACACAACAAGAGATAGCTTTTCGGTTCATCACAACCGGTGAGGTAGTGGAAATTCGTCTCCTGATGGTACAGGTAGTTGACGTCGTTGGAACGCACGCTCGCATCCCGCGCTTTGAAGATCGCAATGGAATTTGGCTCCATCTTCGACATCAGGAGGGCGCGGCGCTGCTTGTATTCCTCAGGTGCAATACCCGATTGTGATTGTGCAGTGATACCGCCCAACACAAGCAGGCATGCAACGAAGATCCATCTCGGAACAAGTCGAGTAGTCATAAATATCCCGCGAAAAGAAAACAAGGATCGTATGGAGCCAGCGCGAAGAAGCAGATTACTTCGCGAGCTTCATATTCTGTGTTGATTTCGTCGACTGAGTTGCAGTAAACATCTGCTCGCCGGTGCCCGAAATGTTCATATCGGAACTAGTCTCGTTGTCGACGGAGACAAGGACGCCTTCCTTTGGTGCGAAGAACGTCACTCCTTTTGACTTGGTGGTGCCATCGACGACCATTTCCATCCCCTGGCGGGACCCGGTTCCATAAATGGATGACGTCCCTTCAAAGGAGATCTTCAGGCAGTCGTAACTTCCCACCTTCGCGGTTCCCACAACCTTGAACTGCACGTCAGGCTTCGTGATGAGGGACATGCCCATGGAGCTGATGGTGTCGGTAGTGACGTATTTCCATGTGTCGCCGGTTCCAACAGCCTGTTCCGGCAGTTTCACAAAAAGCTGTCGCAGAAAGTCCGTAGGATTTCCCATTCCCGACATCTGCATCATCCGTGATGGCACGATGGAATCGAGGGCAACCGACTTGATGATCTTTCCGAATGGACTGAGGGTCAGGCGAACACGCTTTCCGTTGATCTCTTTCATGACCATGGCGGAGTCCTTCATCATCATGGACTCGATATTCGTGACGTTTGAATCGACTTTCGCGATGAGCGTGATGGCGTCTGCGCCCGTGTTCTCGATCGAAAGCGAGATGGCAAGATAGCTCAACGATTTCGAGGCCATTTCTTGTCCCATGGCCTGCGTTGTGCCTTTGGTGTCTGCTGTGATGACATACTTGTAGGTACTGCCTTTGGTCATCTGATAGCGCAGCTTTTCCCCACCGTAGGAGGAAGAGATCACTGCTGCCGAAAGCAGAATGAGACAGATTGCTTTGCAGAAATTGCGGAACATTGGAGTGCTCCTTGATATATGGATAGAAGAAATGGGTTAGTTGTCGAGTGGAGTGTCTTGGATTTTTAATATGAGGATTTTTTGGGAGAAAACAGAAGGGAAAAGGTGTGTCGACGGAATGTCGGAATCGGAGCAGGTCGTTGCAGTATTCAGATTCGCAATGAAATCTGGCCATTCTGGTTGAAAAATGAAAAGGGGCCTTCGCATCATTTCTGAGAAAGCCCCTTCAACCCAAAGTAACCCGGGAACCGCAGCCGTTACTCCTGTTTCAATTTCTTTGAGGCGATGAAGTAGAAAATGATCAAAGCGATGCCGCCGGCTACGAGCATGCAGGAAAGGTAGATTGAACCGTGCAACTCATACATGCGATCCAACCATGAGGCGATAAACAGTCCGACTCCAACAAACGTAGCGAGAAGTCCCCACTTAAGACTGGAAAGTGGATTTGCTCGGAACCACTCTCTCATCGGGGCGCCTCTGAAATCGGCCGGATTGACACCCTTTTCAATCATTGCCATCCGCTCTTTGTGTCGATTGTTGAAGAATACTATAAGGACAAGAGCTGTGCCGACGAAAAAAAAGATGGGGACTAGGAATTCAGGGCCTTGCATACTGTCTCCTTTGGTTTGGGTTGGGAATTGATGTTCGTTTGGGCCTTTGGTATCTTTGACCCGAAACATCTCCAAAAGGTTACAGAGGAAAACTTGCGAGATCTGTAACCCTGTTGACTGATTCGAGGTCTAAGAAAGTGCAGGATCTTGCACAGGAGAACATGCCCGCAGCAGACGAAGAAATCGTCCGGAGAGTACTTGCCGGCGAAAAGCGCGCCTTCGGAGAACTCGTCGACCGTCATAAAGATAAAGCCATGACGCTTGCATTCCGAATGTTGAAAAATCGAGAAGAGGCAGAAGAAGCTCTGCAGGATGCATTCGTCCGGGCATTCAATGCCCTTCCGAGGTTTGAATGGAAGGCAAGCTTCTCCACCTGGCTCTACCGTATTCTCTACAATGTCTGTATCACATATCTCGACAAGCGCTCTGAGGCTGTCCATGTTTCTGTGAATGACGAAGAAGGCGATGCGCTCAATGTGCCGTCCGAAGAATCCGCACCCGATGGATTGTACGAATCTCGCGAGATCCAGGTTGCCGTGACTGAAGAGATTGAGAAACTGCCGGAGACGTACGCTGGAATCTTGACGCTGTTTCTCGTGAACGACCAGAGTTATGAACAGATCGTGGAAGTCACAGGATTGTCTCTCGCGACGGTCAAGGTCCGGCTCTTCCGTGGTCGCCTGCTTCTGAGGGATGCCGTCTCGAAGAGGCTTGGTGTAACGAATTCTGCGGTGTTGTGAGTCAAAGAGGAAGAATAGCAAGAAAGAGATATCCATGAATCACCTGACCACCAAAGAAATTCTCGAGATCGTCGATGGGACGATTGCAAATGGGGAGAGAACGAAGTTCCAGATCCATCTGGAAGGGTGCCAACGCTGCCGTCAGGAGGTCCAGTTTCAAAGAAGCATTGGCCGAGCCGCACGGGAGATTCCATGTGCGAAGCCGTCGAACGGATTTACAGCTCTTGTCATTGGGAAAATCGCACCGGAAACAAAAAGAACATGGGTGTCGAAACTCATCGACAATCTCGGCAATATCATGGCGATGGCGATGGTGCTGGGTGCCGTTTGGTACGCCATCACGTTGGCTCCTCAGGCAAAGACCCCGACTGAACCCTCAGTGTTTTCGAAAGCCATCGGAGTATATGTGGACTCCTATGCCAGTGCACGGGAGGCAGTCTCAAAAGGGTTTGTGAACACTGTCGGACAACCAAAGAAGGAACAGACGATAAAGAACGCAGACGTTGCATTGCTAACGTTGATTTCATTGCTGATTCTGATTGCGATCGATCGGTTCGTCGTGCGTCGGTTGATCAGGATCCGTCACTAGATATAAGCGATGGGTATTGAATTCCGAGAGGCGATCGCTCAAAGCGATCGCCTCTTTTCATAGTGAGTGGATGCACACCCTTTTTTCTCAGCGTGAATTCCTCTATATTGTCATCCAATGCTCTTTCTTTCCGTGCTCGCTTCTCATCGAGCACCGTCTTTGCTTTTGAAATACCCGGAGAACACTTGTGCCACAGCATCTGAATATACTCTTCGTCGGTGACATCAACGGAAAACCAGGACTCACATTGGTTTCGACGCTCTTGAAGCAATACATCCAGAAATACGAGATCGACTTCTGCGTTGCGAACGGTGAAAATGCGAACGAAGGGAAGAGCATCTCCGAGCAGGATGTGAAAGACTTGTTCGAGATGGGCGTCCATGTTATCACGAGCGGTAATCATATTTGGGATCGGTGGCAGGCGAAAGGGCTGTTGGCGACGGAGCACAACCTGCTTCGCCCCTTGAACTATCCAAAGGAGAATCCGGGCTCCGGGTATGTCGTCTACGATCTGAAAGAAAAGGGGCACGTGGGTGTCATCAATCTTCAGGGCAGAACGTTTATGCAGCCTATTGACGATCCGTTTAAGGCTGCCGATTGGGCTGTCAGTAAGATCGCCAATGAGACCAAAGTTATTCTTATCGACATGCACGCCGAAGCGACAGCAGAGAAGATGGCGCTGGCGTGGCATCTCGAAGGGCGTATCAGCGCATTAGTGGGGACACACACGCACATCCCGACGGCAGATGCACGCATTCTGCCAAAGGGGACAGCGTATATTACCGATGTTGGAATGACAGGTCCGTACGACTCGGTCATTGGTCTCCGGAAGGAAATCGCCATCAAACGGTTTCAGCAACAGACTCCGCACAAGTTCGAGCTTGCGCAACATGATGTCCGGTTCTGCGGAGTATATATTCAGGTCGAGACTGAGACGGGCAAAGCAACAAAGATTGAACAGATTATCTTCCCCAGTTTCTAGCTCTTCCTCGCAATACGTTCTCTCATTCTATTCCATCATTCCGATATGGACAAACTCTCCCTATGGCCGCGCAAATCATCGACGGGAAAAAAATCTCTGAAGACATTCGGAGAGAAGTGAAGGAAGCAACGCAGCGTTTGCAGACGGAACGGGGATTCGTTCCGGGCCTTGCGTTCATTCTTGTGGGTGACAATCCGGCTTCTCAGTCCTATGTCCGGATGAAGGGCAAAGCGTGCGAAGAGGTGGGATTCTACTCGGTGACAGAACGAATGCCGGCAGAGACGCCGCAAGATTCACTCCTCACCAAAGTTCATGAATTTAATGCCGATCCGCGCATACACGGTATCCTCGTTCAACTCCCGCTGCCCGGGCATATCGACGAGCACAAAGTGATCGAGAGCATCGATCCGCGGAAAGATGTGGACGGATTTCATCCCATCAACGTCGGGCGCCTGGTCATCGGCGAACAATGCTTCCGGCCATGCACTCCGGCAGGGATACAGGAGCTGCTCATTCGTAGTGGCAACGATCCGGCTGGAAAACACGTCGTGGTTCTCGGACGCAGCAACATCGTCGGTAAACCGACGGCGAATATCCTTCTGCAGAAGCAACTGGGGGCGAACGCTGTCGTGACCGTCGCTCACACCGGCGCGAAGGATCTTTCTTTGTATACAAAGACGGCTGATATTCTGGTTGCTGCCATCGGAAAGGCGGAGACTATCACCGGGGCGATGTTGAAGGAGGGAGTTGTCGTAATTGATGTTGGTTCAAACAGAGTTGATGATCCAACATCCAAGAGCGGCTATCGGTTCGT
Source organism: Ignavibacteriota bacterium (assembly GCA_003170475.1). Lineage (GTDB taxonomy): Bacteria > Bacteroidota > Ignavibacteria > UBA10030 > UBA10030 > UBA9647. The sequence goes on along the minus strand of PMZI01000010.1, from coordinate 22,609 downwards.
GGGGGACGTCCATTTCGAATCTGCAAGAAAAGTTGCGAAGGCTATCACGCCCGTTCCCGGCGGTGTCGGACCAATGACGATCGCCATGCTTCTGAAGAACACGTTGCAGGCTGCGTTGAACACATAGTAGAGAGATGCATTCTCGTTTGCCTCTTCGCAATGAGGTCTCACATTCCTTCTTGCAATCATGGACAACAATCTCCCACGACAGAGAATCAGTGTCTCAACGTTCCGAACGAGCATTGGAACGCTTGCTCTCTATCTGGTCTTCATCGGGGGCGGTCTGTGGAATTCCTTCCGTGGAAATCAGTCATTTCTCAGAGACCTGACGCCTCTCTTGTTCATCGCATTTGCTTGTGCGGCGTTTCTGCTGATGTACAGGGCCACGATGCGAAACATTGGTGCGGCGCTCGGGGTCATGCTCATGGCATTCGCCGCAGAAGTCGCCGGTGTGAATCTTGGTTTTCCGTTCGGGGACTTCGTCTACACCAATGCTCTCGGACCGAAGCTTCTCGATGTCCCGTTCGCGATTCCGTTTCTCTGGCTCGCCCTGCTTATATTGAGCTGGAGTGCAGCGGATCGGATGCTTCGATATAAGCACGTCGTTGTTGCTGCCATCATTGCGACGGCATTTGATGCCATTTTAGAGTTTGCCGCAGACTCGCTGGATCTGTGGCATTGGCAGGGAGGGATGCCAACTGAGTTGAATTTCATCAGTTGGTTTACAATTTCCCTCCTGGGGCTTTCTTTGTTGAGGCGATACGCGATGGGAAAAGGAACAGATCCGATGCTCTCTCATCTTCTGATCGCTTTCCTTCTCTATTTCTCCATTACGGATGTTGGAATCCATTTCTTCTCTCTGCTGGTGTACTGATGAGTGGCATGGCATCTGAATCCGAGGGACGCCCTCTTCGCCCAATCATCGTTTGGTTCCGCAGAGACCTTCGGACAGACGACCATGCGGCGCTGATTCATGCAGCAAAGCAACATGTTCCTCTCGTTCCGCTCTTCATCTTTGATACTGAGCTTATCCTGTCCTTACCCTCCGACGGTGCGGCGTTCAATTTTCAAGCAGAAGCCCTGGTTGAACTCGGACAGCAACTGCACCAACTCGGGGGAACTCTCATCACACGACACGGTCGGGTGTCGGATGTTCACCGTGAGATCATTCACGAACTTCACCCCCTGGCCCTCTACTACAATCGCGACTATGAGCCGTATGCCCGTGAACGCGACGCGAAGGTCGAACAGATCTATCGCGAAGCCGATATTGACGTGCATTCGTTCAAAGATGCGGTTGCGCATGAACCTGATGAGGTGTTGACGGGAAAGGGTGCGCCGTATGTCGTGTTCACACCGTATGCCAACGCCTGGAAAAAACTTTCTCATCCACTCCCGTTCACAAGACCGAAACCGTTCTCGACGCCTCACGTGCCGCATGATCGGTTGCTCGGTGCCAGAGAATTGGGCAAACCAATAGCGATTTCAGATCCGGCATTCGTCGGCGGCGAACGGGAAGCGCACCGTCGGTGGCGGCATTTTCTTCAATCGATGATCGTCGCCTATGCGAAGGATCGCGATCTTCCGGCAGTCGACGGGACGAGCAAGCTTTCAGCCTCTCTGAGATTCGGTTGTATTTCAATCCGTCGTATGATCGATGACTGCGACAAGGCTCTGCATCGCGCGACGACGGCTCAGCAGCTTTCCATAAAGAAATTCGTCGATGAGCTGATCTGGAGAGAGTTCTACGTTTCTGTGCTGTATCACTACCCCGGCCTGACACATTCCAACTACCGCGAAGAGTTCGACAAGATGCCCTGGAGGTTTAGCACAAAGCTCTTCAACGCTTGGAAGGAAGGGCGGACGGGATTTCCATTGGTCGATGCGGGAATGCGGCAACTCAATCAAACAGGATGGATGCACAATAGAGTGAGGATGGTTGTGGCGTCGTTCCTTACAAAAGATTTGAGGCATGACTGGCGGAAAGGCGCAGCGTGCTTCGAAACAAAGTTGATGGATATTGAGACGTCATCCAACAACGGCGGTTGGCAATGGGCTGCATCAACGGGTGTGGACCCCAAGCCGCTCAGGATCTTCAATCCGAGGCTGCAATCGGAACGGTTCGACCCGGAGGGAGACTACATCAAGCGATTTGTCCACGAACTTCGTCGAGTTCCGGCGAAATACATCCACAGCCCGCATGCAATGCCTCCGACTCTGCAAAAGGAATTCGGCTGTGTTATTGGAAAGCACTACCCGGCGCCGATCGTCGACCATGCCGCCGCTTCAGCCGAGTACAAACGGTTGTTTGCCGCAATCAAGTCGCGGTAGAGTTCGCCGGGGGTAGTTGCGGGCTAACCACAGATGATCATCGTGAGGATGTGTCGGCGGATGAAACCAAATTCAAGTTTGTGGAAATGGTTTCGGGAGAATGGGATTGAATAGCAGGATCGTATCCCGTTGGACCAGAACCCAAATGGAATATGCCCCCACCGCAGTTCCGATGGGAATGTTGAAGAGGTGAAGTGCCGAAACGACCAGAACAAGGATCCTCGCCCATTCCCTTCGATACATCAACCCGATCCCTCCGATAATGCCGGGAATGGATATGATAACCAGAAAGCACGCAATGATGAATCCTATGAAGGAAAGGAACATCGTAGCGTCTTGATCCTGTGTCAGGACACCGAGTCCGGCCAGGATGACGAAAATAAAGGCCCCGACAAGAATACTCAAGATGCTGAGACCGATGCAAAGTGCTCCGACTGCTCTGATGTGACCTTCCATGATCGTTCCTTTTGAGAGTGTCCTAAGATCGTTGTCCTTGGGGCTTGGCGGTTGCGCGAGAACCCTTCGTTGACACCTCCAAGCATACGCACTTTGTTGAGCGCAGTTTCAGCAAGTCTCGTGTAGTCCCCCGTCTTCTCATCCTGTGAACGAAATCCCCCGCCGCGTGTTAAAGCCTTATCTTCACTTTGGTGCCGGCGAGAACTTGATCGCCGTGATTGGATGAATTTCCCACGGTGTATATGACTTCATCCCTCGCTTGCCTCGGGGATTCCCTGTCACATGTGGGAGATCGAAGAAGAGCTGTCCGGTGATCGTGACGTAGACGGGGTGATGAAGTTTGTTTCCTCTTGTTCCCGGTTCCTTGCCCTGCAGCAGATTGTCTTTGATGAACTGACGGACTTTTCGACACTTTTCAGCCAGCGCGGCATCGGAAACAAATTTCGGAAAGGGAACTTCGACGACAATACAGCTGTCTTGCCACTCGGGAGAATTCCGAATCTGAATGTGGTAATCACCGTCGCGGTGATTCTTGGAGTCATCTTCAAGAGCGACAAGATGCAGCCAGGCGGTTGTCGTCACAATTTCACCTTCTTGCAGATGAAGTGCTCCGACTGCAAAGGGAATTCTGACGCTGTCGTATTGAGCGTCCTCTCGTTCAACCGGATTCGGAAGAGCAAGCAACTGATTGACGGTGACCTTCTTCTTCTGAGGATGATTGACAAGACTTGTCTTGATCGCCCACCGTTCGACCCCGGGCTCGAGATGTGTGCCCTGAGCGAGGAGACTTCCGAGACACAAGAAAAGAGCGCTGAGGAGCAGCACGAATCGAATTGAAGGAACCTTCATTGTCGAATCTCCGCCATGGAATGAATTTCGAGTTTAGGAACAGTGACCGTCAGAAGCCCTTTTTCGCATATTGCTATGGTTGATCCGCTGATGATTTCACCCTTCGGTGTTTATCCACCCAGTATGCCCACAGGATGAACAGCCACGAAGCATTCCCCGCTATTGCAATGATCGACGCACTCGGAGGTGGCGGTCCTGCGACATTGCCGACATAAATCAGAGCCAAGATACCGATGAGCGACCAGAAGCCAATGGACCCAATGCGATCCTTGGCGGTTGTTGTTCGGGTGTAGAGGATGATCCCCGCTGCGAACAATCCGAATTCTGCCACCAGCGTGCCGGGGACTGAGTTCCACAGCCCGAGGCCGACATACGTACTTCCGCCAAGTCCCAAAGAAAGATCGGGACGATGCGTGATGAGATCGAGAATCCAGTGACTGAAGACCACCAAACCCAAGATGAGGGCAGCGCGTTTGTCCTTCTTGAGTACTGTGTAGGTCAACCCCAGCGCGCAAGACCATAGAATGGCTCCGATGAGGCTATGGGTGATAGGGTAGTCGTAGAAATCGAGCGGGGTCACGGCGGTATTGTGCGGATCAATTCTCACATGTTCAAGTCCCAGGAGGAGAAACAACGGCCAGAGTAAGTCGACCAGCTGCGCTGCCAGGAAGAG
>PMZI01000010.1:0-18288 GCA_003170475.1 Ignavibacteriota bacterium | reverse complement strand
AGCGGTTTTCAGGATCCTGTGTTTGTCGATCCCAAAGCCCCAAGTGATGTATGAGCGGTGTGAGGCTCAGGCAATTGACTTGCTGGATTGGCTTCGGAAACCGTCGATAGATCTGTGCGGCCCAGACATGTGTCAGAGCCGCACAGCCATCTTCAAACCTTCTATTTCTTTTCCGGCAACAGCACAACCTTCACCATGTTGTTCGTATCAAAATACTTCTTTGCTGCTGACTGCATCGCGGCAATCGACAGGTTTTCGACAAGCTTATTGAACCCAAGGAGCTCTTCCGGGTTCTCGCCATTGGCATACGCCACCCTGAACTGCGACAGCCAGAAGCGATTTTCCTTCAAGTTCACCTCGCGGTTCCTTCGCTGGATTTCCTTGACCTTGTCCACGTACACTTGATCTGGACCTTTGATTCTCAAGGTGTCGAGCTGCTGCATGACTATTTTCACGAGTTCGTCCACACGCGTTGGATTGCAGCCCCAGTTCACGGAAACGCTAAACTCCTTGTGCGGATAGAGGGAAGGCGCCCCGGACGCTCCGATTCCATAGGTTCCTCCTTTGTCTTCCCGTACAACTTCCCGAAGCTTGATGTTCGTCAGTTCCAGGAGTGAATTGAAATCGTACCTGTTTTGACTGTTCCATTCGAACGGTCCCGAGAAGCTGATTATGATGGAGCTCTTTGGTTCGATCCCACGAAACACTTCTTTGTTGATGACACCTTTGGGAGGATACATGCCGACGTCCCGCCATGATTCCTTGCGGTTTATCGAAGGCAGGCTCGCCAGATATTGTTCGACCAGAGGTTTCATCTTGTCGAGCTGGAAACTGCCGACAAAGAAGAATATGAAATCGCTCGCGTCAGCGAATCGATCTTTGTAGAACGACAGTGCTTTGTCGAGATTGATTTCATCAAGTATCTTCGGAGTAATGGGACGCCCCCTGTGATGGTACTGAGTCATCGTGACGCTGACAGTATCATAGAACGCTCCCTCTGGACTGACGTTTCGATTCTGAATACTGGCGCGAAGTCTCGCCATGATCGCGCCGAACGCGCTCGTGTCCTTCCTCGGAGCCGTCGCGTACAAATACGTCATTTGGAAGAGCGTTTCGAGGTCCTTCGGAGAGGCGCTCCCGGAAAAGCCCTCGGAGAGGGGGGAGATCATCGGATTCACGTTGACGATCTTTCCCGAGAGGAGCTTTGAAAGCGAGATAGCGTCGAACTCGCCGATTCCGCTGATGCTCGCGACCTGCCCGGCAAACGATGCCGACATGAAATCCGGATCGGAAGATAAGGATGTTCCTCCGTTGCTGTACGCCGAAAACAGAATTTCATCGTTCTTGAAATCCGTTGGCTTGAGCACGACCAGCGCGCCGTTAGAGAGTTTCCACTCCGTAAGGCCGATCGATGGAACGGTCTTCTCGCTGACGACCTTTCCGGCTTTCGGAGGTATCGCAATCAAGGGTTTGTTGATCACTTTGTCTACGTATGCATCGGTCTTTTTCGATCCGGCAGCTTCGATCACCGCCAAGACTTCAGCCTCCGTCGGGATCTTCACGCCCTCTTTCTCCGGGGCAGAGATTACTGTCACCCGATTTCCGTGAACCATCTTGACGTCAGCAAGTTTGTTCACCTCATCGAGCGCGATCCCGGGAAGGAATTGTTTTGCAGTCGCATACTCAACCTCGATTCCCGGAATGGGTTCTTGCTGCAGGAAGTTGCGGATGTATTCGTCGGCGTAGTTTCGGGATTCCGTCTTGTCCTTTTCGTTCACCATCCGTTCGTACTGACGGAGGATGTCGGTCTTCTGTCGCTCCAACTCTGTGCCGGTGAAGCCGGATTGTCTCACCCGGTACGCTTCCGTCAGGATATAGTCCAGGCCGTCGAGGATGGAATTCTCTTTGGCCTGAACAAACAATGTATATGCCTGCCGATGTCCGAGGAACTGACCATCGCTTGCGCCGCCGTAGATGAAGGGAGGATTCGGCTGCTGAAGTCGCTCCTGCAGGCGCTTGTTGAACATCGCATCGTAGAGCTGCGAAATCAGGTTCTTGCGGCTGTCGCCGAACGTCTTTTCGATCTCGAGGTCTCGTTTGAAGTACATTTGGATCGAGGTGTACGGAAGCTCTTTGTCTGTCGCTATGGAAACCAGAGTCTGCTTGTGATCCGGCAACGTATATTCTGTTCTTTCGCGCGCCGGCCTCTTGTTCGTGAGCTTTGAGAAATGCTCTTTGACCATTCGTTCGATTTCCGCCTTGTCGAAATCACCCACGACGGACACCGCCATGAGTTCCGGTCTGTACCAATCGCGATAGAACCGGCGCAGGGTTTCATACGGGGCTTTTTCCAGGATTTCTTTCTTCCCAATCACGTACCTCTTCGCGTACTGCGAATTGTACAGAAGTTTGGGTATATGCTTGTCGAACACGCGTGCGGAAGCGCCTCTGCCGAGTCTCCACTCCTCAATCACCACCCCGCGCTCTTTGTCGATCTCTGTGCTGTCGTAGGTGACAGCCGATGCCCACTCCTCCAGGATCTTGAAGGCCTTCTCCACAATGGCTGCGGAGTCGGTCGGAATCTGAAGCATATAGACGGTCTGGTCGAAACTCGTGTACGCATTGACGTCCGGACCGAGGCGGATGCCTTCCTTCTCGAGAAGGTTGATGATTTCATTTTTTGGGAAACTCTTTGTCCCGTTGAAGGCCATATGCTCGCAGAAGTGAGCAAGGCCCAGTTGATCGTCATCCTCCATCACAGAACCGGTCTTCACGGCAAGCCGAAGTTCGGCTCGTTTCTCCGGTTTCTTGTTCACCTTGATGTAGTAGGTGAGCCCGTTGTCGAACTTGCCATACGTGATGGCCGGATCGATGAGTATTGGATCGCCCGGCTTGAAAGTCTGTTGTGCGCAGGCCGAGGATGCAATGAAAAATGCTGCGAGGAAAATGATCGGCAGCATCAGAATTACTCCTCTGAGGCTTTTCATGGAACCTCCTCTGGAGATGTGTGACGATGGCAGATGGTGAATTATGCGGTGCTTGATATCTCGTGAATACTAAATCGTTTTCCGGTGATCAAGACGACTCTTTGTTCGGCCGTTTAAACCTCTCGAAGTTTGGGAAACTGAATCAATTCGATGGGAGCACCATCGTGGATGATCATCGCTACCCGAACGCCATCAGAGGGGGAGTTGGGTGGAGTCAGAATCTTTTTGCCTTCGAGGGCCGCTTCGAGATCATCAACCTCGAAGGCAATATGTGGAACAGTCTTAATGAGTTCATCGACGGGGCTGTCCGGTTCGTACCGCATCCACTCGATGCCGTAGGGGCTGGTATCGAATCCCGAGAGGTAGAGTTTGAATTTTTCGAAGTATCTCTCGTCCGGCATGGCGATCTTGGTTGGTACTCCGAGGTGATGGTAGCGCCAGCCGCGTTCGGCAATCGCTGCAGGCGGTTCGTGGTTCCTCCGCTTGATGGTCAATTCGTCAGACGACATAAGAACTTCATCCTCTTCATAGTGTGGACCGGCTAGTTCTCTCCGCGCCGCGCTCTTCCCATGAACGAACGAAAAAAAGAAAGACTTCAGGACAAACCTACTGTTTGTTTGTGGCGCGGGTGCACCGGAGACAGAGATTGCCTTTTGCGTCCCGTTGGAGAACATACTCCAGAGTTCTCATGCCGCCCGAAGCAGACGCGTTCATATCTCCCTCGGTGTACACCGGAAACATCCGGACGAGGATGCTGTCTTGCACCCAAAGCGTATCATGTCCGAGATATCCGGCCGACTGTCGCTTGTCGAGTTCCGGAAGAAGAATTGGCTGTGCGACTCGATGGTGGAACTGGAATCCGTAGAGATTCGCGTACGATCCGCTTCCTGCGGATTGTGCGAAAACATAAACCTCGGGGAGGGAATCACTGTCAAGGTCCGCACAGGCAGCATTGACGACGGTTCCATCGATCTCTTCCCTCACTGTATCGGCGAGGTTGTTTCGTTCATGGATGATAGTCATCGTCCTGAGGGAGCCATAGCCTTCTGTGAAGACATCGAATGCATCGTTGCCGCGCGCAAGATGAGTCTGGAATGAGTAACGCGATCGGAACGTCGATTGCGCTGTGTTTTCCGCGTTCTTCTGTGACCCGCGTTGCTTGGCCTCTTTGCATGCTGCAAAGAGCACGAGAAGCACAATAAGAAATCGTGGCAGTCCCGCAAGCGTCCCGTTTCGTGATACCATAGAACCGCCTACGATGATCTTGTTTCCACGTACACCTGGTGGACTTCCTTGCGCTTCAGCTTGTTGCGTGTAAGAGAGATGCCGCCGAATCCGCCAATGATGGCCATGTAGTATCCGAGATCATAGAACCAACCGGTGTTGTTTGGTTCATAAATCCTCGTCGTATTGTCAAAGAGCCCGATGACCAGGCTCACCGGTGCAATCCATCCGTGCCAGATCCCCGTGAGGAATCCAGCGGGCGAGTTGGTATCATAGTGGCCGCTGCCTGGTGTGCAACCAGCCAGCAATGCAGCAGTCAAGAGAATCAACACAAGAGCCAAAGTTTTTGCTTTCATGAGTCACTCCTCGATAGGCCACTATTTCTTCTCTGTGAGTTCAAGATAGATCACTTCCACAAGGCTTGGCCATCGAGAGCCTCCAGGGGGAGTCTCAATATTGAAGGCTTTCTTCACATCATCCAGAGTTTTTCCCGCGGCGACCATCGTCTGGATTTTGGCCTGCTTGTCCATGACGCTTTGCACAAAATCCTGAATCTCTTTCTTTGTCGTCAGCTCGTTATGGCCGCTGGCATAGATATCAGCGTCGAGGCTCAGCAGCGCTTTCAGCACCTTCACGAGACCGAACGAAGTGCCATTCTTGGCTCGATGAATGAGAGGGTCCCTTCCAAGAAACAGCAAGTCACCGATGAATGCCACCTTTTCCTCCGGGAAGAACACCACAACATCCCCGTTTGTGTGGGCGGGCCCGAAATAGAGAAGGTCGATCTTGGTATCCTTCTTACCGATCCCGAGGTGGAGGGTCAGTTTGTCCGAAAAGGTGGTTGTAGGGAGATGCGCAAGTTGCTGATCGGTTACGAACGCTTTCACCAGATGTTCTCGGGTATTATCGTGCGAGATAATATCAATCCCCGTCGGAAAACCGACGAGGCCATTGACGTGATCGCCGTCGCTATGGGTCAGAATAATTTGGGTGATCGGATTTGGAGTGATTTTCCTGATCTCTCCGATCATTTGTTTCGCTGATTCCTCTGACATCTTCGCGTCGATGACTACGACTTCCTTGTCTGCGACGAAGAAGCCAGTGTTGGCCCCCGATCCACCCTTGACCTGAAAGATGTTTCCTTTGATCTTCTCAACTGAAATCGTCGGCGACGGCTGCTGTTGTGCCGGAGATGTGAGAACCATGCAAGAGATAAGACTGCAAAGAGTCGCACTTATGATTTGGATATTCATCGTCAATTCCTTTCTGAACCTCGGTGGAAGTGTTGATCTTTGTGTCATTTTCCTCGTAACACCTTGAGCTTATCAACGGCGTTCGTGTTTCTCGGAAGGAAAATCATGAGACCGCTGGTCCAGCACCCAAGCAACACGATGTCGGCGCCAGCACGGTCCTGCGGATCAAACTTGAAAATAGATACAACCTTTGATCGGACACCGTGCGTGGAGAGGAATGTTCCGATCTCCCCGGCAAAATGTTCCGTGGTGCCCCTTCTTGCTGTTGCAGAGGACGAGCGCGCTTGTCATCATTCTTTTTTGATGGTATTCATTGTGGAAGGCTTTTGTTTCGGAATCGCAGCCATGGGTCTTCAGCAGAGGGGGAGGAAGACTTGAATGGCAAAGCGATGAGAAGTTGTTGTCAAGGTAGGCAAAGGGGGAAAAAAACGCAAGCCGACAGAGAGCAGCTCAGTTGGATAATCTTTGAATGTGAGATTACTTCTTTGGAAACTGCGCAGAATCGAGAATGGACCGGATTTGGCTGAGATGTCGTTGTTGGTGGACGCCAATGAAGGCCAGCCATTGGCCGAGGCTCAAAGTGCCGAAGAGCCAATGATCAAACGAAACGGCGGTCAGGTCAATCTGCTCGAGACGCGGTCGAAGGGCAAACAAGTCATCGTGAATGGTCTGGAGCTTGGTCATGGAATCGGCGCATGGAACTGTTCCGCTTGGTTCGTACTCCTCCTTCGTTTTGACTTTGAAGAAGTCATGCCTCTCCGTTCCATAGGGAATTTCAATGCTCAATGCACTTCCTGTTGAGCCAGGCGTTCCGGTTTTTTCCAATCGATGCGAAGAAACGTTTACGAGCTTAAGAAGGCGAGACTCCACGAGCACCAGGTGCTCAATGATCTCTGCGATCGTCCATTGTCCCTCGGCGGTGCGAAAGCTCAACTGTGAACTCGAAAGGGGGACGACGATCTGTTTGAGAGTACCAAACACACGTTCCTTGTCATCGAAGATCTGCTGCAGGCTAGTGTATTTCACGTATCTTCCGATGTTTTAGTGGGACCAGCGTTTGAGACGGGGAATGCTCCTCGTAAAAAAGTAGGCCACGAATCCGAGGATCTTCATTTCCTTCATTTTCCCTTTTACGAGTTCGGTCATTTGATCAGCCGTCAGATTTGGTTGGGTGAACTTGCCGGCTTGATAGCAATGGCTGCAGTACATGGTGCTCTTCGCACCGTTCAATTCCGTGCCGCCTCCTTGTGCATCCTTCGAAAAGGGCATTCCGCAACTTTGACAATTTTTATAGATCATGTGCGTTTCTCCATTCTTCTTGATCTAACGAGAAAAGTGAGGAGGAAATTCCGGTCAATGTGCAGGCGGCCATACTGCGACAGCAATTTGGCGCGTCTCATCGAGTGCCACAGCTGTATAGAAGTGGAAATGTCGCTGTGAAGTTCTGAAAATAAACGGCTTGCCTGCATGCAGCGCATCGTAAGATCCTGGGTTGCCTATGCGCAGAATCGGGTTCCGGCTGTACTTTTGCCATCCGAGCGGAAACTGATCTTCGGTGGTCCAGGCCAGACCGTCGGCAGAATTCTTCTTGTCCCAACTGTACCATGCCATGTACCACGTGTGCCCGACCTTGAAGACGCTCGGATCTCCGGCGCGGCCGGACGCGTCCCACGATCCCGGCTTCGCGCTCCCGGCAAGAATCGGTGAATGGGCATCGTCAACCTCCCAGTGGAAGAGATCCTGTGAGGTCGCGTACCCGATGAATTCCTCTGCAAGACCATTGAAAACTCCCGATGCGTTGAAGAAAAGAAAATACCGATTCGCGTTCTTTACGACATGAGGATGCCAGATCGCATCGCGCCGCCATCCATTTCCGGCAGGAGAGATGATCGGATTACCGCCGTATCTTTTCCAGGAGTACAGGTCAGTCGATATGGCAAGGTTCATCGTCTTCAAACCTCTCTCATATCCTTTCCCTGTGACGCCAAAATAGAAAAGGTAGTACGTCCCGTTCTCGAGCCACAGAAATGGACCAGAGGTACCTTCCTCGTCCGACGAGCCGACGACTCCGCTTCCGCCAAAGATCGGATTCTTTGGATCCTTCTTCCAGTGGAGCAGGTCATCACTCCACGCAAGTCCCACGTGAGGTGCAGTGACGTAGTGATACCCGCGCTTCGCCGAGTCAGTGCTTCCGTATCCGGTGTACACCATCCCATACTTTTGACGGAGTGAATCGTACCAGACGACCGGAGATTCCACCATTCCGGAATCCCAAGCACCATAGGGGCCAACGGGCACGACGATCCCGTATTTCGCAAGACGCGAGCCGGGAGGATCGGACGGAGTGGAATCCGGGTGATGCTCCAGGAAGAGGCAAGACAGAGTGAGAAACGGGAGGGCGATCGTCAGAAGGCGCAAGAAGTTTTGGAGCTTGATCATTGTTTCGGCTTCGTCGGCGTGAGCGCCTTCACCAGTTCGCTCAGGTGCTTGAAGTAAACGATTTCCTCGCCAGACTCAAAATAGACATTGGCAACCGTCGGCGAGTCACTGAGTCCTTTCCTTTCGGAACCGACGCGGACAGCTATTCCGATTTTCTGAGTTTCGGACAATTGAATGGTCGCTTCGATGCACACGGAAATGTCGCGCTCGTTGTCAACGGCCGGTACTCCGGTGACCTCGTTGCAGTCGTTCATCTCCCAATGTATTTTCGCTGCCGGGCCGACAAGCTCATTCAACCAAATCAGAAACGGTGTCTTGGGAAGTGCCGGATCGAGCCTGGATGCCGGCAGCTGGTCGATAAACCCTATGGCTTGATCTGACGAGATTTGCGCCAAAGCAGAACCGCAGAGGAGAATTCCCAATGTGATGGAAAGAACGAATCTTCTATGAACAGACATGAAGCCTCCAGTATTCCCTCGACAATGCATCACCCACCAATTGTCCCGTGAACAATCGAAGCACTCACCACGTCTTTCTCATTGGGTGCGCTTCCGAATTGAAAACGATTTTCTTGAACTCGAGCGTCTCCGGAGGGGAGAAGAGGAGGAAAAGGTACTTCCACGTCTCTGCCAGGAAGTAGCTTTCCATCAGATCCGTGCGTTGTTTCGTCGCCACATTTGTCAGACCCGAGTATCCTTCGTCCATGCGGCAATAGAGCTTGAGGTTTTTGAGGAAGACTTTGCCCATCTCGAGATAACGTTGGTCGCCCGTATAGTGATACAGGTAGTACGCAGATTCCATGATCTCCGGGTTTAATTGATATCGAGAGTTGACCGTGTCCATGGCGATGTAGTCGAACTCATCCGGCTCGATGCCGTACTTGTTCCACATCTTGAAGCAAGATTCTTCGAGCCGTGCTGCGTTGCTGACATCTCCGGAAAGAGCGAGAACGGCGGGGAAAAAGGCATCCAGCAGTCCAAACCAGGTCTTTGTTCTTTTGCCTGTGTACATATTCGCATGGCCGATCCACAACCCGCTCGGTGCTTCATCGGCAAGATATTTCATGACGGCGACTTTGCTCGATTCCCACGCAACTCTCATTTCAGGGTCGTCAAACAGGATGGCGCACTTCAGGAGATACTCGTAGTACGAATCAATGCAGGCGCTCACGTGACTGTTTGAGTCGAGCCATTTGCCTGTCGACGCGTCAATCCATGTCCCTACCAGCCCAATCGGAGAGCGGCGGTTGTAGATCTGGAGCGCCGCGTTCTTCGCTGCAGCGTAATACTCCGGCTTTCCGGTGAGCTTGCTCAGAGTTCCAAACTCAATCAGAAGTGTGCCCACCTCGGCGGGATTGGTTCTGGAATTCCGGATCGCTCCCGTTTTCAGGTTGACATCGACGTACGGAATTCCTGTCGGCGTCTTGAAAATCGGCATCAGCCTCGTCCCGAGATCGTCGGCCATCCTCAGCAGGCGCTGATCCCCCGAGAGTTGATAGTTCGAAAGCAGTCCGCCGAGAAGGCGGATCGTGATCTCGAAGTTCTTCACGTACATGTCCTGGTTGAACGAGAGATTCTTGACGAGGTATTCTCGGACGGAGTCTGCCTCTTCTTTGAATCCCATCAACGTCATCGTGTCGAGTGCATCGAGCGGAGTCATCAGAAGCGTTGTCTTGTACCAGTCGACGTACGTTTTGCTGACGGGGCGCAGCATGTCGTGGCCCCAGGCATACTTCTTATAGGCATTCCACGAATGGAGGAATTCCTGCCGGACCTCCTGCGCCAGTTGCGCGTTTTCAGAACGGAGAGCTTTGTCGGGAACGCATGAGGCGAATATCGATGCGAGGACGATGGCGGCGATCAGCAGAGGCATTGCCTTCATGAAGCCTTCTTTCGGGAGAAACTAGTTTCGAGTGTTGAACCAGTGATTAAGAAGAATGGGAATGACAAAGTATGCAAAGGACATGCCTGCGAAAACCAATCCGGCCAGTGCTCCGAACGACCAGAATGCCATCTTGAGTTCACCTTCAGGCTTCTTGGCGTTCTTCACGGCAAACACAAGGCACAACGCGGCAAAGACAACGCCGGTGGCAGTGAGGATTCCGAAAACGAGGAGCAGCATGTTGTCAGGCAAAACAATACTCCTTCCGAAAGTTTCATTGTCGTTTCGATCCCGATTTATCGGGAGAGAAATCCTTCTTTTGGTTCAGATTTCTCAGTCGACGCCCCCCCCGACAACGGAACTCGGGGCAGGTCGGCGGAACCTCCGAAATGACAAATATGGCTTGTGATACAGCCTTAGTCCAATTATCTATCAGAACTTTGGCTCTACGATCTTTCCTATGAAAAGAACAGTTCCCGAGGTGTTCTCGCGTATGACGAAAATGAACGGGCGATCGACGCGCATCACAAGATTCTGGCCGACGCTTGTGGCGCCGACACCCACCGATGTGACAGCCGCCGCTTCAGTGCCTTCTTCGTCGACCTGGACAAACGTTTTGTGTCTCACCTCACTAATATAGAGCTGACCGCGCTTGTCGATGTTGGTGAAATCTGCATCCTTGAGGGAGAATGCGATAGACATCCCCATCGACTTGAGCATGTCGTTGAGAGGCTTTTCGTACTCGAATTTGAATTTTGGAAGATAGAGCTCTGTCTCCCGCGACACAAGACCGCTCGTTGAGGCATTCCAAATCTGCGGGGTCAGCTGAGCGGCGAAGTCATCGATGTTGGTTCCGGCGGCCGGAAGGAGGATCGTCATGCTGAATCCGGCATCCCCGTAGGGAAGATCGACCGCCTGCAGTTGGCCATCAGCGTAGTACTTCAGATTCTTCTTCTGGTGCATCATTTTGCACGTTGTGTGCGATCCGTCGATGCGCGTAAAGAGATCATCTCTCGTGACAGAGGAATCGAAACTCTGAGTCCATGTTCCTTTGAAGTAGATCGCATTGATGAGATACATGACGATCTCCGCAGGGATCGTCGTCGGCACAATTTCACTGATCTTCCCGTGGGTGCATCGATCCACCCATGCGTTGATCGTCTTGGAGGCGTTAGGATCACTGAAATTGAGGCTGTTGATTTCGGCATTGAAGTACGTGGAATTCGCGTCTCTGAAGGCCTGCTCCACATTCAGTTCCGGACGGTGCCATATGGAATTCGCGATTTGGAATGTGACCTTGGGATCGAGGCCGACGAGGAGCGCGATCAGACTTTGGTAGGATGCGTTGATGTCTGCCTGTTTCATCCCGGTGAACTCTAGCGTCTGAATCATCGCATCTCTGGTGCTACCATTTGCCCCGTTCAGCGTCATCCCAAGCGCCATCGAAACGCTGAGCGGAGAGATGAAAACGCTCTTGGCTGCGTCGCTCTTGTTCACAGCGGCGAACAATTTGAAACCGAAGGAATTGTCGGCAGTGACGATTGCGTTTTCCGAGGAGGTGAGCGGTCTGGGAGGGACGCGTTGATCCAGAGAAGTTGTGCCGAGATCATTGCATGCGAGAATGCCAAGCAACAGGAAAAGGAAGAGGGAATATCGGCTCGTCATAGCACCCATCTACCTCCCTTCAGTCAACTGGTTTGAATGTTGCCAAGTGTACCCGCTAGGAGTTGGAGCGGAGTCTGCAGGCCACTTTGATCGATGAGGGAACACCTGCATGAACGACAATAAGATAACAATTCCTCGTTCTGGGTGCAACGGGTGGGGCAAATGCGTTGGGAGACGCTTCCTTGACAGGTTCTGAAATGATTGAGGATGAGAAAGGCGGTTCGCGAGATTCGGAGTGCGAAGAAGAGAGTGGCAATCATGAAGCAGAGCCGCGGCAATCGCGGCCCTGCTTCGCATTCACGAAATTACTTCTTTGAAGAACTTGCTTTCACGTCGGCGATCGACGCAACCACGATACTGTCGCCATTGGCTGTGCCTTTGACTTCAACCCAGAGGTTGTTTGTTTTCTTGGTCTTATCAAGATAGTCGAGCGCGAGCTTGTCGCCTGCGTCATCAAACTTGCGGAATTTACCACCGATGACCAAGCCGAAGCCGCTGGCTTTGCAATTGTCTTCGAGCGCGCAATCCTTTGTATGCTTCTTGGCTTTTGCGGCTGCAATCTTCGGATCACCAGACTTTGTGAATCCGGTTCCGCACATTTTGTCGGCAAGATAGCCTTTGAATGTAGTCTCCATTTTCGTCGAACTTTCCTGAGCCGTCAAGATGAAGCTCGCGAATACCAGCGCCAGAAACACGCCGGTGAATCTCCGGATCTTTTTCATGCCAGATTCCTTTCGTATGATGTTGTGAGGAATGATATCGGACATTCTTCAGAACAATTCAAAGGAGAAGGGTGTTCCCGTTGGAACAATGAATCGCGGGGACTATCCGACGGGGAGGACAATGGAGTCGAGGAGCTTCGCCAACATGGCGGGATCCGATGTCGGCAGCTGGCAGGCGAAGTTCTCACAAACATAGGCAGCGGGTTTTCCGTCGATCATCGACAGACCGCTGATGAACGGCACGTATCCTGACAAATATTCCTCACCGTTCGCGCCATCGGCAAGGAGGAGCACTTTGTTAGGAACAAAACGGGAATGGACCTCGGTCAGGAGCAATCGTGTATGAGCATCGCCGGAGACACCAACGATGATGATCTGAGCAGGCTTTGACAGGCTTGCATCGAGTGCGACGAGGAATTGTGGAGTTGCTTGTGGCTGTTTCAGAAGGTGCTCGCCGAAATAGCGGAGGGAGGTCCGCGCCATCTGATCGTAGGCCGCATTGTTCGTGAACTGAGTCAGGCGAAGCAAGTTCAGCGTGGCAATGGAATTGCCGCTCGGTTCTGCCCCGTCGTACCACTCTTTCGTCCTGACGAGAATCGATGAGTCCGTGCCGCTCGTGTCAAAGAAGCCTCCATTCTCCCGATCGTAAAAGACTCGGTTCATCTGGTCAGCAAGCGTGATCGCCTCAGAGAGCCAATCAATGTTGAAACTTGCCTCGTAGAGATCGATCAGAGCCTCGATAAAAAAAGAATGGTCATCCAGTTGTCCTTCGAATCGTGCCTCCCCATCGCGAAACCTGTGTCGAAGCGTGTGAGACGAGACATCAAGCAGATGGTTGAGGATGAATCGTGCTGATTTCTCCGCTGCGTCCAGGAATTTCTGTTCGCCCAACACCTGGCTCGCCCGGGCGAGGGCAGAGATCATGAGGCCGTTCCAGGAGGTCAGAATCTTGTCATCGAGATGACAACGTGGTCGTTTATTTCGGATGGTATGAAGTTTGGCCCGGGATGACGTGAGGAGAGTGGCAACGTCACTCTCGTTCATTCCGAGTTGTAGAGCCACCTCGCCAACCGTCGCTGTGATGTGAAGGACATTCTTCCCGGCGAAAACGCCATGTGGATCATCGAGGACGTTTCCGTTTTTCTCAACCCCGAAGTGTCTGACGAACACCTCCGCTTCTCCGGGAGGGAGCAGCATTTCCACTTCTCGGCGCGTCCAGACATAGAAGGCACCTTCTTCTTTCTGATTCGGGTTGCTCGCGTTGGGAGCGCTTTCTGCATCTTCAGCAGAGAAGAATCCACCTTCCGAATGTGCGAGGTTGCGGAGAACGTATTCGCAAACATTCCTGGCGACATCGGCAAAAAGGCTCTCATGAGTTATCTGAAACGCTTCCAGGTAGCTGATGACGAGTTGGGCCTGATCATAGAGCATTTTTTCAAAGTGGGGAACGTGCCACCGCTCATCGGTGGAATATCGATGAAACCCGCCGCCGATGTGATCATACATTCCGCCTCGCGCCATGGCGCGAAGAGTTTGGAGAGTCATCTCAAGCGCTTGCTGGTTCTTCGTCCGGGCATGATACCGGAGGAGGAAATTTAGCACGGCAGGTCTCGGAAACTTTGGTGTGTTACCGAATCCACCGTTCACGGAATCATAGGTTCTGCGAAAGTACTCAAATCCTGCATCGAGAGCCGACTGGCCAGCATCAACCGGCTGCGATGGCGTGGATGTTATTTGCTGCAAGTACTGGCCGATCCGTTGTCCGGCTTCGAGCACCTGAGCACGATCGGTTGTCCAGACTTCCTTGATGCGTTCGAGAATCTGTGGGAACCCGGGTCTCCCAGATTGATCCATCGGAGGAATGTAGGTGGCGCCAAAGAAGGGTTTAAGATCCGGAGTCAGGAACATTGACATCGGCCAACCCCCGCTCCCGGTCATCGCTTGAAGCGCGGACATGTAGATGCGGTCGATGTCCGGACGCTCTTCACGATCGACTTTTATGGAGACAACGGTGTCGTTCATCAGAGCTGCGATGGTCTCGTTCTCGAACACTTCGCGCTCCATCACATGGCACCAATAGCACGTTGAATAGCCGATCGAAAGAAAGATCGGTTTGTCCTCGAGGCGGGCTTTCTGAAAGGCCTCCTCACCCCACGGGTACCAATCCACAGGATTGTGCGCGTGCTGCAAGAGATAGGGGCTCTTCTCTTGGATGAGTCGGTTGGGTGGATTGCCAGAGTCGGAAATGTGATTACCCGATTTCATCGTAACTCAATTGGTTCATCTTCTCCAAATACCCACTTCCAGCGCCAATCCTCTGCTGTTGATGTGAGTTTGTGTTTCACCGCGTTGCCACAGATGTACTCAAGGTGCCGTAGAAAATCCTTCTCGTCTCTGACAACGTGGTCATAAAAGGACTTCTGCCAACGGAATTGGGCGGACTGGAACTCCAGCCGTGACTCTTTTGAGAACTTGGAACGAAGATCGAGTGTCAGTTGGCAGTGTCGTTCAATGTTCAGAGGGTTCATAGTCGGATGAGCAGATTTCATTGCTTCTATGCTGGCTTTCATGCTCTCGGTGCTTTCCGGGAGGGGACGATTCGAATCGTCCCCTGCAGAGTCTCGAGTACGAGGTCTTTCGTGAATCAAGTCATTGATATCGCGCGAGACATTGCGTTTGAGAGAAGCTATGACCGACGAGATGTCACTCAATCTGTTGGGTTGAACCAGGAGGTGCGCGTGATCTGCTGTCACCGTGTACCCATATAACCTGAAATCTTTGATCTTGCTAGCGAACCACAAGTCGAGGACAAATATATCTGCGAAGGTCGGTTCTAGGAAGAATGGATGGCGGCCGTGTGTGACCGTCGTAACGAAATAGATTGCATCGTCAACATAGAATCGTCTTTGAGAGTTTCTCATGGGAGTGCTCGTCATGATTGTCAGACTATCGTTGGATGGCCAGGGGGGAGATACGATGATTCGGTGGGATGATTCTGGAGTGCGCCCTCTACCTCCCGGCAGCAACAGCAGGCTTGGTTTGCTCAACGAATTCCTTGGGTGAGATGTACCCCACGACTCGCGAACTAAGCATTTCCTGCCCGTTCCTGTCGAGGAATACAATGGTTGGGACTCCTGCAATATCATACCTCTTCCGCAGCGCTTCCGACTCAGGAGAGTCGAAATGTGTCAGGTCCACTTTCAGCCTGACGAATTCCGATGTGGCATCGATAGCGCCCGCATCGGTGAACGTCTTCCGCTCGAGCTCGAGGCAAGGGATGCACCAATCAGCGTAGAAATCCATCAACACCGGCTTGTGACGAGACTTCGCGTCTATGATCTTCGATTCGGAAAACTGTTCCCAGCGGATGCCAGGTTCGCGTAACGCGTTCGCGGTGAAAAGTCCAAGCGCGACAGCGATGACTCCGAACGCCCACTTGATCCACTGAAGCCCTTTTTTCCCCTTGCCCGATCGTTCCAGAAATCCCAGATAGATGCCTCCAAGAATCAGAGCAGCGGGAATAACAAATGCGGAGAGTTTGGGCATGAACGCCAGCGAGAGATAAAACAATCCGGCTGCGCTCAGAATGACCCCAAAGATTCTCTCGACCCAGACGAGCCACGCGCCCGAACGTGGAATTTTCTGAATCATGCCGGAAAAGGTGCCGAGAATGAGATACGGAAATCCGAGGCCCAGCGAGAGCGTAAAGAACACCCAGAAGCCAAAGAGTGGGTCTGCTTTCGAGCTCACGAGTGTGAGAAGTGCGATGACTGGGGGGCCGATGCACGGAGCCGCGAAGACGCCAACGACGAGTCCTGAAAGATACAGGCTAATCAATCCGGTACCTGTGGTCCCGCCGAGTTTGCTCGTCAACCAATATGGCATCTGAATCTGGTACAGCCCAAAACTGCTCAAGGACAGACCGAGCAGCAATGCGCCAATGCCGCTGAGGACCCATGGGCTTTGGAGCCAGCTTCCGAACAGTGTCCCGCTGAGAGCGGCGCTCACTCCGAGAACCGTGTACATCGTTGCAATACCCAAAACGTACGTCGCTGCCTTGAGGAACACCTTGACTGCATTGGTTTCCGTTTGCCC
The DNA here is from genome assembly GCA_003170475.1 of Ignavibacteriota bacterium. Classification (GTDB taxonomy): domain Bacteria; phylum Bacteroidota; class Ignavibacteria; order UBA10030; family UBA10030; genus UBA9647. The sequence continues at coordinate 2,022 of PMZI01000010.1, read as the reverse complement.
GCCGAACAGTGAAACCGTGACGGACAACATCGGATAAACGCACGGTGTGAGGTTGAGCGCAAGTCCGATGACAAAGATTGCAAGGAATGCAACCAATGATCCCTTCTCTTCAAAGAGCTGGCCAATCTCGCTTCTTGAACCTCCGGTCGGCGTGCTTGCCTGAATTGTGTACGACGAGAAGATAGCTTCGTTGATTTGGTTCGTCTTGTCTCCTGCTCCCACAATCTCGACGGGAATGCTCACATCGATCGATGCGGGGGCCAGGCAGACCTGATTGTTGCAGGATTGTACCTCAACCTTGGCGCGCAGCGTGTCCTTTCCAGGCGGGACTCTTTCAGAAAGCTTGACGGTGAAGAAGATTGTCGGACTTCCCTGGTAGACGCTCAGCGAGTCTTCAGCGAACCCGAACTTTGTTTTCTCCCCTTTGGGATACCGGATATCCGTCACGATAATTCCCTCGCGCTGCGCAGGTTCGAGAGTCGTGCCGATCAAGTAATCGTACGTCGGTGTATGTGAATTGACGTGCCAGCCTTCAGCAATCTTGAGAATCACGGCGACTTTGAATGTCGATCCTGCTGCCGCTCTATCTATGGAGAGCTTTGAACTGGCTTCGATCCTGCTTTCGCTCGAGCTGCCCATCTGACGCGCTAATGTTGGGGCGGCCACAGCGGAGGCAGCGAGAATCAGGACCACGGTCCACCAACGTTCACTGAAATTCAAACGTGCCATCGAAACGTATCCTTACGATTTGCTGGGGGATTCTAGAGCAACGGCTTGAGCTTCGCTTCGAGTTGTTTGAGGCTCATCGTGCCAGTTGTGTGATCAACGATTATCCCATTCCTGTCGACAATGAAGGTTGTCGGTATGGCATTGAATCCGCCATAGTTTTGCACGACGTGTGCATCTCCCAACACTACCGGATAGTTGATCTTGTTCTGTTTCACGAAGGGCGTTACCTTAGCCCATCCATCCTGATCCAATGAGATTCCGATAATCTCCAGGCCCTTGCTTTTGTATTTCTTGTAGGCCTCAATGAAATCTGGAATCTCCTTTCTGCACGGTCCACACCATGTTGCCCAAAAGTTGATCACGACGACTTTGCCGTTGAACTGGCTCAGTTCAACCGAAGTTCCGTCCGCGGACTTCAACGAGAAATTCACAGCTTGCTGTTGCTGGGCCGTCGCACTGGTGACGAGTCCAACGGCAGCTGCTATCAAGATGATACTCAATACGCTTTTCATTCCTTCTCTCCTTATGTTCATTGGAACTGTTGGTTGAAATCCGGAAATCAGGTCGCTAGAACGGATATGTGAGTTCAGAAACTCCGTCTTTGTTCCGATTCCTGAATATTGGATGCAGGAAGAGGTGTTCGAGATTCATCTGCAAATCATCGGTGAAGGCGAATTTTCACCATTGAAGACCGAATTTCGTAACGCGGACATAATAGCGAACAATCGACGAAAGGGCAACGAAGGAGGACATCACAGAAATGTGACAGCCGTCGCTTCTCTTCAGAGCAGTTTTCTTGATTTTACCTCCAATTATATCTACTTTCTGCTGGAGTTTTATGGCCAAAAAACAATTCGTCATAGGAATGGACGGTGGTGCCACGAAGACCGCAGCGATGCTGAGCGATCTCAGTGGCAATGTACTGGCTGAGGAAACGAGCGGGCCCAGTAACCCCCAGGTCGTCGGATTTGAAAAGGTCGCCGAAGTCATTGTCGGTCTGGCCGAAGAACTTGCTGGTCGCGCAGGATGCAAAACGAACGATATCGTTTCTCTGATTGCAGGTTTGGCGGGGGCCGGAAGGGATGGGGACAAAGACCAGGTGAAAGCTGCGGTCGCCAGTGAAGCAAAGAGACGCAAGGCGGTTCTCGGCAGAGTGGGAATCGAGACCGACGGCCGTATCGCCCTCGAAGGCGCTTTCAAAGGAAAGTCAGGAATCATCATTATTGCAGGCACGGGATCGTTTGCCCTCGCAAAGGATCACAAAGGATCGACACACCGAGTAGGAGGGTGGGG
>PMZI01000053.1 GCA_003170475.1 Ignavibacteriota bacterium | reverse complement strand
AATTTAAAAGGAATTCCCCTTAAGATTGTTTAATTTTACGCAATTTTCAAATTCGATTATTGACAATTGAGTATAATAAGACTATTCTAGTCCTATATAATAACCGCCGGTATTTGCAAAATTTAAGGGAATTCAGACCAGAACATGAAGACCGATCCTATTCCCTTGCATCAGGTTCGGAAGGGAAGCCGTCTGGTAATTGTTGAGATTCCGGAAGGGCGAAGTCGCTCCCAATTGATACGTTTGGGAGTTGTGAAGGGTGAGTTTATCAGGTGCCTGGAGCGACTTCCCGGCGGGACTGTGGTTATCCAGAAACATCGGCAGGAGATCGCCATTGGCGTCACGCTTGCGCGGACAATCCTCGTCGCGTATGTGAATGCCGGGGAACAACCGAAAGCGTAATACGCGATCATGCGAGACCATTCCACATCAACCATTCACGAGCCCGCACTTCAAGACCACGTCGAGAAGCATCGACATGCCGGCATCGAAGTCCCCGGCGATGACGCGTCGATCCTGAGCGTTGCTCTCGTTGGGAATCCCAACGTAGGAAAGTCCCTCTTTTTCAACTATCTGTCAGGGATGTACGTCGACGTTTCGAACTACCCCGGCACGACGATCGAGTTCACCAAAGGACGCTACAAGTCGTACGAGATCGTCGACACTCCCGGCGTCTATGGGATTTCCTCTTTCACGGACGAAGAAGCCGTTACGCGCGATGTCGTCCTTCAGGCCGACATTGTCCTGAACATTGTTGATGCCTCTCACCTTGAGCGCGATCTTTTCCTGACCCAGCAATTGATCGACATGGGAAAGAGAGTTGCCATTCTCCTGAACTTCATGGATGAGGTGGAAAAACTCGGCCTTGAGATCGACACGAATCTTCTTTCCTCGACTCTCGGTGTTCCTGTTTTTCGAACGACGGCAACAACGCGCGGTGGCTTTGATCAAATTGATGCAGCGCTGCACCAGGCGCGCAGGGGCGCGCAGGTTCCGACTCTTCATCACCGGCTGCACACGCTGCTTTCCGAAACCGGATCCGAAGCGGAAGCACTCCTGATTCTCGAAGGCGACGAACGCGTTTCTCAGCGCCATGGCGTTGCTCCCGGGCACGAACGTGAATCCCTCTATATTGACCGGCGTAACCGCGTCAACATCATCATCAACTCCGTCCTCATTGAGAGGAATGTCCGCATACGGTTTGCAACTCTGCTTGGCCGCTGGGCTGTCAATCCGTGGACCGGGATTCCCTTGATCGTGTTGGCGCTGTACCTCATTTATCTCTTCGTCGGAAAACTTGTCGCTCAGGACCTCGTGAACTTCACCGAAACGACGCTTGGTCATGGACTCTGGGAACCGTGGATTCGGGGAATCATCAACCAGTATGTTTCACCGACTTCCTGGTTCGGAATCCTCCTCGTGGGCGAGTTCGGCGTCGTCTCGATGACCGTCACGTACCTGATTTTTCTTTTACTTCCGCTCGTCATCGCTTTTTATTTTTCTCTTGCTCTGATGGAGGACAGCGGGTATTTGCCACGCCTTGCAACGCTTGTGGATCGAAGCCTCAATGCGATCGGCTTGAACGGCTCCGCCGTCATCCCACTTATCCTCGGCTTCGGATGCGTGACGATGGCGACAGTGACAACGCGCCTGCTGGGGAGCGAGCGGGAAAAGACCATCGCGTCAGCCATCCTTCAGTTTGCAGTCCCTTGTTCTGCTCAACTCGCGGTCGTCGCCGCTTTCCTCGCCGGCGCAGGGTTTGGCGCCATGGCCATTTATAGCATCACTATCTTTGTCGTTTTTGTCGCCGTCGGTACCATCCTTCACAGGATTCTCCCGGGATCGACAACTCCCTTGTTAATTGATCTACCCCCGATGCGGTTTCCCCGTCTCGACAACGTCGCACGGAAGACAGCCTACCGCTCGTACTTCTTTATGAAAGAGGCCGCCCCATGGTTCTTTGTCGGGGCACTCGCCTGCGGTATCCTGCAGGTGACCGGACTTCTCACAGTGTGGCAGAACCTCCTCAATCCACTGACAACGAAATGGCTGCAACTGCCTCATGAAGCATCGACGGCTTTTGTGATGGGCATGGTGCGAAGAGATTTTGGCGCTGCCGGACTGTATAATCTCGCACTTCAGCCGAATCAGGTTGTCGTCGCTCTTGTAACCATCACGCTCTTTACTCCCTGTATCGCGTCGGTGATGGTGATGATGAAGGAGCGCGGCTGGAAAGAGGCATTCACAGTTTGGGCCGGGACGTGGATCGTCGCTTTTCTGGTCGGTGGAATTCTCTCCCAGATTCTTATATGATATCTCTTCAGGAAAGACTGCAGTCAGAAACGCGCATGTGCCCTCAATGCAGGAATGTCATTGAGAATCCATTTTCTGAGCGGTGCCCCCGATGCCTCGCCCATGTTCCTGTGCTCGATCCGGGCTGCGGAGCTTGCGTTCACAACTCGGGCTGTCCCGTAGCAAGCATTAAGAAATTCGAGTCGAACTCTTTATCCAAATAATCGGAGCACATCGTGGCTAACAATCAGGCAGGAAACCTTACCGAAGAAGAGATCACCAGCGCATTGCGGGAATGCTACGATCCGGAAGTTCCTGTGGACATCGTAAGCCTGGGGTTGGTGTACGGCATCACCATCGTTGACGACTGGGTCGGCGTGAAAATGACTCTCACCTCACCCGGATGTCCGGCAAGCAACATGATTTCTCAGCAGGTGAAAGACCGGCTGAAGAAAATTCCCGGCGTCGGCGATGCCGATGTACGCATCGTGTGGCAGCCAGAGTGGGACGCGAGCAGGATGAGTGATGAGGCGAAAGCGAAGTTAGGGATGAAGAAATAGTGACTGGTGAGTAGTGAAGAGAACCAAGGGCGCCAAGGTACTGGCGCCCTTCCTGTTTATGGATATCCTTCTTATTATGCGCGCCGCGGTTCCATTCCAAGGGAGAAGGCCGACTCGAGATCAAATCGAGAGTACACCCGGAACGCAATCAGCGTTTCCGATCGTTCGATACCCTCAACTTTCCTAATCTGATCCGTCACCACGGAAGCCAGTTGATCGTTCTCTCTGACACGGATGATCACGGCGAGATCATATCTCCCTGCCACAGAATACACTTCTGTGACTCCCGGAATGGCTGTGATCTGTTCCGCCACGGTGTTCGTTTTGTCGTGTTGCACGCTGAGCAATACCAACGCGGTTACCATAGGAAATTTCCGCCTTTCTGTTATGCCTTTTTTTTGAGAAGCTCTGCAAGCCCCGCTTCAATCTCCTTGCGCGGAAGATTGCCTCGTTCCAGCTCTTCGTCGCTTTTCGTCCGCAGTCGCTCGTAAAACTTCACTCCTTCTGCGCCAAATGCAGGATTGTTCTGAACAAGATCAAAGAGGACATTCTCCGCGATATCGTATCTCCCGACAATACCATAGAAGCGAAAGAGTTTCTGCTGCAGAGTGGGCGGCAGTTCGTAGGAAGAGAGTTTGCCGATCAACACATCAATTTCATCAAAGTACTCCTTCGGCAGCGTCTCCGATTCACGAAACAACAGCTCCAGGAGAAGACTCAGGGATGTCGCATACGAGTGATATTTCTCGTTTTCCTCGGATTGACGTTCCCGGACGTCTCCTATCAGCAGCAGCAGTTTCGCAGTCACAACGCACTTTTCCACATCAAAACGTTCCCCGAGGGAGAAGAACCGAATGAACTCTGTGTCAGAAAGAGAGGTGATGAGCCGAAGATCCATTCCCAACAACTGTTTCGACGAGAGTTGGATTTCCTCCAATGCTTCAGTGTACTGTTGCACCTCATTAAGCTTCAGAACTTTCGCAATGACTTGCGCCAGTTGGTGGATCATCCTCAAGAAGAAGTCGCGTGTAATCACAGAATACTCGCTCTTTTTTGTCCACCGGATTCCATACAGAAAAGTAACCACGCTTCGAGGAAAATACAAGCAGGAAATACGCCCCACGGAAGACATTTTCAATTCTCCGAACTTCTGCCGATCTTTCTTGTGCATTCAAAACACCAGGTCATCCACAAATGCGGCACCTTCATCGATGCGTATCGTCGCCTTCACTGATGTCCACGGATCATACGATCGGCTTGAGGAAATTCTGCGGACGGAATCTTCCTTCGATGCGATCATCATCGGCGGAGATCTCACCACGCAAGGAACAACCGATGAGGCCGCCTCCGTCATCAGAAGACTCCAGGAACTTCACAAACCGGTGCTCGCTGTCGCCGGAAACATGGACTCCCCCTCGTTCGATTCGACGTACGAGAATTTGGGTGTGAATATTAATGGGAAGGGGGTCGTGGTTGGTGATACGGGATTTTTCGGAGTAGCCGGTTCTCCGTTCACGCCAATGAATACGCCCTACGAGATATCCGAAACGGAGATCGCACGGCGTGCTGCGTTAGGTTGGCAGGATGTCGCCGCTGCCCGTTGGAGGATCTTTGTACCGCACGCCCCGCCCAGAGGAACAACGCTCGACAGAATTCTGATAGGAAAACACGTCGGAAGCGTCGCGGTCCGGGAGTTTGTTGAACTCCATCAGCCGGACGTGCTCGTGTGCGGACATATTCACGAGTCTCGTGGTGTTGATTCTCTCGGGAAAACACAAATGGTCAATTGCGGAGCCGCAGCCCGAGGATATTATGCGGTGATTGAATTAGCCGAAACTGTTAAGATCCAATTGTGCGGATAGCGGTTCGGTGGCACGTCAGAGTGATCATGGTTCAGTTAATTTGTGAGTAGTTCATTGGTTCATTCGGAGGCGAGTGAGCCACTCACCAATGAACTCATTAATCAGTTATCTAATTAACTTTCTTTTTAATCCTCTTGCTCAGGAATTCGAGTACGTTGACACACCATCGACCATCCTACGTCATCTTCGATGTGGGCAATGTACTGGTGCACATCGACCCCGGCGCGTTTCTTCGAACACTTTCGATTGACACCCCGGAGAACCGGGCATATTATCAACCGGAAATCATCGACATCGTGAAACGGTACGAGAGAGGGGATGACTCTACAGAATGTTTCTTTGTCAATCTCGATATGCTCTTCAACCAGAACGTGAGGAACGCGCACCGTCACCATGGCGGGAAGGAGTATTTTTCTCCGAGTGAATTCCGGGACGCGATGCTATCGATCGTCGGAGCGCCAGTAGAAGGCATGGAAGAGATTGTGCGCCGCGTCGGCGCATCAGTACCACTCGGCCTCCTCAGCAATACCAATCCAGTCCACTTTGAGTATTGTCTTCAGACGTTCGGCGTGCTCCGAAACATTTCATCACACTTTCTTTCTTATCAATTGAAGATGTTGAAGCCGGAACCTGAGATTTTCGCGCGGATCATCAAGCAGATCTCAGTCCCTCCGGAGCAGATCCTCTTCATCGATGACCTCGCCGAGAACGTCCAGGCCGCCCGGACGGCCGGGTTCATCGCTCACCAGTTTGTCGGGACGAAGAATATTGAGCAGCACTTCTCCGATTTGAAGCTCATCTAACCCCCTCCTACCCACCCTCGAAGGGCAGCATTTTCCCCAAATCGGTGCAAAGTTTGCCACTTTTGAGGCTCCGGTGGGGAATATTGCCGAATAGCGTTCTCCAGCATTGACAGCCACTTTCTCAACACACTCAGAAACCCTTTATTTTCAAGCTCTTTTTACTTGACTTTAATCGCCAATTCCCTAAATTTCAATGCCGTGTGGGGAAAAGTGGGGAATATGGGGTGAGTTTTCTCCAATAAAATCAAGCACTTCTGAGGGTGGTTTTTCATGTCTTCGTTCAAGGGGCGCTACTCGTACTCAGTTGACAATAAAGGACGCATAGCCATTCCGGCGAAGGTCCGCAAGAACGTGTCACCAGACGCGAACGACACGTTCATTGTTACGCGCGGATATGAGCAATGCCTCTTCCTGTACCCACAGGATGAGTGGGCGAAAGTCGAAGACTCCATCCGGGGCCTCTCTCCCTCAAATCCTCAACACCGATTTTTCGTGCGAACGTTGCTTCAGTGGGCCATCGATTGTCAGCTCGACAGTCAGGCTCGCTTGTCGATTCCGCAGGATCTTTTGAAGTTCGCAGGTATCGAAGATGAAGTACTCATTCTTGGGGTTCTCGAACGTATCGAGATCTGGAATCCCAAGATCTATGAAGCATACATGAACAACCAGCCCGCGACGTACGAGACCGTCGCCGAGGTTGTTCTGAAGCCAACACCATAAGTTGGCCTATGGCTGTACGTCTGGCATTGTATCATACGCCGGTTTTACGCGACGAAGTCCTGACAGGGCTCATCACGTCTGCCGGCGGCATCTATGTCGATGCCACGCTTGGGGGAGGCGGCCATGCGGAGTCCATTCTTCAACGGCTGAATCCACCAGGAGTGTTGGTCGGCCTCGACGCCGATTCTGACGCCATCCAATTCGCGACATCACGGTTATCGAGTTACCAGGGACGGGCAGTGCTCGTCCATAGCAACTTTCGAGACATTTCCGTTGCGCTTGCACAAAAGGGAATTGATCGCGTCAGCGGCATATTGTTTGATCTTGGAGTTTCATCATACCAGCTCGACGAGCCATCACGCGGTTTCAGTTTTCGAACAGACGACCGCCTCGACATGCGGATGGATCGCACTCAGGCTGTTGACGCCCGAACGATCGTCAACCAGTATGAAGAACGCGAGCTTGCAGATGTACTCTGGATGTACGGTGAAGAGCGAGCCTCTCGCAGAATCGCTCATGCAATTGTTCGTCACAGGACACATTCGCCGCTGCAGACGACAGGAGAGCTGACCGCCCTTGTCAAAGGGATTGTGGGCGAACGGTTCCTGGTGAAATCACTCGCGAGAGTTTTTCAGGCGTTACGGATCGAAGTCAACAACGAGTTGATGAATTTGGAGTCCGCACTCGCACAGGCGATTGCCATCCTCGAGCCCGGCGGCAGACTCGTCGTCATCTCCTATCACTCGCTGGAAGACCGGATCGTCAAGGATACATTGAAACAGGAAGCTGCTTCGGTTCAACGGTCAGGAAACAAATTGGTACCTGACACTCTCTTGCAGCCAAAGGTCAAGATCCTGACGAAAAAACCGATCACGGCAACCGACGATGAGAGCCGTGTTAATCCCCGATCACGAAGCGCCAAGCTGAGGGTCGCTGAGAAATTATGAACATCAAAGACGAGCCACACACTCTTTACTGAAATGGATTGGGAGTTCCCTTAAGTTCTTTGATGGCAAAAGTTTACAGAAATAGTGCGGAAATCCTTGCCGAGCGTGCGATGGAGTCTGATCAGCGATCGAAGAGCCAACAAGCGTCAGATCCTTCGAACAAACCTCAGCAGCGGCGACTCATTTATGGCGGGACAATGCCTGTGCCACCACAGGCGGAACTCCCATCCGGAACGACGCAGCCGCCGACAAATCGGCGCTTCACGAAACGCCGCGTCTCCCCGTTCAATATTATTCTCGTCCTCATGGGAACGGCGGCGGCAATTGTGCTATACATCAGCAACATCATCGCCGTGAATCAGCTTGTCAACGATATTCATAAGAGCGATGTCCGCTTCCAGGACATCCTGAGCGAACAGGAAATTCTGAAAGCACACATCAACCAGATGTCCAGTCTTGAACACGTCCGTAAGCGCGCAGAAGACGAACTGGGCCTTCGAAACCCGACCGATATTCCCCGCCCGCTTAACGTTGATCAGGACAAGATCCGCACACTCGAAGAAGCAACACGCGAGCATTGATGCCCGAGAAAAATACCATATCGGCTCAGAAACCGGCAGCGGCGCAGCAGCCCGAGGCCCCGGCGAAAGCTCGGGGACGATTTATTGCGCTGAAGTTGGGCTTCGCCATTTTCTTTGTTGTAATTGCCGGACGGCTCACAGAGGTGCAGTTTCTGCAAGCGTCGAAGTACCAATTGATCGCCCGCAAACAGTATGAACTGACTGTCGTCCAGCCCTCGGTGCGCGGAAATATTTACGACCGCAACAATAATGTTCTCGCATCGAATTCCATGTATGTATCATTTGCGGCTGATCCGAAAGTTGTCGGCGAAAATGCTGACGAAATCGCAAGGCAGTTCGCCACCGCATTTGGCAAATCACCTTCGTACTACGCGGCCAAACTGCATAGTGTCACAAGCTCCGGTTCGCTGAAACGATTTGTCTGGCTCGAGCGTCATGCCCGACCGGAAGTTGCGAAACGGATTGAGGCACAGAAGCTCACGGGTGTTGTACCCATTGATGAGCCGAAACGCTTGTACCATTACGACGCCGTTGCCGGAACGCTGATCGGTTTCACTGATGTCGACAACAAAGGAATCTCCGGGCTTGAGGTTGAGTTCGATGAGTACCTCAAAGGCAAAGATGGTTCAGTCATCATGCAGCGCGATGGACTCGGCCATGCCCGACCTTCCGTCGACTACCCGCGCATCGAACCTCGAAATGGTCATAATCTTATTCTGACGATCGATCTTGCCTATCAGTCCATCGTCGAAGAGGAACTCAAGAGAGGCGTTCAAAAAAGCAAATCCAGCGCCGGGCTGGCGGTGATGTTGAATCCAAAAACCGGCGAAGTTCTCGCTCTCGCGAATGTCCCAGGAATCAATCCGAATGATCTCGGTTCGTACGACATCAATGCATCGCGCAATCGTGTTGTCACCGACGTTTTTGAACCGGGTTCCGTTTTCAAAGTCGTCACGGCATCCGCCGCATACGAGAACGGTTTGGTGACACCCGAGAAGAAATTTTACGCCGAGCATGGCACCTACTACGCCACGGTCTCTTCTCGCTCAAAGCCGCAAAAGATCACAGACACTCACCCGTATGAGTGGCTCACGTTTCAGCAAGCTATCGAGCTTTCCAGCAATATCGTCATGGCGAAAGTTGGCCCAACGATAGGCCCTGAAAGACTTTACAGGCAGGCCCGAAACTTTGGTTTTGGCATCCCCACGGGCATTGACTTGCCGGGAGAAGTGCGGGGAAGGCTGAAAAAACCAAACGAATGGTCCGGGACGACGCTTCAAACGATGGCCTACGGCTACGAAGTTTCTGTCACCCCGCTTCAGATTGCACTGGCGTACGCGGCCGTCGCAAACAAAGGTGTGCTGATGAAGCCGTACATCGTGTCAGAAGTTGAGGACCGAGACGGTGAAGTATTGTTCGAACAGAGACCTCAGATCATTCGAAGAGTAATCTCCGAACAAACCGCAGCGATGCTCATTCAGGCGTTTGAGGGGGTCGTTGAACGCGGCACAGCGAAGGAATCGCACATTCAGGGTGTTCGAATCGCCGGCAAGACTGGAACGTCGAAAAAGGTCGTTGATGGTCACTACGGTGCCGGATCCTATACCGGTTCTTTCGTCGGTTTTTTCCCGATCGAAGATCCCCAGGTGGTGTGTCTCGTCATGATGGACAATCCACAAGGCGGAAGTTACTTCGGCGGAACTGTCAGTGCACCGGTGTTTCGAGCGATCGCCGATCGCATCATCAACACCTCGGGTCGCTTCACGAAAACACCGCAGCCGAAGGACGAGCAGCCAAGAAATGGAATCACCGTTCCCGACGTCCGGACACTTCAACTGAACATTGCAAGCCGGCTTCTCGAAAGCCACGGGTTGAAATGTCAGACCGTCGGCACGGGAGATATTGTCGTGCGACAGGTGCCGGAGCCAGGCAAACATCTGGAGAAGGATGACGTCGTCCAGATCGTTCTGAATGAACCGGGTGCCGACGCCTCCGGCGGACCGCCGGTTGTTCCCGACGTCCGCGGCATGAGCTTACGACGTGCGATCAATCGACTCGTCGTGGACGATTTTGATATCCAGGTGCGCGGATCCGGAGTTGTGGTGAGCCAGGTTCCTGCTGCAGGGCAGAGGGTGCAGGCTGGGGCAACAATCCATTTGGCATGTGAACCGCGGCCACTGGTGACCGCTGTTCTTTACTAAACCGAAAGTCGTTGTGAGTGTATGAGGTTGGGAGAGCTTCTCGCAGGCGTCCAGGTCAGTAAGATGTTTGAAACAACCTATGGGCATTCCGCGATCACGCACGAAGTGCATGTTCACCAACTTCAGTACGATTCGCGGAAGATTCAGCGCGGCGATTGTTTTATCGCCATACGCGGCACCGGTACCGACGGTCACAAGTTCCTCGAGTCGGCGATCGGAAACGGAGCCTCGGTGGTCGTCCTCGAGCAGGACTCAGCGCTCTCCGACTACTATTTCATGCACTCGGGCGTGGTGAAGATCGTTGTCCCCGACAGTCGCAAGGCACTTGCAGTGATGTCGGCAAATTATTACAACCATCCCTCCCGCAAGCTCACGATGGTAGGGGTGACGGGAACAAATGGAAAAACTACAACCACACACCTTGTCAAAGCGATCTTGGAAGCTGCCGGTCAGCGAGTCGGACTTCTCGGGACGATTGAATACAGAATCGGTGATGAAGTGATCCCTGCATCGCACACGACGCCGGAATCATTAGAGCTCAATGAGCTTTTGGCGCGCATGGCGACATCCGGCTGCCAGTCGGTCTCGATGGAAGTCTCATCCCATGCCCTTCACCAATCGAGAGTGTATGGGCTTCAATTCAGTGCAGCTGTGTTCACGAACCTGACGCAGGACCACCTTGACTATCACGGTTCCATGGAAGAGTATTTCAGCGCAAAGAAGATTCTCTTCGATACTCTCGAGCGTGACGCTGTCGCAATCACAAATGCTGACGACACCTGGGGGATGCAGATCGCGGCATCAAGCCCGGCCCGCACTCTTTCGTATGGAATTGCAGAACATGCCAATGTCCGGGCAAGCGACATCCGGCTTTCGATCGACGGTTCTTCCTGCGCCCTGTCGTTTAACAACCAGCAGACGACCATGACGACCCCGCTGGTAGGCCGATTTAACGTCTACAATATTCTGGCGGCCTATTCCACGGGACTGGCCCTGGGTCTTTCACCGGACACGCTTGCAGCGGGAATCCGTAGCGTGAAGAGTGTGCGTGGCCGGTTCGAGCGGATTGCTTCGCCAAAAGGATGGGCAGCGATCATTGACTACGCGCACACTCCGGACGCTCTTGAGAAATGCCTGCGAACCATCCATGATGTCCTTCCTCGTGAAGGCCGCGGCCGGATCATTACGGTCTTCGGCGCGGGGGGTGACCGCGATAGGACGAAGCGCCCTCTGATGGGAGCGGTTGCCGGTCAATGGAGTGACATCGTGATCGTAACATCCGATAATCCACGCACAGAAGAGCCGCAGAGCATCATTGACGGGATCGTTGCGGGGATTCCGCGTGCAGCGCAAGTGACACGGGAAGTCGACAGACGAGCCGCTATTCACTCGGCTCTGCAACAAGCCAAGGCCGGCGATGTCATCCTGGTTGCCGGGAAAGGACACGAAGACTATCAGGTGATCGGTAAAGAGAAAATTCATTTCAGTGACCGGGAAATCGTCGAAGAGTTTATTCGCGAATGAAACTAACGGCAAGCACACTCCTCGCTCTTCCACATCTTCAAGCGCTCGGGTTTGAACGGGGGAAGGATTTTGTCCTTACCGGCATATCTACGGATTCACGAACAATCCAGCACGGTGACCTATTCATTGCGCTTCGTGGCGACACGTTCGACGGACACAATTTTATTACCAAGGCTGTTGAGGCTGGGGCAGGAGCGATCGTTGCTGATTCCAAATGGGTCGAACCAAACCAGATTCTTTTCTCCAGCCTGAACGTCCCAAGGCTCATCGTTGAAGATACCATTCGTACGTTTGGACAGTTGGCGAATGCACACCGGAAGAAGTTCAAGATTCCCGTGTTGGTGATTGGCGGAAGCAACGGCAAGACGACGACGAAAGAAATGGTCTCTGCGGTCCTTCGTTCGAAATTCCGCATCCTTCATACGGAAGGCAACCTGAATAATCACGTCGGCGTGCCGCAGACGATCCTGCGTCTTGGGAAGGAACACCAAATCGCCGTTCTGGAGATTGGCACGAACCATTTCGGAGAGATTGACTACCTCTGCTCCATCGTAGAACCGACGCACGTGTTGATTACGAACGTTGGCCGTGAACACCTTGAGTTTTTCGGCTCCATCGATGGAGTCGCCAAAGCAGAAGGCGAAGCATTTGAATGGCTCCGCCAGCATCGACGTACGACCGGTATCGGTTTCGTGAATCAGGACGACGGTCATCTGAAAAAGCAGTCGAAGGGGGTCCACAAGGCAATCAGCTATGGCTTTGCCAAAGGGGCTGCGATCGTCAAAGGCAAAGTGCAATCTGTCAGTGAAAGCGCTTGTGTGCAGCTTGAAGTCAGGCAGCGGGCAAAAAAGCCTTTCCGCGTACAACTCTCCGTCCCCGGCCAGCACAATGCTTTTAATGCGTTGGCTGCCGCGACCGTTGGCCTCACGTTCAAGGTTCCGGTGAAGCGGATTCAGCAGGCGCTCTCTTCCTTCTCCAGTGCCAGCAAGAGGATGCAGGTGTTGAAGCTCGATTCTGTGATTGTATTGAATGACACATACAATTCCAACCCGGATTCTGTGATGGCCGCCCTCGGCGTCTTGGGCAGCATCGGCACCCCCGGAAAGAAAATCGCGGTCCTCGCAGATATGCTGGAACTTGGGAAGAACTCCATAGAAGAGCACAAAAGAATTGGCGAGGCTGTAACCACGTCGGGAGCAAAATACCTCCTGACGTACGGACAGCTTTCGAAGCATACACACGAAGCGGCAGCGACTGCTCAGAAATCCCATTATGAGCAGAAGACGGTGCTGTCGGAGTATTTGTTCAGCCTCCTCTCTCCCGGCGACGTTGTGCTTGTCAAAGGCTCCCGAGGAATGAGAATGGAAGAAGTGGTCGCGTTTATCACGGAACGATTCAAGACGTCGAAGACAACGCCCGATCAGGCAACCTAGGACTCAGCGGCTGATGTTCTATTATCTCTTCACATATCTCCATAGCAAGCAGATCGACATTCCAGGATCTGCTATGTTCCGGGCCATCACATTCAGAGCGGGTGCAGCGGCAGTAACGGCACTGGTCATCGCATTCTGGTTGGGGCCGAAGATCATTCAGGCGCTTCGCAACCATCAGATTGGCGAGGCCGCAAAAGTCGAAGCTCCAAAATCGCACCTGAGCAAAGCAGGGACTCCAACGATGGGCGGATTAATCGTGCTCGCAGCGCTTGTGATCCCCGCTCTCCTCTGGACAGATCTTAAGAATGGGTATATCCTCCTCATTCTTTTTGTCACCGTCGTTCTTGGCGCTGTGGGCTTCCTCGATGACTATCTGAAAGTTGTGAAGAAAAAACCGAAAGGGCTTATCGGCAGGTACAAGATTATCGGTCAGGTGCTGGTGGGACTCGTGGTGGGCGGCGTGATTTACTTTCACCCGCAGTGGATAGACTCGACTCTCGTTGTCATGAAAACGAAAACCACGGTGCCGTTCTTCAAGTATCTGGAACTCGACCTTGGAATCCTGTACATCCCGATCGTCATTTTTATTATCACGGCAACATCGAATGCGGTGAATCTCACTGACGGATTGGATGGACTGGCCATCGGAACGGTCGGCATTGTTGCCTTGACGCTGGCCATCATCGCCTATGTTTCAGGTCACGCAGAATGGAGCAAGTACCTCACGATTCCATTTCTGAGAGGAAACGGAGAGCTTGCCATCTACTGCTCGGCGTTGGTAGGAGCTGCGCTCGGTTTTCTGTGGTTCAATTCATATCCGGCCCAGGTGTTCATGGGCGATACGGGGTCGCTCGCCCTCGGAGGTGTCATCGGTGCGATGTGCGTACTGATCAAAAAGGAATTTCTGCTGCCGACACTGGGGGGCGTATTTCTCATGGAAACACTGTCGGTGATCATTCAGCGGATGTACTTCAAGTACACCAAGAAGAAATACGGAGAGGGGCGCCGCGTGTTCAAGATGGCGCCTATCCATCACCATTTTGAATTGCTTGGATGGCCGGAGCCGAAAATCGTTACGCGATTCTACATCATCGCGATTCTTTTCATGATTCTGAGCCTGGCGACGTTCAAGGTGCGTTGACAACAACGGCCCGGGGAAACAAGTGAGCGAGTTTCATGGACATTTCGCAGCTGCGCGACAAGAAGATTTCTGTCATCGGTGCCGCCCGTAGCGGTGTTGCGGTCGCGAAACTGCTTCAGAGTCAAGGCTCGCTGGTCTTCGTCAGTGACAAGACCGGCCCGGAGAAACTGAAAACGGAAGCACAGATGTTGCGCGAGCTCGGCATTGCTTACGAGCTCGGCGGTCATTCTGACCGCGCGTATGAGTGTTCTTTGATTGTCATAAGCCCGGGAGTCCCAAGCAACGCTCCCGTGGTACTGGAAGCCCGAACACGGGGCATCAACGTCGTCAGCGAGGTAGAGGTTGCAAGCTGGTTCTGTCGTTCAACCATCATCGCGATTACCGGATCGAATGGGAAGACAACAACAACCACATTGATTGGGAGGATCCTCGGCGATGCAAAGAAGAAACATGCAGTTGCGGGGAACATTGGCACGGCATTCTCATCCGTCGTTCTGGAGTTGGCTCCAGCAGATATTGCTGTTCTGGAAATAAGCAGCTTTCAGCTCGATCACTGTGAGACGTTTCGACCGCGCATTTCGGCGATCATGAATATCACGCAGAACCATATGGATCGGTACGATCACTCAATGGAAAAGTATGCGGGATCGAAGGCGCGGATTTTCATGAACCAGAAAGACGACGACATCCTGATCTACGACGCAGATGACGAGCAAACAGTGAAGATTGTGGAGAGCGCACGGTGCAGGCGGATCCCGTTCAGCATCCGGCAGCGATTAGCCGAGGGGGCGTCTGTCGAGAACGGAATGCTGGTGACCACTCTCGCCGGAAAACGGACCGAGGTCATCAACGTGGACGAGATAAGCATCAAGGGACCTCACAATCTTTATAATGCGATGGCCGCATCGTTGGTCGGACAGTTGGAAGGTGTGGGCACTGCCTCGATTCGGGCCACGCTGCGAAATTTCAAAGGCGTCGAACACCGCCAGGAATTTGTACGGGAAGTCAACGGCGTGCGGTACTACAATGATTCGAAAGCAACGAGTGTCGAAGCCGTTCGGTACGCTCTTCAAGCATACGATCAACCGATCGTCTTGATGCTCGGTGGGCGGGACAAAGGAAACGACTATGCACGGATTCTGGATCTCGTGCAGAAACATGTCCGTGCCATCGTTGCCATGGGTGAATCGGCAGACAAGGTCGAAATGGCTTTCTCCGGAACGAAGCCGGTCCGCCGGGCAAACTCCATCGACGAGGCGGTGCAAACCGCGCAACGCCTTGCTCAGAGGGGAGACGTGGTTCTTCTTTCCCCGGCCTGTGCTTCCTTCGACTGGTTTGAGAACTACGAACAACGCGGAAGAGTCTTCAAGGAACTGGTAAAAAATCTCTAGCGCATACATGACCCGGGCCCAACGAAATCATATCGATCTCCCGACGCTCATCACGGTGCTGACGCTCATGGTTCTGAGCCTCGGAGTGGTGTACAGCGCTTCGGCCACCTGGGCGATGGAGAAGTTTGGAGAGAGCAACCGGCTTCTGAATCTGCATGCTCTCAAAGTCTTACTTGGTTTGGTCGCACTTTTTGTCGGCATGACCATTGATTACAGAAAGTACAAGAAGCTGACGAAACCGGCGGTCATTCTCTCCATCATTTTTCTGACGATCACGCTGGTCCTCGGCGGTGAAGTGAAGGGTGCAACGCGTTGGTTGCGATTTGGCGGCTTGAGTCTTCAGCCTTCAGAGTTTGCCAAGTTCGCGCTCCTGTTCCACCTTTGCACGCTCATCTCGACCAAAGGGGAGGCCATCAGAGATTTCAAGAAGGGCTTCCTGCCGATGATGGTCTGGATCGGAAGCGTTGCGGGTCTCGTGCTCATTCAGCCAAACTTCAGCACGGGATCCATGATTATCCTGATGAGTATGGTCATGTTGTTTATCAGCGAGGCGAAATTCACGCATCTGTTCGGCACGGTTGGAGCGGCGATCCCCGTTCTGGGTGCAGTCGCTCTTGCTCGTCCTCACGTCATGGCGCGCATCAAGTCGTTCATTGACGGAAGTGCCAGCGGCGGGCATCTGAATTATCAGCTGATGCAGGGAATCATCGGTTTTGGCAACGGGGGGTTGTTCGGCGTCGGACCCGGCCTGAGCAAGCAGCGCGATTTCTTTCTTCCCGAGTCGTACGGCGATTTCGTGTTTTCCATTGTCGGCGAAGAATATGGCTTGATCGGCACGATCGTATTTATGGGATTGTTTCTGGTTCTGCTTTTGCGGGGATTCAAAATCGCGAAGAATGCACGAGACGACTTCGGTCGTCTGCTGGCAATTGGTATCACGAGCGTCGTCACGCTTTATGCGCTCGTCAATGCCGGCGTCACGCTTGGGATATTGCCCACAACAGGACTACCGATGCCCTTTGTGAGCTATGGAGGATCATCGTTGCTCTTTACATCGTTTGCCGTCGGTGTTCTCTTGAACATTTCGTCGCAAACGGACATGCATCCTCGGCTGGAAAAAACGCCCGTTCCCGAGAAGTCATCGCAACCGTTGGAAGACCAGACCGCAAAAGTGTACTAAGGACCAATGTGGACAAAGATGTTTCACACATTCTGGTTGCAGGAGGCGGGACAGGGGGCCATTTGTTCCCCGCCCTCGCCATTGCTGACGAGATCATGAAGCTGCAACCGGACGCTGTGTTTTTGTTCCTGGGAACAAAAGGAAAAATTGAGGCACGCGTTGTTCCCCAGCGCGGCTATGCATTTCGAGCAATCTGGATCAGCGGCTTTCACCGGAGACTGACCCTTGACAATCTCCTCTTCCCGCTGAAAGTATTGGTTTCACTCGTTCAATCGTTCTTTGTCATACGCCAGTTTCGCCCGGACGTTGTCGTTGGAACCGGCGGCTATGTGTGCGGACCGGTATTGTTCGTCGCTTCGATTCTAAAAATCCCGACGGTGATTCATGAATCGAACAGCTACCCCGGGGTCACGACCCGGATGCTCGCCAGGAGGGCAACAAAGATCTTCATTGCCTTCGATGACGCGAAGCGTTGGCTGAAACGCACAGACCACCTGACGCTTATCGGAACGCCGACACGGGAAACCCTCGGGACAGTTTCACAGTCTGTAAGTCGAGAGTTTTTTCAGCTTGAGCCGGAGAAGAAGACGCTTCTCGTGTTCGGCGGAAGCTTGGGCGCAGCCTCCATCAACAGTGCCGTCTTGGAGGCGCTGGATGATCTGCTCGATGCCGGTGTTCAGCTGATCTGGCAGACTGGTCAGGGCGATTTCGAGCGCGTGCGGGCTGCGATCGGCGCCAGGTCCATCGGCTGGCTGGGAGCGTTCATTGACAGCATGGAATATGCTTTCGGCGCCGCGGATCTTGTCGTTTGCCGTTCGGGGGCGACAACGCTGGCTGAACTTACGCGGGTTGGGAAACCGGCAATTATCATCCCATATCCCCGTGCAGCCGGAGACCATCAAACGCATAATGCTCGTTCGCTGGCTGATGCAGGGGCGGCCGTCATGATTGCCGATCACAACGCACGACACGAACTGAAATCCGTCGCGCTCACTCTGCTGAACGACCCAGAACGTTTGGAGAACATGAGCAGAATGAGTGCCCGACTCGGAAAGCCCAACGCAGGGCGGGCAATCGCAACAACGATCTTGGAGATGATTCGATAATTCGCGATGCAGCAAAAGACATTCAAATATAAACTCGACTTTTACTACCAGCAAGCTCTTTCGTACCTGCTGGTGTTCCTGTTGTACGCGGGCATCAAGGGGAGTTTTTTTGAAGACCAGTTCCATTTCGTTTTCAAAGATCCCCTGGTCTACATCATGATGTTTTTTGTTGTCATCGCTCTTGGCTCGCTCGTGTTGAACCTCTACCGAAATCGCAGATTAGTGATCACGGACGATCGACTGATGTTTCAGTCTCGTGACCGCGAGCGTGAAATCATGATTTCAGAAATTGAATGGATGCACATCGGGCGCGAGATGCTGGTCCAGACGGCCGGACATTTTCAGCTGATTATTTTCAAAATGAAGGGGCGCAAGCGGCTGTTCCGGATACGCGTCGGACGCTACGAACGCGACAGAGAACTTGTCGTGGAGATGGAGCGCATCGCGCAGCACGTTCCAAAGGGAAAACGCAGACGGTTCGGAATGAGACGGAGGAAGGGGATATAGATTTTCGATTTATGATTTGTGATATTGGATTTGTCCCGCTCTTGGATTCCGCAACGAGGCGGGATTCAAAGATCGGAATTTGAGATTTCGAGTTTAGGATTTCGGGTTTGGAATTCAGTGTATTTCAGTCAAAGGACCATCAAGACTTCATGTTCTCATCGATCAAAAAAATACACTTCGTCGGTATCGGTGGCATCGGAATGAGCGGGATCGCTGAGATTCTGCTCAATGAGGGTTTCCGCGTCAGCGGCTCCGATCGAGGCCTCTCAGAGGTCACCGAAAGACTTCAAAAACTCGGAGCCACTATTTACGAGGGACACAAGGCGGAAAACATCGCGGACGATGTTGACGCGCTAGTCTATTCTTCCGCCGTCGCAATGGAAAATCCCGAAGTCCTGGCAGCCCAGCGGCGCAAGATTCCCGTTATCCGCCGCGCGGAGATGCTGGCCGAGGTGATGAGACTGAAGTACGGCATTGGCATTGCCGGCACACACGGCAAGACAACGACGACATCGATGGTCAGCCTTGTCCTGATGGAAGGCGGCCTCGATCCAACGGTCATCGTGGGTGGAAAATTGAGCGGTCTCGGCGGCACGAATGCTCGCCTGGGCCACGGCGATTTCATCGTGGTGGAAGCGGATGAATTTGATCGCTCGTTCCTTTCCATTACCCCAACGATTGCCGTCATGACGACACTCGAGACCGACCATCTTGACTGCTATCGCGACCTCGAAGACATTAAAGGAGCGTTTATTCAATTTGCGTCGAAAGTTCCGTTCTACGGATTTGTCGTCCTGTGCCTTGATGAACCTGCGTTGCTCGACATCATGCCACAGCTCAGCAAGAAGAAGATCCTCACCTACGGACTGAATCCTCAAGCGGACATCCAGGCGGTCGACATCCGGCACAAGGACAACACTTCGACGTTCACGGTCGTGAAAGACGGAAAGGACCTCGGCCCCGTTACGATTCAAGTGCCCGGCAATCACAACGTGCAAAATTCGCTTGCAGCCATTACCGTAGGATTGGAGCTAGGAGTTCCATTCGACAAGGTTCGATCGGGCATTGAGAAGTTTGCCGGGGTGTACAGACGCTGGGAAAAGAAGGGCGAAGTCAACGGCATCGCACTGTATGACGACTACGCGCATCACCCGACGGAGTGTCGCGCAACGCTCGCCGGAGTGAAGGCCGGCTGGAGGAGGCGCGTCGTTTGCGTATTTCAGCCACATCTCTTCACACGGACACGCGATTTCTACGAAGAGTTTGGCAAGTCCTTTCTGCTCTCCGACGTGCTGGTCGTTACGGATGTCTATCCTGCGCGCGAGGAGCCGATCCAGGGTGTGACAGGAGAATTGATCGTCAACGCGGCAAGGCGATTCGGTCATAAGGATGCGCACTACGTCCCCGACAAGAAAATGATCCCAGATCATCTCAAGTCGATCGTCAAGAGCGGCGATATTGTTATCACGATGGGCGCTGGAGACATCTGGAAATACGGGGAAGAGTTTCTGAGCAAGATGAAGAAGTGAGGGGTTCATTAGTTCATTAGTTAATTAGTTAACTGGTTAACTGGTTAACTGGTTAATTGGTTAATTGGTTAATCGGCTAGCTCGAAAGCGAGCTCATCACCAATGAGCCAATCACAAATTAACAAGTCACTGATGTGGTCACTATAAGCGACATACAGCAATTTTTCCGCGGGCACATTGCCATCAACGAACCGATGGCAAAGTACACCTCGATGCGCGTTGGCGGCCCGGCGGATTATTATGTCGAACCTGTGGACAAAAAGGATCTCATCGAGATCGTTTCGTACTTCGAGAAGAATTCGTACCCCTACATGATGTTGGGGCGCGGGAGCAACATGATTGTCAGTGATGAGGGCATACGGTGCGCCGCCCTCAACGTGGAGTCAAGTCTGTCTGATGTTCGCATGGAAGGCGATCTCGTCATTGCTGAGGCAGGAGCACACTGGTCGAAATTTGTCGACTTCTGCATTCAGAACGGTCTGGCGGGCGTGGAAATGCTGGCCGGCATACCCGGAACCGTCGGCGGCGCCGTGGTGATGAACGCCGGAGCACGCGGCGGAGAGGCTGCTGATTACCTGGTGGATGTGGAAGTATTCCGCAACGGTCAGTTCCAGACGGTGAAGAAAGCAGATGCACGGTTCGCGTACCGTCGCTCTGGTTTCGAAAAGGACATTGTCCTGAGCGCATCGTTCCGTTTGCCGCAGGGGGATCGGGAAGAGTTGATTGCCAGGCGCAGAGAGTACATTCTGAAGAGGAACACAACGCAGCCACTGACCCTCCCCAACTCCGGGAGCATGTTTAAGAACCCGCCGGGGCTGTTTGCCGCCAAGTTGATCGAACAGGCCGGGCTCAAAGGGAAACGGGTGGGAAATGCTCAGATCTCCGAGAAACATGCCAATTTCATCGTCAATCTCGGGGACGCAAAGGCTGCCGACGTGGTGACGCTCGTTGATCTTGCACTGCGGACGGTCCATCAAAACACGGGTGTTCTCCTCGAACTTGAAGTGAAGCTCGTGGGTTTTCCCAACGAAATCCGACAGAAGGTCGCATGAGCACAAGCAGATCATTGAAATTCGGATTTCTGGGATTGGGCGTGCTGGCGATAGGACTCGTTGTCGCAGCGAATCTCTGGAAATCGGACCTGAAGGTGAAGCGTGTAACAATCGAGGGAAACCGAATCGTCGAAACAGCGGAGCTCCTCCAGCTGATCAAGGTCCCCAAGAACACGCAGCTCCAGGAAATCGATCTGATGGCTGTGCGACGAGACATCATGAGTCACCATTTCATCAAAGATGCCGTGGTCGAGCGTGATTTGCCGGCAACGTTGAAAGTGACCGTGAAAGAGCGCGTGCCGCTTGCCATGATCAACAGCACAGAAATTCTCTATCTGGACGAGGACGGCGTCGTGTTGCCTCACTCGATCTCGAAGCAATTGTTCGATTTGCCCGTGCTGACGGGAATGCCTGACGGCCTTTCCCTCGCCCCCGGAGCAACGCTCAAAAACGATGACATACAGGAAGCGCTCAGGATTCTCGCCTGCACGAAACTGGTGAACAAAGAGCTCTATCATCTGATCTCGGAGGTGCGGCTGCGAAACGGCGGCGACATTGTTCTGTATGCTTCAGAGTGGGGGGTGCCGATCATTTTTGGCCGTGGGGAAATCGCCAAGAAGTTGGTGCGACTGGAAGCCTTCTGGAATGATGTTGTCCACGAGCGCGGTTCTGACAATTTGCAGTATGTGGATTTGCGGTTCGACGACCAGGTGGTCGTCCGATGGAATAAAAAACAAGGGTAGCAATTCAGTTCATGTCACGACGGGCTGGTTGTGTGCCGGTCCCGGATTGAAAGGAAGACAAGGCTGTATGACACAAGATATCGCAGTTGGACTTGATATTGGCACCACAAAAGTCTGCGCCATTGTTGCTGCGCCAGATGAGAACCATCCCGGGAAGTTGAACATTCTTGGTATTGGAAAGAGTGCATCGGATGGGTTGACGCGCGGCGTCGTCACAAATATCGAAAAGACCGTCCGCTCGATCCAGAATGCCGTGGCGGATGCTCAGGCTCAGTCGGGGGTCAAGATCACTTCTGTCACCGTTGGCATCGCAGGCGACCACATTCAGAGTTTCCAGAGCCGCGGCGTTGTGGCCATCAGCCGTCCCGAGAACGAGATTTCTCAGGCAGACGTGGAGCGATTGATCGATGACACGAAAAAGGTCGCGCTCCCTTCCGATCGGAAGATCATCCATGTCATTCCGCAACAGTTTATCGTGGACGGCCAGGACGGAATTTACGACCCCGTTGGAATGTCCGGCGTTCGGATGGAGGCCGTGGTTCACATTATTACAGGACTGGTGACGGCGGCCCAGAATATTTACAAGTGTGTACAGCGTGCGGGCCTTCATGTGAACGACATGGTTCTCGAACCGCTTGCATCAAGTTATGCCGTGCTCGATGACGAGGAAAAGGAAGTGGGCGTAGCGTTGCTCGATATCGGCGGCGGAACCACTGACCTCGCAGTCTTTGAAGAACGCACCATTCGCCACACAGCCGTCATCGGCATCGCAGGCAAAAAGGTTACTGATGATATTCGGAAAGGCCTCGGCATCCTGACGGACCAGGCTGAGCGCATCAAACAGGACCATGGGTATGCGTTTATGCCTGCCATTGTGAACAATGAGCCCATCGTTCTCCCGGGAATCGGCGGACGCGCACCAATCGAGATTGATAAGAAGCTCCTTTGCCAGGTCATTCAACCGAGGATGGAAGAAATTCTCGAAATCGCCTCCATGGAAATCAAGCGGTCTGGATATTCAAAACATCTGTCCGCCGGAGTGGTATTGACTGGCGGAGGATCGCTGATCAAAGGAACCGCGGACTTGGCTCGAGAAGTTCTTGGAATGCCGGTAAAGATTGGAATTCCTTCGGGTTTCAGCGCGGGGCTTGTTCGGGAAATTGAAAATCCAATTTATGCGACAGGAGTCGGACTTGTCATTCATGAACTGAAACATCGTGATCGTTCAACGATCACCTCAACAGTAACTCCGGAAAAGGGAAAGGGGTCTGTCAAAAACATTTTTAATCGTATGAAAACGTGGTTCGACGAGCTGTAGTGTAGGCCGTTGGCCCATATCAAAAATTAAGAGATCAATAATCCATTCACTCACTAAACCAAGGAGATGTTACCGTGATTGAACTTGACACCTTAGCGGACCGCGGGGCAAAGATTCGTGTAGTTGGCGTTGGTGGCGGCGGTGGAAACGCCGTCAACAGCATGATCGACAGAGGATTGGCCGGAGTCGATTTCATTGCAATCAACTGCGACGTCCAGGCGCTGGAACGCAATAAGGCATCGCAAAAGATCCAGGTCGGAAAGACACTGACCCGGGGTCTCGGTGCCGGCGCTGATCCTACGATCGGCCATCGGGCCGTGGAAGAGGATCGGGAGGAAATCGCTCGTGCCATCGCAGGCAGTGATATGGTTTTCGTCACAGCAGGCATGGGAGGCGGCACCGGGACCGGCGGAGGCCCCATCGTAGCCAATATCGCCAAGAGTCTCGGCGCTCTCGTCGTCGGAATTGTTACAAGGCCGTTTAACAGCGAAGGAAAACGGCGGATGGCTCAGGCTGAAGAGGGAATTGAAGAGTTGAAGAAGCAAGTCGATACCCTGATCGTCATCCCCAACCAGAAGCTGCTGGACATCATCGATCGGCACACTCCGCTGCTCGACGCCTTCGAGCTGGCGAACGAGGTTCTGCACAACGCGACGCGTGGAATTTCCGAGCTGATCACTGTCTCCGGACTGATCAATGTTGATTTCGCAGATGTTCGCACGGTGATGCGCGAGATGGGCGACGCACTGATGGGCTCCGGTATTGCGACGGGTGAGAATCGTGCCGTTGAGGCAGCGCACGCTGCAATTTCAAGCCCGCTGCTCGATGGTGTCTCCATCGCCGGCGCACAGGGCATTCTCATCAACGTAACAGGCGGCAAAAACATGTCCCTCGTAGAAGTCGATGAAGCCACGAGTGTCATTCACGACGCAGCCGGTGATGACGCAAACGTCATCCTCGGTACGGTGATCGATGAAAACATGAAGGACGAGATCATGGTGACAGTCATCGCCACCGGCTTCAACAAGAAGGCCATGGCAGTGAAAGTGCCGCCGAAGACGGTGTCGAAACTGATTGATCGCATTCCGTCCGGACCGAATGACTTGCAGAAGTTCGAAGAGCCCACATTCTTGCGTCGCGGCATTGACATTTCCATTCAGGCGCCGCGCGACTCCGAGAGGGGTGACGAAAAAATCGACAAGGCTGATCCGGATAAGCCGGCGTTCTTGCGAAAGATCATGGACTAATCATCCAACGAGCGGGTTCTGCTGTCCCACTCGAGTTGCTGTTATACGAATGTGGTCATCAGGGCGGTTCCACCCGTCCTGCAAATCGATCACGGATGCATCAATCATCTCCGTCCCCGCGAAGGAGCTAAGACTTCGCGGGGATTTTTTGTCCGTCACCCTTTCGTTGCTTCTCTGATGCGCTTTCCCTACATTTTTGATGTGCGCTTCATCATCAAAATTCTCTCGCTCATTCTCTTCTGTCTGACCGCTTTTCCGGTTTGGGCCCAGCCACGCGTCGAAAGCCAATTCCGCATTGCACGACTCAAGTACAGCGGCGGCGGGGATTGGTACAACGATCCGTCAGCTGAAGTGAACCTGCTTAAATTCATCAAGGATAATACTGCGATCGATACCGATCCACGTTATGAGTTCGTCGATCTCACAAGCGAAAAACTCCCATCGTACCCCTTTCTTTTCATGACTGGTCATGGGAATATCGTTTTCACGGATTTTGAGATTCAACGATTGCGGTCATATCTGGTCGATGGCGGGTTTCTCTACGCAGATGATGATTACGGCATGGATAAGGCCTTTCGAAGGGAAATGAAAAGGCTCTTTCCGGATCAGGATCTCGTCGAACTCCCGTTTAGTTTCGGGCTCTACAACTGTCATTTCAATTTCCCCAATGGCGTTCCGAAGACACACGAGCACAACGGCAAGCCGCCGCAGGGGTTTGGCCTGTTCTACAAAGGCCGGCTGGTCGTCTATTATACATACGAGTCAAATCCCAGCGACGGATGGGCTGACCCCGAGGTGCACGGCGACCCCGAATCCGTTCGCCAGGAAGCGCTTCGGTTCGGAACGAACATCGTAGTGTGGGCGTTGAGCCACTAGTTGGTGAACAGTTAATTAGTGAGTGGTTAACTGGTGAGTAGTGATTGGTGATTGGTTACTTATATGATCAGGGTGATTCTTCAGCGGATTTTCTGCGGCGCAGGTAGGCGATGTATCCGTTGATACGATGCTGCAATTCCAAGCCTTCCGCTTTGATAGGGTCGAATTCACCTGCATGGAAATATGATTCATCGAGGCAAATATTCAAGTCGTCGAGTAATTCTTCAAGAGATCCTCGCGACTGTCGCAAATACTGGATGTTCTCTTGATAATGAAATCTTCCATGACCTTCAGCAATATTGTTGGTCAACGATTTTGCAGCTCGTCGCATTTGAGAACCGAGATTGTACTTCTCCTCGGGCGGGAGCCTCTTTATCAGGTCAAATATCTTCTTTCGGAACTCTCTTGCAGCTTTGTAGACTTCCAGATCTTCGAAACTGTACGTGGCCATGATTCCAATGAAGCAAATCCAGTAGAGCCATTCACCAAAAAACGATTGGCAGTATGACGGAAACCACTTTGCCAACAAGTTGACTAATTAACTAATTAACTAATTAACTAATTGACCATCCGCATTGCCCGACTCCGCTAACATACTGAGCGAGATCCTGAAGCGTCTCTCCGCCACGCGCAAGCGTCAGCACTCTGTTGAGCTTCGCGCCAACCTCCTTTCATTCTCAGCAATTGTCATCCTCACGCTTGTTGCCGCGTCGCTTCTCGAACTCGCGTTCAGACTCGACAGTTCTGGCCGAACAATTGTCTTTTTTGTCGCTGCCGCCTGTATTGGCTTCTTCGGCCTCTGGTATGTTGGCCGTCCTGTTCTGAAAGCCTTTGGAATTCTTCGTTCAGCAAACGACTTCGAGCTGGCAAAATCTGTTGGAGCCTCGTTCCCCCGAATTCACGATCGAATGCTGAATCTCCTCCAATTGCATCAGGAGATCGTTGCCGGGAGGTCGTTATACTCCCCCGAGCTCGTGGATGCTTCATTTCAAGACCTCGCGGAGAACATCCGTGATCTCGATTTCACAGCTTCGATCGACACTTCGCCTGTTGTGCGCTCAACAAAACTGTTCGCGGCGAGCATTGTTGGCGCCATCCTCCTTGTCCTGCCGTCATCCGGACAATTCTCGGATGCGCTCTTTCGGATCTCTCATTTCAATAGAGAGTTTGTCTCTCCCTCAGAATTCACCATCGAAGTAACGCCGGGAAACAGTGAGGTTATCAAAGGACAAACAGTTCAGGTCGCCGTCCGCGTGCAGACGGTTCACCTGCTGCCTGAAGCCACACACCGGCACACGCTCGATCTTTTCTGGCGGCTGGATGGAACTCGGAGCTTCGAGCACGCTGAACTTCGACCTGATTCTGTGGGAACATACAAGACTGCATTTCAAAACATCCGTGGATCAACAGAATACTATGCAACGATTTCCAACACTGAGAGCGAACGATTCAAACTCACCGTCGTCGACCGGCCCGTGTTCCGATCATTTCAGGTACGACTGGAATACCCCGGCTATACGAAGCTGCCACCAAAGGCTCAGGACGAATTCACCGGTGATGTGGCAGCGCTTGCCGGTACCAAGATCACTCTCACGGGAATTGCCAGCAAGGATCTTCGCTCGGGAACTATTATCTTCGGCGCCGGAAAATCGCTCCCGCTGGCAGTGAACAATCAGAAATTCTCCGCGTCGTTCCGACTCGAAAGCGAGACGGATTATCATATCGATGTGAGTGACGCAGAGAACCTCGTCAATGCCGATCCTATTCGCTATCAACTCAAAATCATCCCCGATGAGTCGCCCACGGTCGCTCTTCTTCAACCGGGACGCAATCTCGATTTGGCCGGAGATCCACTAATCCGCCTTTTGATACAAGCGAAAGATGATTTCGGAATATCAGCGCTCCGGCTTGGGTACCGCATGGTTCATTCCCGTTATGAGAAGCCCTGGGAAGCCCCTCGGTACGTCTCCATTGCGCTCCCATCCGGCATTTCCACAGAGCTTGAATTGCCCTACACATGGGATCTGACGCCCCTTCACCTCGTACCCGAAGATGTCATCGAGTATTTTGCAGAGGTGTTTGACAATGATGCTGTTCACGGTCCCAAGTCAGGAAAGAGTCAGATATTTCTCATCCGACTTCCTTCGCTCGAAGAAGTGTTCGCAGAGGTGGACAAAGGGCACGAGGCATCGCTCGATGATATGAAGCAGGCGCTTGAGGACGCCAAGCAGTTGAAGGAAAAGATCGAGTCCGTCAACCAGGATATGAAGAAGAACAAGGAGATGGATTGGCAGCAGCAGAAGAAGCTGGAGGAGATGTCGAAGAAGTACCAGGAGCTCCAGAAGAAATTGGATAACGTCCAGAATAAGGTCAGCGAGATGGTCCAGAAGATGGACCAGCAGCAGGTTCTTTCAAAAGAGACGATGGAGAAGTATCTCGAGTTGCAGCAGATGTTCGAGCAGATGAACTCCGCCGAGCTTCAGCAGGCGCTGAAACAAATGCAGCAATCAATGCAGAACCTGAATAAAGAACAGCTCCAGCAGGCAATGCAGAAACTCACATTTTCTGAGGACCGTTTCCGTCAGAGCATCGAGCGCACCATTGAGCTTCTGAAGCGCATTCAAATCGAGCAAAAGATTGACGAAGCACGGAAGCGCGCGCAAGAGCTCGAGCAGGCTCAGAAGGAATTGTCTCAGGAAACTGCCAAGGGGACGGAAGACGAGCAGAAACGAAACGAGGTCGCCAAGAAACAGAACGATCTGGCAGAGAAACAGCGACAGCTCGAACAGGAAACAGCCGATGTCCAGAAGCGCATGGAGGAGTTCTTTACCGAGATGCCTGCCGATCGCATGCAGCAGTTGAATGCCCAGATGCAGGCGCAGCAGCTTGGACAAAAGATGACGCAGGCCGGCAAACAGATGCAGGCCGGACAGATGCAGCAAGCACAACAAGCACAGCAGCAAGTTGGGCAACAACTCCAGGAGCAATCAAAGGAACTGCAATCGATTCAGCAGGAGATGTTGCAAAAGCAGATGCAGCAGACACTCAATGCGCTTCGCCGGGCGACGAACGACATGCTGGAACTATCCAAGCGCGAAGAAAGCCTGAAGCACCAATCACAGGCGGCGCCGACCAACTCACCGCAATTGCGCCAAAACGCTCAGGATCAGATGCGAGCGATGCAGGATATGCAGAACGTCATTCGTGGATTGGGTGAGTTGTCGAAACGATCGTTTGCCGTGACGCCGGAAATTGGACGGTCGATCGGCGAGGCGATGGCGCACATGCAGGGATCCCTCGAAGCCCTTGAAGGGCGTAACGGCTACGGCGCATCGCAGGAAGAGGGCCAATCGATGAGCTCCTTGAACAAGACTGCCACGCAGCTTCAGGGGGCCATGCAAAACATGATGAAGCAAGGGAGCGGGTCCGGGATGGGCGGACTGCTGCAACAACTGCAAATGATGGCGGGGCAGCAGCAATCCATCAACGCCCAGACGCAGAGCATGCAGCAGGCGGCCGAGGCCGCGCGCCTTGCCGTCGAGCAGGAAGCTGTTCGCAAGTCATTGGAACAACTCAACAAGGAAGCGCAGGCGAGCGGCGAGCAGAAGAATATGCTTGGCGATCTCGATAAGATTGCCGAAGAGATGAAAGAAGTGGTTCAGAACCTCACACAGAACAACGTCAATCCGGAGACCGTTCGCAAGCAGGAGCGAATTCTCTCGCGTTTGCTCGATGCCTCAAAGTCAATGCATGAACGTGACTATGAGAAAAAACGAAAAGCCACGACAGGCACTCAAATCGTCCGCCGTGGTCCCGGCGAGCTTGATCCCTCGTTGCTGGAAGGAAAGAACAAGCTTTTGGAAGATCTCCTCAAATCCCTCGAACATGGATACTCCAAAGACTATCAGGAGCTCATCCGTAAATATTTTGATTCGCTGCAGAAGCTTGAAATGCAGAAGCAATAGTGATGCTGACCCAATCCTCGGCGGGCATGTTGTACACACCCCTCTGCTCCCCTCTCTCCACACACTTCCTTCGCACGAGAGGGG
The DNA here is from genome assembly GCA_003170475.1 of Ignavibacteriota bacterium. Taxonomy (GTDB): domain Bacteria; phylum Bacteroidota; class Ignavibacteria; order UBA10030; family UBA10030; genus UBA9647. Next base: position 6,745 of record PMZI01000053.1, on the reverse strand, counting down.
ACGCGTATAGCAAAGAATGAAAACCCGCAAACAACCGAGCTTAGTCAGTCCCCTCTGAGGGTGGGTTGTGCAAGAGGGAGAGGGGATTTAGGGGTGTGTCGCCGGAAGTCGACGACGCTCAACATTTCACACCCAAAGGAAAACGGCGGGACAAGATACGGGACGCTGATTTGCGAAGTGATGGCTTGGAGGTGCTTCGATTCAAGAATGCTGAAGTGTTGACGAACAGCGACGGGCTAGTGCTTGTAGTATTTGAGAAAGTCGAAGCGGCACTGAAAGGAAATGCAGCGTAATGCTGCCCTCCTCCCCGCCATATAGAAAGCGGGGAGTCGAAGACTGTCACAGTCCTGCCCATCCCATTAGAGCTTCGCCCCGTCAGTCCGCGACAGCACATGTTCAAGACAACGCCTGCCGCTCGTTCTCCTGCGGCGTCTCTGCCACCCGTAATGCCGGGAAGATGAACATCGACATGCCCGTAGCTAGCAAGGGGTAGAACACGTCGACGAGAAGATAGAATCGTTGATAGACCAGCCATGTCCCAAGAAGGATGACCACCCCAAGAGCGAAGATCGAAAGTAATGCTGGCATCGGTCGGAATCTACTCGCAATAAACCCTGCACAGACTATGCAAAGTATTGTCAGCCAGATGTGCAGGGTCTGCGATCGCACAACCACAGTTTGTGAGACAATGGACTCGAGCACACTTCGGTAGGAATTACCCAGCAGCCATCCGTTCTCCATGGAGGTTGGATCCCCCCGAACAATGAAGACTATCTTGCCTTCATAGTCGCCCTTGAGGTCTTCAAGCGTGAATGGGTCGGAGAAATTCTTCTTGCTATAAACACCGCTGAACCTCAGGTTGGCGCTGGAATCTCCCATGTATGATACGACTATTGTCCGTTCCATGTATACGGCGGAGGACTGGCGAGCGTACATCCATTCATCAGCGTCAACGGGAAGCCGGTAGTCGCCGAACTCAACCACGCCTGCATCCGTCGCTGGCGCGATCGCCCGCGAATAACGATGGTATTTTCGCAGGAGCTCCACTGAGATGTCGGGAACGGATAACTTGTTGCCGCTCGATTTGTCTTGCAGCCTGACTCGAAAGAGAAACGGATTCAATCGGAGTTCGAACGGCTGCATGGTCATTCGCCCCTTTGAGAATGCAAACTCCCCTGTCGAGTCCGCAATTCGCAGGTCCGACCACATTGGCAAACCCAACACTGCAATTCCGGTGTTTTCCATTTTCTTCAACAGAGGAAAGACATCCTGGTTCCGCTCGCCCCATCGTATATCGCGAATATCGACCAAGACCGCTCGAGCACCCACTCTCTTCAACTCCTCAACAATCGACAAGCATCCTTTGAGATATTTCGCATTATCCCTATCATAAAAGAAAATACCGTGTGTCACAGGTGGAGATTCCATGCGGTCGAATGCCCTTTTTCCGACAACTCTTGAAATGTACTCGTAGATGTAACTGTCCACATCGTTTTCTCTCACCGCGTTTGTCAGGGAAAGAATGAAAACCGGAGCGAAGATAGCCATCCCCACGAGAATAATCCTTCCATCCTCACTCCCTACCTTTTTCTTGAGCCAGTGGAAGAAACCTTCTTTTTCCGATGAGGTCTCTTCTTCATACAATTCAGCAAGAGCACGCGGCAAGGCTTTTCGAAGATGTAGCTGATAGAGCAGCGCATTCAGAAGTGGAAGCACACATAGAGTGGAAAGTACAATGAAGAGCCAAAATATCCAGTTAAGATTATTCTTGATCACAAACGTGCCAGCGGTCGGCGTGTATTGCAGCCCGGGCAGTCGGCTCGCCAGCATGCTGCATGCAGCGAATATCATCGCAAGAACAAAGTAGATGACAATCGTCAAAGAAGATATATTTCTAAAGGATCGCATGGCACCACCTCGCATTTAATGGTTCGGTGTCTCTGGCTGCACAAGCTGCTGAACGGCATCAGTTCGCTCGATTGGTCGACTGAGTATGGCTGTCGTCCAGAACAACCCCGTGAGGAGAATAAGAGCGCTCACAACAACGAGCGTTCTGAATCGGCTTTGACGGGTCTGGCGTTGAATTGAAATTCCAGCGATCGAATGTCGCGGGTCCTTTCTTGAACCTGCGTTCCATGCCAACGCGGTCATTGGTTCGTCCAACTGCTGACTCTTCTCCATTTCTCGCCCGATCAAAGCCATCGCATCAAAGAACCTTCTGCAGTCACCACACTTTGTGAGATGATCGAACAAATCACTACTTGATGCGGCGGTGACTTCGCCGTCAAGAAGCTTGTTGATCGCTCGTTGACATTCGTTGCAGGTCATTGTTCTGCTCCTCCACTCATTTTCCTAACCGTTCTCACCAACATGGAACTCTCGTTATTGCCTGAAATACGGCTCCAGCTTCTTCGCCAAGGCTTTTCGCGCCTTGAACAGTCTTGATTCAACCGAGCTGATGGTGGCTCCGGTGATGGCCGCTATCTCTGCGTACGTCAGCCTGTCGTATTGCCGCAGCACCAGGACCTCCCGGTACTCTACTTTCAGATGATTGAGATGATATTGTACCAGTTCTGCCAGTTCGGTCTTGACGATGAGCTCGAGTGGCGTCTCCTCATCCCAGATATCTTTCTCATCCTCAATGGAAGAAGTCGTGCCGTTCTTCCTCGTCTTTCGAATTGCTCCATAAACCTCATTGCGTGCGATGCTGTACAGCCAGTAGAAAAAGAGCTCTGGTTTGTCGAGTGAGTTGAGCGATTCATATGCTTTTTGAAATGCAACCTGCACAGCATCTTCGGCCGTAGCTCTGTCCTGCAGCAGTCGAAAGCAGTACGCCAACAGTCTTCGTCGGTGCTTGTTGTACAGATCCGTGAAGGCGCGTTCGTTGCCGGCACGGATCTGATTCAGCAGTTCTTTGTCTTCAGGAAATGTCATTTGGATTGCGGTGTGGATGGCCACAACTGTTTCTACAAGAGGTAAGATGCAAAAAGGGAGGAAAACTTGCTGTGGGATGCCCATAGAGCGGGTTAGCCTCAGGCTGCAGGCGTTGCCCAATGTCTCTTGAAGGTTCGAGACGACTGCTACTCCGGCTCGTAATCCGTAGGCAGCAGGTCAGCTGCCCGCTGACCCGACCAGTATCCCTGGGTCACCATCTTCAACGGATTCTCAACAAGACCATTCGTGTAGATTGTAACAACGGGTTGGTCCAATTGGATCAGCGAGAATTCCTGTCGTCGGCCCTGTGTGTAGATCACCTGCAAGAGTCCTTCAAAAGAGATTCTTCGTTCATACGCCGCACGTCCGGGCCTGAGAAGCGTATCGGCGTCTACTTGGTTGCCAGCGCTCCACATCAACGCCATACGCGGTGGCGTCTTGTGAATGCTGTTCACTTCAAAACCGTCTTCCCTCCACGTCTTGCGTATCAGTGCTGTGAGGAAGTGCCGTTTGGAACCGTAGTACGCCTTGCGTCGGTTCTCTTTCCACTGAGCGGCCTCCTGCCCGTCTCGCGGATGAAGTTCCTCGAAATGTGTGATCCCCAGAAACTGAAAGAACTGCGGCGACTCAATGTATCGACGCAGAATGTACGTGAAACGATATCCCAAACCCCGGTTTTCAATCTGAAGTGGGTCGCGTGATGTTGCCGTGAACTGGTTTTTTGGGTCATCTATCTGAAAGTCGAGAACCTGCGGATTCAGCAGCCGGCAAAAAGTGGAATTGGGACCGGTGCCGAAAAATGAATCCACGAATCTCTGAAGATGCTTTTTCCATTCGACAGGATCTCTCGCCTCCACGAGGACACCCGGCATTTGGACCTCGCGGGGTCTGAGGTGAAATTCGATTTCATATGTAACGGTATCCGCGACGTGGAGCGTCCAGGTCTCAACACCATAGCCAACAATGGATGCAACGATCTGCTGGGTACCGAGCGGAACTCTTTTGAGTACGAATCTTCCTTCGGCGTTCGCGGCAGCACCAACAGTGGAGTTGGCCACAAAGATATTCGTCAGCGGAAGCGCAGCACCCGTCGAATCATCAACGACGCGGCCTTTGACGATAGCATGAGGTACTCCCTGGGCCTGAAGTCCGGCAAAAGACGAGGACAAGACAAAGAGGCACAAGAGTAAATGGCTGACTCGATGGGCAATCGTATTCATTCCGGGCAATTTTCGTTCTTACTCCTTGGGCGAAGGCCACCAGTTCAGTGGCAAAGAAATTCTGTCTCTTCAACTGGAAGGTAGGATGGAAAGAGGGGAGATACAATTGTCGGGCTGCTCGACTTATCGAATTCATTATTCCGACGAGCCACTGCTGCCAAATGACGAGGGAAGAATTACAGGAAAGTCCTGCGAAAAGGACAAGCGGTTCTTGACGCTACACTAATTAATGATTTCGATGGTATTCCGTGCAGGCGTAATACGTATTCGGATGCGAATGGAATCTGTGCCAGAAAGCGCTTTTCCCACGCCGACAATCGCACAGTTGTCCCCCTGAGCACTCTCGACGTAATAGCATCCATTGACGTTCTCAGCCATGGGGAAGATCTTGCTTATCGTGACACCGTCAAACTTCTTGTTGCCTCCCCCTTGCGTCGCGGGTTTCACATAATATGCCAACGCCCGGGAGGCGAGATTATTGAGGTCCGTCATGACCGCGCTCCGCACGCTATCGATAGAATTGTGCTGAAAGTATTGCACTCCAATGAAGATGGCTATGCCGACAATAATGACACCCAAAATGACAAGGAGAAGTTGTGTTTGTCCCATAAGTCTAACCCCATCGAGTCAATACGCGTCCAAGACGGACATTTCGAATCATTGAATGCTTCAGAAATCAATTCACCTGGTATTGAAAGAGCGTCGCGCTGGGGCTCTCGCCTATTTGGGTTCCCCGAGAAACTTCGCAAGCGTTTTTTCCAGCTGATCGCCGCGAAGGTCTGTGTCCATTGCTACGATGGTCCCATTCACGTCGACCAGGAGCGGCCGTGGTATCGCTATCACTTCGAACGCATTCGTCAGAGCCTTATCGTCTGTCACAAACGTATGCAGCCACGGCATCTTCCACTTGTCGCCGCGGAATTTGGTCACGTCACCCGGTTTTTGATCCAGTGAGAGGCTCAGAATCTGGAAATTCTTCGATTTGAATTTGTCGTAGGCCTTGTGGAGCTTCTCCATTTCACCAACGCACGGTCCGCACCATGTGGCCCAGAAATCAAGCATGTACACCTTTCCCTGAAACGTGTCGTTCGTGATAAACTTGGCTGTATCCTCGAGCGATTTCACTTTGAAGACCGGAACCGCTTTTCCGACAGCAATCTTGATGACCGGCGAGAAGCGCTCTTTCACATTCTTGCCCATCGGCGTGTCACCGAAGAATCTCACCGCAACCTCATAGTACAATTTGAGGTTCTTCTCATCATTCGTCATCTTCGCGTTCATCAGTTGACTCATGAGCATATTTGTTTTCAGCGTCATGTCAGGATGTTTGTCAAGAAATTTTGCCAGGTACTCCTTGAATGCCTTCTCGTCCCCGGAAAGATCTCCTGCTGCCTTCATGAGCGGCAAGGTGGGCATCATCCAGAGTTTTGAGTCGGGGGGAACATCTTTGAAGACCAATAAGCCAATTGCCGGGTCAGCCGTTTTCGCGTATTTGCTTTTCGTGTCAACATAGTCGAGCAGAAGCGATTGACGGACCAGTGGGTCTTTTTCTGTCTTCAGACGGGCAAGGATTGATGCCTGATCTTTGGACCAATCGTAGGTGAACTTTTTCCAATCGTTTCCCGCTTTGACGAAGTCGTTCATTGCAGCCGACATGATCGCAGTGCGCTTACCGATTTCCACCTGCACACCCGCAATCTTAGCAACTGTGGAAGTAGGATCCGCGAACGTTGCCTCTGCCTCGACAGTCGAACGAACGGTCTTCGATGGATCGAAGATGATTCTTACCTTGCCGTCCTTCGCCGCCACAATCGATCGATAGTCTCCGCCATCATCAAATTCGAACCCCTCTGATTGTGTCCCGTTGATACTCCGACCGGTCTTCTCAGCACCAAGGATCTGATAAGTCACTTTGTCTTTGGTTGTTTGAAGATCAATCGCGAATGTCCCGTCGCCCTGTTTTTGCATCGGTTGCGCCTTGTCGTAGGCGTAGTTTGTCATGTCCGTCATTATCTTGACATCCTTCATCTCGTCGCCGTACGAGTAGGTTGCAAGAGTAGCGGAGAGCTCAAGCTTCATCGGTTTCTCGATGAGAAGCGGGACATCGAGCGCCATGTGATTGACCCCTGTGAATTCCACAATGAGCAGTCCGGTCTCTTTTGTCGTGATCTCAAAAGATCCATCAGCTTTCGCCCTGGCCTGAACGAGCGGCTTTGGACTGGAGGTCTTCAGCAGGTGAGCGTGAGCCATCAGCATCGGCTTCTTGTCATGCCCGAGGAGTCTTCCCGAAATGACTGTCTGCTCCTGAGCATAGCCAATGCTCGCGCAGAGAAAGGAAACGATGAGCATGAAGGTGCGCATAGGCGTTCTGCCTAATGTGGAATACTGGTTGGGTCGATTTTGTCTTGAGTTGAGTCTGTCCGGAGAGGAGGACCGGAACAACAATGGTGCTTGCTCAATGTACTTATTTCACGAACAAGAGCAAGAAGAGACAGCCGGTTTCGGCCAGATTGCCAAGAAACGGCGTGAATTTGAGGATTTTTGGTACGCTCTTGTGCTACACGACACTTTCAGTTTTCACTGATCGACCG
>PMZI01000034.1 GCA_003170475.1 Ignavibacteriota bacterium | reverse complement strand
GCCGACGGGACCGTTCCCATCAATCGTGCAGCGAAGCCAGATTCAAAGGCACCAAGTTCATTCGAGGAGGAAATGAAGATACCGCTTACCGCCATGACTCTTCCTCGCATGTTGTCGGGCGTCATCAGTTGCAGAATCGTCTGTCGAATCACGACGCTCACGCTATCGAACGCTCCGCTCATGAAAAGTGCGAAAACCGAGAGCACCATCCAAGGCGACACCGCGAAGATGAGGATCCACACACCAAATCCAGAAGTGGCGATGAGGAGATTGCGCCAAGGGTTCTTGATCACAGAGAACTTGGCGAGCAGAAGAACGGTGATGATCGCCCCTAACGCCGGGGCCGCCCTGAGAATTCCTAACCCCCCTGCGCCGACATGGAGAATGTCCTCTGCGTAGATAGGCAGAATCGCCACCACACCTCCGAACAGAACGGAGAGCATATCGAGCGAGATGGAATAGAAGATGATCTTGGTCCTATAGGCAAAACGCACACCCTCCAAAACGCTACTGATGACGCTCGTACGACTTGATTCGTTCAGAGTCGCAGGAACGGGCTTGTCTCCGATGCGGCTGAAGAGAATCCAACTACAGCAAAGGAGCAAAACCACAGCGAGTAATGTGCCAAAGAGTCCAAACCCCAAATAGAGGAAACCGGACAAGGAGGGCCCGAGTACCGCTGCGACTTGCCACGATGACGTGCTCCACTTGGTGGCATTTTCGTACAGCGACGGAGGAACAAGAAAGGAGCGAAGTGCTGAAACGGCGGGAGCCCGAAAAGCCCGACAGACCCCGATAAAGAAAATCACGATGTAAAAAGCTGCAGTAAGAGTGACAGTCGAAAGTCGCTGGGACTCTACCGCAAGGACACAAATGCACAAGCCCACGGTGGAAACCGTGACGAGGATGACACTCCAGAGAATAATCGTCCGTTTGCTCACGCGATCGGCAACATGTCCGCCGTAGAGGGAAAGAGAAATGAATGGAACGGCTGCGGCCAAACCCGTGAGGCCGAGCGCCAGAGGATTCCTTGTAATCCTGTAAAGCTCGTAGGCAATCACAACCTCTTGAATCAGAAGTGCGATATTGTGAATCGTCGATGCTGCAAGATAATCTCTGAATTCAGAATATCTCAGTGCAGCGTATGGGTCAGAGTTTGCCGAATTGTTTGTCGTCATCGCCCTTGTGAGGTGTGCGAAATGAGGAACCCCCAACTGCATGGTTTCTTTGTGCCGAAGCTTCGACAATAGCCGACGGATTAAAGAGGATCCCGACAGAAGACGTCGGGACTTCGTCGAGGTTGACACACAACCTCGACTCAGCTTGAACTTCAACTCACAATTGTGAGGAATGAGAAATGAAAAACCCCCATAAAGGGGGTTTTCATTTCTGTGCCCGAAGGGGGACTTGAACCCCCACCTCCTAACGGAGACTAGACCCTGAATCTAGCGCGTCTGCCAATTCCGCCATCCGGGCAATGCTATCGCTACACTTTGAAAGAACGCACCTAAGCGCGCGTCTGTTTACCCGCCGAAATGTTTCTCAATGCAGGCGGGCCAATTCCCTGCCCGCCGAAACGTTTTTTGTGAAGGGGGGCGCCATCCGGTGCTTGAAAACGATCTAAAATCCTCGCAAGCCAAAAACCACCAAAAACATCCTTCGATTGTAAGACTTTGGTAGGATTTTCTAATAAGTGTAATGACTTGTATCTGCGTCTGTAGGACTATGGTAAGATTTTTTTTGTTGATCTGCAACCACGAGAAACCGAACTCACGAGCCCACTTCTGGATCGCATACCCCTACGCCGAATAGTTAGAACAACTGGCAATCCGATGCCGTGCGGTAACAGTCACACTTCAAAAGCCAAATATTTCTCAGTTGCGATCGCAAAGACAAAGAAAAGCCAACATCACACTGAGCATCTGATCATGAATGATTGCTCCGAATGATGTTCAGGTCATTTCTTTATTTCAGGCCCGCCAGTATCTCCAGGCTCATCCCGTCGATAAGTTTCCTGATCAAGGACAGATCACTTGTCCCATCTCCCTTGCAGTAAACGACGAACCGTTTATTGACAAGGAATGTTATCTCGCAGGATCTCTGCCCTGCGTCATTCTTCTCAGATCGTTCCTTGCCCTTGTACTTTCCTGCTACCGTCGTCGCCTTTTCGTTCCGAGCGTCGACTGAAATCATATCCGCCGCGTTCTTCTGATTGATCCCGAAATCCTCAATCGTGAGCGAGACTTCGACCCCCTTAGGGGGTGTACCACTATCCTCGCCCCCAACAATCGGCGGTCCTGGTTTTAGATAGCTAACATTGACGGATGATGAGGGAGTTGGGGGTTCACGATTTGTATTGCCAGTTACTTCTGTGCGCTCGAAGTCGCCCACGGTTGCCACCGTAGGGAGCGCACCTTGAAGCTGTTTCCAGTCAATGAGCGACCTTCCCGTTTTTTCCTCAGGTGACATTCGTCCAGTCTGCTCCCGCCACTGTACGACAAAATGGGCGTCCTGTTGCAGGATCGTATTCTCGGGGATGGTGAAATTTACACCTGCAGGAGTCGCAGTTACTTCGAAGAGCATAGCGCCCTTCTTGCCATTCAACTCCATTTCGGCGAGAACAAATGCACGATACTTCATCGTGGAGGGCATTTGGTGTTCGAATTGTTGGAGCTGCTCTTTCATCGCGGGATAGGCGGCTGCCAGTTGTTTGGTGTCCATGGGCTTGGACTTGAGCGCACTCTGATAGAAGGCGAGGACCTTCTCAAACGAATCGGCGGTGGAGAAACTGCAACATTGATCTTCGGTCCCCGATTCGTTTGCCGTTGCCAGGATGGCTCCGGGATAGACGGGAATCTCTTTTGCTATCTGCGCTGAGGCTTCGCCGGCAAATGCCACCAGGAGAGAAGCGACGATAGCACAGATTTTTGTTTTGCTGTTTCTCATCTTGACTTTCCCTTTCGAGTTCGGCGGACACCGAAACGCCGTTTGGCTTCTTATGATATACGGGGCAATCTGATACTCCTATATTGAGAAGCAAGGCTCGTCGTTGGCATACGCTCTGCTATGAAATTGACCAAACAGTGGAAACACTGCCGATCACGCTGCTATCAGCAAACATGTCTCCACAACGGGAGCAGCTGCAAGATGTTGGTCAGCAGCACCATACGTGGGGCGTGGTCAGTTGAAGCAGAGTTCGGGATCACTGAGACCTGCGGGTATGAGCCGACTCGCTCCCACAAGATCATCAGGTCAGGTGCTCTGCTTGATGACTAGAAATCGTCTCAAAAATGTCACGCAAAGGCGCCAAGACGCAAAGAAGACTGAGAAATTCGGATTTTCGCGACTTTAAGTGTTTGCATGAGACTATTTTCTTTCACTAGAGTGTTTTTGAGATAGATTCTAGTTGAAAGGCCGGCTGTCCGAGGATGAGTACTCCCGTTGCAGAAGGCTATTAGTCCTTCAACACGAAGCGCGTGCGGCTGACGAGCTTACATGCAACGTAAACAATAGTCTTGCTCGCTGGTTCACTATGGGCTGATGTTACGGAGACTTTGAGCGACTGTCAAGCCGCTCATAAGCAGCCAACGTACTTCCATGCCAAACAGTTTTCCGAATTCTGCAAAACACGTGTGGTGATCTACTGGTACTACTTGGATCGTGCAGAGTCCGGGACTAACTTGACAAGGCGTGCTCCTTATGAACGTTTGCATTTAGTTCGTCTAGTGTGTACACTTCACTGATGTTTCTGAACAGTCGTTACAGCCGCTTCCTATCCTCCACTGCACCGAAGGCAACAGGGAAACGAGCCTTTGGACAATTTCCTCTATTGAATTATATGGAGATTGTTCGGCATCATCGCTTGAATCATTCATACATCTAGGGGATCGTGATCATGAAAACACTCATGTCTCTCGCCGCATTGTTGATGCTAGGTTCTATGCCATTGCTTGCCCAAGATGCCGAAGGATGCAAAGACCATCCCATGTTCTCTCGCATGCCAAATTACCTTATCAGTGAATGCACCGACAAAGAATTCGATTCCTATGTTTTCTGGTGCGGATATAAAGATAATGATGGAGTGAACACCAGCGTGGAGGGCCATCACACGCATCTCATTTATACATTGAAAGAAGGAAGCAAAGCGCCGTCGCCTCTCCAGATCGTACGCAACTATGAAAACGCCCTAAAACTAATCCATGCTGAGATCTTGTTCGTCGAAAAGACGCCCGGTGATGCTGGTGGCAATCAGGTTTTGACTGCAGTGATAAAGAGAAATAGTAATCAAGTTTGGTTTGGCCTCTCGGGAGTCTCAGAAGGTGGCGAAACCTATACGATCGAGATTATCGAAAAAGAGGCGATGAAGCAGGAAGTTGTCGCGAACGATATTTTGAAGTCACTCAATCAGGACGGGCATGTGGCGTTGAATATACTTTTCGACACCGGGAAGTCGACCATCAAGCCGGAATCACAGTCCATCGTCGATGAGATATACAAAATGCTTAGCGACAATATCGATATCAAAGTGAGCATCGAAGGCCATACAGACAATGTGGGAAATCCGGCAAAGAACAAGAAGCTCTCGGAAGATCGGGCCAACGCGGTGATGAATGCTCTCATTGCCAAAGGTGTCAGCAAATCAAGATTGTCATCCGCCGGTTGGGGACAGGAGAAACCAGTTGCTGATAACGGGACCGATGAGGGCAAAGCCCAAAACAGACGCGTAGAAATTGTTAAAAAGTAGTCCCGAAGCAAGGTTGCCCTGCCGTCGTTCTCTGGCAGGCCCCCCGTGTTTCTATAAGGATGAAAGTGACTGCAGTTGCGGCATGGAGAAAAAGGCAAAAAAAAGACTGCCAGATCTTGGTAGTATCTGGTCGATCAGAACTACAGAGCTGCTGCAAAGACAGGGCTTCTTTGTTGTCTACACCAAGATCTAAAGTCTGATGCCGCTGATATCTCATTACTTCGTTGATTCGTTGGTTATGAGCGTCATTTCAAACGCGCAATCGAGGGTGGCATTGAAGCCAGCGACATTGCCTTGGAGATGAATAGATCGATGTAAGACTTTGGCAGGATTTCTGTTTGGGTACACAAAAAATCCCCACGAACGCTGGGGATTTTCTTTTTCCGTTCTCTACCCTGAATCCAGCGCGTCTGTTTACCCGCCGAAACGTTTCTTGTGCAGTGGGGGTGCCATCCGTGCATCAAAAACAACTCTTTTGAAGGTCAGATAGCCGAGTTCTCAGCACTCCAAAGTCTTCGTGCCAAGAAACCTGAAAGTTATTTCGGCTCCCATGAACCGCTGCAACATCCGGCCATACCGGCTTAGGCGGTTGATTCATCATCAATGCATTTCCGCCTGCAATCATTCGTCTGCCTTCGCTCTGATTGACTTTGTCATTCCTTTTCGTAATTCTTGAGTGCAGAGTGAGAGTTGTTCCATCGCCGCCAGCAGCAATACCTGCCACCACAGAAGCTGACCTGTTCTGATGAAATTGACGTTCACCGGGAGATGAGTCATGACAGACGAACGAAAAACCAAAGCACAGCTTGTCCGCGAACTCACCCGACTGAAGGCAAAGCTGAAGAAGCTCGACAAGCGTATGGAGAAGCATACGTCCGTTGAAACTGCATTGCGGGAGAGTGAAGAACGGTATCGCGACCTTGTGGAACACAGCAACGACCTCATCTGCGTTCATGATCTGAAAGGTCAAATCCTCTCTGTCAACCCAGCCGCCGTCACACTTAGCGGCTATTCCGTCGACGAACTTTTATTCAGGAACCTTCGCGATTTCCTGGCGCCCGAATCGCGCGCAAGATTCAACGCTTACTTGGCTGAAATCAAGGCAAAAGGCAACGCCACCGGTTTTATGGTCATCCAGACTAAAGCCGGCGAAAAGCGCATCTGGGAATTCGACAACACCCTACGCACCGAAGGT
>PMZI01000038.1 GCA_003170475.1 Ignavibacteriota bacterium | reverse complement strand
CTTTACATCTAGCCTATCTTAGTTTCATCTTCGCCTATCGACTGTGCGAGGGCCGGTTTGCCGGTTGTTGTGCGCCGCGCATTCCTAGCAGGCGTGAAGTTCGAGGCCGCGTTACTCGCGCAACAATTTTTTGATTATCGCGTCTGATGGAGCATCGTCAGAAGCACTCCTAATGAAACCCTTCTTGTCGATGAGGACGTATAGTGGGACCGCATTTTGAGTATAGCGTTCGAATGTCTTACCCGAATCAACCCCGATAGGAAGCGAGAAATCGTGATACTTGAGAAAATCGTCCAACCGATTGGAGGAAGACAATGTATGAATGGTAATGACACGGAATGGATCATTTTTCAGATCACGTGCCAGCGCTTGAACAGAAGCTAGATGACCGACACACGGCGGGCACCACACTGCCCAAAAATATACCAAAACTACTGATCCCTGAAGAGAATCAAGAGCGAGAGGCGAATGAATGTTCAACCAGGACTGAATGCTAAGCGGGGGTGCTTTCTTATTAAGCAGTGTTTCAAGTGGTGCGACTTGATGCTTTGCAAATGGCTCAGACATTTGTTCGATGAAGAGGAAACCATTTTCATCGTACAGTTGATAATCACCCGCAGTCGCACGAATGCCGTCCGTGCCAGCCATAACACCTAGGTTGCCTCTATGGAGCTTCCGTGGTAACAGACGGACAAGAGACTGGACGCGCTTTGAACCGGTCGGGCCCGCTCCGATGTAAATCCATTCACTTGAGTCAGATTCAGTCAACGACCGACCATCATCTGTGGATCCAAGAGGGGCGAAATGACGCAATCCAAAAGTCGCCGGATCAATGAGCACATTGTCGGGCACAATAGATGTGTGATTGCAGCGGAGCACCATTGGGCTGTATAAATCGTTGAGACTGTTTCGCAGAATTAACGCGTTGTTCGGACCATATACGTTGATGCCTGCTCCTTGATGCTCGATACGAAGGTCTTCCTTTGGATTCCAGCGCATCACTACAACAGCCCACAGTAGCTCGTTCCTTTCGTTCAATCGAGCCGCCTTCAGCCAACCCTGGTCGAGCCAAAGTGTTAGTCGTTGATTTCGCGGAAGGGGAACATCCTGTTTCCAAGAAGCATTTTCTTCTTGCGAAGACGAAGGGTTAATAAGGAGCTGCATCAAGAGAAGCACAAATGTTGAATATCGGAGGAGTTTCATTTTACCGGCCTTTCGAGCATATGCGGATCGACATCCAAGATGCGTGGCGCACAACTAGCGTCAATATGCGTACTGCGTTAATTATTCCTCATCGGTGTTGTGGGCGCCGTTATCTTGCGTATTTGTTCTTCTGGGGTGAATGATCTGGTCAATTGGGCTCCGGATAGACGCGATGTGTCGACGACTGACGTGCGTATATATTTCAGTAGTTTTGACACTGCTGTGCCCCAGAAGCTCTTGTATGAATCGAATATCAGTCCCTTGCTCGAGCAAATGTGTCGCGAAGGAGTGCCGGAGCGAATGAATTGAAACATCCTTGCCTATTCCCGCTTTCTCCGCTGCGCACTCGAAGACCCGCTGTGCACTTCGAATCGAATAGGGCTCACCTTCCGTCTGTCCTTCAAACAGCCATTTCTTCGGTTTGTGGACTTTCCAATAAACCCGCAATCCTTCCAACACGGAGTCTGAGAGTATTGTGTATCGATCTTTCTTCCCCTTGCCTTCGTGAACGTGAATCAGCTTGCGCTTGCTATCAATGTCCTCGGGCCTCAGATGGACTACCTCGCTCACCCTCAATCCCGCTGAATACGTGAGCATGAGCATGACGCGATGCTTGATATTCCCCAAACTGTCGAAAATGTTCTTGACTTCGTCAAGGGACAAGACAACAGGCAGTCGCTTTCCTTTCTGCGGACGATGGATATCCCCTAAAACCATCGGCCGCTTCACAATCTCTACGTATAGAAAACGCAGCGCATTAATACTCTGATTGATCGTGCCGGCAGAAAGATTCTCCTTTTCGATCTGATGAAGGATGTATCTTCTGATATCTTCGTTTGAGAGATCACGCAACTGCCGTGGTATGAAAAAGGCCTCACAGGATCGCACACAGCTTGTGTATGATCGTATCGTCTTCGGACTGTAATTGCGAATTCTCAACTCCTGCTCCAAAACCCGAAGCGTTGGACTCGCCTGCGAAGGAGGCCGCGAATCCTGGGGACGCTTCACCTCCGTCGGTTTTGTGAAACCGAACGCTTCGGCGACATCATGATTGAGACTCCTCCAGTCGGTGCGGAAGACCGCCAGCACACGTTCGATCGCTTCTCTTGACCGGGGCAAACTCCAACACTGCATGTCGCTTTCCCATCGACATCCGGGAATGGTTTTGAGACGTCGTATGGACGATTCATTGAACGGAATGACCACACCAAGCCTGTCCTGAGGAATCAGGAAAATCTGCTTCTGAGAAAGGCTGGAATGAGTCGGTCCTTTTGATTGAGAGGCCATTGGACCACCTGATGGAAGGGGATGCGTGCGGTGCGGGGCGGTGAAATCGTTCTGTTAAAGTATGCAACACGTCAGAAAAACGCAATCAACGACACGCACCGATGCCTCACCTTTCACCGAAATCGCTTGGCGCAATCATCCATCACGGCACAAATGGACTTTCCTCAAGACAAAGTTACCGCGGACCTTTGGAAGGCGCAATACCGGAAATCCGGTATATTGTCGTCAAGGACTAGAAATGAGAATCTTCGCCGGAATCGGGCAAAGTGGTGAGAAAACGCAGGGTCTTCGGCCAGTTACGAGCGCTTTCTCGTTGAGCGAGGGGTCTTCATTGTCAAAGCACGCAGTCCATCACGCTGAAAATCGATGAATTGCTGACGACTCAGTTGTGTGATGGATTTCTGATTCTGCGGATCTGTCATATAACTGTAGAGTATCTTATAGCTGTCGTAGTCGAATCGCCGCGCTGCCTGCACGCTCTTCTCGAAATTGCCATCGGAAGAACGAACGCCGCCGATGAGACACCAGTTGTCCAGAAGAAACACTTCTCTGTGACTGCCATCTGAACCGCGCTCTTCAATGGCGACCGCGCTTTCGTACGGCCATGCTTTGATCCTGCGCGCATCGAACGCCTCCTCAAGACGCGCGTTGTAACTCTCTGCATCCTCTTCACCCATACATGCCCCATCACACTGATGAAGATGGAAGGAAAAACAGTATCCCCTCGTCACTTCGAGTTTCAGGAGCTTTGGACAGAGACGATGCGACTTCGCGATCATGTCGAGAAACTCCTTCGCCTGCGTCCGATGTTTGAAGACGCCGAGAATTGGTTCCGATTCTCTGACCTCGAGATAATCGACAGCATCCAGATTGACGACGATGTAACCTTGCTTGCTGAGCACACGCCGTGCGACGATGATCCGTCGCCGACTACGTTGTGCAATGTTGTGGAAAGGCCTCAGCTCTTTGATCAACTGCGACTCGAGAAGAAGAGCTCCGAGTTCGCCTGCGGTTCGGCGCACTTCAACGCGATGCACTTTCCGGCATAACCAGCGCTCTTCCGCGGCGGAAAAGTGTGAACGAACCCGCGTACGCACTGCCTTGCTCTTGCCAACATAGAGAAGCTCTTCCTCGGGTCCGTAAAAGAGATACACTCCGGGGCTGTTGGGGAGCGTGGCGATAATATCCGGCGAGACGCGATATTTCATGACGGTTTTTTTGTTCGACCCTTGTATGCGGTCAGCGAAATCGACGACTGCAATCGAACGACTTCGTGCTCGCAGAAACCGATACTCTCGAATCTACACGTTTATCTTCTCATCGCCAATTGCGCTGAGCAACCTCATAAACTCTCTGGCTGATGTGAGGACGATCTTCGCTGATTCTCCGGCTGTGAGAGCGGCGAGAAGTTTCAACTGCTTCCCGTCCTGTTTCAGATGAGCCTTGAACCGCCGCAATCCGGGAAGAAGAGCCATCATCGCCTGGAAGGGAGCTGTGCCGCCATCTGCCGGTTCGTAGAAGGTCTTCTCCTCCGGCGGCGGGAAGAACAGGGAAAGCTGATTCTTCGAGAGTTCAACCTTGATGAACCTGAGCTGTGATGCAATTGTCCTCAGTTGAACAATGGCAAACAGGTTTTCGACCTCTTCGGGATATTCGCCAAACCGATCGCGCAGTTCGTCTTGCATCCCACGGATTTCATCTTCCGTTGAGGCATTGTACAATCGCCTGTAGAAATCGAGTCTCTCGGAATCGGATTCGATGAAGAAATCGGGAATATAGGCGTCGACATCAACATCAATCGTCGTTTCGCTTGCAATCCACTTTGGCCGCGCAGGCTGCCCCTCAAATAGTTTGTCGAATTCCTGTTCCTTCAGTTCAGCAACAGCCTCTTCGACGATGCGCTGATACATTTCGAATCCCATCTCCATAATGAATCCGGACTGTTCCGCGCCGAGGAGATTACCCGCACCGCGGATCTCGAGATCACGCATGGCCAGATTGAAGCCTGATCCAAGCTCGGTAAACTCCTGAATTGCCTGAAGCCTTCGGAGAGTAACGCGGGGCAAACTTGAAATGGGGGGAGTGAGCAAATACGCATATGCCTGTTCGTTCGATCTGCCTACTCGTCCGCGGAGTTGATACAGCTCTGCAAGCCCAAACCGGTCAGCCCGATTGATGATGATCGTATTGACACTTGGGATGTCGATTCCCGATTCGATAATCTTCGTGCAGAGGAGCACGTCGTACTTCTTCTCCAGGAAATCCATCATGGCACGCTCCAGCTCGTGACCTTTCATCTGGCCGTGTGCGACGTGGAACCGCGCCTCAGGAATCTTGCTGTGCAGCATCGCCTGGATATCTTCGATGTCGTGCACACGGTCGTGGATGAAATACACCTGACCGCCCCTGTGAAGTTCTTTGAGTATTGCCTCACGAATCAACTGTATGTCGAATTGCGCGATCTCTGTGAGAATCGGCAGCCTGTTGCGCGGCGGCGTGTTGATAATGGAGAGATCCCGCGCCCCCATCAGCGAAAACTGAAGCGTCCGCGGAATCGGCGTTGCGGTCATCGTCATGGTGTCAACCGTCGCACGCATCTGCCGAAGTTTTTCTTTCGCGGTGACCCCAAAGCGATGTTCCTCGTCGATCACCAACAACCCGAGATCTTTGAATTGAACATCTTTCGAAAGAAGTCTGTGAGTTCCGATGAGAATATCAACTCTTCCCTCCTTCGCTCCGCTGAGGATGAAATCCTGCTCCTTCTTTGTCTTAAACCGCGATAACGATTCAACGCGCACTGAGTATCGCCCGACGCGATCCATGAACGTGTTGTAATGCTGCTGTGCGAGAATGGTGGTCGGCACCAGGACGGCAACTTGTTTTCCGTTCATGACGGACTTGAAGGCAGCGCGCACAGCAACCTCGGTCTTTCCAAATCCGACATCGCCGCAAATCAGCCGGTCCATCGGCGAGGGTAATTCCATGTCTCCCTTCACATCGATTGTTGCCTTGGCCTGATCCGGAGTATCAACATACATGAAAGAAGCTTCGAGTTCCTTTTGCCAGTGTGTATCGGGTGCAAAGGCAAATCCTTTTTCGAGCCTCCGGCGCGCGTATAAGGTGATGAGTCCGCGGGCAATGTCCTTGATGCGCTTTCGTGCACGTGCCTTGAGGCGTTCCCAATCCGGAGCACCCAACTTGGAGAGCTTGGGGAGGTGACCCTCCTGGGATGCATACTTCTGAACACGGTTGACGAAATTGAGGTTCACATAGAGAACATCGTTTCCCTCGTACAGCACACGCATCACTTCCTGTTCGACACCGCGGACTTTGAGCTTCTGCAATCCGGCGAATTTCCCGATGCCGTAGTCGATGTGAACAACGTAATCCCCGCGCCGCAGTTGCTGAGCTTCCTTCTGACTGAACCCTTTGAATTTCTTCTTCCTGCCCGGGCCGCGACGTTTCAAGCGTCCGAAAATCTGATGTTCCGTGAAAATCGCAAGATGAGCAGGAGGGTAGACGAAGCCTAGGTGCATGGCTTCTGTCATCAACTGAAATTTTGGTTCTATGACGGCGGGTGATCCATCTGCACTTGTCCCGGTGTCTTCTTCCTGCGGCTCAGGCGAGGTAATTTCTTCTTCGATCAATTCCTTGATGCGATCTGCTTCCGCCTGTGTGTCGCATACCAAAACCAACTCCTGACCCTGAGTGGAAAGTTCGTTGAAGTGGCGGAGAAGAACTTTGATGCTTCCGTTCACCGGAGGCTGCGGTTGACTGAAGAAGTTGATCGCGGCTGTTGAGTCCGATTCTCCGATGATCGCATGAGAGAACAGGGGAAAACGAGCGGTCTGATCCCTGACAGCCTCCCACGTCAGCAAGTTCTGAACGCCTTCGTGAAACAGCTCTTCGATTTCCTTTTGCACGGAAGCCGGCTCGTCGATGACGATCAATGCGTCAGGCGAAAGATAATCGAGCATCGAGGCTCCGGTCTCGCTCTCCTCGCTTGGCGGCAGAAGACTGGCAACAATGTTTGCGGCATGAAGATCGCGGATCGACCGTTGCGAGAGAGCATCGAATTCGCGGATCGATTCAACGGAGTCTCCCCAGAATTCCATTCGTAACGGATTCTCGCCGACGTACGGAAAAACGTCGAGAATGCCGCCGCGAACGGAGTAGTCGCCGTATTCCTCCACAAAATCCTTGCGTTCGAAACCGAGTTCGGTGAGCTGCTTCAGAAGCGCTTCGAAGGGGTACTCTTTTCCGGCAACGATCTCCATGTTTCGCTGGCTGAACTCTTCCATCGGCGGAACACGACCGGCAATCGCCTGTGCGCTGGTCACGATGACGATCGCCTCTTTGTTCATGAGCGCTTTGAGCGTCTCAACCTGGGCGATGGGGGCAGTCATGTCCAACGACGTGGCCTTGTGGCCGGGACCGTGAGCATACAGACGCACGGAATGTTCACCGAGCAAGATCACGCAATCATCCCGGAGTTGCTCTGCCCGATCATCGTCAGGCACGAGGAGCACAACCTGCGATTGCCGGACCTCATAGAGATTCGCCACAACGAACGCCATCAACGATCCGCTGATGCCCTTGAGTGTCAACGGCACACCGGCTGCCGCCTTTGCACCTTCGTGCCGCAGCTTCAGAAACGGTTCTGATTCAGCAATTGTCTCTCTGAGGTCTTCAAGCATCAGGTGGAGATTGGTTAATTGGTGATTAGTTAATTGGTGAGTGGATGATTTGTGGCTCGTGAATCGTAAACAGTCGATCAAGATCCGAGATCTCAAATCATCAATCGGAAATCAGAAATCTTCCTGTTCTGTCCAAGCAAATACACCTCACCC
>PMZI01000055.1 GCA_003170475.1 Ignavibacteriota bacterium | reverse complement strand
GTCTTGAATTCCGAGCTCGCGGCAAAGAATCTCGCACTGTGAGCGATCGGGCCCGTCGCCGACGAGAATGAGCTTCGAAGGTACTTTCTTCAGGACCTCATTAAACACACGGATAGCATCCGCAACGCGTTTTACCGGCCGGAAGTTCGATGTATGGACGAGGATCTTCTCATCGGGAGTGCAAAAATGTTTCCGCACTTCATCTGCATTTGCGCGTTGATACTTCCGAGTGTCGACGAAATTGGGAATGACTTCGATGTCCTTCTGGATCCCATAGTTCGTAAGTGTCTTTTCCTTGAGGAATCTTGAAACTGCTGTGACGCCATCACTCCTCTCGATGCTGAATTTCATGACGGGCAGAAAACTTGGCTCCAGTCCAACGAGAGTGATGTCCGTGCCATGGAGGGTGGTTATGACTTTGATGTCTTGAGGAGCGAGCATTTCCTTGGCAAGAAATGCGCTGGTCGCGTGCGGGATAGCATAGTGACAATGAAAGAGATCGAGCTTTTCAAATTTCGCTACTTCGACCATCTTGCTTGCGAGCGCGAGCGTGTACAACGGGAAGTCGAAAAGAGGATAGCTGGATGTCTCAACCTCATGGAAGACCACGTTGTCCATGAATCCGGTCAACCGCATTGGGAGAGCATAGCTTATGAAGTGGACGTTGTGGCCGCGCTCAGCAAGAGCTTTCCCGAGTTCGGTGGCGACAACACCGCTTCCGCCATATGTTGGATAACACGTAATGCCAATATTCATAATGAGGGTTCCGGATGTAAATTTAGGCAGAAGTGGTTGAAGAAACAAGGAGTCGGAGATCTGGAAGAAAAGGATGTCGTCCGGATCGAGTTTTTTGGGCCTCGGCGAAATCAGCAGGCTGATGCTGTTGTTAGAATGGCGAATGCTTACGGATTATCGAGAAGATGAAACTCACAAGGGGGACGTGGAAAGGGTCAATGTGTTTTCACTGAGCGAGAGTAGCGAAGGAAAGTGGTGTTCGCTGGCGTGCAGTTGAGGTTGCCGGTTGAGTTGGCTGGGGGAACAAAGAGGCGCTCGAGTTTGTTAATACGTTGTGAATCGGAGAAGTGCCGGCGGTTTTCGCTTGACCAAAGGGGAAGAAAAGGGTATATTTAAGGGAATTCATCGAGGGTTAGCCCCTTGATTTTTTTTGGGCGAATATAGGACTTGTGGGGTCGGACATTATGCTACAACTGTCGAAGAAGGTCGAGTATGGTCTGATCGCCTTACGTCACATGGCTATGAAGCCGAACGGCAATGTCGTTACGACCAAAGAACTGGCGAATGAATACGATCTGCCCTATGAACTGCTCGCAAAAATCATGCAGAAGCTTGTCAAGGGCGGCGTTGTTCGCTCGTTGCAGGGCGTGAAAGGCGGATACACTCTTGCGCAAAAGCCGTCGGAGCTGAAGGTTGCATCCATCATACGGATTATCGAAGACAGCAAACCGATGGTGGCTGAGTGCTACACAGACGGTCCAGACGGCTGCTACCTGTTCTACAATTGCACGATTCGCCGACCGTTGGGGAAACTTCAACGGAATCTCAATGTCCTCTTTGACCGAATGACTGTTCAGGAAATCATCTAGGAAGGTTTGACACCGGATATGGTTTACACACTCAATATGCTCCTCGATACGAACGAAAACTTTCTGACTTTTCTCCGAACCAGAGCTCAGCTGTTTCATCTTTCGAACGTCTTCTTTCGCGATTTTCACTACGGCATCATGGCGTATGGAGAATCCAAAGGAAGAAAAACGTCGTATGGAAAAGCCGAAGAGCTTGCGACGGAACTTGTTTCAATCCTTGAGCACGCAGACATTCTCCGACCCATCAAGCCGGGCTCCTGGATGCTGAACTATCCCGAATTCAAAAAGCCATTCGTGAAGAGTGAAGCAGCGTCAAAACCGAGTTCGGGGCCGGCTGTGGCAAAAAACGCCATTGCTACCCCGAGCTCTGGTTTGGCTTCACCATCGCCAGCGGGCAGTGCAACGTCCTCGATCACGGCAGTCGTCTGAAACACGAAATGAATCGAATCGGAACAAAACGAGGTCATCCTTACCGATGAGCACAGAGACAAACACAATTGAGGAACTCGCCAACCAGGAATACAAATGGGGGTTCGTCACCGACATTGAAGCCGATGCCGCCCCAAAAGGGTTGAGTGAAGGCACCATCCGGTTCATTTCGGCGAAAAAGAATGAACCCGAATGGATGCTCGAATGGCGTCTCAAAGCGTATCGGCATTGGCTCACCATGACGGAACCGCGATGGCCGAATGTGCGCTACAACCGCATCGACTATCAGGATATCGTCTATTACTCTGCGCCGAAACAGAAAAAACAGCTCACGAGCTTAACGGAAGTGGACCCCGAGCTTCTCCGAACGTACGAGAAATTGGGAATTTCGCTGCAAGAGCAGGAGCGTTTGAGCGGGGTCGCCGTCGACGCTGTCTTCGATAGCGTTTCGGTCGCGACGACGTTCAAAGGCAAGCTGAAAGAACTTGGCATCATCTTCTGCTCGTTCTCGGAAGCAGTGCGAGAACATCCTGACCTTGTGCGCGAACACCTTGGATCTGTGGTGCCCGCAGGGGACAACTTCTTTGCGGCCCTCAACGCGGCTGTCTTCAGCGATGGCTCCTTCTGCTACATCCCAAAAGGCGTTCGGTCCCCGATGGAGTTGTCGACGTATTTTCGGATCAATGCGGCGGATACCGGGCAATTCGAAAGAACGCTGATCGTTGCCGAGGCAGGATCGTACGTGAGTTACCTCGAAGGATGCACAGCTCCCATGCGCGACAATAACCAATTGCACGCTGCCGTCGTTGAACTTATCGCCTTGGGGGACAACGCACAGATTAAATATTCTACAGTCCAGAATTGGTATCCGGGAGATAAAGAGGGCAGGGGCGGGATCTACAACTTTGTGACGAAGCGTGGCAAGTGTGCAGGCAAGAATTCGAAGATCTCTTGGACACAAGTGGAAACAGGCTCCGCAGTAACGTGGAAGTATCCCAGCGTACTCCTGCAGGGCGAAAACTCTGTGGGTGAGTTCTACTCGGTGGCTGTTGTGAATAACTACCAGCAGGCCGATACGGGGACGAAAATGATCCACATCGGGAAGAACACGCGCAGCACGATTGTCTCAAAGGGTATCTCGGCTGGTCGCGGGCAGAACTCCTATCGTGGACTCGTTGACGTGAAGAAAGGCGCCACTCACTCGCGCAACTTTTCTCAATGCGATTCACTTCTTCTCGGGGACAAATGCGGCGCCCATACATTCCCGTATATTGAAGTCAAAAACACCTCGTCCACGGTTGAGCATGAGGCTTCGACTTCAAAGATCGGGGAGGACCAGATATTTTACTGCAAGCAGCGTGGACTGTCGACGGAAGATGCGGTCAACCTGATTGTGAATGGCTTCTGTAAGGAGGTGTTTCGCGAACTTCCGATGGAATTCGCTGTGGAAGCTCAGAAGTTGCTTGGAGTGAGTCTCGAAGGAAGTGTTGGATAAGTCATGTCGGAAACTGTGTCCTACGAACAAGGAAACGAATGATGTTAGAGATCAAAAACCTCCACGCCAGTGTCAACGGCACGGAAATCCTCAAAGGGATTAATTTAAAGATCAATGCCGGCGAAGTACACGCGATTATGGGTCCGAATGGTTCCGGGAAGAGCACGCTCGCCGGGGTACTGGCCGGCCGGGATGCGTACGAAGTCACACAAGGCGAAGTGACCTACGAAGGGAAGAACCTCCTCGACCTCGCCCCGGAAGAACGCGCCCGGGAAGGCGTATTTCTCGCATTTCAATATCCGGTGGAAATTCCCGGAGTGAACAATACCTACTTCCTCAAGGCAGCGTTGAACGCGATCAGAAAACACAAAGGCCTGGAGGAACTCGATGCTGTCGATTTCCTGCAGATCGTGAAAGAGAAGATGAAATTGATGGAGATCGACGAAAGCCTTCTCAACCGTTCTGTGAATGAGGGATTCTCCGGCGGAGAAAAGAAGCGCAATGAGATTTTCCACATGGCGGTTCTACAGCCTCGGCTTGCGATCCTTGATGAAACGGATTCGGGTCTCGACATTGATGCACTTCGCGTTGTGGCTGACGGCGTCAACAAACTCCGTCGAAAAGAAAATGCCATTCTCGTGGTAACGCACTACCAGAGACTTCTGAACTACATCGTACCCGACTTTGTGCATGTTCTGATGGATGGACGGATTGTGAAGTCCGGTGGAAAAGAGCTCGCGTTGCAGCTTGAGGAAAGAGGATATGACTGGGTGAAGGATGAAGTCGAGCGCCAACCGGTCCAGGCCTAGGAGAGAATCATGAACCCTGCATCATCACCGACCGGCTGGTATTTCTCGCAGTTTGATGCATTTGAAAAAACGCTTAACGGTGAATCGAAATCGGAGCTCCATTCTCTGAGGCGGGAAGCAATGGACAAATTTCAGTCCAATGGATTTCCCACGACTCGCAATGAGGAATGGAAGTTTACAAACGTAGGTGCGATTGCGAAAGCGGAATTCAAGCCGGTGCTTGGATTGACATCGTCCGGAGTCGCACAGTCCAACGTCCGTCAATTCTGGCTCGATACTCGACATCGATTGGTGTTTATCAACGGTCATTTTTCTCCAGAGTTGTCCACTGTCGGCACCTTGCCAAAGGGCGCGGTGTGTGGATCTCTGGCGTCCTCTCTTCGAACAACAGATCCTCATGCCCATACATTTCTCGCTCGGCAAGTGAAGGTCGATGAAACCCCGTTTGTCTCGCTGAATACCGCATTCCTGCAAGATGGCGCATTTGTTTATATCCCGGATGGAATAGTTCTGGATGATTCTATTCAGCTACTCTTCATCGCGTCTGAGAAACAGCCTTTCCTTGCATCACCAAGGAACCTGGTCATCATTGGCAAGCGAAGCCGAGTCTCGATCGTGGAAAGTTATGTTTCGTTAACCGATCAGACCTATTTGACAAATGCAGTAACGGAGATTGTAGCCGGCGATGAATCGATTGTGGAGCATGACAAACTGCAAAATGAAAGCCTCAGGGCGTTCCACGTTGCTATGATCCACGCAAAGCTGGGCGCAAAGGCTCAATTCACCTCCAATTCCATCGCTGTTGGCGGGTCTATCGTTCGCAATAACGTCACGGTCGTCCTCGATGCGGAACGGAGTGAATGCACGCTCAACGGACTATCGCTGAGTACAGGCTCGCAGGTGATTGATAACCATACAACGATTGACCATGCGAAGCCGAATTGCTCAAGTCACGAGCTCTACAAAGCGATTATTGATGGCAAATCGAGGGGAGTCTTCAACGGAAAGATCTTCGTCCGGGCAGACGCTCAAAAGACGGATGCCAAACAGACCAACAAGACGCTTCTGCTTTCCGATGAAGCGACCGTCGATACAAAGCCTCAATTAGAGATCTTCGCAGATGATGTCAAATGCACGCATGGTGCGACCGTAGGCCAGCTCGATGCGGAGCAGGTGTTCTATCTTCGCTCAAGGGGAATCGACGAGACGGCCGCCAGGGATATTCTGACGTTTGCTTTCGCCAGCGATGTTGTCCGTCGTGTTCATGTGGATCCTCTTAGGGATCAGCTTGAAACACTCATTCATGAACGCCTTGATCAAGGCAGGCTGGTTGAGTCCCTATGATGACCTCCGAAAATGTAGTAGCTCTAAATGATGTTGCACTCGAGGCGTGGACCTCGATGATTCGCGAACAATTTCCAATCCTCAAGAATCGTGTCCATGACAAGAACCTCGTGTATCTCGACAACGCTGCGACCACGCAGAAGCCGGAGAGTGTACTGGATGCCATGGACCATTACTATCGGCACCTGAATTCGAATATTCACAGAGGTGTGCACTTTCTGAGTGAGCGGGCGACAGAAGCTTACGAAGGTGTTCGTGAGAAGACTCGTTCTTTTCTGAATGCCGCGTCGACAAAGGAGATTGTGTTTACTCGTGGTACCACGGAATCCATCAATCTTGTGGCCGACAGTTTCGGACGCGCGTTTGTGAAATCCGGGGATGAAGTGCTGATCACCGCAATGGAGCATCATTCCAATATCGTCCCATGGCAGTTGCTCTGCGAGCGGACGGGGGCATCACTGATGGTGGCTCCCATCGATGACCGTGGAGAGATTATTGTGGAGGAATACGAGCGGCTTCTCAACGGTAGAACTCGGATCGTGGGGCTCGCCCATGTTTCCAATGCCCTGGGGACCGTCAATCCCGTGAAGCATCTTATTTCTCTTGCTCACCGTCATCGAATTCCGGTTTTGGTCGACGGTGCGCAGGCTGCACCTCATCTACGGATCAATGTACGTGATCTTGATTGCGAATTCTACGCACTGTCCGCACACAAGATGTACGGCCCAACGGGCTTTGGCGTATTGTATGGCAAGCAAAATGTCTTGGAAGCGATGCCCCCATACCAGGGGGGAGGCGACATGATTCGCTCGGTGACATTCGAAAAGACGATATTCAACGATCTTCCCTACAAGTTTGAAGCTGGAACACCCAGCATTGCCGAAGGCATCGGATTTGGAGCCGCCCTTGATTTTCTCACGGGACTCGATTGGAATGCCGTAAGCACGCACGAACATCATCTGCTCCAAGCTGCGACTGATGCTCTCTCGGAGATTTCCGGCGTTCGCATTATCGGAAATGCTGCTGAAAAAGCGGGGGTTGTTTCCTTTGTGATGGACGATGTCCATCCGCATGATATCGGGACAATTCTGGATCAGGAAGGAATTGCCGTGCGAACGGGACATCATTGCGCTCAGCCTGTGATGCTGAGATACGGCATCCCGGCGACGGTTCGGGCTTCGTTCGCAATCTACAATACGAAAGAGGAAATTGAGGCTCTGGTGCGAGGAATTTCCAGGGTAAAAGAGGTGTTCCACTAATGTCGGACCTTCGGTCACTCTATCAGGAAATCATTCTCGAGCACAATAAGAACCCTCGCAACTTCAGGAAGATGCCCGAGGCGAGCAGGATTCTCGAGGGTTATAATCCGCTCTGCGGCGATCACTACACGCTGTATCTCAAGATCATCGATGACACGATCGCTGATATTTCGTTCGAAGGATCCGGATGCGCAATCTCGAAGGCTTCAGCCTCTGTGATGACGACCCTGCTGAAAGGAAAAACGAAAACCGAAGCTGAGAAGATTTTCGAGACCTTCCATTCGCTGGTCACCGGTGAGTTGAAAGATGTTAGCTTTGAAACTCTCGGAAAGCTGGGTGCCTTTGGTGGTGTAAGCGAATTCCCTGCGAGAGTAAAATGCGCAAGTCTTGCCTGGCACACGATGCACAATGCTTTGGACGCTAAGACCGATTTGGTCTCTACAGAATAACTGAGAAGAGCGAAGGAGGGAGCACGATGGGTGAAGTCATTGCTGAAGTTCAGGTGAACCCGATCGAGGTGGTGTCGATCTCGGCTCGGGCGGCACAGGAAATCAGAAAAATCAAAGTCGATAACAATATCCCTGAGGAACATGCTTTGCGGCTGGGTGTGAAGGGCGGAGGCTGCTCGGGTATGAGCTATGTTCTGGCGTTTGATGAAGCACCGAAGGAACGCGATACGATCTACCAGATTGAGGGATTGACGGTGTTCATTGATCCCAAAAGTCAATTCTATCTCTCGGGCACGATGCTCGATTTCTCCGGCGGTCTCAACGGGAAAGGATTTGTGTTCAACAATCCCAATGCAACACGCACGTGCGGTTGCGGCAATTCATTCGGTGTCTGAGCGAAGGACTCAGCTCATGGACGATAACGTAGCACAAAACGCGAATCAAGAAACGGCGGTGTTCCAGCCTGTCGAGGTCCAGGTCGGAAGCAAGACTATGCTCGCTCAGACAGTACTGGAAGAGAAGGTCTGGAAAGCGCTCAAGGAATGCTTCGATCCTGAAATACCCGTCAACATCGTTGATCTTGGACTCGTGTATGACATGAAAGTCGATGACGAGATCCCCGGAGAAGCGAATGTGTTTGTCCTGATGACGTTGACCGCTCCCGGATGCGGCATGGGACCGATGATCGCTGCCGATGTTCGTCGACGAGTACAGAATGTGCCGGGGGTTCGGAACGTGCGGGTTGAGCTTGTCTTCGATCCGACCTGGAATCCAGCCATGATGTCCGAGGCTGCGAAACTGATGCTGAATTTCGGCTAGCATGTGATAGCGGTGGGTGCAGTAACCACCGCGCAGAAGAATCTTAACAACTCTTCCATATTTCATCTTGTTTGAAAGGATATACACAATGGCCTACGAATGGAAATTCAATCCACGTCCGTACTCAGATGACGAAGCAAAGAAGTTGCTCACCAATGTCATGAGTGTCGAAACGACAGATTGGCATTACAACACGCATCAAAAGGGCTACGTTACTGCCCTGAACAATATCGAAAAAGCGTTGGAGGGGGCAGATCGAGCGGGAGCAAACGGAAACTACAGCGTGATTGGCGAATTGAAGAGGCGTTTCACCTGGAACCACTCGGGCGCGTTGCTTCATGACATCTACTGGGAAATCCTCGGAGGTGACGGCGACCCGAACAAGGGGCCGGAAATCAAGGCGGCGATTGAGAAAGAGTTTGGCTCATTCGATGCATGGAAGGCAGATTTCAAAGCTGCTGCCGTCTCTGCAAAGTTGAGCGGATGGGGGCTGCTGGTGTTCGATCGGCTTTATTCAAGCAGACTGTTGAACGTTACTGTTGATGAACATCAGTACGGAGCTATCTGGGGCGGCGTGCCTTTGATCGCTTGCGATGTGTTTGAGCATGCCTATTATCACAAGGACGGCCCGGCTCGAGCGAAATACATCGACAACGTCCTCTTGAATCTTCATTGGGGAAGGATCAACGAGCGTTACAAGAAGTATTGTGCTGGAAAATAAGCGGGTGACCGCAAACAGGAGGGGGCGGAGTCTGACTTCGTCCCCTTTTTTGTTTTAGGGATTGCTCGATGCTGAACTATTTGGTACCATTGAACAGAACCCTCCGAATACACTACGACAATTGCTGCTACCCGGTGCAATGAAAATGCGCAGGTCATTGGTTGTGCTTCTTGGGATTGCTGCTTGTGCTGCCGGATCTTTCTGTCAGGTCAAGACAGAGATGCGCCTTGCTGAGGAAGTATCTCGGACGAAGCTCCTCAGTCAGGTAAGAGATCTTGTGGGATTTGGACCCCGTACTGGCGGCACACCTTCCGGTGAGAAATCTGCTTCGTATATCGCTCTGAAGTTCAAGGAAGATGGATTCAAACCCTCTTTGATCAAAGATCCCCCGCATCTCACGTTTGAATTCCAAAGCTGGAAGCTTTCGGTCGAACGGCCCCGGGAACTGCACAAGCTGATATGCAATGAGTGGATTGGCGGATTTTCACCGACCGTTGCCGACACCACGGCGGAGTTAATCTATCTGAAGGACGTGGGGACCGCGGCGCGCTCTGTGGCTGGCAAGGCCATCTTGACTGAATCACCATTCAATGAAAAGGAATATCGTCGTCTCTCTGAGCATGGCGCGAAATGCATTTTGGAAATCTCCCCTCGTCTGGACGATGCATATTCCAATTGGGCGTTCATCAATGACCTTCCCCCGTCAAGAAAGAATCAAATACCTCTCTTTAATCTCTCGTATCGTAATGGCGAGAGCCTGATTCGGGCCCTCGCAGACAGCGAAAAAGTTATGATTCGGTATTCAGCGAAAACGGTGATCGATTCCACTCGACCGAAAACCGTTGTTGCTACACTTGAAGGGGAGAGCGACAAGTACTACATTGTCTGTGCCCATGGCGATTCAGATTCCGGCGGGCCGGGGGCTGACGACAACGCCTCGGGTGTCTCCACCGTGTTGGAGACGGCGAGAGCCCTGAAGAAACTGGTGTCGACTCATCAACTGCCGAAACCAAAGTGCTCCATACGGTTTATTATCTGGGGCGCTGAAATATTCTCCACGGAAAACTACATCAGGCTTCACGCAAAGGAACTCGACAAAATCCTTGGGGTTCTGAATCTGGATGAAGTCGGGATCGGTGCCGCACGGAACTGTCTTTACTTTGAATCCAACGACGTGAAGTACAACGATTCGCTCTTGAAGGTACTTGATAGCGTAGCGGGGGATTATGCAGGTCAAAAAGGCTTCTGGTCAGAGGCGACAACCAATCCGTCACAGGGCGGAACAGACTCGTATGTCTTTTTTCCGTCATCGCTGCGAGCTCTCAAGGTCCCGTTACGGAATATCCCTTCCGTAACAATCTATACTGCTGCGTGGAATCAACTCAAACCGCTTCCGCAAACGCCGGGATGGCGCTCGAGGTCCTGGCATGGCCCGGCAGACACCGTGTATGTTGATTACTCGCCATATTATCATTCATCGCTTGATGTGCCGGAGCGAACTACGGAAAAAGAGCCTTTCAACATGGTCGTCGCCGCCAAAGCTGTCGGAATCGCCCTGCTTCGCTTGGCTTGGTGAAGCACCGAGCTCAACTCAATCCGTGAGAGGATGAAAGACGATGGAGGAAGAAAAGAAGAGCCGACCGAAAGGGATAAGGGTTGAGGATTCGAGTTGCGATACCTCTCCGCATCATTATTGGCAGTATTGCGTGAACTGCGGAACACTTCTTCAAAGCCGCAAATGCAAGTTATTCTGCCCTAAATGCGGTTTCTACCATTCATGCAGCGAGCCGTGAGTTGTCGAGCAGTCAATCGCGCATTGTAATTTGAATTCTCAGGGTCTGTAGCCAAACGACACCACGCCAACGGAGAAACAAAGGACCCTTGGTTTGCGGAATTGATGTCTTGAACCAAATATGAAGAAACTGAATCTCGGTTGCGGCCTCGACATAAGAAAAGATTGGGTCAATCTGGATATTGCAGATATTGACGGCGTCGACGTCGTCCATGATGTGAGCAGATTGCCGCTTCCGTTCGAGAATGAAGAATTTGATTATGTACTTTGCAAAGACATTCTGGAGCACCTGGACTATGTGCCGCTCTTGAGGGACATTCATCGGATACTGACAAAAGGCGGGACATTAGAGATCAGCGTTCCACATTTTACTTCTCAGGACAACTATATCGATCCAACCCACAAAAAGATGTTTTCCTTCCGAACTTTCGAGTTCTTCGTGACCGATTCGACATTCAAGAGAGATTACTATTTTGACTTCCATTTTAGACGGATACTTCATTCACGCATAACGTTTAACAAAGGTTTTCTGTTCTACAACGTTCTGATTGAGCCTTTGATCAACCTCAGCGAACAGTCGAAAAAGCTCTACGAGGCGACATTTCTTTCACGACTGTTTCCTGCCCACAATATTGTCATTACACTTGAAAAATAGATGTCTGCAAAGAACCTTCGCGAACCGTATCAAGATTTGACCACGCCAGCCGCGGACGATCAGTATTGTCTCCGCATCAGCGGGATGGATTTTGATTTCCACTCGCGTACTCATCTCATGGGTGTTCTCAACGTGACGCCGGATTCGTTTTCAGACGGCGGACAGTTTCTGGAGACCACGAGGGCCGTGGAGCGAGGCTTGCAGATGGCGGAGGAAGGCGCAGATATCATCGATGTCGGCGGGGAATCTACACGGCCTGGTTCGGATCCTGTGACTGAAGAGCAGGAAATCGCGAGAGTAGCACCGGTGATTGAGCAACTGGCGAGGGCTTTGAAGATTCCTCTATCGATTGACACGTGGAAGGCGCGCGTTGCACAGGCAGCGCTTGGTTCGGGAGCGTCGATTGTGAACGATATCAGTGGGATGACCTTCGACCCTCAGATGATGCACGTTGCGCGCGAGCATGATGCCACGGTTATTCTGATGCACATGAAGGGGACACCAAGGACCATGCAGCAGAATCCCCGATATGAGAATGTTATCCGGGAAGTCTACGAGTTTCTCAGCATTCAGGTGAACAAGGCAAAAGAACAGGGCATACGGCAGATCATTGTGGATCCGGGAATTGGATTCGGGAAAACGCTGGAACATAATCTTGACTTGATCAAGGGCCTG
Source organism: Ignavibacteriota bacterium (assembly GCA_003170475.1). GTDB lineage: Bacteria > Bacteroidota > Ignavibacteria > UBA10030 > UBA10030 > UBA9647. Next base: position 225,883 of record PMZI01000055.1, on the reverse strand, counting down.
CAGACATTTGGTTTGCTGGGGTGTCCTGTCCTTGTCGGACCGTCAAGAAAATCCTTCATCGGAAAGTTGCTCGACCTTCCGGTGGAGGAACGGATAGAAGGCACTGCCGCCGCTGTGACGGCTTGCGTCCTCCGCGGGGCGAATATCATTCGCGTCCATGACGTAAAACAGATGAAACGAGTGGCATGTGTTGCTGATGCCCTGAAGGGAAACGCGGCTCCCCTATGATCGGAGTATTGGTCCCTGCGTTCAATGCTGCGGAGACTCTCAGTGAACTCCTTTCAAAGCTTCACTCCTTTGTTCCTGCCGAGTGTATCGTCGTGGTCGATGATGGTTCCAGCGACTCTACGGCGAGCATCGCTCAGAACGCAGGGTGCCATGTGATTCGCCACGGCGTGAACCGAGGCAAAGGCGCCGCGCTCCGCACCGGATTTGCGCATATCCTGGCGAAGACTCAACACGAATGTGTTATTACACTGGATTCCGACCTACAACACGATCCGTGCGAAATCCCGAAATTTATCGCGCGTTGGGCGCGAGGGGACATCGATCTCATCATCGGAAGCAGAAAACGCATGGGTAGTGCAATGCCATTTCATCGTATGATGTCAAACGCGATCACGTCGTCGCTTGTCAGCGCTCGAACCGGTGTTGCGATCACGGACAGCCAGTCTGGCTATCGGTGCATATCGAGAAAGGTTTTGTCGGCGCTGGAAATCACTTCTGACGGGTATGAAGCCGAGACAGAAATGCTCCTCAAGGCCGCACGAAAGGGCTTCAAGATCGATTTTGTTGCTATAGAAACGATCTATGGCCAGGAAAGAAGCTCTATGACGCATTGGCAAACGACCAAGCGCTTTCTGCAAGTTCTTATGAAGGAGTATTGATGGCGCGGTTTGAGGATGAACGACGCGACATGATCGACGTGCTCAAAGAGCGCGGAATTACGGATGAACGGTTGCTGCAGGCGATGATGAAGGTCGAACGTCATCTCTTCGTCTCTGAGCCGTTTGTGAATCGAGCCTATGACGACACCGCGCTGCCGATTGCAAAACAACAGACTATTTCGCAGCCGTACACGGTGGCCTTTATGACGCAACAACTCGATCTGAAAGATGGTGCCAAGGTGCTTGAAATTGGCACAGGTTCCGGATATCAGGCCGCTATTCTCGCTGAATTGGGATGCAAAGTCTACACGATAGAACGACATGTGGATTTGCTTCTGCAGGCCCGCAAGATGTTCGAAAAGCGAGGTTACCGGATAGGATCGAAAGTGGGGGATGGAACCATCGGGTGGTCAGAGTTTGGACCCTACGATGGAATTGTAGTTACAGCTGCTGCCCCAAACGTTCCCGAGCCCCTCAAGGAACAACTGGCTGAAGGCGGCAGGCTGGTTATCCCCGTCGGAGATTTGGACCTGCAGGATCTCCATGTTATCATCAAGACCGGGAGCTCATTTCAAGTGAGAATTGCTCAGGGTTTCAAGTTTGTTCCGCTCATCGGTAAAAAGGGGTGGAACGGCTAATCGTTGGTTGTTTATTTTCATCTTTATTGCTCGATCATTGCATTCCGATTGTCAATGTATGCCTCCGACACAATCACGAATACTTGCCATCATCGGTCCAACCGCTTCAGGCAAAACATCGTTGGCGCTCTCGATTGCTGCGATTTGTGACTCAGAAATTGTTTCTGCTGACTCTCGCCAGATCTACAAATACCTCGACATAGGAACTGCGAAACCGAACACAGCGGAACGCAAAATGGTGAAACATCATTTTGTGGATATGTTGGATCCTTCTGAGGAGTACAGCGCCGGGCGATTTGGCCCAGAAGCGCGGCAAGTCATCGCGGAAATACTGAAGAAACGGAAACTGCCAATTGTCGTTGGGGGATCCGGTCTCTATGTCAAGGCGGTTGTCGATGGGCTCTTCGGGGGACCTGGGAAAGACCCGGACATTCGCCTGGAACTCGAAGAACAACTTCGCGCTGATGGGATCGACGTTTTGGCGGAAACTCTCAGAAAGGTTGATCCCCTGGCTCTCGGAAGAATGAAAGAGATAACCCCTCGCAGAGTGATCCGAGCTCTCGAAGTGTACCGAATCACCGGAAAACCGATGTCGCAATTTCAGTCTCAAGGAGATGTGCCACCTGACTTCGATGTATACCAAGTCGGACTCCTGTGGGACCGGAAAGAACTGTATCAGCGCATCGATGAAAGGGTGGAGTCCATGATGACCTCCGGTCTGGAGGATGAGGTGCAAGGGCTGAAGTCAAAGGGGTATGATAGACATCTCAACGCATTGAACACTGTGGGCTACAAAGAAGTGTTCGATTTCATGGAAGGCGTCCACAGTCGCGAGAAAATGATAGAGTTGATCAAGAGAAACTCCCGGAGATTTGCCAAACGACAGACGACATGGTTCAAGGGGGATCAACGGATCCACTGGCGGGAAGTGACGGGAGATGATTGGGTGGGAGACGCGGCACAAAAGATCGTGAAGATGTTGAGCGCGCGATTGCACTAGCGTCGGTGGCAAACATCGCGATTGCTTTTCCGTGAATTCTTCTGTATTATTCATCGATACGAATCAGTTCGGGGCGTGGCGCAGCCTGGCTAGCGCGCTTGGTTCGGGACCAAGAGGTCGCGAGTTCGAATCTCGCCGCCCCGACAACTTACCCAGTTGTGATATCCTTCCTGATTTCTTCGTTTTGACACACTTTTCAGACATGCGACAGGTTCGTTGAATCTGGACGCATTTTTGGGTACCTTTATTCATCCACTGCAAATTCAAAGGTCATGTCCTCAGCAATTATTGCTATTGTTGGTCGCCCGAATGTGGGCAAATCAACCCTGTTCAACCGTATTCTCGGCTTTCGCGAAGCTATCGTCCTTGATGTGCCGGGAGTTACGAGAGATCGCAAGTACGCTGAGACGGAGTGGGCCGGAAATCACTTCACGATAATCGACACCGGCGGTTTCGTCCCTGATTCAGACGACGTTTTTGAGCGCGCAATCCGCGAACAAGCAGCAATCGCCATTGAAGAAGCCGACGCAGTCGTCTTCGTCGTTGATGCGGAAACCGGTCTGACACCTCTCGACTCGGAAATCGCGAACATCCTGAGAAAATCAAAAAAGCCTATCTATCTCACCGTCAACAAGATAGACTCCGCCAGACACGAAGTACAGGCTCATGAGTTCTATGAACTTGGCTTGGGAGAGCCACTCTCGGTTTCAGCAATGGCGGGAAGGCAAATCGGGGATTTTCTCGACGCAATCACATCTGGATTTGGCAAGACGGAGGAAACTGAGGATCAGTCGCGGCTTCGTTTGGCAGTCATCGGGAAACCTAATGTCGGAAAATCTTCGATCGTGAATGCCCTCCTCGGAGTCAAGCGGCAGGTTGTGACCGATATCCCGGGCACGACACGAGATCCCATCGATTCCATCCTCAAGTACAATCAAGAAGAGTATATCCTGATCGACACTGCCGGACTCAAGAAGAAGAGGCACGTGTCCGAGAGTATCGAATTCTACAGTGCCCTGCGAACGCTCAAGAGTATTGATCGTTGTGATGTTGCCCTGATTCTCTTCGATGCGCAACGTGGGTTTGACGTGCAGGATCTCCACATCGTCGAGTCAACGATGCAGCGTCACAGAGCGGCGCTGATCGCAGTGAACAAATGGGACCTGGTTGAGAAAGAGACGAATACCGCAAAAGAGTATGAAAAGTTTCTCCGCGAAGGACTTGGATTGTACGACCACATTCCCATTGTTTTCGTTTCTGCATTAACCAAGCAACGCATTCACAAACTCATCGACATAGCCAAGTTCATTCACGAAGAACAGTGCAAACGGATTGAAACAAGCAAGCTGAACAATATCTTGCTCCCGGAAATCGAAAACAATCCTCCGAAGTCGTCGAGCCCCAAGGAAATTAAGATCAAATACATTTCTCAGGTGAAAGTCCGGGGTCCGGTATTCGCTTTTTTCTGCAACGAACCAACCCTGATACAGGAATCGTACAAACGATACCTGGCGAACAGAATTCGAGACCACTTTGGATTTCAGGGAGTTCCACTTACTCTGACGTTCAAGCGGAAGTAACCTCCCTTTCTTTGAGGAATTGTAATGAAAAACCTCATCATCTTAAATCATCCGATCGTTCAACGAGATGTTACGCTTCTGCGTGACAAGAAGACACCCAGCAATCAGTTCCGGTCGATATTGCGACGTGTATCGGCGCTGATGGCGTTTGAAGTCACGGCGGCTCTGCCATTGCGGACCGTCACCGTGACAACGCCGCTTGCCAGGACGAAGGGGAAGGTCTTAGCACGTCCCGTCGTCCTTGTTCCGATTCTCAGAGCAGGGCTCGGGCTTGTCGGCGGCTTCGTGGAAATTCTTCCCGATGCAAGGGTGGGACATATTGGATTGTACCGTGACGAGCAATCGCTCAAACCGGTTGATTATTATTTCAAGGTCCCCAAAAATATCCGGGAGGCTGTAGTATTTCTTCTGGATCCGATGCTTGCCACTGGTGGAAGTGCTGCGGCGGCGTTGACCTACCTCAAGAACCACGGAGCAAAGACACTTGTGTGTGTGACACTCGTTGCGGCGCCTGAAGGAGTGCGGCAGGTCCACAAAATACATCCGGAGGTAAAAATCTATACCTGTGCGTTGGACAAGAGACTGAATTCTCGAGGGTACATTCTCCCGGGTCTGGGTGACGCGGGCGACAGAATATTTGGCACAGAGTGAGGATTTGAGTTGAATCGATTTCTCTTCATTGCTTTGATATTATTGGTTTTTGCTGGTCATGCTGCCTCTCAAGCAATGCTCCCAAATGCCCGGATGCATTCCCTCGTCCTCCAGGGGATCGACCTCACCTGGCAGGAGAAATACGGAAACGCGGATTCGGTTTTCGAAACGGTTGCCCGGGAATTCCCTGATCATCCGGCCGGTTATCTCTATCAGGCCGGTGTTGTGTTGTCACGAGCCATGGATAATGAAATGGAGGTCGATCTCGCGCGATTCGACTCCCTCATTGAAATCGGCAAGACGAAAGCTACAGTTCTGATTGAATCAGGTCGAAATCCAGCCTGGGGGCACTTCTATCTCGGGACAGCAAATGGGTCTGATTCCTATGCCAGAGTGTACCGCGGTGATTGGTTCGGGGGAACTCGAAAGGGGTTCGCGTCAGTTTCTTCATTCAAAGATGCGGTCCGGTTGGATTCAAGTCTCTCGGATGCCTTCGCCGGAATAGGAGCATTTTACTATTGGCGCAGTCGCAAGACGGAAGCTTTCAATTGGATCCCGTTTGTTGGCGATGATAGGACGGAGGCATTCCCGCTATTATGGAAGTCCGTCGATAAAGGAGTCTACAACCGGTACACCGCGCTCGGCATGCTCCTGGCGGTTTACACGGACGCAAGCATGTTTGACAATGCGATAGCGTGTTCTCGGGCGGGATTGAAACAATATCCTGAGAACCGGAGTTTTCTTTGGGGCCTAGCTACCGCTTGCCAGAAAGCAGAGAAATGGTCTGAGGCAGAAAGCGCATATCGGCAATTGCTTGATGTCATCCTGAGATCCCGGGACAATAATCACTACAATGAGACAGTGTGCAGGCTTAACCTTGCGAAGATGGAAATTGAACTCCGCAAATTGCCAGAAGCAGTCACCCTTCTTGACGGTATTGCGAAGCTGCATGAATCAGAGTTCCCAAAGCATCTGCAACATCGCGTTCAGGACAAGATTGAACGGGCACAAGAACTACTTCAGCAAGTGGCAAACAGTTCGTCACGAACGGGCAAGCAGTGATCACGTCCTTGACATTGAGTCTCCGTTGCATATATTTTGCGTAGAAGTATATCTCCGACACACTCATGATTGATGCTCAATTCCAGAACAAGTTAGATGATCTCCTCGACGTCTGCCGGAGGAACCTCAGGGCAGTTGACGAGGATTTGATCATTAGAGCCTTTACGTTGAGTCTCAATGCCCATAAGAATGATTTGCGGGCTTCGGGAGAGCCTTATTTCTATCATCCGTATGAAGTGGCGATGATTGTTGCAAAGGAAATCCCACTAGACGACGTTTCTGTGGCTAGTGCGCTGCTGCACGATGTCGTCGAAGACACTACATTCGATATAAAAGATATTCGTGCAGAATTCGGGGACGCCATCGCCGACATCGTCGATGGGGCCACGAAGATCACGGACATTTTCCGGAGCCATGAAGTCACTCAGGCGGAGAGTTATCGAAAGCTGTTGCTCTCGATGGTCAACGACATCCGGGTTATGCTGATCAAGTTCGCCGATCGTCTGCACAACATGCGCACGCTCGAGTACCTTCCTCCGGAGAAACAACAACGGCTGGCACGGGAAACGCTGGATATCTATGCACCCTTTGCGCATCGTTTCGGTCTGGCCAAGATCAAGTGGGAGCTTGAAGACCAGTCGTTCAAGTTCCTTCACCGCGCCGAATACGATCAGATCGCGCGTCAGCTCAAATCGAGAAGGCGGGAACGAGAAAACTATATCAAGAAGTTCACGACGCCTATCGCCAAACGGCTCGCGGAAGAGTCTATCGCCTATGAATTCGAGGGACGGCCGAAGCATCTTTTCAGCATCTACAACAAGATGCTGAAACGAGCCAAGCCACTGGATGAGATTTACGATCTCTTCGCCATACGGTTCATCCTGGATACCAAGGATAACAACGACTGTTTCCTGGTCTACGGGATCATTTCGGAGATCTACAAGCCGATTCCTGAGCGATTCAAGGATTATATTTCGATCCCAAAGAAGAACGGCTACCAGTCGATTCACACCACGGTCGTTGGTCCCGGTGGCAAACTCGTCGAAGTTCAGATTCGGACGAGAGGGATGCATGAAGTCGCGGAAAAGGGTGTGGCCGCCCATTGGATGTACAAAGAGAACAAAAGCTCCATCGACAAAGAGCTCGAGACGTGGGTGAATTGGGTTCGGGAAATCTTCGAACAAAAAAATGATGACACCCCCAAGGAACTCCTCGAGAGCTTTAAGCTGAATCTCTATCAGGATGAAATATACGTTTTTACGCCAAAGGGAGATTTGAAGATCTTGCCTCGCGACGCGACACCCGTTGACTACGCATTTGAGATCCATTCGAACATCGGCTACCATTGCATCGGCGCGAAAGTGAACGGGCGCATTGTGCCGTTGAATTCTCTGTTGAGGAGTGGAGATCAGGTGGAGATCATCACCTCCAAGAACCAGAATCCTAATCCTGATTGGGACAAGTTCGTTGTGTCGCACAAGGCGAAGGCGCATATCCGACGCTGGGTCAGGGAAGAGCTTCGCAAAAAAGCCGAGGAGGGGAAGGATATCTGGGAGAAGAAGCTCAAACGTCACAAACTGCATTACAATGAGGATGATCTTCTGAAGATTATCCACACGGTGAAGATTGAGAATTTGCAAAGTTTTTACCTCGACGTGGCCGAGCATCGCATCGACCCCGATCTCTTTATCGAGGATATCGTGATTCGTGCGAAACATGCCGGGGAGGAGGATCAGAAGCCGGCAGAAGAATCACAATCGCTCTTCAAGAAATTCATAGACTCCGCTCGCGAGCTCACAACGGGTATCTCGATTCTCGGGAGCAGCGACAATTTTATGCATCAGTACGCGAAATGCTGCAATCCAATACCCGGAGACAGTATCGTGGGATTTGTGACGATTGGCGAAGGAATCAGGATTCATCGCAAGGACTGCAAGAATGTGCTATCGAAACGTATGGCAGAGAGCGAACGAATCGTGGAGGTGAGTTGGCCCGCGGCCAATGGCGCGGATTTTATCGTTGCCGTGCGCGTCTATGGGAAGGATCGGCCGGGCCTCCTGAGCGACGTGACGCACGCCATTTCCTCATTTCAAAACACGAATATTCGTAGCGTCAATATCGATTCGCGGGGCTCTCTCTTTGAGGGGCAGATCATCCTGTTCGTCAAGAACACAGAACACCTTACGCGTGTCGTTGAAAAAATAAAAAGGGTCGAAGGGATTCTTGAAGTTGAACGGTTTTTTGGCTAATCGGATCTGGTCCTGAGGAGGGTCTCCTGGCAAATGAAAAGAGAATACTGGGTATAGACTATGGGACGCGCAGGATTGGAATCTCCCTCAGCGATCCTCTTCAGATTATTGCCCAGCCTTTAGAAACGCTTCTGAATGACAAGACATTTCTCCGCCGGTTCTGCGAGATTGTAGAGATACAAAACGTTGATCTCATCATCGTTGGGATGCCGTTCAATCTGAAGGGAGAGAAGGCCCAGAAGGCCCAGGAAGTGGAGCGTTTCATTGAACTGTTAAAAGGTGTAACGACTGCAGAGATTATCCCTTGGGATGAACGATTTACTACAACGATGGCGCATCAGACAATGTTGGACATGGGCACGAAGCGAGGAGAACGACGCACGAACAAAGGGCGTATTGATGCAATGGCAGCCGCAATACTTCTGCAAAGCTATCTCGATAGTCGCAAACGTTCTTTGAGTTGTTAGCGATGAAACCCGTAGAACGAATTCAGAGAACTTGGAAGGCGCTTTTTTCGTGGGTTCGTGCGCACAAGTTCCTGACGATCGTTCTGATTGTTCTGGTATGGATAGTTCTTGAATTCGTGACGCTTCCGTTCGGTGATGTGCGAAAACTCAAGACGTTGAATCCGATGGAAACGGCGTTTATGCGTGAGCATGAACAGGAAGCTCTCGCGGAAGGGAGGCACTTCAGGAAGGTCCAACGATGGATACCTTTGAGCGCCGTCCCGAAGGATGCGATCAATGCAGTCATCATTTCGGAGGATGGGACGTTTTGGTCGCATGCCGGATTTGACTGGTTTGAGTTTCGAGAATCGATTGAACGAAATTTGAAGGAAGGGAAAGCCGCGAGGGGGGCGAGCACGATAACGCAACAGCTCGTGAAGAACCTGTTCTTGTCTTCTTCAAAGAACCCATTGCGGAAGTTGAAAGAATGGGCGCTCACGTGGTATGTCGAAAGGACGCTGAGCAAGCAACGAATTCTGGAACTCTATTTGAACGTCATTGAGTGGGGGTGGGGAATTTATGGGATTGAGGCAGCTTCTGAACTCTACTTTGGCAAGACGGCAAGTGTGCTATCACGCGAGGAGTGTGCAAGACTCGCCGCGGTCATTCCTAATCCACGGCGATACAGAGTCGATAAGGAGACTCGTTATCTTGAGCGGCGGTCCCAGCTCATACTTGATAGAATGGCAGCACAAGGGCTTTGAATGCTCGGGGAGAGCGTCATGAACGGGAAAGAGCTTCAGGCATTGCTTGGGGAAGGGGAAGGGTCCCAGCTCGAATTCAAGCGAAAAGTTTCGAGTCCCGCGAAGATTGCACGCGCTCTTATCGCATTCTCGAACACCAAAGGGGGAACAATTCTTTTCGGCATCGATGATGACAAGACAATCGTTGGTGTGGAGAGCGAAAAGACCGAGGTGGAGATGATTGAAACCGCCGGCAAGGTTCATTGTGATCCTCCGATCGAGCCTGGAATTGATATCCTCTCATACAGAGGCAAGGATGTCATCGTCGTTACGGTCGAGGAAAGCGATCAGAAACCGCATAGTCTTGTGGATGAGGGAGAAGAATCAGACGATCCGGAGTCGAAGGTCCTGATCAGGGTGAAAGACAAGACGGTCGTAGCCAGCAAAGAGGTCGTGAAAATCATGCGGTCTGAGAGTCCGGACGCGCCTCCGATGCGCATCAGCATCGGAGACACTGAACGCCACCTCTTGGACTACCTGGATGGGAATGAGCGCATCACTGTGAAACAACTCGGCAAACTTGAGAATATCTCTGATCGGAGGGCGTCGCGACTGTTGATTCAACTTGTGCGGGCGGGAGTTCTGCGGATTCACACCCACGAAAAGGAAGACTTCTACACCTTGGCCTACTGAGATCGATTCCTTGAGGCTCTCCAGATTCGGTTGAGTTCGAAAATTGCCACACCATAAGCAACAGCGACATTCAGCGACTGCTTGATCCCGAATTGTGGAATCTCAATTGCTTCGTCGCATTCGGAAAGAACGTCTTTTGAAACGCCGGTGATCTCGTTGCCGATGACGAGGCACAATGGGTACTGTACCGGCGAGACATCATAGTATGGAGCAACTTCATCGGTAAGTTCGAGGCAGAATGCATGGTATCCTGATGTCTTGAACTTCCTGACGGCCTCAACCGGGTCTTTGATGTACTCCCAGGGAATACTTTCCGTGGCACCTAAGGCAGTCTTTTCGATCTCTTTCCGCGGGGGTCTTGGGGTATAACCGGTGAGAACGAGCTTCTCCAGAAGTACTCCGTCAGAAGTTCTAAAGATAGAGCCGACATTATAGAGGCTCCGAACGTTGTCAACAACTACGACAACAGGGAGACGGTCGGATGGTTTAATTTCGTCTAGCTTTGTTCGTTTGGTTGCTATTTCGCTATGAGTGAGCTTGCGCATGGCATCATGATATGCGATTTTTTGTCGAAATTGAAGGGAAAGTTCTGAAAGAACCGACAATACAGAGAAATGGCACTACACGCTTCTTCTGTTGATAAAAACTGATATTTTGCGTATATTTTAAATCCAATTTGTAGAAACTTGCGAACCATCGTCATTGCCATTGATGGCCCGGCCGCGTCGGGCAAAAGCACCACAGCACGGCTCGTTGCTCGTCGGCTAGGGTATCTGCATATCGATACCGGGGCGATGTATCGAGCCGTGACGTTCCGTGTCCTGGAAGAAAAAATTCCATTGGAAAACGCGGATCGGATCAGCGCGCTGGCAGAGAAAACGCAGCTGAGACTTGAGAAGGGTGAGAACGGACTTCGCGTCTTCGTAGATGAGCGGGATGTTACGGAACAAGTGCGATCGGCGCAGGTTACCCGAAGTGTCAGCATTGTCAGCAGCTATCAAAGAGTGCGAAACGTGCTCGTTCGCGAGCAACGAAGAATGGCTGAGGGCGGAGGAGTGGTTTTGGAAGGCCGGGACATCGGAACGGTGGTTTTGCCGAATGCCGATCTGAAGATCTACATGATCGCGAACATGCCAGAACGGGTGAAACGTCGTCAGAAAGATCTGCAGGGAGCGGGAGTGGATATCGACGGTGTTGCACTTGAAAGAGAGATCTCGGAGCGAGATCGGCTTGACTCGACGAGGGAGGCCAGCCCACTCCGAAAAGCTTCCGATGCAATTGAGGTTGACACGTCCGGGATGAGTGTCGAAGATCAGGTAGAGTTCGTTGTCGCCAGAGCGAAGGAAATCATCGAGGGTGGAGGCAGGTGAAAGTTTCGATTGACAGGTTCTCGGGGTTTTGCTGGGGAGTTGTCCGAACGATTGACATTGCGGAACAGGAACTCAGGGAATCCGGTGATCTCTTTTCGCTTGGTGACGTGATCCACAATCCGGTGGAGATTCGGCGCCTGGCCGAAAAGGGCCTGAAAACCATCAGCCTCAGCGAACTCGAGAAAGCAAAGGGCGGAAGAGTTCTTGTAAGAGCACATGGGGAACCGCCGTCGACCTACAAAAGGGCGCAGGAGCTTGGCATCACAATTATCGATGCAACGTGTCCGGTAGTGACGAAGGTGCAGGAACGAATTCGCCGGTTCTACATTGATGGCTTCCAGGTAGTCATCTTCGGGAAGAAGGAGCACGCCGAGGTACTTGGGTTGGTTGGTCAAACAAACGGCGAAGCGATTGTGATCAAGTCGGTGGATGAGATTGGGCTTGTCGCTCTGGACCGAAAGACAGTGCTCTTCTCCCAGACGACGATGGATAAACCGACGTTCTACGTTTTGAAAGAAGAGCTGCAAAAACGTATCAAGGATCTTGTGATTGGATCTATAGAGGATGAAGCACTAGAATTCCACGCGAAAGACACTATCTGCGGACAAGTATCGGGGCGCGACAAAAAGATTCGGGAGTTTGCGGCTTCCAATGACATCGTGGTGTTCGTCGCTGGGCGGAATAGTTCAAACGGGAAAGTCTTATACGGGATAGCAAAGGAATCAAATCCTCAAACATATTTCGTCGAGGATGAGGGTGAGTTGCAAGGTTCTTGGTTCGACGGCATCGAAAGCGTCGGAATAACCGGGGCGACATCAACACCGCAATGGCTCATGGAAAAAGTGAAAACGGCGATCGAATCGCGATTCGATCATGCAACACAGAAGATTGGAACAACAACAGTCATTCATAACTAACCACTCTACTCACACTAACGCAAAAGCAACTTCGGCCAATGATTGATGTGTTGATGACTGGCATTGAGGATTGACCGCGGGGCTGTCTTACCTGACTTCGAGGTAAGTATTTTTGGAGGTTTCATGGTAGAAGTACCGGAAAAGAAAAACGGTCTCGACGAACGAGATTACACCGACGCTGAGTTCCAGGAACTGTCGAAATTGTATGAAAATACGATGACTTCGATCAGCCAAGGCGAGATCGTCAAAGGACGTATCGTTCACATCGGGGATCAATATGTTGCTGTGGATATCGGCTTCAAATCAGAAGGAGCCGTGCCAGTATCCGAATTTCCGAATATCAAAGAAATGAAGATCGGTGAAGAGGTTGAAGTCTTTCTCGAAAGTGTCGAGAATAAAGACGGTCAACTGATTCTGTCGCGGAAGCGCGCAGACTTCATGCGTGTGTGGGAGCGCGTTGTGAAAGCGTTTGACACAGGCGAGGTGCTCAAAGGAAGATGCATGCGCAGAACAAAGGGTGGAATCGTCGTCGATCTTCTTGGGATCGATGCATTCCTTCCCGGATCGCAGATTGACGTGCGTCCCGTTCGCGATTTTGACGCCTTCATCGGCAAGGAGATGGATTTCCGTGTCGTAAAGGTCAACCATCCGTCGGAGAACGTCGTCGTAAGTCACAAGGTGCTCGTCGAGGAAGAACTGGCCGGCCAGAGAAAGACTATTCTGGAGAGCCTGGAGAAGGGGCAAATCCTCGAGGGTCATGTCAAAGCCATCACAGATTTCGGAGTATTTGTCGACCTTGGCGGAGTCGATGGCCTTGTGCACATCACCGATCTTTCATGGGGACGCATCAGTCATCCCTCTGAAGTTGTGAAACTTGATCAAACAGTGAACGTCGTCGTCCTTGACTTCGACCAGGAAAAGAAACGCATTTCCCTCGGCATGAAGCAGTTGCTGCCACATCCCTGGGAGAACATCGAATTGAAATACCCTGTTGGTACTAAGGTCCAGGGCAAAGTTGTTTCGTTGACCGACTACGGCGCATTTGTCGAGATCGAAAAGGGCATCGAGGGTCTTATCCATATTTCTGAGATGAGCTGGACACAGCATATCAAGCACCCATCGCAGATGGTTTCCATGGGCCAGATCGTCAATGCCGTCATTCTGTCTCTTGACAAGGAGGGAAAGAAGATTTCCCTCGGCATGAAACAACTGGAGCCGGATCCATGGCTTACGTTGCTTCAGAAATACCCCGTGGGATCAAAGCACCAGGGTGTTGTGAGAAACCTCACCAATTTTGGCGTGTTCGTCGAATTGGAAGAGGGAGTGGATGGTTTGGTTCACATTTCTGACCTCTCTTGGACAAAGAAGATCCGTCATCCGGGTGAAGTGGTCAAAAAGGGTGACAAGATCGAAGTGGTTATCCTTGGAATTGATGTGGATCAGCGGCGCATTTCGCTGGGACACAAGCAGATCCAGGACAATCCATGGGAAGCATTTGAAACGACATACAAGGTCGGCACCCCCGTGGATGGCAAAATCGTGCGCATCATCGAGAAGGGTGTCATTGTTGAGCTTCCTCTCGGTGTCGATGGTTTTGTGCCACTATCACAGCTTTCGCAAACACCGGTGAAAAACATCAGCGAATCATTTCACGTTGATGATGTTCTTCCGCTGCAGGTTATCGAATTCGACAAGGACAACAAGAAGATCGTGTTGTCTGTCATCGAGTTCTTACGCGGCAAGGAACAGAGGATCGTGGATGACTACGTTTCTTCGCATAAGCTTTCACCGATGACATTGAAGGATATGATGACGGCTACGGGTGTGGTGACGGAACCGAGCGCCAGCGAACCTTCAAACGTATAGCAGGAGAATGGAGAACGAAAAGAGTTGCCCGTTCGATTCGGGCAACTCTTTTTCATATCTATGAGGCGAGTTGCCGTACATACTCTTGGCTGCAAACTCAATTTCGCTGAAACCTCCACAATTGCTGGACAGTTTCGGGCGCAAGGGTATGAAGTGGTCGGTATCGACGATGGGGCTGATGTGTGTATCATCAACACATGCAGCGTCACCGAGCGAGCGGACAGAGAGTGTCGCCAAATGGTCCGTAGGGCGCTTCGCCATTCCCCGGATGCTTATGTCATCGTTGCGGGTTGCTATGCACAATTGCGGCCAGCCGAGATTGCAGCTATCCCAGGTGTGGACCTGGTTTTGGGAACAAAAGAGAAGTTTCATGTCTTCGAGCACGCCGAAGGCTTCCAGAAGGCCCCTCAATCCCGAACGTTCGTCGGTTCTGTGGAGTCGATGGACGTGGCCGACCAAGCTTCATCTCTTGGATTCTCTGACCGCACCAGGGCATTTTTGAAGGTCCAGGATGGATGCGATTATTCATGTGCATTCTGCACTATTCCATTAGCCAGAGGCGCTAGCAGGAGCGTGGCCGTTTTTGACGTCGTCAACGAGGCCAAACGCGTGGTGCAGGAGGGATATCGGGAGATCGTGCTGACTGGCGTCAACGTTGGAGACTACGGCCACAAGAATGGAACGAGCTTACCTCGTCTGCTCAGTGAACTCGTTGACATTGATGGCCTCGATAGAATCCGGATCAGCTCCATTGAACCCAATCTACTTACTGATGAGTTACTTGCGCTATGGAAGCTTAATACTAAGCTCTGTAAGCACTTTCATATCCCCCTTCAAGGAGGAAATGATGATTTATTGAAGGCAATGCGGCGGCGTTATCTGACTGATCTCTACGCTGACAGGGTGCGAACCGTGCGAGAGCTTCTACCTGAGGCAGGAATTGGTGCTGACGTAATCGTGGGCTTCCCAGGCGAGACAGATGATCTCTTCTCAAAGACATATCGTTTTCTTGTAGATTTACCGATATCTTACCTGCACGTTTTTACGTACTCCGAACGGCCGAACACCCCAGCTTCCGATTTCCCGGGTCGAGTGGAACCAAGAATTCGATCAGAGAGAAGCGAGATGCTTCGCATCTTGAGTTCGCGAAAACGCGATGTGTTTCACAGTTCCTTCATGAATAAGAATGTTAAAGTCCTGTTTGAAGATCAAGCGGTGAATGGCAACTGGTCCGGGCTTACAGGGGAGTACGTGCGAGTGAAAGTCGGAAGCATCAAAGACCTGTCAAACCGAATACTCGAAGTAAAAATAAACGGCTTGGAAGGAGAGTGTTGCACAGGAAGACTTGTTGATACCCAGCTTGGAATTGACCCTATGTATCACACAAATCCAAAGGAGGTATCAATATGTGCCTAAACCGTTTAAGCCGAACAGTTGTATTAGTTCTTCTTGCTTCAGCTTCTGCTTTTGGCCAATCGAATCTGAAACTCGAAATGGCTTCTCAAATAACGTTGACTCCGTCATCTGATCCCTTCTCAGGCTTCGAGGACCAAAAACCAAGGAAGTCTGCCATGTTGGCTATCGCCTATTCTCTGATCCTTCCGGGGCTCGGAGATCTTTATGCTGAGAATCTTGGGACTGGGAAATATTTCATGGGTGCAGACGCAGGCTTGTGGCTTGCGTATGGCGGATTCAACGTTTACGGCCAATGGCTGAAAAACGATGCGAAAACCCTGGCGGTTCAGAGCGCGTCAGCGAACTTCGATGCCAAGGATGACAAGTTTGAGGTGAACATCGGCAATTTTTCTGATGTCTTGAGCTACAATGACGCGAAGTTACGAAACCGTGAATATGACTTGCTCTATGACCCAAAGTCTAATTTCGCATGGCAGTGGAGCTCAGATGCGGACAGGCTCCATTACAAGGATTTGCGAAATCGGGGAGAGAGCACGTTGAAAAGCTCGCAGTTCGTCCTGGGTGCGCTCGTAATCAACAGGGTCATCGCAGCCATTTCGGCCGTGAGGTCGGTCTCCGCGTACAACAGGAGCGTTCAGGCGCTGAGCTCCTGGCGACTGAACGCGCGAGTGCCTGGCGGGATGCTTGCTGCCGACGGAATTGAGCTGACCTTCTCCAACGAATTTTAAGCCACAATTCGAGCAAGAACGAATCCCGCCTTCTGAGCGGGATTTTGTTTTTTGGACTGATGCAAAACGTTAAGCTCTTGATAGAATATGATGGGTCGGATTTCGTCGGCTGGCAGGCTCAGCCAAACGGTCGATCTATTCAAGCCGAACTGGAACGGGCGCTCGGGGAGCTTCTCCAAGAGCCAGTTTCGACTCTCGTTGCAGGGCGCACTGATGCAGGGGTTCATGCTCGTGGGCAAGTGGCTTCATTCGTAACGTCAAAACAAGTTGCGCCGGAATTGATCCAACGAGGAGTGAATGCACTGCTGCCTCCGCAGATTGTTGTCCTGTCGGCGGAACATGTTCCTGAAAGTTTTCACGCGCGTTACAGCGCCAAACAGCGGGTCTATCGATATCATCTCGGTCTGAAGCAGACGGCATTGCGCCGGGACTACAGTTGGTATGTCGGCGGGTACAATATTCGCGAAGACCTGCTGCAACAATGTGGAAATCTTGTTTTGGGTGAGCATGATTTTTCATCCTTCAGCAAGATTCATGCGAATGTGGATCACTTTCGATGCACGGTCGATAGAGCATCGTGGCAAAAGATCGAAACTGAGTTGATATTTGATGTCAGGGCGAATAGATTCCTTTATGGGATGGTGAGAGCGCTCGTAGGAACGATGGTGGATGTCGCCCGGGGCCATCGTGAGTTCCTGCAGTTTCAGGAGATTCTGAAGGCGAAAGACAGATCACGCGGCGGAGCGTCCGCTCCTGCCAAAGGACTGTTCCTGGAAGAAGTCATCTACTAAAACGGATTCGGCGGACACGCGGATATGATTCGGGAAATCATCCATAGGCTGGCAGCACATCATGACCTTACGAAGCAGGAATCGTATGACACGATGAACGAGATCATGTCCGGAAGTGCCACAGAAGCGCAAATTGCCGCCTTCTTGATGGGTCTGAGGTTGAAAGGCGAGACTGTTGAGGAGATAGCCGGATGCGCGAAATCAATGAGGGAAAAGGCCGTTCCAATTCATACTCAACGCGGGTCCGTTATCGACACCTGTGGTACCGGGGGAGATGGATCGGGAACCTTTAACATTTCCACCTGCGCCGCCATTATCGCGAGTGCGGCAGGTGCAGTGGTTGCGAAGCACGGTAACCGAGCAGTGTCGAGTCAAGCGGGGAGTGCAGACGTTTTGAAGGAACTCGGAGTCAATTTGGAAGTCACGCCTGCAAGGACATCCGCCATTCTGGATAAGATTGGGATCACCTTCCTTTTCGCGCCACAGCTTCATGGTGCAATGAAATTTGCAGTACCTGTGCGACGGGACATGGGAATTCGAACCATTTTCAATGTGCTCGGACCTTTGACGAATCCGGCCGGCGCGCAGCGACAAGTCGTGGGCGTTTTTGACGCGTCTCTGACAAAAGTATTGGCCGAAGTCCTCAAGGATCTTGGATCAGAGCACGCACTTGTTGTTCACGGCGAAGGAGGGATCGACGAATTCTCAACGCTGGGTACGTCGAATGTCAGTGAACTACGCGACGGGCAAGTGAAGTCCTATGTTGTCAGGGCAGAGGATTTTGGCATTCCCAAAGCATCCTCTTCAGACCTCCGAGGTGGGGATTCGAAAAGAAACGCAGAGATCATCAAGGGAGTTCTCAATGGCACCAAGGGGCCAGCGAGAGATATTGCCGTTCTCAATGCTTCTGCTGCCATCTTTGTCGCGGGCAAAGCATCTGATTTGGACGATGGGGTCTCTAAGGCAAAAGAGGCAATTGACAACGGATCCGCCGCCGCCAAATTGGAGCAATGGATTCGAGAGACAAACATTCGAGGTGCTGCTTGACATCGGTTCGTGACATGTTGAAAGAGCTCCTGGTTCGATGGGGGCTGCAAAAGACCAAGCTTTCTGAGGAAGAGTTCAAGCAGGTGCTCGATGCGAGCACCATGAGCGGAGCCATTGACAAGACCGAACACGAACTCATCACGAGCATTCTTGAATTTGCCGACACAACAGTGAAAGAGATCATGGTGCCAAGACCTGATATTGTCGGGCTTGACATTTCGATCCCGCGCGATGTTCTGGTGCGAAAAGTGATCGAAGAGGGTTATTCGCGCCTCCCCGTTTATCGGGGGACTATTGACAATATCATTGGGGTTATTTACAGCAAGGATTTGTTGAGCCTTTTGGAGCACAGAGACCTCATCGTTTTGCAGGACATCGTGAGGCCGGCGTATTTCGTTCCCGAATCCAAAAAAATCAGCCAGCTCTTGCGCGAATTCCAGCAGAAGAAGGCTCACCTTGCCATCGTCATCGATGAATTCGGTGGAACCGAAGGAATCATCACTATGGAAGATATCATCGAAGAAATCGTTGGCGAGATCCATGACGAGTACGATGAGGTGAGCAAGTCGGTTGAGCCTGCGCGGGATGGATCTGTCACTGTGGACGCACGAATGAGCGTCGGCGATTTCAACCAACAATTCAAGTCGCAATTGCCGGAAGCGCCGGAATACGAGACCATTGCCGGCTTCATCCAGAAGGAACTGGGTCGTATGCCCGAGGTTGGAGACGCTGTACCATATGATGCGTTGACGTTGACCGTTCAATCGAAAACCGCCCGAAGAATTCGCGCGGTGCGGGTGACACTACCGTCTCCGGCCCCGAAGGAGTAGTCATCGAAATGGATGTTCTCAGTTCAATTCTCGAAGAAAAGATTGTTGAGGTGGCAGAAGCCAGGCGAAACATTTCGCTTGCGACGATTCGGCAGCGAGCGGTGGAGGTGCGGGGCCTGCGGGATTTCAAGGGCGCACTGGAAAAGCCTTCCATCGCGATCATCGCTGAAATCAAGAAAGCGTCACCATCGAAGGGAACGCTGACGGAGAAGTTTAATCACCTCGAGTTGGCGCTGGAGTATCAAGCCGGAGGGGCACACGCGCTTTCAGTTCTGACAGACAAGAAGTACTTTCATGGTGACAAATCGTTTGTTCAGGACATCAAAGATTTGACTCGTCTGCCCGTTCTTCGGAAGGACTTCATTATCGATGAGTACCAGGTTCACGAATCCAAGGTCCTCGGCGCTGATGCACTCCTCCTTATTGTGAGGGCTCTTTCGAAGGCGCAGATCGGCGAATTGTATCACTGTGCCAAAGCGATAGGATTGGCCGTGCTCGTCGAGGTGCACTCGGAAGAAGAGATCCAGAGCGCAAACGATATTGGAGCAGAACTTGTGGGGATCAACAATAGGGATCTCATGACCTTTTCTGTCGATCTCGCACATTCGATCAAACTCCGTCCGTTGATACGGAGGGGGGCGCTTGCCGTCAGCGAAAGCGGCATCTCTACAGTGGCAGATGTTCGAGCTCTGCGAGAAGCTGGATTCAAAGCCGTTCTGATCGGGGAGGGGTTGATCCGTCAATCCGATCGGTCGGCCGCCGTGCGCTCCATTATTCCAGGCTGAAATGAAACAAGATCTCTTTGTAAAAATCTGCGGTATTACGAATCTCGAAGACGCCAAATTCGCCGTGCACTGCGGGGCTGACGCGGTTGGCTTTATCTTTCATGAAGAGAGCCCTCGGTTCATTCCGCACCACCGTGCGGCAGAGATCGTCAAGAACCTTCCGGAGCACATCTCAAAGATCGGGGTTTTCGTCAATGCTGAGAGGAAATTCGTGCGGGAAATCGTCAACCACGTGAACCTGAGTGCCGTCCAGTTGCTCGGGAACGATGGCCCCGACGATCTCGTGAATTTCGAGACGAGCGTGATCAAGGTCTTCAGGGTGTATAAGGATTTTGACGTCGAGAGCATGCGAAATTACATTGTAGATGCTTTCCTTCTGGACACGTATAAAGAAGGAACGTACGGAGGGACGGGCAAGGCGTTCGACTGGAACGTTGCAGTCAAAGCCAAGGAGTATGGCCGAATCATTCTGTCGGGTGGCCTGACTCCGGAAAACGTTGAGGATGCGATTCGCTTTGTCCGGCCGTACGGCGTTGATGTCAGTAGTGGTGTCGAAGGAAGTCCGGGTCGGAAGGACCCTAAAAAGGTCCGCGACTTTATCATGCGTGCAAAGAGCATTCCAGTATCCTATCATGGCGACGATGAGCACTGAACGTTACATTGGATCTTTTCCAGATGCTGGGGGTCATTTCGGAGTGTATGGCGGAAGTTACATTCCCGAGACTCTTATTCCGGCCGCGCACGAACTGACAGCCAAGTACGTGGAGTTGCGAACCGATAAGACGTTTCAGGACGAAGTGTCGTATTATCTGCGCTATTTCGTTGGTCGACCGACACCGCTCCTTTACGCGGAGAGGTTGACCGAACGCTGTGGCGGAGCGAAAATATACCTCAAACGGGAAGACCTGTGCCATACTGGAGCGCACAAGATCAACAACACGGTCGGGCAGATTCTGATCGCTCGCAGGTTGGGAAAGAAGCGAATCATTGCAGAGACTGGAGCGGGTCAGCACGGAGTGGCAGTCGCCACGGTTTGCGCACGATTTGGGCTGGAATGTGTGGTGTACATGGGTGAGGAGGACATTGAACGCCAATCTCCGAATGTCGCAAGGATGAAGCTCCTGGGTGCGGAGGTGCGTCCGGTGACCAGCGGGAGCCGGACCCTCAAAGACGCTACCAGTGAGGCGATCCGGGATTGGGTGACAAATGTTCAAACGACGTTTTATATCATCGGCTCCGTTGTCGGCATGCATCCGTATCCGATGATGGTGCGCGACTTCCAAAGCGTCATCGGAAGGGAAACAAAGAGTCAGATTACAGAAGCAGAAGGTCGTCTTCCCACATCCATCGTTGCGTGCGTCGGCGGCGGCAGCAATGCGATGGGAATCTTCTACCCTTTTCTTGATGACACAGCGAGCGTCAAATTGATCGGTGTTGAGGCGGCCGGGATGGGATTGCAGAGTGGGAAGCATGCGGCGCCACTTTCTGCAGGATCCCCAGGGGTATTGCATGGTGCCATGCAATATCTTCTGCAAGATGAACACGGGCAGATCACAATTGCACATTCAATATCAGCGGGGCTCGACTATCCGGGAGTCGGCCCCGAGCACTCCTACCTCAAAGATCGAAAGCTTGTCGAGTACTGCTCCATCACAGATGCGGAAGCACTGTCGGGCTTCGAAACTCTCTCCCGCCTCGAAGGCATTCTACCGGCACTCGAATCGGCACACGCGATCGCCCATGTGATGAAGATTGCCCCAAATCAACCCAAGGAAAACATTATCGTCGTCAATCTCTCTGGTCGAGGTGACAAAGACCTCGCAACCGTGATGAAGGCCTTCGGCTTGTAGCACTTTCCCTCTTCTGAATCTCTCTTTCCCCTCACACTTCTCCGATTGCGGCAGGGTGTGGACTGTACCTGAGGGAGCCTGCGAATGTCAGCGGTATGGCAAGCTGGAGCGGGAGGCAGCTAGAACTTTGCCGGAGACCTCAAGGAGGCAAACAGCATTTTGACCTCTTTGAAGCTCAGCGCCCTGAAGAGAAGTAACGCAAGGATGTAGAGCAAAATGCTTCCGAAAAGGAGAAGAAGAATGTGGATCTGCGGTTTCCAGAGGAGGAGAGGGAGGATGGCGATGCCTGAAAGCAGAACTCGGGCCAGGGGAGCCCAGGAAATCGGTGAGGAGATGCGCTTCCCTATTTTTACGACGAGGAAACTGAACCCGAGCAGCGCTGTCAGGACTGTGATGACCGAAGCACCTGTTTGTGCGTAGCGCGGAACAAATATAAGGTTCGCCACAACGTTGAAGATTGCGCTCAGGATGGTGACCTTGAGGACAAACGTTTGCTCATCGATGGCGCCAAGCGTATTGGAGAAGAAGTTCGTGAGGAACACGACCGGAAGAAACCAGACTAAGATGGTGAGACATTGGGCCGTGGCAGCGTATTCAGGCGCGAAAAGGAATCGAACAATTTCGTGTGAGAGAAATGACGTCGTAATCGCGATTGGGAGAGCAATCATGAGCAGCTGAACGACACTTTGTCTGACAACGCGTTCTACCTCAAGACGGCTTCGACCATAATTCTGGCTGGCAAACGGAAAAACGGCCCCGGTGATCGCCAGCCCAAACATCGTCAGGGGGAACAGGAGGTTGTATGCCGCCCGATAAATACCCGCTGCGTCATCCCCAATGAATTTGGAAATCAAGACGGTGTCGAAGTTGAAGTAGATGGATGAGAAGATCGTGGCTAAGGCAAACGGAAGTCCCCCGCGAAGCATCGCGAGCATGTGTCGAAACTCCTGCACCATCACCGGGCGGGTGAACCGTGCTCGCACCAACACGTGCGTCAGCGATACGAAAATGATATTCACGATTGTCATGACTGCAAGAAGTGCCAGCAATCCGATATCCATAGAAATGGAAACGACAACGACGATAAACTCTGCCACCCTTGCGAGGGAAAGCATTCCAGTCTCATAGCCAACACTGTTGATCGCGCGGAAGAAGGATGCAAAGGTAGTCCAGTACGTGCGAAGAAGAGTGATCAAGCCTGCGAGGACGACCATGAAGAATCGGTCCGTGCCGAAGTTGTCAAGGATCCCTGTCGTGAGCGACATGAGCAGGAAAACGAGAAACGTGAGCATGCCTTTCCATGAGAGCACGGCCCCGAGCTGTTTGGCGATTTCATCCGACTGAAGTCGGGGAATTTCCCGCATGAGATAGGTATCCATCCCGAGGTCGCACAGGGGGATGAACAAGGCGGTGAGGGCGAACGCGTAGTTGTAGACGCCGAAGAGCTGCGTCCCAAGGTACTTGGCGAGAAGAATGAATGAAACGAACGCCATGGATTTCGTGAAGATGTGAAATCCAAACAGGAGAACCGAATTGCGAAGAACAGCGGAACTCTCGATGCGATGATGGACAACGGGTGGTTGAGAGATTTCTTCTCCGGACGGTCGTTTCGTTGAGGTGTCTTCCATTCGTTTTCGTCAATGACATGCGGATAATACCGAAATTGCAGTGCTGAATCAAGGCGATTGCTTGAGTTTAGACCATCTGGTGAGTATATTCACTCTGCTTCCATCCGAACACCTTGTGGTTTTGACTGAACCAGAGATATGGCTCACATAGCGATCGACGCACGTAAGTATTTTGACTTTGGTATCGGCAGTTACATCCAGAATCTGATTTCCGCTCTGCCTGAACTCAGATCAAAACATACCTATTCACTTCTTGTCGCTCCGGATGCTCTTCAGCGCATCCCCTGTCCTGAAGGATGGCGGATACATTCCACTTCTTACAAGCGATATTCGCTCGGTGAACTGATGCTTCTGGGAAGACAGGCGAGAAACCTGGGAGCCGACATTTTCCATGAGCCACATTATACGCTCCCTACAGGCCTGAGAGGAAGATCGGTTGTAACGATTCACGATCTTATCCATTTGAAAATGCCCCAATTCTTCAGTCCCGCACAAAGGATGTACGCACGGACAGTGTTGGGGCATGCCGTGCGACACTCTGGAGCGGTAATCGCTATTTCGCAGCACACAAAAGATGACATCCTGGAGACGTTCAAGGTACCCGAACAGAATGTGGAAGTGGTCCATCTAGGCATTCGTCCTATATTTCGCAAGCTGGAAGACCACTCCATGGTGGATCAGTTCCGGGTTGGAGCTGGTTTAGACCGTCCTTATGTCCTGTATGTTGGAAATGTGAAACCGCACAAGAATATCCGCACGCTTTTGAATGCATTTGCTCAACTCCGGACTCGAAGGAACGATCTCGACCTGGTGTTTGTGGGCGGCTCGTGCAAAGAAGACAGGAGTCTTTCTGAACAGGCGGAACGGTTGGGAATCACTGGATCGATCAGAGATCTCCGTCATATCTCGGATGAAGATCTCGTTTGTGCGTACAACGGAGCCGAGGTACTTGTTCTCCCATCGCTTTACGAAGGGTTCGGGTACCCTGTACTTGAAGCAATGGCATGTGGCACGCCCACCATCGTGTCGAGCGGTGGGTCGCTACCGGAGATTGTCGGTGCCGCGTCTCTCATCGTCGACCCATCCCGACCGGAGGACCTCGCAGAAGCACTTTCGCACGTGTTGCGTGACCCGGAAATGAAGCGGGATTTGATCGCAAAAGGAAAGATTAATATCCAGAGATTCTCCTGGAGAGCGACGGCCAGAAAAACGCTGGACATCTACGAAAAGGTCCTGGGACGATGGCGCGTAAACTGAAGCGAATAGGAATTTTTGGAGGCTCATTTGATCCGCCGCATCTCGGGCATTTGGTGATCGCTGAGATGGCACGGCGTTCCTTGAAGTTGGATGTTGTCTACTTTGTTCCAGCCTACAAGCCGCCGCATAAGGAGGGAAGACATCCATCGACTGCCCGCGATCGCCTTGCTATGACGCGCCTTTCCCTTTCTGGCAATGCAAGACTGAAGGTGTCTGACATTGAACTCCGTCGCAAGGGAATCTCGTATACGGTCGATACGGTGAGGGCGTTTCGCAAACTCTTTCCCGAATCTCAATTGTTCTTGATCATCGGAAGTGACAGCCTTCGTCAGTTTCATTCGTGGAAGTCGCCCCGTCAGATACTGGACGAGGTGTCGCTCATTGTTTATCGGAGACCACGGTCGGTTCGCATGAAGGCGAGTCTCCGTCCTATGAACATGTCGTTTGTCGGGGGGCCGCTGATGGAGATTTCTTCGTCGGAAATCCGGAAGAAGATTCAACAGGGAAAATCGATTCGATATCTTGTACGAGATAACGTATTTCGTTTCATCCAACGAAAGAAGCTTTATTCGGACCTGACATAGGCCACAACATGAAATCAATAGCTTCGCAGGAAGATATAACAAAGATTATTCACACCGATCACTTCGATCCTTTCCGCGTACTCGGCGCTCATCCGACGGAAGTGAAGGGGAACAAGGGAATCGCCATTCGCGCCTTCTTGCCCGACACCATAGCCGCCGAGGTCGTTGAATTCGATGGGGATCTTGAGCTCACCGCCACGAAGATGAACAAGATCGTTGAGGAAGGGTTCTTTGAGGCTTTCTTTCCTGATCGAACAGAAATATTCCGGTATAAACTTCGCAGGCACGCGAAGAATGGTGAAATCGCGACCTTTTACGATTCGTATTCTTTCTTGCCAACGTTGACGGAATTCGATCTTTATCTCTTCAATGCAGGAGATCACCATCGTATCTACGAGAAGTTGGGCGCACACTTCGCAGAGGTAGACGGAGTCGGCGGTATCCAATTCGCCGTCTGGGCACCGGCTGCCCGAAGCGTCAGCGTCATTGGCAGCTTCAATGAATGGGATCGCCGAAAGCACCCGATGCGAGTTCTTGGATCATCCGGGGTTTGGGAGATCTTCATCCCCGGTCTGCCGGAAGGAGAGCTGTACAAGTTTCAAATAAAGACCAAGGCCGGCACGCTCATCGACAAATCCGATCCCTATGGATTTGAGATGGAACTGCGACCCAGCACAGCGTCGAGAGTCAATGTACTAGGCGGGTTTGAATGGAATGACGACGCATGGATGAGCTCCCGACGATCGACGGATCAGTTGTCAAAGCCGATCTCCCTCTACGAGATTCATCTGGGCTCCTGGGCCAGAGTGCCTGAGGATGGAAGCCGTTGGATGACGTACAGAGAATTGGCTGCACAAGTCGTCGACTATGTCAAGGCGCGCGGATTTACCCACGTCGAACTCATGCCAGTGATGGAGCATCCGCTGGATGCGTCGTGGGGCTATCAGGTAACGGGGTACTTCGCGCCGACGAGTCGGTTCGGAAAGCCTCAGGACTTCATGTACTTCGTCGATTATTGTCATGAGCATGGCATTGGGGTCATCCTCGATTGGGTCCCGGCGCATTTCCCGAAAGATCCTTATGCCCTCGGCATGTTTGATGGCACGCACTTATATGAACATTCTGATCCGCGGCGAGGAGAGCACCAGGATTGGGGAACGTATATTTTCAATTATGGTCGTCATGAAGTGCGTAATTTCCTCGTCAGTAATGCTCTGTACTGGCTCGATAAATACCATGTCGATGGCCTTCGGATTGACGCCGTTGCATCTATGCTCTACCTCGATTACTCCAGAAGAGAAGGGGAGTGGGTCCCGAACCAGTACGGCGGGCGGGAAAACATTGATGCAATCGCGTTTCTCAAGCAACTCAATGGTGTCGTCCACCACTACTATCCGGGCTGTCTGATGATTGCGGAAGAATCCACCGCTTGGCCGGGTGTGACAAACAGCCTTCAAAATGGCGGGCTGGGATTCGATCTCAAGTGGAACATGGGCTGGATGCATGACATGCTTGAGTATTTTTCCCATGATCCTATCCATCGGGCGTACCATCATCGCAATCTCACTTTCGCGCTCTTGTACGCCTTCAGCGAACGATTCATGCTTCCGCTCTCTCATGATGAAGTGGTTCATGGCAAGCGATCTCTGCTCGATAAGATGCCGGGCGACCTCTGGCAGAAGTTCGCGAACCTCAGGGCGCTCTTCGGATTGATGTTCGCATTTCCAGGGAAGAAACTGCTCTTCATGGGTGGAGAACTCGGACAATGGGTTGAGTGGAACCACGAGTCATCGCTTGACTGGCATCTTCTACAGTACGAATCGCATCAGGGAGTTCAACGGCTCATTGACAATCTGCACGCGCTTTATGACTCCGAAGCATCT
Organism: Ignavibacteriota bacterium; assembly: GCA_003170475.1. GTDB lineage: Bacteria > Bacteroidota > Ignavibacteria > UBA10030 > UBA10030 > UBA9647. Next base: position 198,982 of record PMZI01000055.1, on the reverse strand, counting down.
CTCCATGAAGTTGATTTTGAATACAAAGGATTTGAGTGGATTGATTTTCAGGACGCGGCGAACAGCGTTATCGCCTTCGAGCGAAAGGCAAAGGATCCACGCAATCGCATCGTCGTTGTCTGCAATTTCACGCCCGTTCCCCGCTACGGGTATAGAGTTGGCGTTTCTGACCTCGGGAAGTACCAGGAGTTACTTAACACGGATTCTTCATATTATGCGGGGAGCAATCTCGGCAATAGCGGTGAAATTGACGCCGAGAGCATTCCGTTTCACCATCATCCGTTCTCCTTGAGTCTCACATTACCGCCGCTCGCAGTCCTCTTCTTGAAGCTCAAGAAGCAGCCCGCCTGACGGCGAGTCGTGGATTGGAATCCGCGCAGATCATCTCCTCGAGATCTCGTCATGCTCATGATGCTTCTCGCCGGATGTTCGGCTCTTCGCTCGTCGTCTGAATGCACTGCTGCAAAAGCCGAGAGTGCAGGGACAAAACCAGGCGGTCCATGGGCCGTCATGAAGCCCTACCGCAATGCAAAAAGCCCGATCGGAAACAACCGACCGGGCTTTTTGCTAGGTTGACTTCACAAAGTCTAGCTCGATAACGATATCTCTTTTCTCACATAACCCTTATACGAAAGTTCGGCAAAGCGAGCGGAGATTGTGAGAACCTCTCCAACTCTTGCGAGCCCAACCGCTCCATCAATGTGTTTCACAACGGCAGAAGGATCGAAGACGTCGATCAAGTATTCCTCGCCGGCCTTTCCATCGAGGGTCAGCACGTATGCATCATGATTCCATCCTTCATCGACGATTCGCAAGCCCGTTGACTCTTCTCCTCGCACAAGATGTGGGCGTGCGGGGACTACGCTGACTCCCCCGGAATGCTCAAAACGAACTTCAAGGCGGGTCTTCAGCAAAGCGTTGACGATGAGACTGGATTTGTTCTTAACAAGGAATCTTCCTTTCTGTTTTTGAATTCCGTCAATCCACATTCCACGGAGGCGAGTACCGAGAGGGAAGATCGGGTGTAGGATCAGTTGCACAGGGTGAGAGTACTTTCCTTTGGGAGGAGCACCCATCGAAAAAGTGAAAACAGTCTGGCCAGCCCCTCGTCTCATTTTCATTGTCACGGTCCGGTTGCCCAGCGGGATATTCTTTGCCTCTATCTTTTTCCAATGAGGAGGAAGGTACGGTCTCAGTTCGATCGAATTATTTCGGGCGTCTATGTTTAGACCCAACAATCCTTCAAGCGCCGGCTGCAAGATCATAGTGCCAGACCAAGCCTGATGAGGGCAGACACCTGCGGATTGGAATCGGGTTCCGTGGAGGACTTCCTCGGTACATCCCGCAGAGAACTGGTCAAAAAGCATGGCGTTGCTCATGAGGTGATTGAATCCTTGAATCGGCCGATGCATTCGAAATTCTGCTAACGCTGTCCATCCTGTGAAGAGGGGCCAGATACTTCCGTAATGATATCCTGTTGGATCGAAGAGAGTATCATCTTTACCTATCATTCGAACACCCCAGTCCGCGGAAAACCTGGCGCTGGCATATTCGCTAAGGCTGCGCTGCGAGAAGCTCTTTTCAGAACAGTCAAAATACATTCCTACGGTTGGAAGAACAGTCTTCTCCGATCGAAATGATCCATCACGATTCTTGGCAAACTCGTAGAATCCGGTCTCCTCATTTCGAAAGCTCGTACGCAGAATTGACCTCACTGCGATTGACTCGCGCTTGCATCGTGACGCTAGGCGGGCGTCTTTTACGGCTTCTGCGATATAGGCTGTCTCCGTAAGAGCCTGAGCCCAACATGATGCAAGGTAGTGTTCCGTATGGGAAGGGAAGAGCATTCCTCCTTCAACCCATCCGTGGCCTGCATTCGTGTTCTCTATTAGATGATCACCGTCTGCATCCGTCGCATAGCAGTACGCGAGGGCAAGTCGGATTTTCGGCAATTCCTTTTTGACGAACTCAACATCTCCACTTGCCCGAAGATACCTTCCAAACAGGATAAGATAGAGGGGCGTTGAATCCGCAGCGTCGAAATGGGCATGCCCACTGGTCGTCATCTCATGAAGAATCTTCCCGCTGATGTCTTGATGCGTACCGAGGAATCCCAGGACAGCTCGCACTTTGTTGAAATCGCCATAATCAAGTACTGCCAAGCATGTCCAGGCACTGTCGCGCCCGAAGTACCAGGCATAGCCGGGACGACCGCTCACTTTCTGGCCACCATCCCAACCCGATGAACTAAGTCCATACCCCGCGAGGAAGGAAGACCCAAGTCCCGGAGTGTTAGCAAACAACTTATCCGTTCCAACGACAGACCAGCTATAAGATTTGTTGAATTCCTCATCGGGGGTTATCAATTGGAGCGTCGTGCCGAGGAGACGTTTGAAGTGTCGAGCCTGTTCCTCAAACAGCTCTGGTATCCTTTTCATGGCCACGCGATACGATGCAACTGCTTCCTGTAATGATACCCCCGATCCAGCAAAAACGAAAGCGGATTGTCTGGATTGTGGCGTGAGCGTGATACAAATGGCGCTCAAAACCTGTATTTTATCAGAAGGAATTCCAACCCAATGGTCATCTTCAAATCTGATCCCGGAGAACTGACCGACGAGGTGTTCCGCTGGCGGACATGTTGATCCGAAAACCGCAGCATTCTTTCTTATGCTGTCGGTGACGACCGTCGATCGGTTGCCCGGATCCCAGGCATATTTGAGTGAGCCTGTTGCTTCTTCGCTCAGCGGCCACATGAGTCGCAGGTCGGTCTGTGCTGAAACAACAATCTGAACTGATTCTTTCGATGTGACTTCAAAGTGCAGAACTCCTGCCGGTGATTTGAGTGACGGATACAGGACCTCTTCTATCACGGCACCGTCACACTCATAGCGCCGCGTGAGCGATTCTGGTCGGATCGTGATCGTGGGACTGAGTTCGTCTGACCAATGCCATCCCAGCTCGCCAACGTTGAAACCCACTCGAGTGTTCTTGAACAATCTTGTTGGATGGGACCAGATTTCGGCTATGCCGCCACGTTCTCTTCCCATCATGAGGAATCTTCGGCCTGCGATATCGAAAAACTGTCCCCCATCTGCGTCAGCTGATGTCTCCCGATGAATTGCGAGATCACTCGAAGCAGCAGGAAGATGAGCGGAGATTCTTCCCAGACTCTTGCTTGATTGCTCAAATGAGGAAACGCGTCGAGGGTCGAAATTCCAAAAGGCTTGCTGCCGTGAGGAGCGGAGCTTAGAGTTCTTCTTGCTTTGCGCGACATAACGAAGTGAATTATTGGCAAACTTCTCAAGATGGGCACGAAATCGTTGCCTCGAATCAGAAAAGTAGAAGTGAGAACCTATGGTCAGGATTCGTCCCTTGCCCAGTTCGTATTCCACCATGATGCGGCGTTGTTCGTTCAGCTTGATATAAAGCTTTTCTACCGCAACGATTTTGCCTATCGAAGGAAGCGCGTTGTCGTAGCAGCATGATGAATAGGAGTCGCCGGCCTTTGGTGCCCAGGTGTAGAGTCCTCCCAAAAAGCCACTGAAGACGGGATGTGGACTAAATCCTCCGAAGCCCCGAATGTCCGGATATTCTTCCGCCCACGAGCGTTCTGTCCATTCACCCCGAGTGACAACGTTCGGGCTCACAGTTTCGAGGCTAATGTCTGTCACGAACTGACAGGCGAGTAACGAAAGCAAAAGCCCACGTCCATGTGAAACACTCGTCTTGATCGCCTGAACAACGGGAGAGGTGATTTGCTCCTTGCCTGGATATGCTCCATCGCAGTGCCACCAAATGACATCGTACGAGGCGAGGAGAGATGGCGCGGCTGCAACGCTTGCGAACGTGATCTTTCGTGCCTTGGTTGTGGCAGCTTTCCTCAGATAGTTCCATGCCTGGAGTTCTTCCAGAGTGAGTGGCCGGTTGTCCGGAATGAGGAATGCTACTCGCATGTCGGTCGGTGCAAGTGCATCATTGATGTGCCTTCAGAGAATCCGTTTCAAAGATTGCTGCATCATCAAAAGCTACGAAGGGTCTGTGGTATTGAGACATACTGTTCCCCCAAAGAGATCCATTACTGGACATTGCTCAGATTTGAATGCTTATGGGTTTCCCCAGAACACTCTGTGCATGGTGTTGCCCGTCGAGCCAAACAATGAAACACTTGCCCTCAATTTTCACTTTCAAGCGTCGCCCACGAATGACAACATTATCAATGGTCACCGATGCAAGCCCGAAGGGGAACGGATCGATGACGACAGAAAACTCCTCTGGACGAATTCCACAGAGATACTTGATGATAAGATCATTCACCCATGAATGTTGATAGTCGTCAATCCCGCGGTAGACGCTGGGCGTCCCGGTGAATGGGTGATAGTGCTCGAAGCAGTTCGGGAGCTCCGGGGCGCCGTCGAAGAACATCATCTTGACAAACCTTGTTATGAATTCTGCCGCTTTCTTGCGCAGTGTCTTATCGTTCATGCTGAGAGCAGTGGTGGCAAGAGCCTCTGCGACATGACTGTTGGTCATCGGCCAGACGCGCCCATTCCATGGGCAGTTCATCCGTTTTCCCTTCCATTCGGGCTCCGGACAAAAGTACTCGTCATCTGCGCTTGAAGAAGGAACAGGATACGTCGTCCAGAACTCATCCCGATTCAGGAGATGTCGTTTCAACCCGTGAACGTGATCTTGTCCAACGATATCTGTGAAGTAGGGATAGAAACAGGTAGAGGCTTTTACGTTCGTCCGATTTCCTGTGGCCGGATCGACATCAAAAAACATTTCCTCCTTCTGATCCCACATCTTTTCCAGTACCGCTGCTTTGATCTTCTCTGCTTCGATCTTCCACAAGTCAGCATCATCGTTCTTTCCGAGCTTCTCCGCGATGGTGCCCAGTGCCTGCTTGAGTCTGTAGATATAGACTGTAACATCGACTCCTTTGAGCCGGAACACTTCGCCCCAGCTTTCTTGATCCGCGCGGGAATTGACAACGATGTACCGATGCATGTATTCTTGACCTGTTTCGTAGTGGTTGTCAATATCGTACAGTCCACTGACCTCCTCGTCACGCTCGCGATCAAAATAGCCGACGTATTTCTTCAATCCTTCGTAAACCTCTTCGAGCAGAAGTTGCGACGGATGTACCAGTTCCAACTGAAGTAACGCATTTCCCCAATCGGCATGGTAGAACATTTCCTGGCGGAAGTAGTTCATGTCGAGATAGCCGCGAAATCCCCCATCGTCCCTCTGATTATCCAGAAATGTGAGGAGGCTCCCCTGGGCAAGCTCCGGCTCGTGCATCCATCGGTTCTCGAGCATGTGACATGGTGCACTGTAGGAAATAGGGGCACGGAAATATCCGATTCCTTCGCAGACAAATGGTCGTTTGTAATTTCCTTCGTTACCAAACTGAGTGTTTAACCGCAGTCCATACCAACGATACCAATAGTATCGTTGAAAGAACTCGTCCGAACATTCGAAAGAGGGAACGGAATCGAAATGGTCGTTCCAATTCATTCGGCTCAGGTCGATTGGATCGGACTGCTGGAGAGCCGCCCGAAGATTGCGGAGAGTCTCTTCAGCCGAAGGAGAAGCAGCAAACCCAATCGCAATTCGCGTCGATTGCCCTGGTGCTAAGGACATGGGGCTACTCAAAGCCATGTAAACCAGCCCCTCATCGGTCGCAGCGCCGAGTTGCTTCTTGGTACCGAGGACATCTTTGCCAGAAGTCCCGAACCAGGGGGTCTGTCTCCAATCCGGCCGGAGGGCGGCTTTCTCGCTGAGATTCAGTCCGAACGTAGGTGACTTGTGATTGAGCGAGAATGCACATGCAATCTCGACGTGTGGATGGACAGAAGGTCGAAGAAACTTTTGAAAAGAAATGACCCCTTTGGAGTGTTCGACGTCTTTGAGCCACACGGCCTCCTTTGACGGCGCGTTCTCCTGCGTTGTCCAGGCTACGAACTGTAGCCGCAGCTTTTTCCGTGTTGTGTTACGGATTTCTACAGCGGATGTGGCCACGTCACTCGGAAGTACCGCGCGTCGTTCTGTCACTTGCAATTTCGCTTTTGATCCCATTCTTGTGCCTTCATACTTGTGCGTGAGACACGAGGGATCCCAGTGACGCTTGAGGAACCGGAGTCGGACCTCCTGCCCGTCTTCATCGAGAATCGTCCAAGTGAAAAGAGGCTTGAGTTCGTAATTGTAGTAATGCGCTTCGTCCCAAAATCCCGGTGCATCGGGATGAAGCGGGAAGGGCGGAGCCCAGAGAAGTCGGTTACCGCCCCCGAGATACCACTTGTCCTCACGAGAGAGCAGGTGAAGGATGTTTTCTGTTTTCATAGATAGATTCTCCTGCAAGGAGATTGAGAGGGCCTTAGCCCTTGATGCCTGTCATCGTAATGCCTTTGACGAAATACTTCTGAGCGAACATGAACACGATGATGATTGGTAGCATCACGACCACTGCCGCGGCCATCTGGTGCGGCCAATCTGTCGTATACAGATTGCTGAATGATGCAATTCCAACCTCCACCGTTCGCATGTCAACCCTGTTTGTGACGATGAGAGGCCAGAGAAAGTCTTTCCAACTTCCCATGAACGCAAAAATTGTGAGTGTCGCCAGCGCGGGTTTGGAGAGCGGCAGGATGACCTTGATGAAAATCGTCCAGTCGGAAGCGCCATCGACACGGGCGGCGTCCTCGAGCTCTTTGGGAATCGTGAGGAAGAACTGTCGAAGAAGGAAGATGCCCCAGACACTCGACATCGTGGGTGTGAAGAGGGCCCAATAGGTGTTCATCCAACCAAACGTGGTAATGATGAGAAATGCCGGTATAACCGTGACGATTGCCGGGATCATCATCGTTCCAAGATACAGGGCAAAGATTCTTTCACGTCCATGAAATCGGAGTCGTGCAAATGCATAGGCTGCCATCGAGCAGAACGTAATTTGCCCGATGACGGACGCTGCTGCAACAATCATCGAGTTGAGGAAGAACCTCCCAAACGGTTGCAGCGTCATCGCTTCCGCGAAGTTGTTCCACTTGCAGACTGAGGGAATGAATTTCGGCGGAAACTGGTACACTTCAAGCTCATCCATGAGGGAAGTGCTCAGCATCCACAAGAATGGTATGAGCATTGACACGGCGATCGCGATCAAACCCATGTACAGGAATATCTTGTCTGTGCGCTTCATGAATGTTCAATTCTGCCGGGATTGTCCGAGCTGTTTCCAAACATCAGGATCTTCATGCCCTAATCGCCACACCGAGATCCCACGAAAGTGGTATTTCTTGACCAACGCCACCTTTGCACTGAACGATCGAGCATCCTCAAGGTACATGTACTCGTTCAACCCCTCGTTGCTATAGATCGTGTAATAGACTTTTTCGTGATCATCCCACTGCCAGGATGCTCCATATCGTTCTGCGATCCCTTCGGCTTCCTTGAAGTCCAGAGTGCGACCCCACGCGAGAGCTCTGCCATTTTGATAACCGGCCTGCCACTGATGTGAATAGCACGGCAGACCAAGCGAAATCTTGGAAGCCGGCACACTTTGGGATACAAACCGGATGGCTGCCTCCATCCAAGGGATCCCTGCGACGGGACCTGGAGGAGTTCGAGGGGTGTGTTGGGAATAAGTCATGAGGGAGACAAATTCCCCGATTTCCGCCAGCGCCTTGTAGTCGTAGACACCGCTCCAATTTTCGAAGTTCCACTGGTGATATTCCGTCGGACCAGCGTTGTCGCTTGATCGGGGAACGACGGCAATGCTGATCGCAAAGCGGTTTGCGTGTAACAGGGAAGCAGCTTGGCGATAGAATTCCGTATAGAAATCCTTGTCCGTTACATGGATGTGCTCGAAGTCGAACTGAATACCGTAGCACTCGTTTTCCTGACAGAGTCGAAGCAAGGTGGAAACTGCCCTGATTCTGGCCAGCGAATCGTGCAGAAAGGAATGGAATGACGGCTGGTCAAAGCCCGGATTCATCACCAGCGGCATTACCTTGACGCCATTCTTCCTTGAGAGTTCAAGGATGCGAGTATCGATAGACCCCGTAATAATTCCTTGCTCATTCATCTTGTAGCACTGAGGCCCGACGATGTCGATCTTCTTGATGTTGGCTTTGAAGCTTGAGAAACAGTCTTCATTGTCAATAGCATAGAAGAGCGTCTCGACCCGCTGCGCCAACGCAACCGTCGCCGACAAAAGTACGAAGAGACATGCAACTGAGATACGTCGCAGAGAGAACATATGATCTCCGAAAATTTTATGCCGATGGGCTGCTCAATCACCGAAACAAATGCCCAGATCTCGTGCGGTGCACATGGTGTCGCAATCCAGCTGCACGGTCTTCATTCGTCGGGTTGCTTGTCCCAGGGGAACGTAGCGCACCGTGGGTGGGTCGAGCGCGACCATAATCCCCGATTTCCCTTCATCGAGTGCCCGTATTGCGGCAGCACCGAACCGAAGCGATATCAGCCGGTCGAATGTCGTCGGTGAGCCACCCCGCAAGAGGTGCCCAAGGACAACACATCGGGTTTCCCGTCCCGTCGCATTCTGGATTTCCTCAGCAACTCGCTCGCCTGCACCCCCGAGACGCTCAGCGCGTCCAAGCTCTTTGGAGACGACCGAAACGGATCCGCCTTTTGGTTTGGCACCCTCGGCGACAACCACGATAGCGAATTTCCTTCCGCCGGTGAACCGTTCTTCAACTTTCCTTGCGACGCTTCGGATATCGTATGGAATCTCAGGGATCAAGATTGCATCGGCAGTTCCAGAGATGCCGCTGTTCAATGCGATCCATCCCGCGTACCGTCCCATGACTTCCACCACCATGACGCGCTGATGTGCCTCAGCCGTGGAATGGAGCCTATCGATGCACATGGTCGCGAACGAGACGGCCGTGTCAAATCCGAATGTAATAACCGTCTTCTCGAGATCGTTGTCGATGGTCTTGGGAACACCGACAACTCTGATTCCTTTTTGGGAGAGGACATTGGCAATGGTCAGCGAACCGTCGCCACCCACGGCGACGAGAGCGTCGATCTTTTCGCGTTTGAACGCTCTTATCAGTTCATCGGATCGATCCTTCTCGTACATCTTGCCGTCTTTTCCTTTAGTTGGGTACTTGAGGGGGTTCCCCTTGTTCGTCGTTCCGAGAATGGTACCGCCCAAATGCGTAATGCCTCTCACCCGAGCCGGAGTCAGCGGGATCAGTCCGCCTTCGGGATAGTCCGAGGGCGTCATCAATCCATTGTAGCCATCTCTGATGCCGACACACTCCCAGCCGCGATCCGCCGCTGCAATGGTGGCGGCACGAATCACAGCATTGAGGCCCGGAGCGTCACCCCCACCGGTGTTCATTGCGATCTTCTTGATTCCTTTCGTTGCCATACGATGTCCTCCTGTTGGAACGAATCATCCATAGTCGATTTGATTTCCCAGAAGCCTAAATTGAATCCATGTTGCGATGACGATGATGACAAAGAGCACCCAGGACATCGCTGACGCGTACCCCATACGGAGTTGTTCCCAGGCCGATTGATAAATGTGGTATACGATCACATCAGTGCTTCCGACAGGACCACCCGCCGTCATGACATAAATGGAAGTGAACACCTGAAACGAACTGATCAGAGACGTGATGAGAATGAAGAATGTCGTCGGTTTGAGAAGGGGAAGCGTGATGTGCCAGAAGCGATTCCAGCTGCCCGATCCGTCGATCCGAGCAGCATCGTGCAATTCCTCGGGTATCCCCTGCAGTCCGGCCAGGAAGATGATCATTTGATAGCCGAGGCCCAGCCAGATGGAGAAGATCACGACTGAGATCATCGCTGTGTTGGTAGAGTTCAGCCAGGCCGACGGTGCAAGGCCGACAAGGTGCAGAAGAAAATTCGCTACACCAAACGTCGGATGATAGATCCACATCCACACAAGTGCAATCGCGACGAACGAAGTGACGCTCGGTAGAAAATAGAGCGCCCGGAGGAGGGCAATTCCCTTTACTCGCCGATTCATCATCAACGCGACAGTCAAGGCAAGCACCATGCTCACCGGGACATTCAGGGTGTAGAGGAGAGTGTTTTTGAGAGCATTCAGGAAAGACTCGTCGGAAAACAACTCCCTGAAATTGTCCAGTCCAACGAAGGGCTTATCGGACACGACGACATCCCATCGGTGAACGCTCAGATATCCGGCAAAGACGATTGGAGTCAGAACAAAGACCGTCAGGTGCAGCAGTGAGGGAGCGAGGAAGCCAAGCGCAGCACCAGTCGCGCGACGGGATTTTCCTCGGGCTCTGTAATAGAGCAAGGCACTTGCAGAGGCAACGATGCATACGACAGTGATCAGGAAGCCAAGTATTTCGGAGTGTTCGCGAATTGGCTTGAATTCGGAGGTCTGGCTCAGACGGGTATTCTGAAGTTGATGATCGATCTTCGTGGCGTAGCGTGTCATTGTCGCATGCATGGGCTGGCCATTGACAAGTACTTCATCGACGGCATCCTGCAATGTCCATTCAACTTCGCTGAATCGTTCTACGACGGAACCCCATGGCTGGCGGCAAGAGGGGACTTCGGCAATGAAGGCACGCTCTACATCATGAGTATCTTCTACGACCATTTCATTTGCGACCAATCGAGAAGAGGGTATCTCAAGATGGCGCGTCGCTCGAATCCGATTCGCTTCCTGGCCGGCCATAAACGATGCCAGAAGCGCAGCCTCTTTTGGGTGCCTGCTGCTCACGGGGACGCACCAACCCGATTCATACATCACGTTTACTTTCGCCCCGCCCGCTGAGCGAGGTATCGGAGCAACTCCAATCTCAAGACCACCTTGTTCGACTTGCCTTAGCAGCCGCGGTAACCGCCAATGGCCATCGATCATCATGGCGATCTTCCCGTTCGCGAAGAGCTGGCTGGTGCTTCCAGTTTTTTCCGATTGCACCCAGCTCCCAGTGCTCGGCGCAACCTTGTACGTGCGCTGTAAGTCGATAAGAAACTGAAGCGAGGCCTCCGTCGCTTGTGAGTTGAGATAACCTGTTGCACGAGATCCTGTTGGATCGATGACATCTCCTCCTGAACTCCATACCCAGACAATCCAGAAGTAGAAGTAGTTCGTGAATGCAGTGCCGTACTGATCGATCGAACCGTCACCGTTTGTGTCTTGTGTAAGCTTCATGGCGATGGACCGGTAATCATCCCATGTCCATGCATCGCTCGGGAATGGAAGACCCGCCTCTCGGAAAAGCCGCTTGTTGTAGTACATCATGAGGGGTGTGAACCCCTTTGGAAATGCGTAGAGGGCCGATCCTTTGCGGGCGATGTTCGTTACATTAGAAAACCATTGCGTGGTGTCGACACGAAGCTCCTGGACGAAGGCCGAGAGATCCAGAAGAACCTTTTTGTTGGTGAACGTGGGGATGAGCTTGGAATCGAGCAGGAACACATCAGGAGGTTCATTGGCCGCAAGCGCTGTCAGTATCTTTTCTTCATACTGGACGCCTGGATTCGGCTCATAGAGGATTTCGATATTTGGATAGCGTGCGTGGAACTCTGAAATGACTTTCCTATCAAGAGGCATCTCATCTATATCAGCCCAATCCGTGAGGCGCAAGGTGATCACTCGCTGGGCATTTGCCGGCACGAACGGCGATAGAAACAACAGAAGAACCCAGAAAAGCGAGTTCCGCACGGCGAGTTGGGATGTGAGGAAGTGAGACACGGTTCGTTTTGGCAGATACTGATTCGAGGGATTGCTCTCTTCTCGCGATCGTTGCGCTGGCGTGAACGGGCTCTCGGTTCCTTCAACGCGGAGAGAACGGAGTGAGAGCTGCTACTTTTTTGACAACAGCCGAAATACATCCTTTGTGTTGGTTGCTGCCGAGAGTATTTCTTCCCGCGTATTATAGAAATGCGGGGAGTAGCGGAACTTGCCGTTTCGCAATGAAATAAAGACTTCACGTCGCGTCAATTCCTGAAAGGCAAGTGTGGGGTCGACACTCGTTGGAAGCTCGATGGTCACAATTCCTGCTCGTTCGCTGAGCTCGACCGGGGAAAATAGTTTCACGTCTGTAGCATCGAGGAACTCGTCCATCAAAGTTTGAGTCAAGCTCATGATATGCGATTCGATCACCGAGGGGCCGACCTCAAGCAGAGTTGATAGAGCAGCATGCAAGCCCCACATCCCATGAATGTTGACGGTGCCCCCTTCATAGCGTCTTGCAGCAGGATCCAGCGGCTGATCCCAATTCGTGAAATCAAATGGATTCTCGACAGAAAGCCAGCCAAGATATTTTTGATGCACCCTTGACTGAAGTTCTTCCGTGAGATACAGAAACCCGATTCCCTGAGGCCCCATCTGCCACTTTGGAGCTCCGGCGGCCATAGCGTCGATTTTCATCGCCTGAACGTCCAGCTCGATCCCACCGACTGCCTGTATGCCATCAACCGCAAATATGATTCCCTTCGAGCGACAGACATCGCCGAGCAGCATCAAGTCAGCCCTATATCCGGAAAGAAATTGAACGGCACTGAGGGCAAGGAGCCTTGTCCGGGGCTGCAATGATGAGTAGATCAGCTCGGGGGTCACTCGACCGTCCGGGCATTTCATGACGTCGATTTCAACGCCCTGGTTCTTGAGATGATAGTATGGATAGATGTTTGCCGGAAATTCCTGATCATTGAGAAGAACGCGATCGCCTGGTTTCCAATCAATGCCTGAAGCGACGATATTGAGGGCATCAGAAGTATTTCCAACAAGCGCAATACGCTTAAAGGACTCTGCATTGATCATGCGTTGGATACAGCGTTTGGTCAAATCGATCTGCACAACATCGTCGAAAAAAGTCTCAATCTTTCCGGAAGAGCGATCCTGAAGATGTTGCGTTTGTGCTCGTACCACTCGAGTGGAGAGCGGACTGACCGCAGCGTGATTGAGATACACCACCCCCTTTTGAGTGTGAGGGAAGAGTTCGCGAAGCGCCTGAAGCTGATCGTGCGGAATGAGGTTGAGGGCTCTTGTATTCACGTTGGGATAAAAGTAAGGAGTGTTCAGTTTTCTTTGAAGATAGTACTCAAAGAGACCAGTAAAATCAAGGAATTCTAAGGTCTGGGCGGGGTTGTTTTTCGTCACCGAGTTGCATAAAATGCATAGGAGGTCACTCTCCTGAGCGTGGGCATTGTGTCATCCGCACCGAACGCGATGAACATGCGATGTTGCACACGCTGGGTCGTGCTGACAACTCAAGAGTGGAATCCTTTGGCGGCCGACAACAAGGCCACCATGACACAGCATAACGCTTCAGAATCCAAAAGGTGCAGCGAATGCGAAAATCTCTATTTCTGAACGGGCTTGTTCTTTCAAGCTTAGTGAGTATTTCCTTCTCAGCTCCAATTGCCAGCGACAGTCTGGCGACGACAGTCCTGATTCGATGTGATGACATCGGTATGTGTCACACAGTGAATGTTGCAGCCAAACAGGTGCTTGATAAGGGTTTTCCAGTTTCTATGTCAATTATGTTTACCTGTCCGTGGTATCAGGAGGCCGTTGATCTGCTCAAGCAGTATAAGAATGTATCGGTTGGTGTCCATTTGACGCTGAATGCAGAATGGAAGAACTATCGTTGGGGTCCTGTGAGTGGCAGGAGCGCGGTGCCTTCGCTGGTCGACAGTTTGGGATATTTCTTTCCTTCGCGCGCGACATTCTTTGCGCACAGGCCGACGATGGAAGATGTTGAGAAGGAACTCCGTGCACAGTTGGAACGTGCAACCCACTCCGGCCTTCGCATAGACTACATTGACTATCATATGGGGACTGCGGTCGACAGACCCGAATTGCGATCGCTGCTGGAGAGGCTTGCGAAAGAATATGGCGTTGCCATCTCGCGGTATTTTGGAGAAGAAGATGTCGATGGTGTCTACAGTGCGCCCCCGGCAAGCAAGCTTGATACGCTTCTTGAGAAAACCCGGAAGCTTACGCCCGGAAAGATCAAATTAATGGTCTTCCATGTAGGTCTCCAGAGTTCAGAGATGGACGCACTGCTTGATCTCAATGTGTTTGGCCCCGCAAATATGAGCAAACACAGGGAAGGAGAGTTGCGTGCTCTTACCTCAGGCGAATTCATGAGACTCATTCAGTCAAAACAAGTGCATCTTACAACGTATCATGAGTTGGTGGAACATGTTGGTCTGCAGGCAATGAAACGACCAGTGGTGAAGGACTAGAGGAATGAAATTCATCCTCGTCATAGGGTTGGTGATGTTTGCGGAGATTTCCTGTACTGTGCCCGCAAGCCTGTCCTACTCCAAACTAGCCGGCAAGTTCTACGAGGATGGTGACTACGCCAACGCAATTCAATACTACATGAAAGCTGTGGCGCACCAGGATCTACGAGCTGAAACGTTCTACTGGCTTGGAATGTCTTACCACAGGCACGGCGACTGGGAAGAAGCGATGTTGGCTCTCGAACGGAGCCTCGAAAAGGACTCGACAGACGTCGCTGTGCTCGAACGACTTGCCGCTGTTCATCTCGATCTTGATAACTTCGAGAGAGCTCGTTTCTATTGTCGAAAAGCGATCAGCCTGGACAGTGAATATGTGGAAACCTACAATACGCTTGGACATGTCTATTCGGAAGAGGGGAGTTTGGATACCGCCGAGTACTGTTTCCGCTACGCCCTCACGCTTTCGAAGTCCCTCCGATGGCAGTCGGTTTTTCAGGGTTCGTTTGCGTCTTATAGCGAGCACCAGGCCGAAGCAAACAATGGTCTGGGCGAACTCTGCATCTCACGCGGTTTGCTTTATCGCGCCCTCGACTACTTCAGCGCCGCAAATTCCCTTGCGCACAACTGGGAGACGCCCTGGTTTAACAAAGGAAGAGTCTATGAAGCTCTCGGGAACACGAGAGCGGCGGAAATTTCGTATGAGAGAACGATCGATCTTGCGCCGAGAAATACCTGGGCGTTCAAGAACCTGGCTCGGTTGTACCGAAGCCTCGGTCGGAGTTCTGAAGCGATGACCATCTACTTGCGTGCATGGAGGGTCGATACGACAGATGTGGATATCTACTTCGGACTCGCCGAATTGTATCAAGAGAAAGGCGACAATGGGACTGCCGCCGATCTCTGTAGCCGCGCGATCGACCAAGCCCCGGATGACCCGAAAGCGTACGCACGCGCCGGACGAGCGTATCTGTTGATACGGAACTATGAGCAGGCGATAGAGCTTTTGAGCGAAGCTGTGCAGCTGCAGCCCGAAAGCGCTGATGCGCACAACGCGCTCGGTGAAGGCTATCGGGCGTCCGGCGACACGGTGCAGGCCCAACGGAGCTTTGAAGAGGCGATCACTCTCGATTCTCTCTTTACACTTCCCCTCCGCAATCTCGGAGAGATCTTCTTGCAAAAAGGAAAAGAGCCAGAAGCGCTGAAGCTGTACGTGCGTGCGGCACGCTTGGGAGACGGGAAGGCTGCAGCGTATCTTCGCTCCCGTGGTCTGAGAGGGGAGTAGCATATGAATCTCCATCTCACCGAAATCGTTGTTCTTGCTTTCATCCCCCTGACTCTTCGAACCTTACTCTATCTCGTCGCATGCCGTTTGCGGTCAATTCATCTCACGTTGATCAACGCTGTTATTCTTGCGGGAGCGGGCGCTCTGATAGGCTACATTCCAATTCCTCTTCCCATCTTCTTCCGAGAACCACTCGCCATCGGCGTCGCGATCTTCTTGATGACCCGATTTACCGAGGCCGAACTCTTTCCCGATGTTTTCTTCATCCCATTCGTCATCGAACTCGCCACCTGGATCTTGATGGACCAAGTTCTGCGACCGATGCTGATTTGACAGGGTCAATTTGGGTTTGAGCCGAGAAACGGAAGCAGCACAGGGAATCATGATTCTGTGCGTAGCCTTTCGGCGAAACATCACTCTTGCGAGGCCATGCATTTTTCAGTAACTTGTAGAAAACACGCTTCCGTAGCTCAGTATCGATATCCGCCCGACCGAACGGAAGAGGAACTTGCATCGGTCGTTCGGGCGGGGAACAGCGGATCCTGTCGGATTTACATTTGAGAACCAAATTCGCCCCCGTAGCTCAGCATGGATACCCGCCCGACCGAACGGAAGAGGAGCTTGCATCGGTCGTTCGGGCGGGGAGCAGCGGTTTCTTCCAAAGTGGCGGCACTCGTCGTACGAAGTGATGACACGGTCACTGCCACTTTGAGAATCCCGCCGAAGGCGGGACTAAACGAACAAGGGAGAGCAACCCAGATCTTATTCGCCCCCGTAGCTCAGCATGGATACCCGCCCGACCGAACGGATCATGAGCTTGTATCGGTCGTTCGGGCGGGGAGCAGCGGTTTCATCCAAAGTGGCGGCGCTTGTCGAGCGAAGTGATGACACGGTCACTGCCACATTGAGAATCCCGCCGAGGACGGGACTAAACGAACAAGGGAGAGCAACCCAGATCTTATTCGCCCCCGTAGCTCAGCATGGATACCCGCCCGACCGAACGGATCATGAGCTTGTATCGGTCGTTCGGGCGGGGAGCAGCGGTTTCATCCAAAGTGGCGGCACTTGTCGAGCGAAGTGATGACACGGTCACTGCCACTTTGAGAATCCCGCCGAGGACGGGACTAAACGAACAAGGGAGAGCAACCCAGATCTTATTCGCCCCCGTAGCTCAGCATGGATAGAGCAGCGGTTTCCTAAACCGGAGGTCGGACGTTCGAATCGTCTCGGGGGCACCGAAAGCATTTCCGATTTTTGATTTGATGCGGCCTTCACGCAGGTGAACGCTCACCGTCCTTCTTCGGTGTCGAATTTCTTGCCAAATTCCGCGTCACCAATCACCAATTCACCAATCACCAATTCACCAAACCCGACTTTCCAATGCGCTTATCAAACGCTTTCATTCCGACACAGAAGGAAACGCCCGCCGAAGCCACCATACCAAGCCATCAGCTTATGATCCGGGCAGGCCTCATGCGACAGCTGACTGCGGGGGTCTATTCCTTTCTGCCTCTCGGGTTCAGATCGATGTTGAAGGCGATCCAGATAGTGCGCGAAGAGATGAACGCCATCGGCGGACAGGAATTCCTGCTGCCGGCGTTGAATCCTGAGTCCTTGTGGGTGCAATCGGGTCGAAGGAACATCCCGAACTTCATTCTCAGCATCAGGGAGCGCGATCTCGTTCTCGCCCCAACGCACGAGGAAGTGATCGCCCAGATTGCGGGAATGCACATCCAGTCATACAAAGACTTGCCGCAAATCTGGTATCAAATCCAGACCAAGTTCCGAAACGAGCCAAGGCCAAGATCGGGTGTCTTGCGCGGACGTCAGTTTATCATGAAGGATTCCTACACTCTTGATACTTCCTTTGAAAACCTCGACAAGGGTTATGACAAACATGCTGAGGCGTATCGAAAAATCTTTGCCCGTTGTGGACTGAAATTCTTCATCGTGGGAGCATACAGCGGCGCGATGGGAGGGACGGGATCGCAAGAGTTCATGGTTGAGTCGGCGTCCGGAGAGGACACTGTCGTTCTCTGCGAAAAGTGCGGATATGCAGCTAATCTCGAAGTGGCGAAATCGACTGTAGGCAACGTCGCTCGTGTCCCTGATGTCAAGTCACTGGCTGAGATTCACACTCCGAACGTGCATACCATCGATGAGCTTGCTGAATTTCTCAAGATGGACCGCAAGTGGCTAGCGAAGTCCCTCGTCTATGAGCACAACAGCAAACCGATTCTCATTCTTATGTGCGGCAACGATCAGCTGAATGAAGCGAAGTTAGGCACGGCTCTCGCGGGTGGCGAGTTCCGTGCAATGCCCGCGGAAGAGTTGAGCAGAATGACGGGGGCAGATGCTGGCTCCATCGGGCCAATCGGTCTGAAGGGATTCCGAATCATTGCAGATAAACGTCTGGAGGGAGCGAACAACCTCATTAGCGGTGCCAATCGCAACGATTACCATATCAGCAACATCGACATGCAACGCGATGTGAAGGTTGACGGATATTTTGATCTCCGAACTGTGGAATCAGCCGAAGCTTGCTCATCGTGCGGATCGCCGCTCAAGATTACGAACGCAATCGAGCTCGGACACATCTTCAAACTGGGAACGAAATACTCCGACGCATTGAACGTCACATACCTCGATGAAAACGGGCAGGCGAAACCCGTCGTGATGGGAAGCTACGGAATCGGAATCGAGCGCATCATTGCTTGTGCTATCGAGCAGAATAACGACAAGGATGGCATCGTCTGGAATAAAGCCCTTGCACCATACCTCGTTCATCTGACAGCCATCAACATGAACAACAAGGAGATCGTGCAGACATCTGACAAACTCTACCAGTTGCTCACCGAGGCCGGCCTGGAAGTTCTGTTCGACGACCGGGGGAATGTCTCGCCCGGATTTAAGTTCAAAGATGCTGATTTACTCGGGATGCCGGTTCATGTAATCGTTGGCGAGAAAGGACTAAAGAACAATCAAGTGGAGATCAAAGTGAGGAGAACAGGGGTCAGAACGATGGTTCCCATTGACGATCTGATTTCAACCGTGAAGAAACTGCTGACGGATTGATCCATCATGACGAATCTCGGAATGCCCTTCTTTCTTGGCGGCGAATGGCGCGGAAGCTTATCTCCGTCTGGCGTGCTCGAGATTCGAAATCCGTTCGACAATTCACTCATAGGGTCCGTTGCACAGGCTGCGGAATCAGACATCACAGTTGCAGTGGAACGAGCGACAACCGGATTCGAAAAGACGCGACGACTGCAGAGTCATGAACGGTATGAGATTCTCGCCTTCATCGCAGCAAGGATTGCGGAAAGAAAGGAAGAGTTTGCCGAACTCCTGACATCCGAAATCGGAAAACCGATTTCTGCCGCTCGGACTGAGGTGACCCGATCTGTTCTCACCTACCAACTCGCCGCCGAAGAGGCTCGCAGGATTGGCGGGGAAGTGGTTCCGTTGGATCTCAACACGGCGGGGCAAAATAAATACGGTATTGTGAGGCGTTTTCCAATAGGGATTGTGCTGGCCATTGCTCCATTCAACTTCCCTCTGAATCTGGTCGCTCATAAGGTCGCTCCGGCTATCGCGAGCGGCAACGCCTTCATTCTCAAGCCATCCTCATCTGCTCCTATCATCAGTTTGAAACTGGCAGAGATCATTGAAGCTTCCGGATATCCCCTTGAGGCTTTCAGTGTCTTGCCGTGTTCGAGTCGTCTCGCAGAATCATTGGTTCAGGATGCCCGAATCGCGATGCTGAGTTTCACGGGCAGCCCCGGCGTTGGATGGTCACTGAAAGCTAAGGCGGGAAAGAAGAAGGTCCTGCTTGAACTTGGCGGAAATGCGGGAGTGATCGTCGATCGATCGGCGAACATCGAAGAGGCAGTGCGAAAAAACATTCTGGGCTCTTTCGTCTATTCGGGTCAGGTCTGCATAAAAGTTCAGCGAATTTACGTGCACGCCGATGTCTTTGACGAATATGTTGCACGGTTTGTCGAAGGCGCAAAGAAATTGAAAACCGGAGATCCTCACGATCCTGCGACGATCGTTGGACCCGTCATTACTTCTGAAGCGGCAACACGAATACTGGAAAGCATCGAAGAAGCTCGCTTGCACAATGCGACAATTCTTGCGGGCGGTGGTCATGTTGGAGCCGTCATTGAGCCGACAGTGCTGATCAACGTCTCAAGAACTTCCAGAGTGTTTTGTACGGAGATTTTTGGTCCTGTAGTCACCCTTCATGAATTCTCTTCGATTGAAGAAGCGGTTGCCGGAATCAATGACTCTCCCTTCGGATTGCAGGCGGGGATCTTTTCGAACGAGTACAAAAATATTCTTTACGCATACGACAATCTCCAGGTCGGAGCGGTCATCGTTAACGACAATCCGACGTTCAGAGTCGACAACATGCCGTACGGCGGAGTCAAGGACTCAGGATTCGGACGCGAAGGAATTCGCTACGCCATTGAAGAGATGACTGAGCCGAAGATGTTGGCCATGGGGATGTAGGGAAGCCCGACAGTTGATTTCCACCTTCCTATTGCGTACTGTTTTGTAGTCGATAGTTGTCTCTCTTAACCTTTCTTTTTGTTCCGGTTTTCCATGTCTGAGTTCATTCACCTTCACAATCACTCCCACTACAGTCTCCTCGACGGTGCTTCTACCGTTGAGGCGCTCGTGAACGCTGCCGTCCAGAACAAGATGCCGTCCGTGGCGCTCACAGACCATGGAGTGATGTACGGCTCGATGGAGTTCTACAAGAAGGCGAAGAAGGCTGGAATCAAGCCGATAGTCGGATGCGAGGCATACATCGTCCGAACCGGTACCAGGTTTGACAAGTACTCGGCGGCGGATCGATCAAGCAACATTCAAAAAGGTGGTAACTACCATCATCTTCTCCTGCTTGCGAAGAATGAGATAGGCTACCGAAACCTGATCAAACTCGTTACGCTGGGACACACGGAAGGGTATTACTATAGACCGCGCATCGACTTCGAACTGCTGGAGCGATACAAAGAAGGTCTGATCGTTACCTCTGCCTGCCCCGGAGGCATCGTCGGCGCTCACCTGATCGACGGGAAGTACGACGAAGCCAGGAAGCTCGCCGGAAAGTACAAGGAATTGTTCGGTGAAGATTTTTATATCGAAATTCAGAATCACGGCCTGGATGTTGAAGAACCAATTCTCTCAAATGCTCCGCGGCTTGCAAAAGAGTTGGGTGTGAAACTCGTGGCGACCAACGATTGCCACTACATCAGCGCGAAGCACTCCATGCCGCACAATATCATGAAATACATCCCGGATGCAACGAGCACATTCAGTCCGGACTATAAGGTGCTGAAATACCGAACCGATCAGCTCTTTTTCAAGTCCGCTCCTGAGATGATCAGGGCCTTCAAGGACTTCCCGGAAGCGATCGCCTCGACCCTTGAGATCGCCGAGAAGTGCAATCTGACACTGGATTTGAAAAAGAACCACATGCCGCAATTTCCCATCCCCGCGGACGCAGGAGTTACATCACTGCCAGAGTATCTCGACAAACTTTCAAGGCTGGGAATCGCGCGACGGTATCCCAACGTTACGCCGGAAATTCTTTCACGACTTGAACATGAATTGCAGGTTATTAAAAAAATGGGATATGAGGGATACTTCCTCATTGTCCAGGACTTCATCAATGCAGCGCGTTCGATGGGAATTCGGGTAGGTCCTGGTCGTGGAAGCGCAGCAGGAAGTATCGTTTCGTATGCTTTGGGTATAACGGACGTCGATCCTATTCACTACGATCTCCTGTTTGAACGTTTTCTCAATCCAGACCGTGTCAGCATGCCCGATATCGACGTCGATTTTGCAGATGACAAGCGCGATCAGGTGATTAACTATGTCAAGCAGAAGTACGGAGAGAATTCTGTTTCTCAGATCATTACGTTTGGAACACTCTCCACCCGCGCCGTGCTCAAAGACGTCGGAAGAGTTTTGGGCATTCCTCTCAGCACGATCGAGCCGTTGACGAAGCAGATTCCCGTCGTCATGGGAAAGGTGACCCCTCTCGCGGAAGCATTGGAGACAGTACCGGAGCTCAAGGCGATCAGGGAGACGGGGGATGAAAAGATCCGCTTGATGATCGACACCGGGTTGGTGCTTGAAGGCATGAACCGAAACGTCTCAACACATGCTGCCGGCATCGTCATCGCACCTGGTGAGATCAGTGATTACGTCCCGATGTACAAGACTCCTCAAACGGAGCTGATGACGCAGTACAACATGAAAGACCTTGAGGAAGCAGGACTCCTCAAGATGGACTTCCTTGGCCTTCGGACGCTTACGGTCATCGATAATGCTCTGCGACAGATCAAGGAGAACCACGGCGTTGACGTGGATCTTGATCATCTTCCCGTTGATGATCAGAAAACCCTCGACTTGTTCTGTAACGGACATACCGTTGCCGTGTTTCAGTTTGAAAGTTCCGGAATGACGGACTACCTCCGAAAGCTCAAGCCGACTTCGATTCATGATCTTGTCGCCATGAATGCTCTGTATCGGCCGGGCCCGATGGAGAACATACCCGACTTCATCGACAGGAAACATGGGAAGAAGAAGATCGAGTACATCCACCCGAAACTCGAAAAAGTTTTGAAGGAGACGTACGGCGTTATCGTGTACCAGGAACAGGTGATGAAGATCGCGAGCGAGATTGGCGGACTCAGTCTCGCCCAAGCTGACTTGCTGCGTCGTGCGATGGGGAAGAAAGACAAAGAGTTGATGGCGAAACAGAAGAAGGAGTTTGTTGAGGGCGCCATCAGGAATGGTATCGAGCGCAAGATCGCCGGCGATATTTTCGATTTGATAGAGAAGTTCGCATCCTATGGATTCAACAAGTCGCACAGCGTCGCATATTCCGTTCTCGCCTACCAGACGGCCTATCTCAAGGCACACTATCCCGCCGAGTACATGGCTGCGACGATGTCAAGCGAAATGGCGGACACCGACAAGATCGTTGTACTGACGGACGACTGTCGGAAACTGGGAATTTCGGTGATGCCACCCGATGTGAACGAAGGCGAAGTTACGTTCGTTGTGAAATCGAACGGAATTCGGTTCGGCCTGAGCGCCATTAAAAATGTTGGAATCAGTGCGGTGGAGTCGATTGTCCGCGTGCGGACGGAGAAGGGGCGCTTCACGGACATCTTTGACTTCTGCGCTCGCGCCGATCTTCATCTTGTGAACAAGAAGACAATCGAGAGTCTCATTCAGGCGGGCGCATTCGATTCACTCCATGACAATCGTGCTCAGCTCTTTGAGTCCGTTGAACGAGCGGCTTCGTACGGACAGAACACTCAGGAACACTCGGGAAAGGGTCAATCCAGCCTCTTCGATTCGAGTATTGCGAAGGTCGACATGCGACCTTCTCTGCTTCCCGGCGAACCGTGGAAAGAGACGGAGGTCCTCGCGAGAGAAAAAGCTGTTCTGGGCTTCTATCTGTCAGGGCATCCGCTGGATAAATATCGTGAAGAGATTGAGGCATTCGCGAATGTTCAGCTCGGCCATGCGAATGGATCCAGAACGAGTCCGATGGTGCGTGCATGCGGAATCGTTGCAGGCGTCAAACGCAAGATCGACAAAAAGGGCAACACCATGGCGTTTGTCACGCTCGAAGACTTCACGGGGAAGGCAGACTGCATCGTGTTCTCGGATGCGTATCAGAAACACACAAAAATCCTTGTCCCCGATTCGATGGTGATGGTAATAGGAAAAGGGGAGACGACGGGTGACCTCCTGAAAATCCTCGTCAACGATGTTATTCTGATGGAGAACGTCCGTGAACGATTTACGAAGAGCATAGCTCTTTCTGTGGATCTGGATGTGGTGAGTGAAGATACCGTTCAGCGCCTTCGGGTGATTATGGAGAAACATCGCGGGAAATGTCCCTGCTATCTCAACGTCAAAGGTGGCGGATTAACGAAGAATTCCATATATTTAGCAAGAAATGTCAGTGTTGAGCCGACGGCTCAGTTCTTCGGCATGGTGAAGCAACTCCTCGGACCATCGTCCGTCCGGTTGCAGGGATAATCAAAAGGAAGGAATCTCATGAAGCCAATTGAAGTCACAGATGCAAATTTCAAAAGTGAAGTCCTTGAATCCACTACCCCCGTGCTCGTCGATTTTTGGGCGGAGTGGTGTGGACCCTGCAAAATGATTGCGCCGGTCGTGGAGCAACTTGCCACCGAGTTCGCTGGAAAGCTCAAGGTAGGCAAGGTCGATGTTGATTCGAATCAACAGACGTCGATGCAATTCGGCATCAGAAGTATTCCAACGCTTCTGATCTTTAAGAACGGCAAAGTGGTTGATCAGATTGTCGGAGCGGTTCCCAAACATGCCCTAGCAGACAAGATTTCGAAGCATCTCAACTGACGAACATTACTCGAAATGCGAGGAGGGTGCGAAATCGCGACTTCTCGCATTTTTGTTTTTTCATGGCTGGAACGGGATGAAGGATAGAACAGTGAGCACTTTCAAAAAAAGAACGCATACATGCGGAGAACTTCGTAAGACCCATCTTGGAACCCTAGTCACCTTGACTGGGTGGGTAGATGTGCGCCGTGACCTCGGAGGCGTCGTCTTCATCGATCTCCGGGACCGGTATGGCAAAACACAGGTTGTTTTTGCTCCGCAGCACAACCAGTTGGCCTATGAGACCGCTCAGAGCCTTCGCTCCGAATATGTTATCTCAGTAACGGGCACCGTTGAAGATCGCCCAGAAGGTACGGCAAATCCAGAATTGACCACCGGCGAGATTGACGTGGATGGAACGGAACTGACGATTCTCAACAAAGCCGAAACGCCTCCATTTCCCATTGAGGATGATATTGGTGTCAACGAAGACGTTCGTTTGAAATACCGCTACCTTGACTTGCGACGTCCTTCGATGCAGAAGAGCCTCTTGATCCGCCATCGAGTATATCAGCTTGTTCGCAAGTACTACGATAGCCTTGGATTCATCGAGATCGAGACTCCCATTCTCATGAAGAGTACTCCGGAGGGAGCTCGTGACTATCTTGTTCCGAGCAGAATTCACCGCGGGGAATTCTACGCTCTGCCGCAATCACCGCAGACGTACAAACAGATTCTCATGGTGGCAGGGTTCGACCGGTATTTCCAGATCGTGAAGTGCTTCCGCGATGAGGACCTTCGCGCAGATCGCCAGCCTGAGTTTACGCAGATAGACGTTGAGATATCTTTTGCGGATGAGAACGATGTTCTGAAGACGGTGGAAGGCCTTATTGGTCAACTCTGGAAGGAAGTTCTCAATGTTGAACTTCCTTCTACGTTTGCCCGCCTCACCTACAAGGATGCCATGGAGCGGTACGGCAGCGACAAACCCGATACGCGATTCGGCCTGGAAATCGCCGACTGTTCCAGTGCACTCGCTAACAGCGGTTTCAGGGTATTCGGCGAGACGATCAAAAAGGGAGGAGTTGTGGCGGGCTTCGCCGTTCCCGGGCTTGCAAACTACACCCGAAACCAATTAGACGGACTGACCGACTTTGCAAAGTCTATCGGAGCAGGGGGCTTGGTCTATCTCAAATGCAATCCTGAGAAAGTCGAGTCGTCGGTCGACAAATTCGTCTCCTCCGAAGAAGTCAATGCAATGGCGACTGCTATCGGAGCGAAGACAGGAGATCTCGGTCTTTTCATCTCCGGACCGTGGCAGAAAGCGTATTCGATCCTCGGTTCATTGCGGCTCGAAATGGCAAATCGATTGAACCTCATTCCCGAAGGGAAGTGGAACTTCCTTTGGGTCATGGATTTTCCGCTGCTGGAATTTGACGCGGAAGAGAAGCGATATGTGGCAGTGCATCATCCGTTTACATCGCCGAGGCCGGAGGACATCCCCTTATTGGAAACTGATCCTGGAAAAGCTCGAGCGCGGGCATATGATCTTGTGTTGAATGGAACCGAGCTGGCAGGCGGAAGCATCAGGATCCATGATTCTGAACTCCAGAGCAAGATGTTCAGTCTGATGGGAATCGATACCGAAGAAGCACGGCTGAAGTTCGGATTTATGCTTGATGCATTCAAGTACGGAGCGCCGCCCCACGGTGGAATTGCGTACGGATTCGACAGGCTTATTATGTTGATGACCGGCCAGAAGTCGATACGCGATGTCATTGCATTTCCGAAAACGGCCAGCGCCGTCTCCTTGATGGACGATTCGCCGTCGGAAGTGGACAAGAAACAGCTCGATGAACTTCACATCCGGGTGGTTTGAGTTTCCGGAAGTATCGGCTCTTTACACACTCGCGAAAAACAAGTGAAGCCACTTATTCGAATAGCTTCCGGTCAAGGTTTTTGGGGTGATCTCCTTACTGCACCTCTTCAGCAGGTGAAGCAGGGGCCGGTCGACTATCTCGTCTTGGACTACCTTGCTGAAGTGACAATGTCGATTCTTCAGAAGCAGAAACGGAAGGATCCCCGGTTAGGCTACGCCAAGGATTTGATCCCGCTGCTCGAAGAAATTCTCCCGGAGTGCGTTGAACGCAACATCAAAGTGATCACGAACGGCGGCGGCGTCAATCCCGAAAGCTGCAGTGAAGCAATTCTGGCTGTTGCGCAAAAGCTCGGAATAAGCGATCTGAAAGTGGGGGTTGTCAGCGGAGATGATATCCTGGATCGGGTGGATCAATTCCGCCAACAGGGCTTTGAATTGAAGAATATGGAAACGGCAGAGCCCCTTGCAGGTATCCGCAACAAGCTAGAGAGTGCAAACGTCTACTTTGGAGCTTCTCCGATTGCAGCTGCGCTTCGACTGGGAGCGCACATCGTGGTCACGGGCCGCACTACTGATACCGGCCTTACGCTCGCTCCGATGATGTACGAATTTGGATGGAGTGAACAGGATTGGAACAGACTGGCTGCCGGAACTGTGGCAGGCCACATTCTGGAATGCGGCGGCCAGGCCTCAGGAGGAAATTTCTCAGCGGACTGGCGATCGGTGCCCGATCTGGCTCACATCGGTTTTCCCATTGCAGAAGCCTATCCGACAGGGGAGTTCATCATAACGAAGCATGCCGGCACGGGTGGGATGGTGTCTGTCCAGACCATCACCGAGCAACTGGTCTACGAAATTGGCGATCCAAGGAAATATATCACGCCGGATTGTGTGGCAGACTTCACAAGTATCAAGCTGGAACAATCGGGGAAAGATCGCGTCAAGGTCTCGGGTGTCAAAGGAACTCCGGCAACAGACACGTACAAAGTCTCCATGGCATATTTTGATGGTTATACAGCATTCGGAACATTGACATACTCATGGCCTGATGCGCTGGAGAAGGCCAAACGTGCGGATGAGATACTACGCGCTCGCTTGAGTGACCTTGGGCTTCACTTTGAGGAAATCCGAACCGAGTTCCTTGGATACAATTCCTGTCACGGACCATTGGCTGACAGCAGCCATGAGACAAATGAAGTTGTTCTTCGTGTCGGTGTTCGAGGAACAGACTTCGATGCAGTGGAACGCTTTGGGAAAGAACTGGCTCCTCTGATTCTCACCGGGCCTCCGGCCGCAACAGGATTCGCCGGCGGGCGACCGAAGCCGAAAGAGGTGATCAGCTATTGGCCAGCTTTGATTCCAAAGGCAGCACTTTCGCCCAGGGTGAGCATCAACCAACGGTGATTCATGAACATCCAGCTGAGAAAATTGTGCCACGCGCGCTCTGGCGATAAGGGCGATACTGCAAACATCGGCCTCATAGCCTTGAAGCCGGAGTATTACCCTATCATTCAAAGGGAAATTACCGCTGCACGAGTTCAGAAACATTTTGAGGGAGTCGTTTTCGGTGCAGTAGAACGCTTTGAACTGCCCAATCTTGGCGCCTTGAATTTCCTTCTGCATGAGGCATTGGGCGGCGGTGGAACGAAATCTCTGAAGAATGATGCGCAGGGAAAAACCCTGAGTGCGGCACTCCTGAGAATGGAAATTGACATCAACGACAATATCACACTGTAGACATGTTTGAAGACTCGAAAGAAAAGCTGGCTGAGCAAAAGAAGCGACTCGTTTCGCTGAGGGGGTATCTTTGATCTCGATAAGAAACTGGTCGAGTTAGAAGAACTCCAGGCGAAGACGCACGAAGCCAACTTCTGGAACGATAATGTCTCGGCACAAAAAGTCCTCCAGGAAATCAATACCCGGAAGGATTGGGTAGATTCTTGGAACAAGATCCATTCCCTCGCTGAAGATACAGGAACACTCATCGAGATTGCCGAAGAATCCAATGAGAGCAACATCGAAGCGGAGATTACAAATGACCTGAAGAAACTCGATCAAGAACTCGAAGGTCTCGAGCTCAAGAATATGCTCGGGGGAGTAGACGATGCAAAGAATGCCATGCTCGTCATTCACTCGGGGGCAGGCGGCACAGAGTCGCAGGACTGGGCGGAAATGCTCTTTCGGATGTACACCCGTTGGTGTGAGCGCAATGGTTTCAAAGTTAGCCTCGCTGATATGCTTGAAGGAGAAGGGGCGGGTATCAAGAGCGCAACGGTGGAGGTCCTTGGTCAATTCGCCTACGGCTATCTGAAAGCGGAGATTGGTGTGCATCGCCTTGTGCGGATTTCGCCGTTCGATGCGAACGCCCGCCGTCACACGTCGTTCGCCTCTGTTTTTGTCTATCCCGAAATTGAAGACGATGTCGATATTGAAATCAACGTCGCAGATCTGAAAATTGATACGTTTCGGTCCGGGGGCAAGGGCGGACAGAACGTCAACAAAGTGGAGACGGCAGTTCGCATCACGCACGTTCCCTCTGGAATTGTTGTAGCATGCCAGCAGGAGCGCTCCCAGTTTCAAAACCGTGAGCGTGCGATGAAGATGCTGAAATCGCGCTTGTATCAGGTGAGGCGCGAGGAAGAAGAAGCCCGACTGAGTGTGATAGAAAGTTCGAAGAAAAAGATCGAGTGGGGGAGTCAAATCCGCTCGTATGTGTTTCAACCATATACTTTGGTGAAAGATCACCGGACCAATGTCGAGACGAGTGACGTTCATGGCGTTATGGACGGCGAAATCGATGATTTTATTCGGAGCTATCTCCTCGAGTATGGAGCCAAGAAATAGGGAGGAGTCCTTCAGAGGAAGGTCCCGCAGACAATGCCAGTATCGCTATTCATAGCGCTTCGCTACTTGCGCTCACGCCGCCATAGCGGATTCATTTCGTTTATTACGATCATCGCGGTGGTCGGTGTGACTCTTGGAGTTGCAGCGCTCATCATCACGCTTTCGGTGCTCGGCGGTTTTGAGCGCACGATCAAAGAAAATGTCATTAGTTTCACGGCACATCTTCAGCTGGTTGGCTTCCAGAACCAACTCCTTCCGAACGCTCATCAAGCGATGGAAATCGTCCTGTCTGAATTTCCCGAAGTCAAGAGTATCGCTCCCTACATCTCGCGAGAGGGAATGATCCGGTCTTCCGCGTCCACCGATGGAGTTCTTATCAAAGGTGTCGACCCGAGAAACGATATCTCTGCGGCAAAAACCCGTGTCGTGGAAGGAACCTACAATCTGGAGCAGCGAGATCGCGGCACAGAAGGAATTATCCTCGGCAGGCGGTTGGCACAGAAACTCGAGGTGAACGTCGGTGATAGAGTGATGTTGATGTCACTCGGGGGATCTTCCGTCACGCTTTCGCAGACCAGGGTCATGCAGTTCGAGATTCGGGGCCTGTATGAAACAGGTATGGCGGAGTATGACGAAACCTACGCATATGTCAACCTGACGAATGCCCAGCGCCTCTTTGCCGTAGGCCCAATGGTTTCCGGGTTTGACATCCTCGTGCACGATTTGGATAGCCTGGACAATACGGCCCTTCGACTGCCGGAACGCCTCGGCTACCCGTACTACGGCCGCACCACCTATCAGATGAACCGAAATCTCTTCACCTGGATCGAGTTGCAGAAAAAGCCCATTCCCATCATTATTGGGCTCATTATCATTGTGGCTACGGTCAACATCATTGGGACCCTTCTGATGATGGTCATGGAGAAGGGAAAGGAAATTGGCATCCTCCGTGCGCTGGGAACGAATCGCCGAAAGCTGATGAGCATTTTCCTGGCCCAGGGCATGTTCATTGGGGTCGTCGGAGTCGTGCTTGGAAACATTATTGCATTCGTTCTTTGCTGGTTGGAACTCAAGTATAGGATCATCTCTCTGCCATCAGGGATCTATTTCATGACCCATGTACCAATTGACTTGAACGGTGTTAATTTTCTTCTTGTCAGTCTGTTAGCGCTACTAATGTGCTTTCTTTCTTCAATAATCCCGTCACGAATTGCGGCAAAACGGGACCCGATTCGCATGATCAAATTTGGTTCATGAGCTACGAACGCTCCATAGCGCTCCGGTACCTTCTATCAAAGAGGCAAGTCGGCCTTGTTTCTTTGATCTCCTTCATTTCAGTTGTCGGAGTGACGATTGGGGTCGCGGCACTGGTCATCGTCCTCTCGGTGTTCAATGGTTTCAGCGGATTGGTGACTTCCATCTTGGTAAATTTTGACCCGCATGTGAGGGTTGAACTTCCCCGACAATCCGACGCAGGCACGTATGATCCGCTCTTGCGTTTCGCGCAGGAGCAACGTGAACTTCAAGGCATATCACGTTATGCTGTTGGCAAGGCTGTAGTTGTCTCGAGGAACCTGAACCGTGTAATTAACGTCAAAGGCATTGAACTCGACAAGGTTGATGAAGTCTCAGGACTCCGGGAGAGAATAGTCCTTGGAAGTCTCGGAGCTGGCGGCCAGAAGAAAAACGAGATTGTGCTCGGGATGGCGCTTGCTGATCGCCTCGGAGTCGTCATTGGGGACACGGTCTCCATCGTGAGCCTCGCAGGTTCGGAAATGGCGCTACTGCAACTCGGACAGCCTCTCATCCGACGATTTCACGTGTCCGGTATCTATGAGTCGAATAACAAGGATTACGACTCATTCTACGCTTTCGTGGGGCTTGATGCTGCGCAATCGCTCTTCAATATGGGGAGCCGCGTCAGTGGAGTGGAGATGAGATTGAAATCCATCAATCAATCGGATGAGATCAAGACACGAATCGAAAAGAAGTTTGGAACTCAGTACAGGGTCATGACTTGGTACGATTTGCACAGGGACTTGTATTCCGTGATGCGATTGGAGCGTTGGATGGCGTATCTCATCCTCAGCTTGATCATTGGTGTGGCGTCCTTCAACCTGCTTGGTTCCTTGACTATGTCCGTGATTGAGAAAACGCGTGATATCGGGATATTGAAATCCATGGGAGCGACGAACAATAGCATCGTGAAGATCTTCATGTTCGAAGGAGTCCTCGTGGGGGTTCTCGGCAGTGTGCTCGGACTGACCCTGGGGCTCATTCTTGTCTGGCTGCAGAGCCAGTACCACCTTTTCCCATTGGATCCGACGGTGTACATCATCCCTGCAATCCCGGTCGAGGTTCATTTGCTCGATCTGATCGTCGTCGCAGCCACAGCACTTGCACTTTGCTCGCTGGCCGCCCTGTATCCCGCGAAACGTGCGTCACATTTCATCCCTGTGGAGGCAATACGGTGGGAATAGTCGACAAGCGAATCCTCATTCGAGCGGAAGCACTTCACAAGGAATACCCCATGGGGAAGGATCAGCGCCTTCATGTTTTGAAGGGCCTTGATATTGAAGTGCGGGAAGGCGAGATCGCTGTGATCATCGGTCCTTCCGGATCAGGGAAGAGCACGCTTCTCCATCTTCTCGGTGGATTGGACCGCCCTTCGTCTGGGAAAGTGATTGTCGACGACCACGATCTTGGAGTGCTCACTGACGACGAGCTTGCTGCATTTCGAAATAAGACCCTGGGTTTCATTTTCCAATTTCACCATTTGCTGCCGGAGTTTACGGCTCTTGAAAACGTTGCAATGCCGGCGTTAATTCGTGGCGAGAAACTTGAGGAAGCGCGGGGAAGGGCAGTAGCTCTGCTTGAAGAGGTTGGTTTGTCGGAACGTGTGGAGCACAAGCCAAATGAATTGTCCGGTGGAGAGCAACAGCGCGTTGCAGTCGCCCGTGCCCTCATGAACAACCCGACTCTCGTGCTCGCGGACGAGCCATCCGGAAATTTGGACGAGGACAACAGTCAAAAACTCCATCAATTGCTGTCCGATTTGGCCCAAAAAATGGGCCTCTCATTTGTCATTGCAACCCACAATCTCGACCTTACGAAGCGGGCGCATCGTGTTCTCCAACTGGTTGATGGAAGATTGGTTACAGGCATGCGTCCCTTGGCGTAGGAGGGCAGAGGTCTTGACATTCACAGGAAATGATGTAAATTTGTTTTCGACCCAGGCGACGGTTACTCCCCTGACTGTCGTCAAAAAACGGTCGAGCCCGGCGTACCCCCCAACGCTGGGCTTTTTATTGCAGGCGGCACAAAGGAGATTCACATGGCACGTGTGACAGCGAAAGTGGCGGTAAAACGGAAAACAACGCCAGCCACGCTACCGTTCACAAAGAAGAACTATCAAATTCTCGGAATTGGTTTGCTCACGATCGTCCTGGGCTACGTTGCGCTGAGTCAACATCCCTGGGATGGCACCATGCCGCTCGTGGTTGCCCCGATTCTCTTGGTTCTCGGATATTGCGTGATCATTCCATTTGGAATTCTTTATCGCCAAAAGAAGGAATCACCGGCAGTGATAGAAGAGACCCCCGACCGAGCGAAAGCGTAACCACTTGCATTCGGCGCGGTCTTTCTATGTTCGCTTCATGATTCTTGTTTCTTTTGTCGGTTCTTCATAAATTGTGTCTAATGTAAAACCTGCAGAGCAGTTCGCGTCTTCTCTGAGACAGGTTTTTGGTTTGGGCGTGTAGCTCAGGGGTAGAGCATCTGCCTTTTAAGCAGAGGGTCGATGGTTCGAGACCATCCACGCTCACGCTCTTTGTGAGTCGTTTGACAACAATGCCCGGATGGTGGAATTGGCAGACACACCGTCTTGAGGGGGCGGCGCCTGAAAGGGCATGCGAGTTCAAGTCTCGCTCCGGGCACTCCTCGCAGAGCACACTTCGTGCTCGATTTCTTATGCAAATAACTCTTTAAGGGACGGAGACACTCTTCGTCCCTTTTCTATTTCAATCCCGAGTTTCAAATGTCTTACGGAGTGAGATGTTTCATTCCCGTCACAGCCGTGTTCCCACGAATCTTGGCGAGCAGCCACATACTCCGCGGTCGGCCATTCTCCTCACTGCAAATATCCCGGAAAAAGAGCGGAAACATATGCTTCCGAAGATTGACAAATGTGCCTCCGGCGAAGGTTCGTTTTTGTTTTTGTGCCCGAGAACTCGTACTTTGACCGGGTACCGATGGATGTCCGCTTACATATCGTGGCGCAGGGATTCGTACAGGGAGTTGGATTCCGATATTTTGTTTATCATCATGCCACAAAGTTGGAACTTGTGGGATGGGTTCGAAATCTCTTCAACGGTGATGTTGAGATTGAAGTAGAGGGCAACCGATCAGTGCTGGAGATCTTCCTGGATGAAGTCAAGATCGGACCCCGCTCGGCAAAGCTAAAGGATCTGCACATTGAATGGCAGCCGTACGAGAACAGGTACACAGCCTTTGAAATCCGCTGACCTCCTCCCAACGCACCGCGTCGGCATCGGCTATGACATCCACGCGTTCGGGGCCGGTCGACAACTCGTGCTCGGGGGAGTGAACATCCCTCACACGGTTGGACTCATTGGCCATTCAGATGCAGACGTGCTTTTGCACGCAATCTGCGACGCTCTCCTCGGTGCCGCCGCCCTGGGAGATATCGGCAAACATTTTCCGAATACGAGTTCTAAGTACAAGGGGATCTCCAGTCTTGTGCTCTTGGAGCGCGTTGGCAGGATGATCTCGAAAGAGAACTACCTCATCATCAATATCGATACAATGCTTCTGCTCGAAAGTCCCAAGATTCTCAGATACTCACCAGCGATCAAACGGAACATCGCAGCGAGCCTACACATTCAAACGAAGCAGGTCTCAGTCAAAGCCACCACAAATGAGGGGTTGGGATTCATCGGCAGAGGTGAAGGGTGTGCCGCACTCGCGATCGTGTCCCTCACATCCTCAAAACTCTCGTAAAGGCTTGTGGAAGAACTCATACGACGTTTGTCGGCGCTGAACCCGTCCTGGCTGTACATTTCTGTGGCCGGGATCGCCTTCCTGGAGAATATTTTTCCTCCGTTCCCAAGTGATGTCATCGTGGTATTCGCAGGTTCACTCATAGGCCTCGGCGCAATTGATTTCTGGTGGACCTTACTCTTCACGACAATTGGGAGCACTCTGGGATTTATGCTGATGTACAAGGTCGGAGATTGGTTCGGGTTGAGAATTCTTGAGACAGGCAAGCTCAAATTCATCCCGACGGATAGCGTTCACAAGGTTGAGGGTTGGTTTCGCAAATACGGCTACGTGATTATCGTGGCGAACCGGTTCCTCTCCGGCACACGCGCCGTGGTATCATTCTTCGCCGGGATGTCCGAATTGAAACTGCCGAGCACAACGGCTCTCTGCTTCTTGAGCGCGCTGGTTTGGAATTTTCTCCTCCTGCTCGCAGGGCAGAAATTGGGCCAGAATTGGAAAGTCATTTTCTTCTATATGGAGACATATAGCAAGGCAGTCAGCGGCATTGTCCTCATTATCATTCTCTTGTTCGTTGCACGATTTGTGTACAGGAAATCAAATTCGGAAAACAACCACCAGAAAGCCAGCTAAGCAAGGATCGGGGAAGGGGACACCGCCGTGTTGGATGCGCTCGTGAGTTTTGATCGGGATTTGTTCCTTTTTCTCAATCAAGGAGTCCGAAACTGGCTGTTTGATGTGACGCTTCCGTTCCTTACCGACAGCAATCGGAAGCCTCTCGGCATTGTGATTCTCGCTATTCTTTGGTTGCTCTTGCTCACGAAGGGTGGTCGCCCGGGAAGGATTGCTGCGTTGCTCCTCATCCCGACCATCGCGCTCAGCGATCAACTTAGCAGTTCGTTCCTGAAATTTCTCATTGACCGCCCGCGACCTTGCCATGAACTCGCCAATGTGCACCTGCTCGTAGGATGTGGGAGCGGTTATTCGTTCCCGTCCTCGCACGCTGTCAACAACTTCGCGGCGGCAATGGTCCTTTCGTACTTCTTGCCCCGCTGGACCTGGGCATTCTTCTGTTATGCAAGCATCATTGCCTTCTCCCGGATCTACGTTGGCGTTCACTATCCTTCTGATGTCCTGGCCGGAGCAATCATAGGACTCGCCGTTGGCTTCGTTGTGATTTTCGCTTTTCGGCAATCCGAAGAATGGTGGCGACGGAGGAAGGGCGTCAAGGCCGAGTTCCCATGAAGACTTCAGAGACTGAGGCAATCCCTGTCGAGAGCACAAGGCATCGGCTTACGCTCGCTTGTGCTTCCGGCTTGATGTTGGCAGCGGCATTTCCGCCTTCGCCGTTCTATTCCCTTGCATATGTGGCACTCATTCCGTTTCTCCTTTTACTCGAGACCGTACAGGGGACATGGAAGATTCTCCGACTATCTTATCTCACATTCCTGATTTTTCACCTCGCCACCTTGTATTGGATTGGCGGGTTTGTGAGCGGGAAAGACATCTGGTTGATGATTGCGGGAGCCGCTGTTGTTCTGATACACCCGCTGTTCTACTGGCCTATCGTTTTGCTGTTCACATGGGTACGAAGAAGACTTGGTCTGATTCCTGGTTTGGCGTTCTTTGTTGTAGCTTGGATAAGCTACGAGTTCTCGCACTCCTTGAGCGAGTTCTCTTTTCCCTGGATCACGCTCGGGAACAGCCAGGCGTATGATCTCCAGCGCATACAGATCGCAGAGTTCACATCTGTGTATGGACTTTCTTTTCTTATCCTCACGTTTAATGTGATCGGTTTTGTGCTCATCACCAAACTCGCAACGCATGGGTGGAGTCTCCGTTCACGTTCTACTCTTCTCAGCGCGACCATTCTTCTCGTTCTCTATTTTGGTCCCTGGTTTTACGGTGAAATGCGGATGCGACAAGTGGCCAACGACCCGGGAACTGACACGATCAATGTCGGAGTGGTTCAACCGAATGTGGATCCTTTCGACAAGTGGAGCTATCGGTCAGCCCAGTTGCCGGTGCTTTTGGCGCACACCGAGAAACTTGCGCATGAAAAAACCGATCTCGTTATCTGGCCTGAGACAGCCATTCCGTTTTTCATTCTCCAGCCTCAGAGCGCGAATTACCTTGCCGCGTTTCGGTCGGTTCTTGATTCGTTACATGTCTCAATTCTCACTGGCCTCCCGACTCTTGTCTTCTATGACAGTCTGAGTGCGCCGGTCACTGCACAGAGGAGTCCCATCTCCGGACTGTATTATGAGGAATTCAATTCGACCACGACGTTTGTTCCCGGTCAGCGGTTCAATCTTGTCTACAGAAAGATCATTCTCGTTCCGTTCGCGGAACGGATACCGTACGCCGAAACATTTCGATTTCTCATCGAGCCGTTGAAATGGAACGTTGGAATCGGCATGTGGGGTATCGGAAAGGATACGGTGGTATTTTCAGTACCACTTTTGAACGGGCATTCGGCGCGATTCTCTTCGGTGATCTGCTACGAGTCAGTCTATCCTAATTATGTTCGGCAATTCGTGAAGAAAGGAGCTCAATTCCTTGTCATCATCACGAACGACAGTTGGTGGGGGAACACTTCGGGAGCGTACCAGCATGCAAGCTATGCCTCGCTTCGTGCGGTGGAAAACAGACGATGGATCGTGCGTTCAGCGAATGGAGGCATCTCCTGTCTCGTCGATCCCACGGGAAGGATTCATGACGAAACAAGGCTCTATCACGCCGCAACGATTCGTGGAACAGTCGAGTCACGCGACGACCTTACGTACTACACACGACACGGTGACATTTTTGCGCTTCTTTGCGTCGCTGGCACTGCCATCATTCTCCTGGGTGCATTTGTTCATAATGAAAAACGGTGAGTTCTCATGATAAATGAAATGATCGATATGCGAAGTGACACCATAACGCAGCCAACGCAAGCAATGCGGGAAGCAATGGCGCAGGCTCCCGTGGGCGATGATGTCTATGGTGAAGATCCTACGGTGAACCTTCTGCAGAAAAAGGTTGCTGAGCTTCTCGGAAAACCTGCTGCACTCTTTGTACCGTCGGGAGTAATGTCGAACCAGCTGGCGATCAAGGTCCACACTCAGCCGGGGGACGAGGTGATTGTGGAAAAGGACTCACATATCTTTAACTACGAGACATCCGGTCCGTCGATCTTGTCAAGCGTGCAACTGCACCCCCTCATCGGAGAGAGAGGCGTCCTGCGAGCAGAACAACTGGCGCCTGCTGTTCGCCCCGGTACCTATTACATGATGCGGACTTCTCTCATCTGCCTTGAGAACACTCATAACAGGGCGGGGGGAGCGATTTATCCTCTCGACGAAATAGAGCGGATTCGCAATTTCTCAAAGGCCCTCGGTCTGAAGTTGCACCTCGACGGCGCTCGCCTGTGGAATGCTTCCGTTGCCAGCGGTATCTCACCGAAGACCTATGCGCAGCATTTCGACACGGTCTCGGTTTGTTTTTCCAAAGGGCTCGGGGCCCCCGTCGGCTCGGCATTGGTCGGACCGGATGATACCATCGAGAGGGCTAGAAAATTCCGTAAGATTTTCGGCGGTGGGATGAGGCAGGCTGGCATTATCGCTGCGGGCGCGCTCTACGCGCTGGAACACCATGTCGAGAGACTCAGCGAGGATCACCTCAAGGCGAAAGCTTTCGCTGAACGCATTGCCGGAAATCCCCGGCTGATGATCGACATGAGGACCGTCCAGACCAACATGGTTGTTTTCGACATAACACGTACAGGCAAGTCCACTGATGAAGTCCTTGCAATCCTGCAATCGAAGAATGTGATCCTTTCAGACGCAAACTATACTTCTCTTCGCGCGGTAACACACTTGAATGTGTCGTTGGAACAGGTGAAGAGGGCTGCTGAAATCGTGGCCGAAACCTTCTAGCCATGGATTGTCACATGGGCGATTCAACTCCCATCTGATGAGTTCTCAATGAACCAGACCGTTGCGTCAGATTTCCAGCCGGTGAGTGAAGAACATCTATGACATCTTTTGAGGAATTCAAGAAGCTTTCGCGCGGGGGGAACGTCATTCCTCTTTACGAGACCTTGCCCGCTGATACGGAGACTCCGGTATCCGTCTATCTTAAGATCGAAAATGAAAGCCCATATTCATTCTTGCTGGAGAGCGTGGAAGGGGGAGAGAGGATCGGCCGGTTTTCGTTTATCGGTTTCAATCCTTTCATGAGTTTCTCCATTCGCGACAAGCAGTTTTCGCTCAAAGCGTTTCACGACGACGTTCGGGTGTTGCCCGGTCTCGTTTCGCCAGATGATCAACCGTTGGAAGCGCTGAAGAAAATCTTTCGACACATCAAAACGGTAAGGAGTCCAGGACTTCCACGGTTGTCCGGTGGAGCGATTGGTTACTTTGGGTATGATTGCGTTCGGTTGGTCGAAGATGTCCCTCCAATGCCCGTAGATTCATTTGACCTTCCCGATGCATTTCTGTTGTTCTATGATGTTGTCCTGGTGTTTGACAATGTCAAGCACAGAGTCTTCATCGTCTCGAACGCATATCTTCCCGACGCGGACAGATCTGACCAGACGTTGCAGCGTGAATACGACAACGCAGCCCGGGAAATTAACCGCCTTCTCATCATTCTTCAAAAACCTATACGCACGGACCTGCAGCCTGCGATGATCGAGGGCAACCGGCAGAATCTCATGTCGCAACAATCATTCATTGCTGCGGTGGAGCGATGCCGCGAATACATTAGCGACGGAGACATCTTTCAGGTTGTCCTGTCGCAACGGCTGGAGCAACAGGCGTCTGTAAAACCTCTTGATCTCTATCGCTCGTTGAGGATGATCAATCCCTCTCCCTACATGTATTTGCTCCGATGCGGAGAGTTCGATGTCATCGGAGCGTCTCCGGAGATGCTGATTCGAGTGGAGGAAGGGATCGTGGAAACCCGTCCCATCGCTGGGACGCGTCGCCGAGGAGAAACGAGAGAGGAGGATCTTCGCCTGGAGAAAGAATTGCTCAACGATGCGAAAGAGCGCGCGGAACATCTCATGCTTGTTGATCTGGGAAGAAACGATATTGGCAGGATTAGTGATTTCGGCTCTGTCTCCGTCGATCAGTACATGGCCGTTGAGAAATACTCCCATGTGATGCATCTCGTTTCCAGTGTTCAAGGGAGGTTGAGGAAGGGATTGACCCCTATCGACGCTCTCTTTGCATGTTTCCCGGCCGGGACTCTCACAGGCGCTCCAAAAATCCGCGCGATGGAGATCATCGCGGAACTTGAACCTGTGAAACGAGGCATCTACGGCGGCGCAGTTGCATACATCGACTTCACAGGCAACCTGGATTCGTGCATTGCCATACGGACGATCGTGCAGAAAGGAAACACTGTGCGATTCCAGGCTGGAGCTGGAATCGTCTACGATTCGATACCCGAGAGAGAGTTTGAAGAAACGCTCGAGAAATTGCGCGCCAACTTCCGCGCTCTCGACATGCTCTCTTCGGCGAAGATCACAGATCGACAAATCAAACCTTCCTGACGGGCATGGTACTTGTCATAGACAACTACGATTCATTTACGTACAACCTTGTGCAATATCTGGGCGAAATGGGTTGTCTTCTCAAGATCGTGCGTAACGATCAAGTGTCAATCTCGGACATTCGCCGGATGAACCCGGAAAGGATTGTGATCTCGCCGGGGCCCTGTACTCCTGCCGACGCAGGAGTCATCCTTGAAGTGGTTCGCGAACTTCACAAGGAATATCCCATCCTCGGTGTCTGTCTCGGGCACCAGGCTATTGGTCAGGCGTTGGGAGGAAGGATTGTCAAAGCTCCCGAAATAGTGCACGGAAAAACGTCTCAAATGTACCACCAAGCCATTGGGCTCTTCGAGAACATCCCGATGCCGTTCACTGCGACGAGGTACCATTCATTGATCGTCGACAAAACGACACTCCCAGCTTGTCTGGAGGTGACAGCGTGGACATCGACTGGCATCATCATGGGGCTGCGCCACAGAGAATTCCCGACACTCGGCGTGCAGTTTCATCCTGAATCCATCGCGACCGAGCATGGAAAACAAATCCTGAAGAACTTCTTGAACTTGTGGATGTAGGCATGAATGATCACACGAACTGAAAGGTGACACATGGATGAATCAGTCGAAACCTCCTCACATGAACTCAGACAGGACTCCCAGCTTCGCGCGTTACTGAGCGCGCAGGATGATGTCTGGAGGATATTTCGTGTCATGTCTGAATTTGTTGATGGTTTCACGGTTCTCTCGAAGCAGGAGAACCTGGTTTCGGTATTCGGTTCGGCGCGAACCAAGCCCGGAGATCCGTACTATGAACTCGGCGAGAGAGTTGCCTCCGAACTTGTGAAGCGCGGCTTCAACATTCTGACAGGTGGGGGACCCGGCATTATGGAGGCAGCCAACAAGGGAGCAAAGGAGCACGGAGGGGCGTCGGTCGGTGTCAACATCGAACTGCCATTTGAACAGGATCCAAATCCATTTATCGACAAGAAAAGGCTGATCACCTTCAGGCACTTCTTCGTTCGCAAAGTCATGTTTGTGAAGTACGCTCATGGTTTTGTGGTTCTTCCGGGTGGATTCGGCACTTTGGATGAGTTCTTCGAGGCAATCACTCTGATCCAGACGAAAAAGACAACTCCATTTCCAGTGATTCTGATGGGAAGCGATTACTGGGGTGGTCTATTGAAGTGGATGAAGGAAGTCATGCTTCCAAGCGGAGCCATCTCGGCGAAGGATCTGAACCTTTTCATGCTGCTCGATGACCCTGCAAAAGTCGCAGAAATCATTGAAGAATTCTATCAAGTGAATAAGATGATCACCAATTTCTAAAGCGAAACCCCTTGCATCTTCCTGGGGATTCATGTATATTGAAATGCCTCGTTGTAGAAATAGCCCGCCTTTTCGGGCTATTTTTTTTGGAATCGGAAGGAATGCAAGAAATCAAGGAAAAAATCAGGTCCCTGCTCACCCCCATCGTCGACCACCATCACGCTTTTCTCATTGATGTCGCTGTGCGAAACGAGCGGGGAGATAAACTTGTTCAGGTTTTTGTCGACACAGACATCGGAGTGACGATCGAGGAGTGTGCTGAAATCAGCCGAGAGTTGGCCGCCGCAATAGACACCCGGAATATTATTGAATCGTCCTATCGCCTTGAGGTTTCTTCGCCGGGGATCGACAAACCGCTCAAATTGCTGAGACAATATCATAAGAACATCGGTCGTCGATTCAAGGTGACCTATGAAAGGGCAGGAACGAAGTCGGCCATCATTGGTACGCTTTCTTCCATTGCCGAAGATTTGCTGACGTTCTCACCTGACAAGGGAGAACCAGTGACTGTAGAATTCTCAGAGATTATTGAATCAAAAGAAGAGTTGCCCTGGTAGGCAGCGTATTGAGTTTATTGTTCGGAGGCTTACATGAATCATGAAATCGTCGAATCATTTTCCCAGATGGTTCGAGAAAAAGGAATCGACAAGGATATCCTCGTTGGCATTGTCGAAGACATCTTCGGCATGATGGTCCGAAAAAAGTACGGCCCAACGGCCAAATACGATGTCGTTGTGAATATGGACAAAGGGGATATTGAAATTTACCTCGAACGGGAAGTTGTTGAAGAGGTCGTTGATCCTGTAGCGCAAATTGACCCGAAGGAAGCGCGTAAGCGATCCGGCGAGGAAGTGGAAGTGGGTGAGGAGTTTGTGGAAATTATCCCCCTGGATAGTTTTGGTCGCCGGCTTGTCGTCAGTGCAAAACAAAACCTCAACCAGCGGATCAAGGAAATTGAACGAGAGGCGATTTACAACGAGTACACGACATCCCTGGGCGAAATCGTTGTTGGTGAGATCTATCAGATTCGCAAGGGAAAGGGGGAGATTCTCGTCATCCATAACAAGAACGAGCTGATACTCCCACGCGGCGAACAGATCTATAAGGAGCGCTACAAGAAAGGGGACACCATTCGAGCCGTGGTGAAAGAGGTTCGAAAGGGCGCCGGGAATCCGGTTGTCATTATTTCCCGAACGGATTCTCAGTTCCTCATGCGCCTCTTTGAGATCGAGATTCCGGAAATCTACGATGGCATTATCGAAATCAAAGCGATCGCACGTGAACCGGGCGACCGCGCAAAGGTGGCCGTTCTTTCCCACGACGACCGCATTGACGCTGTAGGAGCCTGCGTAGGGATGAAGGGAGTTCGTATCCACGCGATCGTACGAGAACTGAACAATGAAAACATTGACGTCATCAATTGGAGCGACGATCCGCAGGTATTTATCACGCGGGCGCTTTCCCCGGCCAAGTTGAAAGATCTCCAACTGGACAAGGAGAACAAGAAGGCCAATGTGACGGTTGCAGCCGATCAAGTGTCACTTGCGATTGGCAAGAATGGTCAGAATGTCCGTCTGGCGTCAAAACTCTCCGGATTCGACATCCAATTGATCAAGGAGGGCGGCGAGGAAGAAGAATATGATATGGATCTCTCCGAATTCCGTGAGGAACTCAGCGACGTCATGTTCCACAAATTCTTTGACGAAGGATATGAGACGGTCCACGATGTGATCGATGCGCCCATCGAAGAACTCGTGAACACTCTCGGTATCGAGAAAGAAAAAATCGAAGAGATCGTCGGCTTGTTGAAAAAAGGTCTCGAGGATGCAGAGATCGAGGATGCTGAGGATGGTGGACAAAGCGCTTCGCCCGGGAATGTCGCCGTTCGAGAACCCGCTGCGGAAACAAATGAGCCTGCTGCGGAAATTGCAGAGGCTGCTCCGGAGAAGGATGAACTCCCGGCAGAGCCTGAGAAATCACAAGAACCGGCAGAGCCTGAGAAATCACAAGAACCTGCAGCAACTGAAGATCCTGAAAATGATGGAAAGC
Source organism: Ignavibacteriota bacterium (assembly GCA_003170475.1). Classification (GTDB taxonomy): domain Bacteria; phylum Bacteroidota; class Ignavibacteria; order UBA10030; family UBA10030; genus UBA9647. Next base: position 156,419 of record PMZI01000055.1, on the reverse strand, counting down.
AACCGTTGTAAGCTTATTCTGTGAACGAGTCTTAACAGTGGATTGAAACCTTCATGGCTGAAACAGCAGCTAAGAAAATCAAAATATACAAGCTCGCAACCGAGTTGAACCTTTCAAGCGAGACGCTCATCGAGTTCTTGCACAAGAAGGGCTTCGAAGTGAAGAGCCATATGTCCTCGGTAACGGACGACATGTTGTCTGCTGTCATGGGACATTTTAAGAAGGAAAAGGATGTCGCTGAGCGGCATCAGCGTAAACTTCAGGAGTTCCGCACCTCGCGGAAAAAGGAGACACCTGAAAAAATAGAAAAGAAGCCGATTGCCGAGGAGACAATCGCAGTTGCCGAAGTGACGGAAGAAGTATTGGCCCCCGCCGCGGCAGAAGTCGAAGGGGAGGAAGAGCACGCTCCCGCCGAGACCGTTGTAGAATTACCCGTATCCGAAGATGGCACCATCACGTCCCAACTGGAGGTTGCACCTCCTCTGGAGATCGCTCCTGTTTCTGTCGCCCCGGTCGAGTCGAAAGAAGAGCCTCCACGCGCCAGAAGGCCGCTGACACCGCTTGAAAAGGCACTGGCTCGGCCTCGAATGGGATTGACCATCAAAGGAAAGATGGAAATCGCTCCTCCTCCGGTCGCTGTCGTTGCTGACGAAACCGATGAGGATAAAAAGAAGAAAAAGAAGAAGAAGAAGAAGGTCAAAGAAGAGGCGAAGAAGGCTCCCGGGCGATCGGGCTCTGCTGAAGAGGAAACTGATACCAAGACAAAGCGGCGCAAGAAAACGCGACATGCCGAGGTGGATGAAGTAGAGGTTGCCAAGGCAATTCGCGAGACTCTCGCTGATATGGTCGATGATTCCATCAGCACGCGCGCTGCGATGAGGAAAAAGCGCAAGAAGGAACGCGAAGAGGAAGAGCTGCGCGCACAGGAAGAACGCGAACGCGACAAGATGCATATGAAGGTCACAGAGTTCGTGACTGTCGGAGAACTGGCTGACCTGATGCGGGTTTCCGTCGCAGAGGTCATTCAGAAGTGTATGGGTCTCGGTATTATGGTCTCCATCAATCAACGGCTGGAAAAAGACAACATCCAGCTTGTCGCCGATGAATTTGGCTTTACCGTCAGCTTTGAATCGGAGTTCACTTCGGATGCCCTCGCTGATACCGAAGATGATGAGGAAGATCTGAAGCCTCGTGCGCCGGTGGTTACGATCATGGGACACGTCGACCACGGCAAGACTTCCTTGCTCGATTACATCCGAAACGCGAACGTTGTTGCGGGAGAGGCCGGTGGCATCACTCAGCATATTGGAGCGTACGAAGTATCCCTCGGCGACGGCAAACAAATTACGTTCCTCGACACACCGGGTCACGAAGCATTCACTGCGATGCGTGCACGCGGCGCTCAAATTACCGATATCGTGGTGCTTGTCGTTGCAGCTGACGACGCCGTCATGCCACAGACCGTTGAGGCCATCAGCCACGCACAAGCCGCGGCTGTGCCCATTGTTATCGCTATCAACAAAATAGACAAACCCGACTCGAATCCTGAACGCATCCGCCAACAGTTGTCAGAAAAGGGTGTGCTCATTGAAGAGTGGGGTGGGAAATATCAGGCGGTCGAACTTTCTGCCAAGACAGGGAAAAATGTCGATCAACTCCTCGAGCGCATTCTCCTCGAGGCGGAAGTTCTCGATCTGAAGGCAAATCCCGACAGGATGGCGCGCGGTGTTGTGGTAGAATCTGAGTTGGATAAAGGAAAAGGAATTGTTGCCACGGTCCTGGTGCAGAAGGGATCCCTGCGGATCGGTGACTCCTTCATCTGCGGTGTCTGGAGCGGCCGTGCGCGTGCTATGTTCGATGAACGGGGCCGGCGTGTCGAAGTGGCTCATCCGTCTCAGCCGGTGCAGCTCATCGGATTTGACGGTATTCCGCAAGCCGGAGACGATTTGGTGGTTCTGGAGAATGAACGCGAAGCCCGCGATATCAGCATCAAGCGGCAGCAGCTGAAGCGCGAACAGGACTTCCGCCAGCGACGCATGATCACTCTGGATGATATTTCCAAGCAAATCAAGGAAGGTCAAGTAAAGGATCTTCCGATCATCGTCAAGGGCGATGTCGACGGATCGGTCGAAGCACTCTCCGACTCCTTGATGAAACTCTCCACGAGTGAAGTGAAGGTGGTCGTTATCCACAAGGGCGTCGGGGGAATCTCCGAAGGAGATGTGCTTCTTGCTGCGGCATCTCGTGCGGTCATCATCGGATTCCATGTTCGTCCGAATTTGAACGCCCGCAGACTTGCCGAAAAAGAGGAAGTCGATATTCGCCTTTATAACATCATCTACGACGCGATCAACGAGGTGAAGAGCGCGTTGGAAGGCATGCTTGCTCCTTCATTGTCCGAACAGATCCTTGCCACGGTGGAGGTGAGGGATGTGTTCAAAGTCTCTCGTGTCGGTACTATTGCAGGATGTCACGTGCAGGATGGAAAGATCGTCCGGAACAATAAGGTTCGCCTTGTCCGGGATGGCCTCATTGTGTTTGACGGCACGATCTCCTCCTTGAAGCGATTTAAGGAGGATGTTCGTGAAGTTGAGCAGGGATTTGAATGCGGCATAGCTCTCGAAGGTTACAATGATATCAAGACGGGCGATACCATTGAGGCATACACCATTGTTGAAACGAAGCGAAAGCTTGCTTAAAGAAGGGATGTTCCATGTCAGTTCGGACGGAACGAGTGGCCTCCTTGGTCAAGGAAATACTCAGCGAATCAATCCAACGACGATTTCGAATGGAAGAGGTCGGGTTGATCACGGTGACTGAAGTTCGCATGAGCCCGGATCTGAAGATTGCGAAAGCATACATCAGCATTTTTGGAAACGCCGACAAAAAGCAGCAGACGTTTGCCCGAATCGAAGGGGAAAAGCCGGGCATGCGCTCGGATCTCGGCCGGAACCTGAATCTGAAGTTCACTCCGTCACTTTCGTTCTATCTGGATGAGTCGCTTGACCACGCAATGCGCATAGAAGATTTGCTAAACAAGATTCACAAGGATTCTCCCGGCGAGGACAAATGAGTCAATCAGAGGGAGATCGTCCGACGGCCACAAGCGTACCTGTTGATGAAGGAACAATGCTCCTCTTCGACAAGCCGCTCCAGTGGACATCTTTTGATGCCGTCCAGATGGTTCGAGATTTGCTCGGCATAGCCAAGGCCGGACACGCTGGCACGCTTGACCCCAGAGCGTCAGGACTGCTGATCATTTGCACAGGCCGGCAGACAAAACGGATGCATGAATTCACCGACTTGGAAAAGGAATACACAGGCACATTTCAGTTGGGGATTCGAACAGCCAGCTTTGACTTGGAAACGGCAATCATAGAGCATGCGGACTTCTCAACGGTGACGAGGGAACGACTGGATTCTGCCGCAAACGGCTTCCTGGGAAGACAACTCCAGATGCCCCCCATGTTCTCGGCGGTGAAGCATCACGGTCAACCCCTGTACAAGTATGCCAGAAAAGGGAAGACCCTCGAGCGCAAGGAAAAGGAGATAGACATTCAGGAATTTTCGATTCTCTCGTTTATCCCTCCGAATGTTACGTTCCGCGTTCGCTGTTCCAAGGGGACCTACATCCGGGCATTGGCAAATGACATTGGAGAGATTCTTGGTTGCGGAGCGACATTGACTGAACTGAGGCGAACGCGCATCGGAGAATACAGGGTCGAAGACGCCTTAACGTTGACCCAACTGGAATCGATGAAGAAAGAGAGAACATTCTCTCAGAGCGAAGCACATGGACATCCACTACCTGCTTAACGACGTAAGCTACGTCAAAAATTCGGTGGTGACGGTCGGAACCTTTGATGGTGTCCACCTTGCACACCAGGAATTGATCCGGGACGTCGTTCAACGCGCTCGCGGACGCAAGGGAAGAAGCATTGTTATCACATTCGATCCTCATCCGAAGGAAGTTTTGACAGGAAAACCGCTTCACCTGCTGACCACCATGGAAGAACGGCAGCAGATGTGCGAACAGTTGGGTGTGGATGTGTTCTTTTGCACGGAGTTTACATACGATTTCTCTCGGCAGTCTTCCCGGGACTTCTATCTACGGTATGTCATCCAGGGAACCGGCGTCAGTGAAGTGGTTGAGGGCTACGACCATCACTTCGGAAGGGATCGTGAAGGGAGCATTGAGGAATTGTTGAAACTTGGCCGCGAATTTGAGTTCTCTGTCGATGCGCTGAAACCCGTGTATGTTGACGAGGAAATCGTGAGTAGCAGCCAGATACGTCAGCATCTTCTTCAAGCGCGCGTCGATCGCGCTCACCGATTACTCGGTCGACCCTATCCTGTCGTTGGCACTGTTGTACGTGGCGATGGTCGGGGACGACAATTGGGCTACCCCACAGCAAATCTCCAATTGTCATCAAACAGAAAGATGATCCCTCAAGATGGGATCTACTTTGCACAGGTGGAGATCGACGGGAGCATGTATTCGTGCATGGTAAGCATCGGAGTGCGACCGACTTTTTTCACACACGGACAACGAACGATCGAGGCGCACCTGCTTGACTTTGACGGCGACTTGTATGGAAAGGCGATCTCACTACAATTTCTGAAGCATCTTCGGGAAGAGCGCAAATTTGAAAATGCTGCCCAACTCATTGAGCAAATGAACAAAGACAAAGAGGAGAGTCGCAGACTCGAGCAGGAGCTTCAGACGCGGCTTCCCCGATCAAACTTTTTACATTGACAATCTCATTGACAATCTCATTGACAAACCATCAGTACATTTTGAAGGAGTCGCAATGCCTATTACGAAAGAACAAAAGGCCGAGATCATCAAGAAGTTCGGGAAGACTGAGACAGACACCGGCACTCCGGAAGTCCAGATCGCCATCCTAACTGCACATTTGAACTCTCTCTCACCGCATCTAGATACTCACAAGAAGGACCATCATGGCCGCTTAGGTCTTCTGAAGCTCGTCGGCAAACGACGCCGCTTGCTGGACTATCTGATGAAGAAGGACATTAATCGATATCGCAAGATCATTCAAGAGCTCGAAATCCGCAAATAGGTTGCGTGATTTGGTGCTCTCACCATGAGCTGACAGTTCAGCTCTCATTGAAAGAAAGAAACACGTTATGGTCGTAACAAAAGAAGTTGAAGTAGGCGGAAAAGTGCTCTCGTTTGAAACGGGTCGCTTCGCCAAACAAGCAGACGGTGCCGTCATGGTACGCTATGCCGATACGATGGTGTTGGCAACAGTCGTCAGCGCCAAAGAAATAAAAGAGGGTCAGGATTATTTCCCTCTTCAGGTGGAATATCGTGAGAAAACCTCAGCCGCAGGACAAATTCCTGGCGGGTTTTTCAGGCGAGAAGGCCGTCCAACAGAGAAGGAAATACTCTCTTCCAGGCTAATCGACAGGCCAATCCGTCCGATGTTCCCGGAAGGGTACTTCAACGAAACACAGATTCTCGTAACGGTCTATTCCTCCGATTCGCAGCACGATGGAGATATCCTTGGAGCCTGCGCCGCATCAGCGGCGTTGATGATTTCTGACGCTCCGTTCGATGGCCCGATTGCCTCTGTTCGCGTCGGACGTGTGAATGGTCAATTCTTGATCAATCCCACATACGATGAATTGGAACACAGCGACATGGATGTCACAGTCGCCGGAACCGAGAGCTCTATCGTCATGGTCGAGGGTGAGTCCAAGGAGATTTCCGAAACGGACATGCTCGAAGCTCTCAGGATTGGACACGAGTCAATAAAGCTCTTGTGCAAGGCGCAGATCGACCTGGCGAAGCAGACCGGGAAGCCAAAGCGTCCCGTTGCTCCGTCTCAGGTCCCTGAGGGATTAGCGGACTCCGTGAAGAAACTCGGAGAAGCTAAACTTAAAGAACTCAGCCGGACGGTTCTGGCAAAAGAACAACGTGCAGAGGCTACAACAAAAGTGTATGAGGAAGTCAATCAGGCACTCGCGGAGAAGTATCCGGAGCAATCAGAACTGATTGGGAACCTCCTTCATGAGCTGGAAAGCCAAGCGATGCGTTCCACCATCCTCAATGAGGGGAAGCGCCTCGATGGTCGTGGCCTCACGGACATACGCCCAATTACATGCGAAATCGGTTTGCTTCCGCGCACACATGGCTCGGCACTCTTCACACGGGGCGAAACGCAAAGTCTCACCACTGCCACTCTCGGGACAAAGCGCGATGAGCAAATCATCGAAGGCCTCATGGCAGAAACAACCAAGCGCTTCATGCTGCACTACAACTTCCCTCCCTTCAGTGTCGGCGAAGTTGGTCGAGTGAGCGGTCCCGGAAGACGTGAGATTGGACACGGAAACCTGGCCGAACGGTCGTTGAAGAACCTCATCCCTGCGGAAAGCGACTTCCCATATACCATCCGCGTTCTGTCTGATATCCTCGAGTCGAATGGTTCATCTTCCATGGCCACGGTTTGTGCCGGAACGCTCGCGCTGTTCGATGCCGGCGTCCCACTCAAACGTCCTCTCGCTGGAATCGCAATGGGATTGGTGAAGGAAGGCGACAAAGTTGCCATCCTCAGCGACATTCTTGGAAACGAAGATCATCTTGGAGATATGGATTTCAAGGTAGCCGGAACAACGGAAGGGATTACTGCTTTCCAGATGGACATTAAGATCCAAGGGATCACGTTGGAGATCATGGACAAGGCGTTGCAGCAGGCAAAAGCCGGCCGATTCCATATCCTGGGCGTGATGAGCAAGACAATTTCCGCACCTCGCCCCGAGCTCTCGCAGTATGCTCCACGGCTCCAGACTATCAAAGTACCGATCGATATGATCGGAATGATCATCGGACCCGGTGGTAAGAATATCCGCCAGCTGGTAAAAGACAGCGGTGCGGAAATCAACATCGAAGATGATGGCACAGTCACCGTCGCTGCAGTCTTGAAGGAATCAGCAGACAAGGCGATGGATGCCATCCGCAAGATGACCGAATTACCGGAAGTGGGCAAAACATATACCGCGACCGTAAAGAAGATCATGGAATTCGGTGCGTTCGTTGAAATCCTTCCCGGCAAGGAAGGACTCGTGCATATCTCCCAGCTCGACACGAATCGTGTTGAGAAGGTTGAGGATCTGTTCAAGGTCGGAGATTCGCTTGAGGTGAAACTTATGCTGATCGATTCCGAAGGACGGCTGAATCTCAGTCGAAAAGCTCTGCTCCCTGGTGGCGAAAATGCCCAGGAGGAGATGAGCAAGGCCCGCGAACGACGAAGCAGTGGGCCGCGCGACAGGGGTCATTCCGACCACAAGCGGCACTAAACATTTCAAGGTTCCGCGGATCACAAATCCTCACACCATCGACGCCGTCAAGGCTACGCAGGAGTGGGGATTTCTTTTTTGGTGACGAAATGGACAGACAGGTAACCAAATCCAAAGGTCTTCGGGGCACTGTAACCGTCCCCGGGGACAAATCTATCTCTCATCGGGCATTGATGATTGCAGCCCTGGCGAACGGTGAATCGAGAATCGCTGGGCTTCTCGACGCAGCCGATCCAACGAGCACGAAAACATGCTTGAGCACTCTTGGGATCCAATTCGAGTGGAAAGGTGAGTTCCTCAGCGTTCATGGTCGCGGGCTGAAGGGTCTTCAGGCTCCGCAAACCATCCTCGATGCCGGAAATTCGGGAACGACCATACGACTCTTGTCGGGAATTCTTGCAGGACAACCGTTTGCAAGCACGATTTCCGGGGATGAATCTCTTTGTGGCAGGCCGATGAAGCGTATTATCGACCCGCTTTCTGAGATGGGCGCGAGGATTGAGGGGACTCCGAAGGGAACCGCTCCTCTCCGTATTCTCGGCACATATCCATTGCGCCCCATTGAATATCAGATGCCGATATCGAGTGCGCAGGTTAAGTCCGCTATTCTCCTTGCCGGACTTTTTGCTGATGGAACCACACGCGTCGTGGAGAAAACTGTCACGCGCGATCACACAGAGAGAATGCTTGGCTTGACAACGACTCGTTCAGCTCTGGGCCACAGCGTGGAGGTAGAAGGAGGAAGGGAGATTCAGCCGGGAGAATTCCAAGTTCCGGGAGATATATCTTCCGCTGCTTTCCTTGTCTCCGCGGCTTTGATTGTACCACATTCGGAAATTCGCATCCGTAACGTGGGTCTGAACCCCACGCGCACTCGGATACTCGATTTCTATCGCTCGCTTGGCGCGTCAATCTCGATCCTGGATGAGAAAATCGTCGCAGGCGAACCCATCGGCGATCTTCTAGTCTTATCCACAGAGCTCCAAGGCAATGTGTGGCTCGATGGCAACGCAGTAGCCGAGCTCATCGACGAGATTCCCATCATTTCCGTTACGCTAGCTCTCTCCGGAGTCGGACTAACCATCCAAGGTGCAGCTGACCTTCGCGCGAAAGAATCTGACCGGATTGCTTCCATCGTCGCGAATCTTCGAAACCTCGGATTGGATGTGGAAGAGTACGCCGACGGGTTTGCATTTCAAGCCAAAAAGTCCTTACTTCACGCCAGATGCGACAGTTTTGGAGACCACCGAATTGCAATGGCGTTTGGGGTCGCGGGTTTGGCGTTATCGGGCGAAACGACCATCCAGAATGCAGAATGTGTCGACATTTCATTTCCTGCATTCTGGAATCTCCTTGAAACCCTTCAGCTGCATTAGCATTAGGAGAATCACAAAGTGGCAAGTGTCCGGTTAGAGAATGTGAGGAAAGTCTACGAAGGCGGAGTTGTGGCAGTGCACGATATGAGTCTGGACGTCAAGGAAATGGAATTTGTTGTTCTGGTTGGACCATCCGGCTGTGGCAAATCCACTACACTGCGGATGATTGCAGGTCTCGAAGAAGTTACAAGTGGAGACGTTTCTATTGATGGGAAGAAGGTGAACGACGTTCCTCCGAAGGACCGGGACATCGCGATGGTTTTCCAGAACTATGCACTCTATCCTCACATGTCGGTCTATGAGAACATGGCCTTCGGCTTGAGGCTGCGAAAGCTTCCAAAGAAGGAAATCAACGAACGAGTGCATGAAGCCGCTTCGATCCTCGGCATCGAAGAATACCTCGATCGAAAGCCGAAAGCTCTCTCAGGTGGGCAGCGTCAGCGAGTCGCGGTCGGAAGAGCCATCGTTCGCAAGCCAAAAGTGTTTCTCTTCGATGAACCGTTGAGTAACCTCGATGCAAAACTCCGCGTTCAAATGCGCACGGAGATCTCCAAGCTTCACCGGCGCCTCGGGGCCACCATGATCTACGTGACGCACGATCAGACAGAAGCGATGACGATGGGAGACAAGATCGTGCTGATGAAAGACGGATTCGTCCAGCAGATAGATGCCCCTCGTGACATCTATGCACGACCAAACAATAAGTTCGTTGCGGGGTTTATCGGGAGCCCGGCAATGAATTTCTTTGATGGATCAATCGAGAGGACGAAAGGGCTGTTCTTCGTCGAGAAGGGCGGAGGCGTGCGGCTGCCGATCCGGAAAAAAGATGAGGCAAGACTACGGAAGCATGTCGGACAGAATGTCTTTCTTGGGATACGGCCGGAGAACGTCCAGATGGCCGGCAAAGGAGTGAAATCGGGGACGAAAGTGAAAGTGACTGTGGAAGTCGTTGAACCGATGGGGAATGAGATTTTCGTGCATTTTACTACAACAAAAACCGGCAATCAGCACGTCGCGCGTGTTTCTTCTACCAAGGAGCCGGCTGCTGGGAAGACGCTCGACCTCCTATTCGACATGTCGCAGGTGCATTTTTTTGACTATCAAAGTGAGAAAATAATCTGAGGGCACGACGTCGGAGACGTGGTGAGCCGCGTCAAAGACGAATCACCTGATGCTTAAACAGATCGATTTTCAACTCCCCGTACAGCCAGCGTAGGAATTCCATCCCGTATTTATTCAGGAAGTAGACAATGTTGAGCTCTCGTTCCTGAAAACTCGATTGCGGGAAGACAATACTCGCAGCCTTGTCGATCTGACGTAAGGACACTTCGTGCTGCCTCTTCTGTGCCGCAATAGCTTTTTCCTTCAACCCCTCGATGTTCGCGAGCGTTTTTGTTGATACGTTTTCCAACGCACCCACAAGGGTTGGATCGATATCGCGCAATGCCTGTTTGATCCCCTCGAGTGACTCCTGAACCGTCAAAAATGTCCCACCGAAAACTTCATCCAAATTGAGGTCTGCAACCTGTCCGGCTACCTTTTCCTTCACCTTCTCAACATCGGTCAAAAGGTCGAGTAGTGAAACGGAGAAACGCTCGAGTACTTTGTCTGCTTTCTCCTCCATGATCGTGGCGCTGGCCCTTGGATAGACAATTGGACAAGGGATATTGACAGCCTCATACAACGGCTTGAGCTGGGCAAAATAGGCAACCTCCGCCGGTCCGCCGACGTACGCGAGGGTGGGAAGCAGCCAGTCTTGGCAGATTGGTCGGAGAACCACATTCGAACTGAAGAGCTCGGGCGTATTCAGTGCAGCTTCTGTGACCAGTTCTTTGGTCAAGTGTTGCCGAGTCCCTTTAAGCGAATACCCATCCGGTCGCGGCTCCAAGAGATACCTTCCGCCTCGGTGAAAGAAGAAGAGATTCAGCGATTTCGGCTTCACCTGAGCATGGTAGTGCTTCTCAAGTTCGGCACTTTGATCTATCACAAGCTTGCAAAAATGAGGCGTCTCCGCGAGTTCGCGTTGAAAGAGCGGAGCCAGCAATTTCTTGACATCCTTGTCATTCGGGTCCAGGAAGATAAGCCCGGAGTTCTCCAAAAGAACGTTGAGCAGATGTGCAAACGCCCGGTTGAAGGTCATTCCCTTCTGATAAGCAGTTCGAAATAGCTCTAGGACTTTTGGCTTAAACTCAGTTTGCACAAGAGCTTGGTCCAAACTTGCGAAGACATCTTCTATGGTATCTCCGAACTCAATCTTCCCAACTGCACCGAGGTTTTGGTCGTCGGAGGGTGGTTTGAGCTCGTACTTCATCTCGGCAACCTCATTTGAAGCTGTCACCACCTTTATCGAGTTGACTTCCTCATAATCATGGTCTTCACCCTCTAACCAGAATACGGGCACAAAATTGTATTCAGGGTGTTTCTCCGAAAGCTGCTCCACAAGCTTTAGAGTGGTCAAGGTCTTCAGAATGGTATAGAGGGGCCCTGTAAACAACCCAACTTGTTGGCCTGTCACAACTGCGACGGTGTTGTCATTCAAAAGTGCATCGATATTTGCCAGCGTCCGGACCCCACAGTGAAAATTTCGGTTTTGCTCTCCGAGGATCTTCACCAATGAAGATCTGTCGAGAGATCGCTCCGTGACCCGCTTGAGAAGTGACTTCCAGTGCGCTTCATTACGGAAGTTCCAGGCATAGAACTCCTGGACTTTTGAAAAATCGGAGACATAGTCCACGAAGAGTGGAGAGAAGGTTCCTCCAACGGAGCGAAGGTCCCGATAATCAATGCTATTTGAAGGGTCTGATGCCATAGCTCGAGATTAATAGTCAGTTCTTGATTCGTAGGATGATCTCGGTCAATAAAGCACTGAATACTTGCTTTACACGAGACGCTGTTTGTGCAACTTCTTTATGGGACAATCGCTCGTCACTTAAACCAGCTGCGAGGTTGGAAATCAAAGATATCGCAGTAACACGCATTCCTAGTTTCGATGCTATAATGATCTCAGGAACTGTGGACATTCCAACAGCATCAGCCCCGATCCTCCGAAGCATCTCAATTTCTGCTTTGGTTTCGTATGAAGGGCCTCTAAGAAAGCAGTAGCTACCGTGCTGAAGCTTGATGCCAAGCCCACTCGCGGATTCAGTTACCAAGTTGGAAAGTCCTTCATCAATATGACTTCCACGCATGACCTGAAAAGGACTTGCTGGATTTGATTGAACCTGCCACTGGGGATTGAGAAACGAGAGATTAATAAAGTCCTCAATCAACATCAGATCTCCCTCAGAAAAAGCAGGATTGATTCCGCCGGCTGCATTCGTTGCCAGAAGTACTCTTGCTCCGAGGGAATGGGCTACGCGAACCGGAAAAGTGATCGAATCCAGGAGTCCGTTCTCGTAGAAATGAACTCGGCCTTTGAAAACCAGAAGAGGAAGGGATTCGCGCTCGTCGGACTTGAGAGTGCCAAAAACAAGTCTACCGTCATGTCCTTCAACCGTAGAAGTTGGATAGGAAGGGATTGCGCCTGCCGGAACTTCAATCGGATTTACGAGTTGGCTCGCAAAATCTCCCAGCCCCGAACCGAGGACAAGTGCGACTTCCGGTCTTCGAGTGATGCGTGAAGAAAGATACCCTACGGCTTTGTCTAGGACCTGGTTGTCGATCAATACCTGCGTTCCTTCCACTTCATGGGTCCTCAGCTCTCTCTTGCCCGATGCAGGTCTGCTTATTCAGAAGGTGGCTCAAAACAATGTCGGCAGCGAGCTTCATAAATGTCCTTGGCGCCAACAAGAACTCGATCCGCATTAAGGGTCTTCCGTTGTGTCCTGTCGGCAGGATTGCCGCATACTACGCAGATCGCCAGCGTCTTCGTAATATATTCCGCGACTGCCAGGAGTTGAGGCATTGGTTCAAAAGGCTTTCCCCGATAGTCCTGATCAAGCCCTGCTACGATTACCCTTTTTCCGTCATTTGCCAATTTCTCGCAGACTTCCACAAGATTGGCCTTGAAGAACTGACCTTCATCGACGCCTACGACCTGGGCATCCTTGCAGAGGAGGAGAATCTCCGAAGCATCGTCGACAACAGTAGACGTCAATGACTGCTCGCTGTGGGAAACGATATGCTGAGCGCTGTACCGGTTATCGATTCTCGGCTTGAAAATCGCAACTCTTTGTTTGGCAATCTCCGCGCGCCTCGCTCGCCGAATCAGCTCTTCTGTCTTACCGCTGAACATGCACCCGCAAACGACTTCAATCCAGCCAGTATTTCGCGGCACGTTGTGCAATTCCGAAGTATCCATGTCCTACCTGTGTTTCTTCTTGGTTCGTTCAAGATTTTTTTTGCCAAAGGCGTGGGGAAGAAGCTCCCGCATCTTCAGGATCTCCACATGGCCTTTCCCATTGACCATCAGGAAATCTATGTTTCCGGCGAGATCCATGAGCACCTGACGGCAGGAACCGCATGGAGGAGTGTATCCGGGATCGTCAGAGATCACTGCAATCGCTTTGAATTGACGATCGCCTTCAGAAATCGCTTTGAAAATTGCAGTTCGCTCAGCGCAGATCGTCAGCGCATACGTGCTGATTTCCACATTGCAACCAGTGTAGATCTTTCCTCTGGAAGTGAGGAGGGCGGCACCAACATGAAATTTCGAATAAGGTGCGAAGGCGCGTTTCTTCGCTTCCTGAGCCTTTTTGACGAGATCTTTGTATTCAGGTCGCAATCGATTCTGATTCCCAAATAAGTGAGAAGATCCTTGTCCAATGTAAGACAAATCCGCGAAAATATAGACAAGATTGAAGTAAAATGCAATTCAGGGCATCCGACGGCCGTCCTTTCATCCGATGATCTGAGGATCCGAGGTTCGGCCTTTCCACTGTCCATGAGCTTTAGATGAATGCCTTCAGCCGCGTCGTTAAACTCAAGCCTTCGGACTGACTTCAATTTCAATGGGGAGGGCATTGAAATCGAATGCAGGAAGGTGTCTCGAGATGCTCTGCATCAGACCGGCCAGATCGCCCCGGACCATTTTCTTCTTCTTCAACACTTCCATACTTGTGTAGGTCCCCGATGCTTGAAGCGAATGCACTACTGAGGTGTCTCCGTAAAGAGGCACACCATTCCTGAGAAGACACTTTATCTTGCTGACGTCAAGGTCGACGAATCCCTTGAGCGGATCCCCCTCTTCACAGTCGTACAAAAGGAGATCGGCTGCTCTTCCTTCCGCAATTTCTCCTTTTCTAATTCCGAAAATATCCGCGGGCGACGAGGTTACCATGGCCAGCGCATCGAGTGGCCGAACCTGCTCCACCTGCAATCCACGTCGGATCTCATCGAACAAGCTCGAGTTCCCTGTCAGCGTCGAATCCGTTCCGAGTGCTATCCGAAATCTTCCCATGGCCTGATTTACAGGAGCTGTTTGGTGGAAGAGGAAATCATTCGAACTGGGACACCAGACGAGACTTGCACCGGCGTCCTCGATCTGAGCAAGATCGCCGAGAGAGAGTCCAATGCCATGAACGAGTACCGTGTGCTTGGTGAGCCCTCCAATTTCGACAAGTCTTGTTAGCTCGGACCTCGCAAAGTCGTCCACGCCCTCAGCGAGATGGATGATACACGGCCTCGCTTTCCGCGATGTCAACTTCTTTTCAAGCTTATCATCAAGTGCAAGAGAGTGGATCCAGGCGTAGTTACGAAGAACGTCGACGGGATACCCGAAGAGAAAATCGAAATAGAATTTGTTGTGGTGGACGACAGTGGTCGCGCCGGAGAATATGTTCTTGTATGCTCCCCAAAGCAGCCGCAGCCCCAATGGAACCCGAAGTACCTGTTCAATGTAGTCTTTGTGCTGCTTATGAATATCCTCTCCCCATGACACGTAATTGGGATAGGGTGGAGTTCCTATTTTTTTGAATAGATTAAACTCAAGGTGATCGTGCGCATTGATCAATCCGGGCAGAATGGCCGTTCCCTCGAGATTGAGCACAAGATCTTTCGTCGTTGCACGGAAAGACGGAGCTATTTCCCGAATGAATCCGTCGATGAGTTTGAGTGAACAGATCTCAAATCGACCACCGACAAAACATCGCGCACCGGACAGTATAATCGATGGAGGCCTCATGTTTTTCGCAACGCAAACACTGCCACGACGGGTGAGCCGTGGTACTGATGATATACATGCATCATGTTTGTGCGTTTGAAGATCGGCTCCAGCGATTCATCGATCATGGGTTCATGAACATCCTCCACAAGGAAGCCACATTTCAGGAACTGATCTCGATACTCGGAGAGCGAATGAGAATAGCTCTGCACCGAGTATCGAACCCCCGGGCCATCGGCAGAAGGCACCTCAAAGATTCTCCTCCATCCCCGACGGTCATTTTCAGGATGCCAATCAGACACGAGTAGAGTCGCCCCATGCCGCAGGACGCGGGACATCTCTGCGATCGGCGCTTCGAGCCTCGCACAGTGGCTAAGAACCAACGTCGCAATACCTACGTCAAAACACGCATCACGAAATGGTAGAGAATCAATCGATGCTTCGAGAAGCATGAACCGTTCTGAAGTGGACGCTTTATGAAGAGCCCGAGCCAGCATCTCACGCGAGATGTCAATTCCGGTGATTGAGAGAGCATTTCTTCCCAGGCAGCGCGAAAGATGCCTTCCAGTCCCGCATCCAAAATCAATGACGTTCTTGTCCCGAAGGTTTACAGAATCGAGAAGGGGTATGAAGGCTCTCTCCTCAGCATACAACAGAGCGTTGTTCTCCCGCTGATCATAGGTGCTCGCCCAGGCCTGATAGGCAGGATGGGGCTCAAGAGTCCTCACCCTATTGTGCAATCGATGGAGAATCCGCTCAATGAGCATGTTGGGTCATGATAGCGTATGGAGAATAGTGAAACCGGTGTAGCGACTCAAAGAAATCAGCACTTTATCCTTCCGATGAATATTGTGGCGCTCCTTCCAAATCGGGTTGACGATATCGAAAAACTTTCGAAAGAAAGAAACGGACCTCATACGGTGCGACGTAGTAGTCGCGTTCGTATCTCCAACTGCTGAGCCACCGCAGGAACTCCTTTTTCGGTTCTGTCAGCCGGAGATCGGTCATCGATGGAAAGCGCGCATTGAGCACTCTTTCAAAATTTCTGATCTTCTCGATGTGTCGCGGTTTCAGCCACGGAGTCATCGGCCTCTTGCGTAAATCCAGGTGAAGCCATTGCGGCTGGCTCCATTCCTCAAGGGTCTTCGGATAAGCGAAACCCCGTTTTTGAGATTCTTCGAACAGGACGGATCCGGGAAGCAACACGGGCGCATAGACGTAGAAGATGATTTCACTTTGAGGATTTACCGTCTTGATCTTCTTGATGAATTGAATATCGCGTTCAATGTCGCCATCGATATCGTCTGACGGGCTGCCGAAGATGAAGGAGAATTCCGGCACGATCGCGAAATCCTTGATACGCCGTGCAAATTCAAGAATAATCTCTGCTGATTGTGTTCCGCCCTTATTCATGAGATCGAGTTTTTCTTGAGAGCTGGTCTCAGCACCCGTGAAGATCATCCTGCATCCTGCATCCCGCATGGCGCTCAACGTCGCATCGGAATACTGATACAACGTGTCACTTCGCCCTTCTCCCCACCAGTTCATTTTGAGTGAACGGATTCTCTCTGAAAACTCTGACACCCGCTTTTCGGACGTGAAGAAATTGTCGTCAAAGAACTCCATCGAGTCGACACCAAAGTGCTTGTGGACATAGTTCATCTCTTCGGCAACTCGCTCTGCACTTTGTGCCAGCCAGCGTCCTTGAAAAATGGACACAACGCTACAGAAACCGCACTTGAAAGGACAACCCATGCTCGAGTGATACGCGGATGTTCTTTTTCCAAGATACGTTCGCTGAAGGTACTTCTGAACGTCAATTCTGTGATAGGGGAGCGGTGGAATGAGATTGGGATGAGTCCATTCGCGCCGTTCCGTTCGAACGATTTCACCATTGCGCCTGTACGCAATGCCCTTGACGGAGTCGAGATCCGACTGACCCTCGAGGGCATCAATGACTTCCCGCAAGATCACTTCTCCATCCCCAAGGACAACGATATCAACGTACGGCGATCGAAGGACCGTTTCCGTGTGGATGCTTGGAAACGAGCCTCCCCAAATGATCGTAAGCGCGGGGAAGAGACGCTTGAGATGTTGCGAGAGGTGAATGGCGCTGACGAGTTGCGGTCCGGGCATCACGGTCAACCCGAGGTAGCGGGCACCCTTCTCCCGAATCATGGTTTCGAGAGTCTGCTCCACCCGCGAGTCAAAGTTTTCATCGACAATTTCGTATTCGTGGTGCCCCTCGAGCCCTGCGCCGACGGTTAATACAGATAACGGAATTCGGCGATTGACTCGCGCACTCTTTGGATTGAGGAGTATGATCATGCGATTTGAACTCGTTGATGATGGTCAGTCAAAGAATTTTGTGATCGAGCAACAAACAGCAAGGCGACGACCATGATCGTGGTGGTGAGGAAAAGTCTTGGATAAGCGAAGATGGTCAAGAGCCCCTTTCCGTCAAGACCGCTCAACAGGCTATATGGAATGAACCCGGTGCAGGTGTAGAGCGCGACAAGGATCTTTTGTTCCACGCACCACGCTTTGTTCCCGTGAGCAAGAAGAATAGCGATGGGAATGCTCAGGAGTAGAAAGTGGTATGTGGCAGAGGCAGGAAATAACACAATGCCGCCAATACAAAGCAAAGAGAATTCCACATTGAGTGCTCCATGTCCCCAGAATTGTTGTGCTTTCCTCACACCGACGACGAGAAGCGTCAGAACAGTAACGTACACCGCCATCAGGCTCACGGTATACAAGATCGGGGAATCGAAAACGGGATTTGGATTCAGCGCAGAATCGAATAGCAGAAGTCTGGCCAAAAGACTATTCCACGACTGGAAGTTCATGCTAAAGCGATTCTGAATGTTGCCGGAGAGGTGGGGGACCAATACCGCGTTCACAAAGTGCCGATAGGGTTCAACCCCCAACACTGCAATGCTTAGCAGGATCAACACGGTAACCGTCCCAAGAAATGATGCTACAATTCGCCATTCCTTTCGGGCAATGAGGAGGGGCAAGAAGACAATAGGGAAGTATTTTATTGCAGCTCCAATACCCATGAGGACGCCAGATGCTAGACGGCGATCGCGTTGCCATGAAGAGAGTGACCAGAGCGTAAGAAAAGTGAGGATCAGATAGAACTGGCCAAGCCGGAAATTGTTCACCAGCGCGTGGCCGCTGAGCAACATCAGCAACGCACTCCAGAGCCAGTCTTTGTTGAGCATTTTCGAGAGCAATCCGATCAAGCCGAGGAGCACTCCTATGTTTATGATTGTCCAAGCCCGAAGAGCGATTACTGGCTCGAACGGAGTCAACGGCATCATGACAAATGCCGTAACAGGAGGATATGGTGAGAACTTTCCCATCTGTTGCATTCCAAACGACCGGATCTGATCCTGAAACCAATCGTCGTCGTACACCCGTTCAAATCGTCCTTCAAGCGCCAGATGTCCGGCCACGTAGTAGTTCGGAAAGTCTGAATCGATAGTGGTCATTGCTGGAATGAGTCCACGCCAGAGGAGATGACCCAGAAGAATCGCGAGGAGAAGATATTTCGCCGTCTGTCTCACGCTACTGCAAGCACCTCCTCGATCATCAGCTTGACGTCTCCGACCTGAATGGACTTCATGCATTGAGCGTTGTAGGGGCAGCGAAACGATTTTGCACTGTATACATTCATGCATGGGCTGCACGGTATCTTGTTATAGAGCGAGAACGCGGAGGAACCGATAGGTCCATAAAACTCGGGGGATTCCGGCCCGAACAACCCGATGGTCGGCGCTCCGAGAGCAGCGGCAAGGTGGAGCGGTCCACTGTCGTTGGAGATCACGAGAGTGGAACGTTGCAGCAATGCCCCAAGCTCTGGGAGGCTTAGCAAACCGGCAGCATTCCAACAACGCTCAGGGTTCGAGGTGGTCTCTATCACTTTTTGAACGTACGCGCGTTCCGGCATTGTTCCGGTGAGCACGAAAAAGAAATTCCCCTCCCGTGAGAGTTCTTCTATGAGTTCTGCAAAACGGTACGGCGCCCATCGTCGCTCAATAAACGTGACACCGGCGTTCACATTCACTGTAATGATCGACCCTTCGCGTGACGGCATCTTCCGGTCAAGTGACGCTGAATCCTGTTGGAAAATGTTCGGCGGCACTATCTCTTCAACAGAGGCGTCACCAAGCAGCGCCTGAACCTGGGAGCAGAAGGCTTCCTTGACGTGAAGGCCTTTCACGAGACTTACCTGATGAGTAAGAAGACGAGATCGCCACAGCGCAGGAAGCGCAAAGCCGACTCGAGAGCGGGCACGAGACAATCCCACGATCATCGTTGAAAACTTGGAGAAGAATTCAAAATCGAAAGCGACTTCATACTTGGCATGAGAAAGCTTTCGAACCAGGGAAAACAGGTCAGAGGCGAATGTTGGAAGGGTGGATGTCCCTATGGTGACAACGTTATCGACCAAAGGGATTCGTTCGAGCAATTCCCTATTTGATTCGAATGAAAGAAACGTAATCATCGCCTGGGGAAAACGCTTCTTCAACATCGAGAGAGCAGCCGTCGAGAGGATGATGCTTCCGAGACCAAAGAACTTGACGACGAGGATATTGTGCACTTCTGTTGCGCTGTGCCCTGTCTTATTCGGGGGAAGCAGTCTCAAGACCACCGCAAGAATCCAGCAGCACGGTACCCCCACGAACCGATCAAGATTTCGCATGGTCTGCACTGTCATGATGCTCTCCGTTGAAGGACCATGATATAATGATCTCCAATCGAACGGAACAAAGGGAGAGGCGCTACCAAGTCGTCCAGCCTTTCAAGCCATCTCACGAGACGAGGGTAAGAACGATAGAAAGACATTGATTGTGGACTGGGGGAAAAGATGCTCACGCCGATGAGTTGCCTCACATCAAACCATGGTTGAAACGCCCGTTCGAAGGAAGTGGGGGAGTGATAATGAACGATGAAAGTCTTGCCGCGAAATCCTGTGGCCGTAGTTTGTTTGCGGAATCGTCGAATGCTCCCTCTCCATTGACCTCGAAGGAAGTAGGAGAGACTCTCCCAGAACGAGAATCGAGGCATCACGACGGCAAGGAGGAATCCTCCCGGCGAAATGATGCAGCCGACCTCCCTGGCTACAACAGAAAGGTCGACAGAGCAATTCAACCCAGCGAAATTCGAGAGAACGAGATCTGCGGGTTGGTCAAAAACCTCTGAAAGTCGTTCGAACGAGCCGTGGAGAAACGAGACATTCTGAAGGTGATCCTGCTCCGCTTTCCTCTTCGCATGCTCGATCATTTTGGGCGAAATGTCGATTCCGGTAACTCTGAACCCGCGACGCGCGAGGGCGATTGCGTCAATTCCCGTTCCGCAGTTTATGTCTACGATGGAAGATCCGGGTAACACAAGTCCCTCGATCATTTCATAGATGTTCTCACGGATTCGCTTCGTGATGTCATTTTCGAGATCGCGGTCGAAGTCTTCCGAGATCAGGTTGAATGCCTGAGCGACCGGGTGCAACTCGAGAATGTCTGTTGGATTCTCAACCATGGTTCATGGAGGTGTGTTCTGTTGCGAGTGAGTTTACAAGCGATTCCAGTTTCGGCAACGTCAGAGCATGATATGCTGCTGCCGCCATCCCTCGGATCGAGAGGCGGTTGACATGCCGGGGATGTAGAATCAAATCTATAAGGGTGTTCTTCGCCCGCCAAACACGAAACTTTTTGTGCGTCATTCGGTGAAGAGCGCGGTAGAAATCGGGTGAGTAGGTTCCTTGAAACATCATATCAAGATCACCGCTGTCAACCCAGTTGTGCTTGCCTTCAAGATCTTGCTTCACTCGTTCGTAAAACCGCGTGCCCGGAAGGGGGTAGGACACGGAAATTCCTATCTCGTCCGGCATGCAGTCTTTTACCATCTGCAGCGTGGATTCGATGTCCGTACGAGTCTCGCCTGGATACCCATACTGAAGGAAGAACCCCACGTTGATGCCGTTGCTCTGCAGCAATTTGGTCGCTTCATAAATCTGCTCGACCGTCGTTCCTTTCTCCATTGCATCCAGCACATGTTGCGCCGCGGATTCTGCTCCAACCCAGACTGTCTGACAGCCGGCGCTCTGGAGGTGCCGGATGTTGTCCTCTTTCAGCAGGAGGTCGACTCGTGACAGGCATTTGAAGGGAATCTTTGCATCGTGCATCCTTACCACTTCATCGAAGTGAGCAATCCATCCTGGCTTGAGCCCAAAGATATCGTCTGCAAACCAAATATGATCGGGATGCGCGACTTCCCGCAACCGCAACATTTCTTCAACGACATTTTCAGGGGTCCGAGTATGATACACCTGGCCATAGATTGGTTTAGCGCACCAGTTGCAGTGAAACGGACAACCACGAGTTGTCACCATGTTGAGGGAGAAACGCCCATGCTTTTGTTTCCACGCATCTCGGTAGGGGGAGAGATCCACAGCATCCCATGCAGGGAAAGGCAGCGCATCGAGATGCTCAATCACTCTGCGAGGTGCTGTTCGAACCACTTCACCGTCGACACAATACGCTAAGCCGGCCACCGTCTCGACGGCAAATTCTTCGGGCGCAAGAAGACCTTGAACAAGTTCAGCAAGAGTTTCTTCAGCCTCACCGCAGATGACAAAGTCGGCTCCGTGAGAGAAGTATTTGTCCAGGTGATCCGTGGCATCCGAGCTGAAGATGATGACGACGCATCCGCTCTTCTTCGCCATCCCGGTCATCGCGAACGCGGCCTCTCGCATTCGGGTCAAACACATTTTTGTAAGATAATTAAACTGATCGTCGTAGATAACGACAAGTTTTGGCCTATGATGATCGATTGCATGCTGCAACTCTTCTTCACTTTTCGAAAACATCACATCGTGAAGTGCAACATCGAATCCCTGTGCGCGGAGATAGCCGGCAGCATACAGAGTCCCAAGGGGGGGATAGGGCATCATCGCCCGATATTCCTTGGGGTCAAACCGAAGAAAATATGAATGCGTAAAAAGGACTTGAGCCATACGGACGGTCACAGGAGTTTTTTATGAATACCGGACTCAGATGATATCATGTTCATGCAGGCGGGCATCAAAGGAGCGAAGAATGGTATCCTGGTAGTCTTCGCCATATGCCGTTGAAAGGTATTCACTGCAATGGTATTTTCGGTTACGTTCTTCATCGCTCAAATTTGCATAGCGTGTTCGCCAGAGCCGTTGCCATTGTGCCATCAACCATCGATCAAGGCGGTCGGCAATTCGGTCAGGCATCATCTCCTCAAAGGTGTTTCGTACGACGCTGGTCCCCCTGCGATCAGACCGAAGAAGTCTCTCGTCAATCTTCCAATTTGGAAAGAATTGGGTTATCCAAAGGTTGGAGAGCATGTAACGAGAGAACATCATGTCATTTTCCAATGGCATGAGTGTCGCGACTTCCGTTGCACTATAAATGTTTCGTATTTGCACTTGGAGATGATGCTCGGATACAAAATGATTCAGGCAGAAGAAGCGTTTTCGGTTTAGGAGAAACACCTTTTTGAACATGATGAGCAGCGTCCTCGTTATCCAGAGTCTTCCTTCCTGAGTGACGACGACAAAATCGATGTCGCCTTTCTCGCTCACGATTCCCTTTGAGAGTTCGCCGGAGAGGAAGACTCCCCGAACGTATGGAAATATGCGAATAAGCTTGCCCATGACGCGAGCAATTTTCAGGAGGCGTGCAGCTCGTCGTTCTTTTTCCTGACGTTCGTCGGCATAGGATCCCGTGGATGCGGTCAGGAAGAAATATCCGTTCTTGCTCTCCACCTTCTCCTGAAGTGAGGGTGCAAGAAGAGCTGTCGCGACATCTGAAGGCGTGATAGAATTCGAAGGAAGAAAATGATAGATCTCGGAAACCGTCAGCGGAAAACGAAAGACATCAAAGTAGAGAAGGACCTTCAGGATGTCGTTCTCGAGTGCCGGCAATCGCCTAGTATGAGATGTCGCTATCTCGAAAGGGACCATGAGGATACGACCTTCGTCATTGGTGGTTCCATTTGCGGGAATGAATTTTTTGAACAATCGATGGACTCAGCCGAGACTGAGTCCAAGCCTTTCGGCAAAGACTGAATTCGCAATCCTCCAACAACCGTCGTCCTCCTGAGAGAGGACCATATTGAAACTCTGCCGAAGTTTGTCTATCTTTTGGCCGGAGAAAAGAATGGCTTTCTGGAAAAAAATACACATGAAGCAGCTCAAGAAACCGGCGCTGGCACTCGCTCTTCTGCTGGTCATTTTCTATATCTTTAATAACATTGTAATGCCGCGGTACGTTCAACAAGGGAAGACTACAAAAGTCCCCAATGTCGTCGGCAAGCCTTTGGATCAAGCCTTCAAACTCCTCGCTGACGCAGGCCTCGTCGGAAAGAAGGCAGAGACACATACAGACAAGCAATATCCTGAAGGAACAGTCGTGGTCCAGAACCCTCCCTCGGACGCTGAAGTGAAGTTTGGGCGCGGCATCTACCTGACCGTAAGCGGAGGGGAGCCCCTCGTGGTCGTGCCGGGCCTCCGTGGTTTGACCCTCCGGGCAGCCACTTTCTCACTCGAGAAATCAGGCCTTGCGCTCGGGACCATCCGCTACGAAGTCTCCGAGGAATACCCGCAGGGAAACGTGATCGATCAGGATACGCCCGAGAACAACAAAGTGCCTAACGGACGCGTCATCAATCTAGTTGTGAGTCAGGGGAAAAGCGGCGACCAGGTTCCTGTCCCTGATCTGACCAAGCGAACATTTTCGGAGGCGGAAAAGATCGTGATTCTCGCCGGTCTTCGAGTCGGCAACATTACGTATCAAGTGAACGCTGAACTGCTGCCAAACACGGTCATTGATCAGTTCCCCAAAGCGGGACAATTGGTGCCGACGGGGCAAGCAGTCGATCTTGTGGTGGCTCAAAAGGGTGAGAAAACCAACGACATTCAGAACGTGCCATGACCAAATTGTACATCGCTCCATCTGTCCTCGCAGCCGATTTCTCGATTCTCGGTGAACAAGTCTCTCTTGCTGAAGAAGGGGGAGCGGATTGGATCCATTTGGATATCATGGATGGTCGCTTCGTCCCGAATATCACCTTCGGGCCGATGGTCGTTTCCGCCATCCGAAAGATGACGAAGCTCCCACTCGACACCCATCTGATGATCGTTGATGCAGACAAACACATAGAAGCATTTCGTGAAGCCGGATCTGATAGAATCACGGTACACCAGGAAGCCTGTCTCCACCTCCAAAGAACAGTCGCTCGCATACGGGAGCTGGGAGCCAAACCGGGCGTTGCCATCAATCCTGCTACTCCGAGCTCAACTCTCACGGAGATACTCTCTGACATCGATCTTGTTCTCGTGATGACGGTAAATCCCGGGTTCGGAGGTCAACGATTCCTTCCAGGCACCCTGAAAAAGATGCGAGAGATCAAATCAATGATCAAAGCATCGGGGCGCGATATCCGCCTGGAAGTCGACGGAGGCATTGACTCCTCGACGACCCCGCTCGTCACCGCTGCCGGGGCTGACACACTTGTTGCAGGAACATCTGTGTTTCGAAAACCTGATGTGCGCCGGGCTATCGCTGAATTGCGAGAGAGCGTGAACAAAAAGCGAGCTTCGAGGTAACAGGCCAACGACTTCCCGACTGCCCGTCAAGATCGTCACTCTTTTCCGCATCAACTTCAAACGCGCCTACCCTATCCATGGCCGGCACATTGCCCTGTTGGCATGACCGATCTAAGGTAGGCAATTCCCTTAGCCCCAAAGACTACGAACTGGGGCGCCTCAAGCCGCCGTCCAGTTCCCACCGTTCCCTCAGCTGCTGTAGACTTTATTTTGAATAAGGCTTGACATCGTCGATTCGATACCTTATATTTGAAGGTAGTTGGTCGCTTCTGACTTACTTAGTAAAGCCCAATCAGGTATTTCCTAATAAACTACTGGTTCAAACCATGCTCGATGACATCGACCAAAAGATCCTTGAAATCATTCAGATTGAGGGCCGAACGCGAAGAAACGATTTGGCGGATCGCGTTGGTCTTTCTCTTCCAGCAGTCAGTGAACGCCTCCGGAAACTCGAAGAGGGAGGGATCATCACCGGATACTATGCCAGATTGAACCATAAATCGCTTGGCAAGGATATCACGGCATTCGTCTTGGCGACCATCGACTCCTCGAAGCACTATGGGTCATTTATGGATCACATCGATACCACCGACGACATCCTTGAGTGTCATGCAATCACGGGAGAGGGGACGCACTTGCTGAAGATCCGCACGGAAAATACGGCAAGTCTCGAAAAGTTACTCGCGAAGATCCAATCCTGGACGGGCGTTACAAAGACAACTACCAGCATCGTTCTTTCAAGTCCAAAAGAAACGACTGTCATTAAACTTCATTCTCACAAATAACCACTCATCGTCACCCAGCAAGGAGCACTATGGCCAAGAGCCCAAAACCGGCATCAGGGGTGGAGAAGGTCATGAAGACCATCAAAGACCACTCCGTAAAGATCATCGATCTCAAATTCACCGACCTGATCGGACAGTGGCAGCACTTTTCGGTCACGACATCAGCATTCGATTCCGACATCTTTGAAGATGGGATAGGATTCGATGGATCGAGCATCAGAGGATTTCAAAAGATCCATGAAAGCGACATGCTCTTGTTCCCCGATCCGGGATCGGCGTTTCTCGATCCGTTCACGGAGGTCCCCACCTTGAGCCTGATCTGTGATATTGCCGATCCGATAACTCACGAGAACTATTCGAGAGATCCCAGGCATATCGCGAAGAAGGCTGAAGCGTACCTGCGCTCAACAGGGTTGGCTGACACCGCGTTTTTTGGTCCCGAGCCGGAGTTCTTCATCCTTGACCACGTGCGATTCGACCAGTCCCATCAATTCGGATACTACTACCTTGATTCAGATGAGGGAGCATGGAACAGCGGCGCAAGTGGAGAGCCGAATCTCGGACACAAACCACGAATGAAGGAGGGTTACTTTCCGGCCCCCCCGATCGACAGCCTGCAGGATCTGCGTTCAGAGATGGTCTTGACCATGCAAGATGTGGGAATCCCGGTCGAAGTTCATCACCACGAAGTGGCGACAGCCGGCCAGACGGAAATCGACATGCACCGGGATACTCTCGTGAAGATGGCCGATAATTATCTCCTGTACAAGTACGTGACAAAGAACGTGGCAAAAAAGCATGGAAAGACCGTTACCTTTATGCCAAAGCCGATCTTTGGAGACAATGGCTCCGGCATGCACGTTCACCAAAGCTTGTGGAAAGGCGGAAAGCCGCTGTTCTCTGGCAGCGGATATGCTGGTTTGAGCGAAATGGCGATGTATTACATCGGCGGACTCTTGAAACATGCTCCGGCACTTTGTGCCATAACGAATCCAACGACCAATTCCTACAAACGCCTCGTCCCCGGATATGAAGCGCCGGTCAACCTCGCATACTCACAACGCAATCGCTCCGCTTCCGTTCGCATTCCGATGTATTCTTCGAATCCGAAGGCGAAGCGCATCGAATTCCGCTGCCCCGATCCGACGTGCAACCCATATATCGGTTTTGCAGCCTTGCTGATGGCAGGTCTCGACGGAATCATCAACAAAATTGACCCCGGAAAGCCACTAGACAAAGACATCTACGACATGACTCCCGAACAATTGAGCGATGTGCCATCCACTCCAGGATCATTGGCCGCTTCGCTCGAGGCTCTCGAGAATGATCACGAATTCATGCTCCGTGGAGACGTTTTCACAGAAGACGTCATCGACACGTGGGTTGAGTACAAGAAGGAGAAGGAGATCGCACCTATGGCGCTGCGACCTCATCCGTATGAGTTCCTCCTGTACTACGACGCATAGTCTCTCGCGGCATTTACACCCAAACGACAGAGAAGGTCCTGACGAACGTCAGGACCTTTTTTGTTTTCCTACATTTCTTGCATTTCAGAGCCCTTCTTGGTACTTTGGCTTCGCACATGACTCTCTCAACCGACTACACCCGCATCAAATACGAAACCGATCACAGGATTTGCACTATCACGCTCAGCAGACCTGAGAAACACAATGCCCTTGATGACCTGATGATCTCCGAACTCACCTCGGCGTTCCAGAGCGCTCAGCGCGATAGCGAGGTTAAGGTGATCATGCTGAAAGGGGATGGGGAATCATTCTGCTCCGGAGCAGATCTCGAGTACCTGCAGCGAATTTCGAAATACGACTTCAACCAGAATCAGGAGGATTCGAATACGCTGATGCGGTTGTTTCTGCACATGTACACGCAGCGCAAACCTGTCATCGCTGTCGTCCAGGGCAATGCCCTCGCCGGTGGGTGCGGACTTGCAACCGTGTGCGATATTATTGTCGCATCAAGAGAAACAGCGCATTTCGGATATACAGAGGTCAAGCTCGGCTTCATTCCGGCGATTGTCCTCTTTTTTCTCGTTCGCCGCGTCGGAGAAGGTCGGGCACGCGAACTTGCCCTCCGTGGAAACATACTCTCCGCCGACGAAGCGTTGCAAATCGGACTTGTGAACTACGTTGTTCCGGAAACGGAAATTGAGAACTACAGCCAGTCGCTTGCTCTGGAAATTGCGAAGAATTGCAGTCCATCTTCGCTCGGCCTCATCAAAGAACTCTTTTCCCGAATTCACGGAATGTCCGTCAATGATGCCTTGAGCTATGCATCGAATCTCAATGCGCTCACGCGAATGACGGATGACTACAAGAAGGGGATTGAGTCCTTCCTGAAGAAGGAACCGACGAAGTGGTAGTTGCGCTTATCACAATCCGCTAAGCCTATGCATCCCAACCAGGAACGCCTTGCTTCCTATATCCGAACGATTCCCGACTTCCCAAAACCGGGGATCATGTTTCGAGACATCACGACGTTACTGAAGGACCGCAACGCACTCGCTGAAGCAACCCAGGTCCTCTATGAGCGATATCGGGAAGAACGCATTGACAAGATTGCATGCATCGAATCAAGAGGTTTCATCCTTGGTGCCGCGCTTGCTCTGAAGCTCGATTGTGGATTTGTTCCGATCCGCAAAAAGGGGAAACTCCCTGCGGAGAAACTTCAGCAGGAATACTCTCTCGAATATGGGACTGATGCCATCGAGATCCACATGGATGCAATTTCGGCCGGCGAACGGATTTTGATTCACGACGACCTCCTTGCCACCGGTGGAACCGTCGGAGCCGCGTGCAAACTTGTTGAAACGTTGGGCGGAACAATCGTCGGCCTTTCCTTTCTCATCGAACTCAGCTTCCTCAAGGGAAGGACGAGTCTCGGATCGTACGACGTCTTTTCCCTTATTGAATACGACGCGGAATGACCTCTCCCAAGTACCGTGCTCGCCCGACCGTCCTTCACATCTGAGAGGAAACCTCGTGCTCAGAACCGGTACTGCTGCCCCGTCATTTGAGGCAAAACTCCACACCGGAGATCTCTTTCGGCTCCAAGATATAAGAGACCAGTACCACCTCGTCCTGTATTTCTATCCAAGGGATTTCACCTACAGCTGCACACGAGAAGCCTGTTCTTTCAGAGACCATTACCAGGACATCAAGAATCTCCACACGCTCATTCTTGGCGTAAGTCCCGATTCGCTTGAGAGTCATCAACAATTCGCGCGCGAGCATCGATTGGCCTTTTCCTTGATCTCCGATCCGCGCCATGAGCTTGCTAAACTCTACAAGGTTTCAGCTCTTTTCGGATTGAGGATGTTGCGGGTAACATATGTCATCGATATAAAGGGTGTTATCCGCGGAGCGATTCATCACGAACTCCAAGTCGGAAATCACTGGGAGCGCACTCTTCAGATACTTCAAAGTCTGCAAAAGGGTAGAGCATGAAAACCATCATCGAGCCATTCAAGATAAAATCTGTTGAACCGATTCGATTCACGACGCCCATGGAACGCGAAGATATCCTTCTGAAGGCGTGGTATAACCCATTCATGATTCATGCAGACGATGTTCTGATCGACCTCCTCACCGATAGCGGCACCTCCGCCATGAGCGCAAAACAGTGGTCGGGGATTATGGACGGCGACGAGGCATATGCAGGATCACGAAGCTTCTTCCGATTCGAAAAAGCAGTGAAGAACATCACCGGGTACAAACATGTTATTCCGACGCATCAGGGTCGCGCCGCAGAAAAAATCCTCTTCACCATAGTCGGAGGCAAGGGGAAGTTCATTCCGAACAACACTCATTTCGACACAACAAGGGAGAACGTGGAATTCTCCGGTGCTGACGCCGTTGACTTTCCCACAGATGAGGGGAAGCGGCCCGATTTCATCGGCGATTTCAAGGGGAACATGAATATTCCTGCCTTGAAAGCGTTCATAGAGGCAACCGGCGCTTCCAATATTCCTTTGTGCATGCTGACGATCACGAATAATTCCGGTGGAGGCCAGCCGGTTTCCATGGCCAATATTCGAGAAACAAAGAAACTGCTGCAGGGATATGGAATACCCCTCTTCCTTGATGCCTGTCGCTTTGCAGAGAATGCTTTTTTCATCAAGCTGCGGGAGCCCGGCTACGCCGACAAACCCGTGATCGACATTGTCCGGGAGATATTTTCGTATGCAGATGGGTGCACCATGAGCGCAAAGAAGGACGCACTAGTGAATATGGGAGGATTCCTCGCACTCAACGACGACACTCTTGCCCGCAATGCTCGGAACCTGTTGATTGTCACAGAAGGCTTCACGACATATGGAGGATTGGCAGGGAGGGACCTGGAAGCGATCGCGCAAGGTCTTGAAGAAATTCTGGATGAACATTACTTGACTTATCGCCTTCGTTCCGTTGCATACCTTGGTGAGAAGATCATTGCGGGCGGGGTGCCAATCGTCGAGCCCCCGGGGGGCCACGCCATCTATCTGGATGCCAAGCGGTTCGTGCCCCATATCCCCCCGGACCAGTATCCTGGGCAGTCAATCGTTGTGGAGCTCTTTCGAGCGGGGGGTATTCGATCAGTTGAAATTGGTAGCGTGATGTTTGGGAAATACGACAAATCCGGCAAGCTCATTTCGCCTCCCATGGAACTTGTGAGGCTCGCAATTCCCAGAAGGGTGTATACGCAAAGTCACATCGATTATGTCATAGAAATTCTGCTTGATGTATATTCGCGGCGCAAGGAACTTCGTGGATTGAGGATAGTCGAAGAGGCACCGATCCTTCGCCACTTCACGGCAAAGTTCGAGAAAATCTAAGGAACGACGAGAGCGAAATCTTAGGATTTTTGCGAAAAAATCATTGCTTCCGAGCCTCAAACTTCATAGATTTGGCCTGAATATGAACGGAATGTGATGATCAAATGCACCGTCTGCCTTGCAGAAAACGACGATTTCTCCACGACTTGTTTTCAATGCAAAGCCTTTCTGCAAGACCGTGTCCCGAATCTGAATCTTTTTGAGACAAGTTGGCAGGTCATTGAGTCGCCCTCCAAGGCGTTTTGCAGGATCGCTTTGGCAGAACACAAGAACTACGTTCTCTTATTGTTCTCGCTCCTGGGTGTAAGTCTCGCATTCACAGCATTTTGGTACTTTCGGTTGGGGACAAGGTTTGAATCGCTTCTCGATCTGATTCCAGCAGCAGTCGGAATTGGAATTGTACTCGGGCTCGTTGCAGCAGTTGTGGTCACCGGTGTATATCATCTGTTCGCGAAAACACTGGGGGGGATGGCAGGATTTCGCGGATCCCTCGGAGTTTTGGGATACTCGCTGACTCCTGT
This sequence comes from Ignavibacteriota bacterium, assembly GCA_003170475.1. Classification (GTDB taxonomy): domain Bacteria; phylum Bacteroidota; class Ignavibacteria; order UBA10030; family UBA10030; genus UBA9647. The sequence continues at coordinate 125,846 of PMZI01000055.1, read as the reverse complement.
TGCCTTCTCGCTCGTCTTCATCCTTCCAATCGAGTTGCTAACGTTCGGCATGTATCTTTTCACCGGAAACCCGCATCCATACCTGATGAAGCCGGTTTCCTACGTTCTGCTTATCGGGTTTGATGCGCTTATTGCAGTGTGGACAATTGTTCTGGCAGTCGTTGCCACGAAGGTGGGTCATCAACTCAGCATCTTTAAATCGGTGATTGTTGTGTTGGTGACACTCGGCCTGTTCCTTGGAGGAGTGGTTTTCGCAGCGTATCAACTTCATCTCGTTGGTCACGCGTGAGGTCGAAAGGAGGGGGGCAGTGACAAGGGAACGCTTCGAAGAGATCGCACAACACGCCTTCGACAGTTTGCCGGAGAAATTCCGACACAGAGTCGAAAACGTGCAGATTGTGGTTGAGGATTTCCCTTCATCCGATGCTCGTGCACGAACACGAAGCGATAAGCGCGGATTGCTCGGTTTGTATCAAGGCGTTCCACTTCCACACAGGGGAACGTCCTATGGCATGTATCCGGTGGGACCGGACAAGATCACGCTCTATCAGGCAAACATCGAAAGCGTATGCACGACCGAAGAAGAGATGGAACGACGTATCGTTGAAGTTCTTTTCCACGAACTCGGACACTATTTTGGAATGAGTGAACGAGAAGTGAGGGAAGCATTGAAGGATTTCGAATAAGACAAGCACCAACCCACGGAGAAACCAGCCTATGGCGAAAGTTCTACTGCAGATTTCGTACGATATCGACCCAGCAAAACGCGAGCAATACCTTGCACTCGTCACGGAAATGAAAGCTCATTTCAATCAGGTGCGAAAGAAGAACTACTCGGTGTATGAAGCGAAGAAGAATTCTTTCGTCGAGCAGTTCGCCTGCGCCTCGATGGCGGAGTACGATGCCCTCGAAGATGACTTGGACGAGAAGAGTGAGGAGCTTGTAAACCGGCTGGAGGGAATTCTCAAAGAGGGAAAAGCAAAGTACACCACGTTGGCGGAAATCGACTAAGAAAGCGTGCAGCCTCGGACAAGATGCCCGAGGCTGCACGTAAATTTCTTAATTGCTCCTCTTCTCCAGAATCACATGCATCGTCTTTGATTCATTCCCACGCTTGATTATTACCTCAACCGGATCACCAGGTTTGTACTCGCCGAGAGCATACGTGAAGTCGTAGAGATTTTTGATCTCAACCCTTCCGAATTTTACGATGATGTCTCCCGCCTGCAATCCGGCTTTCGCGGCGGGGCTTCCCTCGCGAACTCCTGAAAGCTTCATTCCCTGCACCTGCTCACCGAAATCAGGAATGGTACCCATGTAGACTCGACTGTTCCGTCCCGTCGATTGCTGCTTGGGCGCTTCCACCGCAATGTATGCCGGCTTGTCTGCCGTCTGATCCAAGTCTGTCGCAATAGCACCGGCGTAGCGCACCACCAGTTCCATTCCCGGATAGTTGAGTTTGTCCCAGGTATCGGAAGGACGATGATAGTCAGAGTGGATATCTGTGAAGAAGAAGAGGACCGGGATCTTTTTTCCATAAAAAGAAGCCTGATCGCTCGCTCCAAATCCATCTTTCGTCATTGAAAGTACGAACATTGAGTCCGTATTGAGTTTCTTCACAAGAGCCTCGAATCCTTGCGATGTCCCCACGCCGTTCACGATCAATCTCCGACCCTTTAGCCTGCCGATCATATCCATATTGAGCATAACAACAGTCTTTTCCAATGGAATGATTGGGTGATTGACGTAATATCCGGACCCGAGGAGTCCTTCTTCCTCTCCGGAGAAAGCCATGAATACCATAGTCCTTTTCAATGCAGCCTTGGAACTCGCAAACCATTGAGCCAGCTCGAGCATACCCGACGTTCCGGAGGCGTTGTCATCGGCACCATGATGAATGGCAACTGTATCGGGCTTGAGTGACCCCTCACCGCCCCAGCCAAGATGATCGTAGTGAGCACCTACAATGATAATCTGATCCTTGAGCGATGGGTCATTTCCTTCAAGTATTCCAACGACATTGCGGGCATTTTCGATAATTTCCTTTAAGCTTACGGTCAGTTGCAAGCTCACGTTCGGCAACACAACTGGCTTCGGCGATTTGGTTTTGTTAATCTCCAGTTGAAGGGCCTTCACCGTTGTGCCGGCGGTTTTTAAGATGGCATCCGCCGCTTTACGCGTGATGTTGATCGCTAGAATTCCAGCTCCGCCGGAAGCATTGTCATAGGCAAGTTTCATGAGATCGTCGTTTTCAGAGTCTTCCGATCCCGTCACGACAATGATTGCCTTTGCACCGAGTTCACGAGCCTTTGCAGCTTTGTAGCGCAACGCCGCGACCATACCAAAATCCCTCAATGAATCAGAGGGAGGAGCATTGCGGAGAAGCATCACAGCCTTGCCTTTCACGTCGATTCCGGCATAGTCATTGTATTTCTTGGAAGTGTCTGAAATCCCATATCCGACAAAGACGACACCGCCAGAGTAGGATTCGCTGGACGAAAAGCCAAGAGGACGATAGTCTTTCTCTGGAGTAAGTCCTTCAGATTTGCCAGAGATTGTTACAGCTAAGGTATTGATTTTATCAAGCTTAATACCAGATACGAAATCGAAATTCTGAAAGTAGGTCCCCTTGTCTCCGAGAGGTTTCAATCCATAGGTCTTCAGTTCGTTGGCGATGTAGTCGGCAGCCGCGTTCGCACCTTTTGATCCGACCCGTCTGCCTTCAAGTTCATCGGATGCCAAGTACTTCACATGCTTTTGCAGCTCACCGGCCGTAATCTGTGGACTGGATTGGGAATAAAGCGAAAATGGCACCATGACAAGAAGTGCCAACATCAGCAAAAATACTGAACGAGTGAGCTTCATGCGATCTCCTTATGGGTTTTTGTAAAATCTTGTGCGACGATACATTGTCCGGTTGTTCCACGGCTTCTGTCTGATGCAAGATAGACAAACGCATCCGCTACCTCTGAGGGGGACTTGAGCTTGGAACGATCCTCATCAGGATAGGCAGCGTGCCGCATGTCAGTATCCATAGCTCCCGGGTCGATGGAATTCACCCGAATTCCCGATCCTCTGACTTCCTCTGCCAACACCTGCGTGAATCCTTCAAGTGCAAACTTGGACGCGGCGTACGCCCCCCAGCGTCGCTTTCCAACCTTTCCGACGGATGAGCTGACATTGATGATCGAACCCGCGTGTTGACCGATCATCGATGGGAGGAAGGCTTTCGTGATGGAGAACAGTCCGTTGACGTTCACATCCATCACGCGATCCCAAGTCGGCTTCGACCATTCGAGAATGTCGGCACGGGGTCCAAGGAGAGCTGCATTGTTGATGAGAACATCCACGGCTCCAAACTCCGAGAGGACCAGGTCCTCAAATTGGGCCACTTGTGCGGCATCAGCGATATCACATGCACTCACAAGGCAAGGGGAGCCGCGGAGACTTAGATCGAGGGCAACCCGGTTGAGATCATCGAAGGAGCGTGCACAGAGCGCAAGCCGAGCACCTTCATCGGCAAACCGCGCTGCAAGAGCCCGTCCCAATCCCCTCGAACCCCCAGTAATGACGACCCGTATTCCCTTTAATTTCATCGTGGTCAATGCCTCGAACGGCCGGAGCCCCTGCTCTGATTCCTAGTTGACCCAGTCTGCGACGAACACATTGAACTCGTAAGTGCCCTTTGCATTCCGGTCGGAAACGAAAACCATTTTCTTTCCATCACTCGACAACATCGCAAAAGCATTGAAATGGCCTCCGAACGTAATCTGTTCCAAACCGGAGCCATCGGCATTAATGACAAAGAGATCGAAGAATCTTCCGCCCGGGTCTTTCATGTTGGAAGAAAAGATGATTTGCTTGTCTCCCGGTAAGAAGAAGGGGGCAAAATTCGCGTTTCCATTCTTGGTGAGCTGTGTGTTGTTCCGACCATCGGCATCGCAAGTAAATATTTCCATTTTGCCGGGCTTGACAAGTTGTTCCGCAAGCAAGCTCTTGTATTCTCTGACTTCTGCACTATCCGTTGGATGATTGCCACGGTAGACGATTTTCTTACCGCTCCATGAAAAAAACGCTCCGCCGTCGTAGCCAAGCGAATGAGTGATCCGTTGGACTCCTGATCCGTCGAGATTCATTGTATATAATTCAAGATCTCCGTCTCTCGTGGATGTGAAGACGATCTTGTCACCTTTGGGTGAGATCGTCGCTTCCGCGTCATACCCCGAACTCGCAGAAAGCAGTTTCAGATCAGAGCCGTCCTCGTTCGACATGTAGATATCATAGTCGTTGAAGACGCCCCACACATAGCCTTTGGATTTGTCGGGACGCGGCGGACATTGGTCAGAGTGTCCGTGCGTTGATGCGAACAGAATTTTCTTGTCGCCGGGGAAGAAGTACCCGCACGTCGTGCGCCCTTTGCCCGTGCTCACGAGTTTTTGTTCCGAGCCGTCGATGTTCATTGTGAACATTTGGTCACATTGATAAGGCGGTCGTGTCGATTGAAAAATCAGGCGCTTTCCGTCAAATGAAAAGTAGGCTTCCGCATTCGTGCCGCCAAATGTGAGTTGCCGGATGTTCTGCAGATGTTTTTCTTGAGGGCTGCGCAGCGAGTCGGGTTGATTGGCAGACGCCGAGATCGACAAAATCATGGAGAGGAAGAGCCAGACTGAGAGCCGGTTCATTGTTTCTTTCCCGTAAGAGTGAAGAGGATTCGTTTGTTGGATGCTAAGAGAATCGGGTTGAGGAAGTTCAGAATCGGACCGACACAGACGTTGATTGCACACCCTTTGCTCATCGGACGGTCGCGAGAGCGGTTTTCAATTTGTCGAAATCCTTCAGGTCTCCAACACTGTATTCCATGTTCGCGTAGGCAATCTTTCCTTGTTTGTCCACGACAACAACCGTTCGCCGATTGTAAAGGCTTTTTTCGTTGAAGCTCTGATAAAGCTTCGCCACGATGTGGGCATGATCGCTGAGGAGCTTGAATGGAAGATTGAGAGCCTTCGCCCATTCGTGGTGGGACCAGACGTAATCTCCGCTGATAGCCAGAACTTCAGCATCAAGAGCCTGTAATGCCGCAAAGTTGTCGCGCATCGCACAGACCTCCTTCGTGCATCCTGTGCTCCAATCGGCAGGGTAGAATGCCAAAACGACAATCCGCTTCCCGATAAGATCCGAAAGAGACAGGGGAGACCGAGAAATCGAGTCTTTTGTGGCATACTGAAGGGCGAAACCTGGCGCAGGATCGCCGATCTTGAGGTCATTCTGGGCCTGTGCCTGATAACAAGACCCAAGGACGAGGAACGAAACGAAGATAATAATGGTTTTCATATCAGGTTTGGTCATCGCTGAAGAACTATGATAGCGGTTCTTCGTCTAAAATGCAATCAACGGGTTTCATGGAATTTCTTCTAGCCGTTGCATACATTAGAATACATGAGCATGAACATCAAAAAGCAGATCGTGGTCGCAACATTGATCGTCATCCAGGTGGCGGCATCAGTGTTCATGCCCTTCTCGCATCAGCACGTCCTCTATGGTCGCTCGGACAGTGCTCAAAACATTCAGAGCCACGATTGTGGTGCGAATGAAATTCACAAGCCTCTTGACGATTCATGTCATTGTCTTCTTTGCCTTCGTGATTCTTCCTTCAATGCAGTCTTTGTCTTCTCTTCCACGGTTCGAAGGACATGCGTCCAGCCCCTGGCTGAATGTGCAACGAGCGTGATACCTCCGAACAGCGAACTTTTCTGTGAGCCCGATCGCGGTCCTCCATCATTGTCTGCTTGAGTCACATTCTTTACTTACCGTAGCCTTTTGTTTCTCAAATTCACTAGGACAGTCTTCATTCAGGTGGACCTATGAACTTTTTCAAGCTCATGAGCGCGGTCTCCATTCTTGTCTTCTGGACATGCGGCACAGCTACCGGGCAGCAGACGGATTCGACTGCGGTTGCAGATTCACTCCTCATGATTCAGCTTCAGCAATCGATGCAGCCCGCAGCGACTGTCGTTCAACAACAACCTCCGCCGGCACCACGCTCTACATTAAGTACGAACCCGGACATTAGTGCAATCGGAGACTTTCGGACCTCCTACACCAGCGTTGGACCGCGAAAGGTCGATCTCTATGTGAATGAGCTTGAGCTTCAGGTCTCGTCGGTGGTGGATCCGTATGCGCGGGCGAATTTCATCTATACGTTTGGAAAGGACTTCACGACTGGGGAACTTACCCCTGCGCTCGAGATTGCGACGTTGACATCGGTATCGCTTCCGTATCAACTCCAGCTGATGCTCGGAAAATTCAAATCTGTCTTCGGGAAGGTGAATATAGTTCATCCCCATGCGTTCAGTTTCGTCGATTTCCCGAAAATGACGGCGAACTTCTTTGATTCGGAGGGGATGTACACAGAAGGAGCTTCGCTCAGCTGGCTTGTTCCCAATCCGTATGACTTTTATCAGGAGCTGACATTGGAAGTTGGACGCGTTGGATCTGAACCGAATGCATCTCTCGTTCGCGGAGATAATAGTCAGTTGTCGTATGTCGGTCACCTCAAGAACTTCTTCGATGTTACCCAGAATTCCACGCTCGAGGTTGGATTGTCAGGACTTAACGGTCCGAATCGGTTCGCGTACTCCACTTCCATGGGAGGACTCGATCTCACCTACAAATGGAAGCCGGTTCAGTTCAATGTGCTTCAATCGTTTACATGGCAGAACGAGATTCTGTTTTCCCAGATGAGGCTGACGGATGCAATTCTCGTTCGGAGCCTGGGCGCATACTCTTTTGCCGAATATCAGTTTGGGCAACGCTGGTTCGTCGGCGCACGCTACGATTATTCCGAGTATCCGGATGACGCTTCCAGAAGAGATATCGGAGGCACAGCGCTCCTGCGCTTCCAGCCAACGGAATTCCAAGTCCTTGCGCTCGAGTATCAATACACCGACCGCAACTATGACAGGAGCACCAATCAAATCATCTTCAGAATCATTTTCGGGATAGGGACCCATGCTGCTCATCAGTACTAAGGCACGCTCAGTTTTCATTTCACCAATTGGAGAATTATAGTCATGCGAACGAAGAGAACACGACTCGCCGTCGGCCTGTCACTCCTGTGCATCCTGTTTGCGTATTCATTGGGATTCGCGCAGATCAAAGTCGTCACAACCATCACGGATCTTCAGAGCATCACCAGGCTCATCGGCGGAGACAAAGTAGATGTATTTGCCATCGCGACCGGTTTTCAGAATCCTCATTTCGTTGACCCCAAGCCAAGCTATATCCTGAAACTTGCGCGGGCTGATGTCTTCGTGACTGTGGGATTGGATTTGGAAATCGGCTGGGTCCCACCCCTTCTGAACAGTGCGAGGAATTCTAAAATCGAGAAGGGAGGGGAGGGGTACGTCGACGCATCAGTGAACGTTCCTCTTCTCCATGTGCCCACAAGCGCGAGCAGAGGGCAAGGTGATATCCACGTCTTCGGCAATCCCCATTACTGGCTGGATCCGCTGAACGGCAAGTTCATCGCAAGAAACATTTGTGAGGCGTTGGTTCGGGTCGATCCTGATCATCGCTCGCTGTACGAAGCAAATCTCAAGAAATTTGATGAGACGATTGATCTGAAGACCAAGGAATGGACAGAAAAAATGCGGCCGTATACCGGCATGAAGATCATTGTCTATCACGACGAGTGGCCGTACTTCGAACAGCGCTTCGGACTGCAGGTTGTCGACTTTCTGGAACCGAAGCCCGGGATTCCTCCCACTCCATCACAACTCCTTAAAGTCATCAATGAAATGAAACGAGATCACATCAAAATCATTGTCATCTCACCGTATTTTACCACTGAGTCCGGCGAGCTTGTGGCGAGGAACAGCGGCGGCAAATTAGTGACCTTGGCGACATCGGTAGGAGCGAATGATCGGATCAAGACGTACTATGACCTTTTCGACTACAACATCGCACAACTCCTCGACGCTTTGAAATAATTCTTCTGCTGAATAAAATGGGAGAAATGAACCATGGGTGATATGCTTAGTCAAAGTTTTGTCATCAACGCGTTAATCGTCAGCGCGATTCTGGGGCTCTTGCTTTCGTATCTGGGTGTCCACGTTGTAGGGCGCGGAATTGTGTTCGTCGATCTCGCCCTCGGGCAGATTTCAATGCTTGGTGTGGCGTTCGCTGGGTTCGTCGGATGGGACGAGACCGTCATCTCGATCTTGTTCACAATGATCGGTGCGTTTCTGCTTTCGTTCATCAAGGTAAAAGACAAGCGCTTGAAACATGAGGCGATCATCGGAATCGTCTATGCCGTTGCATCTGCGGGCACTGTCCTCTTGATTTCGAAGACACCCCATGGGGAGTCCGATATTTCCGAAGTCTTGTTCGGGAGCCTCTTCACCGTCACGACGAGCCAAATCGTGTCTCTCGCGGTTGTTTTCGGAATCATCGGCGCCGTTCAGATCATTTTCCGGAAGAAATTCTTCGAATTAACGGAGCAATTTGAAAATCGGCAGGTCGAACATATGCGGGTTTTCGATCTGTGGAATTTTCTCTTTTATCTCAGCATCGGGCTCTCGATCGTTTTCGCCGTCAGACTTGCCGGAGTGATTCCTGTCTTCTCGTATCTCATTGTTCCCCCGGTTGCAGCTGTCCTGCTTTCGCAGAGCAAACACGTCGTGGTATGGATATCCATCATTTTCAGCGTGATCGCCGGATTTGTCGGAATCTACTCGTCAGTACAATTTGATTTCCCAGCCGGGTCTTCCGTCGTGGCTGCGTTGGGAGCGCTGTTCCTCCTGGTTGCTCTTGTAAAATTCACGAGGTTCATCAACGTTCACATTACGAAAAACGGCAAAACGTTGGAAGTCCCGAATGATGCTGACTGACAAAGTTGCTCTGATACTCGGCGGGACCGGTGGGCTCGGTTCATCGATCACGCAGCGTCTCGCCGATGAAGGCTGTAAAGTCTATGCAACGTACCACTCAGAGGGCGGGTTGCAGCGAGCTGTGGGGTTCAGTCATCGAGTGAACATGATTCATGCCGATGTTACCGACGAGGCTCAGGTGCGCGACCTCTTCGACACGGTGGTTGCCGAGTCTCAGAGTGTGCACATCGTTGTAAATACTGTCGGGGGCTACCTTCCCCGAAAACCGCTGACTGAAGTCTCGGTGGAAGAGTGGGACAGAATGATGAATATCAATCTGAAAGCAGCCTTCCTTCTAACGCGGGAGGCACTGCGCAGAATGGAGAAGCAATCCTATGGAAGAATTATTCATATTTCTGCCATGATAGGTATTCGACCTCTCCCTGAACGAATTCCGTACGCCGTTTCGAAAGCATCCGTTTCTCTGCTCACCGAACTCGTTTCTCAGGAAGTGGGAGGATCCGGAATTACGGTCAATGCCGTTGCACCGAGTATCATCGCAACGCCGGCAAACCTCGCCTCTATGCCTGCTGAGAACTCATCGCAATGGGTGACGCCCGATCAGATTGCCGACATCATTTCCTTTCTCTGTTCTCCGGCTGCCGCGGCCATCAACGGGACGACGATCAAGGCCTTTGGAGGTTTCCCAGGGGCTCGATAGTTGATTGTTACGAACAAATTCAATACTATGGTGAAAGACACCGGGAGTCACCACTAATCATATGGCAAACCACTGAGAGAGTTGTATCGAAGGCAAGTATGGCGCTTGCCTTTTTCTATTTGAGGAACGAGTACGAGCTATGACACTCAACGAACAAATCACCACAGATCTCAAAGCAGCGATGAAGTCCGGGGAAAAGACAAAACGTGAAACGCTGCGGCTGCTTCGGGCTCACATGATTGAGCTTTCGAAGAGGGGGGAAGGAAAAGAAATCACCCCAGAGGAGGAGTTGTCTGTCCTCATGGCAGCGATAAAGAAACGAAAAGAAGCAATCGAAGTGTATGAGAAGGCGGGCAGGACTGAGCTTGCCGAGCAGGAACGTGCTGAGATGGCAGTCATCTCTTCCTATCTTCCCAAACAGCTGTCTGCCGAGGAGGCAGCGGAGGTCATTGTGCGAATTATCGCCCAGACGGGCGCAAGTGGGGCAAAGGATTTCGGCAAAGTGATGCCTCTTGCAATGAAGGAACTGAAAGGAAAGGTCGACGGGAAACAGGTTCAGGAAATGGTAAAAGCAAAACTAGGAGCGTAACGATGCTCATTGACCTTTTGATCTTGCTTCCGGTTATCGTCTTCGGCGCCCTCGGCTTTCGCGATGGCTCTATTCGAAAGCTCGTGGCCATTGCCGTCGTGATCATTGGAATGTTTGTTAGCCAGTATGCCATGCACGACTTCGCAGATTTCCTGCGAGACAATATGCACATCCAGCCGCAAACAGCACCGACAACGGCATTTTTCATGATCTTCTTCATCATGTTCTTCCTGCAGTCCGTACTCTATCGATTCATCACCGACAACTACAAAATCGGAAAGATCGTTGACCGTGTGATAGGCGTTGTACTCGGGACCATCGAAGGTCTTATCGTCATCAGTGTCATCATCTTTGTTGTCACCATGTCGGGTCCGCCTTCCCGAAGAACTATTTGGGATTCACGGTTGTATCATCCCACGGCTGCCATCGCTCCTCAGATCATGGACTTTTTCGCTAATGTGATTCCCACCACTGCAACAAAGACATTTGACAAATTGACATCGCCCGGGGATTCCACTCTCAAAGCAGCGCCCGAGCAGTGAGGACTGGCATCCTCATGGCTGACTTTTCAACGGCGATACGCAAACTCGAATTCGACAAGGTTCTCGATCGCTTGCAACAACTTGTTGCGTCGGGGCCCGCCCGGGAACTCGCAGCTCATCTCAGCCCCATGACGGATCACCAGCTCATCGAGCTGGAATTACGGCGCGTCTCTGAGGCAAAGGAACTTCTCATCGTCGAAGGAACAGTCCCGCTCGATGGCATCAAAGATATTCTCCCCGCCCTAAAACGGGCCTCGATCGAAAACCACGTACTCAACAATCGGGAGCTGCTCGAAATCGCATCAACGCTCCGTGCATCCCGTACGCTTGCCTCGTTTATCAACAAACGTCAGAAGAATTATCCGCACCTGGCGACCTTTCTCGCCCAACTCTATAGCGACAAGGTCATCGAATACAACATCCTCGAATGCATTGACGAAGACGGCCATATCCGCGATTCGGCAAGCAAGGATCTTCTTCGCATTCGTCATGAGATGATTTCGAGCGCTGAGACTCTCCGGAAAAGACTGGCATCCATTCTCAAACGCGTCTCCGAGAAGGATCTCCTTCAGGAGGAGATCGTGACCACACGTGACGGCAGGATGGTGGTTCCGGTAAAGACAGAGTACAAGAAGCAGGTCCCGGGCTTCATTCATTCAAGCTCTGCAAGCGGCGCGACAGTCTTCATCGAGCCGGCCGAAACTCTGGATTTGAATAACGCATTGACTGAGCTTCACCTCAGCGAACAACGAGAGATTGCTAACATTCTGGCAAACCTCACGACACAAGTGAGGGAAATTCAGCCGCACCTTGAGCCGATGCTCGTCACGCTGTCCACGTTGGACCTTCTCTTTGCGAAAGCGAAACACTCGATTGAAATTCTCGGTAATCCGCCGCGCATCAGCGATAAGATGGTGGTGCATCTCTTCCAGGCGCGTCATCCCGTGCTCTTACAGCGACACCGAAGGGAAGAGGTCGTACCCCTGGATGTCGAGATGGGGGAGTCGGTTCGCACCCTGGTTATTTCTGGTCCAAACGCAGGGGGCAAAAGCGTTGCCATGAAGTGCGTGGGCTTGCTTTCGCTCTGTGCACAATCCGGGCTTCACATCCCTGCTGCGCCGGAATCGGAACTCGGCGTCTTTGAATCCATCTTCGTCGATATCGGTGATGAACAATCCATCGAGGATGACCTGAGCTCCTACAGCTCTCATTTGCTTCGAATGCGCGATGTGCTTGCGGGGGCGAATCCTCAAAGTCTGGTCCTCCTGGACGAAATCGGCGCCGGCACAGATCCCGCTGAAGGTGGGGCGCTGGCCGCATCCATCCTCAGTGAATTGACGCAACGTGGAGCAATGACTATCGCAACCACTCACCATGGAATGTTGAAAGCATTTGCGCACGAGACTTCGTTTGTTTCGAATGCGTCTATGGAATTCGACCAGGAGACGTTCAAGCCCACGTACCGGTTCCGCTTTGGCGTTCCAGGAAGCAGTTATGCCCTCGAACTCGCCAAACGTCTTGAACTGCCGCCGACGGTTATCGAGCACGCTCGCGAACTCGTCGGGGACGAAAAGATCAAGCTGGAAAACCTTCTGGCGGAACTCGAACGACAAACCCAGGAATACCGATCACAAATCAAGGAAGTGTCGGCTGAGCGCGACAAGCTCAATTCGCTCGTTAAGGCGTATGAGCTAAAGACAAAGAATCTCAAGGAAGAATCGAAAGTCCTACGAAAGCAAGCAGTGGACGAGGCGAAGGATATTGTGCAAGGGGCACAGGCTCTGATTGAGCGTTCCGTGAAGGAAATTCGCGAGTCCTCTGCAGAAAAGAAGACGGTCCAGACTGCACGGCAGAACATTCAGGAATTCCACAAGAAAATTGAGATTCTGACGGCCACTGAACAGTCGACCCCTCCGGAGGAGCTCGAAGTGGGGGATCTTGTTCGAGTAAAGAACTCACCGCAGGAGGGTGAGCTCGTTGAGCTCAAGCCTCCCAGTGGAACGGTTCTCTTCGGTAATGCCAGATTGAAGGTCCGACTGGAAACCCTTGTGAAGGTGAAAGGAGGGAAAGGCTCCACCATCGACTCCGCCGCAAGTCCACTTTACACTCCTGAAGGGAAAACCGAGATCGATCTGCGTGGTATGCTTGGTGACGAAGCAGTTCCGCAAGTTGAGCGTTTCCTGGACGATGCACTTGTCTCCGGCTTGCACCGCGTGGACATCATCCACGGAAAAGGGACAGGAGCTTTACGCAAGCGAATTGGCGAATTTCTCAAGACCTATCCGCATATTAAATCGTATCGATTGGGGGAGTGGAACGAAGGGGGGGCGGGGGTAACGGTCGTAGAACTTGACTGACTCTCGCGGACAACCTGTTGAAATGGTAAAGGAAAGACGATCTATAATGAAACAAGATCATAGAAAATCTGAACCCAAAGTGACCCTTGAGCTGGGACTCGAGCACGGATTGACCAAAGAAGAGTATGAACTCATGCTGGGTATCCTCGGCCGCACCCCCAGTTACACCGAGTTAGGAATCTTCAGCGTGATGTGGAGCGAGCACTGCAGCTACAAGAATTCCATCGCAGTCCTCAAGACGCTTCCCCGGAGTGGTGCGCGTCTTCTCGTCGGCGCCGGCGAGGAGAATGCTGGGTTGGTTGACATTGGGGACGGCCTGGCCGTGGCATTCAAGATCGAAAGTCACAACCATCCTTCAGCTGTTGAACCCTATCAAGGAGCGGCGACTGGAGTCGGAGGTATACTCCGGGACATCTTTACTATGGGGGCGCGACCTGTTGCTGCATTGAACTCTCTCCGGTTCGGAGATTTGTCCAACGACAGGGTTCGTTACCTCTTCAAGGGCGTTGTGAAGGGCATTGGGGATTACGGCAATAGCTTCGGTGTTCCAACCGTTGCCGGTGAAGTATATTTTGATGCCTCCTACACCGCAAATCCACTCGTCAATGCCATGGCTGTCGGCATCGTACGGCATGATCAGGTGGCAACGGCCACTGCAAGAGGGACGGGCAATCTGGTGATGATCGTCGGATCTTCGACAGGAAGAGACGGCATTCATGGGGCGACATTTGCCTCTGAGGAGATCTCCGAGAAGTCGGAAGCAAAGCGGCCATCCGTTCAAGTGGGAGATCCCTTCACGGAGAAACTCCTCCTCGAAGCTACGCTGGAGGCAATCCAAGCCGGACTTATCGTAGGAATACAAGATATGGGGGCGGCAGGCTTGACGTGCTCGAGTACTGAAATGAGCGCCAAAGGGAAATGCGGGATGAGAATCGACCTCGATGCTGTTCCATTGCGAGAGGAAGAAATGACTAGTTATGAGATTATGCTCTCCGAGTCTCAAGAGCGCATGCTCATGGTCATCAAACCGGAACATGAGGTTGGTGTTAAGAAGATCTTTGATAAATGGGACTTACATGCCGTAAGAATAGGGAATGTCATAGGGGAAGATCGGGTCAAAATTTTTTATCAGGGAGAGCTGAAAGCTGATGTCCCTGCCGAAGTGCTGGTTCTAGGCGGAGGTGCGCCCGTCTACATAAGGGAGTCTCAGGAGCCAGGTTATCTGGAGGAACTACATTCATTCCAATCAGACCAGCTGTCGCTGCCTGAAGACTTCAATGAAGTACTGTTAGGTCTACTCAAATCACAGACAATCGCATGCAAGCGGTGGGTCTACGATCAATACGATTCCATGGTTCGAACGAACACCGTTCCAACGAGCTATGATGCCTCCATTGTGCGGATCAAGGGATCAAAGAAGGGCCTTGCACTAAAAACTGACTGTAATGCACGTTACGTTTACTTGAATCCGCGCAGAGGCGGTCAGATTGCAGTTGCCGAAGCTGCAAGGAATGTCGCATGTGCGGGCGCCACTCCTGTAGCAATCACCAATTGCCTGAACTTCGGAAACCCGTATGATCCTGAGATCTATTGGCAGTTCACTGAAGCTGTGGCCGGGATTGGTGATGCTTGTCGTGCTCTTGATACGCCTGTAACTGGTGGCAACGTCAGCTTCTATAATGAGAGCCCCGACGGCGCGGTTTTGCCAACACCAGTAATCGGAATGCTTGGACTCATTGAAGATGTGAGCAAAGCAGTTTCATCGACCTTTCAACATGAAGGTGACATGATCATGGTACTAGGACGGGATCTCGGCGAAATCGGAGGCTCAGAGTATTTGTTTCAAAGAACCGGCAGACTACTTGGCGATGCACCATCTATGGACCTTGCAGCTGAAGCCAATCTTCAGGCTCTTTGCCTTGAACTTTCATTGCAATCGTTGATCGAGTCCGCCCACGATTGCTCTGAAGGCGGTCTCGCTGTGGCGCTCACGGAAGGCCTCATGGATGCCAATCCATCCCTTGGAGTACACATGACGCGTTTTCCTAGTCCAGAGATACGAGCCGATTTTGCCCTCTTTGGCGAGACCCAGTCGCGGGTTGTCATCTCCATGCTACCCGAAAATGTAGATGAGGTCCGCACTGCAGCCACGTTCAGGGGAGTGCAAGCTACCGTTATCGGTGAAGTGTCTGGCGACGCGACGATCAAACTGTCTAGCCGGGTCAACATTTCGGCAGATGAAGCCCGGCTGGCATATAGAAGTGCTATTTCACAAGCAGTAGAAGGGTAGAAGAACTTGAGTCGATGGGGATTTGCAATGGCAGCGTGCTCTCTGATGACTTTACATAATACATATTATCTGACATTTGAGATGGAAGGTGACTATGATGCCATTATCTCTCTTTCGGTCCGTTTTCCGCTTCCGAAAGCATTAGGCGCCCTCTCACCACTTCAATGCGATAGTCCGCTAATGGTCGAGTTGCCGGGCCTGTAATATTCTCGCCACGCAACGTGAACCGACTCGAATGACAGTTGCATACAAACTCTCCGGCTTTCTCAACTGGCTCAAATCTGACGAGGCAATTCATATGCGTGCATACAGCGCTCACCGCATGCAGATCTCCGTCTTTGTCTTGTGCAACCACTATTTTCGAGCGTCCAAACGTAACCGTCTTGCTCATTCCCGCACGAAGCGAGTCGGCAGGTCCAATGTCTTGGGATGTTGTCTTTTCAGGGCCGATCATGCCAAGAAATGTCCTTGCCGTTGCATACGCAGTCGGTGCGATGACAAGTCCCAGCCAACCCTTCAGAGTTTCCCTCAGAAATATCCGCCTTGTCGAACTCATCGGATTCTATTCGAGTTATCCATCATCTGAACTCTCAAAGCGCAAAAATACCATAAAACGAGACAACCGCAGGTCCAATCAGCCGAACGTTTGTGATATTCGTTCCATTGTCAACAAACTCAACTCGCAATGTCTTCTTGCTTTCGGGAATGACATCAATCGGAGATCTCAATTCCCACAGCCGAGAGGCCACGATCGCGGCTGCGATCGACCCCGTCCCGCAAGCCATCGTTTCTGCTTCAACACCGCGCTCATAAGTCCTGATGGCAATTAAGTTACCCCTCATCCGCTCAATGAAATTCACATTTGTTCCGCCTGGCTTGAACGCGGAGTGATCTCTAATTTCGCGCCCCAATGTCACGACGTCGACTGACTTCAATCGTTTGCGTGCTCCCAACGCACTGCACACAACCACCACGTGGGGCGATCCAGTATCCACATGGCTCACGGATACCGACTTCCCTTGAAGTCGGATCTTCTTCTCCAATCTGAGTCCAACGGGATCTATCATCGACAGCTCGACCTCCGAGTTCTTCACAGAGGCTAGATATATGTGCTGCAGCGCCTCAAAGCGGTGTTTCCGAGGTGCAAGACCATTCATGACAGCGAAACGTGCCATGCAGCGCCCACCGTTGCCGCACATTCCTCCATAACTCCCGTCCGCGTTAAAATACATCATTCGATATTCCGCTCGTCGGCTTTTTTCCAGGAGGAGCAATCCATCAGCACCTATCCCCCATCGGCGATCGCACAGTATTCTCGCTGCTCTCGAACCGTTTCGCACTTGCCTTGAACGGTTGTCGATCACGACGAAATCATTGCCGGCACCGGACATCTTCGTAAACCAAATATTCACTGGACACCTAGCGTGATTGGTATGTGGGAGTGTAAGATATCAGTTTTCCGGGGATTTGCAAGGCCAGCACTGCCTTGAACTTTCGGCGGGTGTGCGTACCAATTCCTGGGAAGATCGTCAGTTGCAGGTCCCCAGAACGAACCACTCTCTGTCGATGGTACAACCCTCTATCTCTGATCAGACTGTGCATTTGCCCGTGCATCTGGAGCGTCGCGGACATCAGGAGCATTACTCCGCAGGAGATTCGTCTGCGTGATGTTTGATAATTCTCGCATTCACGAGGAAGATGACGTCTTCAGCGATGTTCGTAGCGTGGTCCGCCAGCCGTTCAATATGTCTCGAGAGGATGAGAATATGGCACGCAGGCCCGACGAGTTCGGGAGATTCCCTCATCGTCTTCGTCATTCGCTCGAACGTCGCTCGATCGAGTTGGTCGATGTAGTCGTCCGATTCCAGAACTTGTTTTGCCAATGAAGGGTCGCTGTTCACAAATGAATCAATAGCGCGTTTCATCATGTCGCGAGCAGCAAATGCCATTTCAGCGAGCGAGGTGCCTCTGACAAAATCCGGATACAAAGCAAGTGACTCCACCCTTTCCGCCAGATTCACTGCGATATCGCCGATTCGTTCCAGTTCATTGTTGATCTTCAGTGCCGCCATCAGGAGGCGCAAGTCGATGGCCACCGGCTGGTTGAGCGCGAAGATACTCATGCATCGTTCATCAACGGCGATATCGAACTCATCAATCTTCTTGTCCCGTTCCATGACAAGCTGTGCCAGCCGCTGGTCTCCCTCTGTCAGTGCCCTGACAGCATAATCGATCTGCTCTTCCACCAGACTTCCCATCCGGATCAGCAGCGTTCTCAGTTGATCGAGTTCCAATTCATAGTGTCTTGACATGTCGTCCTTCCATCTCGCTTATTGATGACAAACGCACTCCCCCATCACATTCTCAGATGAGCTTAGCCAAATCTCCCGGTAATGTAATCTTCCGTCTGCTTCTGTTTCGGTGAAGTAAATATAGTCTTCGTCTCATCAAATTCTATGAGTTTTCCCATATAAAAGAAAGCCGTGGTATTACTCACCCGGGCTGCTTGTTGCATGTTGTGAGTCACGATGACAATTGTGAAGTCCTTCTTCAACTCATAGATGAGCTCCTCGATCTTGGCCGTTGCGATCGGGTCAAGAGCGCTCGCGGGTTCATCCATCAAAATAACTTCCGGATTCACCGCCAGCGTGCGAGCAATGCAGAGCCGTTGCTGTTGACCACCAGACAGGCTGACCCCCGATTTGTTCAATGAATCCTTTACTTCATCCCACAATGCCGCCTGTTTTAGGCTGTGTTCGACAACGTCGTTCATCTGCGATTTCGGAACACCCCCCGTCAGTCGCAAACCGATTGCCACATTGTCGAAGATTGACATCGTCGGGAAAGGATTCGCTTTCTGAAATACCATTCCCACACGCTTCCTCACGAGCACGGCATCAGTTCCATAGATGTTCTGACCGTCCAACTCAACTGTCCCTGTCATCGTCCCGCCCGCGACTTCGTGCATCCTATTGAGGCATCGCAGGAAGGTGGACTTGCCGCACCCCGATGGTCCGATGATCGCAAGGACTCTGTTTCCCGCAATATCGAGATTGACGTCGTAGAGAGCCTGCACCTTTCCAAAGAAAGCATTGATGTTCCGCGCCGTCATCTTTACGCTCGTCGATTGCCCCTGCTTCTCAGTCGGCTTCGCTGACAAAGTGGTACTTCGACTTATAACATCTGTTGTCATAGGATATCACCGTTGAACAAACTTGCTCCGTGTAACAACTCGGACTGCCAGACTTAGCCCCGAGATTAGAATGATCAGCACAAGCGCCGCCGCCCATGCCTGATTGTTCCAATCCTCAAACGGTGCTTTGGCGTAGTCATAGATAAAGACCGTCAGTGATCCAATCGGCTGATCCAAAGATGTCGACCAGAACCTGTTGCCAAGCGCAGTGAAGAGGAGCGGCGCAGTTTCGCCTGCAATTCTTGCAATGGACAAGAGAATGCCCGTGATAATTCCTCGAAATGCCGTTCGCACCACAATTTGCATCGTGGTCTTCCACATCGGAATTCCTAATGCAAGGGCAGCCTCACGATACGAATGAGGTACAAGCCGGATCATCTCTTCCGTCGTCCGTGTTACTGTGGGGATCATTAGGATTGCCAAGGCCACGCCCCCCGCAGCAGCAGAGAAGTGTTTCATGGGCACAACAACAAGGCCATAGGCGACGACTCCAGCGACAATCGACGGAACGCCGCTGAGTACATCCGTCATGAATCTCGCGAAATAGGCGAATTTGTTATTTCCAAACTCAGCAAGGTAGATCCCCGTCAGGATTCCTATTGGAAGTCCTATTGCACTGCCCGTAGCGACAAGCACAAGGGTACCAACGATCGCGTTCGCCATTCCGCCACCCGGCTCGCCTACAGGTTTCGGCATCTGGATGAAGAAATCCAGATTCAGATAGCTCACGCCCCGATTGATCGTGTAGAAGAAGATCAGAACGAGCGGCACGATCGCCAGAACAGCGCTCAGGTAGCACAACGCAAGCATCGTTGCGCCTGCAATCTTCCTTCGATAGTACTGCCACGATGGAACAAATGGTGTGATACTCATCGTGTGCTCCGTGTGACGCTCCAGACGAGAATGCGCGCGAGCATGTTCACAATGATTGTCATGACAAAAAGAAGCAGAGCGATCTCGATCAAGGCACTGATATACATGGAGGACGTAGCCTCTGTGAACTCGTTCGCAATGACACTCGCCATCGTATATCCAGGATCGAATAACGAGTACGATATTGTCGGCCTGTTCCCTATGACCATGGTTACCGCCATGGTCTCTCCGATGGCGCGCCCCAGTCCAAGTAACGTCGCCCCGAGAATACCTGATTTCGCATCTTTCAGGATCAACCGAATGGACTGCCATTTGGTTGCTCCCAGGCCCAACGACGCTTCTCGCTGAGTCTGTGGAACAGACTTCAAGACATCACGCGATATTGAAGCAATAATTGGAAGAACCATTATCGACAAAATGAGTCCTGCTGCGAGCATCCCGAATCCGTACGGTGCTCCATGAAAGATCGGCAAGAACCCGAGGTGGCGCGAGAAGAAGGGTTCGATGCTTGTCCGAATCCACGGTACGAGAACAAAAATCCCCCAGAGACCGTACACGATGCTCGGGATGCCTGCCAACAGCTCAATAAGAAAAGAGAGGGGACGTTCGAGCCGCGGCGGAGCCAACTCCGAAAGAAAGATGGCTATGCCGATACTTAAGGGCAAGGCAATCACCAACGCTATCGCCGAGGAAACAAGGGTGCCGAAGATGAACGGGAGTGCGCCATATTCCTCCTGAACAGGATCCCATGTTGTTCCTGTGAGGAAACTCCAGCCAAACTTCAAGATGGAGGGCTTCGAGTCCTGATACATCTCGTAACCCATGAGCAGAATCAACGACAGAACGATCAGGGCGAAGATCATCGTCGTATATTTGAAAACGACATCCCCCAGATTGTGCCTGGGGGATGTTTTGAGCCGCAAATGCGATACGATGGACTCTTGATTTTGATATTTCAATTCAGTCTTATCTCGCGATAACTCTTTGATTGAGACGATGGGGTGTTATCCCATCGATCCGCGGACGTCAGTATTGAATCTGACCAATCTTCACTTCACAGCGTTTCACAACTTCTTTGGGCAAAGGCGCGTACAACAGGTCCTTTGCATATGACTGCCCCTCCCCCATGGCCCACCTCAGAAACTTGACGAGGGCTTCTCCCTTCTCCTTATCTTTCATATGCTTGTAGACCAGAAGCCATGTGAATCCAGAAATCGGGTAGGAGTTCTTCCCATCCGCATCAGTAATGGAAACACGCAAATCATCGGGAAGGTTCTTCGCTGAAGCTGCGGCCGCAGCCGTCACTGACTCGAGCGTTGGCTCCACAAACACCCCGGATTTGTTCTTCATCCACGCATAGGGAAGATTGTTCTTTACGGCATACGCCAGTTCCACGTACCCGATAGAACCCGGCGACTGCTTTACGAGACCCGTCACCCCTTCATTTCCCTTGCCACCAAGCCCAACCGGCCAATTCACAGAGGTTCCTTTTCCGACTTTGGCTTCCCACTCCTTGCTTACCTTTGTGAGATAATCTGTGAAAATGAAAGAAGTCCCGCTCCCGTCCGAACGATGCGCGACGATGATCTGCTGATCCGGCAGGATTTTACCAGCGTTGAGCTCCGAGATCCGTGAGTCGTTCCATTTCGTGATTTCACCCAGGAAAATGGAGGCAAGAACTGCTGGCGTCAATTTGAGGCCTGCCCCAATTTCGGGAACATTATAGGTGACCACCACAGCGCCCATAACCGTAGGGATGTGAAGAATATCGGTTCCCTGTTTCGTAGCCGCATCCTTCAGTTGATCGGGAGTCATTGGCCCATCCGTTGCGCCAAAATCAACTGTTCCCTCGATCACCTGCTTGATCCCGCCACCGCTACCAATTGACTGGTAATTGAACTCTATGCCTGTCTTTGTGTGATAGACGTCGAACCACTTCGAATAAATGACGTAGGGAAATGTAGCACCTGCGCCATTCAACTTCAACTGGGCCTCGAGGGTTGCACTCCCAAGCATCCCAAGTATTGCAATCAGAAACAAGCTCTTCGTAAGCCTCATAATGCTGTCCTTTCGTGAGATGGTGTTTGAATCAATACCGCAATACTCGATCTATAAGAAGATGAAGTAGAATGTCACCCTCGCTGTGACTGAGGCATCTGGAGCTGATCCCCCGCTTGGCGCCTCGTAGGTCTCATAAAGCACGTTCGGGGTGATCGATACATTCTTATTGACCTTGAAGGATACACCGCCGATGATATAGTTGCGAACGTCGCCCACTGCGGCGCTGTTGGTGTTGGGATCATAGTTGTCATATCGACCTACGACAGAAATATCTGATGTGACATTGACCGAGGCCCAACCGGAGAAGCCGGTCTTCGATAACGAACTTAGCGAGGTTGCTCCTGATGCCGTGTAGCCATTTGCCGTGGACTGGCTAAACGCCTCGAGACCCACGTTGAAACTGTTCGGCTGAGCGTATCCGACGAACAGTGCCATCGTCGACATGGCGTTTCCTACGAACGATCCTTTGTTGAACGGATCAGCTTTGTCAGCCGCATCGAGGTAGTCAAAGTAGAGAGTCGCCTGCAAACCTGTCAGAGGTTTCACGTGCAGCTGAGCAGAGTATCGATTGTACTTGTTCGTGGTGGCAGGAGTGTTCCCCGCGTTCTTGCCGACCATGACCCAGTAGTTGAACATGCCGCTCTCGACAATCTTTCCTTTGAGCGAAAGGCCCACGTCACGTGATCCATAGATGCCTCGGAGATCCATGATCGTTTTCTCAAGTGATCGGTAACCCCAGGCGGCCTCGGACACATCGTACGTTGGCGGTGGCTGGATCCCGAACGTGAGATCACTTCCGCCAAAAATGTTCTTCCATTTAAGGTATGCATCCTTGACGAAGACGCCGATCTTTCCTGATGTCAGCACATCGGTTCCCTGGTCGGCTTCCAACCGGAAACGCGTCGTGAACTGCTCGGAGATGTCATTGTCGTACGTCAGGTAGACACGACGAAGAATGAAACTCTGCATTGCAGTCGCTCCCGGAGCTGCTGAGGACGAAGCATTGTTCGCGAGAGCCGCATAGCCCGCATCTCTCGACATGTTGTAATAGTAATCACCCATCATATAGCCGCTAAACTTTCCGGCCGGAGGAGTCGCCGTTCCTTGTGCGAAAAGTGTTCCCCCGAACACAACCACAGTCAACAATACCTGGAGCAGGATTCTCATTGAAATCTCCTATAAATGTGAAGTAGAAGAATGAATTGATGCTTGTTTGCAATCTCTTTACAGATGTTCAGATCGTCACGCTGTGCACAATCAGTCCGAATGCCAAGGTTGCTGCGGCCACCATAGCCATCAACAACGCAAACCCACGATCGTTCATCGGATTTCCGATTTCGTGATCGTTTTCACCGCAGACTAATTGTCTGATGATTTCCATTGCATCCCTCCTTGGTTCTTCCCTGTCGAGCATTATTGGAATCCAGCGATCACTTCCAACCTTCAAGCTCTTCTCTGATGATTTACGCCACAAAGGTAGCATTCACCCATTAGGCTATTGTTAGGGCAGTACTAAGAAATTGTTAAGCGATTTTTCCTAGGATAAGCACGTTGATCTTGGTGAAGACGCATTTCTTCTTGGGTTTGAGCCTTCCTATTTCTCACAATAGTCACGGCGACCCACACGATCATTCTTGTCCACGTTCTTCGATTCCTTATCACATTTGACAATGAGACTTAACAATTTCTTAACACTACGTTAACGTGGTCATAACATGATCAGCGTACCTTACCATGTTTTCATTCGCACACTGATGCGCCGAATAACATGCCCCTCGATGACATGTCACAGGAACCGTTCGCCTTTTGGATCGCGAGAGAATTTCTTGTCGCTGACGAAAGCACAGAGGGAGAGTACTTAAGCGATCCGCTCACTGTTCTCACTGGAGTTCTGTTGTTTACAGTTGTTGTGCTCCTAGGTTTCATTACCCGTGCAAATTCATAGTCTTTGTCGAGCAATCTCCTCTCCAGTCACAGGATTCCTCTTTCTGTTCTGCGATTACCGGAGTAGTTTATGTTGACCCTTGTCATCGTCATCGTTCTCGCTGCACTCCTTTTTGATTTCTTGAATGGATTTCACGACGCCGCCAACTCGATTGCCACTGTCGTCTCAACCCGCGTCCTCTCCCCTACGACGGCCGTCATCTGGGCAGCCTTTTTCAATTTTGTTGCTTTTCTAGTTCTTGGAACGCGCGTTGCAAGAACCATTGGCGGGGAGATGGTGCACATCGATCTCATACCTTCTGAGATGCGTTTGTATGTCTTGCTCGCCGGGATACTCGGTGCCGTGGTGTGGAATATTCTCACATGGTACCTGGCACTACCGACCTCAAGCTCACATGCTCTTATCGGCGGATACGCCGGAGCTGCGATCATGGCTCATCAAGGATTCGAAGGCTTGCTGAAACCTGAGGGATGGATCAAGACGATTCTTTTTATCGTAGCGTCCCCCCTCTTTGGTATGCTTCTCGGATTTACCTTCATGGTTGTGGTCTACTGGATCTTTCGCAAGTGGTCGCCGGCACGTGTCGATAAGACATTTCGCCGCGGTCAGTTATTCTCCGCTGCGCTCTTTTCACTCGGACACGGAGGTAACGATGCTCAGAAAACGATGGGAATCATTACAGCAGTGCTCGTGAGCGGAGGCATGATAGCAAACGGACCAAACGGAGCACTCCCGGACATACCTCTCTGGGTTGTTCTAGGCGCTCACGCCTCGATCGCGTTGGGAACACTCTTCGGTGGCTGGCGAATTGTACGCACCATGGGATCGAGAATAACGAAACTCCGACCCGTAGGCGGTTTTTGCGCTGAAACGGCTGGTGCACTTACCCTGTTCCTTGTAACGCTCACGGGTATCCCTGTATCGACAACACATACCATCACAGGGGCAATCGTGGGAGTAGGATCGACAGTGAGGGTGTCTGCCGTCAGGTGGGGAGTCGCAGGACGGATCGTGTGGGCCTGGCTTCTGACAATACCATTTACGGCTGCCTTGGCCTCAGCGTTCTTTTTCCTTCTAAAGCACTTCGCGCTCTGAGGAACGCGGGGATGGAACTCTGCTCGTCATGATTCGCTCATGAAGTCCTGCGCTACTTCTTCAACTCGAATGAGAACGTTGTCCCTTTCCCAATTTCACTCGTCACAGAGATTTTGCTGCCGTGTGCTTCGACGATATGCTTCACGATAGCCAGACCGAGACCAGTTCCGCCGACTTCTCGGGAACGCGCTTTATCAACCCGGTAGAACCGTTCGAAAATCCTCGGCAAATGCTCGGGTTCTATTCCAGGCCCCATGTCGGAGACGCTGAGCACAACTTTCCCTTCGATTTCCTCAAGACGCACGAAAGTAGTAGTACCATCGGAGCTATACTTTAATGCGTTGTCGATAATGTTGCCGACAGCTTGTTTGAGTCTGTCCTTGTCCCCCAGCACAAGGATCTCACTGTCAGGGACCTCGACAACGACCTTCTGTTTCTTCTTCGAGGCGATATCAGCAAAGTCAGCCGCCAATTGCTTCAACCATGAACACACCTCGAAATAGCGGAAACTCATTTTCATTTCGCCGGACTCGATCCGGGAAATCTCGATAAGATCGGTCAGCAGCCCATCAAGTCGGTTTGCGTGATGATACGCTTTTTCGACAAATGCCCTGTTCACGGTCTTGTCGTCGATCGCACCCTCAATAAGAGTTTCCAGAAAACCCTTCAAAGAAAAGATCGGCGTTCGCAGTTCATGTGAAACATTTCCCAGGAATTCGCTTCGTACCCGCTCAAGCTTTTTCATTTGTTCAATATCTGCCTTGAGGCGGTCAGTCATCTCGTTAATCAATCCGGCAAGTCTGCCAATTTCATCCTGTGAGCGCACGGGGAGCTTCTGGTCGAGGTTCCCTGCCTTGATCTCCTTTACGATGTCACCGATTTCGACAATGGGATTCGACAGTCGACGCGAAATCACCTGACTTGCAATGATCACAAGAATGAGGACAACGATGGCTGCGAGCACAATCTTGAAACGAATTTCGTACATGATCTTGTTCACATCCGTCAACTCAACGGAAACTCTGATAAACTGAAGATTTGGGTACACCACCGACGGGCCTTCGACAACGTCAATCTGTCTTGCGACATACACCAAATCGTGCTCGATAGTTCGACTCGTTCTCACGTTCGATCCCGTCCCAGAATGCATCGCTTCGAGGATTTCCGGCCGCCGTCCGTGATTTTCCAAGGTGTGCAGAAGGGAATCCGGCACCGAAGAATCATAGAAAACGACACCGCTTGAATCGATAAGCGTGATCCGCATCAGGGATGCCTTCGCGACAGCATTCAATTCCTTGGCCTTCTCTCCCCTCTGCTCCGCTCCCCCGCTCCCTTCGTGCAAAATAGCCGACAGCGCTTTCGTTTCAGTATTCAGAGTTCCCAAAAGTCGATCGAAAATGTATCGTTCGATCTCGATACTGAATAAGATCCCCAGAACGCTGATGATCAGAACTGAAAAAAGAAGATACGTGAATGTGATCTTTGTGCGAACGCTGCTCATTGCAGTTCCTTCCGAAATCGATATCCAACACCTTTCACAGTTTCTATGTGCTCAGCAAGATGCCCAAGCTTTTCACGGATTTTGCGGACGTGGACATCGATCGTTCTGTCCACAACGAAGACATCGTGTCCCCAAATCTCGTTGAGAAGGGTTTCTCGGCTGACAACTCTGTCCGGATGACGAGCAAGAAACAAGAGTACCTCGAATTCCTTCTTCGGAAGATGGATATTCCGGTTTTTGATCTTCACGACGTAGTTTACCGTCTGAATCTCGAGATTTCCGATTGTCAGGTTTTCAGTCGCAGACGGCTCTCCCCGTTCGCTTGCCGGCTTCAAGGCACGCTTCACCCGTGCGACAAATGTCCGGAGTTTCACCGGCTTCACTATGTAATCGTCTGCCCCGAGCTCAAGCCCGACCACTTCGTCCACCTCACTGTCACGCGCCGTGAGAAATACAATAGGGATCCTTGCTGTTGCAGGGTCTTTTCGTATCGCCTTGCATACCTCCCACCCATCAAGCTCAGGCATCATGATGTCCAGGACAACGAGATCGGGAAGATGTTTGACGACTCTAAGGGCCTCTTTCCCGTTATGAGCCGTAAGAACTTTGTATCCTTCTTTCTCGAGATTGTATTTCAAGAGCTCGAGAATGTCTTTCTCGTCGTCGACGACAAGTATTGTCGAAGCCATGATTGTCTTCCTGGTATGAAAAAAAGGCCTTCGTGGGTGAGACGAAGGCCTGTGTGTGGAGGTGCGGGGAGTCGAACCCCGGTCCGAAGAGAAGCCTCTCAAAACGTTTACGTACCTAGCCTGCCTTTTGAGTTTCGCATGTGGGAACTCCGGTCCCGTTTTACCGGGATCCCGCAACGCGGGACAGACAGGATTGACCACATGCTATCCAAAGTAGACTCCGCTTGTGGCAGAGTTTCAGATGGTCCCCTTCGGCGCAGAACCATCCTATCCCATCTCACTCGACGTTCCAGATGCCTCCAATGGGCAAAAAACAAAAGGAACGGGTTGCTTAAGCTAGTTAAGCAGCCAGTGCGTAGTTGTAGTTGGCACTTGATAGTTTACCGCTTCTTTAACGTGGACACGGAGACCACGGCACGCAGTTCTGAGCTTCCTCATCCCCGTCGAAACCAGGTCACCCCCAGAAAAACGAACGCGGAAAAACAGAATGATGCTCAATTCAATGTACTCACTAACTGGGACATACTCAACGGGTGCGGCTGTGGTCGAAAACACTCCGGGCGTTCGAAGAGGTTCCGGGCGAGGCTAACGCGATTTGCCGAAGGATGTTGAAGGCAGGAAAAGACCGACAAGTTCGATATTTGCAGGCCTTTTGCGCTCTCCCCTTTGCACGGGAAGTTTGAATCGGTGTCTCACTCCTTCATTCTGAAGTGAGACACTGCAATGTGAACTTTGTGTTAACTTTTCATCAATCGATAAACCATCGGCAATCCAAAGAATAGGAGCAGACTGGAGACAGAGAAACCGCCGATGACAGCGATGGCAAGAGATTGCTGCATCGGTGCTTCGGAACAAAAACCTAAAACCAGCGGCAAGATCGCACAGACCGCAGCGAGAGCGGTGATCAGAATTGGTCTTGCTTCTGGTTGTCGCGCCTTGATGCTGAGACAGTTGTCTGTCGGATATTGTGCAGGAAAACAGCCGCAGGACCGCCAGACGAGTTGAATCCGTGGAAAAGGACGTCGTTGAGCGCGGCCAACGACCCCCTTCAGCTCACTTCCGTCAAGAGGTGAACTTCAACATCATACAGACCTTCAATTTCTCCAAAACACTGCTTGAAGTGCGCCATCTGCATGTGATCGTCCAGATCGTTCTTGCTTTTCCATTTCTCGTAGACGAAGAGAACAGCGGAAGAGTCGTTGTCCTGATACAAGGAATAGTGAATACATCCAGCCTCTTTTTGCGAAGGTTCGACAAGATTCGTCAGCTGAGATCTAACTTTTCCGATCGCCTCACTTCTCGCTGTAATCTTCCCGATAACTGTCAGCATTGGAGTTAACACCTTTAGTCTCAGATCCGTTTCCGTCTTGTATCCGCCTCGAGGGCATAGCAGATGACACCAGATGTCACTTTGACTTTGATGCAGATACCTGAAAGCTATGCAAGAGCATATTTTTCGAATCGATGAAATTCACGTTAATGTCTCTCGCGGTAACAGTCACTGACAGAAAACCCAGCGAACCAATGCCGAACACAACGTCATCCCTCTGCATCACATCCCGGTGTTCAGCACCCCCGCCGCAAAGAACAAAGTTCTGTTCCCCACGCTTCAGCTGCTGCAACACGTGATCATGGCCGCAAACATAGAGGGGAACATGGTGATTCTTGAGTATGGGCAACACCTGGTCAATGAGCTCCTTGGTGTCACCATGTTTTGGTGCCGCTGAATATACAGGATGATGACCCACGACGATCGTCCATCGATCATGAGAGACTGTCAAGACTGAATCCAACCAAACAAGCTGGCGTTTGGTGTCCTGCCCTTTGACCTTGTAGACGTCCGCTTGCTGCTGATACTTCTCAACAAACGGTGATGTATCGATATGAACGATCAGAAGAGACGTTGAGTCATCGATGCGTTCATGTTGCGCATAGTACCGGGCGGGAAACTTCCAATGCGGATTGATGTTGGAGTATTCTATCTCGCTCCATGGATTTCCGCGGTAGTCATGATTGCCGAGTGATGGGTACCATGGAACCTGTAGCGAAGTGAAGGAATAGACATCTTCGATTTCTGTTTTCCACCGCGGGTCCGTCGCACTGGCAATACCGTCTCCATGATAGTTGTCGCCTGCAGTCACGACAAACTGTGCGTGAATGCGTTCAGCCTCTTTTGCCATTGCGGCAGCGACCGCCTTTTGATCACTCGATGCGAAGCCCCCCTCATCGCTCAGGACGAGAAAGCGAGCCGAACTACTTTGACTGCTTTGCGACCACGTCCCCGTAACAATCAGAAGTACAGACAGAACGATCGCTGCAATATGAACTCCATTTCTCCGACGTATCATTACGACTCTC
Organism: Ignavibacteriota bacterium; assembly: GCA_003170475.1. Lineage (GTDB taxonomy): Bacteria > Bacteroidota > Ignavibacteria > UBA10030 > UBA10030 > UBA9647. The sequence continues at coordinate 96,765 of PMZI01000055.1, read as the reverse complement.
TCCTTCTTGCGAGTGTTGAAATGTCAGCAACCGGGCTTGCTCCGCATTGATCTGGGCATCTCCTCCATCGCGCTTGGGGCAAGTCTGAAGTGCACCACCAAGAAATGGGAAGACGATAGATCAGATCGTCCCAGTGCAAACAATGCATCGTGACTATTTCGTGACTTTCAATACAACAAACGTGTTCGAAAGAATCGGCGCCTTGGGCGCGGGAGTCCCAGCGGTAGCAGCGGGGGTCGGTCCATATTCAGCTGTGGGAAGATAGAGCGTGTGTGTTTCCGGATCGATTGTGATGGTCTTTGCCCCGAGCTGCGTCGAAACCGTTTCAGCCACACTGAATGTTGATGGAGATTCCTCACGAATAATAGTGATCGTCCCCTCACCGTTAGATGTGAACACCATTCCAGTTCCCGGATCAAAGGCGCAGCCATCGACTTTGTCCCCGATAGGCAGTTTCGCGAGAATCGAACCATGATCAGAATCGACCACAAACATCCATTTGTTGTGGCATACCGAAAACAGGCGATGATGATCGACATCTATTGCCAAACCGGTCGGTTCGTCACCACCTTTGAGCGGCCACCGCGCAAAGATCTTCAACGTGGACGCGTCAATGCCAACGATTTCGTTTTTGTCTTCGAGGTTCACAAAAATGTGTCCCTTACGATCAGTCACTGAAAACTCCGGCTTGCCTCCGAGGGGGACGGTCGCGATCACATTCCCTTTCGCAGCGTCAATGACCGATGCATTTTCGCTTTGTCCATTATACACGAAGACTCGGTGAGAAAATACATCATAGAGGATTGCGTCAGGTTTCTTTCCAACCGGGATCTTGTTGATGACTTTGAGCGTCTTCATATCGACTACGCTCACGACGGAGGATGTCCCGTTGGAGATGAAGCCTCGATTGAATTCATTCGCAATCGCAATCCCGTGGACCCCCTCCAATTTCTCTATCTCTCCGACAACCTTGTCGGAATCCGTACTGATGACAACGAATCTGTCACTGTGCGACACAAACAACCGATGAGTTTGGACATCGTAGGAAAGATAGTCCCATCCACCGTCGCCTCCCACCTGAATTTTCTTGGCCACATGATAGCTCGTTTTGTTCTGTCCGCCCGCAGTGCAGACGAGAAGCAGAATTCCAACGATCAGTGCGACCACAACAAATCTTCCGTTAACTACAGTCCCATTTCGCTTTGTCATTGCATCATCCTCTTTTTTTTGGTTTGATGTTGCTTTCATAGCCCTTACGGAGCGTTTGCATCTCAAGAAATCAGTGCTGCCCCTTCAGCCATTCGCTCCACAGCTGTGGTTTGCCATTGGGATTTGCACGGGCATAATCAAAAAATACCCTAACGAACGCGCTGCGATCCTCGGCAACGCCCGACTTACCCGCGTCATCAGCTGCCGCAAGCAGGTCATAGTCACCTATCAGCAGCGATTGGCGTTGAACAATATCCTCAAGCGAAACTTTGGTCGCATTGCGAAGCATGTCATACAATGCCAGAAATGTGGTCGTGCGGCCTTTGCCTGCCCGGCAATGGAAATGAGCCCATGCGTCCGCGGGCAAGGATCGGACATCAGCGATGAACCTGTCCACCTCTACGTCCAACGGGCGGGAATGGTCCGACACAGTGATTCGCTTGTAAGCGGCTCCTGCAGCTGTAACGACATCTTTCTCCGTGGCAACACGAGCGACCGTGACATTCTCTACCGCACTTGCATCCCCTCCCTTTTTGGCCTTCGCATCGCTAAGTAAAATAGTGCTTCCGACGCTTATGCCTGCAACACGAGCAGCTTCACTGGCTTTTATTTCTTTGTTCGTTTTCCCGACATTTGCCCAGTTGTTTGTCGCATACCAGCTGATCGGTTCTCCATTGACGAAAACATGGTCCTCCTGGCGAAGGTCGAAGATCGTCACCGGACCGTGCACTTTCTTCAGCATAGCGCTCAAGTTTGCCTCGGTGGGCACAGCACTCCCGGATGCGTGCAATTCAGTCAACCCCGTCATGTTTATCGCTTTGCCGTTCTTGGATTTGATGGAATCACTTGTCGTTCGAAAATTTCTCGGTAACCCCACCCGATCTGCCGGCGCCACATCCCAAACAACTAGTGGGTTGTTTGCATCAGCGGGGGCCGTCGGAGGGTTCTTCTGTTGAAGAACCGTGTTCTGTTGTCCCGCAGGAGTTGTGTCCTTGGCGGTTTTGGTTTGTGCGCTTGCAGCATTGACGGTCAACAATACTGCCAAGATTAATGCGCCAATTATGAGCAATAAGCCAGCTTTACTGTACTTGTGCTTTGTCATTGCGGGACCTTCTCAGTGAATGAATAAGTGATCGTAAGAACATCCGTTGTATTTCAACAACAATATACTGCGTTCAAGTGAAATGAAGATGAAAAAAGAATCCCGTTGTTATCTTTTCAAAAGGGATCCTGCACAAACCATTCTTCCGCGTGGACTCATCCGTGCTGCAGTTGCCGCGTTCTTTACTAAAACGACTTGACCACCGACACCAGCCGGTGGCCAAGTTTTGTTCAGGCAAGGGCTTACGCGTGCTTACATGTTGAACTTAATGCCAAACTGCGACCACCATGAGTAGTACTCGCGCTGTGTCGGCATGTTTGTGACGCCCTCGTAGTATCGCAGAGGTGCGTTGTTGAGGTTCATGAATTGCACGTAGACAGATAATCCATGCCAGATGTCCATGCTTGCATTCACGTCAAACTGGGTGTGCGCATCGTACCAAATGTCATCGGCGCTCGTGGCACCCACGGTGAAGAGGAACTTATCCGCGTAATTGACGCTGGCTTTGGCTGTGAAACCATACTTCTGGTAACTCAACGACAGGTTGGCAGTGTTGCCAGCCTGACCGGGAAGCTTGGCACCGCTATGACCTGGTAGATCTGCAGTGGACTTGGTGTACGTGTAGTTCGCATAAATTCCAAGTCCATCGAGGAAACCTGGCAGGAACGTCAATTGCTGCTGCCAATCGAATTCAAATCCGTACATTGATGCCGTAGGACCGTTCACCGGTTGCGTGACCATATACCCTGCATACGCACCACCAACCTGCGGGTACACGCTGGGATAGATGATGTTGGACAGGCTCTTGTAGAAAGCGCCGGCAGAGAGAACTCCGACCCGCTGGAAGAAATGTTCCGCCATGAGATCGAACCCGCTGGAGGTCGTTGGTTGCAGCTCGGCATTGCCCATCGTAATCGTGCTAGCGTCGTCGTGAATGATTCGCGAGGGGACGAGGTCAACGAAATTGGCTCTCCCAACACCAGTGGTAAATGCAGCCCTCACATTTGTTTGTGCATCAAGCAAATACTTGAAATTGACCATCGGCAGAATGACATTAAACGAATGGTCGGCGGAGGATGGTGTCGCTTTCAGGAAAAGACCTGCCTTGTCGTATTCGATGATATTTGCATCGACAGTATTCTGAGTCATTTCATCGCGCACGCCTGCAACAACCATAAGCTGATCGAAATTGATCGTGGTCATAGCGTATCCAGCGTAGATGTCTTCCGTAAGAGTGTTGTTCACTGCTTCCGTATTGTCATGGTTGAGCGTCTGCTTGAAATTTGTGGTCTTGTTCGCGTTGAAGAAGTCCATCACCTTTTGGAAATCCGGCATTTGCCCCCAAGCCCAACTGTAGTTACCTGCCAGCGTCGACAGAGTTGGCTGGGTCGCGCCAACAAGCTGACTCATAAGAAGAGGTGTGCTTCCGGTCCAGAGATAGTAGGAATCCGTTCCAACGCGATCCTTCTTTCTCAAATCGGCCTTGCCGCCAAATTTCAGGTCCGCAGCATACCCGAGAAAGCTGTAAGGCATTTTGAGGCTCACATTTCCTCCATAGGAGGTGTTCGTCGACTTGATGCCTTCCTGGACGCGGAATCCGTTGCTGCTCGAAATCGTATAGTTAGCGGCATTGAGTTCATAGCCGGCAGGAATACCGGTTCCACCGACGGTGTACTTCGGAATGTTTGGATCTGAAAGGTCGAGTGTGAAGTCCACCTTTTTGTTGATGACAAACGTCGGTGATACATAGTAGTTTTGCGTCTCAGAACCACGGTTATAGGAGGCCGAGTAATCAAGAACGATGTCACCCAGGTGGTTCTGACCTCTGCCGACGAAGTTATTCAGCAAGTCCTCTTGCCCCCGATCGCGCGTCAATACTTCGATCGTTGCACCGGTGATGCTTGTCGCAGAATTGTATTTGCCTTTGCTGGGACGAGCCCTCCATTGATCGCGAGACTCGTTGTCATCGAAGTCATTGTAGACTACTGTGAGGCTGTACTTGCTTTTGTCGTTCGGCTTAAAATCGACCGTCCCCGACAAACCCAACCGGTCCCGCGTCAGCGCATAGTCGCGGAGCATGAGATCGGTAAAGGCATACGGTATGAGAACTTTTCCAACTGTCGTGATAGGAGCATAAGTTATCTGGTTGTTACTCGAACCACGGTCATTTCGCAGAAAACTTGCGGTGAACATGATTCCAATGTTCTTTTCTTCTCCCAGCCTTGTTCCATAGTTCAGCCCAAACTGGTATGTCCCTTTCAACGAGTTTGTATAGTAGCCCTGCGGCTTCTTGTCCGCGTACCCGCTGCCAACGGTCACGTTGAGCACGTCCTTCGAGTTATCGAGAGCGCTCTTTGTAATCAGGTTGACCGTGCCACCCACCGAATTGCCATCCATGTCAGGAGTAAGGACTTTCGAAACTTCGATGGATGCGAGTTGATCGGCCGGAATAACATCCATCATGGTCTGTCGGGTGGAATTATCCGGTGAAGGAATTGCCTGTCCGTCGATGACCATGTTGTTGAGGCGTGCTTCCGTTCCTCTTACTTGAACGTATCTTCCGTCCCCCATATCACGTTGGATGGAAATTCCCGGAATGCGCTGAAGAGCCTCTGCCCCGTTGACATCCGGGAAGCTCAGAATCTGCTCCGCGGCAACGACGTTCATGATCTTCTCTGAACTCTTCTGAGCGTTGAGCGCCTTGTTTTGCCCTTCTCTCAAGCCGTTGATCTCGATCCCCGACAACTGGACTACACCGGTTTTCAGAGCCACATCCTTCGCAATCGTGCTGCCTGCTGTCACGGTTACGTTTACCGTTTGCTCCTCGTATCCGATGTAACGCACGATCATTTCATACTGACCGACCGGCACATTCTGAATCCGATATTGGCCTGCACGATCTGTCGACGCGCCAAGGCCCGTTCCTTTGAGCATGACGTTTGCAGTCGGCAAGTATTCTTTCGTATCAGCATCGCTGATTCGACCGTTAATATGCCCTGTTTGCTGAGCCCGACTTGTGCTCGGCGCCATAACGATGCCAACGAGCACAAGGAAGACCAGGATCCAATGGGCTTGATCCCTCAGAATACGTAATGAATTGATAGCCATTTTCATCTCCTCCCTTTAGGAATGATGAGTTGGTGCGTTGATTGTGTATTGTCCATTTTGTTTAGAGTTTCACAAACCGAACGATGCGTTGCGTACAACAGTACAACAATTGATGAGAGTCAATACCCATCACTGATGCCCATCTACACATTCGGAGGGACGCCAACGTGACGGAACGGTGCAAGCGGTGATTTCACATCTTTCGAACGACTGATGACACATCAATAGAGAAGCGCCAACGACTGTTATATTTGAGCGACTGATTCCCTTTCGATCAGATACGAAGCAAGCACGACCGATTTCGGGCCTTCTTTTGATCCACGAATTCTCGAGCTGATCAACTTCATACTTTCTTCACCCATCTCATAGATAGGTTGATGCATCGTCGTCAACGGAACATTGTAGGCACGGAGGTCATCGTAGCCAACGATCGACAGATCTTCAGGAAATGAAACTCCCATCGCCTTCGCAACGGAGTAGAATGTGTAGGCGATTCGATCATGCGCCGCGAAGATCGCAGTAATTTTCTTCCGCTGTTTCAGAACCGTCTGCGCGTACTTCGCAAACTGTTCGTCGCTAAAGGGGCCGGGATGACTCACAACGATTGAAGGATCGAACTGAATTCCGTGGTCCGCCAGAGCCTTCTTGTAGCCTTCGAATCGCAGACGTTCCGTCGTGACAATATTGCTGAAGACAAACGCAATCTTGCTGTGTCCCTTGTCGATGAGATAGGTCGTCAGTTTGTACGCGCCGTCGAGATTGTCTGTGGTGACGTGATCGATCTCCAGATTGGGAATGGAACGATCTGCCAGCACGACGGGAATGTTACGTTCTTTGAACTTCTGAACGATCATCTTGTTCTTCGCATCGGGTGACGCCGTTGGAATGTAGATCACGCCGCTGACAGCATTCTCAATGAGTCTATTTGCGTGAAACTCTGCTTTGATGAAAAGGTCATCCGAGCTGCACACCATCAGACTGTGTTTGCTCTTCGCTGCTTTGTCCTCAACTCCGCGGGCAAGCTCCGGCGCGTAGCCGGAACGAATGTCCGGAACGATGATTCCGACAATCGTCTGCTTCTGAGAGCTTACTTGAGGAATTGTAACAAACGTCCCGAGGCCCTTTTTGCGGCTCAGGTATCCGAGTCCGACGAGGTTTTGAAGCGCCTGACGGACGGTCGCGCGGGCTAGACCCGTGAGTTGCGTGAGCTCCTCCTCTGTGGGGATTCTATCCTGAGGCTTGAAAATTCCTTCCTGGATCTGCTCTGCCAGCCAGGTCTGTAGCTGGAAGTACTGGGGAACGGGGCTGTTTTTGTCAACAATCATTTGTCGTGAGGTCCCTACTTTGTCTAGACAATCATACATATGATAAAATCAATTGTCAAGTACTTTCTTCCACAGGTGAAACGTTATGCGGCATCATGCCATTTCCGTGCCATATATGCGAAGCCAACTCTCAATTTCTTGAAGATTTTGCTTGACGTTCACACTTTGAGTTCTTATGTTTGTCTAGACAACTAGACAAAGAAGCCACCACATTACTGTTTGTTTGAACGTACCACGGAGGATCAATGACCACTATGAAAGCTCTTGTGTATAAAGCCCTCGGCAAGATTGCCTTGGAAGACAGATCGATACCCAGGATCACTGCCCCCAATCAGGTGCTCGTGAAAGTTATCGCCTGCGGCATCTGTGGAACTGACGTGAAGATCCTTGAAGGGAAACACGCCGTTTCTGTAAACGCTGTCCTGGGGCATGAATTCGTCGGCACGGTTCAGGAAGTTGGAAGCGCGATCACTACGATGAAAGTCGGAGACCGTGTCGCTGTCGATAACAGTCTGCGATGCGGCGTTTGCGAATTCTGCCGTACAGGCATGAGCAGTCAGTGCGATTGGTTGAAAGATAAATCTATCGGCATTTTTCAGGATGGCGGCTATGCAGAGTATTGCGTCCTCCCGGAAAACGCATGCTACAAAGTTCCCGACTCGATCGATGATATTACAGCAACTCAGGTTGAGACTCTAGGCACCGTACTCAATGGGATGAACATCGTTCAGATGCAACCGTGGGATTCCGTGGTCGTGCTTGGCTTCGGACCTATCGGCTACCTCTTCTCCGCTCTCGCTGACAATGTGGCCGCGCGGGTGATGTGCACAGAGGTCGATCCGTTCAGAATCACTGTCGCGCAACAACTCGGTATCCCAGTCTTCAATCCAAACGAGACTGACATCGAAAAAGAAGTTTTGACCTTCACGAACGGCAAGAAGGCTGACATCGTCATTGACGCAGTTGGGACGCAACTGGAGAACGCTCTGAAGTACGTGACTCCAGGCGGCAAAATTCTTGCCTTCGGGATGGATAGCAGCGTCAAAGCAACAATCACGCCTAATACCATCACCCGCAACGCTATCAAAATCCTCGGTTCGTACATCGGTCAGAACACATGCTTGCCCGCGATAAAGATTCTGCAATCTCATAAGCTTAACATGGCTCCCTTTTTCACCGAGGTGATCCGCCTCGAGGATGGCGTAAGCGCATTCTCCAAGCTTGGCTTGGATCTGAATACGATGAACCATATTCCAAAGAAGGCAATGAAGATCGTTATTAAGCCATAACAACGTCGCTCACCCGCACTTCTTGTTCTTTATAACAAGGGGACCCTATGAATCGGGTATTGAAGTTCTTTGCTACCGGCCCAGACGCACCTCTGATGGAAGATCAGACGCGCGTGAATGCTCTTTATAAAAGGCATCGATGGCAGATCATGGCGGCTATCACATTCGGCTATGGAATAGCATATACTTGCCGTCTTGCGCTCTCCGTGGTAAAGAAACCGCTGATCGATGGCGGGATCTTCAATGCGCAGGAACTGGGGTTGATCAGTTCGGCAATCTTCTATTCGTACGCCTTTGGCAAATTGACCAATGGATTTCTTGCAGACCACGCCAATCTCAAAAGATTCTTCTCTTTCGGCGTCCTGATGTCAGCGATGATCAACATCGCAATGGGTTGGTCTCCGCTGCTGTGGGTCTGGGTGGTACTCTGGGGTCTCAACGGATGGTTTCAGGGTATTGGCGCACCATCCGCGATGGTGTCTATGGCACATTGGTTCAGCAACAATGAGCGAGGAAGACGATATGGGTTCTTCAGCATGGGGCACCCGATTGGCGAGGGGTTGACGTATGTCGTCATCGCAGGCCTGGTCACTCTCTTCGGTTGGCGTGCCGGCTTCAAGGGCCCGGGACTCACCTGTGTTCTGATTGCATTCGTGATGTATCTCCTTCTTCAGGATCGTCCACGAACACTCGGATTGCCGCTTGTTGCGGATTGGAGGAACGACCATGGAGCCCCCGTCGTTGATACGGGCCAGAAAGCGCCAAGCGTCTGGTCCCTGCAGAAATCCATTTTGAAGTTGCCCTCCATTTGGATTCTTGCGCTGGCGAGCAGCATGATGTACGTGACTCGGTACGCGGTCGTTAATTGGGGCATTCTCTTTTTGCAGGAGACCAAAGGCTACTCATTAGTAGAGGCAGGCAGCCTCCTCGGGCTCAATACCATCGCCGGTCTCGTCGGAAGCCTCAGCTACGGCTATATCTCCGACAAATTCTTTCACGCCAGGCGCCCTCCCGTTACCCTGATCTGTGGCCTGTTGGAACTTGTTGCCTTGAGCATCATTTTTCTCACGCCCTTGGCGAGCGTCACTCTCTTGTCATTCGCATTCGTGTTGTACGGCTTCTCGATCAGCGGATTGCTCGTTTCACTCGGAGGACTCTTCGCCACAGATATTGCTCCGAAAAAAGCGGCAGGAGCAGCGATGGGCGTCATCGGAGTCTTCAGCTATCTTGGAGCAGCTACACAGGATCTCATCAGTGGCTACTTCATCGACAAAGGAACGACCGTCGTCAACGGTGTCAGGCACTATGATTTCAGTGCGGCTATCATGTTCTGGGTGGGGGCTTCGGTCCTCTCCCTCATTCTGGCAACCTCGCTCTGGAAAGCAAAAGTGAGTGATTAGATGCATCAGCGAATCACGCGAGTGAGGCCGCAAACCGTGTTGTTCGTACTTGTGTGGACTGCTTTGGTGGTTCTGGCGGCGTCAGGCACGGCACATGCACAACTGGTGCGACTACGTGAACCGATCCAGGAGCTTTTTCTCGGCCACACTGTGTATACGGAGGAACAGGAAGAGCTCCAGTGCACTCTCTCCCCCCGGTTTCTTAGCCAGAGCGACGCAAAAGGCTGGGGGTTGAATCTAGAATTTGAATACGGCATTACAAATCGTCTGGAGCTTGGAGTGGAGGTTTCCCATCTGCAGAATGCATTGTCGGACAATATTCCGGATCCCGATTTCAGCAAGATGGGGGCTGAGGTGTCCTATCTTCTCATGCAAAAGGATGAGCCGTTCGCGATGAAGGTCTCTGCCGAGATCAGTGCTCCCATTGGGTCGGGTACAGACAAGTCATTGAGATTCGAACCTTCAATCGTTCTGGCGAAGACGTTTGGTCAGAACCAGCTTCATCTGAGTCTTGCTGAAGAGTTCGGGGGAAGCGAAGCTGAGTTCGAATACTGTGCCTCGGTGTTGATGCCTGCGGGCCACTGGACGCCGGTGTTCGAAGCGGGGGGAAAGATATTCGACGGGCCAAGCTCGTTCTATTTCTCGCCAGGTGTCTATTACAGCCTCGGCGACGGACTCGAGTGCGGAATTGGAATGCCGATCGGGCTGACGTCTTCGTCAGACAGGTATCGTATCGTAATGAATGTCACATTCGAGTTCTAAGTGAGCAGAAACAAGTTCTTGAAATAGCTTGGAAAGGTATATCGGTGATGCACTCGCGTCAGTACGACATCGTAATCTTCGGCAACTATACTAAAGACACAATCATCACTCCCTCCGGGACGCGGTATGTTGACGGCGGAGGCTTCAATTATGGCGCCCACGCGGCCCGGATGCTGGGACTGAACGTAGCAGCAGTGACTCGCCTTGCCCGGGAAGATCAGCGGGTGGTGGACAAACTCCAGAGCATTGGCGTCGACGTGTATCCGTTCTACACACCTTCGTCGACGCATATGGTGTTGGAATATCGTTCGGCAAATCCCGACGATAGAATCCTTCGTTGCGCGATGACAGCCGGTTCGTTCACTCCGGATCAGTTCGAAGCTCTCGAGGCAAAGGCTTTTTTGATGAATGGCTCAATTCGGGGCGAAATCCCTTTGGAGGTGGTTCGCACGCTCCGAAAAAAAGACGCCCTGCTCGTTGCCGACCTGCAAGGCTTCATACGAATCATCGCTCCAGATCATACGCTTCTCCACGCTCCGTGGCCCGAGAAGGAAGAACATCTTCGATTGGTGGACGTCCTCAAAACCGACGCCGTCGAGGCAGAATCACTCACGGGTGAATCGGACATCAAGAAAGCCGCCATGGCTCTTGCGAAGATGGGACCAAAGGAAGTGGTTCTAACGCATAAAGATGGCATTCTCGTGTTAGCAGCCGGAATTTTCTACGAGGCTCCTTGGCGGAACAAGAGTCTAATCGGCAGGAGTGGTAGAGGAGACACCTGCATCGCTTCCTACATTGCGAAAAGACTGACAGAGCCACCGCAGGTAGCCATCATCTGGTCTGCAGCGACAACAAGTTTGAAAATGGAAGCCGAAGGACCGTTCCTGCGCAGCGTGAGTGATGTACGCGATTTTATCGCGCGAGAGTACGAATCTATTGGGCTTGCATAGATAACTATCGGAGTACTCCATGAAAAGAAAGATCGTGCGCACACTCGTTTCTCTCCTATTACTTTCCGTGGCTGCTCCCCTTCTGCAGGCGCAGAAGTCCAGCGACCCGTTCTCTTTTATTGTTTCCAGCGATCAACGCGAACATGCGACGCAGGAATTTAGAACTCACGTCTATACGCTCGGAGGCTACGAAGCCATCAACGCCGTCGGCAAAGGCTCGTTCATGATTGTCCTCGGGGACCTCGATCCCCCGTCGGCGACACGCGACCTCATCGCGTCGGTGCTGGGAAAGGACTATCTCTGGTACCCCGTCATCGGCAACCACGACCTGGAAGTCGAAGCAAACACCGAATATTTGAGGGAGATGAACCGCGGGGAACATGGTCTCCCCTACGTCCTCCGAAAAGGGCCATCCGGATGCGAAGAAACGACCTACAGTTTTGATTGGAATGATGTGCACTTTATCATTCTCAACGTTTATTACGACGGCAAGACCGACAACAAAACAGACGGTAACATTGTGCCTGAGCTCTTGAGTTGGCTCGAGAACGATCTGAAACAGAACACCAAAAAGCGGGTTTTGGTTTTCGGACATGAACCGATCTATCCTCTTCTGGACATGGATAACGGCACTGTGAGACATTTGAATGATGCTCTCGACAAATACCCGGACAATGCTCAGAAGTTTCATCGCTTGTTGGCGCAGTATCACGTCACTGCCTATTTCAGTGGCCACACGCATACTGCCTTCTATGCAAACATCAACGGCCTCTGGTTGTTCAGTTCGGGCCACATCTACGGTCAGGAAGACCGTTACAATCCGGAGAAGCTGTTCTCGGTCCTTACGAAGTACGTCGGCGCTGATCTCAAGAAGGGGATGAGTATTGACAGTTCGATTTCTCATTTCTACAAGTCAAATGACAAAGAGATCAAAAAGTTAGTATTCAATCTCGGCATCCTGAAAGTGAAGACATACAAAGATCTTAGCGACGGTCAGGCCATCACGATTCTTGGTCAGCTCTATGCAGAGAGTCACAGCTCACCGGATGGCATCAACAAGTACTCGAAACTCTTCTGGGCGAACACGGAATGGAGAAAGAGCACGTTCCTGAAGGTGAGCATGGGACCTCAATCAGGAACGGTTGAGATATACAGAGACAAGGACTTTTTGGGCAATTATGCTCTGCGGGACCGCGTGACGCTGTACTGACCGTTGCCGCGGCAAGCGGCCGGATATCTTCAGTTTCATCACTTGTTAACTTCACAGAACACGACAAAAAGGAACAAACGTGAGAAAGAAAATCAATGTAGGCCTCATTGGCGCAGGTCGCCTGGGAACCATGTATGCCGAATTCCTTACCACGCGCGTTGCCGGTGCAAACCTGATCGCGGTTGCCGACATCGTTCCCGAACGGGCAACAAAGTGCTCAGAGCGGTTTGGTATCGAGAAGGCATACTTTAGTCACCAGGAGATCAACTCCGACAAGAATCTTGCGGCGGTGATCGTTACTGCAACCACAGCAAATCACAAGGAGATCGTGCTGGATGCGGCCTCCAAAGGAAAACCGGTGTTTTGCGAAAAGCCAATGACGCTCAGCCTGAAGGATGCGCGGGAGATGAAGGATGCTATCGAGAAGCACGGCGTGTTCTACCAGCAAGGGTATATGCGAAGATTTGATAAAGGACTTGCCGCTGCGAAAAAGAAGATCATGGATGGTGTCATTGGAGCCCCGGTCGTATTCCGCGGTTCTTCCAGGGATCCCTACCTCCCCACTCTCGAATACCTCTATCCGCACAACAGCGGCGGACAAATTCTCGACATGGCTATTCACGATATCGACATCGCCCGATGGTATATGGGAGAAATTGCGTCGGTTTATTCCATCGGTGGAGTGCTGGCGTATCCTGAGGTCAAAGACACCGGAGACACGGACAATGTCATCATGTCCATGAAATTTGACAGCGGATGTCTTGGTGAAATCGACATCAGCAGGAACGGCATTTACGGCTACGATATTCGCGCTGAAGTGCTGGGAACGAAGGGGACTCTCAAAATCGGATACTTGCGAGAAACTCCCATCCTCGTGATGACCGCCCAAGGGGTTACACATGACGTCGTCCCCTATTTCCCCGAACGGTTCTGTGACGCCTATGTTGCTCAATTGAATGACTTCCTCAACAATCTCCAGAACGACCTGAAGCCGATGATCACGATTGAAGATGGAATTGCCGGGCTTCAAGTCGCCGTTGCAGCGACAGCCTCATTGAAGGAATCCAGAATTGTGAACGTCAAAGATTTTTGAATCAAACACTGAACACACCATTATTCGATAGGAGTTGTTATGAGAACCGTATCACTCTTCGCAGATTGGGATCCAAGACCCGGGTTTGTTCTTGGGAAGAAGGACATCGATAAGAAACTGACGTATCTCGGCAGCCGCGTCTGGCGGAATCCAAAAGTCAAGATCGTGAACAAAGAAGTTCGCGAACCAGGACCAACTGAGGTTCTCATCGAGGTCAAGGCCTGCGGGATCTGCGGCAGCGACGTGCATATGTACCAGAAGGACAAAGACGGCTATATTTTCTATCCCGGGCTGACCGCATTCCCTTGCACTTTGGGACATGAATTCTGCGGATCCGTCGTGATGGCAGGCGACAAAGCAATCAATAAGCGAACCGGCCGGAAACTGGAAGTCGGCGAAGGGGTCTGTTCCGAAGAAATGATGTGGTGCAGCTACTGCCGCCCCTGCGCAGACGGTTTCCCGAATCACTGCGAGAGCCTTCAGGAAATCGGCTTCTCGATCGACGGAGCTTATGCGATAAACATCGTGGTCGATGCCCGCTACTTGTGGAGCATTGAGGATTTCCGGACATTGTACGGCGAGGAGAAAATGTGGTATCTTGGAAGCCTCGTGGAACCGACGTCGGTTGCTTACACCGCTGTCATCACGCGGGGTGGCGGAATTCAGCCTGGTGAAAATGTGGTTATTCTTGGAGCCGGACCGGTCGGAGCAGCAGCGTGCGCCATCCTGCGCAGAGCTGGAGCCAACGCCGTCATTCTCTCTGAACCATCGGCGGCAAGAAGGAAAATGGCATTGTCCATTGGAGCCACCCACGTCATCGACCCGAAAACGGACAACGTCGCGGACGCGGTTCTCGACATCACGCACGGACATGGAGCTAAACTGATCCTTGAGGCGACCGGATTGCCAAGCGTCGTTTGGCCGGATGTTGAGCGAATCATCTGGGAAGGAAGAGCGATTAATGCAACGGTGGTCGTCGTGGCCCGCGCTGATGACAGGATTCCGCTCAATGGCGAAGTCCTTCAGGTCCGACGTGCGAACGTTGTCGGATCACAGGGACATTCTGGCCAGGGCGTCTTCCCGAACGTGATCAGTTGCATCTCTTCGGGCATGGACGTCTCCCCGATTATCACGAAGAAGATATCGCTGGATGAGGTTGAGCCCAGCCTGGTGAAGTTGCAGACTGACCGGGACGATGTGAAGATCACTGTCACGAAATTCGACTAATTCTTAATTGAGGAGTGCATCATGGCAAATTGGATCAAAGCAAATCGGGGGGATATCTCCTTTGAGGACACCAGCGTCGGCAGATTGAAGAAGAAGATCTGGGACGCCACTGATAAAGAAATCGACCAGATTCTCGCGGATTACGGTATCCCTTCCCCGTCGGAACTGGCGAAACCTGGGACATATATACAGACGACAATCCGCAAGCATGTTGTGGAGAATCGAAAGAAGAACGACATTCTTTTTATTCCTATCGGCTGCACCGAGCTTCATGGAATTCACACCGTCACCGCACTGGACACGTTTATGGTGACCCAACTTCTCGAAGGTGTCCGACGCTACACCGCCAAGAAGGGCGCGCCGGTAAACCTGACCTGGACGCCGCTGAACTTTGGCGGACATCCGCATCACCACGTCGGCATGCCGGGCACCATTCACCTGGAAGACGAAGTCCTCAAGAGGATGTTGATTGACGTCATGGTTGGATTCTGGAACGACGGGTTCAGAAAGATTGTCCTCATCAACAATCACGGACATTCCTGGCTACTGGAGGCTGCCATTCAAGAACTCCAGAAAACATGGAATCTTCCTGGCATTTTCAGGACCATTGATTGGCATAGGGCTGTGAGAGAGTTCTTCCGCACGAAGGCACGCGGCGGCGACTGGGATGACGACTTCGTACACGCTGACGAAGCGGAGACTTCAGTTCTCCTGCTTCTGGCAAAGGAGTATGTCGAGATGTCGTACGCACAGGAGACGACCGTCACACCATATTTGCCCGATGGGCACTTCGACAAGGCCGTCGATCCTTTCGGACGTCCCTCCCGCTGGTCAGAGGGTCAGGGTCATTTCCCGACAGAAATGGGATCGATCCCCGAAGGCGTCGTGGGTCGACCAACAATCGGAAAAGCTGAGAAGGCCAAGAGAACGATCGCAGCCATTCTCTCCTACCTGACTCTGGTTCACGACGAACTGTTCGAGGCATTTCCATCGGGCAAGGTGCCACCCATTGAGAAAACAACGATGCGAACGGAAGAAGAAATGGTGCCCTACATGAAGGAACCCTTCACACCCGGATGGCGCCCCATCTATGCCATTCGTAAAATGGGACTCTAGAAGACATGAAGTTCAGTATCGTGCTTTCGACACAACCGACAACGTTTTCGGCGCTCGCCTATCAGGGCAAGCTGATCGAAAACGTTTCCAGAATCAAAACGCTCGGGTTTGATGGAATCGAGCTCGCAGTCAGAGATCCAGCGCTCATTGACGTGTCATCCCTCACATCGCTTCTGAAGGAACATCGCTTGCCCGTTTCCGCCATCGGAACCGGGCAGGCGTATGTGGAGGAACGACTCTCCTTTATCGATCCAAGCAAAGGCTTCCGAGAGAAGGCGATCGGACGCATCAAAACTCAGGCACGATTTGCTGCACTTTTTGACGCAATCGTTATCATCGGCCTGGTAAGAGGAAAAAGGGAATCGGACCTCGACCCTGAAACCGCGGACCGATGGCTGGTACATGGACTTCGGGCTTGCGCATCGGAAAACCCAGGTGTAAGATTCGCGATCGAGCCTATCAACCGGTACGAAACCAATCTCGTCAACACGGCGCGATCAGGAATCGAGTTGCTGGAAAAGGTTGATAAGAAAAACGTGGGACTTCTTCTCGATACGTTTCATATGAACATTGAAGAGCCCTCGATGACCGAGAGTATCAAGCTGGTCGGGGATCTTCTTTTTCATTTTCATGTAGCAGATTCCAACCGCTGGTACCCCGGAGCGGGCCACATTGATTTCCGTTCTGTGTTTGAGACCCTCGAAGAGATTGGCTATACCGGGTACGTTTCTGCAGAGATGCTTCCCCTTCCGGACCCCGATGTAGCCGCGAGGAAGACCATTGAGTATCTGCAGCGATTCTGATTAGTCACTTCCTGTTCAGCATCAGATTTCGGCATGGATAGACGAGCGACGTTAACATGAGCATGCACAGGATCGGGCATCCGTGCCAACGGAGATTTGTTCTGTTGAATGACATTGAGCAGACAAACCAGCGCGCATTTTCACACGCATTTCATGTTTGTATCGTACCTTGAGCCAGATACGTTGATGGCGTTCTGATAATGGCATATCCATTTATTCAAAAAGGTCAACGAACGAAAAAGCATGAGGATTGTGTATGATGCGCGCTAGACTCACATTTGTTTCCTTGTCAGCTTTCTTCCTGTTTACGTTGTTCACACATTCCATGTTCGCCCAAGGGGGTCCCCCACTCATATTGACTGACCCGGGAACACCCGGTCCGGGGAATTGGGAGATTAACATCTTCGCTTCTCTAGAACGCTCCGCTCTCAACCGCGAATATCAGATTCCACAGTTCGACATAAATTATGGCGTCGGAAATCGCACGCAGCTCACATTGACAACACCCTTTGCATTATCCGAAGAGAAGGACTCGGGGACACGGCGGAGTTTCGATTGGTTGGAGATGGGAGTAAAGTACCGATTCATCGATAATCCCGGAACGACGGGATCGAACTTTGCTCTGTTTCCTCAGGTCCACTTCTCTTTCGAGGATGAGAGAGAGGTCGAATTGAGCCTCCCGTTGGAGTGGCACCAGGAATGGGAGCATTTCGGCTTGACGGCCGAGCTCGCTCATACCTGGGTCAATGGCAAATCCGAAGGATGGGAAGGTGGAGTGGCGGCTGCCTGGATACTGGATCCAGTCGACATTCTCGTAGAATGGCACACGGCTGTCCGCGAGACCCCGTATGATCTGCGCGAGCCCATGATGAATATCGGATTCACGTGGGAGTGGTCAGAACACGTTGTACTGCTCGCCTCTTTCGGCAAGAGCATACAACATCATGACGAAGACACCGATACGTGGGCCGTGCTCGGATTTCAATTTCTATTCTAAGATCATGCCGAACATAACGGCCCTCCATATGCGCCACATTCGCAAAGTTTTCCCCGGTGTTGTGGCGCTGGATGATGTCAGCTTCGACTTGAAGGCAGGCGAAGTCCATGTCCTGCTCGGGGAAAATGGGGCCGGGAAGTCGACCCTTGTCAAGATCTTGAGCGGAGCTATTCAGAAAACCGACGGAGAAATTGTTCTCTTCGACAATCCGGTCGAAATCGACTCTCCCAAGCAAGCCCAGAAATTGGGCATCGGCATAATCTATCAGGAATTGAACCTCGTCCCGTCGCTCACAGCAGCAGAAAACATCTTTCTCGGGCGTGAGCGGACGAACTCCGTCGGATTGATCGAGAAGCACACCCTGCTCTCTTCTGCTCAACACATCCTCTCTTCCATCGGCCTTCAGATTGACTGCGATCAACCAGTAAGATCTTTTGGTATCGCCCAAAGGCAAATGATCGAAGTGGCAAAGGCTCTCTCCCTCGATGCTAGAATACTCATCATGGATGAACCGACATCCGCTCTTTCCGAGACGGAAATCAAGCAGCTTTTTGGCGTTATTCGCAAACTCAGGGAGAAGGGAGTCGCGATCATCTACATCTCTCACAGACTGCAGGAGATTTTCGAGATTGGCGACAGAGTGACCGTGCTGCGCGACGGTAAGCTCGTGGGAACCCGGATGGTCTATGAAACTTCTCAAGCCGAACTCGTGAAGATGATGGTGAACCGGGAGTTGAAAGAACAATATCCACGACATCGAACCGATCGTGGCGAAGAAATCCTGCGTGTGGAGAAACTCAACCGGAAAGGAGCGCTTCGGGACATCAGTTTTTCTCTGCATCGAGGTGAGATCCTGGGAATTTCCGGCCTTCTTGGCTCCGGAAGAACAGAATTGGCGCGCGCACTTTTCGGAGCAGACCGGATCGATTCTGGTGAGATTGTCATTAAGGGAAAGTGCCGGAAGATCAATTCACCACGCACTGCCGTGAAACTTGGCCTTGGATTTCTTACGGAGGACCGCAAATCGCAAGGGCTGGTGTTGTCACTTTCGGTGAAGGACAACATCACCCTGTCGAGCCTTGATCTCTTTTCCAGGCTCGGAGTCATTTCCAACAAGCGAGAAGAACGAGAAGCAAAGTCGTTCATTGAGCAATTGCGGATCAAGACTCCCAGCAACCATCAGAAGGTACTCAATCTGAGCGGTGGAAATCAGCAAAAGGTCGTTCTCGCGAAATGGCTTTCCAGGAAGGCAGATATCTTTATCTTCGATGAACCAACACGAGGCATAGACGTTGGGAGCAAGGTGGAAATCTATCAGCTGATGAATCAACTCACGGCTGAAGGAGTCGCGATCATCATGATCTCTTCTGAATTACCCGAGGTTCTGGGCATGAGCGACAGAATTCTCATCATGTATCAGCACACCATCGTTTGTGAACTGAAGTCTGAGGAAGCAACACAGGAACGCGTTATGCGATACGCCCTGGGAGCAGCCTAAATGAAAAAAGAACTCCTGATACAAAACAGCAGGCAACTGGGAACATTTGTGGGATTGATCGTCGTGACGGCAGTCTTCTGGATCCTCAGCCCTTATTTCCTCACGATCTCGAATCTGATGAACATTGCCGAACAGGCCTCGATCAATGCTGTGATCGCCGTCGGTATGACGTTTGTCATCATCGCTGCAGGCATCGACCTTTCAGTCGGTTCCATTGTCGCTCTTTCTGGTGTCGTACTCGCAGGGGCACTCCAAGCCAGCCTTCCCGTGCCCGTCGCCATTCTGCTTGGACTCGGAGTTGGCGCACTGTGTGGTCTCAGCAACGGATTGCTCATCAGCTTCGGCCGCCTCCCCCCGTTCATCGCCACTCTGGGCATGATGAGCGTAGCCAGAGGCATTGCCCTCTTCTACATCGACGGGAGACCCGTTTCAGGGTTCTCTGCCGAGTTTAGATCGCTGGCGACGGGGGAGATAGCGCGGATCCCCTCTCCCGTCATCATCATGATCGTTCTTTACATCCTTGCACATTGTATTCTCCATTGGACAAAACTGGGGCGGTATACGTATGCTATCGGGGGGAATGAAGAAGCAGCGAATCTGTCCGGTATTAATACCCGGATGATCAAGACAACAATTTATGCGCTGTGTGGAATGTTGAGCGGATTGGCAGCGGTGCTCCTGACGGCGCGCCTGAATTCGGCTCAACCGATCGCAGGCCTGATGTACGAGCTCGACGCCATCGCCGCCGTCGTGATTGGTGGCACGAGTTTGCTGGGGGGTGAAGGAACAATCTCGGGAACGCTGATTGGCGTCCTAATCATGGGAATTCTCAGAAACGGCCTCAACCTTGTCGGGGTCTCCTCTTTTACGCAGCAGGTAGTGATCGGTTCCGTAATTATTCTGGCAGTTCTCATCGACATGGCAGTGAGAAAAGACAGAACGATCTTGCTTGCGAAAGGAATCATCAAATGAAAACGCGCGTTTTTGTGGTCGTCTTTGCAGCTCTTCTTGGCCTTCAACAATGCGGGCGGTCCGACCGTGCCGACAAACCAATCATTGCCCTCGTCCTGAAAACCCTGAACAATCCTTTCTTCATGGACATGCAGGAAGGAGCGCAAGCGGCGGCTGCGAGGCTCGGGGTGGATCTGATTGTTCAGGCTCCAGAACGCGAAGTCGATGTCGAGAAGCAAATGCAGATCATTGAGAACCTGATTCAGCGAAAAGTCTCAGCCATCTGTGTGGCGCCGAGCGGATCCAAAGAAATTGTTCCTGCCATCCTGAAGGCCAATCAGGCACGAATACCCGTCATTGTCATCGATACTCGGGTAGACCGAAAGGCGCAGACTGAATCCGGTGCCGTTGTCCTCTCCTTCATCGGATCAGACAACAAGGACGGAGGAAGGATCGCCGGCGAGTTCGTCTCAGAGAAGCTGGGAGGGACGGGAGAAGTGGCAATCCTCGAGGGAATTCCAGGTCATGAAACAGGCGATGCTCGACTTCTGGGCTTTCACGAGGCGCTCGCAGAACAGAAAGGTATCACCATCGTAGCATCCCAAACTGCGAATTGGGAAAGAGATCAGGGTTTCAATGTTTTTCGTAATATTCTGCAAGCCCACCCTCATGTCAAAGCCATCTTCGCGTGTAACGACATGATGGCGCTGGGAGCTGTCGAGGCGATCGCCGCCGTCGACAAAAAAGGGGACATTATCGTCGTGGGATTTGATGCAATCAAAGACAGCCGAGCAGCAATCGTGAATGGCGACATGCAAGCATCCATTGCTCAACATCCCGAGGAAATGGGAAGGCTCGCGGTTGAGACAGCCCTGAAGGCTCTCCACGGAGAGAACGTTCCATCAGATATTCCTGTTAAGATAGAACTGGTCACCAAAACCAAACTCGACAAACTGACCTCACATTGAGCATATTATGACAATTGTTTCACAGCACAA
The DNA here is from genome assembly GCA_003170475.1 of Ignavibacteriota bacterium. GTDB lineage: Bacteria > Bacteroidota > Ignavibacteria > UBA10030 > UBA10030 > UBA9647. Next base: position 75,727 of record PMZI01000055.1, on the reverse strand, counting down.
TGTTGGAAGCGAAAGTAACAAGAATCTTCCAGCCTGGCTCGCAGAATTGCATGAAGCACTGAGTGGAAAAGTCCGTTGGGACACCGTGACTCTGCAGCTCTACAGCACTGCGGCATGTTTCTACGAGATCACCCCTCTCGCTGTCGTAATTCCTCACAACACCGATGATCTGGTCAGCACAATCGAAATATGTGCGAAACACAAGATCCCAATCCTTCCCCGAGGTGCGGGCTCCAGTCTTTCAGGAAATGCCGTCGGCGAAGCGGTGATTCTCGATCTTTCGCACCATTTCAAAGATATCAGCAAGATCGATGATGAGCGAGTGCGTTCCGGAGTAAGTGTTGTCCTCGACAACCTTCAGAGAAGGCTCAAGAAAGACAACAGGAAATTTGGACCCGATCCGAGCAGCGGGAACATCTGCGTCATCGGCGGAATGCTCGGAAACAACAGTGGCGGCCCACACACGATAAAGCATGGTAACATGGTCCACCATGTTCACGAAATCAGTGTTGTGCTCGCTAACGGAAAGCTGTTCAGGGCCAGGAACATGCCTCTCGAGGAACTCTCGAACTTGCCAGAATCAGAACGGTACTATTACGAGCAAGTGAGAGTCCTGATGCAGAAATATGCGGAGGACATCGTAACAAGCAGTCCGCTCACCACAAAAAATGCCTCTGGATACCAGGTGTGGGACGTGCTTACCAAGACGCATCTAAACATGGCTTCCCTGTTCGTCGGCAGCGAAGGAACGCTGGGAGTCTTCACTGATGCTGTGCTGATGACTATCCCGACGGTGAAGCATCGCGGAATCATTTCTTTCTACTTCACGGACCTCGCCAAGATGGGCGTCGCTGTCCGGCACTTCAGAGGTCTGGGCGCATCATCGATCGAGTTTGTCGACCAGTCATTCCTCAAGCTGGCGTTAACGTTTCAACCAGATCTGAAAGATTTTCTTCCCGACCACGTCAAGTTCCTGCTCTATGTGGAATTCGAGGGCGATGATGTCGCAAGCATAGACCGCTTACTCCTTCAATCCCGTCAGATCGTTGCCGAACGGGAACACCTCGCGGAAGTCGGATCATTCTCGACGAACGAGCAGGAGATCGAGCGGGTCATCCGCGTACGAAAGGCTGCCACCGCTATTCTCAACAAGATTCAGGGCAAGGAGAAACCTGTTCCTTTTGTTGAAGATTGCGCGATTCATCCGGACGGTCTTGCTGAGTTTCTGGTCGAACTCTCAACCCTGCTGCAGAGATACTCTTTCGGATATGCGGTCTACGGCCATGCCGGCGACGGCAATCTCCATCTCAGGCCGATCGTGAACTTCAAGGATCCTCAAACGTATCGTGATGCTCAGGATTTGATGGAGAGATTCGTCACGCTGGTGGTGAAGCACAAGGGAACTCTCTCCGGCGAGCATGGTGATGGACGTCTGAGGACTCCGTTTGTGGACCGGACATTTCCCAAGCTCATTCCACTCTTCAAAGAGATAAAGTCCCTTTTTGATCCGATGGGGATCATGAATCCCGGCATCAAGGTGCCAACGGGCAAGGCCAAATGGAACGAACATCTTCGGTACACACCTGATTACAGGTATTCTCCAACCTCCTCGAGGCTGGATTCGGATGACTGGCGATTGGAGATCGAGAAATGCCATGGGTGCGGCACCTGCCGGGAGTATTGTCCTGTGTTCGTCGCAACAGGAGCTGAAGAGGCGTCCGCCCGGGCAAAAGCGAATATCCTTCGCGGAATCATCTCGGGAAGCATGCCGACAGACACGATCGACACGGAGCACTTCTATCGAATCATGGACTACTGCGTCAATTGCGGCCAGTGTCTGACCGATTGTCCGACAGGAGTCAACATTCCTGGAATGGCAATCCTGGCGAAAGAAAAGCTGCACGAAAAGCGGCCGTTCAAGACAAGCGAATTTATCCTTCAACGGGGAAAGCTGGTCAGCTCCATGGCCAGTATTGTCCCCCCGTTGAGCAACTGGTCGCTCTCGCTTCCTTTGACTCGGAGGCTCATGCAGGCGACTACTGGCATAGACAGCAGAAGGAACATGCCTCCCTTTGCGGTCCACCATGGGAAAGGGACCGCTGAAAGAAAGCACAAGAAGAAGGTCGTGTTGTGGTCGGGGTGCGCCGCGCAGTACAACGATCCAAACGGAGAGCTGGAAAGCTGCATGCAGATGCTGCACAAAATTGGATTCGAGGTTGTTCTTCCTGAGTGGAAATGTTGCAACATTGCAAAGCTTTCCTACGGGAACCTGAAGGACTCGCGCGACGACATCAATTTCAACCTGAGGGTGCTCCTTCCCTTTGTCGAACGAAAGGTCCCCATTGTCTTCAGCAGTGCGTCGTGCGGATATGCCTTCCGGCATGAATACCAAACGCTCTTCAGTGACAATCATGACATCCGAAGGGTCGCCGAGGCCAGTTCCGACATCCATGATTTTCTGGGGCGGACTTTTGAGGGTGGGAACATCAAAGGGTCGTTTGCACCGTTGCACAAGAAGGTCGCGTATCATGCACCATGTCACCTCAAAACGCAGAAAAACAAATACGGACCTCTCAATCTGTTGAGAATGATCCCCGGGTTGGAACTCCTGAACATCTCCGACAGTTGCTGCGGCATCGCCGGTACGTTCGGGATGAAGCAAGAGAACTTTGACCTTTCGATGAAGATGGGCGTCCCCCTGTTTTCCGAGCTGGAGCGAGTGCGCCCTGATTTTGTTCTTTCAGGATGCGGCACATGTCAGATTCAGATCAACCAGGGAACCGGTCTGGACGTCATCCACCCCATGACACTCCTCAACGAATCCTTTCATGGGGAGGATAAATAGGGGCGGAACCCGGGAGAGAATGAAGGCAGATACAGCACCGCCCGGCCTCTCGGTCGGGCGGTTTCATTTCATTGATGTGTGAATCGCGGAGATGGACTGGGTTCGATTTGCCGTCTGAACTTTGCTAGCAAACGATTCGTCCCACGGTCTGCACGGACGCAGGTGGTGCTGAACGGGGTGTCAGTAAGTTCTTAGTCCTTTCCGCTGTCTTCCTTCCCTTCCTTGGATTTCGAGGTCTTCTTTGTATCCTTCATAATTGCTCCCTTAGCATCAAAGACTACCTCATGCTTCTCTTTCCCGGATTGGATAACCATTTCATATTGAACCGTTTCGCCTTTCGTCAGTTTTTCCGCTTTCAGGACTTTCCCTTTCGGAAACCCCTTTATCAAGGCATCAGCGACCTCTTTTGGCAGCGCCTTCACAGGAATGGTCTCTTCAATCTCAATGCACGTTCCATCGGCAGCGTAGAGAAGGTCGCGGTTGATCTTACCCTCGATGCTCTCGACTTCGAACTGAGTCTTACCATTCTCCACTTCCTTTGATGTCCCTTTGATCTTGGCGTTCGGATAAGCCTTCTGAAAGGAAGCCGTCACAGCCGCGGGCAGATCCTTTGATTTGATTTTCTGTTCGCCCTGAGCGCTGGCAGTAGCGGCCATGCAAATCAGCAGAACACCTACGAATCCAAGAGTTGTAAATAGTGAAGCCAGTGATGTTCTCATTTTTTGTTTCCTTTCCAAATGGTTGAACCATTATCACATGGAGCAAAGAATTGGTTGGTTTCCACAAAAAGGACAACAGCTCAAAACGGAATCAGCACAGAAATGAAGTCCTGCCCACTCTTCTCAAACACTCACATGAGAGCCTCGGTCAACCCGGGTCGCGACCAGAGCTCAGCGGGAGTTCCACCGTGAACGAACATCCCTGTCCTTCTTCACTTTCCAGCGTGATTCGCCCGCCATGCAGTTCGACAAAACGCTGAGCAATGGCGAGTCCCAACCCACTTCCGTCCGTCTCTGAACGCGACTTTGATCCGCGATAGAATCGCGTGAACACTCGAGGTTGCTCGGCCAAAGGAATCCCAGGCCCTTTATCTACAAGGACGATCAGTGCTTTTCGAGGATCAGCTTTTCCGAGAGCCAGCGTAACAGACACTTCCCTGTTCTTCGGCGAGTACTTGATTGCATTATCAAGAAGGTTGAGCAAAACACTCATGAGTTTCTTTTGGTCACCCTTGAGTTCAATTGCCTCTTCGATGAATACCTTCAATTTAATCTTCTTCTTCTTTGCAATACCGCGAACTGCCTGAACACACTCAACAATCATTTCATCCAGCCGTAGGGTCGACATTTCGCATTTCATCTGCGCAGCGTCCAGTCGCGCGAGAGTCAACAAGTCTGTCACCATGGATGAAAGATGGTCCAATTCTGAGAGCGATGTCCCAAGAGCTTCTTTGAGGGTCGACTTTCGTACCATCCGGTGAGCGAATTCCAGTTCGCTTTTGAGAATCGTCAGTGGTGTGCGAAGTTCATGGGACGCGTCGGCAACGAATTGCCTTTGGCTTTTAATCACCCCGTCGATCCGGTCGATCATCTCATTCAGCGCCCGACCGAGGACATGAACTTCATCCTTCACCTTTGGCAGACCCAGCCGAGCGTCTAGAGTCGTCGCACTGATCGTTTCAGCCGTCATGACCATTTTCACCATCGGTCTGAACGCCAGCACAGAAATCAGATAGGCGGCACCGCCGGACAGAATCAATCCCACCGGGATAAAAATGAGAAATAGAATCCGGAGGGGATCGAGATTGTCTTCGATGTCATGCAGTGGTACTGCTATCTGAATCAGGTATTTGATCCCGTTATCATTTTCGACCGGCCATTGCATGATGCGATGCTTTTTACGAGCGATTTTCACTGTGGATTTCTGTAATTTCGAAAGAGCTCCTTGATTCCATTTCATGTCAACATCGAGCACAAACCCCGGATCTGCGAACATCACCTTCCGATCAATCGTCAACAGTCGCACTTTAACAGCCGGCAATCCGCCCGTTTGTACGGAATCCAAGAAGGAGCGGCCGAGAGAACTCATCTTGTGACGATCTTCATCCAACGCTGCCGATATTTTGACGGCGTGGCTCTCCAACCGAGCGTCCAGTTTTGCCACTTCATTGTCGTAGGCCGTCTCATACACGAGAAGGGCAAACCCAACCAGGAGAGCCCCGAAAACAACTGTGTAGGCAGTTACGATTTTGACTTTGATGGAGAACAATCCATACTCTCCTGGTTAAAGCGCTTTGTCGGAGAACAGATAACCGCTGCCACGCACGGTATGAATCAATGAACTACCGTACCCTTTGTCAACCTTCTGTCTCAGAAACTTGATAAACGATTCAATCACGTTGCTCCGTGGCTCAAAATTCATGTCCCAGAGATGTTCCGAAATCCGCTCCCGTGAAATAATTTCACTCGGATGCATCATAAAGAGTTCGAGAAGAGCGAACTCCTTCGCAGTGAGTACTATTTCCTTTCCTTCCCGAAACGCGCGGTGGGTCTTGAGCTCCAAGCGCAGTCCGAATTGTTCAATATCAGCCGTCCGGACCTCGGTTCTTCGTCGAGCCAGCGAACGGATACGGGCAAGTAGTTCTCCCGTGTGGAACGGTTTTGCAAGGTAGTCATCTGCTCCGCTGTCAAGACCCCGTATCTTGTCCTCAACATCGTCAAGTGCAGTCAACATCAGGATTGGCGTGAGAATGTTCTGCTCCCTGATCTTTCGGCACGTTACCCAGCCGTCTTGCTTCGGAAGCATAACATCGAGAAGGATGACGTCGTTGTCATTCACCACGGCAAGTTCTTCGCCCTTGACGCCATCATGGGCTATGTCGACGGCAAAACCTTCGGACCGCAAACTCTTCTTGAGTGAGGCGGCAATCTTCCGGTCATCCTCGATCAGCAACACCCTCATGGGCACAAACCCTTGCGACAACTTCGTAAATGGACGAGATGACAACGGGCCGGAAGAAGTTCACCGGCCCGCGCATATTGACTCTGAACAATCAGTAATTCCAAACTCTCCACCACTTTAATATTCCCAAAGCAATCAACGATCTATAATGAGGACCATGAAACTTCCGGGCTCCATCTGGGGCCTAGGATTCGGGCGATCGGCTGTAGGAGCCGGCGGTGGACCATACGTTGCACCAGCCATGTAGACTTTATGTGTTTTGCCATCCAACGCCATCGTGCGCGATCCCCTCTGTGTTGTGACATTCTCGATCACGCTGAACTTGTCACCGCCTTCTGCCTTCACAACGGTCATTGTTCCTTCGCCGTTGGAGCTGAAAGCGTAATGGGTCGCAGGGTCGTATCCAGCTGCATCCACACCGGCCCCGATGGGAAGCGATGCAACTACTTTTCCTGTGGCTGCATTGAGGACCACCATGAGCTTGTTGCTGCAGACAGAGAAAAGGCGATTGTGTTCGCGGTCGATTGCCAATCCACTGGCCTCCTCGCCGGGGGCCAACGGCCATTGCGCCAGGACTTTCAACGATTTCGCGTCAAATGCTGCCACCGTGCTCTTGTCTTCAATGTTGACAAAGATCTTTCCCTTAAGATCAGTCACTGCAAATTCAGGTTTCCCACCGAGATCGACCGTTCCAATGATCTCATAGGATTCAGCGTTGAGTGCTGTCGCGTTGGAACTTCCACCATTAAAAGTGAACACCCTCTTCGAGAATGGATCATAGAGGATGGCGTCAGGATTCCTCTGCTTCAATTTTATATTTGCGAGCACTTTGAGCGTCTTCAGGTCAAATACGGTCACCGACGAATCACGGCCATTGCTCGTGTAGCCGCGACCCAACTCTGGTGCAAGGGCGATCCCATGTACGCCAATAGTATTCGGGATTTCTCCAACAACTAATTTCGTATCTGTGTCAAACACTATGACACGTGTTGCGTGTGACAGGTATAACCGATGCGCTGTCGTGTCAACGATGGCATAATCCCATCCCCCGTCACCGCCAACCTTTACTTTTTCTACAACTTTGTATCCTGACTTCGAGTCTTGTCCCCATGCCACAGCGAGGGCAACCAGAAGCAAGATGTAAGCAATAAGCAAACGTGAAGTTTTCATACTGACCTTTCGTTTTGGTGCCAAACAAACTTTTAGGCAAAGGCGATGAATGGGTCTGACGAGGGTGCCGAGCGGAATTCATCGGGAACGTCAGCCAACAGAAGCCTTCGTGATCGTATTCTCTGTAAGACGAAAGATACCGCAACTGGATGAAAAGAGCGTGAAAAACCGATCGCTGAAATCTCGAGACCGCTTTTTGCCCTCACTTCATCCGCAAATCAACTATTTGGAGGTCAATTCAGGGTACTTTTTCCGAAGATCGCTGACGATGAACTCAAAAGCCTCCTGAGGGGTCTCGGCGAACCGGAAGAGCTTAAGATCATCTGCGTCGATGAGTCCCAGTCGCACAAGATTATCGAAGTTGACCGTTTTTTCCCAATGTTCCCTGCCGTAGAGCACAACGGTAACCTTTTTCTTGAGCTTCTGGGTCTGAACGAGCGTGAGTACCTCAAATAACTCATCGAAAGTGCCAAAGCCACCGGGAAACATGACCATGGCTTTCGAGAGATAGACAAACCAGAGCTTTCGCATGAAGAAGTAATGGAATTCGAAGTTCAATCGATCTGAGACATAAGGATTCGAGCTTTGTTCAAAGGGCAAACTGATGTTCAACCCCACAGACCTGCCCCCAGCCAGTTTCGCCCCTTTGTTCGCCGCTTCCATGATACCGGGCCCACCCCCAGACGAGATCACGAGCCGGTTCTTCTCCTTCAGGCTGCTCGACCATTTCGTGAGCAATTTCGCCAACTCGACAGCATCTTCATAATATCTCGACATCTCCACCCCAGTTTTTGCCGCGGCAAGTGCCTTCTTTGTCAAAGGACCAGGGCGCTTGCGCGACAGCTCCTTCCACTTCTTGAGCGCTTCCTTTCGAGGCTTCACTCGTGCCGAGCCAAAGAACACTATTGTGTCTTTTATGCCCTCCCTCCTGAACCTTCTTGCCGGCTCAAGAAACTCCGAAATAAGGCGAATGACTCTGGCATCTGGACTATTAAGAAACTCGAGGTTGTGATATGCCTTCATTGTGCCATCCACTTGTTTAAATATGACTGATTTTCATATATCATACAACAAGTTAGAACAGAATACTTCAATAGATTTCGAGGATCACAAGGACAACGAGGATTCCTCGTTGCTCAAGACTCAACCACGAGATTGATCGCCTCGGTTCCCTTATGGAAGCAGAGACTCTCTGGGACTAGTTCTGAACCAGTTCTCACGTAGCCCAAACCCCGACACTCAAGAGTTCCACTCAATCTCACTGCGCTTGTGAGGCTTCCCCATTCTTGTCCTTCATGGTATATCTTCTCTGGAAGTTCGGCCGGCAGATCTTTCATTCCGAGTCGGACTAACCGCCGCTGCACCTTCTTGTAAGTGTCGAGTCGTGCGACAACTTCTTGACCAACGTAACACCCCTTCGTGAAGCTCACAAGAGGAAGCAACCCTGCTTCCAGAGGATTATACAACAACGAGAGTTCACCCGGGAATCCTGGCACTCCGTTCAACACCCTGAATTCTTCATATTCGGATTGACTGTTTTCAACAACACCCGCAGCCAAGAGCTCTTTGAGGACCACTTGGCGAAAAGCGCTGCCAACCACGACATGAGTCAGCCGCACGGTAGAGAACGCCTCGTCGAAGATCAGGCACTCACGCAGCACGGATGGATGTATCACATCTGCTACGTTTTGCATTGAATCGAAGAGCATAACATGAGTCATTTGATCAGATAAAACCTCTAAAATAATGTCTTCCATGATGATGTATTTCTCGATGTATTGTTTCAGAGCCACGGGGTCTGACGACTGACCGACTGCCAGAAGACCATCTTCACCCCGGTCAAGGACTGAAATGACTTCAACGATTCGTCCTTTCTCGTTCGTGAGCACAGTCTGAGCTGACCCCCCGGCGTTGATTTTCGCGACATCGTTCGTCGATATGCGCTGCAGGAGATCAAGGCTCTCCGTCCCCACCAAGGACACGATCGCCCGTTCACTCACGTCGACGAAATGACTCATTTCCAACACTGCGAAAGTCCTCCGAATGTACGAGTTTTACTCTTGAATTAAGCGTCGATGAACCACGCTAGCGCCATAAGGACGCACCGGGAGCCTAAAAATTCGAGGAGGTCAAGGAAAGTAGAGAACAGGAACATCTGAAAGACGACGAAATCCAGAAAGGATTGTTCCAATGGGAAAACTAGACCGGCTATCTACGTTCTGGGAGTGAGCGCGCTATTTCTTCTCTCCCGGGTGTGCACTCCCGGCGAAGTGTTCACGAAGAAAATCCTGAAGTTCCTCAAATGTTTGAAATGTCTTCGTTGAACATCCCAGAACCCAACCCGGAATATCCTGAAGTTTCATCTGCGTCACCATGTACACGGGCTTCCCGACGTAGCGCGCCATCGTCAGCTCACCTTTTGTTCCTGCACCTCTCTGTGCGCTCTCATCCCAGTTGCAAATGACATAATCTGATCGTTCCGCTATCTCGCTGCAATCCCTGTCAATGAGATCCCGTACGATCTCCGTGTATTCTTCAATGTTTTCATTCTTGAGATCCCGAAACCGCCTCGAAGGGCATCTCTTCGCCAGATATTCATCGCTTTCCGTGTTCGGATTGTAGGAAGAATGCCCAAGGTTATTGTGAACCCAGTCCTCCATCACGCGTCTCCAATCGGCTCCCTCACCTTTCGCAAATTCCATTCCACCCGATAGATATACCCGCAGCGATTTAGGAGACATCGCATGCCCTCCACAAAAAGGTCGCAGTATGCATCAGCTCCACATTCATTCCCTTTTCTTTCAATCCGTGTTGGATCTGAAGCATGCATCCGGGATTTCCAGTGACGATCACATCGGGATGAATCGCCTGTATATTGTCCACCTTACGATCGAGCATTTTCATCGAATCGTCGTAACGGACAATGTTGTATATTCCGGCACTCCCGCAACACCAGGAAGCCTCCGGCAACTCTACATACTCAATCCCCGGCACCATCTTCAGAAGTTCCCTCGGCTGAGCGCTGATCTTCTGCGTATGAACAAGATGGCACGCGTCGTGGTAGCTGACGCGTTTCCCCTTGATTCCGCTAACAACGGCTCCCGCCGATTTTCCGTGGTCCTGCAATTCTGCTGTAGCAGGCCAGAACCCTGTTTCAATAAGAAACTCGGTAATGTCCTTCGTTTTGCCGGAAACGCGTTTTGCCCTGGGTCCCCACTGTGCGTCGTCAGAAAAAATATGAGCATACTCTTTCATAAACGCGCCACAACCAGCTGAGTTCAACACGATATAGTCCAAATCATCTCTGTCGAAAAGCTCAATAAGATGCTTGGCCATCTCCCGCGCGGCTTCAAGTCCGCCATTGTGAGCTTGGAGAGATCCGCAACATGCCTGCCCTTTGGGAACAATGACGGCACAACCGTGATGGAGCAACAGCCTGACAGTATCCATATTCACGTCGGCGAAAGCGATGTCCATGATGCAACCCGTGAGAAAACCAACTCTGAATCGGGGTTTTCCTACAGGAAGAATAACCTCCGGAAGCTCATCGCTTGAAAACTTGCGTGACATGGAAGGACTCAACGGCTGTATCGCATCGAGCTTTTTCGAGATCAGTCTGAGCAACCCGCTCTTCATCAGAAACCACTTCATTCCTGTTCTTTCGTAGAGTCGCATGAAACGGGCGACGACCTTCAACCGACTCTGTCGCCTGAAGGCCCATTCCATCATCACCTTCTTTATCAGGCGCGTCGTGGTGCTTTCGTGTCCACCCCGAGCGATCTGTTCTCTCGCCGCTTCTACAAGTGAACCGTACTTCACCCCTGCAGGACAAGCCGTTTCACAGGCCTGACAATCGAGGCAATAATTCATCTCGCGGACAAATCCGTCAGTGATCGGCAAGTCACCGTCGGCAACGGCCTTGATCAAACGGATCCTTCCACGCGGCGACGACTTCTCCAGTCCCGTTAACGCGTACGTCGGGCACGTCGGCAGGCAAAGACCGCAGTGCATGCAATTTGTCAGGACATCGTAGTTCGGAATATCGACGCCCTGGAATGCAGATTTTTTTGATTCAACGAAGTTCATGTTCTCTTCAATGAAGCGTGGGAGTCAGGCCCGGTTCCCTGCCACCCACGAAGTAATGATCGGCCTGGCTACTTCAAAAGGTACTTCCTGAAGAACGCAACCGTAGCTTTGTGGGCGTCAGCAGCCGCTTCCTTGTCAAACTTCGGATTGCTCGGATTCGCAAACGCGTGATCGGCGTCGTATGTCTTAATGGTAAGTTTTCTCGAGGCCTTCTTCATGTTCGCCTCGAACTCCTTCACTTTGTCAGTATTGATCCAGCCGTCTTTCTTTGCAAAGATGCCAAGCACCGGGCCACCTAAGGTCTTGAGCTTATCTACGTCCGTCTCGGGCATTCCATAGTACATCACGCACGCTGATGTTTGCTTTCCTGCCATCAATGCTGTTTGCAGAGACCATCCTCCGCCGAAGCACCAGCCGATCGTGCCAACCTTTGCCTTCGAGCCCACATAGTCAAGAGCGCCCTTGAGGATCGTCCGAATTCGGTCTTCCTTCGCCTCTCCCATATATTTTCCGGCCTCTTGTTGCGTTGTCGCGATTTTGCCGTCATACAAGTCAAGTGCAATGACATTCACATTGCCGAGTTCCTTCTGCAGCTTCTCGGCTTCCTGCTTAATGTAGTCATTGAGCCCCCACCATTCGTGAATCATGAAGATAGTGGTGTTGGTTTCCTTGGCAGCCTTGACTTCATATCCCTTTCCGTCGACACCATCGGCTGTTGTGAAGCTGATCTCCTTCCCATTCTCCGGGACGAAACTGAAAGGAATCGGTTCAAGATGGGCCGAACGAAATTTCTCATCACTCGCGAGCATGGCAAACTCCGCAGTCGACGTCGGCGCACAGCATGACTTACCCGCCTGCGCTAGGAGCGTTAATGGCAGAAACAGAGCAAAGGCAAAGAGCTTCTTCATAAATATTTCCTCCGATGGATTGATTAGTGAGGTTTTTGAAAGACGACGATTCTGTTGGTATTGGTCCCAGCTCGATTGTTCCCAACCCCCCAGATATGAGAGGTTTTCGTAAACTGCTGCTGGTTAATCAATATCCCCGCGCAGCGAAACCCGGTCCTGAGGCCTATGGGAACAACAATTTCATCAAGCCTCAAGTTTCGCTTGCGGACCTCACCAACTTCGAACGCTACAGCGCCCTCCGGCCGCACAATCCTGTGAAGTTCCTGAAAAACCCGTTCCATCACAGAGACCCATTCTTCGACCGAACGGACTACCGTCAACTTCGTTTGAACTTCCTTGTGATCGATGTGATTGAACCAACATCGTAGCCAATTGTCCTGAGCATAGTTCACCGTGTCCAGGAAAGGAGGCGACGTGACGACGAGATCGACAGCGTTGTCCGTGATTCGCTTGGTGTGCCACGCCCCTCCCGTGAACAAACGGGCGCTCTCCCCCGCTGTTGACACCCGCTCAATCTGATCATCAGAGACATTGCGTAAAAGAGATTTCGTTTTGCGGAGTATGAGTTCTTTCACGTTTCGGTATTCTGGCTTCTGTCGACGCGCTTTATTGATCTTCTTCTGATTTTCTCGCGACGTCGCTTGATTCGGAGGAAGCGTGTAGACAGAGAAGAATCCCTTCGAATGCCCGGTCAGCCTGTTCGTTGCCACCATTCGAATCCAACGATCGATGTAGTCTTCTTTCCTCGATGCCAATCGTCGCGCGAGATAACCCCGAAGAGCCAGAATTTCCGATTCGGTGTTGGGATGATAAAACATGGCTAGATCGGTTGAACGGTCCCGCCTTTTCCCGAGCTTGATCTGCGCGAGCCTTCTTTCAACTTCTTCCATGGAAGGAGGACACAGGCGAGGCTCCGTGAGAATCTTACTCAGGGGATTGATATCGTTCCCGATCACCTTGCGTCCGAAGAGCGCTCCTTCCACGATGGTCGTGCCTCTCCCCATGAAGGGATCGTAGAGAGTATCTCCCGGATGTGTGAGCGTCTCGATGAAAAATCGGGGAAGTTGAGGTTTGAAGCATGCGCGGTAAGAAACTTCGTGGAGTGATGACGCCTGGCGCTGTTTGGAAGTCCAGTATTCTCCGGTGAAGCGCGTGATTCGCAGCTTGGCAAGCGTGAGGGTGTCTATGATCAGCGATGCGCGATCGATCCTCCCGTCAAAGAGACGATCGAACACGATCTTGGAAAATGGATGACGAGGGGAGTATGTTCTGGCAGGAGTATGCACGGCCTAGGTGAAGGCCCCGGAATCGGCGAATTTCTTGATCTGGTCTCTGTTCGTCGGGAGTGGACCTTCGCATCGCGGATGCAGAGAGAAGATTTTTCCCGGATTGAGGACACCGTTCGGATCGACTGCTTCTTTGATTTTGCGCATCATGTCGATTGCAGGTTCACCGAGCGCCTTTTCGAGGAACTTCATTTTCGCCAAACCAACTCCATGCTCGCCGGTGATCGTCCCTCCAAATCGCACTGCCTCATCAAATATCTGGCCGAATGCTTTTTCCGCTTTGTCAATCTCTTGTTTATCGCGTTCGTCCGTCAAGCACGTCGGATGAAGGTTGCCATCACCGGCATGGCCAAAGTTCCCAAACGTAAGATCAAGAGCGCGCGCGATCCGGTTGATGCTTTCCAGCATTGGTGCAACTTCGCTGCGAGGAACTGTGGCATCTTCAAGGATAGTCGTGGGCCGGACCCGAGCAAGAGCGGAAAATGCCGCCTTGCGGGCGGTGCGAAGCTTGACCGCTTCCTGTTCATCGCCGGCGACCTTGATTTCGAGGGCACCGTGCCGTTTGCAGATGGCAACGATCTTGGCTGCATCTTCCTCAACTTCAGCGAGTCGGCCGTCGACTTCAATCAACAACAACGATTCAATCGTCGTGGGGAGGCCAAGGTGTGCATATTCTTCGACGCTTCGAATGGTTGTGTTGTCGAGAAATTCCAGAGCGGCCGGAGTAATCTTCGAGGCAATGATATCCGAAACGGTTTCAGCGGAGTTACTCAGGCTGGAGTAGAACGCCAACATTGTTCTTGAGGACTGAGGCTTGGGGATCAGGCGGAGCAGCACCCGCGTAATGACACCAAGCGTTCCTTCCGATCCAATGAGAAAATCCTTCAGACTGTATCCTGCAACGTCCTTAACAGATTTTCCTCCCGTGACGATGACTTCCCCGCTGGGGAGCACGACTTCCATGCCAAGGACGTAGTTCTTCGTCACTCCATACTTGAGACCTCTCAGGCCTCCGGCATTTTCGGCGACGTTCCCTCCTATCGTGCAAATGGCTGCACTTCCAGGGTCAGGAGGATAGAACAACCCGAGACCTTCAACGGCTGCATGAAGCTTCGCAGTGATGACACCGGGCTCAACCCACACGGTCAGATTGCTCTGATCGATTTCCAGAATCCGATCCCAGTGGTTCGTCAACAAAACTACTGAGTTTTCCACGGGGATGGAACCGCCGCTCAAACCGGAACCAGAGCCTCGCGGAACTACAGCAAATCGTTCCTCGTTAGCGATTTTGAGGATCTGTGCGACGTGATCAACGCTTCTCGGAATGATGATGGCATCTGGAAGCTGTTTGAGAATCGGGGTTCCGTCGTAGGAATACGAGATACGGTCTTCCGCCGAATCAAGAAGATTGGCTGCACCGACGACTGATCGCAATCTTGCGAGAGTGGAGTTCGATATCATTGCTTGGCAAGATAGAGGAACAAGCGAAGAAAAGCAAGGCAATGCCTCGTGGATCGAGATGAGTCATCTTGAATCTCGACCATTTTTGGGTTACTATTATCGAAATATGTTTTGATCCACAATCGTTGACTGAGGAAAGCTATGGAGAAACTGAAAAAGCGATCATGGGCTGAACCGTTCAAGATCAAAACGGTTGAGCTCTTGAAAATGACAACTCGCGAGGAGCGCGTGCGGGCACTGAAGGATGCAGGCTACAACACGTTCCTCTTGAAGTCAGAGGATGTTTACATCGATTTGCTGACGGATAGCGGGACGAATGCGATGAGCGATTACCAATGGGCAGGTATGATGCTCGGTGATGAAGCTTATGCGGGAAGCAAGAACTTCTACAATCTTGAAGCGAGGGTGCAGCAATACTACGGCTACAAGTATCTCGTCCCAACGCACCAGGGACGCGCTGCCGAGCACCTGATTTCGAAAATCCTGATCAAACCGGGTGACTACATTCCGGGCAACATGTACTTCACGACGACTCGATTGCATCAGGAGCTTGCCGGAGGCACATTCGTCGATGTCATCATCGATGAAGCTCACAACCCCGAGAGCCTCCACCCTTTCAAGGGCAATGTCGATCTGCGGAAGATGGAGAATCTTGTCAAGAAAGTTGGAGCGAACAAGATTCCATACATATCTGTAGCCGGGACGGTCAACATGGCCGGTGGCCAACCCGTGTCTATGGAAAATCTGCGCGAAGTCCGCGCTTTCTGCAAGAAACATGGCATTCGTGTGATTCTCGATGCAACCCGGCTGATCGAAAATGCCTATTTCATCAGGACTCGTGAGAAGGGATTTGAGAATAAATCCATTGCGGAGATCCTCCTCGAAATGTGCTCATATTCTGATGGATGCACCATGAGTGGCAAGAAGGATCTGCTCGTGAACATAGGCGGCTTCCTTGCACTGGCAGAACACGAGCGCGAGGTGTTCGAAGAAGCTCGCAACATGGTAGTGGTGTACGAAGGGCTTCACACGTACGGAGGATTGGCGGGCCGCGACATGGAAGCAATGGCGCGCGGCATCGAAGAAGCTGTGAGCCTCGATCACATTCGAGCTCGCATTGGTCAAATTGAGTATGTTGGCGAAAAACTCGAAAGTATCGGAATCCCGATCGTGGTCCCTGTCGGAGGTCACGCAATCTTCCTCGACGCAAAGCGATTCTTGCCGCACCTTAAGCAGTCCGAGTTCCCCGCTCAAACTCTTGCCGCGGAACTCTATCTCGATTCAGGTATCCGTTCGATGGAGCGTGGAATCGTTTCTGCTGGTCGTAACAAGGAGACCGGTGATCACAACTATCCAAAACTTGAACTGGTGCGTCTGACGTTCCCGCGGCGTGTGTACACGCAAGCACACTGCGACGTCACGGCTGAAGCTGTTGAGGCGGTCTACGAGAAGCGGAACACCATCAAGGGACTCAAGATGGTGTACGAACCGAAGTATCTGAGGTTTTTCCAGGCGAGGTTTGAAAAGCTGGCGTAGCAATCGAAAGGGCGAGGTGACTCGCCCTTTTCGTTTCAATAGTGCGGCATCTTCGCATCAATTTCGCTGGCCCACGCTTCGATCCCACCCGCAAGGTTTGTGACCGATCGGAATCCCTGTTGCTGAAGGAACTGCGCCGCGTACCTGCTTCGATTTCCATGGTGGCAGTAGACGACGATTTCTCTATTCTTGTCAAGTTCGTCGAATCGCGCGGGCAATTCTCCAAGCGGAATCAGCGCGCCCTTCAAATTGGCGATTTCGTATTCGAACGGTTCCCTCACATCCAGAAGGAATACGTCTCCTCCCTTCTCCAAACGAGCCTTCAACTGTGACACTGACATTTCAGCTACGCTCTGCAAGATCCCCCCTTGTCATGCGAATGAGTTCTGATCAAACCAATCCCAGCCGAACTGCGTCAGCCTTCATGGCATTGATCACAAACTGGATGTGCTCCTCCACCGGTATGCCGAGTTCCTGTGTTCCTTGTTGAATGTCTTCCCTGCTCACATTCCGGGCGAACGCTTTATCCTTCAGTTTCTTTTTCACCGAGGATACTTCCAGATCCGCAATCTTGTTTGGTCTGACGACGGAGCATGCGGTGATGAAGCCACAGAGCTCATCGCAGGCATAGAGCACTTGTGCCATCTTGGTATCGCGCGGGACTGCCGCATATGAAGCGTGCCCGAGAATCGCGCGACGGACATCATCGGGATATCCTTTTTCTTTCAGGATCTCCGATCCCTTCATGGGATGATCTGGAATCGTCGGATACATCTCATAGTCGAAATCATGAAGGATGCCCACGATGGCCCATTTTTCCTCCTCCTCGCCCAGCTTCTTTGCATAAGCCCTCATGGCGGCTTCCACAGAATACATGTGTTTCCGCAACGCTTCATTCTTGGTGTATTCGTGCATGAGATCAAGAGCGTCTTGATAGTTCATCGTTGTAGCCTCGAATGGTGATCAGAGTATGATGAAGGTGTCCAAAAAACAACGAAAACGCAAGACTTGGTGAGTTCACAGAGATTACTTCTTCAGTTTCATGAACTCCCCAGCGGACGGACAAAGTTTCTGAATCGAGCAGTTTAGACAGTCCGGTTTTCGTGCATCGCATATCTTGCGGCCATGCCACACGAGCAGATTGCCGAACAGATACCAATCATCCTGCGGAAGAAGATCCATCAGCTCAAGTTCTATTTTTTCGGGATCATCCGACGTGGCAAGCCCCAGCCGTTGCGAGAGACGCCGCACATGAGTATCCACAACTACTCCGGCGTTGATGCCATAGGCTCCGCCAAGGACGCAGTTCGCCGTCTTACGACCCACTCCGCCAAGCTGCACAAGCTCTTCCATTGTCTTCGGGACTTTTCCACTATGTTTCTCCACGAGTGATTTGCAGCAAGAGATGATGCTCTTTGTTTTGTTCCGATAGAATCCCGTTGACCGTATATCCTGTTCGAGCTCTGCCGGATTGGCGTTGGCAAAGTCTAGGGCACTCCGATATTTCTTGAACAAACCAGGCGTCACGATGTTCACCCTCACATCGGTGCACTGCGCCGACAGGATTGTCGCAATGAGCAATTGAAGTGGATTGGAGAAATCGAGAGCGACCTTTGGCTCGGGATATTTCTTGTGCAGAAGTGTCAAGATTTTCCTGGTGCGCGAGCGCGCCTGCTGTTTGGTTTCTCTGTCCGCCATGACGTTACCTCATTATTGAGCAGAGTGTGATGTCAGAAATCTTTCGACTTTCAGGAGACTCCATGCATTGACGACATCACCAACCTCCAGCCAACCTTTCTGCGCGATCCCCACACCGTAGGCGACATCCTTGAGACCGTCGGTGTGGTGGGCATCGGGATTGATAAAGATCGTGACCTTTTTCGTTTTGGCATATTTCACAAGCCGCCAATCAAGATCAAGTCGGAACGGATGCGAGTTAATCTCAATCCCCTTCCCATAGTCAGAAGCGGCATCGATCACTTCCATCATGTTGATTGGATAGCCGTCGCGACTCAACAGAAGCCTGCCGGTCGGGTGCGCCAGGAAAGTGACGTGCTTGTTCTTCAGCGCCTTGATCATTCTCTTCGTCGCTTCGGCTTCTGTCATCTTGAACTTGCTGTGGATTGCCGCCACGACATAGTCAAAGGAGGCGAGCACTCTGTCTGAGTAGTCGAGAGAACCGTCGCTGAGGATGTCCACCTCAGTTCCTTTGAAGATCCGGAATTTCTCATTCTTGTCATTGAGGGAATCAATCGCTTTCAACTGCTGCTTCACTTTGGCCTCAGAAAGCCCTCCCGCATACGCCGCGGCCTTGCTGTGATCTGCAATTCCCAAATATTCCCAACCGAGAGCCCGAGCCGCGTGCGCCATTTCCTCCAAAGTGCTCAGACCATCGCTGTACGTCGTATGACAATGAAACGTCCCGCGGATGTCCTTCTCCGTAATCAAGACGGGCAGTCGGTCCTGCTCAGCGGCCTCAATTTCACCCATGTTCTCCCGAAGCTCCGGCGGAATGAACTTCAATTTCAACGCCTTATAAATCTCATCTTCGGTACGGCAGATCGGGACCGCCTTCGCTTTCCTCACAGAACTATCCTCGATGAGGGAAAAGGCATACTCGTTGAGGCTCAATCCGAATTCCCGGGCTCGGGATCTCATTTCAACATTGTGTTCTTTGCTCCCGGTAAAGTAATTCAGGGCAAAAGGATATTCTTTGTCTTGCACAATCCTCAAGTCACAGTTGATCCCTGAACGAAGAAGCACGCTTGATTTCGTACCTCCTCTACCGATGACGCTCTCCACGTCAGGATGACGTACGAAAGCATCGAAGACCTTCTCCGAGTCCTTTTTCGAGGCACTCGCAACAATGTCGATATCCCCGATAATCTCTTTTTTTCTCCGCAGGCTGCCGGCAACTTCACAACGCCTGACCTCCTTCAGCGACGAAATGACCTCGAGGATCTTGTCAGCGGCTTGCTTCGAAAGATGATACAAGTGTTTGTCACTCACTCTGGAGAGGAGCTCGATGCCCTTGAGCACATTCTCTTCCGTTTTTTCGCCGAACCCATCAAGCTCTGCTAATGTGTGGTTTTCGCATGCTTTCTTCAACTCTGTAATCGATTTAATCTTCAGCTTGTCGTGCAGAAGTTTCACTTTCTTTGGACCCAAACCGGAAATCCGCAACATCTGAAGCAAGCCTTCGGGTAACGATGATCTCACCTTATCGTGCTCAGTGGACTTTCCGTCTTGGACCAGCTCGGTAATCACCTTCGCCAATCCTTCCCCTATCCCCTTGACCGATCGCAATTCGCCTGAAGCAACAAGAGCCGTGATATCAGTTGTCAGCGTCTCCACCACACGGGCACCATTATGAAAGGCGCGGCACTTGAAGGGATTCTCTCCCCTCAATTCAAACAACGTGCCCATCTCATCGAGCACAGCGGCGATTTGCTTTTTGTCCATTCTTATTGGGGATTCTCTGCAGTGGTGATCGGTTCGGTCGATGTCAACCAAGCGACGTAGTGCTGGATGTGATCCATGATCGGGGACATTTCGGTGAAGTGCATGAGCTCACTCCGGATCTTTGCCACATTTGGAAGATCCCGGAGATATCCTGTGTAGTGCTTTCGAAATTCTAAAACGGCTCTTTGCTCTCCTTTTTGCAGAACGGAGAGTCGCAGATGTTCGAAGAGGACTCGCACGCGCTCATCGAGATCGGGAGCAGCCAGCAGTTCGTTATGCTGCATGTAGTATCTTGCCTGTCTGAAAATCCACGGATTATTGATTGCGGCTTGACCAATCATGACTCCATCGCATCCCGTCTCATCGAAGGCACGCTTGATCTTCTCCGGTGTGTCCAATCCTCCGTTCACAAAAATCGGAATGCCGACCGCCTGCTTCACCTGAGGTATCCATGAAAAATCAGGCTCGCCTTTGTGACCCTGTGCCCGTGTCCGGCAATGAATAGTCAACGCCTTTGCACCGACGTTCTCCACCATCTTAGCGACATCGACAATCTTAATGCTCTCACTATCCCAACCTAGTCGGGTCTTGACAGTCACCGGAGTGACAACACTTTTCACAACGCGCGAGACAATCCCTTCCATCCGCGGCAGATCCCGAAGCAAACCTGCACCCGCTCCCCGCATTGCGATGTCCTTCACCCAGCAACCACAATTGATGTCGATGAGATCAGGTTGAAAGCTTTCCGCCATGGCGGCAGCGCGTTCCATCGAACCCTCGATACTGCCATAGATTTGAATGCCGAAAGGACGCTCTTCCTCTTCGAAAGCCATTTTCTTGATGGTCCGCACGTTTTCGCGTATCAGACCCTCGGAATTGACGAACTCCGTATAGACGATATCCGCACCCATCCGTTTGCACACAAGCCGGAACGCTACTCCCGTAACGTCCTCCATGGGAGCAAGGGCGATGGGCTTATCGATTTTTATCAAGCCTATTTGCATTTTTTTAGTCGGACCAAACAGACCTACATTTTCTCAATTGTTTTGACTATGGCGTCCGTCATCTCAATTGTTCCAACGTGCTTCTCTGGGTTGAGGTCCCGGGTGACATATACACCTTCCATGATGACGTCGGCGATGGCGCGTTGGATTTTGTTGCTCGCTTCAATCTCGCCCAAATAATCCAGCATCATAGCCCCCGCTAACGCCATGGCACATGGATTCGCCAGATTCTGTCCAGCGATGTCAGGAGCGCTTCCGTGAACTGCTTCAAACAACGCCGCGTCATATCCAATATTTGCTCCTGGAGCCAATCCGAGGCCGCCCACCAATCCTGAACAGAGGTCAGACAAAATGTCTCCGAACAGGTTCGTTGTTACGATGACATCGAATTGGTGAGGATTGAGAACCAGTTGCATGGCCATGTTGTCTATGATCTTGTCATTACACTGGATCTCGGGGAATTCTTGGGCCACTTTCCTTCCCACTTCCAGGAAAAGCCCTCCTGTGTATTTCAGTATGTTGGCCTTGTGAACGATGGTTACTTGCTTGCGCCCGTGCTTGCGGGAGTACTCAAAGGCAGCTCGCACGATGCGCTCGCAACCCGCCCTTGTCACCACTCCGATCGTCTCAGCCGCGCTTTTTTTGGCATCGATGTAGTGCTCGATGCCGGCATAGAATTCCTCTGTGTTCTCTCGAAACATAATGAGGTCAACGTCCTTAAATGTAGCCTTTACACCGATAAAGGACTTCGCAGGTCGTAAATTGATGAAGAGGTCGAATTCTTTTCGAAGAGCAACGTTGATGCTTCGGAATCCGGTCCCGACCGGGGTTGTGAGGGGTCCCTTGAGGGCGATCTTGTTTCGTGAAATTGAATCGATGACTTGCTGAGGCAGAGGGTCCTTGTACTTTTCGATCGCATTAATACCCGCCTCCTGGACATCCCAAGAAATCTGGATTCCGGTCGACGCGATGATCCTTTGAGTGGATTCAGAGATGCTTGGTCCAATGCCATCGCCTGGAATGAGAGTTACGTTGTACAATGTCAAGTTCCTTCTTGCAAGTGCTTCGCTGATGAATGATGAAATTCAGTGTCAAATATACGAAAAGCGTCGTGCACATACAAACCGGAGGTCCGGCTGAAAGTTCCTGACCGGGAGTTCATCCTGCATGATAGCTTCGATCCAGACTTCGATATTGTATCGCCTCTGCCAGATGCTCGGGCCTGATTGTTTCGCTACCCGCTAGATCTGCTATGGTTCGACCGACTTTCAGTATTCGATCATAGGCCCTCGCTGAAAGTCCGAGTTTTCCCATCGCGCTTCTCAGGAGTTCTGCCCCTCCCGCGTCAAGCACGCAAAACTCTCTTAACTCGGCAGGCCCCATATCCGAATTGCAGTATACTCCATTCCTCCCCGTGAAGCGACGATCCTGCAGTCCACGAGCGATGACCACTCGATTTCTGATACTGAGTGATGACTCTCCGGTGCGCTTGGATGCAAGTTCCGAGTATTTGACAGCCGGGACTTCGACGTGGATGTCAATGCGGTCAAGCAACGGGCCTGAGATCTTTCCGGCATATTTCTGAATCTGAATGGTCGAACATGTGCATTCCTGAATCGGATTCCCATAGTTACCGCATGGGCATGGGTTCATGGCGCAAACAAGCATGAAGCTTGCCGGAAATTCGACAGACAGCTTTGAACGACTCACAGTAACCTTCTGGTCTTCAAGCGGTTGACGCAAGACTTCTAATACATTGCGTGCAAATTCCGGAAGTTCATCCAGGAAGAGAACACCGTGGTGGGCGAGCGATATTTCCCCAGGGCGAGGCGTGCTTCCCCCTCCAACCAGGGCAGAATCGGAAATGGTATGATGAGGCGACCTAAAGGGACGATTCGATACCAGTCCAGCGTTTCTCGGCAGCAGCCCCGCAACCGAATACACTTTCGTCGTCTCCAGAGCTTCTTCCAGCGTGAGTGGAGGGAGAATGGACGGAATTCGCTTCGCAAGCATCGTCTTGCCCGAACCTGGCGGACCAATCATGATGATGTTGTGTCCACCGGCCGCGGCCACCTCCAGCGATCGCTTGACACTCTCCTGCCCTTTGACTTCATCGAAATCTGAGACATGGGCTTGTACCTTCGCAAATTCATCTCTCGAGTTTACTTTATATCGAGCTAGTGTCTTCTCTTTCTCTTCAAAGAATTTAACTGCAGCTCTCAAGTTCTTTATAGGATAAACGCTTACTTCGTCAACCATTGCTGCTTCCTTTGCGTTTGAAACAGGGACAAGCAACCCCTTAATCCCCTTTGCTCTGACTGCGACGGACACTACCAATGCTCCATGTATCGGCCGAACGGTACCATCCAATGCCAGTTCGCCTAAGACCACGTACTCGCCGAGGTCATTGGAAACCAACTGTTCAGATGCGGCGAGGATTCCAAGAGCAATACTGAGATCATAGGCTGACCCTTCCTTTTTGAAATCTGCAGGTGCCAGGCTCGTCGTGATCCTGTGATTGGGAAACCTGTAGCCCGAATTCTTGATGGCAGCAAACACCCTCTCAGAACTCTCCTTGACTGCATTGTCAGGCAATCCCACAATGAAAAACCGTGGAATTGTTCGCTCAATATGGGTTTCCACCTGGACTATGTGCGCATTCACACCGATCGTTGCGCTGCTGAGAACTTTGGAGAACATGTGGGGGACCCCCTTATGTAAAGAGGCACTACAAGAGGACGAGGAGCAAGAGAGCAGATTTTAGGAAAGCAGATCTTGAATCAAATTCGCGGTAAATGACCGGAAGCGACTTAATTTAAGAGGTTTACAGTCAGTAATTTGAGGTATTTCTAGCAGGCTTTCTTCGATCGTTATCTGTTCTGACGCAAAAACTCCAACCTGTCTTTCAACTCTTCAGTGGTCTTGAGAAGTTTGTCCTTGCCAAAAACCGCTTCTTCCTGACTCGAGAAAACCAATTCATATTCATTGCTCATGACAATGGCCTCTTCCGGACAGACCTCTTCGCAGAAACCGCAGAAAATGCAACGAACCATGTTGATCTCAAACTTGATTGGGTAACGCTCCTTCTCAAGTGGAGTTTCTGAGGCTTGCACCTCAATGGCCAGTGCCGGACAAACCCTGGAGCACAGGCCGCATGCCACGCAACGCTCCACCTCATTTTCCTGAACAAGGACGGGGCGCCCTCTAAATGACGGTTGCGGTTTGAACCGTTCCTCGGGATACTGGATCGTGAATTTTGGCTTGAACATCTCGGCAATCGTCTGCCTCAATCCTTTGACGATTTCAGGGATGTAGCTCTTTTGCCAGATGCTCAGATCTTTCTTCCGGATGATCTTACCAGTCGAACCCATGAAACTCGCTTCTCCCCTCACCTTTCATTGAATCAGCAGCATGACAGCCCCTGTCACGAGCACGTTCGCAAGTGTCAGCGGCAACATCACTTTCCAGCCGATATTCATCAACTGATCGTACCTGAATCTCGGAATCGTCCAACGGACAACAATGAAGAAAAGTTCGACGAGGACGAGCTTCACGCAAAACGTGAGAACCTGCAAGATGCTCAACATGGTCGGAGAAAGTCCGAGGTACTCTGCGTACGGAAGATGCCAACCGCCGAGAAACAACGTCGTAATGACTGCACCGGCCGTGAACATGTTTGCGTATTCGGCAAGGAAAAACAAGCCGAATTTCAGTCCCGTGTATTCCGTGTGATACCCACCTACAAGCTCGGGTTCTGCCTCGGGAAGGTCAAACGGTAATCTGTTCGTCTCTGCGAAAGCAGCAATGAAGAAAGTAAAAAAGGCCACGGGCTGAAGGAAAATATTCCATGCCGGCAACCAGCCCCAGAGATAAGTCGTTTGATGAAGGACAATTTGGTCGAGCCGGAGCGTCCCGCACACCATGAGAACTCCGATGATGGAAAGACCCATGGAA
Organism: Ignavibacteriota bacterium; assembly: GCA_003170475.1. Classification (GTDB taxonomy): domain Bacteria; phylum Bacteroidota; class Ignavibacteria; order UBA10030; family UBA10030; genus UBA9647. The sequence continues at coordinate 51,054 of PMZI01000055.1, read as the reverse complement.
AGTTCGTAGCTGATCAGTTGAGCTGACGACCGCAATCCTCCAAGCAGAGAATACTTGTTGTTCGACGACCACCCGGCGAGCGTCACACCATAGACACCAAGAGATGTTATCGAGAGGAGGTAAAGGATACCAACATTCACATCTGCAATCATGAGCTTGACCTGAGTCCCGAAAAGCTCGATGGTATTCCCAAAGGGAATGACCGCAAATGTGCTCAACGCAACAGCTATGGAAATAATTGGAGCAAGATCGTGCACGGGCTTGTATGCGTTCTTCGGAACGATGTCCTCTTTCAAGAGGAGTTTCACAACATCCACCAGAGCCTGAAAGAGTCCCCACGGTCCGACTCTATTGGGCCCCAGGCGATTTTGTATGAATGCGCTCACACGTCGTTCAGCGTAGACAAGCATGATGACTGTCACCAGGACGATCGAAACGTACGCAACAAACTTGATGACCGATATAAGGAGAAGAGATCCCATGTGTCTAGGCAGTCACTTTTTGCTTGGAGACGGATTCCGCTGCGTTTGCGTTGGCGCCTTGAGAGCCCAAATTGATGTAGTTCATTCCCTTAAAGGGCGGCAGTTTCTCGGCAATCTCTTTGAAAACCTCTTCCGCTGTCGTGCATTTCAGTTTTGCGCCCAGCGCGTTGGCGATCGCAGTTAGCACGCGCCAGGTTGGCCGTGCATCTTTCTTCACCGACCTACCCCATCGATCATTCTGAGACGCAAACTTGTCCCACCGGCTCATCGCAAAGCCATCCTTTGCTCGATCTTGCTCGAGTGTAGCAACAGCTGGCCGGAGCCGCTGAACGCGCCCCGCAAAGTTCGTCATCGTGCCATTCTTCTCGGCAAAGGTTGAACAGGATAGCACGATATCTGCAAACCGTGCGGTCTTACTGTTGACTGAGGCATGAACAATCAGCAATTGCAGATTCGGCAGCGCCGCCGCAAATCTCGGGTCTTCGGCAATATCATCCTCAAGGACATAGAGGGCTCTGATGGACCCTTCTTCGATTCCTTTCAAGATGCCAGTGATGTCCAGGCCTCCCTCAGCAGGTCGGACCCCGACTTGGCGAGTGCCCAGGCTGTTCGGCGTCTTGTCAGCTCGGATTAAAAGTTCGTCCCCTGCATCATCTTCAACATGTTGAACATAATCGACATTCTTCGTCCCGATGACTTCCTTCATGACTTTCTGGAAAACGTAGTTGTCCTCATTCGTCGCAAACGCTGAGGCTATTCCAGCGATTTCCGACTTCTTAAACGATTTCAAATCTGATACAGCTCGAGCGATTGCCTCATCCCAACCGACATCGACAAGAACCCCATCCTTTCGTATCATTGGGCTATGGAGGCGCTCCTGGCTATTGACAGTCCTGAAAGTATTCAAACGACCTGAATCGCACATCCAATACGAGTTGACCGCCTCATTAAACCGCGGCGTGAGCCGCAATATCTCATTTTTCCGGACCCAAACATGCGTGTTGCATCCCCTCGAACAACCCACACAGATACTGTCGGTCGATGACATCTCCCACACACGTGATGCGAACCGAAAATCCGTGCTTGTCAAGGCACCAACAGGGCACAATTCGATGACATTCATCGAATATTTATTGTCGAGTTGAGTGTCCGGGAACGTCGTCAACACAACATGTGTACCGCGTTGTGTGAATGTGAGAACAGGTTGCTTGGCGATCTCATCAGAAAAGCGGATGCACCGTGAACACATAATGCACCGCTCTACATCAAGCATCACATTCGGTCCCAATCGAACTCGTTTGGGTTTATGGACCTTGTTCTCATCAAATCGACTATATCCGACGCTGTATTTGTATGAATAATCTTGGAGTTTGCATTCCCCCGCCTCGTCACAAATGGGGCAATCAAGGGGATGGTTGATCAAGAGAAACTCCATTACAGCCTGGCGAGCTTTGATGACGCGGTCGCTCTCTGTCTTCACAATCATTCCATCGGCAACCCGAGTCGAGCAAGCGATCGCAAGCTTCGGCATCTTTTCGATCTCTACCAAGCACATACGACAGTTCCCGGAGACCGTGAGTTTGGGATGCCAGCAGAAATGCGGAATCTCAATTCCATTCTGCGCCGCGGCCTGGATAACCGTCAACTCAGGATCGACGTCGAATATTTTGCCGTTGATTGTAATCTTCGCCATAGATGTTTCGATCACACTGTCTCGTACTCAATCAAAACCGTTTTCTGTACACCTCAAACGCTACACGCAAAGCAATGAGCGCCCTTCGAAGATCGTCTCCGTTCAACATGAACGCCAGTCGCGCCTCGTTCACGCCTGCTCCCCGTGTTGCGTAGAAGCCGGGTGCGGGAGCGAGAAGGACTGTCTGACCTTCATACTCAAACTCCTCGATAAGCCACTTTGAGAAGTGCTCTGCATCCTTCACCGGCAGACCGATAACGATGTAGAAGGCTCCTTCCGGTTTGTAGAACGTCATGCCGGGAATAGTTTTCAAACCGTCATACACAATATCCCGCCGACGACGGAATTCTTCGACGAAGGGTTGGGTATACATCTTCGCTGATTTCAGCATTGGCACCAACGCAAGTTGCTCAATGGAAGCCACAGACAATCGCGCCATGCCGAAACGAAACGCTGATTGAACGATATCCTTGTTATGACTTGCCAATGCACCGATACGTGCTCCGCAAACATTGAAGCGCTTCGAGGTGCTGTCGAGGAGAATGGATCGGTCCGCAATTTCCGGGAAGTCCAGCACGCTGCTTACGGGAGTATCGTATGCGAATTCGCGATACACTTCATCCGATAGCAAGAAGAGATTTCGCCGCTTCGCGATATCCACAAGCCGCTGCAACTCTTCGCGCGAGTAGATAGTACCCGTCGGGTTCGAAGGATTACAGATAAGTATCCCTCGCGTCCTCGATGTGATGTGTTTCTCAATCTCTTCCGAAGACGGCAGGTGGAATCCATTCTCGATATGCAAGGAGATGGGGTTCAGTTTCACATTCGCGATGCTCGCAAAGCCATTGTAGTTCGTATAGAAGGGTTCAAAGACAATCACATCGTCGCCGTAATCGCAAATGGCGCACATCGCGAAGACGATGGCTTCGGAGCCGCCGGCTGTCACGATGATTTCCTTCTCATCCAAGGACAGACCAAATCCATCATAGTAGATCTTCCAGGCTTGCAGTGCCTGAGGCAACCCATTCGAAGGAGCGTACGCTAAAGTCGACATCTTGAGGTCGCGAATCGTTTCAAAAACGATTGGAGGAGTTGGAAGGTCCGGCTGCCCGATGTTGAGGTGATAGACCTTGATTCCTTTCTGTTTCCTCGCTTCTGCTGTTGCTGAGAGCTTGCGAATTGGGGAATCCTGGGTCGATTTCGCCCGAGCAGAGATTTGGGGGGCCGTCATGATCTTATTCGCTGTATCAGTTGTTTCTTGAGTCAATGTCGTCATATTCTTTCCTGTCAAAACACATTCGCTGGAATACGCGGATGCATTTATGCTACTCGTCCGGTATTCGCAGGAGCGATTTCTGATTCTGAATTCGTCGGCGTGTGAGTCTTTGCATCAGGGTGAATCACAACCTTCGACAGCCGATCCTCCCTCAATAACTCGTTGGCTATCGCCAGAATATCGTCTTGTTGTACTCCGTCTATCTGCCTGATGATTCCGTCAATAGGAGTGACATCGTGAAAATATAACTCAGAGGTTCCCAATCGCATCATTCGATTCGGTATGCTTTCAAGGCTCAGCATCATGCTCCCTTTGAGTTGAGCCTTGGTACGATTCAGTTCGGCCTTTCCTACAGCCTTCGAGCGAAGCTTCTCGAACTCTTTCAGAATCAAATCAGTGGAGGTCTCGATGTGCTGCTTATCGGTTCCGATATACGCGCTGAACACCCCCGCATCGCTCATCAATGTCGCATAACTATACACTGAGTACGCAAAGCCATACTTCTCTCGGATGTTCTGGAACAGCCGTGAACTCATGCCATCCCCGAGCAACGTGTTCAGAACCAGTGTGGGATAGCGGTGTTTGCTCTTGATGCTTCCGGCCTGATTCCCGATGCAAATGTGCGCTTGCTGGATGGGTTTCTTAAAGTCTTTCTTCTCGGGATGATACTGCAGAGGCTTCTTGCGTTCAACTCCAGCTGCATGAGGTCTTTTTCGAGTTGAGCCAAAGTGTCTCTCCGCCAGTGCTACGAGTTTGTCATGGGAGACATTTCCGGCAGCGGCCAGAACCATCCTGTTCGGGGCATAGTGCTTCCGCATATATTTCAGAAGATCGTCCCGGCAAAATGATCGCAAGTTTGGTTCGGTCCCGATAACCGGATAGCCTAACGGGTGAGAGCCGAACAGAGCCGTGTCGAAATAGTCGTGTATAATATCATCAGGGTCATCCTCAGAATTCTTCAGTTCCTCAATGACCACACCCTTCTCTTTTTCAAGGTCCTTTGCCGGCAATGTTGCATTCAGCACAAGATCCGAGAGAACATCAACCGCCAACTCGGTGTGTTCATCCAACACCCTTGCATAGTAGCAGGTGTGCTCTTTCCCGGTAAACGCATTCAAATATCCCCCGACCGACTCGATGCTCCGAGCGATATCCTTCACCGATCGATTCGTTGTCCCCTTGAAGACCATGTGCTCTATGAAATGGGAGATGCCGTTCGTCTTCACTCCTTCATCTCTTGAGCCTGTATCGACCCAAATCCCGATAGACACAGATCGAACGTGATTCAACTCTTCAGAGACGACACGCAGTCCATTCTCAAGGACAGTCTTCTTATAGGTAGAATCAATTCGCTTTGCCGCGCTAGGTGAAACGGAAGGCATTTCAGCAGGTCTCTTCAGATACTACCTCTTCAATAGAAAGCACTCATCGGGAAGTCGCAGGGACTCAGAACGATAACAAAAACCCTGAAAACATTGGACAATATGCGGTCAAGATACATCTTTTTCAAAGTATAGTCAAGGAATTCGAGTTTGCCTGATGCAAGCAAGAGTTACCGACATTGACGAAACTATCAGATCAACTCATCGCCCCACCCTTCATTCTGTACATTGATTTGATCTTCGTGACCAGCATGTCAAGGGCGACCAGATTCTCCGCTCCCCGAGGAATAATCACATCAGCCCAATGCTTGCTTGGCTCCACAAATTCCAGATGCATCGGTTTGACAGTGTTCATATACTGGCTCATGACCGAGTCGACGGAGCGTCCGCGTTCGAGAATATCTCTTCGAATCCGGCGAATCAGTCGTTCGTCTGCATCTGTGTCAAGAAATATCTTGATATCCATCATATCCCGCAACGGCTTGTCAACGAAGATCAGAATTCCATCAACGATGATGATCTCCCGCGGTTCAAACCGGCGTGTCTCCTTCAACCGCAAATGTGTCGTAAAATTGTAGATCGGTTGATCGATCCCCTTGCCCTCTTTCAGATCTTTAAGATGTCGGACCAGGAAATCAGTCTCAAGGGAATCAGGATGATCGAAATTGATCTTGTCTGGCGCCAGACCGTGATGGGTCGAGAGGTCACGATAGTACGAATCATGCTGAATGACGAGAACTCTCTCTTTGTCCAGCAACTCGAGGATCTTGTTCGTGACGGTCGTTTTGCCCGATCCTGTTCCGCCGGCGATACCAATAATGAGTGGCTGCATCATGGATCCTATGGAAGATACTGGGGGAAGTACTTCTTAGTGCAGAGAATATATGCGATAAATCAGGAACTATCAACGTTTTGGGCTATTGATAAAGAGGGCTTAATTCACGATCATCTTGCTCAATGGTTCTCGATGATCTCTTCAACATACTCCTTGGGTTCCTGGTTGGGTACTACGCACTAGTCATTCTGGCATTGATCGTAGGCATTCGTCGACTCCGCCGGTCTGGCTTTGAGGGAACGCCATTTGTATCCGTGATTGTGGCTGCCCGAAACGAGGAAGCCCACATAGCGGGCCTGCTTGAGTGCCTTGTTCGTCAGGACTATCCGCAATACGAGATCATCGTCATCAACGACCGCTCATCTGACAGAACTTCTGCAATTGTTGAACAATTTCAGAAGCAGCATCCTCGTCTCCGAAAGCTTGACATAACTCTTTTAAGCCGGGACATGCCCTCGAAGAAACACGCCCTGGCGCAGGGAATTGCCGCAAGCAAGGGGGAGATTCTCATGTTCACAGACGCTGATTGTCTGCCCCCTTCTTCTTGGATCTCATTGCTCGTTCGGGGATTCGAAAGAAACGTTGGCCTGGTTGCCGGATATTCTCCCTACCGCTTGGAGCCACTTTCGGCGACGGCAAGACCCTCTTTCATGGCTAACCTCCTACGCAACTTTATTCAGTATGAAGAATTCAAAGGCGCGATATGGTCAGCGGGCTCCATTGGCTTGAATCGAGGATGGTTGTGCACCGGGCGTTCGCTCGCATATCGACGAGCGGTGTATGAAGAAGTCGGTGGATTTGAGAACATCAAGCATTCGGTGAGCGGCGACGACGACTTGTTTCTGCAGATGGTCCGACGAAATACGTCTTGGCAAATACGATATGTCACATCGCCCGGCAGCTTCGTGCCCACGTATCCTCCTCCAACCTTCGGTGCGTTCGTGAGGCAACGGACCCGCCATTTCTCTGCCGGGAAATACTTCTCTTTCCCCATGAAATTGTTCTTCTTTCTTTTCCATTGCGCTAATCTTGTCATTGTGCTTTCTCTTCTTGGCGCCGTGGTCTTTGGCCCCTCTCCCGGAACTCTTGGGCCATATGTCTTCAAGTGCATTTTGGATTTCTTGTTGTTTTCCATTGCCGCGCCTCTGTTCAATGAAACACGGTTTGCCCCTCTCCTTCTTTTCATGGAGATGCTCGTCGTCCTTTATAACAGCCTCATCGGTCCACTTGGATTTATCAAGAAAATCGAATGGAAGCCGGAACTGAAACCATGAAAGAGACGGCCGATCACACGCAGCGAAGCAAACGCATGGTCAAACTCTTGCTTCAGGGTCTCTTCGCCCTTATTCTTCTCGTGGTCCTTTTTCAGTTCGTGAGCCTCAGCGACGTGACACATGCCCTTCTTCTAGCAAGGCCTGAGTACATTGCTGGAGCGACCGTGCTCATGATCTTTAACATCGGATTCCAGGTTCTGAAGTGGAGATATTTTGTCCGGCTCGTCGATCCCGCTGCGACGAACCTGGAGACAGCCGCGTCGCTGCTCTTCGGCATTACCCTTGGCTCCATCACCCCGGGTCAAATAGGGGAATTCGGCGGTCGAGCCCTCCATCATAGTGCAATTTCAGCCGGGACCATCATCGGCTTGACGCTCGTTGACAAAGTGCAAATGCTCTGCATTATGGGAATCGCGGGTGTCATCAGCCTGGTGATTCTGTTTCCATGTGGAGCGATGGTCGGAACGATCATCAGCGTGGTGGCTACCCTCCTGTTTCTCTTGGTCTTCTTCAGGCTCAATACCTTGCGTCGTGTCGTATCGCGTTTCAAGTTTGGATTGCTCGAACGCCCCGCGATCCAAGACTTCCTTTCTGCGGTGAGCATCTTCACGCTACGCGATCTGTTAGCTTCCTTTGCCCTGTCGACAGGATTCTACGGCATCGTTTACCTTCAGATGTATCTCCTCCTCAATGCTTTTTCGCTCGTTCATCCCGGAGATGCGTTTCTCGGCTTCGCTGCCATGATGTTCCTGAAGTCACTCCTGCCGATATCGCTCGGTGATCTTGGAATCCGGGAGGCAGGTTCGGTGTACTTTTACGCTGTACGAGGGATAGCAAACACGACAGCACTGAATGCATCGTTGCTTCTGTTCGTGATCAATATTCTTCTTCCCTCACTGATTGGGCTGATCTTCATACCGAGGCCACGATCCAATGCTTGACCTCGCTATCACATGCATACTTGTGGCTTTTCTCCTGTACTATTTGGCGTTCCTTTGGGACATCCGGAGAGGTCTTTCCTTGCTGACTCATCCCAATTCCCAGACTTCCCCCTTTTCCAGTGTCGTCATCGCCGTTCGGAATGAGGAGACAAACATCGAAGGCGTTCTTCGGGCTCTGAAGGAACAGAGCTATGATTCTCAGAAGTTTGAGGTGATTGTCGTCGATGACCATTCTCAAGACAATACCGTTCAGCTCGCTACGCAGTTTGCGGCATCGATTTCCGATCCAAGAATCACAGTGGCCTCGCTGAAGGATCAATCGGGCAAATCTGCTGCTCTGGCGCACGCCGTCTCGCAATCAAAAGGCGAACTCATACTCACGACGGACGCGGACTGTATCGTCCCCAGAAGTTGGCTTGAATCTATGGTCGGCTGCTTCGATCCCAGCGTGGGTTTTGTGGCCGGACCGGTTCTCGAGATCCCATCTCGATCTTTGCTCTCCCAACTGCAGGCTATCGAATATCTCAGCCTCACCACTTCCGCGGCCGGTTTGATCGGTTCGGGCGAGCCGATCATTTGCAGCGGTGCTAGCATAGCGTATCGCAAATCCGCATTTCTCCAGGTGAATGGATATGGTGATAGCGTCTCCTCCTGCGACGACGAAACGTTGATGCAGAGGATGGTTCTCCGCGACGCAGGAACAGTTGCCTTTAATCCCGACGCGTCAGCTATTGTCTCTACCAAGACGCCCTCGAATCTGTCCGCATTTTGGCGGCAAAGGACTCGATGGGCAGCGAAGAAAGGTCGCTACGAAGACGCGTCAATTCTTCGGCGTTTGCTGCTGGTGTATGGATTCTTCTTCGTGCTTCTTGGTGCTTGGATAGTCGCATTGGTCGAACCCACGCTGTGGTTGCCGGTCATCGCGATACTCCTGGCCAAAGGTGTCTCGGAGTTCTTTGTTCTCTCCCGGGGAGCGCGACTCTTTCGTCAACCCCTTCCTCTCGGGCAGTTTCTGATTGCAGAGCTTTTTCATGTTCCTTATATTGCAGTCGCGGGATTGATTGGCCAATTCAGTTCTCTTCGCTGGAAAGATCGGAACCTTGACCGATGAGTTTCTTCTACAGAAGTGTTGCGGCTTCCCTTATTCCGTCGATTTTATGGCACACGAATGGCCCGTCAGTTCATTTGACCTTTGATGACGGACCACACCCCGAAGCGACGCCAAAAGTGCTCGACATTTTGAAGACCAGAGATCTCAAAGCCACCTTTTTTCTGCTTGGTGAAAACGTCGAGCGATATCCGGATGTGGCACAGGAAATAGTCAATCAAGGACACTTCATTGGAAACCATGCCTTAGCTCATGTCAGCCTGATGCTGAAGCCTTTTCAATGGCAATCACATCAGATTGAACAAACGAACAAGATTGTACGACGGACCGTGGGACAAACACCTCAACTGTTTCGACCTCCTTTTGGTAGATTTGATTTTCGTACCATCAAAGCCGCCGCCTCTCATGGATTGAAACTTGCGATGTGGGATGTCGACGCTAAAGACTACGCGATTTCTCACATTCCGACCATTGTCCGCCGAGTGTGTCGACAAATAAAACCCGGTTCTATTGTTTTGTTCCACGACAACGAGTCCACATCACCAGTTCTCCCAGAATATCTCAATCCCATTTTGGATGACCTGGAACACCGTACGATAGAGATCACTTCGATCATTCTATGAACCTGGATTACTTTTTGATAGCGTTTCTCCTCCTTTATCTGATTCAAGTCGTGGTGTTCACGCTTGCCGCAAGAAAGCCACGCGATCATCAGGAAAATACATCACACGCATTTGTTTCTGTTCTCATCGCTGCTCGTAACGAGGAGCACAATCTCTCGGAATGCCTTGAATCGGTCCTCGACCAAACATATGATCCATCGCTTTTTGAAGTCATAGTCATCAATGACCATTCGACGGATGGGACGGAAGTCATCTGTCAGGAATTTGCCCGACGTTTCCAACGTTTTTCCTATGCGAACGCAAGAGAAGATGCCGCTCTCAAGGGAAAGAGCAATGCACTGGATCAGGGAATCGAAAGAGCTCATGGCGAGATCATTCTCATCACTGACGCAGATTGTTCCGTTCCCAAGACGTGGGTGGAATGGACGGCGAAACGCTATTCGAGGTCTGTCGGCATCGTCGGCGGGATGACCCTGCAGAAGGCAGACAACTGGTTCGAAGGGATGCAGTCGCTCGATTGGGCTTTCCTCCTCGGACTGGCGTCCTCAACGGTTACCCTTCGCAACCCTCTCAGCACAATTGGAAACAACCTTTCCTTTCGGAAAGCCGCGTACGAAAACGTGGGGGGATACAGGAAAATTCCGTTCAGCGTGACAGAAGATTTCATGCTTTTCCAGTGCATTGTCAAGACAAAGAAATGGGATTATCTCTGTCCGATTGATCCTAATGTACTTGTCGTCAGTCGACCATGTTCGTCCTGGAAAGAACTCATTCGTCAAAAACATCGCTGGGGCAAAGGCGGATTAGACATGCGCCTGAGTGGTTTTTCTATTATGGCGATTGGATTCGGGCTTGATGCGATGATCCTGCTTTCGCTATTGGTCGGCAGTCCCCTTGCCGCGTTGGGGGCCATCCTGCTCAAGATGGTTGGCGATTATTCCTTCTTGCGAACGGTTCTTACGAAACTTGGCCGAACGGACGTGCTCAAATACTTCGCGGCATTTCAGGTTTATTTCTTCCTTTACGTACTCTCAATTCCGTTCGTGGTGTTCCTCGGCGGAAGAGTAGTATGGAAAGGACGGAAGTATTGAGTGGACCATCGCAAGTTTTTTGGCTGGTTCCCTTTTTCCTGTATGCGGAGACGCACTACCGTTTTCGCTACTTCTTCAGTCTCCTGAAGAAGAATGAACCTGAAATCATCGCTGATATTCCACACCGAATTGAGCCAGGGAACCTCCTTCCTCTTCTGATTCTGGCGAAAGATGCTCACACCTATCCTTGCGTCCTTGACCAGATTACAGTTGATATTCGCCAGCACGGTAAGACCATCAGGAAGATCGAACTCATCAGCCAGGCACTTGCACTCGACGCAAAGCTGTTCTCACAGGTCTTTCAAATAGACCTCAGACAGTTTTCCGGATGGGTGGATGTCGACGTAGCATTTACGCTAAGAGAGAACGGAGCGACATCAACATACCATAACGACAATCACACTACGTCTTCACGTCGCCCGCTGAGAGTATTTCTTTCCAATCATCCGCTTCCCCGTTTTCCAGGTCTCCATCTTGGTGATCCTCACACGCACTCCTCTTATACTGACGATCAAGTCGAATTTGGCAGCCCTCTCAGCGCTGGTAGAGAACTCGGAACAGCGATGGGTCTGTCGTTCTTCTGCGTCTCAGATCACTCATACGACCTTGATGACCGAATTGATTCTTATCTGACAAACGATCCATTTCACCCCAAATGGAATTCTTTCCAGAAGGAGGTTGATCAACTTAACAATAAGTCGGAAGATTTTGTCATAGTTCGTGGAGAAGAAGTTACATGCCGGAACAGCGTGGGACGGAATGTGCACTTCCTTGTTTTCGGTCAAGAGGAGTTCATTCCGGGGTCGGGAGATGGCGCTGAACGATGGCTACGGACGAAATCCGAACATAGCATCAGCGAGGTTCTCGAGAAGAAATCGACAGATGCGATCGGTTTCGCTGCACACGCACAGGAGCCTGTCCCATTCCTTCAACGACTACTACTTGGACGAGGGGTCTGGGCATTAGGTGATTTGCAGAACGAAGGGTTGGCCGGATTACAGATATTGAATGGAAAGATTGATGTCGGCTTTGAGCGCAGCTACCGTATGTGGGTCCGATTGCTCTTGAGCGGAAAGAAGCTCTGTGCAATAGCAGGGAATGACGCTCACGGCAATTTCAATCGCTACAGGCAGATTGGTATCCCTTTTTTAACCATCCATGAAACAGAACATCAGCTCTTCGGAAAATGGAGGACTGGAATCTTCGTCAAGGGTCCGCTTTCCGAGAAGTCAATTCTCTTGTCACTGGCTCGCGGTCGGGCGATCATGACAGACGGTCCTGCCGTTCAGATGTCAGCGGTAAGCCCTGACGGCCGACTGAGTGCGATCGGCGATACGATCCATTCAGACGCGCTCCGTCTGAGTTTTGATGTTTCGTCGAGCAAAGAGTTCGGTGAAGTTGATGCGGTGAGGGTCATTGTCGGAAGGACAGGAAGCCAAACGGAGGAAACCGCTTTTCGATTTGAGGGAAATCAAGGCTTCGATATTCACGAGGAACTATCCTTGGAGCGGCTGGCAAAGGGTTATGTGCGAATTGAGGTCACGACATCTGGATCGGGAAGCTACGATGGAAAGGCACACTTTTGTTTCACAAACCCCATCTGGATCGGTTCTCTGATCTAGTCCTCTTCCCCTTTTTCTAGAAAAAGAAAACGCCCTCTTGAGGAGGGCGTTTCTGTTCGTGCTCTAGTGAAGGCAGTGATTATCTATGCCTTGCGCTTGGGATTGCCAACCGTTTCAGTTTATAGCGAAGGGTCTGCTCCGTCATTCCCAAGAATGATGCGGCTCGGGATTGGTTGAACCCGAAGCGATCCAAAGCCCTTTCAATGATCCCTTTTTCAATTACGTCGAGGGAGTTGTCCAGCACAAACTCCTGACCGCTAATGACATTGTTGATCATCTTCACAACTTCCGTCTTCTCGTCGGTCAATTCTGTCGGAAGAACGAATCTTCCACCTTCTGAGAAGAGGATGGACTTGTCTATGACTGCTTTCAGTTCCCGAATATTTTCTTTCCACGGGTGTCGGACCAAAATATCGATCGCATTAATATCGATAGCCACATCCTTGATTCCCAAGTCCTTGCTGATTTCGTTCACAAAATGCTTCACCAGCACGGGAATATCGTCCGGACGCTCGCGGAGGGGCATTACCGCTATTGATTCAAACTCATTCAGCTTCACCGCTAGGTCTTCATAGAGCTTGTGGGATGAGAGCAATGCTTCGGGAGGCCGCTTCAGCGTGAGGATGACTCGTGTGCTCACCGCTCTTCCTTCATCACCCCCCATTCGTTTTGCCACCCGATAGCGAATGAAATCCAGGATCTTCATCTGGTTGCGGAAACTCGCATCTTCGATTTCTTCAATCAGTACTGAGCCGTTCTCGGCAAGCTCAAACAAGCCGCGCTTTGTGGTCGGCGGCATTCCCGGAACGCCCTTCTCAAAACCAAAGAGCACTGCTTCCAGTTCGCGATCATCAATCACAGAGGCGTTTACCGAGAGGAATGGATGTTGGCCATTCGTGTCACCGAATTGTTCCGAGTGCACTCTCTTGGCAACGATTCCCTTCCCTACGCCGGACTCTCCGATGACCAGGATGTCTTTTGGCGTTCTCGCAACCCTCGCGATCTGCTTCCTCAGCTGGTCGATCGACTTGCTTCTACCGATGATTGTTTCTTCCATTGTTCAAACCTGTCGAATACGAGTTCATCCAAAAAGTTTAAGAATGACTCTTTGAAAAAAGCTAGGCGTCACCTCTTGGCGAACGCGGTGCAAAAAGCCTTCCATGAATCGCTTTCGGGTTAAGAAAATGGCGTACAACAAGATTATCAAAAGCGTCGCGCCAACGACTAATATGTTCAGCGTCAGAAACCAGTTCTCGCTCATAAAATTCGCCTTTGACGCTCGTGATGAACCGTAACCGTAAACTAAAGAACACCAACAGCAGTCCCATATTCACAAGCGTTAGGTAGATACCGATCTGCTGCACATCCTCAAACGTACTGTATTCGACAGACTTAATGTAAGCGTAATGGTGCAGAATTTCAAGCGAGCAATACGGCAGGAAAAGGAAAATGATTTTTTCGATATATGCGCCTTGTGGCGGGTCGTTCTTGTACTGGTAACCAAAGAAAAGGAATACAAAGATGACGCACAAGACGTTCATGTAGATGTTACTCAAGTACAATGGTTTGTACAAAAGGACATAGATATTGGCCCCATCCAGATAGGGGAGCAATTCACTCACTCTGTATATTTTCTGATCATCATAGAGAGAGCCAATTTGTTTTCCGTCTCTCCAAACCCCTAGATCTGTGAAAGCAGCCAGTTCCTTCAGAGTGGGATTTGTTACGCCTTTTGTTGCGAGTTGCTTCATTGAATTGCTTATCGCCCTGCAATCGACAATCTCATCACTCGATTTCAGGAAGTCTGGATTCTGAAAGTATGGGTAGTAGTAATATGCGAATGTCCCACCTGCGATCAGGAGAGTAATGATGTACTTTTTGTGGGTTCTGAAATCTTCAAACAGGGAATCAATCACGACATATACAACGGCGAAGGCCAAGAGAAAGAAGTACGCCAACAGGTGATATTGAAAGAGGTAGAACCTCATCCACTGATTATCCGCGAAAAAGGTAAATCCAGCGAACTTGTAGGCAAAAGAAATAATCGAAAGGAAAAAGAACGCTGAGAAATTTATGAAGATGGGTTTGTTCGCTGCGATTGGATCCTTGAAATAGAGTGCGAGGCACACCAAGGCAATCAAGAACAGCAAACCATCAGACACCACAGAAAATGCGCTCGGGCTGGAGTTTGGTAGCCACAGCAGACAGGCAGAACCAAGCGTCGCAACTCCAATCCAAACAAGAGCTACTTTCTTGAAGATATCCATGATTTTTTCCTTCGTTATCTGTGACGAATATAATACTGGATAGCATCGTTGTCAAGAAAAAACTCGAAAAGTTGTCTTCGCAGTGTGTTGCATCACGAACACCATAAATTGTTTATTATGAATGACTTATTGAAGAATGACTAGAGACTGCTCCTTGGATGAAGGACTATTCCGCAGTATTGGCGAACTTTCTTCTTGACATTTGCCATTAATTAGCCAAAATTTACGGAAACGTTTTAGCCCAAACTGCAAATTCTCGTGACTTATATCACTCTTACCTTCACTCGGAGGTCATCATGACTAAATCTCGCAACGCGAAGCGGTTCCGCGCTATCATAATTGCGCTAATCATCACGTTCGGAACGAACTTTGCGATATCGTACGGTGCATCAAGAAGTGGGACTACTAACAAACCCGCGCAGCCGCCAATCCTCAAGTCAGAGACAGTTCATAGAAGTGGCACCACTAACAAACCTGCACAGCCGCCAATTCTGTGAGCCATTAGGCTGTTTTCTCCCTCAACTCCGATAGCATTCTGAGCTCCCCACTCTCGAATGCTATCGGAGTAGTCTATTGGTTTTGCTTACCTCCTTTCGTATATTCAGTCCGAAGTGGTCTTGAGTATTGGAAAAAAATCTCGGATTGAATGACTCAGCATCTCCCTCAAGGTGATCAGCAGGCGCGAGTTCCTAGTGCCCCTGCACGCGATCCCCGCGTTGCCTTAAACCTTCTGCTTTTCCTGTCGACCTTCTTTACAACGACCGTCGCAGGAGTCGAATGGGTTGGCAAAAATGCATTCGAGTTGACCAACTTCAGCCACGGTCTCCCCTATTCTGTGGCCATCTTATTTGTTCTCGGTTCACATGAGTTTGGTCATTACTTCGCCGCTAGATATCATCGAGTTGAAGTCACGTTGCCATATTTCCTGCCTTTTCCCCCGACTCCATTTTTCCTTAACTTTGGAACACTTGGCGCACTAATCCGAACAAAGACAGCAGTCCCAACTCGAAAGGCCATGTTCGACATTGGAGTTGCTGGCCCGCTGGCAGGCTTTGTCGCGTGCATCATAGTCCTCGTCCTAGGCTTCCTTACGCTTCCAGGGCGTGAATACATCTTGGCTCTTCACCCTCATTATGACTTTTTGACCAACTCGACCAATGAGGCACAGGGACTCCCCCTAGAATTTGGCAATACTATTCTCTACAGCACACTCTCGTCACTTTTTACGGATCCGACAAGGCAGTTTGTTCCCCCGATGTCCGAGATCTATCATTATCCCCTGCTCTGCGTAGGGTGGTTTGGGCTTTTTGTCACCGCCATGAATCTTATCCCGATCGGACAATTCGATGGAGGACACATTGCTTACACAATACTTGGTGACAAACACCGCTTCGTTGCCAAATTCTTCTTCGTGTTCCTGCTGATCCTCGGATTGCCTTCTATCCTCGACAGTCTCATGCGAGGTATCTCGACTTTTTTCGTTGCACAACCCCTCAAACAGGTTATACCGTTCGCCCAATACAGTTGGAGCGGATGGTTCCTGTGGGCTCTGATATCGTTTTACGTGGTGAAACTCTACCATCCATCTGTCGCCGATGAAACTCCCCTAGATCAAAAGCGCATCGTCGTCGGTTGGATTGCGCTGGCGGTCTTTATTCTCTGCTTTTCATTCTCTCCTTTTACGGTGTCTATTTAGAAATTTTAGAAATTGCACTTGACTTTTTTCGCTGCTGTGATTATCTTTAAACCACAATCGAGTCTATTCATACCATTCCTCAAGGATAGCTGACACAGCACGATTGCTACGAAGTCGACGCACAATTAAGGAAAGCAATCTTTGAGTCAGCTTCATCTTCTCCCTTTATTCTTCTCAAGTTCACGATTCGTCAAGAACACGCGTAGCGTTTTCTCATGTCATTACTTTGCACATGCGATCCGTCAAGCGCTCTTCATTGTGGCCGCTTTGATTGTTGGGAGCTGCGAGAAGAAGAACAATGAGATTGTGGATTCTACCGGAGCTGCTCCTTTCTTACCACAGGTCACCCTTTCACCGTCAGAAATCAACAGTGATTCTATAAATGTCGCGTCAAGTCGCCAACCAGACGATCTGCTGCCAATCACCACGACGGTGGTGGCACGGGTCCAAGCCGGCTACCAACTTCCGATCTCGGTCAATTACTCCATCGTAAGTTCTGACAGCCTCAACGTCGTTTCGAGCGGCGCTCTACTGGACAACGGTCAATCCCCTGATTTCACAAAAGGAGATGGCTTCTTTTCAGGCAAGGCATCATTTCAAATCAGACGTGTGCAGGTCGGCTCCTATGCTGTACAAGTGATTGCGGAATCGCAGGATGGCTACCGCAGCAATGCCATCATTATGCCACTTCGCGTATACCGCGGAAATCACCCTCCCATCATCTCAGATCTTTCTGCACCCACCACGGTCAAGCTCGGCAATCAGTCACAAGCATTGCTTCTCACGGTCCGAGCAAGCGACCCGGATGGACTTAAGGATGTTGCTAGAGTTGTTTTCAACTCGTACAAACCAGACAGTTCAGCCTCTGGGGGCAATCCATTCCTGATGTATGACGATGGTTTGACGGCTCATGGGGATCAAGACGCGGGAGATGGGGTCTATAGCCTCCTTATCTCCCTCCCATCGAATACTCAACTTGGGACATACAGATTTGAATTCCAGGCTTTTGATCGATCAAATGAGCCAAGCAATGTTATCATCCTTCGCCTTACGGTGATCCCATGAGATCGACTGCGCTCATATCGCTCATGTCATTTGCTGTTTGGCTACCCGCCCAAGGTCAGGTTGCGAGTTCCTATTCGTCCACAGGCGCTCAACTGAATTCTCTTCCTCAGAGTAACTCGATCGCCAAGATCATTCCACGGGGAGATACAATCTGGGTGGGTTCAGGAACAGGGTTAAGCTATACGACAGATGCTGGGCGAAGTTGGAAGCTGTTTACGATGGCCGAGACATTTGACGGGAAGAGTGTTTCTGCTGTGGCAATTCGCGGGAATACTATCTGGGTTGCATCGGAATACTCAACTCAGAGCGACAATCAATCTGTTCCCACAGGGGGCGGTCTGCACTACTCCACAGACCGCGGTTCAACGTGGACATTCCTACCGCAACCAGTCGACACGGGAAAAGTCGACACAATCATCTACGGTCGAAACAAGATTCCCGCGCTTGCTAGTACCGTGCTTCAGCAAAACGTCACTTGGGATATAGCATTAACGCAGAACGCGATCTGGACCGCAAGTTGGGCCGGGATGCTCCGCAAATCGACAAATCAAGGAAGAGCTTGGCAGCGAATCGTCCTGCCTCCGGACAATCTCAATCGAATATCTCCGACGGACTCTCTCCACTTCTCCATGTCCGGTGTGGAGAAGTACTTCAAGGATGATACTCTCTATAATAAGGACACTCTCCACGCAAGTCTTAACTATGCAGTTTTCTCAATCTGCGCAACTGACGATTCGACCTTGTATGTTGGCACGGCAAATGGCATCAACAAATCAACCGACGGTGGAGTCAGTTGGCGTAAGTTCAATCATCAGAACCAACTGAGACCGATCTCAGGAAATTTCGTGGTCGGCATCACGGAACAGCGCTGGAAGTCAAAACAAGTGATTTGGGCGGCTACTAGCAATGCCGTCGACCCTGACGAAAAAAGGGGAGTGAGTTTTTCCACCGACGGCGGTGAGACATGGGGCACGGGTCTCCTTGGAGAATTTGCCCACAACATCGCGGTGCGCGACTCGATTGTCTATGTTGCGGCTGATGGAGGGTTGTATCGATCTGCCGACTATGGGCAATCGTGGACTCGCAGTGGAAGCGTCATTGATCATGCGAACCTCCAGCGATTTGCGTCATCGCGGACGACCGCCACTGCAGCCAATGGCGACACAGTCTGGGTCGGAGGAGACGATGGACTCGCTTATACGATTGATTCACCTGCGCAGCAGTTCGGTTCCACCTGGGAGGTTTTCAGGACATATGTCCCCGTTCAGGCCACCAGCAAAACGTATTCCTTCCCGCTCCCGTTTTCGCCTGCTTCAGAAGTCGTGCGCATTCACTATTCCACCTCGGGAAAGACAATGCCTGTGACAATTCGGATCTTCGATTTTGCGATGGCACCCGTGAAAACATTATTGCGAGGAGCTACGAGAACCGGATCAGTTGAGCATGATGAAATCTGGGACGGGCGCGACGATCTCGGACGGCGCGTTTCAAACGGCGTCTACTTCTACAGGGTAGAACTCGAGGATACAGACCCACAATGGGGCAAGATCTTTGTATTACAATGAGAAGACGACTAACCATATATACAGGTGCTCTCGCTTTTGTTCTCATCACCGTTTCGCATCTCATCCCAACGAGGGTCTACGCTCAAAACAATTATACTCTGGGCGGACTCGCCGGTTCAGCCATGAGGATGGGCTTTGGTGCACAAGGTATGACGATGGGAAACAGCATCGGCGCTCTCGTTAACGGCGAAGGACTCAGCTACTACAATCCCGCCATCGTTGCTTTTCAGGCGCAGCGAACGGCATATGTATCGACAGGTTTTTTGCCCATGGATCGAAACCTGAATTTCCTCAGCTACACACAGAGCATGAAACCGGCGGGGGGATTTTCTTTGGCCATTATCAATGCCGGAGTCTCCAAACTCGAAGGACGAAATTCCGACGGAGTCCAAACAGAAACATATTCAACGTCTGAAAACGAATTTCTTTTTTCCTTCGGTACGAAGATTCGGCCCGATCTCGCAATAGGAGTTTCAGCAAAAATTCTGTACTATTCCCTATTCCAGGGAGTAAAAAGCACGACAGTTGGATTTGACCTCGGAATGCTGTATGCCGTCAACGAAGAATGGGCGTTTGGCCTCATCGTGGGAGATATCAATTCGAAGTACAAGTGGGATACTTCTTCGCTTTACGGCCAAGATGGCAATACGACGATTGAGCACTTCCCTCTCCGGCGTAGGCTGGCAGTCTGCTATGCGCCGACCTTTTTCAAGAGTAGATGGTCGGGGGAAATCGAATGGATAGGTTCAACCTGGCTTTCACGTGGTGGTTTGGAAATCCCATTGCACGAAAATCTAACAATTCGTGGTGGAATCGATCAGGTTGCCTTTGATGGAAGCATTAGCGCGAAACCGAGCCTCGGATTCTCTCTACAATCGCCTGTCGCGTCATGGAAACCGGTCCTTACCTATGGATACATCTTTGAGCCATACTCGGCTGGCGGTATCCATATGTTATCGCTAACCGTGGGCTTCGAATGATTCGGAAAGCATTTTTCGCAGCAATCTTGTTGTTCGTCTCTTCTCCGGCAAGAGCACAGGGCACTTCTGTGGGTTCATCACAATTGAAGATACCGCTCAGTGCGCGATCAGCAGCCTTGGGTGAAAGCACCGTTTCAGATCCCGGACAATTCTCCTCCTGGTTGGTCAATCCCGCAAATCTATTCTCAGTCGCTCCCCTCTCAGTGACACTCACTCACTCTCAGTGGATTCAAACGATTCAGACGGAGATTCTCGCCGTCAGGATCCCTGTCGCCGCCGGCGCTCTGGGACTTGGAGGATCGATCAACAGCGTCCCCGGAATTGAGATCAGAGATGTTCCAGGTCCGTCGCTGGGCACATTCAATGCAAGGTTTGCCTCGTTCCAAATGGGCTATGCTCAGGCTGTGACGCGTGATGTGGTGATCGGTGCATCCACCAAATACCTGTACGAAAAGTTGTATGTTGATGAGGCGGCAGGTTTCGGATTCGATGCCGGCCTCACCTACAGCACTCCTCTTCTGGGCTTGAGCGTCGGCTTCGCCGTGACAAACCTCGGAAGACTGCAGCAATTTCAAAACGAGAGTTCTGACTTACCCACTTTTTCGCGCGTCGGTGCGTCATACGCCCTCCAACAGGATGAGTTTGATTTCTCCTTTTCAGGAGCGTGGGCCAACAACCTTCGAGATCATGAAAGTCATTTGCAGGGAAGTCTTGAGGCGGTGTATAGCCAAAAGGTGTCTCTTCGTTGCGGATATCAAACCGGATATGAATCCCGCGCCCTGTCCGCTGGCATGGGGATTCACCTTGATTTTATTCAACTCGACTACGCATATGTCCCGTTTTCGCTTGGACTAGGCGATAGCCATCTCTTTTCACTCGGATTCCAATTCTAATCCCTATGTCAATTCAAGTTATCTCTTATGCTGAAGCATGGAAAGAACGCTGGGACAACTTCGTCCTGGCTTCAAATAACGGTACAATGTTCCATTTACAGAAGTTCTTCGACTATCATCCCAAAGGGCGGTTCAACTGGCATCATCTCTTGTTTATTGAAAACAAAGAGATCGTGGCAGTACTTCCCGGTGCCGTGATGGGGTCAACATTCGAGTCCCCTATCGGGGCATCGTACGGATCCATTGTCACAAACGATCTTAGTTTTGCGAAGTCCCTCGAGCTCGTCGACGTGTTTTCTGATTACTGCCGAGAGCATGCGTTCGAACGAGCTGTGCTGACTCCTCCACCCTTCATGTACCAGAAGGTCATCACTCAACACCTAGACTATGCACTGGCGTATCGTGGTTTTTCGTACGACAAGCACTACATTTCGCATGCTATTCAACTGAACACCGAAGACTTCGTTTCACATTTCCAGAGCACAGCCCGTCGATATGTTCACAAGTACTTGCGGGAAAAAGCGCTTCGGGTCGAAATGAACGAAGACTATGAAGCGTTCTATCCGATTCTCATCCAGAATAAGTCCCGGCACGGCGTGAAACCGACACACACGCTGGAAGAAATCCTCCTCTTGAAGAAACTACTTCCAGAAAACCTCGCACTCTTTCTCGTTTACAAAGGAGCCAAGCCCATTGCAGGTTCTCTTATGTTCGCCTGTAACGACCAGGTGGCACTCTGCTTCTACAACATGCTGCTTTACGAATACGAGCAATACAACCCGATACACATTGTGATGTACGAAGTCCTAAAGTGGGCCACGGAACGTGGCTTTTCCTGGGTCGACATTGGAGTATCGCAAGACACGAAGGCGGAAAACCCGATGACGCCCTCGATGAATCTTATCCGCTTTAAAGAGAAATTCAACGCTCATGGCTTGCTTCGGAGCACATTCTACAAGCGCTTTATCTGACGCATGAAGATCCTTCACGTCGCTCCCCTTAATGTAGCCGGCGTGCCTTTCAGCATGATGGATATGCAACGCAGGTCAGGCGCTGAATCCAGGCTTGTGACGTTGCATCAAAGCGACTTCGCTTTCCCGGAAGACATCTGCCTTCACATTCCCCTTCCCCGAAATCCGCTTGCACAGTGGTGGCGGAAATCAAAACTGCGACAATGCTCATCTGACACCGACGAGTCGGCCTCATCAGAAACCTATCTACCGATTCATCGTCCGAAGAATGCCTTCGAACGCGCATATTTTGCGCTCGACGACAACAGGCGTGAACCGATAGTGCGTCGCGCAATTGAAGAGCACCGACTCGATGAATTCGACATCATTCACTACGACGGTGGTCTGGATTTCTTCAGGGATTGTCGATTAGCGAAGCAATGGAAGAGCGAGGGGAAGAAGATCATTTGCCACTATATGGGAAGTGACCTGCGTGTTCGTGGAATCGACCCAACCATGGATGCGTTGAGCGACCTCAACCTCACGAACGAGAGCGACCACCTCCTCCGCCATCCCAACATTCACTACATCTATATTCCGTTCAATGCCTCTTCGGTGCCGGTAAGAACGGAGGAAAACAAGCGTCTGAGAATCATCCATTCTCCAACCAACCGGGCGATGAAGGGGACGACGTTCATTCTTCCCGTTATGGAGGCGGTTCGAAAAGTACGCGACATTGAATTTGTTCTCGTGGAAGACAAATCGCATGAGGAAGCCCTTCGGATTAAGCAAACCTGTGACCTTGCAATCGAGCAGGTCGGAAATCTTGGCGGCACAGGGTACGGGCGCAATTCTCTCGAGACGCTGGCGATGGGAATTCCGACGATTACTGAAATGACCCCTGACTATCTTGCGTGGCTTCCGGAAAACCCCTTCGTCCTCGCTACACGGGAAACGCTGTTTGAATCCGTTCTCAATCTCATCGACCATGCGGAAATTCGGAAAGAGTTGAAGGAGCGTGGAAGGCGATGGGTGATGAAGCATCATTCGTACCCCGCAGTTCACCAACGGCTGATGGACCTGTACCGTGAGTATCATATCATCTAGTTTCAGGAAGCGTCCCAAATCACTGTGCCTCGTCCTGATGTTCGGACTGGTTCTCCGGATTGTGTTTATTTCGCTCCATGAACGCCCCTTGTTTTCTGACGAAAAGGAATACGATCAGCTTGCCTTCCATCTCGCCTCCAGGGCAAGTTACTCATACGACACGACTCCAACAGCCTACCGCCCAATCGGTTACCCTGTTTTCGTGGGTTTGACTTACGCCCTCTTCGGTCGTAGCATCACTTCGGTGGAAATGCTTCAAGCGTTGATAGACACAGCCATCGCTTTTCTCATCTACTTGCTACTGACTGGTCGCCCTGAACGATTGCGGGTGTTTGGGGCAACACTATGGTTGTTATTTGCTCCGGCCGTTTTCTATTCAGGTCTGTTGCTCTCAGAGACACTCTTCACTTTCCTCTTCGTGCTTATCATCTGGATGCTGACCAGGACTGATGCTCGCAGCAATTGGTGGCTCATGGCGCTCGGAGCATTGCTGGGGGCTCTCACTCTGATTAAGCCAACTGTTGCCGTCTTTGTCTTCATACTCGCTTTTCTGGCGCCACAGATCAAAGTCCCATTCAGAAAGTTCACTCCGATTGTGATAGCATTTGCGCTGGTACTCACCCCTTGGCTCATTCGAAACTATCTGGTTTTCGGCGAGTTCGCGCTCACATCAAATGGCGGTATCAACCTTATGATCGGGAACAATGCTGCTAGCACTGGAGCATACAAATACGCCTTCGATCCTCTTCTCTTCCATGATTCCAAGAACGAGTTTGACGTGGACCACAAGGCGCTTCGCTATGCTGCGAGATATATCGTAAGCAATCCAGGGACCTCAGTTCTGAACGCTGCGAAGAAAACAGCACGGCTTTTTGAAAGCGAGGGGGCCCTCCTCGTTCTTACCTTCCACGATGCTCCAGAAGACGCAACCACAAGTTACGGGGCAAAATATGCTTCTCTTCCTCTGCTTTGGATTCTATTGGCAAATCTCTCGTATTTCATTCTGGTGATTGGCGCGATTTTTGGATTCCTTTCGACTGAGAGGGATGCTCTTTGGTGGCTGTTCCTCGCAGCGCTGCTCAGTTGGATACTTATCCACGCAGTGTTTTTTGGAGGTGGAAGGTTTCATTTTCCCTTGATGCCTCTGATCGCACTCTACGCGGCTCAGTTCTTTCTTGATCCGCGAAGCGGATATAGATCCCTGTCACGATTCAGAAAGGTTGTCGCATATGGCGCACTCACCTTGTTCAGCTCGTTGTGGCTCATTGAAGCATACGTGATCTTCCATGCTTGATTTCTCTTCGCCCAGACAAATTAAACGCGTTTATGCACTCGCGCTTTTTGGCGTTGCATTGTCACGCTTCCTGAATCTTGGATTTCTTGATCTGCAGGCATGGGACGAGGCTCTCTACGCTGTCCGATCTGTGGGAATTCTACAATTCGGAGGGATATTCGACCAGACTTCTTTCTCCATCGGGGGATTGTACTCGTCACTTCATCCCCCGCTCTATGTGTGGCTCACGAGCGTTTCTTTTCTGGTTTTCGGCGTCACTGAATTTGCCGCGAGATTCTTTTCGGCAGTGTTCGGCGGACTCACTCTGATGGTGATCTACAAGATCGGCAAGGAGATTCATAGCTCGAAGGTGGGGTTTATCGCAGCAATGCTGTTCGGCCTGAATCCTTTTGTTTCGTTCTACGCGAGACAGGGACAGTTCGATACCACGCTGGTGTTCTTTCTCTCCCTTTCCGTGCTGTATCTCCTCAGATATGAATCCCGCGGCAAACTATCCTTTGCTCTCGTGGGAGGTCTGGCGATCGGTGCAGCACTGATGACCAAGCTCTTCGTCGGATGTGGAATTCTCCTCGCCTACTTTTTCTGGAAAGCCGCAACACACGAAGACAAGGAGCCGCTCTGGAAACCCATTTTTGTTTCTCTCAGCATGGCACTCCTCGTGTGCGCCCCATGGTACGTTTACATGACGATCGCGCGAGGCTCCGGCAATCCACTTTTCCTGCTCGATGCCTCTGCAGTCATTGAGCGCTCTGTTGCCGGCGTCGAAGGAAACGTCAAACCGCTTGAGGTGTTCTATTATGTAAATCAATTCTTCGTCCTCTTCCCACTCGGGGTTATTTGGTTCATCCTCGGCTTCCATCGGGTCTTCAAGAATCGCGACCATGCCTGGATCCTTCTGGCAATCTGGTTTGCTGTATTTTTTGTCGTGTTCACGTTGATGAGAACAAAGCTTGCGGTCTATCTCCTCCCGATGCTTGTGCCGGCTTCACTTCTTGCCGCATACTCTCTTGTCGCAGTGGGAAATGGGCTTGTTTCGAAAATGATCACTGCAATCAGTCTTGCTATCACGGGCATCGCGTTCTTATGGTCTTCGAACCAGAGTTGGCGAGACCTCACAAAGGCCTTTGCGGTGGACCTTTTTCACGTACGTGTTCCAGCGGGCTCCGAGATCATAGCGTATCTGCCGTTTCTGGTCATCCTCTGTTGCGTCGTCTTCATCTCGTATGCTCTGTACAGAAAAGAAGATTATGTCCGGCTCAACCTTTTTATGCCATCCATCATCCTCGTTCCTGCATTCGTAACGTGTTTCTACTCAATCGCTGCTGTAGATCAGTTTGAGTACAAGGATGGGGCACGCGATCTGGCTGATTTTATTGCGGAGCGCCAGCCGGCACTCCTCTTGGTCGCGGGATTTGACCGGAATCCACAGCTCACATTCTATTTGGACGGCGCAGATATTGGCTGGCGGGACGATGTTGAAGTGCGACGACTGAAGCCACCAACCGAGCGATCTCAACTGAGGGGATGGCTTTCACAACAAGCAAGAGATCTTCCGAGCGACGCCCTTGTGATCGTCGAGAAAGACAAGTTCATTCGCTACGAATGGGTGACGGCTGCGGAGCTTATTCCTTCAGACTTTTCTCTGGTGTTCGAAAGTCGGCGCTACGCTGTTTTCCAGAGAACTCCTCTTTCTGGGCTGGCTCAGCTCATGAGGCGACCGCCTCCCTGATCCATTTCAGATTCTCGAGAGGGACAAATCCATAATTGTAGAAGTTAAAGCTCTGGATTCCGATTTCTTTCGCAACAGACATCTTGTCAAGAAACTCCTTCTTTCCCCCGCTTTCGGGTAAACCGAGCTGCAACCCCAGAGTGATCTCCGCATCTCCTACCAGAGACTGAAGCGCTTTCAATGGTTCTCTGAGTGACACGCCATCCCTCACATACCCCAGGGCAAGCACGCCACCCATCGTTCTTGCTGAGCCCGCCACATCCACGCTCACCATTCTTCTAGAAAGCGGATCCACGTTGACGAGTTGTCGCACTTTCGTGTGACCTGCAACGCTCACGAGGTCAGCAAGAAGCGACAAAACGACAGATTTTCTCCACTCGAGAAACGGCGCGACGAGATCTGACGGCAATGAATCGATGCTGGAGAGTACTGCTCCCCCCCGTGTCGGATCTGCAAAATAACTTTCGAGCTTCGTCTTGGTGAATTGGCGCAGAGAAACGAGATCAACTTGAGCCGATTTCGCGCTCGCAAGACATGCTGGACAGAAACAGAATCCGAGAAGCATTTTTACGGCTGGTGTGAGTTCGATGCCCTCACGTTCATGATGGAAGCCATGAGCGTACCCCTGGAATTGAAGAGCTTCAAGTTCAATCGTCTCCACGCGATGAGAAGCAATGTCTGCAATCAAAGCCCGTAGGTACTTTCTAACATCCGGATTGCTGGGGCACAAATTGTGATAGAGCCTGTCACCAAATGCGTCTTCACTCGTGATATCCGGGAAATGCGTCCCCATCGGAGTGTTGTGACAGCATACTACCCATGCCCTCGTCTTCATTCCCCACCTGTCGGCGAACTTTTGTACCCTCTCCAGACCGTGTCCCGCGGAAACCAGGGAGTTGATCCTGGGATGGAGCCTTCCATAGAGCCTCTGATTGGGATTGAAGTAAACTGTACCATCTTCCAGAAATACGACTTTCCGCTTAGGGTTGTGAGGCTCGAGGAATTTGCCGGCATGATAGGCTGTGGCGAGACTGATGCTGGTTAGTCCATTTCCAGTGAGATTTTTGAAGACCTGTTCATATCCTTCGTCGACGATGTCCCACAAGTACGTCCACATTGATGCGGAGTACCCGGGCAGACCTGCGAGGGTGCTCAACAACTGAGTGCGGCTTGCTGCCATCGCGGCCACCGGAGCGATTGTCATTGAGGCTAGAAACTTCCGTCGGTCCATTGTTTTCCTAAAAGAGGGATTGCAAAAAAATGGGAAGATTGTATTTGCTAATGTAGCTCATTCAACCGTTGATTTCAAGGCCAAGGAGAGAAACCCTGTAAGATGATATCAAGGTCAAGCGTTGGAGTTTTGAGTTTACGAGTGATTGTTGAGCATCTCTTCCCTGCGATCCAATCCAAACCATCGTTGGGACCTAGCGATGTCATATGTCTCCTCTTCACGATAAGACATGCAAGACCACATTCCGCATTTTGCGAAGGGCGCACGCCGCCTCCCGTCACTCTTGATCTGTTTTATTCATAAAACGCTGATGTCATACTCGAAAACCCTTGACAGGAGCATCGCATAGGTCTATATTAGCTTGAATTCCTACCAGCCGTCTCAATTCGATGTACTCATGTCTTACACATATATAGGAAATAAGCTCATCAACTTCGGCCTCGCGAACGGAACGTACGCACCGCGACAAATACAGGCTGGCTTGAGAGTGACCTACTAGCTGATCCGCAAGCATCACGCGGATGATTTAAAGTCTCAAGCAGGCATTCAGGTCACCGAATGCCTGCTTGTTTTTTCCCCGCTTTCTTTGGGTCAAGGATTTATCAATTATTTGAAGGTTGACATGACGCAGACTATCCGAGTTGCCCTGATCGTCCTCCTTGTTTTCGTCTGGACGGGAATCGCAGGATCATTCCAAGCCCCGGCTCCACGGTTCGCAACGACAGAAAAATTCGAGGTCGTGTCCAGTCGAACTGTACGACCGGGTGTCACATACTCATTCATTGTCGACAAACGAGGACCCTGGCGAGCCCATGTCCTCGAAATTGATCTCAGGCACGCGGAACTTGATATCCTCGCAGCAAGAGCTCTTGACAGGCTCTTTGGCCGCGAGGCAACCAGCTCGATCGCAAGACGTCACGAGACGAGTGATCGAACAATGATCGCAGCGATAAATGCAGATTTCTTCGACCTGACGACGGGAGAGAATGAAAACAACAATGTGATCGATGCAGAATATGCAAAAGGAACGAAAATGACCGGGTCTCCTTTTGACACGTTCGACAACATCCACTCTCAGTTCGCTCTTTCGATAGGTCGCAAGCCTCTCCTCGACCGATTTGAGTTTGTGGGGAAGGTCTTCTGGAATCATAATAATGCCTCCGATCTGCACGGCGTCAATGATTTGCCGAAATCAAATAGCATCGTTCTCTTCAATCACTATTATGGTTCGTCATCCCCCACAGATACGTTGAAAATGGACATTCAGGAACTCTCACTTCACGAGATCAAAAAGAATCAGGACACATCGCTTGCCATTGTCGCCGCCAAAGCGACATCTGGCGGATCGACCATCGGAGCTGGAATGTTCGTGCTGTCAGGATATGACCTCGCAAAACCTAACATGATTTCATTGGCGAATATCGGTGATACAGTAAGAATCTGGATCGGCACCAATCCCAATCGCGGGACTCTGAAAACGCTTGTGGGAGGCTGGCCAAGAATTGTATTGGATGGGAACAACATCGGCGCATCCGTCGATGCTCTTGAAGGCACGTTCCCCACATTTTCCGCCAAGCGGAATCCTCGCAGCGGCGTCGGCTTCTCCATCGATAGCACAACGGTCTATTTCATTGCTGTCGATGGCCGACAGCAGTCGAGTGCGGGCATGACGCTTACCGAGTTCGCTGATCTGATGATATTCCAGGGAGTCTATCAGGGGTTAAATCTCGATGGCGGCGGGTCGACAACATTTGTTCTCGATGGCAAGATCATGAACACGCCGTCGGACGCGACAGGGGAACGTCCGGTCGGCAATTGCCTTCTCCTCTCTGCACCACGACAACAATAGTTTCGACTTTGTTCTCGTTGGCTTTCGATCAACGACTCAAAACGGAGATTGTCATATGAATACAAAGATTGTAGGGCTTATTCGGCATCTGGCGATCATTGGTTGGGTCATAATGAGCATCGCCTTCGTTCACGCACAACAAACTGTTTCACTCGCGAGCAAGTACATCAGGTTGGATGTAGAGGCAAACACCGGTGAGCTTCTCGCCTTGGTAGACAGCATCAACGGAACAAATATTCTCACTGACTTTCGCGGTCAGAAATCTCTCTGGCAACTTGAAATGCTTCCGGGAGCTGAGCCTCGCTCCGTGACACCGACAATGGCGAAGAAATTCCATGTGGAGCGAACTACGAGTTCTCCGGTGGGTCTGAAATTGATCTGGGAAGATTTTGGTCTCTCTTTTCCCGATCCTCTCCGTGTGGAAGTCACTGTCACACTGAACGAACACGAAGCAATGAGCTATTGGAGCATCGCTGTCACGAAACCAGGTCAGATGCATCTCGAGAAAGTCCGGTTTCCAAGAATTCACAATATTACGAAGCAACCAGACGAAAGGCTTGCCGTTCCGCAGTGGATGGGTGAGATTACGTCCGTCCCGCGAAAACTCATTGCGGGATCGGAGAATCCCAACCGAAGACTCGAATGGCCTTATCCCGGCACGATGTCACTTCAATGTCTTGCTTACTATCGCGAAAACGGACCCGGGCTCTACCTCTCCTGCGATGACACCGCGGCATATCGAAAAGCGTTCGCGTTCTGGGGAGATTCGACCGGACGAGTGAATTACGAAATGATCCACTATCCTGAGAATGAATCCGAACCGCTCAAGGAGTTTAGTCCGAAATACCACGCAGTCATCGGAACCTTCAGCGGAGACTGGATAACAGCTGCTGAACAATATCGATCATGGGGAACCCACCAGCCATGGGCTCTTCGGAGTCGGCTGAACCTTGGGCTTGTACCCGATTGGCTGCTCAAAACTTCCCTTTGGGTCTGGAACCGCGGCAAATCTGATGCCGTTCTTGTGCCGGCGGTTGACCTTCAAAAGGAACTCAGACTTCCCGTGAGTGTATTCTGGCATTGGTGGCATGGATGTTCGTACGACGCAGGTTTTCCGGAGTACCTCCCTCCGAGAGAAGGCGCAGACAACTTCAAATCTGCACTCTCTTCCGCCCACAAGAATGATATCCACGCGATCGTCTACATGAACCAGAGGCTCTGGGGCATGACAACGAAGAGCTGGTTCGAAAAAGGAGCCGAACAGTATGCAGTGAAGGGCCTCGATGGAAAAGTCAAGCCTGAGATCTACAACACGTACACGCAACAGGCGTGCGCATCGATGTGCATGGCTGCTCCCTTCTGGCGCAATACGTATGCCGGAATCGCGGAGGAAGCCGTCCGTGACCTCGGCGTAGATGGAATCTATATGGACCAGGCCTGCAGCAGCCTCCTTTGCTACGATCCAACACATGGACACCCTCTTGGTGGAGGGACATTCTGGATGAATGGGTTCCGCCTTCTCTCCAACGATATACGACAAAGAACGAGACCGGTGAGGAACTCCCTTCTCGCGGGAGAAGGTGCCGGCGAAGCCTGGCTTCCCTACCTCGACTTGATGCTTACGCTCCAGGTCAGCAAAGAGCGTTATGCCAGGCCCAACGACGGTTGGGAGTGCATTCCCTTCTTCCAAGCGGTCTACCATGCTTTTGGAGTGACCTACGGTAACTATTCATCTCTCACAATACCACCGTATGACGAACTCTGGCCAAAAGAATTTGCGCCGAAAGAACCGCTAAAGCTCCTGGACCAGAAATACTCTACACTTTTCTTCATCGAACAGGCCCGAACGTTTGCCTGGGGGAGCCAACCGACGATCGCGAACTATTTGCCGGTCCAGCGAAAAGAACGGACCGATGAAATCGCGTTCGCACTTAAACTTGTGCGCATCAGAGAGCAAGCCACCAAGTACTTGCTCTATGGAACGTACGTACGGCCTCCATCCGTAACCGCTTCACCTCTTCAGTATCCCATCATTCGGCTGTCCATCTATGCCGGACGAAAAGCCCGCCCGGTTGAAACCGTCAAGAAACCATCCAGCGATGATGGCATCGATGACTCCGGACATGACAAGGCCGAGAACGTCTGGCAATCGACAAGCTCACCTCTCATCCTGGGTGCCTGGAAGGCGAAGGACAATAACGTCGGCATCGCTGTCGCAAACATTTCAACCACGACGGTCCCTTTTCGGTTTGACGCCTCACTCTATGGGTTCACTTCGGGAGACCGAATCTATTTGATCGCAGAAAACGGTCGAAGGCTGGTGACGAGCATCGACGCCACAGGACTCGTGGCACTCGAGATCCCGCCGAAAGAGGCGTACATCATCGAGGCTGTCAGAAAATGACCCGCAAATCTCCGGCCACCGTTCAACTTGGATCGGAGGTTCTCCTCCGCTCTCAATTCGACCTGATCCGTGGAAAGCGAGTCGGCGTTGTCACGAATCACTCCGCCCTTCTCCACGATAGAACGCACCTGGTGGATGCGCTCGTCTCCGCGAAGGATGTGCATGTCGTGGCGCTCTTTGGACCCGAGCATGGAATCCGAGGGCAGGCACCGGATCGCAAGGAGATCAAGGACGAATTGGATCCGAGGACGGGCGTACCGACATTTTCGCTTTTCGGAAGGACGACAAAGCCCACATCGCGAATGCTCAAGGGAATCGACATTCTTCTCTTCGATATCCAGGATGTCGGTGCGAGGTTTTACACGTACATCACTACGCTTGCATTGACCATGGAGGCTGCCGGGGAGAGGGAAATTCCTTACGTCGTGCTCGACAGACCGAACCCAATTGCAGGCGTGCTTACCGAGGGCCCCATCCTTGAAGAATCATTGAAATCATTTGTCGGATGGCTTCCGCTTCCAATCGTTCATGGACTGACCATAGGTGAAATTGCATCTATGATGGCAGGAGAGGGCTGGCTTCGAGGAAAGGTCCATCCCCCGTTGCACATCATCAAGATGAAAGGTTGGCGGCGAAAGCTGTACTCTGATGAAACAGATCTGCCATGGATCAGACCCTCTCCCAGCATCAGGAGCCTCCATACGGCTCTCGTGTATCCCGGTACATGTTTAATCGAAGGCACGAATGTTTCGGAAGGTCGCGGGACCGAACATCCATTTGAGTACATCGGTGCACCCTGGATCCAGTCGAGGATCCTTCTGAACGAACTGAACTCCCGACAATGCCCCGGTGTCGTTTTTGGGGCAGTCTCATTTACACCGAGATCAACAAGGACCGTCACAACAGATTCGAAGTACGAGAGCGAACTCTGCCACGGCATCTCGCTAAATGTGGTCGACCGACGACAATTCCGCCCGGTCGCGACCGGCATGCATGTTCTTTTCAGCCTCCGAGACCTCTATCCTCGCCACTTTCAGATCAAGACACGGCGATTTGATGAACTCGTTGGCTCACGAGAAGTCCGAGAAGCACTGAAGAAAGATCACTCGACTGTCGAGCAACTGACAGCGAGGTGGGATGACGGGCTGCAACAATTCAAGAAGATCAGAAGTAAATACCTCTGCTATCGCTAACCACGAGGTCCTTCGAATCGTTTCTGAAATGCCTGCATCCTAAAGGTGTGGAACGGATATGGAATCGAATCTGTTCAATCGACATGGAATGGCAAACTGCGAGAAGGGGAAAAGATGAACTCACGAGTGACTTCCGTGCTGGTCGTTATCGCGCTCGTAGGCGTTGGGTTAGCGGTGTTCTTCACTTCGAAAAAAGGACACGAAGGCTCCGAGACTTCGGCCGATAGGATCCAGTGGCACTCGTACAACGACGGCGTCGCACTTGCGCGAACTCAAAATAAGAAATTGCTCATCGACGTGTACACGAACTGGTGCGGCTGGTGCAAGAAAATGGACTCCGACGTTTACAGTGATGAACACATCAAGGCCATCGTTGCAGGCAATTTCATTGCCGTAAAGCTCAATGCAGAATCGCAGAACAACGTGACGGTCGGAACCGACCAGCTTGACGAAGCGAGTCTTGCCCGTGCAATGGGTGTTACGGGATATCCAACGACGGTATTCCTAGAATCAGGAGCCGGACCTATCACAAAGATCGCTGGTTACATGGAAGCGAAGGAATTCGCGACGGTGTTGCGGTTCATCGGTGAGGATCACTATAAGACCACGACTTTTGAGAAATTCAAATCATCTTCCGATGCAGGATCAACGAACTGACTGCTTCGGTTCAGGTTTGACTTCGCTCCAACACAGACACCCTCTCTTCTGAGCCAGGCGCGCTTAGTTTTACAGCGGTCATCAGCAGTCCTGCAACAAACCACCATTCCAGACAGTTGATGAATGTCCCATAGTAGTTCTGAAACATGGCTCCGACGAGCAATCCCACGAGCGAAAAAGCTCCACCCCATCCCACAGCTCGAAGTGTCCTGTTTTGCATCTTTACGATGGATTTGAATCCCGTCACCAACAAGACCGTCCAAATCGATAGAAACGCCAACAAACCCGGAATTCCGGACGATACGAGCACAGTGAGGTAGTCATTGTGAGGATGAACAGTCGTATCGTAGTACCCGGCAACCCGATACCGTTCGAACATCAAATCCCAATTGTCCTCTCCAATTCCAATGATGGGATTGGATTCTGAAATCTTCACGGCTGTTTTCCACAAGTTGAGTCTGGTCTCATTTTGCCCTGCGTCGAGGATCGATCCTGCGCGATATCGAAGAGTCGGCACAAAGAGCATTCCTCCGATGACAACAATAAGGAGCACCGAACTCAGAATCGCCCCGAGCTTTCGGCGGCGCATAAATGCGAAGATCGGGATCGCAAGTGCAAAAGCAAGCCACATGCTTCGGGCAAATGATCCTACGACGGCGAGGAAACTCAGCACGGAAAGCACAACGAAATACCACTTTCTAAATTCGAACGAGAAACTCGTTGAGAAGAAGAAGGCCGCCATGGCGAGCGCGGCAAACGTCAGGTAGAAGCTGTAGAACCCGACGGCGCGATAAAGCCCGGATCCCATTGGATCAAGGGGCATGTGGCGATAGAGTTCCACTCCCCCCACAACCTGCCAGACAGCGTAAACAACTGCGACGCACACCGATGAGAGAAACACCATAAGGACCTTTCTCAGGAATGCTTCATCGTTTACCGTCCAGAACAGCATAAGCATGATAAACAAGGGCCACTCGTTGTCGAGGATTGCTCCTAAACTATGCCCCGGCCGCTCCGAAAGCGCTGCAGAAAGAATATTCCAAATCAAATAGACAATTAGCGGAATAAATACGGGATGCCAGCAAACTCTCCACTTTTTGTTGATCAGCCCCTCCCCGAGCCAACCGACAAAGGCAATTCCGATTCCAAACTGCGCAGGAACATGGGAGATGGGAATGCTCAGCGCAAACAGGAGAATCCCGAATCTCGTCGTTGCCTTGAATACTGATTCTCTCTTCATTTCGACTCCGGAAATATGGCCACATCCTCGTCGAGAACTCTAGCAACAAACCGCACGGCTCCCTCGATGAGTACTTGCGGCTCGATTTCAGAGACCCGTTGATTTTCCCTGGCCATGACAACATCGTAGGTAACTCCGTGCGGCAACCACTCCTGGGAAGCATTCATCGGAGCGTAGATCGCCAGAACGGGCGTCTGCATCGCCGAAGCGAAATGAACGATCGATGTGTCAGGACTGATCACCAGAACGGCCCCCTCGATGAGCGATGCCAATTCACCCAATGGCCTGGAGCTTCGTGTCTCATAGAGCGAGAACTTGTGAATCTCCGCCTTGCCACGAAGAGCTTCGTTCATAACCACATTTCCCGGTGAAGCAAGGACCACCAGGCGGAAGCGCGATGCTCCGACGAGGCTCTTCACCAAAGCCTCTATCTGATGTATCCCGAGCGATCTGTCTACATCCTTTCCCGACGGATTGAAGACGATATAGGGAAAACGAGGAGATTTCGATTGAGAACTCCGACGGAGCAATTGCTTTTCCAACCATTCATCGACCGTCCGCCGTGAATCAGCCGCCACGCCGATTTCAAACGTAAGTTCATGGCGATCGATTGAAATCCCAAACGTCTGCTCAATCATTGAGACATAGGATTCGAGCATATGCTGCTCAAATCGTCTCACCTTTATGAGGCGATTGAAATAAGAAGCATATCGGTCCGGCCCCTGCCCCACCTTGTAACCATGCGGGGCGATGAGGTTCGCCAGAATTCCAGGTCCTGTCGTCCGATTGAAAATGAAATTGAGCACCACGTCGTATCGTTGTTTTCGTAAATTACCGACCTGACGAATCAATCCAAACCAGTTTGTCTCCAGTATCCGGAGATTGTCCACGGAGGGGTTGAGCTGCACGATTTCCGCGTTCGATCTGCTTGCGAGAACGTCAATCCGGATGTTGGGATTCCGTCGTTTGAGGATTCGCAGGATCGGGGTGGTAACGATCATATCTCCGATCCGATCGTATCGAAAGATCAATATTCGGTTCACGTGATTGAGATCGATCGGCGCGTCGGAGGGAGCGTTGCGGAATATCAGACGCAACAGCGGATAGGCGACAGAGTTGCGAAACGTGCGCGCAAGGAGTTCGAGGAATTTCTTCATGCTGTGGGCGGGGCTACGTGCTGAGCGTTTGCCGAAGGCAATTCGAGACTCATCAACCTCTCAACTGCTTGAAACACGGCAGTTTGCGGAATCCGGCGCAGATCATCGACATCCGTTACTATTGTCTCGCTCGGTGATCCGTACGGTTCCCAGATCCGAAGTTCTTTGTTCGACTGGACGTACATGACAACTGACGGAATTGAAAAGGCTGCCGCGAGATGAACAGCCGATGTATCCGGCGTGATGAGAATCCCCAGCACTTGAACGAGTGCTGCGAATTGGTCAAAGGTCTTCGTTTCCGGGGAGAGAACGATTTCAGGAAATGGCTGCGCAATGATTTCTGCGACTGATACGTCCGAGGGCTGGTACAATACCATGATGGGAAAACCACCGTGCTCTTTGTGCAACCATCGGATGAGAGCTTGATAGTTCTCAACACCCCAGAACCGCGTTCCCTCACCCGGAGAAATGTTGATCCCCACCAGCGTACGCCCGAGAAGCTTATGCTCTGTCAGCAATCCATCAGCGAACTCTTTGCTTGCCGATGATACGTTGTAACACACTTTGAGAGTCAGATCGTCGCGACCGATTCCAAAGACAGTCAAGAGCATCGCAAGTCGATCGATGATGTGGGTGTCTCTTCGGGAGAGCAGTGGAACGCTGATGTCATAGGTGTAAGCATTCTCTTTCGACAACCCGACATTCCATCTTCCTCCTGCAAGTGCACAGAGCACCGTAGACGTTGCAGACGGATTGTCCATCAGATCGATAACAAAATCGTAGTGCTCCCGCCGGATCTTCCTCAGGATGTCAACGGCGCTTGCCGCAGTCTTTTTATAGACCCACCGTTTCCGGACCAGAGGTTCATTCGCCAGAACGAAATGATTGTTTGAGCTGAGAAGGAAGTCGATGGATGCGTTGGGGTACCGCTCCTTCATTGCATGAATGAGCGGCGTGGAAACGAGGACATCGCCGATGCGATCCTGTCGCACAAAGAGGTACTTTCGCGTGGAGAAATCGATGCCGGCTGGCAAAGGACGCGAGCGATGCACCAGAAGGCCCAGGAGACGGACCAGGAAACGACGGAATCCGATTTCGACAGGTTTCAAGAACTCCATCTAGACCGACCCTTTGTCCTCATTTCCCTCGTCATTGAACTGCAGCGAATACAGACGTTTGTAGAGTCCCGCGTCATTGCGCAGAAGTTGCTCGTGTGTTCCCTGTTCAACAATACTCCCGTGTTCAAGGACGAAAATCTTGTCACAGCGATAGATCGTCGAAAGCCTATGAGCGACGATGAACGACGTGCGCCCTTCCATCAACCGGTCGAGCGCCTCCTGCACCATGAGTTCCGACTCACTGTCCAGCGCTGAGGTGGCCTCGTCCAGCAGCAGGATCCTGGGGTTGCGCAATATTGCCCGAGCGATCGCCAACCGTTGACGCTGCCCTCCGGACAACTGAACTCCCCGCTCGCCGATTTCTGTGGCGTACCCGCGCTCCAGCTGAGATATAAACGAATGTGCATTTGCCATCGTCGCGGCTTCAATAATTTGCTTCTCCGTCGCGTCAAGTTTCCCGTAGCGGATGTTCTCCTCGATCGTTCCTGAAAAGAGAACCACTTCCTGAGGGACGATGCTGATCTGTGACCGAAGATCCGTGAGATTTATCTGACGGATATCGTGGCCGTCAATCTCTATCGATCCCGACGTGAGTTCATAGAAACGCGGTATCAGATTGATAAGCGTTGTCTTCCCGCTCCCGCTGGGGCCGACCAACGCCACTTTTTCCCCTGATCTGACACTGAAACTGACATGTGACAGCGCAGCGATCTCAGTATTGTACGAGAAAGAGACGTCCTTCAACTCCACAGTTCCTGACTGGATAATGTACGACCCCGGCTTATCCTGCAGTTTCTCTTTCTCGAGATCAAGCATTTCGAAAATCAAGCCAGCGGAGACAAGAGTCTTCTGAATCCGGGCAAAGTTTTCCCCCAACGCCTTCACCGGTTTAGCCAGGAAATTCACCAGCAGGAGAAAAGTGATGACAGACTTCATGCTGACTGACCCCTGAAGGAACAAGTACCCGGTGAACACTACAAGCAGGGATGCGACAAACGTGTTGAAGAATTCATTGGTTGGACTCAGAACGGCCATCGTTCTGACAATTCTCATCGAATGCCGATAGTTCGCGTCAACCTTCTTTCGGAACGACTCACGTTCATACGGCTCGCGGGTGAAGGATTTCACGATCCGAATTGACGAGATCTTCTCTTGCAGGAACGCTGAGATTTCAGCGAGCGTGTTGGTCAAGTCTCTGCTATAAATGCGAATCCGATCACCAAACTTCCGTGAGATCAGTCCCGAGAGCGCAAAGATGACAATGGTGAACACCGCCAATTGCCAGTTCGTATAGAACAGGAAGCCACCGTAGATCAACGAGTACAACATGTTCTGCGCTATTTCGACGGTGAGATAGAGCGACTGCTCCATATTATTCACGTCGTTCGTGATGCGGGACATCACCGTCCCGGTTTTTTGCTGATCGAAGTACCGCACGGGGAGAAGCAGAACCGTATCGAAGAGCTCTATGCGAAACCGCGTCAGAATTTTTTGTTGGGCGGAGCTCATCACATATTCGCGAATGTACACAAAGCAGACTTTGACTACGATGATGCCGAGCATCGCGCCCGCGAAGGTCAGAATCAGTTGAAGCGCCTCTTCCTTACCCGTGATAGTAATTTCCTTGACGGTGTAATTGAGAACCTCGATGGGGATCTTGAGTGCAAGTGCCTGACCCGCGCTGACCGCATCACCAATCTTCTGCAGTGCTACGAAGAGCTGAGCAATCAGGAAGGCTGATAGCGCATCGGACAAACTCCACATTGCCACGGAGAAGAGGCCGGCGGAAATGCGCCATTTGTACTTTAGGAAATATTTCAGGTAGCGGCTGAGAACATTCATGCTGCGATTCTCGCGTCTATCGATCTGAGTGATTTCGGCGTTTGGAATTACCAGTCGCGATCTTTTCGGTGATCAGAAAATCCGTCTCTCTTTTTCGGCGCATGATGGCAGGGGTTTTTGCTTGATTCCGATGCCTCAGTGGATAAGAACAATCATCGAACAGGACGCACTGGCCGCAGAGCGGATTCATCGACCGGCATGTCTGCCGCCCAAAATGAATGAGATTAACGTGAAACGAGTATCCCCTTCCCGAGGGAAGCAGCGGTTTCATAGCCTCAAACGTCTCGTCCGCCGACTTTGTCTTGACCAGCGCCAGCCTGTTGCATATCCGATGAATATGCGTGTCAACCGGGAAGACGTCGCGTCCGAGCGAGAAGACCAAAACGCAGGCTGCTGTTTTGCTGCCCACCCCCTTCATCGCCAGGAGGTACTCCATCGCCTGCTCATCCGACATCGCTCTGAGAAAGTCGAGGGCAAATGACCCGCGTTCTTGGAGAATCGTTCGAAGAATCAGCTTGATTCTCTGCGCCTTCTGGTTCTTCAGGCCTCCCACCTCAATTGCCTTCGCAACTGTCTGCCACCGCGATTCATGAACTCTCTCCCATGAAGGGAATTGCTCCTTGAGATTCAGCCAAGCCCGGTAGCTGTTCCGATCATTTGTGTTCTGTGAGAGAAGCGTCGCAATGAGTGAATCCAACGGCGGGGATTTCTTGCGCGGCGGGCGCGGCCGCCCTAATTGGCCTTCGAGCACATCCGCTATTCCAGAAACCCTGCGAAGACTCTTTGCTTGAATTTCCGACTTCGACATTCGCGTTCAGTGATTCGGGCCGTCAGGCGTGCAGATCTTGCACTCGCACATCGACCGAAGGCTCTCCCAGGTGTAGATTCCGGTCTGATGTCCGTCTGCCCAGGAGAGGGCCAGTGCATAGGAACCGACCTGATTCGCCCCGACGAGCTTGTATTTTCCGGGCATCTCGGGCGTTGGCATGGGAGCGTATGTCTTGAGGAGAACCGTTTCGCCCTGACATCCAGCACACGGGCAATTATCGCGCAAACTCTTCAGCGAAGTTCTCCCCAGATGCCCATCAGGCCATATCAAGGAAAGGCTCTCTCGCTTTGAGAGTTCATCAACCGATAACTTGACCTGCGTTGGAAGCATAGAATAAGGCCCTGAGAACAAAGAAAAAAAGGACAACCTGCCGGATTGTCCTTCGTGAGTATCTTAGCTTGTACCAAATGCCATGAGATTTGATAGTGGACCGTACCGGGCTCGAACCGGTGACCTCCACAATGCCATTGTGGCGCTCTCCCAAACTGAGCTAACGGCCCAAAATAACACGAATAATATAGCCAAAGCCGCTTGGAATGTCAACGAGAAATTTGTTGCTGGACCGGACAGTTTTCGGTATTTTGTATTGTTTGATACTGCAAATGGCAATTGCAGTTCACTTTTCCGACATCGGTGACTTGAGAGCGAATGAACAACCTTCTGAAAATAGGAATCTTTATGTTGGGAACTGCATTCGGCCTCAGCTCATGCAAGGATCAGGTCACTGATCCCAACAGTAATCCCGTCGTCTTCCCTGCTTCGAAGGTCAGTTTCTCTCAACACGTTCAGCCGCTGTTTCAGTCACGATGCGCGTTCGTCGGGTGCCACGCGGGGAGCAATCCATCCGCCGGTCTTGATCTCTCCAGCTCAGCGTATAACAGCCTGATGAACCACCAACCCCGCCTTGTCATTTCAGGAGCGAGCAGCAACAGCCTGTTGATCGAACGACTCGACGGCCGCATCGCCCCACAAATGCCATTCAATGCCACTCCGATTAACTCAAATCAACTGGCCGGGATGAAGAAATGGATAGATGAGGGAGCGCAGAACAACTAGCGCACTCGAAAGAGTAGTTATACTAGGCGGCACAGTCCCCCAAAACCCTTCTCCACATCGTTTGCCTCCGCCTCTGATTGCGACGTCTTCTACCTCTTCCCGGTTCTCAGATCCTGTCCCCAGTTGAGTTTCTTCCTGAGAAGGTCATAGTAGCTGGTGTTTCGCCGTTTAACCAACCTGGCGCTGAATGGTGAGCGTTTGACACGTATTTCTGTGGGGGGTCGGATCAATACCTCGTCTTGTCCATCTGCCGTGAAACGTACTTTGTTGTCTGAAGATACCACTTTGATCCGGATGACCGAATCGTCCGGAACGATGACCGGTCGGGCCGTCAGGGAGTGTGGACAAATGGGATTGATGGTGATCGCCCTGTTGTGGGGGGTAACAATCGGACCGCCGTTGGCCATGGCATAGGCAGTTGATCCCGTTGGAGTGGAGAGTATTATCCCGTCTGCCGTGAACGTAGCGAGGTACTCGGCGTTGACGTGCGTCTCGAAATTGAGGACTCGGGAGGATCCAAATTTATCAACAACAATATCATTAAGGGCGATGTAAGTCCTTGAATTCTTGAGAATTGTTGCCTGCAACATCATCCTTTCTACGATGAAATAATCTCCCTTTAAGACCTCCGTTAGGCATGCATCAAGATCTTCCACAGACACTTCAGCAAGAAACCCTAGCTTCCCGAGATTGACACCGAGAAGAGGAGTCCCCTTCTCCGCCACCTGACGGGCCAAGCGGAGAATGGTGCCGTCTCCTCCGAGAGAGACGAGCATGTCACAACGAGCGGGCAAGTCTTTCTCAGAGACGGTTCGTCCGACGGACTTGAGCCGAAGCTTTTTGCGAACCACCGAAGCGAGGGTTTTCTCGACAACGAAGTCAACTCCCTCGGAAATGAACCGTTCAATAACTCTCTGAGCAACGATGGGGACATCCCCCTTGCGGACGTTGCCCGCGATCCCGAATGTCATTGGCTTTCCTTACTTTCCTGGGGATGAACTTCTCCGGGTTCCGCGACCGGCTTCTGATCCTTCGCTAATTCTTCCACGTAATTCAGT
Source organism: Ignavibacteriota bacterium (assembly GCA_003170475.1). Lineage (GTDB taxonomy): Bacteria > Bacteroidota > Ignavibacteria > UBA10030 > UBA10030 > UBA9647. The sequence continues at coordinate 9,547 of PMZI01000055.1, read as the reverse complement.
TTTAGTTCCTTCACGACGTTTGTCAGGAATCGGTTTTCCTCATCACTCAGGTTTCCCTTCGTTTTGGTCACCAGGGCATCCAACGTATCAATGACGAATTGAGCTTGATCCAAGCTACGTTCCACTTTATCCGAGATCGGGTTCTTTGTTTTTCCCATGTGCTGCATCGCTGCAGCATGGAACATCAACACCAAACCCATGAAAAGTGCGGTATCTTTTTCGCTTTCTGCCATCACGCCTTACTCCTTACCTTTGAATGAGTTAATTCCCAGAGTTTAGCATATTTTGTGAAGACATAGCAGCTCGACAGCACACATAAAATGAATCCTTGAACTCCATCCAGAAACCCCAACTTGAGAAAATACATCTTTACAAACAACCAGATCGGTCGCACCGTCAATTGGCTCAACCGAAAGCGCTCACCCCTTGTTGTGAGTTCTTCCGCAGCCAGCGTAGTATACCTGTTAAATTTATCGAAATAGTGCCACAAGTTCGGATCTGTATAGTGCATCAAATCCGCACTAAGTCTGCCGGTGACTCCCCCAATCTCCAAATGTTCGTGGACTCTTTTGTCTGACCAGTGGGCAGACCCCCGACGAAACAGCCGAAGAACATATCCAGGATACCATCCACAATGCTTGATCCACTTGCCAAGGAAGAAAGCTCTTCTTGCGACTTCAAATCCGACAACCGTCGTAAATTCTTGATTCAGAAGGGCTTGTATCTCCGCTCCTAACTCTTTTGTTACCCTTTCATCCGCGTCCAACCAGAGGATCCAATCGCAAACGCATTGCTGGAGGGCAAAGTTTTTTGCTGCAGCATATCCCTCCCAAGGCTTGACATAGACCTTCTGAGCGCATTTACGAGCCAACTCGACCGTCTTATCATCACTCCCACCGTCGACGACAACAAGCTCATTCGCCCACCTCACAGATTCAAGGCAGTCAACGATATTATGCTCCTCGTTTTTTGTAATGATGATGACAGAAAGAGTCGCCAAGAGATGCCTCAGCCTCCAACGACGATATTAACAAGCTTGTTTTTGACAACGATCGTACGAATGACCTTCTTGCCTTCGAGGTGCCGGAGAATGTTCGCATCGAGGCGAGCCAGCCGCTCGATTTCCTGCTCGTTCGTTCCTTGAGGTACTTCGAGCTTACCTCTCACTTTTCCATTGACTTGCAGAACTATCTCAACTCTGTCTTCAATTGTTTTTGCGTCGTCAAATGATGGCCATGGCTCAAAAGCCAGTGAGCCTTTATGCCCCGTGGCCTCCCAGAGCTCCTCAGCGATGTGTGGTGCAAAAGGAGCCAGCAACAAGAGAAACTGCTCAAGTTCTTTCCGTGGAAGTTCTTCAAGCTTCATCGCCTCGTTAATGAAGATCATGAGCTGAGATATCGCGGTATTGAACCGAAGCGCCTCAATATCCTCCCCCACTTTTTTCACGGTTTGGTGGAAGAGGCGTTCGAAATCCGGCGTCGCTTGTTTATTCACGATTGCCGGGTTTAGACCTATGTCCTCCTTCACAAAAAGACGCCAAACCCGATTCAAGAATCGAAAGACACCCTCTACCCCCTTCGTGCTCCACGGCTTCATCTCTTCGATGGGCCCCATAAACATTTCGAACAACCTCATAGAGTCCGATCCATACTCTGCAATGACGTCATCAGGGTTGACGACGTTTCCTCGCGATTTTGACATCTTTCGCGAATCTTCTCCTAGAATAATCCCTTGATGGCGCAATCGCGTGAACGGTTCCTTTGTGCTCACATGACCCAAGTCGAAAAGAACCTTGTGCCAGAACCGGGCGTACATGAGATGGAGGACCGCGTGCTCTGAACCACCGACATAGAGATCGACAGGCATCCAGTAGCGCTCTTTTGAGCTCGAGCAGAATTCTTTGTCATTGTGCGGATCGATGTACCGCAAATAATACCAGCAAGACCCCGCCCATTGGGGCATAGTGTTGGTTTCCCTCCGACCTTTTAGGCCAGTCTCTGGATCAATCACATTAATCCAATCCGTGGCCAATGCCAGTGGTGACTCAGTCGTGCCGCTTGGCTGAAACTTCTTGAGATCCGGAAGAAGCAGTGGGAGGTCAGTCTCAGGAAGCGCCTTCATCGTCCCGTCTTCCAGGTAGATGATCGGGATCGGCTCGCCCCAGTAGCGCTGCCGCGAGAAGAGCCAGTCCCTTAACTTATATTGAACGGTGGCTTTCCCAAGTTTCTTCTTTTCGAGCCAACTGGTAATCGTGCGGTTGGCCTCTGGCGTCTTCAATCCATTCAAAGAAATCTCATCATTTGCCGAGTTCACACTCACACCATCATCAACAAAGATTTCAGCAGCTCCCGGTCCGCCGTCAACAACCTGAATGATTGGCAGGTGAAACTTCTTCGCAAATTCCGCATCGCGTTCGTCATGCCCTGGAACTGCCATGATCGCTCCGGTGCCATACCCCATCAAAACGTAATCCGCTATCCAGAGCGGGATTTCTTGTTTGGTGGCAGGATTGATCGCGTACGCACCGATGAAAACTCCCGTCTTGTCTTTTTCAATCCCCCGCTCAAGCTCTGATTTTGTGGAAGCCTGTGCTTTATAGCCAGCAATCGCAGAGCGCAAGTGTTCAGCGGTAAGGCTCTCCACCAGTGGATGTTCCGGCGCCAGAACCATGTAAGTCGCGCCGAACAATGTGTCAGCTCTTGTCGTGAAAACACGCAAGGAGTCCGCACGCCCTTTTAACGGGAAATCAATTTCGGCGCCTTCAGACCGCCCAATCCAGTTGCGCTGCTGTTCCGTGGTCGAAACGGGCCAATCGAGTTCCTTTGCATCTTCCAGAAGTCGCTCGGCATATGCCGTTATCCGCATCATCCATTGCCGCATCGGTCGCCGCTCGACGGTATAGCCTTTCTCAGTCCATTCTGCCACTTCCTCATTGGCCAACACGGTTCCCAATCCCTCGCACCAATTGACAGGAATCTCCGCTACGAATGCGAGCCTGAATTGCGCCAGAAAATCGTGCCGTTCTTTTGGGGATTTCCTCTTCCACTCTTCGGCTGTAAAATGTTCTTCAAGAGGCAATCCTGCAGAACCGCGGGATGTCAGTTCTTCTTCGAGAGTCTGAATCGGTTGAGCCTTCTTCAACCGAGGATCGAACCATGAATCATAGATCTTAAGAAATATCCATTGTGTCCATTTATAGTAGCCCGGATCCGTGGTGTTGATTTCCCGATCCCAATCGTAACTCAACCCGATCATCTTGATCTGACGGCGGAACGTATTGACATTTTCTTCCGTCGTCACCCGCGGATGAATGTTGGTCTGCATCGCGTAGCGCTCAGCGGGAAGCCCAAATGCGTCCCAACCCATAGGATGCAAAACGTTGAACCCGTTCATCCGTTTGTAACGGCAGATGATATCCGTCGCCGTATATCCCTCAGGGTGACCCACGTGCAGTCCTGCTCCCGATGGATACGGATACATATCCAGAACATAAAGTTTCGGCTTCCCGGTGTCATCGTCGGTGCGGAAGGTGCGATTGCTCTCCCAATATTGTTGCCACTTCTTTTCGATATCCAGAAACTGATACTTCATTAGATCAATGAATCCTTTCTCCTTGATTCCATTCGATTCAGCACATCAACCCTCACCAAACCCACCTCTTGAATACAGCTGAACTCCACTGGAATGTAGCAAATACGTGACCCAATTTCAATGCAGGGAGCGAATGCGCCGTTGTGTGAGAACCCGGGAGGAACCTACGATGCGACACATCACAGTGCTTTGATGACGAGGACCGTGATGTCGTCTGATTGCGGCGTGCCTTGTGTGTGCGTTTCAAGTGCAGCTTGCACTGCGTGGATGATCTCTGAGGGAGTCTTTGTCCGAACGGTCTTCAAAACCTCCTCGAGGCGTTCTTCTGTGAAATCGACTTCCTGCGAGTCCATTGCCTCGCTGACACCATCCGTAAACATGAAGACAACGTCTCCCTGACCAAGGGTCACACTGCCTTCCTGGTAAGGTGTCAGAGTTTTCATGAGTCCAAGGATGATACCTCCAAGCTCGAGTCTTTCAATCGTGCCGTCTGCCCTCAAGAGAAAAGGAGGATTGTGGCCGGCGTTCACGTATCGGAACTCCTTTGTCACACTATTCAGAGATCCCCAGAAGAAAGTAATGAACTTATCCTGACCGGTATTTGAGCAGGTCAAATCATTGATTCGCGCCGTAGCAACGGGGAGCGACATACCCATCGGCGCAAATGCGCGAAGCGCCGCCTGGACGTTCGCCATGAGCAAAGCTGCAGGCGTCCCTTTACCAGAGACGTCTCCGATCACAAGAATGTACTCGTCAAAATGGATCGGCAGAACATCGTAATAATCACCGCCCACCTGCTTTGAGGTGATGTTAATAGCTGCGACCTCAAATCCCGGAATTTTTGGAAGCGTTGTTGGCAGAAGTCCTTGCTGAATTTCACGGGCTATCGCGAGTTCATCCTCCATTTTTTGCTTCTCAATCGCTTCGCGGAAAAGTCTCGCATTTTCGATCGAAATAATAGCGAGATTCGCCAGTGAGTACAGAAATTCCAGGTCACCCTTCGTATAATCCGCTCCACGGAGCTTCTCTCCGAGAAGGACGGCTCCCTTCACCTGGTTCTGGATTTGCATCGGCACGACAGCAACAATTCCAATCTGCGCCAGAAATTCCGCGACGATGAAAAACCTCTTCTGCTTAGCGAGGTTCTCAACCAGGTCGGCCCCCTTCAGTGCACAAAGCGAGCGAAGTACTTCCGTTGATCGAACTTCCGTATCGAGCTTCGAGGCCGCGAAACGAAGTTTCCCTCCGTCTTCAAGACAGAAGGCATAGCGGTTCACACCGATCTGACCCATCAACGAAAACGTCAGCAACCGGATGACTTTCTCCGCATCCAGGATAATATTAAATTCCTTGCTCAGATCGAAAAGCGTATTTAACTCCTGGTACTTCCGATCGAGGCTCCGGTTGACGTCACGGAGCTGCTTGATCATGAGGGCCTTCTCGATCGCAGCCGCCGAGAGATTCACAAGCGAATTGATGAGTTGATGCTCAGTCTTTGTGTATTTCTTTCCCCCCAGTCGATCTCCGAGAGTCAAGAGGCCAATGATGCGTTTCTGAGCAAGGATGGGGACAAGGAGCTTCTGGCTGTGTTCGCGGAAGAAACTCATCCACGGCTGAGTAGCCCGGACACGATCGGCGTGTTCGACACTCCGGATAGGCCTGTCGATTTCGATCTTCTTCCCAATGGTCAGAGGGTCAACCCCCTTTGCATTGACCACTTCAAACTCTCCGGGCTCGCGCTTCAGCAACACCATACCTTTGGAAACGAGCATCTTGCCCATGACGGTCAAGAGAACTGTTCCAAGAATAAACTTCAGGTCGACGGAGGAGTTGACAACATTGCTGAATTCGAACAGGGGCACGACATCGGAAACGTCAGCGCTTCCTTTGACAGAAGTGCGCAGTCGTTTCTGAGCGGATGGTACGGTTTTCGAGGATGGTTTGGCTTTAAGCGCTCGGTTCACTGGCGGTCAGATACTTGGTCAACCGGACTTCGTTCCTTTTTCCCGGCGCATATTTGTATTCGACCTTGTCCATCAGGGTTCGCATCAAATAGATGCCCAACCCTCCGCGCCGGTAGTGGCTGAGGTGCTGTTTGAGGTCTGGAAGTTTTGCGATGGAAGGATTGAAGGATGTTCCATCGTCTATCACCGTAATCTGCATACTGTCTTTGACCGGTCGGATGACAATCTCGATTTTCCGATCCGGTGCAAATTGATACGCATGTTTAATGACGTTGGTGCAGGCTTCATCAACTGCCAGGACGATCTTTGAGGCCTCCTCCTCGGAGAAGCCAAATTCGCGGGACGCGCGGAGAACAAACTCCCTTACCTCCAGGAGATTGTCCGTGCGGCTCTCGATCGTCTTGCTCAGTTTCTGTGCCTTAGCGGCCATTGGTACACACTTTTCGTAGGTGAGCGTACTATCGCCGAAGCGCTACGGTTTCAATGTTGCACGAAAACGGACGACTGCTTCCTGCTCATCCTTGAAGATCTCGTACAAAATCGGAAAGCCCAGCAAGTCGAAGACGTTGTAAACCTTCGGAGACATATTGGACAACTTGATGTCGCCTTGGTTCTTTCGAACATCTTCGATGAACGCCATAAAGACACCCAGACCGGCACTACTGATGTAGGTCAGTTCCTTACAGTTCACGACGATGTTATATTTCCTGTCGCTCAGCAATTTCTGAAAGGCGTTTTCGAGATCCGGAGCAGTGTGCGCATCGAGATACCCTTTCAGGTCGATCACGCTGACACCTTCGCCATCTCGTTGATGGACCTTGAAATCAGCCATGGTGGATTACTCCTTCTTGAGTCGATGAAAGTGCATAGCCTCTGCCCTGTCCTCCTGCACAACACATCTGTCCGCTTTTGCGGCTGCACCATTGAAGTTTCTTCATAGGATCTTCACCACCACGAGCGTCATATCATCTCCATACGTCGAATTGCCCGTGTAGTTTCGGACCTCTTGAAGAATGGACGTTTTGATGGACTCCGCAGAATTCCGTTTGGCATTGACGCTCACATTCACCAACCGGTCAACCCCGAACTCATCGCCGTCCGAATTCCTGGATTCTGTGAGGCCGTCCGTGTAGAATATACAAACATCTCCTGTCTTAAGCGAGATTGTTGTTTCCTGCGTCGATTCTTCGAATATCTTTTCGTGCGTCAGTCCGAGACCCATTCCCGTCGGACGGACATCCTGCGTTGAATTCCCAGAAATATGAATCATCGGGCAGTGGCCCGCGCGCGCCAACGTTACGGTTGATTTCTGCGTGTCAAAAATTGCGTACAACAAGCTAATGAAAGCATTTCGTTCAAGACTGTCCACCAGTGCCTGATTCGCCCTCAGGAGAAGGTCGCGGGGAGACGCAGCCACCCTGCTCAGCGATTGAAAAATACCTTTGACCTCTGCCATGTAGAATGCCGCCGAGACGCCTTTGCCGGACACATCGCCAACCACGACTCCGAACCGATGGGTATCAAGAGCTACAAAATCATAATAGTCTCCACCGACTTCCAGAGAGGGTTCTGATAACGCCGCGACATCGAGTGAAGCATAATAAGGAATCTTCTGCGGAAGCAGACGCTTTTGCATCTGTTGCGCCACCATGATCTCTTGCTGGAACCGTTCACGCTCGAGCGATTTGGCGATCAGTTTGGAGTTCTCGATAGCGATGGTGACGTGATCGGCGAATGTCGTGAGTACGTCTATGTCGTCCTGATCAAATCCATATTGGAAGACTTTCGTAGCATGCAGGAATCCAATCAGTTCTCCATGGGAGGCGAGCGGGACGCAGATCAGCGATCCGACGGCCACATCGAGTTTCTTAATATGTTTCGTCCGGCGGTCAGCGTTGACATCATCGATCAGTAATGGCCGTTTAGAATCGATGACAAATTGCCGCAGGGAGACATCGCTATTGACGGCGATGGCTTCAATCTGCTGGCGCGTGATGTTCTTGAGAGAGACGACTTCCACCAACACATCCCCCTGATCGCTACGGCCTTTGATCAACTCCAGCCAGGCGCTCTTCGCTCCCACCACTTCCAGCGTCATGCTTGTCACACTGTCTACGAGATCAGAAAAATCAAACACTTGCGTCACAAGCCGGCTGAGATTGTGCAGCGACGTCAATTCCGATTGCTTCCGCTCATAGACTTCCGCCGTGGGCATATGGAATAATGTGCTGACGAACGCCATTCCGAAATAGATCACGCCGAAGATCGCATTGAGCTGAATGAAGCTCTGGAGCGGAGGATGGTAGGCCACGAGCGCATGTTCCAGACCGGTCTGCGTGATGAGAACATTCACTGCAAGAAAGACCAGGAACAGCAGAGACGAATATCCAATGGAGTAGAGCTTCTCCCTGCGCGAAAGATAGACTACCCAGTTCTGTTTAAATGAATTGACGACGATGAGAACCACGGTGACGGAGAAGAGTAGTGACGCGATGAGCTGGCTTTCGCCGGGGAGAAGCGGCAACGCGGCCGTATTTGCAATCACGAGACTCACCGCGTACGCAACAAAATTCCTCTTTGTCCCCTTCTTTCTCTTATAGAAGACAAGATCTCGAATCGTCAGCAACGTCGTGATAGAGAAGATGCCGAGGGCGATGGCAGTGAGTGATGAGAATAACGTTGCGACAGCCCCGGGTGAACCTGACAGTTCGCCGCCGGTATCCGATCCCCCCTTCCCGAGAAAGGCGATCAGTCCAACGAAGGCAAGAACGAAGATGGAGTAAGCCAGGAGCTGCCCGATATTCTTCGGTACGGCAGTGGGTCGAGAAGCCCGGGCACGCTGAATGAAAAGGAAGAGAAGGACGAACGAGAAAAAGACCCCGATCTCGCGGACGTTGAGCCATGCGCTTCCCCCGAGATTGACAGCATTCCGCACAACATCAATAACATAGATGCCGAGAAAGAGAACAATCGCTGTGACCAGCAGAAGTATCTTCTTCAGACGCGACATGGGGGACGACGGGTTTCACTCCACGTAAACGAAAGGGACCGCAATACTTCTAGTATTTCGTCGAATGTCGGGAAAAGTTGCAGACTCTTGCAGAGAAGAGGGGTTCGCACGGAAACGGTAAGGCGCGAGAGATAGACTGTTCTCTCTGCGCCTTTTCGCTTTGGAATGAATTCTCTTCAGCCGCGTTTTAGACGCTTGCCTGGGCAATCCAGCGATCGATTTCCCGTGCAACCACAGACGTCGGGAATTCCTTTTTCACCTTCTTGAACAGTTCCGCGGCCTTCTCCTTATTCCCTGATGTGAGATAGTTCCGTGCGGCATGGAACATATTCTCGGCAGCGTTGACATCTTTGGTTGACTTGAAAGCAGCCTTCTCGTACATCGAAGCCGCCTTCGCGTAATCGCTCTTTGCTTCGTAGCATGAAGCGGCTCCGGCAAGTGCGGAGGCAGTGATCAAATCATCACTCACACTGACACTGAGAAAATACTTCAATGCCTTCTCATAGTCATTTTGCGCGAAATACGCATTCGCCAAATAGAACTTCGCGAGCTCACCCGCGTTTGTGCTGCCATAGTCATCCACGATCGACTGGAGGCCGCGGACATTCTCCTGCAGATTGCCTCCGATGGCGACATCGAATTTGCCCTGATCGTAGTACGGAATGACCTTCCCGAGTTCGGTATTGGCCTTCACATTGTTGGCGGTGACGTTGTTCATGTAGGCGACGATGACAATGGCGAGGACGACAACGCCAACGAGGATCCCATTGACAATTTTCTTGTTCGTCTCATACCACGTGGTGGCCTCAAAGTACGTCGTCACCAGCTTGTCCTCTTTGATTTCCTTCTTCGTGATTTTCTTCTTTGGCTTAAGCATGCATCCTTCCTGCGATTGATTTGGTAGTGTCTAGAGTTAAGAAAGTGCGCCCGAGGCGATTCGAACGCCTGGCCTACAGCTCCGGAGGCTGTCGCTCTATCCAGC
>PMZI01000054.1 GCA_003170475.1 Ignavibacteriota bacterium | reverse complement strand
TGCGCTTCTGAGTACAGAATTGTGGAGTTCGCCTGCGTTACAAATTCCTTCCGCACCGTTTCAGACCTTGACGAGGTTTGGTATGTCGACCTTCTCCACCCGCACGCTTCTGAAAAATGTTGTACTGCTTGCTATATTACTTCCACTGGTTTCCCTTTCACAGGTGAAGATCAAAGAGAAGGTGGAGATCAAGCCGAAGAGTCCGGTATCATTGCGCGCTGTGCAAACGAATGCAAACACCTCGGGGCTTTTCTATAAGCCAACTCTTTTTGTCTGGGATAGTGTCGCGCAGAAGCCGATGCTGACGCTTCCAAGTGTACTGACCATCAGCGGCAGGGACAGCCTTGGCCAGCCGATCGGTGCCAACGAGGAGATTGTGGTAACCTACAATCCTACTCAGTACCAGGACATCCAGATTGCATGGAAGGGGCGAACGACACTTGCATCGGGTGGAACGATGTACGAAGGACTCAACCCGTTTACAGGAGCATTCGATGCAAACTCGCTTTGGAGTCCTCCTGACATCAGGCTGCTGTTGTTCGACAATTCCGGTTGGGGAAACGGCTCAGGTGGATTGAGCTGGCCCGCGGGACAACTCAGTTCAGACTCGTTGGTGTATTCCTTCCAGGGTTCACTGTGGCAAGGTGGAGGGACATACGTACCCATGACGGCGTCAGGATTGGTTGCAGGGAACTTCCAGCAGAACGTTCAATTTGCGCACTGGTACCTTGATGCCGGCAACACGACGGTCTCGTGCTATGACTCGACAACCCTTTATATCGTACCGTATGATGGGAACTGGAATGAATATTTACCCAACGGGTTGTCTCTCTCGGATGCCGGCATTGTTGTCAAGCTTGCCGGGGCCGGTGACTATGCATACCTTAAAGGAGCGGGACAGGAAGGGCACGATATTACGACGACTCTAGCGGATGGATGTAAGCTTGTCTTCGATCCTAGTCGCGGAGGTTTTTCCGGAGAGTCACAAGACGTGCAAGTGACCCTCACTGGCGGTGGAAAGAGTGCGACGATGACGGTCACACTGTTGTGTGAGAGGCTTCATCATTTTCGGGTGTTGGCAGGTCCAAGGATGCTGGCTCCGGGAAGATCTTCAGCGGTGAAATCGATTCCACAGGACAGATTCAATCAAGATATCCCGCCTCCGGGAAACTATGATGTCACGTTTAGCCTCAACTCGCCTGATGTCATGTGGCCCCGGTTCTGGGGCCCGCCTCCTGTCGGAGGGTTCGCAGTCGATGGCGGTGAGGTGCACGTGGCGACGATCACCGTTCCCGATGATGTCGCGAGATCGGGGAGAGTGACCTACGTTGTGGACGATAACATATTTCAGACATTTGGACTTGACTCATTGAGGGTTGTGATCACTGTATATGAGGCAGACAACTGGAGCAAGACCGGATCGACTGAGGTGAAGGTCAAGAGGGCAGAATGTGTATCAGTCTCCGTGACCCCGGATACGCTTGCACCGGGGGCCACAGCAACAATTTCGCTTGGGACTTCCGGACAGTATCCGGCAGACGAAGCGTATGATGTTGTTATTGTAGGGGGTGGCGCAAATGGCGGGACATTGGTCTCCCCATCCGGGAGTGGCACAGAGCTGATTGGGATAATGGGACCGGTGCAGTATATTGCACCGTCCACAATAGACAGTACAATGAATATACAGATTGCCGCGCTTGCATACGGGAGAGGTGGTGGCTACCCTGCGGGGGTGCAAGCAGGTGTAGCTCCTTCGTCCAAGAAGTTGACCTCGGTGGTAGCGACACAGTCTTTGAGCAAGGTAGCCCGGGAAGCGCGCATATCGGCGATTGCAAGATTGCTGGCTAGCGACCAGTGCTTGTTTGGGCCGAATTTGGTGGTGGAGCAAAATGACCCATTCGCGGACTGTCAAGATGCTACGACTTGGACGACGCATACGATTGACAGAACAGGGAAAGAGGATAAGCGGTGTGATGACCCTGACAGACGACCTGGTGAACCGATGAAAATGGCATACTCATGGATGTACTTGGGGCCAGGAGATTTTCCCAACCCGACAATCGGAATTTGTCGAGACAGATCAGATGGTAAGACCATATACAGGTTCAAGATCGAACGGCTACAGGTATACTTCAACTACCTGTTCTGCGCGCAGAATGTGAGCACGATAGGCGCCATCTACAAATCGCTCGCTGATCTCACATCCGATCAGGCCTGCCAGGCAAAACGTGACTTGGAGGACAGACTGCCTGTGCTCAGAGACAGGAGCCGAAAGGAAAAGGAACTGGCCCTGCCTGTTGGTGGCAAGTATGTGCTGAGAGAGGAACTCGAGGCGCATGAGTTGGCACATCTTCGACAAGATAGCATAGCAATAAAGAATGCAATGCAGGTAATTGCGGAAAGGATCCTTTCAAAGGCCAATCTGAACACCTTGAGTCAGGCAATCGCGGAATTCAACAACGAATCCAACATGAAAGCGCGAGCGACCCTAGTCAGGGGTGCGATCGAGGCCGAAATCAAGATGCAACAAACGAAGAAAGCCCGGACCTATGAACTTGCAGCGCAAAGTGCAGAGGCTGCGAAAATAGAGAGCTCACTGATCCCACAGCTTTCGAAAAAGTGCAAGTGAATCTTGGAAAGCAAACGCATGAGGAGCCACAGGCATGAAAAAGCTGAGTGAGTATCTCTTGATTCTTCTTATCCTTGTAACTACTCTGGGTTTAGAGGTCAAAGCACAACTTGAACAACTGCCCCTTTACTCTGGCGCAGCTGGACAAAATCTGCAGAACCTCGGGCTTGATACCACTAACATTGACTTGGTCAAGCAGCTAGCCGACAGCGCAGATAGGATTGGGAATTCTTCCGCTTGTGTTTTCTTGGCACAACACAACTATCCATTGTCGACAGCGACACTAAGACTGTTCCTGTACAAATCGTTTAGCAAACGAGCTCTTACGATTAATGATCCTTATGATTATCTATACGCGACATATTTGCTTCAGCGGCCAGCCTCAGCGAGCCTGGCGCGCGAAGCCTTAGACTCCCTCACAATTTGGCACAACAGCGGGGATGCGCGTTATGATGAGAGTTTCATCGACGAGGCAGTTGGATTGTTGATGAGTCAAGGAGACTACTCGCGGTTCGACGATCTCTCGCTCGCAACTGTCGAAGCCGTTGGCAGAGGGCACGGAGCTGCCTCCATCTGTCTGGAAGTGTTTGCATCCATTCAGGAGTACAAAAGCAGGGTACTGACACTTCTGAAACTCGTATCACATTCTGTAAGAGACGACGACCGTGATTGGGCGATAGATGTCCTCGTTCGCGAGTTTAGTGATTTGCCCGAAACTCTGCAAATTCTACACGAGACGGCGTTCAACGACGGCAACGCAGGAAATCGTGATTCGGCGATCAATTATCTTCTTACGAAGTACAACGATCTTGCCGGTGTCAGGGCCTGTCTCAAGCTTATAGCGGATTTTCCCGGCAATGACGGATTGGCTGATGGAGTGGGTTTGCTTGGGATCTTTAGATCACCTCAAGCGCTATCGGCGTTAGAGCAAATCGCACGGATGGTACCGGCGGGTGATGAGGCCGAATTTGTGCTCTCTATTTTGAATGACTATGAACCCCCACATCCGCCCGCCAGCGAACCGTTGATACAAAGTGTGGATAGCTTATCCTCATTCGCGTTTCAAATTCGTTCGCTCGGTTGGCTCTCCGATGAAGCGTTTGTCGGAAATCTCCAAGCTAGCCTTCAGCGAGCTCATCAGTTGCTTGCCGCGCATGACTCAGTCGGCAGCGCACGGGCTATCAAGGCGTTTCAGCAAAAGATCGATATTGTTTATGGTGACTCCCTCAACCCGGACCCACGCATGGTGACCGTCGAAGGCTGGAAATTTCTCTACTACAACGCTCAGTACATCCTCGATCGCCTGCCCGCGATTCCTCCAAGCCCCGTGATCGCTTCGTTGAATCCTGCAACAGCGTATGCCGGCGGTGCTGGTTTCGCCACGAGTCTCAAGGGGAAGGCGTTCGTTCCTGCTTCTGCTGTGGTGTGGAATGGCTCTTCGCGCACCACGAGCTTTGTCGCCGACTCCGTCCTCCAGGCAACGATCCTCGCATCGGACATCGCCATGGCGGGAACAGCAATCGTTGCCGTCGTCAATCCCGGGAACGATACGTCGAATGTGTTGTCGTTTACAGTCACTCAGGCACCGTCAGGCCTGTCCGTCAAGCTCATCAACAGCGCCGGCACAAACCTCACAGGCGGCTCTCTGCAATACTACGATGGATCTTGGAAAGACGCCGTCAACAACAACGACGGCACGTTCCGAGTGAATACGACGCTCGCGACGGTGAGCCTGAGAATGACATACGAAGGTGGTTCACAGACGAAATCAAATGTGGCCGTTGGACCTAATGTTGTGGTGTTTCAAACTGTCAACACAATGGTGAAGCTGCAGAACAGCCAAGGCGCGTTGATAGACACCGGAGCTGTGCAGTACTACTACAATTCTTGGAAGACTCTGGGCCAAACCCTAAATGGTGTGGCAACCAAGGAACTGCTGCCTGCGAGCTACACATTCAGAATGACCTACGCAACAGCTACGAACGACAAGCAGCAGGACATCGGCGTAAACGCCACGGTTGTGTTTTCTACGGTCAATGCGGCAGTGCAATTGAAGAACAGCGCAGGGAGTCTCATTGATCAAGGGACGGTGCAGTACTACTTCAGCTCGTGGCAGGTTCTGGGAAACACAGTGAATGGTGTGGTTACCAAGGAGCTATTACCTGCCAACTATACCTTCAGGATGTCCTATGCCTCAGCGACGAAGGACAAGCAACA
>PMZI01000023.1:342456-492529 GCA_003170475.1 Ignavibacteriota bacterium | reverse complement strand
GCCCAAGGCAGGTGCGCTAACCGGACTGCGCTACACCCCGAAGAAAATCAGTTTGAGTTTGGAGAGATTCTGATACTTTGGGCTTTCATATTCTCTCTTCACTCATTTTCTGGCTGCAATATACGAAAATTGTATTCACACTGCAATTTACCTTCAGCGCTCAATTCTCCAAACTGGCCCAGATTCTGTGACTTCTCTTCCTCGATCCTCCCTCAACTCCTTGAATACACCGGTTCGAGTACGAAGCTCATAATGCACAAGCCTCCGCTTCGCGTGGAAGCCGGAGGCTTGATGTTGGTAATTCATTCGAGCTGTTTACTTGCGGCGGAATTTCTGGAAGATCTCGGACGGCCTGCTGAAGAACGCCGGCACCTTTTCCTTCCATTCGTCGACCTTCATATACACCACCGGCACGACAACAAGTGTCAGAAACAGGGAACTTGTCAGTCCGCCGATCAAGGCCCACGCCAGGCCGGATTTCCACTCTGAACCCTCCGCTGTGGAAAGCGCGATCGGCAGCATGCCGAAAATCATCGTTAACGTCGTCATGAGGATCGGACGCAAACGAGACTGAGCTGCTTCCAGCAAAGCATCATACACGGACAGTCCCTTTTCAAGGCGAGTTTGATTTGTCCGGTCCACGAGCAAGATGGCATTCTTTGCGACAAGCCCCGTCAACATGATAATCCCCAACATCGTGAAGATACTCAGCGCCTTTCCCGTGGCCGCAAGAGCGATCATAGATCCGACCAAAGCCAGCGGTATGGAAAACAACACAACGAACGGATAGACATACGAATCGTAGAGCGCCACCATGATCAGATAGATGAAGAGAATCCCCGTGGCCATCGCGAGAAACAAACTGGTGAATCCCTCGGCGCGCATCTTTTCCATTCCGAGATATGCAAGCGTCACTCCCGAGGGAAGCTGGACCTTGGCGATTCTCGTCTTGAAGTCTTCCATGATCGTTCCGGTCGGACGTCCAAGTGTCTCACCGTTTACATAGATGATGCTGATGCGTTCACGGCGCTCCAGTTTTGTCGGACCGGAGGACTGATAGATATCTGCGAACTGCTTGAGTTCGATCTGCTGTCCGCGGTTGTTGACAAAAGCAATGCCCCCAATGTCGTCGGTTCTCGAACGATTGAACTCATCGAACCGAATGCGGATATCGTACTCATTGCTTCCATCCCGAAATTTCGACTGGTCATCTCCGGTTAACGCTACCCTCAGCGTTGTTCCAACGTCGGAAACCGAGAGGCCAAGCTGGGCCATCTTCGCCCGGTCGATTTCGATCCGCATCTCCGGCTTACCGGACTCCGAAGAGAGCCGAACATCCGTTGTCCCCGGGACGGAATGAAGAACATCTTCGACCTGCCTGGCGGCCTGGGTGATGGCGGCGAAGTCAGTTCCATTAACAGCGATCTGAATCGATGACTGGTTGGCCGCACCGAATATTCCGATCGGGTTGACGAACACTTTGAGTCCCGGAATTTCTTTCAGCTTCACTTTGATTTCTTCGCCCACCTGCGTTGTAGACTTCTTCCTCTTTTCTTTCGGTATCAAAGTGACATTCAGCTGCGTCAGATTGTCGCTGGAGAGAGAAAGTGAGCCCATGGCCTGCGAACCAACACCCGTGAACACTTTTTCGATTTCCGGCATCTGAGAAAAGATGCGCTCGACACGGAGCGTGGTCTGGTTGTTCTGTTCTATGGATGTTCCGGGCTCAAGCTCCATCGAGACGCTGAATTCTCCCCTGTCGGACTGGGGCATGAACTCATTCCCGATCAATCCGAGGGCAGGAAACGTCAACGCGAGAATGAAAATCGCCGATGTTCCGATCGCAACCTTTCCTTTATTCACCAAAGCCCATTTGAGCAGCTTCTGATAGAAATCCGAAAAACTATGGTAGTACCTCTCGAACGCGAGAGCAAACTTTCCGAGCAGCGTGCGATCGGTCAGCCGCTCGAGCTTTCCGAAACGGGAAGCCAGTGTGGGAGTAATGGTGAACGAAACGAAAAGGCTCGTGAGTGTCGAACCGACCACCACAAGAGCGTACTGCCTCATGATCTGACCGACGATGCCGCTCACCAGTGACAAAGGAAGAAACACCACCACGTCCACCATCGTGATCGAGAGAGCCGCAAAACCGATTTCGTTTCGGCCACGCAACGCTGCCGTCCGCCGCTCTTCTCCCTTTTCCAGATGGTGGTAGATGTTTTCGAGCACAACGATGGAATCGTCGACAAGGATGCCGATGACAAGGGACATCCCCAGCAGAGTCATCATATTCAGGGAGAAATCCATCGCGTACATGAATAGAAACGTCGTAATCAAGGACGATGGGATCGCCACAAGGACGATGAGCGAATTCCTGATGCTGTGAAGAAAGAGCAGCATCACAATGGCAACCATCAGGACGGCAGTGAGGAGATCCTGTTTCACTGCGTTCGCCGCATCGAGTGTGAATGTCGAACTGTCCTCTGCGATGTTAAACACGATGCTTTGTTTCGCGAATTCCTCCTGGATCTTCTTCAGTTCAGCACGAACAAGCTTGCTGACGAGAACCGCATTGGCGTCGGATTGCTTCACGACCTGAATGCCGATGGAGGTAATCCCGTTCACACGGTTGATAAGCGTGTAGTCCTTCATGCCATCCTGAACCTCCGCAATATCCGACAGATGAATGTCTCCTCCCTGGCGCGAGCGCGCGATCACGAGCTGCCGCAAATCATCGACTGATTTGAATTTTCCGGCGATGCGGACGACAAATTGCTCGTCGGAATCCTTGAAACTCCCCGTGGGGAAATCCATATTGGCGCTGCGTACTGCTTGCATGACCTGCATAATGGAAAGCCCATACGCGCGCAGTTTTCTCGAGTTCAGGTTCACGCGAATTTCCCGTTGATCGCCCCCGGTCAGAGCAACCTGGGCCACGCCTGCAATCTTCGATATCCGCGGTTGAATCCGGTCTTTCATGAACTGATAGAATTCCCGCGAGTCCATCTGACTGGTAACGCCCATGCGGAGGACAGGGATTTCATCGAACGCGATTTTAGAGACCGTCGGCTGTTTGGCATCCGTAGGAAGTTGAGCAAGAACGGCATTGACTTTTCGTGATGCGTCCTGCACAACGAAATCGATATTGGCGTCCTGCTTGAATTCGACGATCACCAGCGACATCCCTTCGAACGATGTCGACCGCACATTGTCGATCTTGTCAATTCCCGAGACCGCATCCTCGATGACCTTGCTGACGTTATTCTCCACCTCGTACGGAGACGCCCCCGGATAGATCGTTGTAATCGTCACAACGGGGATCGACATCTTTGGAAGCAGCTCATACCCAAGCTGGAAATAGCCGAACACGCCGAGAACCGCTATCACGGTGAACACCACAACAACCAGTGTTGGACGTTTGATTGCTAATTCAGTGATCGTCATTTTGAGATTCCTTCAGTCATCAATGTTTTCGGATCACGACCAACACGCTGTCGCTCAGATTATTCTGGCCATCAATCACAACCATTTCTCCCTCCTGCAGCCCGTCTGAAATCTCGATGCTGGTACCAACTTCTTTTTCCACCGTGACGGTGCGAAGCTTCGCAATGTTGTCTTTCACGACGTACAATTTTGCACTCTGCAGGCTGCCGATAAGAGCCTCGCGGGGCACAACGAGCGACGGTACGGTTGCCTTCGGCTTGAAGACGACGGAAACGAACATCCCTGCTTTCAGCTGAAGCTTGGGATTGTTCAGAAGGACTTCCACCGGATATGTGTGTCCATCATCCCCCTTCGAGGAAACCGTAAAGACGGTGCCCGGAAACGTCGTGCGAGGATACAGGTCGGTCGTCACATCAACAGCGTCTCCAACATGGAGTTGTGAGAGATCCTTCTCTGCAATATTGACCTTTACCTTGAGTTTCGAGATGTCGACAACATTGGCAATCTGCGTTGCCTGCGGAGCGCCCATGACCATGGTTCCGACATTCACAAAACGTGCCGTCACGATTCCCGATATGGGCGTTGTAATCTTTGTGTCGTTGAGTTGCCTGCGTGCGACAACGAACTGCGCTTCGGCTGATTGATATGACCAACGCGCCTGTTCGATTTGTGTATCGGAAATCGAATGCTCTTTGAAGAGCGCCTCATAGCGCTCGAGATCCTTTTTTGCCTTCTCGTAGGTCACCCTCGCTGCCTTGTACGCAGCATCTTTCAGCTCACTGTCGACCTCGACGAGCACCTCTCCCGCCTTTTTGAAGTCACCCACCTCGACGTCGATTTTCAGCACACGCCCCTGGGTTTCAGACAGCACAATGACATCGTTGAATGCATTGATCGTTCCGACGACGGGGATCCTGTCTTCCAGGGACTGCCGGGAAGCCGTGACCACCGATACCGAATATGCTGTGGGAAGTGATGAGGTCTCGGGAGTTGAATTCATCGCCGCCCTGTTCTTTGCAATCAGCGCAACGAGAATAATCACGATGACTCCAACGGTGAGAAATATCTTTCTTTTCGTGCTCATGATGCGTTTCCTTTTCACTGGAGACAATGTTATTCGCCTATTGCCCTCGAGAGCTGCGCAATAGCGAGTGCATAATCGACAAGGGATTGGGTAAGATTAAGTTTGGCCTGGAGCAACGCGATTTCGGCATCAAGCAGCTCGGAGTTCGCGGCAAGCCCCTGTTTGTATTTGCCGACCATGATCCGGTAGTTCTCTTCTGCCTGACGCACGCCTTCTTCGGAGACAGCTTTGCGCTCCTTCGCCCTTTGAATGCCCAGAGAGCTTTGCGTTACTTCAAGCAGAATTCCGTCCATGGTCATCGACAGTCCTTCTTTTGCCTGCGCCAGTTGCGCCTGCGCCTGAGTCGTCTGATACCCCGTCTGCCACCAGTTCCATACATCAAAGGTGAGCGAAACAGAGACATCCCATGTTCCCTTGAAATTGTCGGTCATGGGGAAATAGCGTTGGTTGGGACGAAGGTAGTTGTAGTTGCCCAGCATGAAAATTTGGGGCCACCAGGCTCCGCGAGCGGACGTCAGGCCTGCTTCCCCAGCCTGGACGCGAGCGCCCATCCCCTTGATCTCAGGACGATTTGCCATCGCCTGCTTCACAAGGACACTCATTCCATCCCACTGTCGACCATTGATTTCGATAGTCGATTCCAGAGTAATCGGTGTCTGGAGCGGCAAGCCGATAGTATTGTTGAGAACGTACATCGCGACGGTCACATTGTTGTCAGCATCGATTTGCCGGACAAGCGCGTCAGACAACTGAATCTGCACTTTCATAACGTCGTTGGTCGTCAACAGCCCTTGCCTCAGGAGACCTTCAGCGTCTGATGAGTGCATTTTCATCTGAGCGACATTTTGATCGACGACGTTCTTGAATTCGATCGCGCGATACAGGTTCCAGTACGCGGCCTTGATATTGTAGATGACGTCGGCCCTGTCCTTCTGGAGGTCGTGTTGCGAAGCCTTTGCGTTGAACTCGGCCACATCGATTGCCCCGGAGATTTTTCCCCCGGTAAAGAGCGGTTGTTGGAGTGTCGCTTTCAGCGTGTAGTTGTTCAGAATCGTCGGCGAAAGGGTCATCGCCACATCCGCCGGCGGAAATCCAGGACCGAAGGAGTTTGCAGGCAGCGTGATAGCTTGATTCGGGACGTCACTCAGGCGCGTGTACATACCATTGAACTTCAACGACGGCAATCCGAGTGTATTTGCTTCACTTGCCCTGGCGTCCGCAGCCTGGAGTCTGAATTGTGAGGTATGGAGCGTTTTGCTGTTCTCCAGTCCGGTTTGAATTGCTTGCTCAATGGTCAGCGCGAGCTTTTGTTGTGCCGGCGCAATGACAGGCACAAGAAAGAAGACCAGACAGATTGAGAGAATCTTTTGTTTCATCGTTTCCTCAGGATTTGGAATAATCAATGCTCACTCTTGCTTGCTCACGGCTTGCAACACTCCCCTGTGGCACGATGGACAGAGTCCTCGGCGGAGAGCATGATGGTTTTGTCAATTCAGAATCCGGTGGACAGAAATCATCACGGTTGAGGGGCCGATATCTACAATCGCACCACTACGATTTCTTTGCCTTCAGCTTTTCCCACTTATCAAGGGACGCGAGCATTTCTTTCTCCATAAAGGAGAAGAAGTCGCAAATCTCAAGCAGATTCTTGTTAAACTCCGGATACTTGTTTGAACGGACCTGGACAACTGCTCGAAGCAATTCAGGCATCGCAGAGTGACGCGCCAGCTTCGTCTTCATCTGAGAGATCATTCCGGTCTGCACCAGCTGGAAATATCGTTTGCGTTCTCCGGGGAGCGTCATATAATCCACAATTTCTCTCGACATCAAGCCATTCAGCGCATTACTCACAGCGCTTTTGCTGATCCCGAGATAGCCCTGGATTTCATCGAACGTCTTGTATGGCGGATCGGAGACCATCAGGCAGCCGAGCACCCTGCCAACCGCAGGCTGAAGTCCTCCCATTTCCATGGCAACGCCGATTCTCTCCACGAGCTCTTTGACGTTTTGTTCTTTGTCGGTTTTCATGTCGGCCTCAGGAATAGTCTGTCTGTGATGTGTTCAAGATACGTGTATTCTTTTAGTTCTGCAACAACAAAACTAAAAAGAATTAGTAGAACTTTAGCGGATATCGAGGGAACGCCGGCGATCTTGCCATCGGCCACGATTGTTCAGATGGAATGACCGGTGTCGGCGTCTCAGAATTGGGAAACTGCGGCTGCCGGCAAGGTCCGACACCATGCGTTTCTGATACATCATTCAGCAGGGATGTTTTGAGTCAGTGTCCCGCACTCCTCCTTCGGGACCAGTGGTCATGCACCTTGAGAGCGTACGCGTTCAACACGTGGAACGAACAACCAGGATGAGGATGGAATCCGCAGAACTATTCACACGTCCGTGTTGTTAATGAAGTACAATCACCCATGAACCACTCACTCATCACTAATCAACATGAGCAAGCGATTGACAGATCCGCAAAAGACGTTTTATGGGACGAACGGGTACATCCTCGGGTTGCCGCCGGTGTTTACGCCGCAACAGGTGAAGGGGTTGAACGATGGGCTAGACGAGGTCATGAAACTCCTGCGGCCGGATGAAGACTCCAAGGAAATTCGGGAATGGCACGAGAGCAGCCGTTTCCTTTACGACATCTGCACGAACGAGGATATCCTCGACTATGTCGAAGATATCCTCGGACCCGATTTCTACCTCTGGGGTTCAAATTTCTTCATCAAGCCGCCGCGCAGCAACTCCACGGTCGGCTGGCACCAGGATACTTATTACTGGCCTCTTGAGCCGAAGATTTCCGCGACCGTGTGGCTTGCCCTGGACGACGTTGATGAGCAAAACGCCGCGATGAGAGTGATACCGGGATCGCACAAGGCGGGGTTGCTCAAACACTCGCGATCATCGGCTACAGATTCTGTCTTGACACTCGAATGCGAACAGGGTCAGTTCCGGGAGGATGCAGCGGTGTCGTTCAATCTCAAGGCGGGACAAATTTCCATCCACGATGACAAGCTGGTGCACGGCTCGCCGGCAAATCTCTCCGACCGGCGTCGTGCGGGATTGACCATTCGCTACTCAAGCACCATCGTAAAATGCGATCTTTCTGTCAATCCCTATTTCAAGACGTATCTCTGCCGGGGTACGGACGAATACAAGCATAATCCGGTCGGGACAGTACCGACACAGAACTACGCAAGACTCGAACGAAAACATATCAGTGTGGAAGAAGCAGGCGTGTCAGCGGAGAGAAAGCTGGGCTTGGTGAAATAGCAGTAGGTCAGACCTGTTGGTTCAACCGTAGAATCCAAATTCGTACGCTGCATCATAGAGCGCGACGATGTTCTCAGGCGGCACTCCCGGCTGAATGTTGTGAACATTATTGAAGACGTATCCGCCGCCCGGCTTAAATATCTCAAGGTTCTTCTTCACTTCATCTCTGACCTTTTGCGGCGATGCAAAAGGTAGAACACGCTGCGAATCGATTCCCCCTCCCCAAAACACCAGATCGTTCCCGTACATTCTTTTCAGTTGCGCAGGGTCCATGCCGCTCGTATTGATTTGAACGGGATTCAAGATGTCAATTCCCATGTCGATAAAATCGGGAATGTAGACAGAGCAATCCCCACAGGTATGGTACCAAATCTTGCAGGGTGATTTCTTTTTGATCACGTCGATGATTCGTTGCTGCCTTGGCCGAACAACGTCCCGATAGAATTGCGGAGAGAAGAGCGGACCGTCCTGGCCCGTGAGGTCATCTCCAATCATCACGACATCCAAAAGATCGCCCACTTCCCCCAGAAACACCGTCATCCAATCGACCCAGTACTGAGCTGTGCGATCGATGAGGGCTTCGCAGAACGTTTGGTTCTCCTTCATGTCCATGAACCACTGTTCCATACCGCGCATGTACCAACAAATCTCGTAGGATACCCCGCAAATTCCGCTGGACAAAGCATACGGCGTCTCCCTGCGCAGGGCCAAGGCTTTCTCGCGTACTCCCGTGAAACGACTTGGTTCGGCCCCATCGGGAAAAGGGTACGATTCAATATCCTTGAGGTCTGCATTTGCCAACGGATGATGCGAGATATCCATATACAGCATCTGATCGCCGGGCATGGACCAGACGACTCCAAACTCATCCCGCAAATCATGCCACGCCTTTCCCCCTCGCTCATTGACTTCAATTCTTGAATGAAAATCGTGGGGCCCGTGCGCTGTCACGTATCGAATATCGGCGTGGAATCGCCGCAGGATGTTTTCCGAAGGCACGACAATCTGTTGAACAGGGTCAAGGATGTTGATACTCTCCTGTATGGAGAGATGCTGGAGCAGTGATTCGTACGCTCTGCGATGGATACCCGTCTGGAACCCTCCAAGATCGATTGGAACACGGTCGGGTTCCCCGTGGTTCAATGCCTTGTTGACCCGCTCACGCGGTGTCATGGTTTCCGTATGCGACATATCGATTTTTCTCTCAGATTGAAAGGCCTTAGACACTTGAGACATTTCTGTTCGAGCCTGGTTTTCAGACCCTGACCAAGCACTTGTCGTGGTGACTTGACAGCCTGGGACCTCGGCTCAACACCAGCTATCTCAAAACGTTTGTCACGGAGTGCTTCTTGGACAACGCGGGGTATTCCCTGTCCAGCAAACGCTGCGGCCAATATCCTCACCAACTATAATGATTTCTTCTTTCATATGAAATCTGTGAAAGACTATCGCGCTTGATCCCATCTCTGCCGCAGAAGAATAATCTGTTGGTTCCAATTTCAGAGTCAGAGTTGAAATTAATTTCAAGCTGCAACCGCTTCAAGAGTGGATGAATTGATCCAATGTTCCGTTAGTATCGGGTAACCCAAAGCGGGGTTTCATCTTCTATGCGATTCACTACTATAGTTACTCATCGGATCCAATGATCCGCACCGCCTAGAATGTTTTTCAAGGTATATGATTGTGCTTCATTTGAGGTCAACAGCTTAGCCCATGATACCCGCTCCTTCACCAACGCCCCAGGTCCGGTGCTGCCATATTCAGCATAAAATGTTGTTTTCTCCTTATCTGGAAACATGACATCGCCTTTCCAGGGATCCCAACCTTCAGGGGTGATGTGGTTACCTAATTCACAATGGATGAATACAGTTTTGGCATACGGCCGCCATGGTCGGCCAAGATAGGCTTTGTTGACGGAGCTATCAGCAATGAGTTTGCAGTCAAAGAATACAAAACCAAATTTTTGATGCGGCGTCGTGGCAGCTGCGGTTATGTAAGAGTTGATACGACTCTTGATAGTACAGTTCTGGAACACTGCTGTTGCCTCGCCGAAAATGAAATCGGTCGTGCCCTCTATAGAACATCCCTGATACAGCTGTCGGCTTCTTTCGGTTGCCGCGTAAAGAGTGTCCTGATTGCCCAACAGTCTGCAATTCTTCATCACACAGCGGTCGCCTTCTACATGCAACGCGACCCCCTGTCCCACAGGACCAGCCGCATTCTCGATCGTTAAGTTTTCCGCAATAAAATCATTTCCTTGTACCAGAACAGTATACGAAGTGAAGGTGGAAAATTTACTTTTGCCGAACAGATCTATACCTCCAGGAATTGCTTTGCCGGAATAATCATTGTTGGTGATCACGACATTGTCCTTGTCTTCACCGACTAAGGAGATTTTGGTTTTCCACGAGGGAATCACCAACTTCTCACGATAGATCCCTTTTTTGATATGAATGACCACCCGGTCCCGACCCAAATCCCTCACGGAATTTACTGCTTCTTGGATGGTCGCATAGTTGCCGCTCCCGTCCTGCGCTACGACAATTTCTTTGGGAAGAACAATGTTCTGCGCCATGAATTGAATGGGACAGAGCAGACAAGAGAAAACGAGCAGAGCCGTTTTACGACGGAAGGATGAAGTCATTGGGAAATCTTTCTTGACGATTGTTGTTGAATGTTGGTTAGCTTCTGTCGGAACAAAAAAATACAGGCGTCAAACCGTGTACATGGTTGACGCCTGCAAAAACAAAGGAAGCATACAGCTATTACCGCACGAGGAACATATCCTAATATGTGTATTGTAATCCAGCTGAAATCGATCCGGATTCATAGAAGTTGATGTTTGAATTACCAATCCATGTGTCTTCATATTTTCGCTGATAGAATTCATACCCCGCGTTAAGCGCAAGTCCCTTCATCAGCTGAATTCCAATGCCTGCAGAATATGCAATGTATGACACGGGTTGGTTTTCGATTGCCGAATATTGAGCTTGAAATACTTCAGTTTGCCTGCGATAGCCAAAGCGCAGCGAATAATTCTCCAACGGTTCCCACTTGAGGCCAAAATGGAATGAAGAGCCGTCTAACCAAGGTTTCGTTGTCGTGGCGTGATTTGTAATAAGTTTTGCATCTCCGTACGGATCATATTCGTATTCGCCCGCAACAAAGACATTGGGTCGCAGTTGCACACCGATACCGATGTTTCCTTTGATCGGCAAGTCCATCTCCTGGAAAGTGCTGATATTAACAGACCCTAGGGGTACCGCCGCAAAATCCTTCGTTTTGTTTGTATAACTGGTTGTCGTTCCGTCAAACGTTCTGTCAATTTCAGTAGGCAACGTTATGGTAACGCCAACCGTAACATCCTTACCACGATATGTGGCGCTGACGGCAGCTTCGTAGCCTTTGTAATTCGACGTTCCGCTAAGAGAGCTCATATAAGAGACCGAGTCTAAACGGAGACTTTGATAGGGAGCGTTTTTGTTTGCGGCACCTGACCAAAAGAACCATATGACACCACGTCCGAGGGTCTGCTCAAAATCGTTTGTACTGCCGGATATATATTTTACGCTCACACCGGCAGTGAAACTTGGCGTTATATTTATAGAGAATGCTCCGCCAACACTACTGAGGCTTCCCTCACGATTACGTATTGATTGCCACCAATCTATCCTTCTCGTCGAATCGCCCTTGACAATACCCTGACCGATCATCAGTTCGTTGGGATTCGGATTCTCCGAATTGTTGTTCTGATAGTAATAATCCATGTTAGCATATTCACTATACCCAATACCGACAGCAGCATTGATGTCCATAATTTTTACAGGCATCGCTACGAAAATATTGGGAATGAATTTACTCGGACTTTTATCATGACTCCAGTTGGGCCCGATTTTATCATACGCTTTCCAAAGAGTATCACCGGGGAAATATGTGGTTGCACCCGGGGTCTGATATCTATTGGATGTGGTGGTATCCGTGTGATAGATATTATTGGCAGATCCGTCCATAAGAAGTGAATAATTACCAAAATAGGTAGATGGCTGCCATTGTTGCGTTTGGTTTGCGCTTGTATTCGTTTGCATGGCGCCAACCGAGATGGTCAACGCATCAAGCGTCCCGAGGCTTGCCGGATTCACAAACATCAGAGATACGTCTTTCCGCAATGGAATGGTCACGCCGCCCAGAGATTTTGACAGGACAGACGTATTCGTTGTATGATTTAACCCCTCCATAGAAAGAGGGAGATTGTAGTCTTGTGCGACCATGGCATAGACAATCACGGCATTCAGCACAAGAGTGACGATCGATGTTTTTTTGAGTTTTGTCATTGTAGTTCCACTCCTACGCTGATACGATGTACATTGCCGGTATAGGCACTGATCATGGCATCCATAGCGCCAAACCCGTAATCAAAAGAAAATTTAACATTCCCGATCGTTTGGTGAACGCCGGCCCCGCAAGTGAACCCTTGCGTTGCATAATTGACTTTGTAACCGGCACGAATGGAAACCATATTTGCAAATTCATACTCAATGCCTACATGCTCCTGTTGATCTGCATCATTTTCAAGAAACAGATCAAACATCACTCCCAACCGATTATTTGCATCTTCCAGAAGCAAGCTATTCTTTCCAATGACATCACCGGCAATGCCAATGCGAAATGTCAATGGCGCAGGATATTGGGTAACTTGATAATCTGATGAGTACTTAACATCAGGGCCAAAATTCTGGGTGCATGCCGCAATCTGAATAGTTTTGAATCCTGTATTGTATCTGAAGCCGGCATCAAATAAGAACACACCCCTGTTCGTTTGGAGTGAATAGGCGTTTGTCACACTCCCATTGGCATCTGTTTGAATCGCCGACGCGGTCTGATCATACAAAGACTCGTAGGCATACTTTGCAGTGACACCGAATGAAAACCTGTCGGTCAGCTTCGTTGCGTACGTTAGACCTGCGAGGTAGGAGTACGGCTTCCATGTCCGGCCCGTTAAATAGGGAAGTGTTTGGCCGGGATAATACAATGTGCCAGTGGTTATGGTTTCGTCGAAACTGCCATAGTCGACATACTGCAATTGCAGCCCTATATTGCCATAGCTTCCCAACGGCAGAGCATATGCCAGATCATATAATTTGGAATCAAATATCCAGGCAATGTACGTCAGAGAAAGCTGTTGATTCTCGGTCCATGCCAAGCCAGCCGGATTCCAAAACACCGCTTCGGCACCGGTGGCAGCCACAGAATACGCATCTCCCAATGCCGTAGCGCGTGCGCTTGGCATTACCGACAAGAACTGCATGGATGTTGTGCCAGCTTTTTGCTGTGCAAGCGCGCTAGCTGTCACCATGCTAATTGCCGCAAGCGACAAGAGTATTTTCTTCATTGTTTTCATCGTTCAGAATTCCCTATTAATGTATAACGACAAATTTATTCCATGCCTTGCTTCCCGTTTTGTCATCCTCAACGGTGAAATAGTAGAAACCGGGTGCGATTTTCTTTTGGAAATCAGACCTCAAATCCCACTTATAGCTTTGAAGTTGTCCATCACTATGCAACGTTGCAACCAATTGCCCGCTAAATGAAAATACGCGAATTGTTGAATGCTGTGTCAGGCCAAAGAACTGTAAATAAGTTGACCCTGGCGTTTCACCGGGCAGGCTGGAGACAATAAAAAATGGATTAGGAACCGCATATACTTTGCCTAATGCTGGATAGTAGGGCAGATTTGCTTGTAGCGTCAGCATATTGGCTAACCCGCTTTTCTTGCCGGTGGCATCAACAGAAAGAACACAATAATAATATGTCGCACCAATTCTTGCGTTTCCATCGACAAAGGAGTAGACATTTTCCGAACCGGTCAAATTCCAATATCGGGAATCCTTCTTGCTGACGGTTGCAAGAAGCGTCCAGGGACCAAGCTTTGAAGTACCGCGTATGATTTCATAATGATCAAGCCCTCCGTTGAGATACGGCAAAAGCGCTGATGGCGGGTTCTCCACGGTGTTCATCCAAGTTATTTTGGAGACTATCGTAGGAGTAACTATCCCCGTAAGAACCGGGCCAGGGAGTGGTATTTTGATTCCTGCGCTCCATCCGTTCAAACGTGACGCAACCTGGGCTGGTGAAGGAGCAGCGTTTGCCAGCGTTTTGTCACCCGACGGTTCGTATTGGGTTGAATCCCACTTTATGACATTCGTGCTGCCGCTATACATTTGAATACAGCGGTCTGCAACATCACGGATAGATACCACATTGGTGTCCCGAATATATGCAGGCAATCCATAAATCGGAGTATAAGCAATTCCAGCACCGCCGGTAGAAGATATAGTGGCTGGATTACCCGTTGGGTATACCAGCACACTGTCCCAACTTGGCACGGGGTGCATGAAGTCGGCAGTGGCAACGGTCTCAGTTCCACCGCCACAATCCCAATATTTCGCGTCGGCCTTGCGGCCGGCTCCAAACCCTGCGAGTTCAGCCCAAACCACATGGAACGATTGATCTGGCGGCAATTGGAATGGCCCAAACGTCATACTTTGCACCATGGCCGATGCATAATTAAAGTTTGCATTGGGCCTTGCGCGTCCATACCAATAAGCCGCACGAGTCGCTCCCATGTGTGCAGTTAAAAACGCATCATTTCCATCGGTGGCATTATTAGGATTCCATGGATCATATCTTGTAGCACTCGCCTCAACATGGGACAATATTTTTGTATTGGAGAGATTTGATTGTGTTGATGCCCAAACCCAGGGCTGTTTGAATTTGTTCTTCGCATCAAAGACAACAAGCGAGTCCTTATTTGCTTGCTTCAGAGTTTCTATGAATCGCGAATAGGTAGCTGACTGCAACTTGTCATAATCATAATACAAGCACAGGCGTCCTACTGCAGCAGGCGCTGATAATCCTCCGCCATAAGTGCCATTTTGCGAATACGTGGCAAAATTGCTCGCAGGCGTGTATGGCCTTCCATCAGGGGAGACTACATATTGCATATACCGTGTGAGATCATAATGTGCCAACTCCCTGCTTCCTCCGCTACTCCAACCACCCGTAATCTGATTCCCATACACATACGAAGGGAAGAAGCTTTCGACGCAATCTATAGCTATTTCCGAAAGCGTATCACGACCATGCGTAGGAGACACTAAAGGAGATGTTCCATTATTTAATCCTCCGAAGAATATGCCGGTGTTCTTAACTTCATAATCGAAAATAATGAAGCTATCATATCCGGGATAGCTCCACGCGCGGCTGGTACGTGTAATGGTAAGGCCGTATCGAGTATGAACGGACGATGTGATTATTTCTTCAGCTTCGTTCGGATTGTAGCTTGAGTTCCAAGTACCATCGTCGTTCAACGGATAGTTTGTGGTCTTCACCGCTGTACCGGGCCAGTAGTGAAGTTTACTCCCATCGCGATATTGACCGCCACCGCTGGAGCTCAGGCATCCAACCATATCGACGCCTTTCGTTGTCGTCGAGGCAACACTATCTATATAGATGTACTTGCCACGACTTCTATTTGTCGTAAGACCGGTATCACAGCAGAGAACAAGGCCGCCACCGTTTGCGTTGTAGTACCAGAAATTATGGTTGTTCAAATTGAAATATGAATTTCCCGGCCATTCAAACGGTGTCCGCAATGAATCGCCTTGATAAGCACCTGTTGAGAAACTGTACCATTGCACACCAAGGGCGCCCGTGTTGAACACAGACTGATGCAACAACCCTCTCGTATGGGTTGCCCATTGTTCTTGTGCAAACCCAAGCGAACAAGCAATGGCGACAATAAGCACAATGAAGAGAATTCGCTTTTTCATAAGATTTTCCTAATGGATAATGATTAAAATTCTACGCTGACTCCAAACCAATAGGAACGCGGCTGGTTGGAATACATTATATAGGATTGATCAACCCCCAAGCCCGGGGTATACGGGTTTTTCAAGCTGAAATACAGCAACTGATCGTTCGATGCCCATTGACTGCCTGCTAAATATCTTTGAATAACCGAGTTGTTGTCAGCGGTTAAGCTTGCCTGGAAGAGATAAGTATAATTCAGCGTCTTGTTGTCAAATACATTGAACACTTCTGCGTACGCTGTCAATGTCGTTCCAAAGAAATCTCTAATACGTTTGGAGATTTTGAGATCAGTGTTATACTCAGCAGGAGCACGCCTATTCATCCATGGATCTGCGGAAGATGTTTTGTAAGTATAGGGCCTGCCGCTGCTGGCTGTGGAAGATACTGCAATCGCAATATCTCCGAGCGGATGAGAGTCACCGATCTCAAAACCAAAATTGTCATCCGTTATATATGCGAGATTGACGACAAAGTTATGCGTCCGATCAAAGTCTAAGAGAACTTCCTGTGTCGGCATGCTTAACGTATTATCAGTCAACGAAATGTTGCCGCCGTTGTTCAAGTATTTTTGAACTATATTGGTGGCTGTCGCACTTGAGCTGGAACCAGTATTGACGGAATATGTGTAATTGATGGAACCTGAAAGGTTTCCTTTTCGCTTTGTCAAAGAGACATGGAATCCCCGAATATCTGCATAATCGTAATTGACGTAGGAAAAATAGTCCTGGCCCTGGCTGTTGAACCCTGATATAACATATTCAACCCGCCGGACGAGATCCGTCACGTTTTTGTAATACCCACTCACATCAATGGTAAATCCCTCAGCCAGCGCCTGACTCAGACCAATATCATAGCTATTGGTCATTTCGGGCTTCAGACCAGGATTCGGCACATAGTTCAGATTGCTACTCCTGGACTGTTCAAAAGTGGCGTATTGGAGCTGAGGTTTTTGGACAAACGAACCATAGTTCACATGAAACACTGAATTCGCGGATATGGGGAACGAAAAACCCGCACGCGGCTGCAATCGAACAAGAATAGGCGCGGTTTGGGTTTTGGTATATACAGAATCTAAATTGCCGAAGCTCCCTCGCATGTTCCAACCATCAACGCGCAAGCCCACGTTTGCAATCATCCCTTCAAATTCCATCTTATCCTGAATATATGCGCTCGCTTCAAAAGGCTTTGCATAGTAATTTGTCGTGGTTGACCAATCACTGACATAGTACCCGCCACTTTGTTCATTCACATCGATCAGGTACAAATTTGCCTGAATGCCGGCATTGATCAAATGCGATTTTGCGACCTGACTGGTAAGAGAACCATCGAATGAGATTGTCTGAGTTTTATCGTCTCTAAAGTTTGATTGTGGTGTATTGGAATAGCCTTCCACCGAGGCACTCGGTCTGTCGGCCCAATAAACGTTGTATCCGGTGCCGGGCTTGATACTATCCGGCAGGCAATTGCGTGAACCGATCTGATCTCGTGTTGCGAGTCCGCTTAGCTTGATTTCATAGTATGTGTTTTGACTCAGAGTTTTTGTGAATCGCAGGCCCACCTGCTCGGTTTGCCTCTGTCGGTACTGCGTTCCGGTAAGCATGTTGTACAAAAAACCGTCATAGGCTGAATTACTATTCGCATTAATTGTATTCGAGTTGTTTTGAGAAAATACAGTGCTTATGCGAAATGTTGCGCCGCGGCCCACATCACTCAAAAGGTTTCCAGACAACTGATAATTCTCATCAGGGTGTTCGGTCGCCAAAACCGGCCAACTCACATTTGTATTCATTGCAAGAAATGTTCGCACAGACTCATTGATCGGACCACCAAAGGCAAATTCAGCAGAATAGTCCGGCTTGTTTCCATAGGATCTATTCTGATTATTGAGCAATTGCTGCTGCAAGGCATAAGCAATTTTTGCACACATCACTGTATCATTCAGAAGACGCAAATAACCGTCTCCAACATTACCAGGCGCTCCATACTTCGCAGGTATCTTACCATCTGTTACCCATAAACTATAGTTTGCTGGATTATTCAATTCCTGCAAATATGGATTGACAGAAGAATCCCATGGACTTGCTCCAAAATGTTTCTTCCCTGGAACTCTCACGCGAATATCAGCAAAGCTCCTCCATTTATCCGATTTTCCTTCTTTCATCGAGATATTCACAACACCGGATTGAGCGCTTCCATACTGAGCACCCATTCCGCTGGTCACAACTTCTACCTCTTCGACCGCACTCATAATCGGGTTGAGCGTATTCGAATTGTCGTACGGATTTACACTTACGACACCCTGCAATGTGTAAAGGACTTCGTCCGAACGACCACCTCGGAAGTGATCATTATCAACCTCAGAAGATAACTTCAAGGCGTCACTCGCGCTATGCATGGCCGGAAGTTGTTGTACTTCATCAAGACGTGTTATCATACTCGTGGATGTCTTTTCGACTTCGACATCCGGCCGGGTGGCCTGTATGACGACCCCCTGGAGAAGCAGTGCGGATGTTTTCAATTTGAAGTCTACTATGGTCGTTCTGCCCGAATTCACAATTACGTCCCGCTGCAGAACCTTCTGGTACCCCAGAAGAGAAGCCTCAACATCGAATTTCCGAGGCGGAACATTGATGATGAAAAACGTGCCCTCCACATCCGTCGCGGCCCCCATCCCCGTTCCAACGATAACGACATTACAGCCGACGAGCGGTTCACCTGTCTCCAGATCCGTGATTTTCCCCGAGATCTTTCCCGCGGTTTGCGCCGAGAGTGTGCTCAGCGCCAGAATCATCACGATCGCGACAGACAGAAGAACACCCGTATTCTTTCTCAGTCTGAACTTTGTCATTTGAGCTTCCTTTCACTTAATAATCTGACTCTTTGCTGATACATTATATTCGAAATACAATCCGCGACATCTATTTTGCCTTCTTTCCATCCGATTCGTAGATCGTTTGCACGTCGATCAGACTCAGGTCTTTAACATTATCAAGAACGTTTGGCTCTGCGACATTTTTGAAAACGCAATGATCGACCGAGATGTTCGACGCCGGAGAGCGATCATAAGCTCGGATCCAGATCCCAAACTGACTCTTCCCGGATTCTACATTCTTCATTTCAATATTTCGGACGATTGGAGTGAACGATCCCTTATCACCTTCTTCATAATAGAAGTCAATCTTGAGGACTGCCTCCCTCACCTGCCCCACCTTGACGTTCCTCATGAAGACATTCTCGATCACACCACCGCGAACAGCGTTTGTCTTGATGCGGAGTACCCTGTCGAGGATCGGGCTATCCATCGAACAATCTTCGGCATACACATTCCGAACGCTGCCGCTGACTTCGCTACCAATGACAACGCCCCCGTGCCCATCCTTCATCGTGCATCCCTGGATCACGATATTCTCGCTGGGCATGTTCACTCGCCGGCCATCGTTGTTTCTCCCGGATTTGATCGCAATACAGTCGTCACCGGTGTTGAGCGTACAGTTCTTGATGAGAACATCGACACAGGACTCTGGGTCGCAACCGTCGTTGTTCGGTCCATGTCCCTCGGCTGTCACACCCACGATGGAGACGTTCTTGCATAACTCCGGATTCAGATACCACATTGGTGAGTTCTTAAACGTGACCCCCTCAACGAGCACATTCTTGCAGCGATAGGGTTGGAAGAAATTGGGGCGGAGATAAGAGCCATCTCCGAAAAGACGGTCCTTCACCGGAACACTGTTTTCTCCCATCTCAACCAACTTCTTCCGCGCCTCATTTTGATTCGGTTTGCCCGCACTGGCTTCTTGGTTTCCCTTCCAGCTCCACCAAGTGGCATCCGAGGCTTGTCCGTCGAGAAGACCCTCACCTGTTATGGCAATATTCTCCTGCTCATAGGCGTAGATAAGTGCAGAGTAGTTCATGCACTCGATACCTTCCCAGCGCGTGAAGACGACCGGCATGTATTTTCTGGGGTCGGTGCTGAAGCGGAGCGTGGCATCTTTTGCGATGTGGAGATTGACGTTGCTCTTCAGGTGAATGGCCCCGACGAGGAAGATGCCTTTCGGAACGACAACTCTCCCCCCACCTTCAGCATTGCATTTCTCAATCGCCTTACTGAACGCGCTGCTGCAATCTGTGACACCGTCCGGGACTGCGCCAAACGACGTGACGACGAAATCCTTCTGAGGAAAGAGCGGCGGAGAGATGCGCTTGAGAATCGAAGGAACAGAGTCCCAACCCGCTTGACCAAAGCTGACATTGTGTGCGAACGGAGGAAACATGCAGAGAGCCAACAAGAATTGAATGGCGCGAGTTGACAAGTTCGATCGCATAACCACCTTGGTACGAATTTTCTGTGCTGAGGTTTTTACATTCTTGTGAGGTGCGTTATTCGTTTGCCACCAGGGAAATCCAGGACGATGACGACAGCGAGTCACTATTCTGGGTGAGCAAACGAGTTCGGTGCTGCGGTCTACTTAACCGGTTGCGTTAACGCTAACGCAATCGCTGATGCAAACTTAGAGATTTCAGGTGACGATGTCAAGAAAAATCAAAACACCTTTCATTAATATCTTCCTTTTTGGGCGGCGAGTGTCAAAAGTGACACGATTCCATTTCACACTCGTCTTCTGAAAGAGTCTTTCCAGACCATTTGCGGGTCATTGTTCTCTCAACCTGGTCTGCTTCATCTATCTAATCGCCCCCCTCCCTTTCAGCCATACCAAAAGGTCCTTTGTCCATGGATGCGCGTTTGTAAACGGGGCGACATCTCCCACGCCCAATCCGTGTCGTCCATGTTCATAGATGTGCAAATCGAACGGGACACCATTCTTCTGCAGCGCCTTGGCGAAGTTGAGACTATTTTCCACGCTGACAGCCTGATCTTCAGATGTGTGAAACAGAAAACACGGCGGCGTTGACGGGGTCACCTGCAACTCGTTTGAATAGAGCGCTATCAGCGCTGGAGATGGACTGGTACCGAGAAACTGCTCGCGAGAAACCTTGTGCGTAATGTCACCCATCGAGATCACGGGGTAACACAGGATGCCAAAATCCGGACGAGAACTGACGCGCTCGACATAATCGTTTGAGGTTGAATCGCCGGCATCGCAATGCGTCATCAACGTTGAGGCAAGGTGTCCTCCTGCAGACGAACCCATTATGCCAATCAGATGAGGATTGAGATGCCACCGCTCTGCGTTTGCGCGAACAATTCGCATTGCTCTCGCGGCGTCCGCGGAGATCTCCTTGTATTTGTATCCGTCTGAACCGAGCCGGTATCTCAGCACGAACGCAGTGATTCCATACGGCGTCAAGAACTGTGCGTAACCTTCACCTTCGTGTTTCGCCAGCCCCCTGTATGCACCACCAGGACAGATGATGATCGCTGCTCCCGTCGCCTTGTCTGCAGCAGGTAAGTACACAGTCAATGTCGGTGTATCCTTGTCTGCTGCCCCCTCAAGCCCCGGCCGAAGTCGTACGACTTGTTGTGCATGGCTCATCGTCATCCCCGAACAAATCACTATGATCAACAAGAGAATGCTCTTTCTTTTCACGGTGAACTCTCCTTTTCCCGACTAGATGTTTTCTGAGCGTTTTCCTTCGCCACTGAGTGCAACATCTACCGTGTGGTGAAATGCCAGACGGGCCCTTGGACGGTATCCCGATCGGCAATCTCATCTATCCGCCAGTAGTATGTTGTCTTCGGTTCCAGAGCGCCGATCTTGAAGGTGTTCTCCTTCTGACTCGCAACAAATTCCGGAGATCCGCTCTTTCCAAAGTACACGAGATGAACTGTCGCGTTTCGCGAGGGAACCCACCTTGCGATCATATTCTCAGTCGGATTGCTGTACGATCCGTCACGGGGCTTGGGCTGGAAGACAAACGGCAGCACCGCCGGCATGGTTTCCTCAGGATCCCACTTACCTCCGAAAGTCCATGTTGCGGTCACCTGATCCTGACTTGGCGCGCCCTCCGCTTCTGAGAGGTTGTCCTTGAACCACTCATAGTCACCGCCTTCGCGGTGACAGTTGTAGAAGTAGTGACGCGCACCCCATTTCCACACTTTTGCATTCGGAGAGACCGGAAGATAGAAGGGGCGATCGGCCATGGTGCGCGAGAAAATACAATCGAGCAGGAAGATTTGTGCATCCGAATGATGCCGACCGAGCGGAAAATTCGGAACTCCGTCGAAGCTCGAATACCGGATAACGAACTTCTGGTCTTTGTTGTGAGAACCGTCGTGCCAGATGCTCGCGCTGAGATTGTGACCGTAGAACTTGCTGTCGGTGATGTAGCACCACCCTCGAGGACAAACATAGTCGACCCATCCCTCGAAGGAGCAGTTCGCATGATAGTACATCCCGTTGTCGCGGTTCCAGAGGCTGATCGTGTCGTTCCCGTCGGCAATCACGTTGCAGTTGAGGAGAATGATCCGTGTTCCTTTGCCTCTGATCGCGAATTGATGCTTCGGTGTATTATAGAGAGAGCCGTAGTTGTTGTAAACAGTCAAATTTGCGAGGGTCAGATCGGTGACGGTGGAATCGATGTTCACGACGGCAGATCCCCAATCGCTGTTATTGTGGGTTTTTGCCCAATTTTCGCGCAGCTCGGCGAACACAATGCGAGTGCTATCCCGATCTTCGCCGACAAGCGTCACAAAACTCCGCTCAACATAGACCTTTTCATTGTATGTCCCTCGTTTGATCAAAATGATGATATTTTGGCCGTTGTTCTTCGGAATCGAATTGAGGGCATCCTGGATTGTGCGAAACGTTCCGCTCCCATCTTTGGCGACAATAATCTGTGCGCGTTCGCTGCCAAAAGCACAGACAACACCAAAGCAAACAAGAAGCGAGAGAAGGACTTGTCGATTCATCGATTACCTCATTCGGCGTATGGTTTTTGTGCCTGAGGAACAAGGTCCGTGAGCTCTGCGATGCGGACGGGTTTTCCGGAGCCAATGCTGTTTCGCGCTGCGACTCCGATGAGGACCGCCATTGCACCATCCCGGACATTGGCTGCTCGTTTCAATGGGTCGGGCGCGGACTGATGCTTGAAGATCGTCTCACGCAGCACAGGATCACCGCCATAGTGATCGGCCTCAATGCGAGGGAGCTTGACAAATTCCGCCTTTCCGAAACTGTCCGTCACATGAATCTCGTCATAGCTTTCCATCGGCCATGGTTGCTTCTCGTGCATCCAGAAATCTATCCGCCCTTTGGTACCATTGAACGCAACTCGAAATCCTTCGTACGGCGAATATGTTGTCAGTGAGTAGCTCACTTGGACCTTATTCGCGTATCGGATTTGAACAGCCATCTTGTCAAAAATGTCGATGTCTTCCTTCCACACACAACCATCGCGAGTGTATCCATCGTAATGTTCGTTGTCCGCATAGAGCTGCATGAGCCGCTTGTCTTTCGTCATATCAAAAAAGAACTCGCACTTTTCTTTGAAGGGACATGGCCTGCAATGGGTGTGGCGAAATTCATGATTCTTCCCGTAAAACTCAAGCGCACCGAAAGCGTGGACCTCCTCGGGTTCCGACTCAATCCACCAGTTCAACAGGTCGAAATGGTGCGATGCCTTGTGATTCAGAAGTGTTCCGGAATTCTCCCTCAGGCGATGCCACCGGCGGAAATAGTCCGCACCATGATACACATCCAGATACCAATGGAAGTCGACTGACGTCAGGCGCCCAACGCGCTCTTGCATGAGAAGTTCTTTGAGCCGGGCTTGGGTCGGAGGATATCGGTAGTTGTGGGCAACGATGATCTTGTTCTTTGAACTTCTCTGTGCCTCTATGATTTGCCTGAGCTTTGCCTCATTCGTCGTGAGCGGTTTTTCCGTAATCACGTCGCAGCCCATCTCGAGAGCTTTGGTGATGAACGTGTGATGCGTTCCATCCACCGTCGTAACGATGACGGTTTCCGGTTTCGTCTTCTCAATCATCTGCTCGAAGTTGGTAAACGTCGGGCAGGAGACACTCAACATCTTTTTCGCTGTCTCTGCCCGGCCCGGATTGATATCGCACAGTCCCACAAACTCCACGATGTCCCCACACGACGCCAGGACACTTGTCCCCCACATGCCGGTCCCCCGGTGTCCCGTGCCGACCATCGCCAACCGCTTCTTCTTCAGACTGGGTTTGGCAGAGATGATTGTCGGCATCCGGCCAAGGAGCAAAGCGCCAGCGGCGGCCTTTGTCGACGAGGCAACGAACTCACGTCTTGTGATTGAATTATCAGAGTCCATACTCAAACCTCCGTGATGTTTCTATTTCACCAATACGAGGGTGACGGTTTTTGTGTGTGCGGCCCACGTGAGACGCGCAAAGTACGTGCCGCTTGGGAACAACCCTGCGTTGAATTGAACAAGATGTTCTCCTAGGGATTCGACTGCTGCAACGAGCACTGCAACTTCACGGCCGAGTGTGTCATAAACCCGTAACGAAACAGGCCCGGCAGAGGGAAGCCAATACCGAATTGTTGTTGTGGGATTGAACGGATTGGGAAAATTTTGAGAAAGCGTAAAAGTCTCAGGTGAAAAGAGCTCTCGTTCATTGTTGACCGAAGTTGTCGTTCCATATTCGAATGCCCCCAGGTCGGGGGCGGTTCCACCGTAGGGCATTCCAATAATCGTCCCAGCATCGATCAGCCGACTGCCGGGGGCGAGATGCATGAAAAGTAGGTCCGGCAGACTACCATCTGCTTTTCTCGGCCCACGCACGCCTCCTGTATCGACAGAGACAAAATCAGCATTCGAGACGCCGAAAGGACTCAACCAACTGTTTGTCTGTTGAGCGGCGAAACTCCCCAACGAACCATAGCTCCCCAGCGAGACACAATTGATGACGATCAGTGTTTTGCCCGAATCAAGTGTACTACTTATGCTGTAGTTTGTTCCGTTTCTGTATGCCGTGCAATTGTAGAGAGTCATCGATCCCACGTTGTTGTTTTGGTCGAAGCCTTTAACTCTATTGTCAAATGCAAGACATCTCTTCAAGATCATATTGTGTTTCAAATGATCGCTGTTTCCGTTGTCACCCCCGCCCATCTTGAACCCGTTCCCATTTCCACTGCTAGCGCCCCCATTCTTCAGATAGCCGTTGTTGAAACTCCAGCAGTTTTCAAGCGTTGTCGTGACATCGTTGGATGGTCGCAAATATCCATCCCACCCATCATCGGAATTCTGCCAAGATCGGCAGCCATAAAAATAGTTGGCTGTACCGACATCGAGTTTCGGCGAAAAACCGTCTGCATTTCCCTGACTCGGATCCACATTATAATAGGAATCACAGTTGATGATCCTGTTGTTTGAAGCGCCGTTCCCAATCTGCAGGCCGGTATCCCTGTTTTCGAAAAGAGCACAGAATTCGACTGTGTTGAACGAGCCACTGATGAACATCCCATTGTCGCCTGCACCTTTGACATCGAATCCTTTGATGTACCAATAACTTCCTGACAGTTGGATACCTCTGTTGCCACTCGAAACTGTCATCGATGAAAAATCGAGAATGGGCCGTCCACCAGGATACGCCAACAGGAAAAACCCACTTGTGCCCGTTCCGTTCTTGGAGAGATTGATCGTGGCATTGACAACATAATTTCCACCACGTACAAAAATGGTGTCTCCAGCAGCAACAACGGAGTGTGCTTTCACAATGGTAAGAAAAGGCTGGTCGATGGTACCCGCAGCCGCATCGTTCCCTCCAGGAGAAACGTAGTAGGTCTTGGCGCTTGAAAGGACAGGAAGGAATATCGTGACGAAACAGACGGCTACCATCGCGATACTTAATGCGTTTATGTGCTTCTTCAGCGCTCTCACGCTCATGAACATTCCAATTCTTTCGGGCACTTTCATCTCACAACAATGGCGTCTTTTCGCACTTCCTCCGTCTGCTCGACAGAACGCTTCGCCTTTGAGGCGTCAACCTTCGACACTCGGATCTTCTCCGTCCGTTCGCCGCTGGCTTTGATGAACACTTCCGGCGTGGAAGACGAGGTCATCTGATCGAGTTGTATGTTTTTTGCGTTCTTCACGGAGAGGACCGGTCCGGATGTGAAGTTTAGCCGGATGTTCTTGAGCACAAATCCGTCGGCATCCTCCATCGTCATCGCACGTTGAGAGGTGATGAAGATGTTCGTGAGGGAAATCGATTGAATTGGCGCGTCGGAAAGTCCTCGCACAAAAATCGCGTCGGCAGCTCCATCGCAGACAACATTCCTAATGTCGAAATCACGGAAATAAGGCATCTTTACCTTGTTCGGATCGCTGTCACCATTGCT
Organism: Ignavibacteriota bacterium; assembly: GCA_003170475.1. GTDB lineage: Bacteria > Bacteroidota > Ignavibacteria > UBA10030 > UBA10030 > UBA9647. The sequence goes on along the minus strand of PMZI01000023.1, from coordinate 466,570 downwards.
ATCGTAAAAGAGATCGAACAGAATGGCCGATGTCGCGATATCCTTCATGCGAATTCCATCAACATAGATTTTCTCCACCCTGCCTCCGCGATCACGGGCCGATTTGAAACGGAGGCCGATATCGGTGCCGATGAATGTGCAGTTCTTCACGGAGATGTTCCGCATGCCACCATCGGTATTGCTCCCGATGACGAAGCCGCCATGTCCGTTATAGACAATGCAGTCTGCGATGACCACATTTTCGAGTGCAAACTCCCGCTTCTTACTCGCTCCGGACTTCATGCAAATGCCATCGTCGCCGGCATTCAAGACGTTGCGATAGAAGAGAACATTGCGGCATCCGCTGATATCCGCTGCATCGGTATTCTGTCCCCACCAGTTGTTGGTGACAGTAGTGTTCCGAATAATGACGTTTTCGCATTCTGTCGGATGAAGCACCCATCCCGGAGTATTGGTAAACGTCGGTCCATCGATGAGAACGTTCGTGCAATCAGTGAAATCTACCATGGTGGGCCGCAGAAATTCCCTTGCTCCAGCCAGATCTTCCGGAGTCGGTTTCTTATTCACGGTGCGAAGGTCCTTGAGATAGCTCTCTCCATTCATCGCTTCATTCGAAGGCCACCACATTTTGCCATCGGGAGTCACGACGCCTCCTGATGCAACGAGTTCCTTCCACTGTCGATCGGTAAGCTTTTCTTTCTTGACCGGGCGCCAATGCTGCCCGTTCCCGTTAAACATCCCGCTCCCGGTGATGGCAATATTGGTCAAACCTTGACCATGGATCGGTGACGTCACCCGATTTCCCTTTGCCGGCACGGGGTAGTCTTCGAAGTTCGGGCTGAAGAGGACAACGGCGCCCGTCTCAACATACAGATTGATGTTGCTTTCGAATCCGATCGGACCTGTCAACCACATTCCTGGAGGAATGACAACAGTTCCGCCCCCTTTTTTTGCGAGCGTTTGGATTGCATCGTTAATGGCTTTTGTGTTCATCGTTTCGCCGTCGGGGACGGCACCGCAATCGACGATGCTGACCTTGTTTGCGGGGAACACCGGCGCCTGAATCTCCGGCATGGAGAAGGGCAAGTTAGCGGTGTACGCTTTGATCTCCTGATCAGAAGCGCTTGCTGTCTGCGCTTGGGACCGCGGGATGAACCCGGCCACAAACATCAGCACCATGGCCTGCAGGAAGCATCGTTGTACTTTCATCATGTTTCTCCTTCAGATTTCGTTTAGCCAAACTGTCATTGCGAGCCGCCAGTATCGAACTGATCCTCGATTGTCCTGTTGGCGAGCAATGGAGCGAGCACCTTTCATTGGGCCCATCCTCTGCTTCAACATCGCCTATCCAGCGTGCGAGCGACGGTGTACCCCGCTACGCGGGGTTTGCCGTTTGTTAGTAGCCGGTTGCAGACCTTGGGGCGGCTAGTCACCACTCCAAAAGAGCATGCCTTCTCCTTTGTCCTGGTTCTCCGGATCAGTCACTGCGATGACGATACGTGAAGTAGTGTCACGTGGTTTTGAGTTCGGCAGTGTGCATTGGATGAAGTAACCCCTCATGAATCCCACCTTCGCTTTTTCCTTGACCTCACAAAGGTCCAAGATGTTCGACACCTGACCATCTATGGTGACCGCAATGTCTTTTGTGGCCAGCGTTGGACCGATTACTCGCATTTCGCTGCCCGTGGTGTCGTGAAGAGACTGCCACTCCGCATAGCGAGTAAGACTCATCGGCCGAAAGTATACGAAGATCGATCGCGAACCGGAGCCTTGAACCACGAACGCATTAAGGCCATAGACTTCCAATCTATGGTAGCGAGGATCGATCAGCAGTGAATCTGCAGGAGGAATCTTCCACGCCCAGAATTCCAACCGCGTCTTACCATAGTCGCTCATGCGGATTGCGAGCAACGAGTTGTAGTCTCGTTTCTCGACCTTGAGCGAATAGTAGCCCATCTTATCCGTGACGGTTTGGGCCACCGGCTGAAACATCCGGTTCTGAAGAACAACATTCGCACTGTCGATGACCCGTCCTTGAAAATCTCTGACGAAGCCTGAGATGACCATTGGCTTCTGATGCACTTGAGCACTCGCGATAGCGCTGACAGACACTACAAGAAGCAGGTTCAAGATCATTCGCATTGGGAACTCCTTGATGACTAGAACCCATCTCAAAAATACTCCCAAAGGTCGGCTTGTCATTCCCGCATGTCTTAAGCGGCCTGCCCGCCATCGTCGTTCTCTCATGGCAGGCGGGGAATCCAGATCATGGATTAAATCGGCCTTGGGCAAATATTATGCTCTCTTCTGGACTCCCGACAGAAGCATTTCCCGAAGGGATCCCTTCGGGACGGGAGTGAAATCCATTTTTGAGGTAGCTTCTAGTCTCGGTTCAAAGGAAAACACCCCTCGGGGTGATCTGCCAATGGCAATTAACGTCTGAAACAATGTTATGCGATTGCAGCAGAATACTATTTCTTCAAGGGCTCGAATCTGAGCCAGTCTATGTCGGCATACCCGAGCTGCGGCGTTTCACCAGTCGCCAGAGAGAAGAGACCAACTTTTGCTCCCACCCAAACTCCTTCGCGGGCGGTAAACACTTTCCCAAGTGCATGAAACGACTTTCCATCCACGCTGTAACTGAACGCGCAAAGGACGTTCGGGATGACGTCTGTATCATTCTCCGACTTCACCTCAACGCGCAAATAGACTTCAGCGGACGCGATATCAGCGGACGCGACAATTTCTTCCTGAGTGCCTTTGTCCGCTTTCGCACACATCATCTGTAGTACGCTATAGCCCGTCGCAGTTCTTCGGATCGCAGCATAGGAGTAGTCGTGTCCGAAAATCAGGAGTCCGGTTTCTTCGAAGGGTGATAGTGATGTGCAATCAAGCTTCGCTGTCGCTCTGAAGGCCGGCGCGGGAAATTTTTGAAGCATCAGATTCGGAATATTCCACAGATTCTTGTGCTTCGGTGTCGGGCGTTGGGGAAAGAGTCTTAGCCACCCTTTGCGCGCGTCAAGCGAGGTCCATTCGCTGCGGCCGTTCCCTTCCCATTGCCACTGTAGTCCAAGATTTGGGGAATTGAATTCATCTGTCGTTTGTGGCACCTCGATGGGGAAGGTCTTTTCCACGCGTGGCATGGTATGGGATGCCACAGGCTCGCCAATCCCATTCTTGTCATTGTCGACGCCCATCACCGGCCAATCGTTTTCCCACCGCATTGGCTGCAGATGAATGATCCTGCCGTAGGCGTATCTGTCTTGAAAGTGGATGAACCAGTCTTCACCGGACTTGGTATCAACCCATGCGCCTTGGTGCGGGCCGTTGATGTTTGTTGTCCCCCGCTCGAGAACCTCTTTATCCTCATAAGGACCGAAAACACTTTTCGAGCGAAGGACTGTTTGCCATCCGGGTTTGACTCCACCAGCCGGCGCAAAAATATAGTAGTATCCATTCCGTTTGTAGAATTTTGGCCCTTCAATGGTTGGCTGGCTTGCATGCCCATCGAAGACAACAATTCCGTCATCAAGAATTTGCGTGCCGTCGTTGTTCATCTTGTTGACCACAAGCATGCTCTTGATCCCAACGCGACTGTTGGACCAGGCGTGGATAAGATAGGCGCTGCCATCGTCGTCCCAGAGTGGACATGTGTCAATCCATCCGGTCACCTTGCGGATGAGTCGCAACGGTTCCCATGGACCAGCCGGATGTTTGGCCTTCGTCAGGAACACGCCGCGGTCCGGGTCACCAAAATAGATGAAGAACTCTCCGTTGCGAAATCGTATCGACGGCGCCCAAATAGCCATCCCGTGCTGCGGTTCGTTGAACTCATCATAGGGATACTGGAGAACAGCGTGACCGATGATCGTCCAATTCACAAGATCATGAGATCGAAGAATCGGCAAGCCCGGGAAACAGCCGAAGCTCGACGAAATCATGTAGAAATCATCGCCGACGCGAATGGCATCCGGGTCAGAATAATCTGCATAGATGACAGGGTTCTTGTACGTCCCGTCTCCATTGTCGGGGATCCACACGCCGCGATCTTGAGAGGACTGCTGCGCGCTCAACGGAAATGCAAAGAGAAGCAGGAGGGAGAGTAAGAGACAAAATGCTCGCACAAAACTCCATTCGAAATGATACTTTGAACGTCGTCCCGAAATGCTTTTGTTCGAGGGCTTGTTTTCAGACCCCGACCAAGAGTCCCGCTTTTGGATTCCGCTCACATGCGGGATTCCTAAAGCGAAACATGTCGGGGTGACATACGCTTTAGCATGTCGTCCCGAAATGGTTCTGTTCGGGACCTCGTTCTCAATCCCCGATTAGGATCACCTTGGGGACTCTCAGTTTGCTGCCGGTTGCGCGAGCTCCAGAAGCCATCGGAAGAGATTTTCCGCTGCTTTGTCGTTCTCATATGCTTCAGGAAGCTTGCGGTGGGTGATGTACTCATTGTAAAGCCATGGATCGCCGACGGCAAAGACTGACCCCTTGCCGACTTTGGCGAAAGCAATGATCACATCCCCTTTATCCGAGAAGAGTGGAACAGCTGGATCCTGCACCTTGAGGGTTGAGATTTCCTTCATGTAAATCTGCCTGACCCCTTTGAAGAGCGGATGGTCCGGAAAGGAATCGAACTTACCCATATCGTATGCGTTGCCCGTCACCTTGTTCCGACTGTCTTCGTTGAAGTGCATGCCGAATCGCGCTGCGAGCTGATTGAAATGCTCGAACTCAGCATTCCCCTTGTCATTTCCCATCAGAACAAGAACACCGCCGCTCTTCACCCACTTCTCGATTACATCGATGGCGGGTTGCTCGAGGTAGTTGGGATGTTCCGTCTCAAGCGGCGTATCGGGATCAACAATGATGTAGAGGCTGGCGCGGGTAAGGTCTTGAGTTGTAGGAGCCTCACAGAGAGTGTCAATGGATGCTCCCATGTTGACGATCATACTGCCGAGGGTTGAGAAGCCGGAATTTGTCGTGTCTTCCCAGACGTAGTGATAACGCTCGGGTTTGCCCTTGGCATCCTTCCGCCATTCATTGTTGTAAAATTCGTCCAGGCAGACGATCTTGCCGAGTCCAACCATCGCCGATTTGTCGAGAGCCTTAAGATGTTTGGCGAGAGGAAGATTCAGCTCCTTGAGCCCATCAACAACAAGCTGTGCAACGTTCAGAGCTCCCGATTCATTGAAGTGTGTGTTGTCCTGTCTCCCGGCACGATTTGCCGTGTAGAGATCCGCCTTGATCCAGACAAATGCCCTCTTGGAATCATCGGGCCCGAGCCTCCTGAGCCATTGCATGGTACTTTGATGAACATCGATGAGCGAGACTTTCTGCTCTGCAGCAAGCTCCCGTACAACGATCGGATAGTCGCCATGGGTATCGACGAGGCTGCCGTGATCGTCATATTGTCTTCGGCTTACCGGCGTGAAGAGTATCGGTGTTGCCCCTTTCTCGCGGGCGTCCGTGACAAACCGCAGCAGATTTTTTTTGTAGTCGGTATGAGGTTCTGCAAAGCGGGAAGTATCTTCTTTCTTCGCATCATTGTGTCCGAATTGTATGAACACATAGTCGCCCTGCTGCAACTTGTCCAGCACTGTTTGCCATCTTCCTTCTGCGATAAAACTCTTCGTGCTCCGGCCATTTCGTGCATGGTTTTCCACGACGACCCCGCGATCAAAAAACAACGGCAAGACCTGCCCCCAGCCGCGCTCCGCCGTCCCGATGAGCGGCTTGTCCGCCATGGTTGAATCGCCGATGAGATAGAGCCGAGCCGGTCTTTCACCCTGAAAGCCGAGCAAGGTCAGAACGGCGAGAACCCCCATCAGCTTTTTGAAGAACATATTCATCGTGTTCATGATAACTTCAGTCGCAATTGTGGATTAAACTAAATCATTGGTGATGGGAGTCTTCCCGTTTTGTCGTTTCGAGTCTCCGTCTTGTGGAGACGAGAAATCTTGAACCCATCAAGATAGGGTGACCGCCAGCCTACAGGAGGACGCGTTGTGAGGTGACGGCTCAATTGTTTCGAAACCCGAGGGGTTTCGTTGAAAGGCATCGACTTTAGTCGATGCCGAGCTCTTTCGCTAGTTTCCTAGTCTCCCACCCGCATTTTTCCCAGTCCGGTCTCCCGCAGGATCAGTTGTGTTGGAACCACCACATGGCGCTCCGGAATCTCATCAGGACGCTCAATAACCTCGAGCATTGTTTTGACTGCTGACGTTCCCAATTCCTGCGGGTTTTGACTGACACAACTCAATGAAGGATGAAGGAAGCTAATCATGTCGCTTTCTCCACAGCAGATGATGTCAATATCATTGGGAATACGAAGTCCGAGTTCTTTTGCGGCTTCATAGATTCCCAGGGCAACCGGATATGTGATCGCAAAGACGAACTCCGGTCGATCACCGTTTTCACATAGCTTTTTGAATCCTCGGTAGCCATCTTCCTTGCCGAATCCTCCATGTACAATCCACTCGGGTTTCACCGGAAGCTGATGTTGCGCCAACGATTCCTCAAATCCAATCTGGCGATTCTTGCCAATGTTAATCGACGGATTGCCACCGATCATCGCCATTTTTCGGTATCCTGCCTTCACTGCCTGCTCGACCACCTGGCGTGCTCCGCCTTTGTCATCAACCTGCACGGTGCTGAAACCCTCAATGGGAGGGTATGGCATGCGATCAACAAACACGACCGGGATCCCCATCTTCCTGATCCACTTGAAGATTTCCACGTCTTTCGTCTCCTGAGAAACCGATATAATGATTCCATCAACACGCATGGAGACAAGGGTCTGGATATGTTTCTTTTCACGATCCGCATTCTCCTGCGAAACCGTCAGGATTGTTTCATAGTTTTTTTCGAAAGCCGCATTGTAGATCGATTCGATAAGAGAGCTAAAGAAGAAGTGCGCGATCTTTGGAACAACGACCCCGAGCATGTTGGATCTTCGTGCTGAAAGGTTTCTTGCGATGAAATTCGGACTGTAGCCGAGATCGTTGGCAACCTTCCGCACGAGTTTCGATGTCTTCTCGGATATATCAGGATGACCCCGAAGTGCTTTCGAGACTGTAACCCGGGAGACTTTCACCTTCTTGGCGATGTCATCAAGGGTTATATGCGCTCTACGTTTCACGTGGCAGTTCCTTCCAATTTAGTGAGACACTGGGAGGTGACGGTGCGTCCCTCACAGAACATCTAACTTCAGTGACTCTTGACTCTGACGCCAGCTTTTTCCAGCTCGATGGCGGCAAGGAGAAGCGGACCATACCCTTTCATATCGTTTGTCCGCTGGCGCTCACCGATGTAGTACTCATAACTCCCATCTCTGTACGGATTGCCTCCCAGACCGGCACCCTGGCAGGTGTGAAGGAGATCGATGAACCCCTTCGCATCGACGGAAATCAGGTATTTGTTGATTCCCTCGAACGATTCTCGTGCCGCTGTCAGGTAATTCTTGTCCAGATATCCTTTCTGAGCACCCTTGGCAAACGCATAGGTCAACATGCAGGATGCAGAAGCCTCCAGATAATTTCCTTCCCGCTTCCCCTGATCGAGCACCTGATACCAAAGGTTCGTTTTTCCATCACGGAATTTCAGGGTTGCAGCCGATACATCCCTGAGAATCGAAATGAGTTCATGTCTGCGCGGATGGTTCTTGGGCAGAAAATCCAGAACATCGACGATCGCTATCTCATACCAACCCACTGCCCTTCCCCAGAAATTGGGAGAACAGCCTGTCTCCGGATTCGCCCATCGCTGCTGTTTGCTTTCATCCCATCCATGATACAGCAATCCGGTCTTGGGGTCGCGCGTGTGCTTGGCAATGAACACGAATTGGTTTACAATATCCTCGAACGCGTCAGGTTCTTTGAAGCTTTTCGCGTACCAGGCATAGAACGGCTCCGCCATGAACAGGCCGTCCAGCCACATCTGATATGGATAGATCTGTTTGTGCCAGAACCCGCCTTCGTGAGTCCTCGGTTGGTTCTTGAGCTGAAACCTGAGGGTGTCGGCAGCGCTTTTATATTTTTTGTTCTCCGTTGTCTCAGAGAGTGTGAGCAGCGCTCTGCCGACGGCCACGTTGTCAAGATTGAACTCGTCATGCTTATAGGTCTTGATGTTCCCGGATTCATCGACATACTGATCGATATTCCGCCTGATGAAATCGAAGTATCGTTGATCCTTCGTGAACAACCACATTTGATGAAGAGCCTCCAGCATCAGTCCCTGCTCATAATTCCACTTCTCGCTCGGAGACAGCGAGTCATACGTCACCGCGCCGGGATGGCGCAGGACAAAGGACTCGGCGATCCGTTTTGACCATGGCCATTGATCGGAGATGGACAACGAATCACCTCCGTTCCCGGCCGAATTGCTTCCATTGCCCATGGTCGGCAGAGGCAGGAGAAACAGAAGAGATATGAAGAGACCGAAAGATGGTGCTTTCATGGTGTCCCCTTTAAGGCTCACAAGATATTCTTGAAGGTGTCAAAGATTTCCAACCGCTGCACAATGACGTGTGGGATAGCTGGGGCCGAGACATTAAAACTCAGCCCCATGCGAACTGCGCTCCGGGAGCATCGCTATTTCGCGAGCACCATTCGTTGCGTCTGGACGAAATCCCCTGCCCTCAACTGATACAGGTAGACTCCCGAGGCAAGATGTGCACCGTCGAATGTTGCTTGATATATTCCTGGTTGGAGTTCTACGTTCACCAGAGTCGCAACTTCGCGACCCAGCACATCAAACACTTTCAGGGTGACAGTTCCGGATTTCGATATTCGATATTCGATATTCGTCGATGGATTGAACGGATTGGGATAGTTCTGATGAAGCATGAACTCACTCGGTACTTCGATTCCCGTCTTCTCCACGCTACTGGCCACTGCTGTTGCTCCCGAAATCGTTACCGAATCGAGAACTGAGTATTTCGAGCTGGTGCCTGCCGTTGCCGATACCCAGAAAGGATATATTCTCAGCGAGAATCTCCCCTTGTTTGGAACTGTTACATTAACGGCTTTTGAATACGGCGATACGGTGGAGTTCGGGTAAACGAACGCGGAATCTGTATTGAGCAGCGTCATCGAAGACCAGTTATTTGTCGAATAGAACGCCTTTCCTTTCATAGCATTTGTACTGCTAGCTCCGCCATAGTTGAAGAATATTCTCTTTACAGTGAAGCTGCGCCCGCTGATAGGCGAAGCATCGAATTGGATGTAACGTCCCGCTGCCGTATCGGTTTCGCTTGCCGGCCAATTGTTGCCGCCTGGACCAGCCAAGTTGCATCGCTGGCCGTTCGCATTGTAGCTGGCGATTTGCAGGCCAAGCGCCGGTCCAACCGAGTTTGAATCTCCTATGACGTTGGCAGTGTTCGCGGCAATCTTCAGTGTCGTGCTGCTCAAGTACCAAATGACACTATCGGGTGTCTGAGCAAGTGCCGCCGGCATCGCCATCATGACGAATGCAAGTAGCAGCAATGGTATACGTTGTTTCATGATGCACCTCTCTTTAATTATTGTACCGTTTCGGACGATTCTGTGTCACACCTGAATGTGGATACCAGTCGTTCTTTGTGAATGATCATTTTATCTTCGAATCAAGATCGCCCCTTCTGCCGTCCATGCACAGTCAAAAATCATAGCCGACCTCAGCATATTCCCTGACACTCAAGAGCGTGGTCAGCGTCAACAACGAGCAAAACCGCCGAGCATCGATCATTTGATGGATTCTGCGATGATGGAGGTGTGTCTGTCTCCACATAGGTTCATACCTTTTCACAGGCCGGCCATCGCCTGAAATACGAGCCGGGCAACTTCTACCGCTCCTTCAGGCTGAAAATGCGTATTGTCCTTGCCCCCATTGGGATATCCTTCATAGAGCCCTGCGGCAAAATTCATAAAATAATGACTGCTTACATATTCCTGACCCTTCAACGTGAAGAAGTCGATGGAGAGCTGAGTCAGGTCGATGATCTGCACATTCAATTCTTTCGCGACTTGTTTGACGGCATCAGGGTATTCTCCGTGCACATTCGAGAGTTTTCCGTCGGCCCATGGATAGTTCCGATTCACAGGAGTCAACAAAATAGGAACCGCTCCCTTTTCGCGGGCCTGATTGACAAACAGACGCAGATACTCCTTGTATCCCTCGACGTTGACATAGCGTTCCGGTTTGTCTTTCGCAGCATCGTTGTGCCCAAACTGGATCAGGACCAGGTCGTTCGCCTCGAGCGACTTGCAGACCTCTGACCATCTTCCTTCCTCAAAAAACGTTCGAGTGCTCCGTCCTCCTCGTGCCTTATCGACCACGACCACACTATCCGCCTTCAGGATGTTGCGAACTTTGAACAAGCTATCCGAACTCATGAATGCCTGAAACACCTGTCCCCACCCTGTGATGGGAAAGCGCTTCGCCTTGTAGTCGGCATCAAGGGTGTAGTCTGCCATCGTTGAATCACCAATCAAGTACACTTTGACAATCTTCGTACCTGACACCTCAACGCGCGCGTTCTGAAGTTTGCGTCTACCGCAAACATCGGTGTATGCAACGGCGTAGATTCCTGATTCGCTTACACCCAACGTCTGCCCGATTTCTCCAGCGACGACTTTTCCATCGCGATACCATTGATAGTCGATCCCGGCTGTGGCAACCAGCATCTTGGCCTTTGCGTCGACGGCGATTCCAGATTCAGCGACCAGCGACGCGGCGCTGAAGAGTATCAGGAGGAAGAACGTGAGAAGGCTCTTCATAGAGTTTCGAATGACCCGCCTTAGAAGGATAATTATTTGCCTTTGAGTGTCTTGTCGAGAAATGTCACGATATATCCCGAGGCTTCTTCAAACCACGGATGAAACAGCCAAAATGGATGCGGAGTATCCGGAATCGTATGCACTTCGGAATAGATCCGGAGCTCATTCAACTGTCCAATCATTTCATCTCTGCCCGCGTGGAATCGTTCCAGCGAGCTGTTGACAAACAGGATGGGTGCCGCCCCTGCGTCGACATAATTGATGGGCGAGGCTTCTCTCCAGATTTCCGGATTCTCCGCATAGGATGCACCAAACCATGATTTTCCTGCTGATGGTTTTGTCGGATCGCCGTCCTTCGCACTTTCTGCGGGAGTCGTAAAGTCGAGCACGCCGTCAACATCGACAACTGCCTGCACTCTGGTTGAGATCGTTGTATCTTCAGGGCTCCCCTCGAATTTTTTTACGTCGCCCGTGGTGCCAAGAAATGCCGCGAGTTCACCTCCGGCCGAACAGCCGTACACCGCGATCTTGTTCGGGTCAATGTGATGTCTTGCAGCGTTCGCACGCATCCATCGAATCGCTGCTTTGAGATCGTAGACTCCTGCGGGATATCGAGCCTCCATCGAGAGACGATACTCTACTGTCGCCGTCACATATCCCCGTGCAGCCAGATACTGAGCCATCGGCCATTCCATTTGACGATGACCGGAGCGCCAGCCGCCTCCGTGAATCAGGATGACCCCGGGGTGGAATGCTTCGCCTTTCTCACGCGGGGAGAAGAGATCAAGATGCAGCTCTCTCTCCTTGTAGCGGGCATAGACAATGTTCTCCTCTGCAGCGATACCGTCCGGAAGAATTGCCACGACAAGTCTGGCGTGTGGATATTGTTTGTAGACTTTTGGGGCTGTGTTGTCGAGAGTGAACGACGTATCGCGGGAAATTTCTTTCTGCTGACCCGAAAGTTGGGAAAACAGTACAGCCAGGAGGCTGATGGAAGTAAAGAACAGCGTGCGAATGGATTTGCTTGGAGTATACATATGGTCGAGACAGGCGAAGAGCGGAAGATCTTTGGAAGAGGTTCGTTTTGATGCTTACTTTAACGATTACTTTACCGCTCTCAATTCAAATGAACTTTACCAAAACAAAGACTATTTGTCAAGCTGAATTGAGGTTTTTCTGCATGATTTTGCCAGTTTTGCGAACGCTCATGGAATTCGGTTCTGGCGAGGCAAAATGGCGGAAGGATGGAGTCAACGCTGTCAGGTGCCGAGAAAAATGGGCCGGATGTGACGATCGAACAAATTCTCTGTCACATTCTTCCCGATGATTTCCCGCGAGTCTTTGAGCATCTGGAGGTACTTGTCTCCCATTTCGGCAGCAACTTTGTATCCGACATGAAGCAGTTGCCTGAAATGTAGATTGTAGCGTGGATCTTTCTGATTGTGCCTCAATGCGTTTGCATACTCGTCGCTGGTCCATGCCATCACAGTCTGCGGATCGGGTAACTTCGCCCTGTCGATATCAATAACTGTTTCGTACGGTTTGCACAACTCATCAATCCGACCATAGGATTTGACGTAGACTTCCTTGGCGGTATCGAGCCCTGTGCCTCCGGCCATGGCGAGACCGATGAGCTCCTCCAGCCAGGTTGTCCCGGCAGTTTTCAAATGCAGCCCCGCGTTATGCTTCTTGATCGCGCGATGGATGACCGGATACAGCGAAAATTTGTCGCTGCCCGAATGTACGCTGAGTTTCAAATTCTTCGGCAAATCAAATGTCTTCACCGCGTGAGCGATGACAAGCAAATCTTCCTCGAACTCAGCGCTGAATGTCTCAACGGAGCCGACGTAGTCAATTCCTTTCAAAAACCTTCCCGTAAACTTCGGAGCGATCGTCTGAACCTTCACTCCTTCGTGCGCAAGCGCCGCCAGAATGAAGAACAGTTGCGCCGGGGATTGTGGTTCATTTGCCTCATCGGTCGAAACTTCTGTGACAAAATGATCCACTCCTTTTTGTGCCGCGATGTGCCGGTAGATCCTTCCGGCTTCTTGGATCGCATACAAGTACTTCCGGCCGATAGCAAGCAGGTCTTCTTCCGTGACTCTTGTTGTTGTTCGAACTCCTGGCATTGGGAAAGCCGACAAGTATTTCGACATTGACCCAACAAATGCATCGATCTCTTTCTCACCGGCAGCCTTGCCAATGTAGTCTGCGACATCCAGTGTGAAGAAGTTGCTCGAGTCAATGAAACAATCAACATTCTTTAAGCCAATGTGGTCTGCATCCACGTAGTATGAGTTCTTCCAGCCGCGCTCCTTTACAGCATTGTCCGCCGCTAATCGTGTATCGGTCGGCGAGGTGCCCACAATGGAATGTTCACGAAACGATTTGTTCCACACGGGAACGATCGTTACACCCTGACGTTCTGCCTGTTGCAAAGCGCACAGTTGTGCTGCCCCCTGGTGGCCGAACCTATCGCCGATGCCGATCGAGTATTGCTCAAGTATCACAGCAGTCTCCACTCTCTTTGATGTGAATCAACTTCTTTGAACTACACCCTAAGATGAAATCGAGGAAGGGACACCGTTGTCCACCACCGGGGCTGAAACTGATATTCCAGCCCCGGTGCAGACAACAGAGAAAGTCCACCAACTACTTCATCAATACCATTTTCTTGGTTTGAACCAAGTTGTCCGCCTTCAGCCGGTACAGATAGACACCAGAGCTTAGCTGGGACGCGTCGAACGAAATACGATACGTTCCTGCATTGAGTTGCCCATCGACCAGCCGTGCAACCGATTGTCCAAGAACGTTGAAGACTTCGAGAACGACGTGACTGTTCTTCGTAATCGAGTATTCAAACGTCGTGGTGGGATTGAACGGATTCGGATAATTCTGTTGCAGTGTGAATGCTGTCGGTACTGTCTTGTTGACAGGCTCTACGTCAGTCAGGAGCCACTGACTCTTTGAGGTCGGGAACCAGTTCAGGTCGCCAACAGGGAATCCCTTCACGGCGCTGGTGTAGAGCGCTGATGTCGTCGGGTACGCGCAGTTGAGCGAGTCCCTTAACCAGTCATACTTCTTTCGGTCATAATCGTTGGGATCGGTTGCATTACCGTACGTCCATGCGCCCGGAGTGTTCTTCAGCTTGTTCCCACCGTTGGGGGCTCGATACCATCGCGCAAGCTGTGTCATCGGGGCGGGAACTTTGCTCAGTGCAACCGTCACCTTCTTGAACGCGTTGACTGAATCGGCTCCGAGTTTACCGTTTATATGCCACGTCAACGGCGATCCTTCGCCTGTGACACCAGCAGATTTAAACTGGTTGTAGAACGCCTGTCCCGAGTCGGAGATGCAATAATAGTTATTGGAGATAGACCACGCGGTGGTAGTGTTGGGGTAGGAGAAAATCCAGGCCATTCGCGCTCCGCCATACGCATCGAGCTCGCCACTCGGAATGTATTCCACCTGACGTGTCGCATCCGAGTCATTTCCCAGAATGAATGGATCAAAGAACAGATTGTTCGTGATAATGACCTTGCTACCTACGCTGCCAAGAGAAAGCAGCCCGTGGTACGACGTGCCATTGACGAGCGTATTGTGATCAAACTGGAAATAGCCAAGTGCGCCTGTGCTCGTAGCTCCCGTGGCGGGATAGTGACGGATGATGCGGTCCAGCCAGTTGACAAACGTATTGTTTACCATGAGCAATGTATCGCAAGTGACATTTCTGAGATCGATGGCCTTGCCAGCGCCAAAATTTGATCTTCCGAGGTAGCCCAGATTTGCAAACACGGTGTTTGTTACCTTGATCGTCGAGGCGACACCATCAGTTCGAATATGGTTGCCATTGCAGTTCGAGAGGATACAGCTGTCAATGGTGATGCTGACACCTGAAGTTGTTGTCGGGATGTTAATCAGGGCTCCCTGCATGTTCCAACGATTCGTGTCGACGAGCTCATAGTACCCCGTCACTTCAATATTCTTCATCGACAAACTGCCACCGAGTTGAAAGAGGTTGCCGGGAGGGTTCCAGGGCGTGGAGCCTGTGCCCGATGGATACAGCATAATAACCGGCTTTTTTGTCGTGGTGCTGTCGTTTGCTTTCAGCTTCAACGCCCAGCCCCCCGTATTGGTAAAGACAGCATTCGATAGATAGAGCGCTCCCCGCGTCAAAACATACACACGGGTGGGGAGTTTGCCGTTCGCCACGGTATCTGCTGCGATCTGTTGATTCAGATACTGGCTCCCCTGACCGGAATAAGGAACGAGACGAAGTTCCTGTCCGAACAGGAGCACCGGCAGCAAGAACAACAGCAGCACGATGCAATACATGGTTCGCATGTTCTTCATGAAATGATCTCCTCGGTTGTTTGTGGTGGTAGATCTGTAATTAGAAATGCTGTTCTCTGTGTGCGATTCTTCGTTCATACCCGGCAAGCGCTGCACGCTGGAACGGGATCAAGCTCACTACCAATCAAGCCTCACTCCAAAATCTCCGGTCATTCCATATCGTTGACTTGTGTTCAGGCGGGTCCAATTATAAACCCTGTTGATCGTGTACGAGTCTTCCTCGACGTTGAAGAGATTGCTGATACTCAGAAGCAGCGCGACGTGATCTGTGAATCTCTGTTTGATTGTCAGATCGCATCTGGTATAGCGCCCGGTAATTCCGTCGGTCAATCCTCCGCCTGAGAACGAACGGTTAAACTGGCCCTGATAGAAGACTGACATACGCGCAGAAAAATCACCGATGTCGACACCCAGAGCGACGTTTCCGAAGAACTCGGGCTGCCCCTCCAGTTTCTGAGATCGATCAACAATGCGGTTTGTATAACTTGCAGTTACGATATCTCCAAATTCCGAGTGGGTGACAAAATAGGTCGTGTCGATCACTGTGCCGACCAGGTGTGTTTGAGATCGAACAATCGAGAAGTTGTACGACAAGACAAGAAACTGCAGATACCCCGGCAGGAAGCTCAGGTTTGCTTGATGTTCAAATTCAAATCCCCAGATCTTCGTGGGAAGTGCAGAATTGTACGGCACTGTCAACTGATACCCCCCTTTTATCAAAGCCGTGTTCCAGTGGATACCCAGGCTGTCCAGAAATCGCGGACCGACCAACCCTGCAGCGTTGAGAAGCTGCTGGTCGTCGGTGATGTTTTTGTAGAATGCCGAGAGTGAAATGAGTCCGATGGTATTGCTGAACACCGAGGTGTTCACCTCATAGTTCCATGCTTTCGATGATTTCAGATTCGGATTTCCGACGATCAGCTGGTTGGATGAGCCTACCGACTGTCCGTACAGCTTGACTAACCTCGCACTGAAGTCTGGCCGGGCGAGAGCTCTATAGGCAGCAAACCGCAAATTAAGAAACTCAAAAGGCCTCAGCGTTAAATGGAAGTTCGGCAGCCAGATCGTTTCGGCATACGAGGTGGTGGTGTCCTTTACTTGGCCTGTCGGTGTTGGAAAGCCCCCAAGCGCTCCTGTCCCGGGAACGAACCTCGAGAGGTAGTCATCCGATTCTTTCTCGACGCGGATTCCGGCGATGAATGTCACGTCGCGCCCGATATTCGTCGTCGTCATTGCATATCCGGCTCCCAGACGCTCTGTGATGTCGTAGTAATCCAAATCCGCCGTATTGTCCGTAAAGTAATCGGGTTTCGCCGCCGTTCCGTTCTTATTCAGATTGTACCAATCCCGTACAGCATCTTTGTTCATCATGGGATTGAGTGTATACAAATCAAACAAGTTCCTCTGCGCCGGAGACGAGTCGAGAAAATCCGTCAGCGAAGGGCTGCGCACCTGGTTATTTGCAACGTATCTCGCGTAGAAGGACGCGAAGCGTGTTCCCGACAGGTCCTTCGGTTGCCAGGCAGCCAGGTAGTACGGTGCAAAGAGCCTGCTTGCCGACTTTTGTCTCGTGGTGTACTTGTATTTTCCACCCATCTTGAACTCGCCTGAAATCAGCTCTCCTAGTCCATATTTTCCCTTCCCGTCAAGATAGGCCGTCCGCTCGGTCTGACTATTGTGTTCCGTGCTGAAGATCCCTGAGTCAATTGCTGCGACCGCGAAGTTGTTCACGGCATAAGGGATGATGACTTCTGGATTTGTTTGAATGAAGAGATTCCCGGGAAGATCCATGCCGGAGGTGGCATGACCGGATGCGTCCCGTTTTCCGATCGCCTCAAAATAATCAAGGTAGTAATCGAACGGCAGATCGGTGATGGAATTTGCATAGGCCCCGCCCCACGTGAATGCCAGGCCGCCGAGATAATTCTCCCCTCGCACAGAGGTGTTAAACGCAGTGATTTTCTGGTCCGACACTTCAGTTTCATAGTAGACCGGCGTGCTTCCGGCGTTGTTGGTAGGGTAGTTCCTCATGAAGGCGGAACTGTTTCGCTGCGTTCCGTTGTAATTGCCGCTCAATCGAACAGAGCCGCTATCGGGAGTATTAACATCCAAAAGAAGAACCACACCATCGCGCTTCCTCGTTTCATCGACAAAGCGCAGTTTGAAATTGCTGATGAAGTAGTTCGCCGGAAAGAGATCATACCGGTCCTGGTAGTTGATGGTCGATTGCTCATTGCTTCGAATCCGGTTTTCAAGATTTCCGCTCAGCTGTACACCAAGGATGTTATCAAAAAACCTTTCTCCATAACGCAGGCTTAAATCATATTGGTTTGCTGAGTTCATCAGCTTGTTATAATCTCCCTTGATGTCCGCCTGTAGCATACGCTTTGAAGGCGCCTTTTTGGTAATGAGATTGACGGTGCCGGCGATGGCGTCCGCATCTTTGTCGGGAGTCAACGCCTTCGACAACTCGATGCCGGAAAGGGAACCCTGCGAAATGGTGCTCAGGTCGACGCCTCTCGAATCTGCGTCCGTCGCAGCGATTTTCACGCCGTCGATGGTTACGGTGGTGTACTTGTCACTCAATCCACGAAGAATAACTTTGTTTGCTTCACCGCCGGATCGCAGCAGAGACACTCCGGGAAGACGGCCGATCGCCTCCGCGGCATTGGCGTCCGGCAATTCTTTGATTTTCTGCTCTGAGACAACATTGATGATGGTGTTCGACGCAACCTGCTGATTCATCGCTGCGACCTGACCGCGCATTTGTGCAGTCACAACGACTTCCTGACCCTGAATGACTGTTGAATTCAACTGGACGTCCAACCGCCGTGTTGTGTTTCTGGAGAAATCAATCTGGATCACCTTTGGCTCGTAGCCGATGCAGGATACTCTCACCCCATAGACTTTCAGTGGGATTCCAGAAATACTGTAAGCACCCTCAATGTTCGTTGCATTGCCCATTCCGGTTCCCACCAACACGACGTTGACACCAATAAGCTTCTCATGTGTCAGAGAATCGGAGACAACACCAGACAATGTCGCTTGTCCAAATGTCATTGCGGGGACGAGAAGAACGATCAGGATGAGAAGTGATGATGAGGTGAGTGCTTTCATGGAGATCCCTCTTCAAAATAGATTTTGTTCAATCATGGACATGGCGCGATCACAGCGGATGTGTTTCTTCAGAGGAATCTCGTCTTGAGCAAAATTCCTTCGCAAAATTTCCATCAAGGTTTCTACGGCAAGGAAGACGAACGGCACCAGAACGACTCAGGCCAACGCCATAATCAGCTTAATCGTTTACTTTACCGCTCACGGCGTGCTACAACTTTAATCAAACAAAGCTCTTTTGTCAAGGGGTTTCGAGTCGAAAAAGAATGGAAAAAACTGCCCGTCTTCCCATATATGCAAATGCCGGTACCATCATTCCGCGCTGTAAAAACGGTGGCTTCTCTAACTCTGGGAGCTCAGAACTTATTGGTTCGGGCCAGCACTGACTTCGAGTTTACATACGCACGAGGTGCCTCTTCCGCGTACGAGACAATCCCTGGCGTGACACCAACGAGGATCAAGGCAGCGGCTGTGAAATATCGTGCTTTCAAAAACATCTTCGACGATCTCCCAAATACAAGAGCTGTCGTCGGAATCCCCAACATACACACGAAGAAGCCGGACATGATCGGCACAGCGGCCCGCATGCAGGGGTAGGTTGGACGACCTGGTTTGGGGATCACCCTGATCAAGAATCAAAGCGTCAAAAGCAAACGTGAGATGATGAAGAGAATCTGTGCCGACAACTTCTGACGAGGATCCCTTCTTACGACATCTCTGACTTCTGTTTTCATATTCTCTCGGACACGGACAGACTGGACAAAAATAAAAAAGGGGCTGGACGGTTTCGTCCAGCCCCTCGAAAGGCCACACGTTACTTCATCAAAACCATCTTGAGCGTCTGGACATAGTCACCAGCCGTCAATCTGTACAGATATACGCCGGAGCTCAAACTCGATGCATTGAAGGTCGTCTTGTATGTTCCGGTTGCCAACGGTTCATCGACGAGCCGTGCAACTGACTGACCGAGCACGTTGAACACCTCAAGGACAACATGGCTGCTCTTGGAGATCGTGTACTGCAGCGTCGTTGAGGGGTTAAACGGATTCGGGTAGTTCTGATTGAGCGTGAACGTTTCGGGCACGCCTTGGTTCCCGACCTTTTCCACGGCTGTCAGTGCCATGTTCCACCATGTGAGAGCGCCAACAGGCTTGCCGCCATCAGCTGCGGTATAAATACTCGCGCTCGTCGGGTACTTGCAGTTGAGTGAATCCGTCAGATAGACAAAACTTACCCGATTGATATCATTTGCCATTTTCCACGATGAGAACACCTTTGTTTTGTTCGCACCGGTGGGAGATCGGTACCAATCCATAAAGGCGGTTCCGATCTCGGGAGAATTCGTCAGCGTAACACTTACCTTCTTGAACGCATTGACGGAATCTGCGATCTTGCTGTTGATGTGCCATGTCAGCGGTGTACCTTCGCCGGTCACACCGGCAGCTGTGTTCCTCGTGTACCAGTTCTGTTCAACGGTTGAGACAGTGTAGTAGTTGTTTCTTATGGTCCACTGTGTTGTGGTGTTCGGCACGGAATTGATCCATGTCATCCTTGGCTGTCCAAAACGATCTTTTTCACCGCTGTCAATAAACTCCGCCTGACGCACGGCATCGGTATCGACTCCCAGGGTAAAGGGATTGACAAACAAGTTGTTCGTGATGATGCCTTTGTCACCCATGATGCCAAAGGCAAACATGCCGTGAAAAGCGTAGTTGTTGATAACCGTATTATGGTCAAACATGAAGTACTTTATGGCAGCAGTGCTGGCATAGTGGCGGATAACACGGTCGATGTTGTTCACAAATGTGTTGTTCACGACGACCAATGAATCGCACGAGCCGTTTCTCAAATCAATGGGTCTGCCATTTCCCGGATCATAATTTCCGCCATATCCCATGTTGGCGAAAACGCAGTTGGTGACTTTGACGACTCGAGGTGCACTCACCGTACGTATCGCTGCCTGACCGACATTCGTGAAGATGCAGCTGTCAACGGCGATGGTGCAGTTCTCGACAGCCGTCCAGATGAGTGCGGAGTTTATGGCGCTGATAAAGGCCGGCGTGAGTTCATTATACCCACCTACGAGGATGTTTTGCAGGTAGATGTCCCCGTTGACGTTAAACATTTCTTCCGGATTTTGCGCTGACCCGGTCGGCGTGCTGAGGAAAATGGTGGGTTTGTAGTATCCTTTGGTTCCGGCTTTGATTCGCAACGTCCAGCCGATGTTTCTGATGACCGCGTTCACATAATAAATACTGTCACGTTGCAGGATATACGTTCGAGTTCCTGTCTTGGCTACTGCCGAATCGGCGGCGATGAACTCGTTCAGGTATTTGCCCGAAGCTTTGAGCGTCGGAACAGTCAAATCCTGACCGAAAACGGAAGCCGCCCACAATACTAGAATAACAACACAGTACCATAGGTGTTTCATTGCGAAGCCCTCCCGAAAAAATGAATGAATGATTCTCTTAGAACGTGAGACGTACTGCTGCATCAGCTGTCATACCGTAGTTTGTACTTGAATTCTGAAGCTTCCATCCTGCGACTCTGCTCTTATATGCAGTGCTCTCATCAGCGTTTGTCAGGTTATTCACATTGACCATGATGGCCAAGTTGCTGGTGATCTGTTGTTTGAGCGCTAAATCCAATCTTGTCAGTTTGTTGGTTACGATGTCATTTTTCCCGTCAGCGGAGTAAGCCGAGGTATACTCACTCTGGAAAAAGAGAGAGAGTCGCGCTGAAAAACCACCAATGTCATACCCAAGCGCTACGTTGCCGTATAGTTCTGGTTGCCCCTCCATTTTTTGTTTGAGTTCGAAGTACTCTGGTGTTAAGTAGAGATTCGTTTGGTCGCCGAATCGGGAATGCGTGACAACCCAAATCGAGTCGGTCATCGCATAGGACTTGATATAGGTTTCAGATCGGACGATGGACACATTGTACGACAGAACGATATTCTTGAGCAGGCCCGGTAGGAACCCGAGGTTGGCCTGGTGCTCAATTTCAAATCCCCAAATCTTTGTCGGCTTCGAGGAGTTATACGGATAGGAAATATAATAGGACGTGCTATTGGAATTAAAAGGATTCTTCCAATTGATGCTGTTGTCGTCGAGATATTTCTGTCCATTGGCCGTCAGAGGTCCTTCGACCAGGATGAAGTTGGCAAGATGATACATGTTATCAATGTTCTTGTAGTACGCCGAAAGGCTGAACAGGCCAATGGTGTTACTGAAGAATGAAGCGTTGACTTCAAAATTCCACGCCTTTCCTGCAGTCAGATTTGGATTTCCGTAATAGACAGCCGTTCCATATTCTGCCGGAACTCCACGCGGAAGCGCCGTAGCGGAGTTTCTTGCGACAACCTCCGTCAACCTGTAATTGAAATCGGGCCTGGCGAGCGCTTGATAGGCAGCCAAACGCACATTCATAAAATCAAAAGGTTTAAGTGCCAGTTGGACGTTCGGGAGCCATTCGACCTCGGAATACTTTGCGGACGTGTCCTTCAAAACACCTCCTACGGCAGGATAACCAGAGAGCGGTATCGGTGAAAATCTTGACGTGTAGTCGTTGTTCTCACTTTCAACACGAACACCGGCTATGAAGGTGACGTCCTGTCCGATGTTCAGCGTATTCATGAGATACCCGGCCGAAACCCGCTCTACGACGCCATAGGAACCAGCCGCAGCCTGACCATCGACGACATATTCTGAAACTGATCCGCTCGTACCGCTCTGGTTGATGTCCCACCATGAGCGAATTGCATCATTGGTGATCATTGGATAGAGCCGGTACTTGTCGTAGAGACTCCTCTCCGGCGGGCTAGGATCAAGAAAATACGTAAGAAGTATCTTTCCGGATGGGTATGCGCCGGGTGCTGATGGTAGTGGGAATTGACTTCCGGCGAAATTTTTGGGGCCAATAGTTCCATCGGGTAATCGTTGATCGGAATCAAAACCAAAAATTTCATGATTCGAAGTCAACTGGCTTTGGTCTTTGTTTCTGTCTTTCTGTCGGTACTTCCCCCCCACTTTCAATTCACCAAAGAACATACTCCCGAACGTGTAGTTCTTCGTGAGATCAAGATACGCAGTCTTCTCTTTGTCGCTGTTGTTCTGAGCGCGGTAATAAGACCAATCGAGGAATGCCGCACTGAAATTATTGTATGCATAGTCGATGTACGATTCCGGCGGTCCTTTGAGATTCGATTGCGGAATAGCTTTCATACCCGAGACGAGGTTGCTGGATGGCTCAAAGAAGTCTATATAATAGTCGTACGGGTACTGCGATCGCGATTGAGCAAAGGACAGGCCCCAATCGGCCGTCAGACCAAATATGTAATTCTTCCCATGGAGTGAACTATTAAAGGTGTTGATGTTCTGTTCCTGATCCCTGTCCGAGTACACAGGTCCATACACTGCAGTTTGCGGATAGTTTCTGCTATAGGTAATGTAGTTCCTGCTCGTACTACTGTACACATTGCTGAACTTAATCGTGCCGTTATCCGGCGTGTTGATATCGAGGAGTATGCTTCCCCCGCCTCTTTTTCTCACTTCATCGACATATTGCAGTGTGAGATCCGTAATAATGTAATCGGTGAACTTTGAATCGTAGTTCAAATCATAATCGATTCCAACATTCTCACTGCTTCGGTCTCTCTGTTCAAGGTTGCCCGATATCTGGACCCCAAGCAGATTGTCAAAAAAACGTTCGCCGTACTTCACGGCAAGATCATACTGTTTTGCGGTCTTGTTCAGTTTATTATATGCGCCTTTGGTATCCACCTGGATTGTTCGCTCGGAGGGTGCATTCTTTGTGACGAGATTGACAGTACCGGCTATTGCATCTGCATCTTTGTCCGACGTGAGTGCCTTGAACAACTCGATGCCGGCCAATGATCCTTGAGAGACCATGCTAAGATCCACACCTCTGGAATCGGCATCGGTCGGCGGGATCCTAACGCCATCGACAGAAACACTTCCGAATTCACTGCTCATTCCACGAAGAACGATCTTGTTTGCCTCACCGCCGGAACGCTGCAACGCAACGCCTGGAAGTCGACCTATTGCCTCTGCCGCATTGGCGTCGGGGAGCTCTTTAATCCGCTCCTCCGAAACAACATTGACAATGGTCTTGGAAGAGACCTGCTGATTGACCGCAGCTACCTGACCCCGCATCTGACCGGTGATGACAACTTCCTGGCCCTGAATGACGGTTTGATTCAATTGGAAGTTCAATCGCTGATCTGTGGTCTTCGAGAAATCCACCCTTCTCGTCTTCACTTCATATCCGATACACGAGACGCGTACTTCGTACATTTTCAACGGAATGCTCGTGATCTTGTATTCACCTTCGATGTTCGTTGCGTTACCGATACCCGTACCAAGCAAAACAACGTTGACACCAACAAGTTTTTCATGAGTGAGAGAATCGGTCACAACTCCGGTCAACGTGCCTTGGCCGAAGGCGCTCGCGGAAATCGCGAGAGTCAGGACGCAGAGAATCGCGAGTGAGAGAAAAGATTTCATAGAAACTCCAGTTCAGAGTGATGTGGCGGCGGCACAGTTGCCACCCGTTTTCGTTAGGGCCTCTTGGATGATCTTCGTCTTGAAGGATTGGGTCAGAGAGCACAACTCGGAACAACGCCCTCGCGGAATCGGTTACTTTATCGCTTACGGTGCAACGTAACTTTGGCAAAAGAAGGCTCTTTGTCAAGGGCTCAGGTTCTTTTTTTGCGATCAGACACGACCTCATTCTCAGTTTTAGAAACGTCTCTGATCTTGCAATGCTCGAATCCACGACTTCAGACCGCCTGTCTAAATTCCAAGAATTGAGAACTGCCAAAATCTCAATATTCTGAAGACAAACTCTGTCATGGTTTTTTCTACAACCCCTCCGCGCTTTTGTGATCATTTTATTACTCCCACACCGAACGTGTTGCAAGATGAACGACGAAAAGGCAAATACATGGCATGGAGGAAAACGACATCGTGCATCAATAGTGATTGAGAATTATCTTTTCAGTCCGTGCAGTCCAGAGTACGCATGCTCTCTACGAGGAGAAAGGTCTTTGAGACGACCGTAGAGTTCTTGTTGAGATACGATTTGAAAAAACGAGTTGGTTCGCGATCACAAGAAGTACGTATCGATTGAGACAACGGAGGCATTCGAAAGATGCGCAGACGATCAAATGAACCGTTAAAGAGCTGATCGACAGACTCATACACCAGGCCTGTGTTCTGGTGCAATTGGCTGACTTTGCACAGCTGGTGGGCGCTCCAGGTTGATTTTCTGGAAACGCTGGCGTATGTTTTCGTCGTTGGCTGTCAGCAATGAAGAACTGGAAAGGAAGGGCAGAATTGTGGCGGAGGTACTTCGAATTCCTGTTGATCAACTGGAGAGTGAATTCTCCAGAATCTTGGACGTCCTTGGTTTCGAGTCCGAGGCAAGGAGTCGTTGTGCGCGGCTCTTCGCCGAAAACACTCTGGATGGAGTCTCGTCGCATGGAATCAATCGCTTCCCGCGGTTTGTTCAATATGTCCGAGACGGATACATTCGCGTAAACGCCAAGCCTGAGATACGGCATCGTGCTGGTGCGATCGAACAATGGGACGGGTGTTTGGGTCCGGGACCGTTGAACGCACTGTTCGCAACAGACAGGGCGATGGATCTTGCAAAAGAATGCGGAATTGGCTGTGTTGCCCTCTTTAACACCAATCATTGGATGAGAGGTGGTCATTATGCATGGAGGGCAGCCAAGGCCGGCTTCGTCTTCATCGGGTGGACGAATACCACATCGAATATGCCCGCCTGGGGAGCAGTGGATTGTCGTTTGGGGAACAACCCCCTCGTGCTCGGAGTACCCTTCAAGGACGAAGCCATTGTGCTTGATATGGCGATGTCGCAATTCTCCTATGGGTCTGTGGAATCGTATCAGATCAAGTCGATGCCTCTACCGCTGCCGGGGGGATATGATAGAGCCGGAGTGTTAACGACAGATCCATCGGAAATCCTGGAATCAAGGCGCCTGCTGCCGGTCGGTTACTGGAAAGGTTCTGGACTTGCTTTGCTTCTGGATGTGCTGGCAGTGATCCTCTCCGGTGGATTGTCAACCTCACAGATCAGTCAGCAGCAAGCGGAATCCGCAGTATCGCAAGTCTTCATTGCAATCGACATTTCTCAGCTCAGGAATAATCTCACGATTCAGGAATCGGTGAATGATATTATCGAAGATCTTCACAAATCTCTTGCAGCGGATGAAACGAGGAAGATCCTCTATCCCGGAGAACGGGTTCTGCACACAAGAAGCGAAAATCTGAAAAAAGGCATTCCTGTCGACCGATCGGTTTGGGAAGAAGTTCAGAAACTATAATCTGAAGCACCAGGGGTTTTCAGTTTTCAGTTCCTAGTTCATCGTTTGCGGGGCAAGCACCATGAAGACTATTCGCTGGGGTATCATCGGATGTGGAAATGTCACCGAGGTGAAGAGTGGGCCGGGGTTTCAGAAAGCCCGCGGCTCGGAACTCGTCGCCGTCATGCGCCGAAACGGGAAACTCGCGGAAGAGTATGCTCAGCGTCATGGCGTGCCGAGATGGTACGACGATGCCGAGTCACTGATTCATGACAAAGATGTCGATGCCGTTTACATTGCCACGCCCCCTTCATCGCATAAAGAGTATGCGATTGCAGTCGCTCGTGCGGGCAAGCCGGTGTACGTTGAGAAGCCCATGGCGCTCAATTACTCCGAGTGCCAGGAGATCATTCAGGTTTGCGAAGAGGCGAAGGTTCCGCTTTTCACTGCCTATTATCGGAGGGCGCTGCCCCGCTTCTTGAAGCTCAAATCACTCCTCGACGAAGGTCAGATCGGAGACATCCGCGGCGTGAATCTTCGCCTGTACCAGAAGCCCTCAGAAAGCGATCAGAAAGGCCTCAAGCAATGGCGGGTTGATCCAACGATCGCTGGAGGCGGGTATTTTTTCGATCTCGGCTCTCATATGATTGATCTTCTCCAGTACTTGTTGGGTCCCATTGGAGCAGCAGTTGGTTTTTCTTCAAATCAGGGAAAGTTGTACGCAGCAGAAGATATCGTGAGTGCGGCGTTCACTTTTGAAAACGGAGCTCATGGAGTTGGCTTGTGGAGTTTTAGTGCGGATGAGAATCTGGATTCTACGGAGATTATCGGTTCTCGAGGAAAGATTTCGTATTCGACGTTTCTGGAATTGCCGATCACGCTGGAGAGAGACGGGAGTGTCCAACGATTCGATATCCCTCATCCCGAGCATGTTCAGCAGCCGCTCATTCAGAATATCGTGGATGAACTTCTGGGGATTGGTGAGAGTCCAAGCACCGGGAAAACCGGTGCAATGACCAACTGGGTGATGGACAAAATGTTACGAAGAGTTTAGGGCAACAAGTCAGAATTGACGGCGCCTGTCTCTTTCATTTTCTCCTGCAAACAAACTCGCCTTTGCCGATCGGCACTGTTAAGCAGTCGAATCGATCATCGCTTTGAGCTTTTTCCATCAGTGGTTTCATGGCATCAGCGTGATCGATAGCATTGTCAGCGATGAGCAGTCCACCCCTCACAAGCTTTGTCGCAATCATATCAAAACATTTTACGTAGATATGCTTTTCACAATCCAAAAAGCAAAAAGCAATTTCTCCTAAGGACTTTCCTTTCTCAAGAAAATCCCCCTCGATCAACTCTATCCGGTCAGTCACGCCTGCGGCGCGAAACGTTTCTTGTGCCAACCTGATCTTTTCAGGCAATATCTCGAACGTTTTCAGCTTTGCCCCTCGCTGTTGGAGAGCAAGAGAGATCCACAATGAAGAGTACCCTGCGCTTGTCCCTATTTCGACGAATTCACCATGATCAGGACAATTCGCAGCAAGCAAAGCAAGGAACTTTCCGGTTTCAGGTGGGATTTGCTTCAACCGCTGTGACGTTTCAGTCCCGTCAATTCTATCCCTGGCGTCAATCTGCTCCAGTAGTTGCATGCGCTTTTTCGTAGCGCCAGTAATTTCTGTGAACATCCTTTACACCCTTTCCTGACAAAGAGAGCAGCGAGTCGATTCCTGCCCGCCGCCTCACCTACGCTCGATACGTTGATGACGCTGTGTCCCCACCGCGTCCGGTCCAGTTTGTATGGAAGAACTCGCCGCGCGGTTTGTCCACGCGCTCATACTGATGCGCGCCAAAATAGTCGCGCTGCGCCTGGAGCAGGTTCGCTGGCAAGCGAGCATTGCGATAACCGTCGTAATAGTTGAGGGCGGTTGAAAACGCCGGAACCCAGACCCCGTTCAGGACAGCAGTGGAGATAACGCGACGCCATGCTTCCTGTGAAGATTCGATCTTTTCTTTGAAGAAGGGAGCCAGCAAGAGATTGGCAAGCGACGGGTTGTTGTCGAATGCTTCTTTGATCTTGCCGAGGAACGCCGAGCGGATGATACACCCTCCGCGCCAGAGAAGCGCGATGCTGCCGTACTTCAAACTCCATTTGTATTCCTCGGCGGCTGCCCTCATCAGTGTGAATCCCTGGGCGTACGAGACAATTTTCGAGGCATACAGCGCTTTTTCAAGATCAGCAAGAAATGCCCGCTTGTCTCCCGAGAACTTCGCCTTCGGACCGGCCAGTACTTTCGATGCCGCAACCCTCTCCTCCTTCATCGCCGACAAGCATCGTGCAAAGACGGATTCGCTGATCAGCGTGAGCGGAATACCGAGATCGAGCGATGTGACACTCGTCCATTTTCCGGTTCCTTTTTGGCCGGCAGTGTCCAGAATCTTGTCCACCAGCGGTTTGCCGTCTGTATCTTTGAAGGCAAGAATGTCGCGCGTAATTTCTACGAGGTAGCTGTCGAGATCTCCGGTGTTCCATTGCTTGAATACCTCATGGATTTCGCCTGCACTCATCCCAAGCAATTCGCTCATAATTTGATAGGCTTCACAGATCAACTGCATATCGCCGTACTCGATGCCATTGTGCACCATCTTCACAAAATGTCCGGCGCCATCATTGCCGACCCAATCACAGCATGGTGTACCGTCGGAGACCTTTGCAGCGATCGACTGAAAGATCGGCTTCACGTACGGCCAGGCTGAGCGCGAACCACCGGGCATGATGGAAGGACCGCGCAGCGCTCCTTCTTCACCGCCCGAAACGCCGGTACCGATGAACAGAAATCCTTTGGACTCGAGGTATTTCGTTCGCCGGATGGTGTCGGGAAAATGTGAGTTGCCCCCATCAATGATGATGTCACCCGCTTCAAGATGAGGAATGATGAGCTCAATGAAATCGTCAACAGGCTTTCCCGCTTTTACCATCAACATCACTTTCCGCGGTGTCTTCAATGACGCAACCAGTTCGGGTATCGTATGAGCCCCGACAATCTTCTTGCCTTTCGCGCGACCTTGAACAAACTGGTCGACTTTCGCGACCGTGCGATTATAGACGGCCACGGTGTATCCACGGCTCTCTATGTTCAATACGAGATTTTCCCCCATCACCGCCAACCCCACCAATCCAAAATCAGCTTTTTCCTGCATTGTCGTTCTTTCGTTTGTTTGTGTGGCTCTTTGATTTACGCTCAGTATTCTGTATCACGCTCCGCATCGCTATCCTGGTAGGTCAGGTTGACAACTTGTCCTACAGAGCTGAAACATGAAATCCCAGATCGCGGACCAACGCAAGTGTACCGTCGGTCGCATTTCGCAACCTGACGGTATAGGCGGCAAATTCCCTGCGCAACGGATATTCACCCCGCTGTTTCTCGAATGTTTTCGGCGATTCCCGTAACCTCCGGTCATCTGCGCGAATATCATAGGTGTGCCGAACCAGTTGTCCGAAGACCGCTTGCTGGTTCAATCCACGGCAATCCAATTCCAATATCGGATGCTCCGGTGGCGGCACTGCGTCGGGGATCCAAGCATTGAGATCCAAACCAAAGAAACGGCTCAAGGCCTGAACGCTCATGGAAGTGCCCTTCGCTTTCCCGTCAGCGGAGTATCCTGCGATGTGCGGTGTTCCGATATCCACAAGATCGAGGAGTTCCCGATCGATCTCAGGCTCGTGTTCCCAAACATCCAAAACGCACGCCTTGGCTTTTCTACTCCGGAGGTACGATTTCAGAGCAGACGTATCGACAACTTCGCCTCTCGACGAGTTGATGAAGACCTGGTCTTTGTTCAGTTTCGAAAAAAAGCCTTCATTACCCATGTGCAGCGTCTTGTCGATGCCGTCGCGATTCAGGGGCACGTGAAGAGTGATGATATCCGACTCATCCACGATCTTCTCAAGGGAAACGAAATTATTTGATCCTTCTTTGCGTTCTCGTGGAGGGTCATTCAGCAGGACTCTCATTCCGATAGTTTCGCAGAGCTTCGCGACTTTGCTTCCGACATTACCCGCTCCCACGACACCGATGGTCTTTTCGGCAAGCGTGAGGTTCAGTTTGTGTGCGAGATGCACGAGCGCACCGCCAATATACTGCTGCACCGAAGATGAATTGCACCCGGCGGCATTCGTCCAGAAGATTCCGTTTGCTTCGCAGAACGATGTATCAATGTGGTCAAACCCGATCGTCGCGGATGCGATGAAACGCACCGACGTTCCCTCAAGGAGGTCCCGGTTGCACTTCGTTCTCGTCCTGACGATCAGGGCGTCGGTGGTAAGCAGATCCCTTCGGGAGATTTCCCGACCCTCGAGATACACGACATCGGCGCGCTTTTCCAGAACCCCGTTGATGAAGGGTATCTTTTTGTCAACGACAATTTTCACCGGGTAACCGTGAGGTGTGAGAAAGCGGCGTACAGGATCACTTGAACCGGTCCTTGTGAGCCCACAAACCAAGTGCGGGGTTTGAGATATAGAATACTTTTTCTCCGCCTGGCAGCGTGTTGAAACCGTCGGTGAGTTTGTTCGGGCTGTACCGTTTCGTCGTTTCCGTCAAATCTGCATACCGGAAATTGACGCTCTCGATCTCCTGCTTTGTCAGGTGTCCGGGGCAATAGGTGATCGTAAACCGGTTTTCCGAAGAACCGTGGATCAGGTGAGCAGCCGCGCTCAGATTGTTTCTCAGGTCTTCATTGTTCTTCACGAACTCCAGTACTTGCGGAGTGGTGACATAGCCGTATTTGCGAATCAGGCTATCGATTTGTTGGTCCTCACCAAATTCTTTCAGCGCTGGAGCAAGCACGATCAGCTCGCCGCCGTCAGCGATGGCCATGCGGGTCCGGTAGACGCTCTTGTTGCCGAGCCATGTACTCTTGAATTCGGATGGGTCAAGATACACCACAACTTTCTTGAGCGGCTCCTCAAGCATCTGGAAGTTTACCTTGAGCGACAACGCTGACGCCAGGTTGAAACATTCCATGTCATCGCCGATGTAGAGACCCCGTACTTTCAATTTTCCATCGCCGCCTCGGGACACGACCGTCAGGACGTAGAGGATGGGCATCTGTTTGGCGAAGTGCTCGGATGCGTAGTTCAGGACGCGCCGGACCGGCGTATCTGCCCGACCCATCATTCGTTCCATGCCGTACACCGCACCGAGGAAGTGGCTTTTGTTGATTCCTTCTGCCCCCCCCGTTCCGATGAAAATGTTCTTGTTGTAACCCGCCATGCCGATGACTTCGTGCGGTACAACCTGACCGATCGAAAGGATCAGGTCAAAATTCCCTTCCACCAGAAGCTTGTTCACCTGAGTTTTCCAGGGGTAGTCGAGTTTTCCTTCCGATTGTTGACGAATGAACTCGGCTGGCACTTCTCCAAGCGTGATGACGTCTTTCCGCCAATCGTGTACCCGGAAGAGACCCTGCGGCGTATGCCCGAACATATTCTTGATCTGGCTCTCCGTCATTGCCGTGTGAGTACCAAGAGACGGGAGGATGTCGGTGAGTCTTTCGCCGTAGTACTCCCAGGCAAGACGCGTAAGAACGCCGGCATGGGAGTGCAATCGCGTATGATCGGGCGGTATGGCCAGTATTTTCTTGCGTGCACCAAGTTTTCCCAATGCTTCAGAGAGGCCTTTTCTCAGGTCTTCTTCCTGAAGCACATCGTTCTCCGAACCCCTCCTATAGAGTACCATACTCTCCTTCGCAGCTACCGTTTGATCCTTGCTGAACCGCCCCCCATCACATGCTTGATTTCTTCCATCGTCACCATGCTGGTGTCGCCGCGCGTCGACTGGAGAAGCGCTCCGTGCGCCGCTCCCATTTCAACGCACTCTTGAGGTATCATGCCATGAAGCAGACCATAGATGAACCCGCTGCAAAATCCATCGCCTCCACCAACCCGATCTTCGATCTCAAGGTTTTCGTACTTCCGCGACTGATAAAACGTGCCGTCATAGTACATGATCGCCGACCAGTTGTTGACAAGTCCGCTTACTACTTCGCGCAGGGTTGTCCCCACGGCTTTGATGTGCGGATACGCCTTGACAACCTGTTCGACCATTCTCTTATAGCCTTCCAACGGCAGCTGTTTCAGGTTCTCATCCGTTCCTTCGACCTGGAATCCAAGAACCTTTTGAAAGTCTTCTTCATTTCCAATGAGCACGTCGATAAAGGGAATGAGTTTCTTCGTTTCCTCGATCGCCTTCTTTGAAGACCACAACTTACTCCGGAAATTGAGATCATAGCTGACAATCGTGCCCGCGTCGTGAGCTGCTTTCATCGATTCAACCGCGACTGCCGCACAGCTGTCGCTCAGTGCCGTGAGAATTCCGCCCGTGTGAAACCATCGGACTTTTCGCTCCCTGAAGATGCGTTTCCAATCAACATCTCCCGGTTTCATATGCGCGATCGCGGTATGTCCGCGGTCGTACAGCGTGACGCTTGCGCGGACTCCGATGCCGACCTCTGTGAAATTCAATCCGATACGGTCGGCCCGGCCCGAGCCATCGTACGGAACCCAGACGATCTCGCTGACATCCATGCCACTCGTCCGAGCATGATTCTGGATAAAATGTCCGAGAGGATTGTCGACAAGTCGCGAGACCCACCCTGTTCTCATTCCATATCGTGCGAGTGCGTACGCAACATTATATTCTCCTCCTCCGGCATAGGCCTCAAAGGTTGGCGTCAACTCGATGCGTTGATGTCCGGGCGGACTCAGCCGGATCATGCACTCGCCGAGCGCGAGGAGATCAAGACCGGTGTCTGTCGCTGCGAGAACCTTGAGACCCATAATTGTCCTCTTATCGGTTTTTCTTGCTCTTTTTCGCGGGTTTGACTTTGGTTTCGAGTTGAGTAAGCTCGACGCCCTCCCGTTTACTCTGCCAGATAGCCCATGCAATTGCTATGGAGCAGAGCAGCGCTGCCATTCCGCCAATGGTCTTCATCGCCCATTGCAGTTCCGGGGCAACATGTGCCGGCGCAATGACATTGTAATTAAGAACGAGCCCTAACGCCAAGAGACTGACCATGTTCATGACTTTGATCAGCGGATTGATGGCCGGTCCTGCCGTGTCCTTCAACGGATCACCGACGGTGTCACCGGTGACGGCAGCCTTGTGCGCATCCGAACCTTTGCCGCCATAGATGCCGTCCTCAATCAGTTTCTTCGCGTTGTCCCATGCGCCGCCAGCATTTGACATGAAGACCGCCAGCAGCTGTCCGACGAGAATCATCCCTGCCAGAAATCCTCCCAATGCATAGGGACCAAGCAGGAATCCGACGAGCAGCGGAGCCATGATCGCGAGAAATCCCGGACCTATCAGTTCCTTCTGTGCCGTGTTGGTGCAGATATCAACGACGCGGCCATAATCAGGTTTCTTTGTTCCCTCCCAGATCTCGGGATCTCTGAATTGTTCCCGGCATTCACGGACAATATCAAACGCGGCGCGCCCCACCGCCCGAATCAACATGCTGCTGAAAAGAAACGGGACAGCTCCTCCGATGAGGAACCCGACGAAGACCATGGGATCGGCCACCGTCAGTTTCCCTGATACCGCGAGGTACTGCGCGGTCGTCATTTCATTGATTTTGTCTTCGCTTCCAACTGCGATCACAGCAATGAAGCTGGCAAAGAGCGAAACTGCTGCGATCACGGCTGAGCCGATGGCAATTCCTTTTGTTTCGGCTTTGGTCGTGTTGCCGACAGCGTCAAGATCCGCAAGGATTTGTCGTGCACGTTTGTAGCTTCCAGGATTTGCCTGTTCCATTTCCTTTGGATCATACCCCATTTCACCGATGCCATTGGCATTGTCGGCCACCGGTCCAAAAACATCCATCGAAATCGTGTTTCCCGTCAACGTTAACATCCCGATGCCGGTCATCGCAATACCGTAGGCGATGAACAACGGGGGCGTTCCAGCGTAGATGAGGACCGAGATCATGATTGCAGTCGCAATGACGATGATTGCTGCAACGGTGCTTTCATAACCAACAGCGAATCCCTGGATGATGTTGGTTGCGTGGCCGGTAGTGCAAGCTTTCGCAAGACTTTTTACCGGAGCATGTCCTGTGTGTGTGTAGTAGCTCGTGACCTTGTTCAGCGCAACCGCAAGGAACACGCCGACGAGACACGTAAAAGCCGGACGGAGATCAAGTCCCGGAATACCCCAGGAGAAGAGCGTAGAGAGCATTCCCGGATCGCCTTGCGGAAATCCTGCAACCGCCGTAGGGTTCGCAAGCAGATATCCGGCGTCGAAATGAAGATAGTAGTAGCCAAGAACAAAGAAGCCGATGACGCTGATGACCGAACCAATCCAGAAGCCTCGATGGACGCTCTTGAGTGCTTTGTCAGACGAATCGTGAGCTCCCGCCCTGACCGTGTACGTGCTGATGATAGAGCCAAGCACACCGATACCCCGCACAAGCAACGGGAAGATGACTCCTTTGTGGCCGAAGCTCGCCATTCCAAGGATCATCGCTGCTACGATTGTTACTTCATAGCTTTCAAAGATATCTGCTGCCATACCGGCGCAATCTCCAACGTTATCGCCGACATTGTCAGCAATGGTCGCTGCGTTGCGCGGATCATCCTCCGGGAGATCTTTTTCGATCTTTCCCACAAGATCTGCCCCGACATCTGCCGCTTTGGTGTAAATACCTCCGCCAACGCGCATAAAGAGAGCGAGGAGCGTACCGCCAAATCCAAACCCAAGCAACGCTTCATACGCTTTCTCACCGAAGATGAGGAAGATAATCGTGCCGCCAAGAAGACCCAATCCATCAGTGAGCATCCCTGTCACTGTGCCGGTCCTGTATCCGAGTTGCATCGCTTTTCCATATCCTTGCATGGCTGCTGCTGCGACACGGAGGTTTCCTGTCGTCGCCAACCGCATGCCAACAAAGCCGACGGTCCAGCTGAAGAGAGCACCAACGAGGAAGGCGATTGCCCGTCCCCAACGGAATGCATCCACAGCGCCGGTGTAGGTCACAAACAGCAGAAGCGTGATGACAATGATCAGCGGCCCGATTCGCTTGAACTGTGCTCCAAGGTATGCGTTTGCCCCTTCGCGCACAGCCGCGGCAATTTCCTTCATTCTGTCTGTCCCGGAGTCCGCTCTGTAGACCTGGCGGACGAGAAGCAGCGCGTACAGCAGTCCGGCCACTGCAATCCCGAGAACAAACAGAAGGCTCCCGATTTCCATGGGACTATATCTTGGATCGCTGAAGAGCGAGAACGGCGAGAAGTGAATCGATTCGCTTGCCACCGCCGCCGTGGCAGTTTTTGTCGTATCCTGGCTATATCCGATCTGCCAGATGTAAACAACAGCGAACAGTACCATCATCAACACCAGATATGCGTGTCGGACGGTCTCCGATTGAAAGGTTTGTCGTAGTGATTTCATTGTGAAAGACCATTTCTCGTTGAACAACATGTCGAAGTCAGTGATAAAAGATGCGTCGCGGAGAAGCCCCCTGGACTCCCCATCCCGTGATGTGCTCACCCGGGAGAGGGCGCCGCAGAATCCAGATCGGGTGTGCTCGTCACACCAGTTATTTCTTTATGAGATAAGACTCTCTGATGCCGACCGCCACCATTTTGCGTACTCGACTTCCAGGATTCGGCGTTCAGGGAACGGATAAAACTTCAAACCCTTCTGATCGCCGATGAAGAATCCGCGTCGGATGGTACGGAAGAATGCATGGTGACGGGGTGATCGCGAGACCGTCTTGGTCTTCTTGTCACTTCCTTTCTCGAGATCGTTCACGCAGTCGATCAAATGAAGCGGATCGGGATACGGAAGATATCCCGCCAGCTTGCCGCTTTCATCGCGATCCAGGAGCATATCGACGAAGAAGAGCCGAGGAATAGTCACCGGATTACCCGGGTCCGTCATGAAGTTCAGGAAAGCTGCCGGGGCAAGAGCGGAAACCACCAGCGGGAAGACGGGGCAGAGTTCTTCGTATAAATTCGATCCGGGCATTTCCTGCTTCGCATCATAGGGCGCGGAATCAAGCGACATCACTCGTCCGTCAGCGGTACACAAGTAGAGCTTGCCAAAAGCTGAAAGATCGAGATGCTCCATCACTCGATACACAGAAATGTACTTGCTGCGCTTGGGACTCCCATCGACGTGCGGAGCACAGCGCTGTTCCAGATCGTTCAACTTGAAATAGTCATTCTTCAGAGCAGGGTCGATCTCAAAAAAGAGCACGTTACCACGCGCGTTCTTCTGAGTCCCGACCGCCATATATCGTCCGAATGCCTCCGGCTCAAGGTGTGATGCCACGAGTGCTTCGAAACGATAGCAAAGCATATACAGGTGAATTTTCATTACGACCTCCCAACAGTTGAAACGGTACGGTTGTGCAGTTTTCTCATTGTGGTTGATAAAGAAACAAAGTGTAATTCCTGAACTGAGGACGTTCCAGAAGCGTCCCAGTCATTTCGATCCCGATGCTTGTCCTGAGTCTATCGAAGGATATCGGGAGAGAAATCCTTCTTTTCATTTAGGTTTCTCGGTCGCGGAGTTTACCCCATCGACCCGCCCCGAGTTCTGTTGTCGGGGAGGCCGGGCTCCTTCGAAATGACGACCATGGCCCTTGAGACAACCTCCCGCGGCAATTCCTCACCGAACAAATCTCCACCAATCATAGTACGTGTTTTCCAAATCGCTCAACGATGGCATGGGATAGAAAAGCAGATCGTTCCCCGCGGCAAACCAGAACCCATGTCTGATGAGCGCGTAGGACGCCTCGAGAAGTGTCGTGCTCAGGCTGATCGTCTTTGTTTTCTTGGTTGCCTCGCGCTTCAATTCCACCAGGTAGTCGTAGATCCGCGCCGGATTGGTTTCCGGGATCGGAGAATACATGATTTCGCGATTCCTGTTCTTCTCCAGAAATTCATCCACGTTGAATTCATATTGTGTGAAGCAGATCTTCGGCGCACCCTTGGATCTTGTTTCGCTGGTGATGTACTTCCCGAATGCCCGCTGATCGACGGTTGAGGCGACCAGATTCGTCAACGGGGCGATCTCCTGATAGATCCGCACCAATCCCGGTTCATTGACTGCCGTGTACGGCTTGGAGGTCAGTTCAAGGGCTTTCCCGTTTGCCGTCACCAGATAGAGATTCTTTAACGCCTTCAACTCGACGTGCTCCAACACGGCGTAAGAACAGATGAACTTCGTTTTCTTCGGTTTTCCATCCGGGTGCGGCACGGTGAGAGCAAGGTACTGATCGATCTCGAAATAGGGGTTTCTAAAATTGATGTCTACTTCTGCAAAAATGACCTTTCCTTTGTAGTGTTTCGCGCTGCCGACCGTGTAGTGCTCGGCAAATTCCTGCGGACTCAATTGCGAGGCCACCAGTGCGTTGATGGGAAATACAATCATATAGAGATGTTTGCCGTGCTCTGCCATGATCCTTCCTCCGTGATGCGTTCTGTTTTAGCGATACTTCTTCTGTCTTGTATTCAATCATCAATCGCGAATCGGAAATCGAAAATCTGTTTTGTGTTTTCTACCTTTGGATTCGCGCTGATCCGCCTTTCGCAAAGGCGCGCACTTGTTCCAATGTCACCATCGTTGTGTCACCGGGGGTCGTCGTCAGCAATGCTCCGTGCGCCCACCCCAGTTTTACCGCTTCTTCGGGTGTCTCTCCGGCCAACAATCCGTAAAAGAGCCCGCTGGCGAATCCATCGCCGCCTCCGACGCGGTCTAAAACTCCGAGTTCGCACATTGGTGCTATATAGCTTTTGCCATTCATCCATGCAACCGCGCTCCAGCTGTGTCGATTCGTCAAATGCACCTCGCGCAGGGTTGTTGCGACCACTTTTACCTGTGGGTATTTTGCCGAGACTTTGTCGATCATCCCGAAGAATACTTTTGGGTCAAGGGCCGATGTGGCCGCCACTTCAGGACCGGGAATTCCCAAGCCTTTCTGTAGATCTTCCTCGTTGCCGACAAGAACATCGACGTTCTGGACAATCCGGCCGATCACCTCAGCGGCTTTCTGTGCCCCGCCCCAGATGCTCCAGAGCTTTTCGCGAAAGTTCAAATCAAAACTCACGACAGCTCCCGCTTTTTTCGCTGCCTTCATTCCCTCGATGATCAATTCCCCTGTCGTCTCCGAAAGTGCTGCGAAAATGCCGCCGCTGTGAAACCAGCGGACGCCGCCGGCGAAAATCGCATTCCAGTCGAAGTCACCGGGCTTGAGCTGCGCAGCCGCTTCATTCGACCGATTATAAAACACCACCGGGGGACGCACACCGTGACCCTGGTCGCTATACACCGTTGCCATGTTAGGACCGTTGACGCCATTATGCTTGAAGCGCTTATAGTACGGTTTTACTCCCATCGCCTTTACGCGTTCACCAATCAAATCACCGACGGGATAATCGACCATTGCACTCACAATCGCGGTGTTCAGTCGGAAACAGTCAGCAAGGTTAGCCGCGACGTTGAATTCTCCGCCGCTGACATGAATCTTGCACTCCGTCGCCTTCCTGAAAGGAATGATCCCCGGATCGAGACGATTGACCAAGGCTCCAAGAGAAACCAGATCCAGCGCGCCCTCGGGGCGGATATTCAAACCGCTGCTCATATCATGCTCCTTGTGATCGGAAAAATACCCATGATTTGTGAATTTTCCTAGACACCTGAAAACGCTGAGAAACCACCGTCAATTGGAAGCACCACCCCTGTCACAAATGCCGATGCCGGCGACAGGAGCCAGAGCGTTGCGCCCAATAAATCCTCCGGTTTTCCGAAACGGCCCATGGGCGTGTGATCCATGATTTTCCTTCCACGCAGCGTGAGTCCGCCGGTCTCTTTGTCCGTCAGGAGAAACCGGTTCTGTTCGGTCAGAAAGAAACCGGGAGCTATGGCGTTCACACGAATGTTGGGCGAATACTCCTGCGCCATATGGACCGCAAGCCATTGGGTGAAATTGCTGACAGCTGCTTTTGCGGCTGAATAGGCGGGAATGCGCGTCAGAGGACGAAAGGCATTCATGGACGAGACGTTGAGAATAATCCCTTCCTTCTGATCCGCCATATACTTTCCGAAGACCTGGCTCGGGAGGATGGTTCCCAGAAGATTCAGATCCGAGACGAACTTCAGACTCTCCGTCGGCAGACTGAAAAACGACTGCTCGGGATTGGTTGTTGCCTTCGGATTGTTTCCTCCCGCACCATTGATGAGGCAATCGATGCGTCCAAAGTGCTTGATGATTTCTGTCGCAGCATGTTCGAGACTCTCTTTGTTGAGAACGTCACCTTTGACAACAAGATACTTGCCTTTGGTCACATCGAAGCGTTTCACAACCTGATCGGCTAGCGCTGGATCGCGATCCAGAATGACAACGTTGGCGTTGCAGCCAACGAACGCACACGCCATTTCTCCACCCAAGACTCCGGCCCCACCCGTAATGACAACCGTCTTCCCGGTGAAGTCATATTGTTTTGTAAGTTCCTGCAGATTCATCTTCGACCTTCCTTTTCGTTGTACGGCTAGAGAACAACCGGCTTGGCTTTTGCAGTCAGGAGTTGCATCAAGCCAAGGGTAATCAGATATGCTGAACCCGAAATGATGAACAGACTCAGGTAACTCCCCGTCCACTCCAGAATGAAACCCGCCGACGCTGAGAATATCATTCCGCCAATGGCGCCCGCCATGCCGCCCAATCCTACAACAGAACCGACCGCTTTCTTTGGAAAGCTATCTGAGGTCGTTGTGAACAAATTGGCAGACCATCCCTGGTGTGACGCTGCCGCCAACCCGATCAGCCCAACCGCCATCCAGAGATCACCGGCTTGTGATGCGAAAACAATCGGCACGACGCAGATTGCACAAATCAGCATCACCAGTTTTCTACTGCGATTCACCGCCATACCTCCTTTGATGAAGCTTGATGACAACCACCCGCCGCCGATACTGCCGACGCTTGTCATCGTGTAGATCACAATGAGAGGCAAGCCCAAATGACTCAGATCGAGTTCAAATCGTTGACTCAGGAATTTCGGCAGCCAGTACAGATAGAACCACCAGATGGGATCTGTCATGAACTTGCCCAGGACAAATGCCCACGTCTGTGGATATCGGAGAAGTTTCAACCATGGCACTTTTTCAGACGGCGGATCGGGAGGATCGCTCAGGATGTACTCCAGTTCTGCCTTCGAGACTTTCTTGTGACGCTCTGGTTTGTCATACAAAAGAAGCCAGAACACCATCCAGATAAATCCGAGAGCTCCGGTCGCAATGAACGCCGCCTGCCATCCGTACGTGATCGTCAGCCATGGGACCACTGCCGGGGCTGCGACAGCACCGATGTTGGCACCGGAATTGAAGATCCCGGTTGTCAGAGCGCGTTCTTTTTTGGGAAACCATTCCGCCACCACCTTAATGGCTGCGGGAAAGTTTCCTGCTTCGCTTATCCCCAATCCGGCGCGCGCCGCACCGAACCCCAGCGGCGTCTTCACCAAGGCATGAGCCATGGCCGCAACACTCCACCACGCGATGGAAACAGTATAGCCGATTTTTGTCCCGTACTTGTCGACAAACCACCCGAAACCCAGGATTCCGAGTGCATACGCCCCCTGAAATGCCATCACGATGAATCCGTACTCAGATTCTGTCCATTTGATCTCGGCCTGAAGAAGAGGGGCGAGAAGACCAAGAATCTGGCGGTCGACATAGTTGATGGTTGTGGCGAAGAACAACAGCGCGCAAATCGTCCAGCGATAGTGACCGGGCGGTTTGGACATTTCCATGGTATCAGTCATCGGTATGCTCCCTTTCAGAAACAATCGGTCCTGGTTCTCTGCGTTGATGTTATGAGAGTTTGTATGCCTTCTTCACCAGACCATTCGCCAGATCGTAGATCATCTCCTGTGCTTCATCCAACTCGACGATATGCCGGGCGACAAGTCCGGCCAGGAAATTCGCATCGACACGCCGTGACAAGTCGTGGCGTGCGGGAATGGAGACGAACGCCCTCGTGTCGTCATTGAAACCGGCAGTATTATAGATGCCGGCAGTCTCGGTCACCATCGAGCGGAACCGCATCATCCCTTCAATGCTGTCGTGGAACCACCACGGTGGGCCCAGCTTCATTGCGGGATAGTGACCTGCAAGCGGTGCAAGCTCTCTCGCGTAGGTCGATTCATCCAGTGTAAAGATGATGACCGTGAGTTTCGGGTCGTTGCCGTACTTGTTGAGCAGTTCTTTGAGGTTGTGCGTGTACTCCGTCTGCATCGGGATGTCGCACCCTTTGTCCAAACCGTACTTGTCGTAGATAATGCGATTGTGATTGCGGTCAGATCCCGGATGAATCTGCATAACAAGGCCGTCTTCGATGCTCATCCGCGCCATTTCCATCAGCATGTGGGCTGTAAACTGTGCGGAATCTTCGGACGTCGCCTGACCCATCAGA
This sequence comes from Ignavibacteriota bacterium, assembly GCA_003170475.1. GTDB lineage: Bacteria > Bacteroidota > Ignavibacteria > UBA10030 > UBA10030 > UBA9647. Next base: position 425,524 of record PMZI01000023.1, on the reverse strand, counting down.
GCTCTCTGGAAAATCCGTTCCCCTTCTCCCTTGGTAAACTCGCGAGTATGCGGAGAGGAGACCCCATGATCTGTCGAGACAGCACCCATCGATTTGAAGAACACTCGGCGATTTTCCAGTGCCTGAATGAACCGGCTGTATGACGTAACGTCGATTCCGGAACGCTGGGTGAGAAGATCGATGTTCGCCTTCCAATTCTTCGCCTTCAAGTCCGTTACGCCGTCGGGACGAAAGCAGGGAATGATGGTTCCCTTCCATCCTGATGCGCGGATTTTCTGATGCGGTTCGAGCGTATCCGTCGCAGCATCTGTGGTTGAGAGCACGGCAATGTTGAAGCGATCGAACAGGGCGCGCGGTCTGAATTTGGCCAGTTGAAGTTTCTCGTTGATCTGATCATAGATCTCGATCGCCGTAGATGCCGTAAAGCGCTTCTTGATTCCGAAGACCTCCGAGAACTCATGATTAAGCCATGCGCCGGTGGGAGTGCCGCGAAAGAGATGGTAGTTCTCACCAAAGAGTTTCCAGATTTTCTTCGCATTGGTCTCTGTCGACGAACCGTCGAGAGGCCGGACCCCCAATGACTCCATCGGGATTCCCTGTGAATAGAGCATTCGATAGATATAGTGATCGGGAATCAGGAAGAGTTCTGTTGGATTCGGGAACGGATTGTTCTCAACAAACAAGTTGGGATCGACATGCCCGTGCGGGCTGATAATCGGGAGGTTCTTCACCGACTGATACAGCTTGCGAGCTACGGCTCTGACCGCCGGAGTGGGATCGAAGAACCGATTTGCCGTGAGAGTCAAACGAGGTTGTGGCTTTTTCATGGTCTTAGGGTACCTGGCTATTCTCTTGAGTGGGACTGTTGTGTTCCTTAGACGATATCGTTCACCTTGACGCCGTCCATGTCATCAAACACCTGATTCTCGCCCCCCATCGCCCAGATGAATGTATAATTCTGTGTGCCAGCTCCGGCATGAATGGACCAGCTGGGATTGAGAACGGCCTGACGATTTCGCATGATGATATGGCGTGTCTCATCCGGCTGACCCATCATGTGAACGATCATCGAGCCGGGCTCGATGTTGAAATACATGTAGACTTCCGATCTGCGTTGATGTGTGTGCGGAGGCATCGTGTTCCAGATGCTTCCGTCTTCGAGTTCGGTCAGTCCCATCACCAGTTGACAGCTTTTGATGCCGTTCGGGTGGATGTACTTGTAGATCGTGCGCTTGTTCGCGTCTTTCTGGCAGCCCAGTCGGGCCGGTTCAGCATCCGAGAATTTTGCATGCGTCGTGGGAAACTCCTTGTGCGCCGGGTAGCTGACGAAGTAGAACATCGCCGGTGTGTCGGAACGGCTGCTTCTGAATTCTATTTCCTTCACGCCGCGCCCGATGTACAGAGCATCTTTGAATGCCATCGCGTATTCTTTGCCGTCGACGCACACACTGCCTTCCGAACCTGTATTGATCACACCGATCTCTCTCCGCTCAGCGAAATACTCAGCGGCCATTTCCTTCTTGGTGCCGAGGAGCTTGAGAGCCCCCTTTACCGGGACGGCGGAACCGGTGATGGATCGGTCAATGTCAGAATAGACCATCGGGATTTCGTCAGGGACGAACAGATGGTCCATGAGAAATGACTTCCGAAGCTCTTCGGTTGTCATGCGGCGGAAACCGCTGGGATCTGTTGAGAATCGTACATCCATGGGCACTCTTCCTCGTTTCGTCACGCTTTGTCAATGAAAAATACGGTCAATTACTTCCCTTCCTGAATGGACTTGAACCGGAGCATCGCTTCTATGAAGTAATAATCGGCATAGATGATGGAAACATCAACTTCCGATTGTTCCGGCCTGCTGCCGACGGCATGGTTCAGGAGCGCCCGCGAGTTCGTCCCTTCTGCCAGATAGGGAGCCGAGCATAAAGAACCGAGAATTTTCTCTGCGGCGACAAGATACTTGGCTCTCAGATTCTTTTCTTCTGCGTACTGCGATAACTCAAAGAGGGCCGATGACGCGATGGCCGCTGCGGACACGTCACGCGGCTCACGGGGAATCTGCGGGGCCATGAAGTCCCAATACGGAATATCGTCCGCCGGGAGATGGTCGATGAAGTAGTTCGCTGCCCGTTCTGCAGTCCGCAGAAAACGCTCATCCCTGATGAATCGATACGTCATCGTGTATCCATAGATTGCCCACGCCTGGCCGCGAGCCCAAACGGACTCATCCGTATACCCTTGATGCGTATTCCGCGCTTTCACTGCACCGTTTGTCGTGTCATAGCTGACGACGTGGTACGTGCTTCCATCCTGGCGGAAGTGGTTCTTCATCGTGGTTTCCGCATGCTTCACGGCAATCTCTCGGAGTTTCTTTGGGCCACCGTGCTCTGCGGCCCAGAACAACAATTCCAGATTCATCATGTTGTCGATGATGACCGGATACCCCCACCTCTGATTGTCCCACGACTTGATGCAACCGACCGTCGGATTGAATCGCGTCGCAAGCGTCTGCGCCGATTGCAGGATCACCTTTTTGTACGTTTCTGACGGAGAGATCCGTAGACCGTTGCCGAAACTGTTGAAAACCATAAACCCAACGTCATGTGTCCCAGTATTGAATTGCTGATCGGTGATGCCCGCCGTCCACCGCTCGGCAGCTTCTTTGAAGAAGGGATCTTTTGTGTGTTCATACTGATACCACAAAGCACCCGGGAAAAATCCGCTGGTCCACTCGCTCGCTTCGCTCGTCTTCCATGATCCATCAGGCATCGTGCTACGCGCAAACCTTGTGCTATCCCGAATTTCTGCAATTGAACGCCTGAGTTGTTGATCCGCGAATTTCAATGCATGTGCAACGAGTGACCCCAACATTCCAGGCACCGGAACTTGTGGGAGAAAGAAATTGAATCGCGCAGCCTGCACACTCGGACTTACCATTTGCTTCGAAGCCGCGAGGTACTTCGCATCATGATATTTGGCAGCTGCAATCCTCAGGATCGGATACATGCGGTCGCGTTCCATCGGCGTAATCTGCTTCCATCTCCACTCTTTTTCATTGAGTGAATATGGGAGGAGAAAATCGATGGCTGTTCGAATTCCGCGTCCTTCTCCATCCACATAATTCCACAGATCCAGATCAACCCGCTCTCCAAGTAATGCGAGATTCACCAAAATTCCCATGTTCATCAAGGAATAATGCCACGATTTCGTGCGCTCTAATTCCAGCGGCTGTGAACCGTCCGGCTGAACTTGCGCGGAAATCCGTCTAGCTTGAGCACGCGAAATGACCTCACGTGCGATGTTACTCCTGCCGATAAAGAGTGCACAGAACGCGACCTGGACATCATACGCGCTACCGTGATTATTCAATTCGTCGGCTTCCGCTTTTCCGTTTGGACTTTCCTGCAACCACTTCAGATAGGCTGAGAACCAGTTCTTCATTCCCCGGTCGAGCGTTTTGGACCAATGCCGCGATCCCTTCAACAATTGCATCGCGTCAATCACATCTTTCAAACCGTAGGTGTCTATGATGCCGATCCCTCGTCCTTCATTGCGGCCTTTGACCGCCTGGGCAAAGTTGAGATTGGCATTCATGCGGGTCGCGGAGTCGACGAACCACACCTGCAGTTGCGTCGCTGCGCTTTGTGCATAGTCGTCCACGCCACTGATGAAGTAGGCCACCGCAAGCGTTCCAACGTTGTCAATCATTTTCCCCAAATTCGTGCGATCTCCAGCGGTGTCGTGTTCAGGATTCGTTTCTCCATCGCGTCGGATATAGGGAACACCCCCGGGCCTGCTTGTGTCGGGCCACCAGTATGGAGCGAGACTCAAGTAGTCGTGTATGTCACCGCTCGGAGGAATTTCTTTTTTTTGAACGACCGAGAGCGGTTTCAACGCAATCGCTCTACGTGCATCGTTGAGCAACTTCTCGATCGCCGCCTTGAATACCCCGTCCGGTCTGCCGAATGATTCCCGGGCAGCCACAAGCGTTGACGCGTCCATAAGAAATACATCAGGTTTGCCGTCTTGGGCAAAGAGCAAACAGCCGTACAAGATTGTTGCGAATGCCAACCCTATCCCTCTGCCCATCAAGAGTTCTTTCTACGAAGGTTATCGCGCAAGCCATCCACCATCGACAACGAGGATATGTCCGTTGACATAGTCTGATGCCGGTGAAGCAAGAAATACAGCGACCCCGGCGAGATCCTGGGGCGTTCCCCATCGTCCGGCTGGGATCCGGTCCAGAATCGCCTTGGAACGCACAGGGTCTTCTCGCAGTGCCTTCGTGTTGTCGGTTGCCATATACCCCGGTGCAATCGCATTGATGTTGATGCCGTGCGCAGCCCATTCGTTGGCAAGAGCCTTGGTTATCTGTGCAACGGCGCCTTTGCTCGCGGCATACGCCGGGACAATGATGCCCCCCTGAAAGGCGAGCAACGAAGCGATATTGATGATCTTGCCGGACTTTCGCTTCATCATGTCACGAGCCACTGCCTGACTGAAAAAGAAGACGGTCTTCGCGTTGACCGCCATGATGTCATCCCAATCTTTTTCGGAATAATCTATTGCCGGCGTCCGGCGAATCGTGCCCGCGTTGTTAATGAGAATATCGATCTTCCCGAAGGTCTCCACTGTCTTCTGCACGATCAACGGGATGGGCTCAATGGACATCAGGTCGGCAGCAAAGGTCAGTGTTTTCCGGCCCCGTGAGTGAATAACGCCGGCGGTCTCGGTTGCTTCCTGGCGATCGACGAGAACGACGTCAGCTCCGGCCTCCGCCAACCCGATAGCCATTCCTCTTCCCAATCCCTGATATCCACCGGTCACAATTGCCACCTTCCCCGCGAGATCAAATGACTCTTTCATATGACATCCTTCCTCTGATTCCGTCTTGAAATTTTTCCAACTGAGGGTTTCTAATTCGGTTTGGCGGTAGCGAGAAAGTCTTCTCGCGCCGGAGTAAAGACATCCAGAAGATCACCCTCTTCCAACGCGACAACGCCGTGCGCCACATTCGGAGAAACAATAAAAGTGTCCCCTTTCGAAAGAACAGTTTTGTTTTGGGCGATCTGGACTTCGAATAATCCTTGTTCGACAAATGTTACCTGTCGATGAGGATGCGTATGAACGTATCCTATCGCACCTTTGACGAATTTTACATGCACCATCATTAAGCCGGAATCGTAGGAGAGAATCTTGCGCTTCACCCCATCGCCCGCAGCTTCCCACGCCTGATCGTCTGATTTCACAAATGCCGGGGACTGATTCATCGGGAATGCTCCTTCTGGCTTGATCGCATCGCCTTGGCACCATGGTGCACAGATTGTTGGCCTTTTGTTAAGGCGGAGGTGTTTCGGCGGATTCGCCCTTTTCCGTTACGACCGGATGATTCACGAAGAATAAGTTCCGGCTTCAGAATCTTGCGCAGCACGGCGTTCTTTCCGTTCATAAGTTTCACAAGCAGCTCGACGGCATGCGACCCGATCAGCGCCGTCGGCTGGCGCATTGTCGTCAGTGGAACCTGGGCATATTCTCCTCGATCGATATCATCGAAACCGACGATCGCGACATCGTCGGGAATCCGCAGACCTTGTTCGAGAATCGCTTCTTCAAATCCGAGGGCTGAGAGGTCGTTGTACACAAACAGGGCATCGGGCCGAGCGGATATCGATCGAAATTTCTTTCCGATCTCATAGCCGGACTGATAATCGTGCTTTTCCCCCCTCATCCGGAGATGAAGCTGGAGGCGTTTATCGATACGCCGCCCATAAGCTCTGAGAGCGTCTTCATACCCGCGCCGACGCAGTTCTCCGACTAAATTTCCCGGCTCTCCGTTGATGTATCCAATTCTCTGGTATCCTTGTTTGAGGAGGTATTCCGTCGCCAGATACCCGCCCTGTTCGTGGTTGCTGCCCACAAAGGGAACATCCTCATCGGCGATGTAGGAAACCATGACAAATGGAAATCCCTCATGAAGCATCTTGCGAATGGTTGGTGTAGCGTGGTACTGGTGACTCATCGAGGCAATAATCATTCCATTGACACCGAAATTTCGGAATCGTGCGATTTGTGCCTCTTCCTTTTCCGCTTCGCCCGATGAACTGGAGACAAGAACATGGTAACCAAGTTTGTACGCAGCATCTTCCACGCTGTGCATGATGCGGGAAAAGAACGGACTGCGAACATCCTGAATGACGAGACCGATCGTGGGGTGTTCATTGCGATGCGTGTCAATCGAAGGTTGTGCGACGAATGTTCCTTTGCCGACACGACTGAAGACGATGCCGTCGTTGATGAGGGTTGCGAGCGCTTTCTTCACTGTGATGAGACTGACGCCATAGGTCGAAGACAGCTCGGCGTGAGAGCCGAGCTGATCGCCGGCTTTCAGTTCCTTCGAGGCAATCTTCGATTTGAGATCATCGACGATTTGAAGGTAGAGCGGAGTGGAATCCTGGACATCAATAGGCATACTTGGCAACCTGGTATACTAGGTATGTCAAGAATACAGACAATGACTTTTATTGTCAAGAGTTTTTTTATATGTCGGCTGGCAACTATTCCGAGATGTGAACATGAGTCGTTCGCGACTGGAAGAGTTGCGGAGCAAGATGCGAGAGTTGTCACATTTGCCAGAGTCTGTACAAATGAGACGTCGAGAAGAGAGATGGAGCGGTCTCTTCACATTGAGCTTGAAGGAATGATTGGGGGTTTCCTATGGCTTGAATTCCTCGCGCCTCGCCGTCACGTGCTCCAATCGGTTCATCAATATATCGACGCCGATGCCTGGCTTCGTCGGAACGGCCATCGTGCCGTCTGCGTCGACTTCAAACGGCGGATCCACGATATCCTCTTTATAGTATCGCTTGCTTGCGGAGATATCCCCGGGGAGAACGAAGTTCGGCAGCGACGCGAGCCCCACATTTCCAGCCCGGCCAATGCCGGATTCGTCCATCCCGCCATGCCACACGGGAACGTTCTTCGAAACGCAGAAATCGTGAATTCGTTTGGACTCGGTGTAGCCGCCAACACGACCAGGCTTGATGTTGATGATTCGACAACTTCCAAGCTCGATCGCAGCTTTTGTGTCGGACACGTTGTAAATGCTCTCGTCCAGACAAATGGGCGTTCTGAGCTGCCGCGCCAGGATCGAATGATCGTAGATATCATCATACGCCAATGGCTGTTCGATGAGCTGCAGATTGAATTCATCCAGGGCCCGAAGCATGTCAATGTCCTTCAGCGTGTACGCCGAATTAGCATCGACCTGTAATTGAATATCCGGATACGCTTTTCGCACGGCTTTCACGAGAGCAAGATCCCGGCCGGGGGCAATTTTGATCTTGATGCGTTTGTAACCATCCTGCAAGTATTCTGATATGACCTCAACCAACCGATCTGGCGAATATTGAAGTCCCACACTCACACCGACATTGATCCGCTTGCGCGTCCCTCCCAGAAACTGCGAAAGCGAAATCCCCTGTGCCTTCGCGAATGCATCCGAGAGTGCCGCCTCCAATCCTGCGCGTGCCATCCGATGTCCTCGGACCCAACCGGTCTTTGCCAAGGCGTCGTCGATGTTCAGAATCTCTTTGCCGACAAGAGCGGGGATGAGAAAATCACGCAGGACATGCCAGGCCGTCTCCAACGTTTCATAGGAGTAGGATGGTGTTGGCTCAACAACGCATTCACCCCAGCCCGTCACTCCGCCACCATCAACGCGCACGATGATATGCTCTTCAAAGAGCTCTACACCAAGGGACGTTTCGAACGGAGAAACGAGCTCCATCTTTGTGTGACGCAGTTCAATTCGGTCGATTCGCATTGGGTGTTCCTGGAGTCAAATGAATGCAACAGGAAAGCGCAGCTTGCCCTTCCTTCACTGCAGAAAATCCTGACAACCCCGCATACAGCGGAACGCTGTTACTTCAGAAGCACCATCTGCTTCGTGGACACAAGACTCCCGGCACGGAGACGGTAGACATACACTCCGCTCGGCATCGCCGACGCGTTCCACCGGACGCGATAAATCCCCGGTGTGCGCATCTCGTTCACCAGCGTTGCAGCCTCCCTGCCTAGAACGTCAAATACCTTAAGGCTTACAAACCCGGAACTCGGGACCTGAAACTCAAAATTCGTCGATGGATTGAATGGATTCGGATAGTTCTGGCTCAACTGGAACGACGTTGGCTCACGACTCTCCTCCGCAATCGCGGTGAGAATGGACGCAATGGTGAAAGACTCTGCCCCCAACGGAATTTTCACTCCATTCTGATCGATGGCCGAAACTTCCACAAGCGTGAATGTCACTGCCCCTGTAAGGGAGGAAACGAACTCCGCTTTCGCAATGACCCCGGTTCCGGTGACGCCGGGGGAAGCGGTCTTCGTCAACGCCATGTCCACGGTCTGAGGATCGGCCTTTTGGAAAAACGTCAGAGCGGATGTGCCAAGCAAAGTCCCTGCTGTCGCACTTCCGTCAACATACGTGCAAGCGATTTTGTCGCTCTTGAGCTTGAACGATATTCCATAGAGCCCCTTGATGGTGTCAGGATCTCCAATCTGCACCTGTATCCAGAATGGCTTGCCCATCTGATAAGGTCCGACTCCCACCAATCGCGCTACGGGCCCTCCAAATGAAATTGACAAACCCATTGTGTCGAGAGATATCGATGTCCCGTTTTGATCAATTGCCGTTAATCCCTCGATTGTGAACCTGACACTCCCTCCCGCCGAAGAAAGAAACTGAGCTTTGGCCACAAGCCCACTGCCACTCATTCCGGGAGTCGCCGTCTTTGAAATAGCCATATCGACCGTTTGCGGATCTGCCATCTTGAAGTACGTCAGCACTCCCGCATCCGGAAAAGTCCCGACCGCGGCGCTGCCATCCACGTATGTGCATGTTGGCTTGTCGCTCTTCACCTTGAATGATACACCATAGAGCCCATTCACAGCGGTTGGCTCACCAATCCTCACTTCAACCCAGAACGGTGTACCGACAGAAGCAGGTCCCGGTTTGTTCAACACAATGCTTGACTTGAGAGAGACGCTGCTGGTGTAGCGGAACACCCCGCTCGATCCTGTTCCGGCATACAGATTCGTCGGCGCCATCCCCATCGGATTCACGGCAAAAACATTGACGGTGTCCTCTGTGAGGCCGCGGTTAGCCGTACCCCACGTTGCTCCGCTGTTGGTGGAAACAAACACACTATCTCCCTCCGTCCCGGCAAAGAGAGACCCCCCAACCACTGCCAGCGCATTCACGACCACGCCCTGGGGAAACCCGGTGTTGGCCGCAGTCCAACTAGCGCCGGCATTCGTCGAGATGTAGACGCCGTCCCCTTCCGTCCCGGCTATGAGTTGGGATGTGCCCCCGGCGCTCTCAGCAAGAGATTGTATCGAGGCACGGGACGGGAGTCCCGAGTTCAATGGCGTCCAGTGCGAGCCGTTATCTGTGGACCGGTAGACACCGTTTCCACCGGTTCCTGCAAACAGTGTAGTACTGATCTGAACAAACGCGTTGACTGTCGAGACAGAAGGCAGGCCGGCATCCGTTTCTTTCCATGTGCTCCCATTGTTCGTGGAAGTGTAGACCCCACCACCGTACATTCCAGCGATGACAGAGCTCCCATTCACAAAAAGAGATTTCACGCTGTTGTTGGGTAGACCTGATTGACTGCCAGTCCAGTTGACACCGTTGTCGGTCGAGCGGTAGACACCACCATTTCCATCTGTGCCGGCGAAGACCGTCGTCCCCATGAGGGCGAGTGCATATACGCTCACGGTGGTGCCGTCGTCCTTTTTCAGGCCCGTGTTTGGTGCCTGCCACGTTGCACCGTTGTCGGTCGACCAACACACACCACCACCAGTGGTCCCCGCGTAGAGTCTCGCGCCATCAGCACTGAAGGCCAGAGCGTTGACACCAAGATAAGGCAGACCTACATTGACGGCTGACCAGCTTGTCCCTGTGTCACCAGTGCGAAACACGCCGGTTTCTGTGCCCGTGAGCAGTCTCGACCCAGCGGAGTTGAAGGCAAGCGCGTTGACGTATGCGTCTGTCAATCCGCCAACGACGTGAGACCAATTTCCTCCGTTGTTCGTCGTTCGATAAATGCCATCCCCGTAGGTTGCAGCGTAGAGGGAAGAGCCGTTGACACTGAGCGCTGTCACGCTGCTCCCTCCGGTCATCCCCGTGTTCATCGGAGCCCACGTTTTCCCATTGTCCGTGGATCGGTAAACACCATCCTGATATGTCCCGGCGAAAAGAACCGTTCCGACTGCGGCTAGGGCATTGACATAGTTTCCTGAAATCCCCTGATTCGAGCTGGCCCATTTGGCGCCATTGTTCGTCGAAAGAACTATTCCAGCATCCGCGCCCTCCGTGCCGGCGAAGATTCTTGTACCTCCTCCGGAGCCAGGCATAACAAGAAGCGCATTCACCGCAACCGGCAAGGAAAATCCGGTATTGGCCCAGTTGGTGCCGTTGTCGGTCGAGAAAAAAATGCCGCCACTAGTACCCGCAAAGATGGTTGCCTTTCCCATGCTGTCAATGTTGCTCGCAAAGGCGAAGACTGTTCCACTGGTTGATTTGATGTGTACATCAGACCAGCTCGCACCGTTGTCCGTCGAACGAAAGATACCGCCAACGTACGTGCCAGCAAAGAGGATCTTTCCACCCGTGCCATTGACCGGCACCGAAGCAAGTGTCATGATAGTTGTCGTTGCCGGACCAGCCGGAGCCGCTGACCACGTCCATCCATCGTCGGTGGACCGATACAATCCATTGTTGTCCGTGCCGGCAAAGATGTTGGTTCCACTGGCAACCAGTGCATGCACAAGAGCACCGGATGGTCCACCGGTCTGTGTCCATTGCGAGAAAGCGACCTGGCAATGCAAGATCATAGACAACAGAACCATTGCGACAAGGCGCATCGATGTCTTCATAGTATTTTCTTTCAATACACGTTACTTCACAAGCGCCATGCGTCGTGTCTGCGTAAACACATTGCCCGATTTCTCTGTCGCCGTCAGTCGGTAGTAATACACTCCGCTCGGCATCGCTGTCGCGTCCCAGTGCGCCACGTACACTCCCGTTGCCCGCTCTTCATGCACCAGAGTCGCAACTTCCCTGCCAAGAACATCAAAGACTTTCAAGCTTACAAACCCAGAACTCGGAACTTGAAACTCAAAATTCGTCGATGGATTGAACGGGTTCGGGTAGTTCTGACTCAGGCTGTATGTCTCCGGAATCGCTGAGCTTGGCTCAGAAGTCACAGCTCCGCGATACGAGCTCCCAGTGATGTTCACACTATTGCCACTTGCATCATTCGCCACAACATTCAGGATGTCAAAGCTCAAAGGAGAAGTCGCAGCCTCTGACAGTTCCGCCGCTACAGTGATCAGTTGCCCGATCCCTGTGAATCCGTCTCCTCTCACTTTCGTCATGCCAACATCGAATGACCCTTGTTCATCAAGGGCTTTCGTCATCATGATTGCATCGGTGAGAACACGGCCTGCGGTATCAGCTCCGATGAACTTGATCCCAGTCGATGATTTGAGCGTGAAGGCAATGCCGTAGACCGGTGCTGTCGTTGTTAGCTGGATGGGAATACTCACGCGAGTGCCACCAAGTGAGTTTGCCGTCACCGATGTAATCGCCAGAGATCCCTGTGCTGTTGCCTTGGCCAGCGTCTGAGTCACGCTTCCCGACACAGCACTATTCGTTGTCACCTGGTGCGTGCTTCCGTAGTTGAGCCCGATGGGCAGCAAATCTGCAGCATTGATCGTTCCATTACCGTCGGCATCGGCGTACACTTTCTTCCCGGGGGGCTCGTTCGTCCAGTACAGGCGTGTAAAAGCCTGCCACTGATTTCCAGGATTGTTGGCACTGCCATATTGTTGGTTATAGTACAAGCCAATCGGCAAGAGATCCGCCGCGTCGACTATCCCATTGTTGTCGCAGTCTCCCGGCCACACTTGCGCAGCGGTGATGAATGTTACAGACAATGTGCCTGGGAACACGGTGATTGCGGCCCCAGTCGAGTTGTTCGCAACGATATCATAAAGTGAGAACTGTACGATTGAGTTGACAGGTAGCGTTGATGCGGTCTTGAACTGCATCCGGGCAACGACTCCGCTTCCGTTGACGCCAAGTCCTGATGTCTTAGTTACCGCGACATCTACGGTCTGTGCGTCCAGAGTTTGAAAGATCGTCAACGGGCTCGTCCCAAGAAAGCTCCCCGCCTGGCTGCTTCCATCCACATAGGTACACAATGCGTTGTTGCTTTTGAGTTTAAATGAGATGCCGTACAGATCTGCGATGGCGGTCGGATCTCCCACCTTCACATCAATCCAGAATGGCACACCGACAGGAACCTGCGCAGATGCTGAGGGGCTGATGCTTGCCGATCCGGCGATCATTTCCGAAAGCGGCCGCCTCCAAACACTCCTCAGATTCGTGCCCGCAAAGAGATCCGTGCCCGAGACGGCTAGACCATTGACATAAGTATTCGTCAACCCAGTGTTTACCGGAGTCCAGTTTGTGCCGTTGTTTGTGGATAGAAACACGCCATCAGAAGTCCCGGCAAAAAGATTCGTGCCAGAGATGGCAAGAGCACGGGCAGTTGTATTCGTCAAACCTGTATTGATTGCAGTCCAACTCGTTCCGTTGTTGGTGGAAACAAATACACCATCGCCTTCAGTCCCAGCGAAGAGATTCGTGCCTGAGACGGCAAGAGCACGGACATAGGTGTTCGTTATACCAGTGTTGACTGCTCTCCAGCTTGTGCCGTTGTTTGTGGAAAGAAAGACGCCGCCATTGTACGTTCCCGCAAAGAGATTGGGGCCCGAGAGGGCGAACGCACAGCCATCATGACTCGTCCAGCCGGTATTGACTGCAGTCCAGCTCGTGCCGTTGTTGGTGGAAAGATACACGCCATCAGTCGTCCCGGCAAAAAGATTCGTGCCCGAGACGGCAAGAGCAAGGACATATGGTACCGTCAAACCTGTATTGACTGCAGTCCAGCTTGTGCCGTTGTTGGCGGAAAAAAAGACACCTCCCTCTGTCCCGGCAAAGAGATTCGTGCCCGAGACGGCAAGCGCAAAGACATTAGTATTCGTCAACCCAGTGTTCACCGGAGTCCAGCTCGTGCCGTTGTTTGTGGATAGAAAGACACCGTCGACTTCAGTTCCAGCGAAGAGATTCGTTCCCGAGACGGCAAACGCATAGGCGCTAAGGATCGTCATGCCTGTATTGACTGTGGTCCAGCTTGTGCCGTTGTTGGCAGAAAGAAACACGCCGATATTGGTCCCGGCAAAGAGGTTCGTGCCCGAAACAGCAAACGCATTAACGGGGTACGTCAAGCCTGTATTGGCTGCAGTCCAGCTTGTGCCGTTGTTGGTGGAGAGGAACACGCCACCACCATTAGTCCCGGCAAAAAGATTTGTGCCGGAGACAGCAAGAGACAGGACAAACGTGTTCAAGCCCGTATTGACTGGAGTCCAGCTTGCGCCGTTGTTGGTTGAAAGAAACACGCCCTCATACGTCCCGACAAAGAGATTCGTGCCCGAGACGACAAGCGCAGAGACGGTATTCTGAAAATTGGTTGAAGTCCAATTTGTGCCGTTGTTGGAGGAAACAAATACACTGTGGCCAGCGCCGGCAAAGAGATTCGTACCTGACACGGCAAGAGTGCGCACGTCAGACGTAGATACGGTAGTTACTGGAGTCCAGTTTGTGCCGTTGTTGGTGGAAAGAAACACACCACCATAGCCAGTCCCGGCAAAGAGATTTGTGCCCGAGACAGCAAGAGCAAAGACCCAAGGAACCGTCAAGCCGGTATTCACTGCAGTCCAGCTTGTACCGTTGTTGGTCGAAAGAAACACGCCACCACCATTAGTCGCTGCAAAGATATTCGTGCCGCTGACGGCAAGACATGTGACATTAAGGTTCGTCAAGCCGGCATTCACCGCTGTCCAGCTTGTGCCGTTGTTGGTGGAAAGAAACACGCCGCCGGTATAAGTACCGGCAAAGAGATTCGTGCCCGAGACGGTGAAGCAAGACACTGAACCACCATTTGGTCCGATGGTTTGCAGCCATTGTGCTGACAGAAAGTGTGTGCAGAAAGAAGTGAGCAGGACAAGAAAAATTACGCTCAATTGATTTTTCATACGCTTTGATCCTTTCGGGAAAACAAAAAAGAAGAAGAGAACTGATGGTGTTCTGTCCAAAGATTGTCTGTTGTCAGGAGATGACGAAGGGAATGGAACATTGGAAAGACAACTACACAACTTGGGAACATAAGCTGGAACGAGTCTCGAAAAACGAGAGGAACTTAATCATCCTCGAACCACGGAGCCCCCCCTGTTAGGCAGTCTTGAGGAAAAGAAAGGTGAGTCTGAAACCAACGAAACGGCGAGATAACTGGTAACGGTTTACCAGTGGTTCACTTGAAAACTATCTTCCTAAATCTTTCTTCGAAAGTCAAGACAACCACACTGAGGAAGGAAGAATAAATGAATCGGTCGAGCATTTTTTGCAGAAAATGGAATCCTGAAGAGGTGAGGGAAGGTTTTTGACAACGTATAGACAGAAATGAGCGACTTTTTCACTCACGGAGCAGAATGCCTGACACGGAGAAGTATCCACACGATGGGGGCTGTCCCCACCGCGCAAATCGCAAACAGTGTCGCGTTCGTATAGATGCTCACCTCCGACAGAGCTGCGGCAAGCGCCACAACTGCGCACGCTACGGGCAACATCGTCATCACGACAAGGCCCGGAACATTGAGCGGAATCCGGAAAGGCCGCTCGGCATCGGGCTTGGTTATGCGCAGAACGATCAGAGCGACAAACTCAAGGAAGAGGGCGGCTCCATACAATGTCACATCAATGATGAGCAGATCGCCAAATTCCCAAAAGATCATTCCACTGACAACAAGCGCACAGACGATGATCGAGACATGCGGAACGTTGTGTTTGGGATGAATCCTGCTCAGTGCCGGGGAGAGCAATCCATCATCAGCCATTGCTTTGGGAACGCGGGAAATGGCGAGGAGAATCGAAATGAAAAGTCCAAGCGCGCTGGCCATACCACCAAACGAGAGAACAGCGCCAAGCCACCAGCCCCCCACGAGTAGGCCAAGCGACGGAAATCCCTGTGCCTTGAGAACTCCAGCATCGATGCCGGTGATCGTGCCGGTCCAGATGGAAAGAAAGTACATGCTGAGAATGAGCACGAACGCGGCAATGATGGAAATCAGGTACGAGCGAACGGGGCGGTACACTTCTTCAACGAACGAGGAAGCGTTATCCCACCCCAGAAAATTCCACATCACGGTATACAGCCCCATCCCGAAGGCCGTAAAACCGAGACCATACGTTTGCATCGACACGGTGGAGAGGGAAAACGAAAACCCTCTACCGATGGCGACAGCGAAAAGGATGGCAAAAGGAACCAGCACACCAAAACCGAGGAGGAGTGAACTTCGGCCGACCGAAAGAATCCCCAGAAGATTCAAGGCTGCCGAGACCCAGATGATCACCAGACAGATTGGAATCTTATATTGCGCGACCTCGGGATAGAAGAAGCTCAGATACTGAACAAACAGAACAGGATAGATCGCAAGATCTGTGAATGTAAAGAGCCAAGACCACCACCCTTCAAAGAACCCCCACTTCAACCCCAGACCCTTTTTTACCCACTGATAGTAGCCGCCGTTGATCGGCATCATTCCGTTGAGTTCAAGCACCATGAAGATCGCGGGGATACTCCAGAGAATCGGCGTGACGATGATGAGCATCAACGCCACTCCCCCGCCGACATACTGCAGTACCGGCTCGAGACCGTACGGTCCGCCTGACACTGTAAAGAAGACAACCGCTGTAAGTTGGAGAGGCCGGAGGAATCCCCGGGCGTTGATGCTTGAGGGTTTTGTCATTGCCTCAGGGCTTGTGAACCTTTCGAAGGTGCATGTGCTTCATCGTTGCTTGGCGAGCCAGAGCTCGGGATCTTGTTTTTCTTTTCCCAGCCAGATTTCGAAATGCAGTATCCGTCCTTCCACTGATTCGCCGCTTTGAGCAATCTTTTCACCAGCCTTCACCTTCTGCGATTCGACGACCGTGATCTCGGAAAGATGGGCATAGATCGTCCTATATCCGTCATAGTTGTTCAGGATGAGAGTATTACCAAAACCGGGGATGAATGTGAGGATGGATACTTCGCCATCAGCAACAGCAAGGACGTCGGATCCCGCTTCGACCCTGATGTCAATTCCGGTGTTTTCCCGGACTGTTTTGAGCACCGGGTGAATCTGTTTGCCGTACTTTGAGGCGATGACGGGCTTCCTCTCCAGGGCGACCGGCCAGGGAAGCTTCCCTTTGTTCATGGCAAACGTGCCTGTCACGGTCTCGGCGGTAGGGCTGGTTTTGGGTGTTGTCGGGACGCGTTCGCGATTGTGGGCGGCGGTAGCTTCACGTTCTTTCCGTTCCTTTTCGCGTTCAATCAAATCAGCGAGGATGTTCGCAAGTTTCTCTGCCGCCTGCGTCTTTTCGTCTGCCTGCTCACGGTAGAATTTCGTGTCCTTTGTGATCGACTTCAGCATATTCCGATGTTCCGCGACATCATCTGTCAGTGATGATTCTTCGGCCTTCCGCTCTGCAAGCAACCGATGCTGACGCTGGAGATGGGTTTCCAGCTGCCGGTTCTCATCCTCGAGATCGGTCTTTTTGTGAACAACATTCTGCAGGTCTTTGGCCCGCTGTTCCGAGAAGCGCTTGAGATACTCTATCCGGATGTAGAGCTGGTTCACCGACCTGGAGGAGAAGAGCAATTCAACATCGTAGACCCTGCCGTATTTGTACACCGAACGAATATAGCGTGCGTAGTTGCTTTTCAGTGATTCAAGCTGGTGCTCGAGATCCCCGATGGAACTCCGCGCATCCGAAATATCGCCGGTCAATCGTCGCTCCTGATCGCTGAGCTTCTTGATGAGCTTCCGCTTGATGTTGATCTGCTGCTCAAGCTTGTTGATATTCGCCAGCGTGACGCTTTCTTTTTCCTTGCTCTTTTTAAATTTCTTCTCATACTCGGCCGCCTCGGCGTTCAATCTCGCCCGCTCCTTTTCCATGTCGCTGATGCTTGATTGCGGTTTCTTTTTCGCTGGCTGAGATTTTGCCGGAGCTCGTGCCTTCTTTGAAGACTGTTTGGTACCTGACTGGCACAAAGCCGTTGCGGAGAAACCCAGCGCAAGGACGACGAGGAGCGACAACCCAACAATGAGTGATCGTCTGTGTGGCATTATTGCCAGCGGATTCGTTCTGCGTTCTTGGGAATGTCAACCACCAGAGGAGCACCTCCGGTGTTGATGTCGAGTGAGGAGAATGTAACGCCAATCATTCTCTGGCTTGTATGCTGCGTAACGCGGATGAACCGCGGGAGCGATGCATCTCCAAACGTCCGAAACTTCTCGTACCGTTCTTCGAAATAGAGCTTTCCCTTCGGATCAAGGTGTTGAATTCTGGTAATCAGCAGGGACGCCGGATCGAGCCAGTATCGTCTGCTTCCCTCAAGACTCCTGTACGTGAGGACATACTGGTTCTCTTCGATGGCAACTGTTTCGGGTGATGCATCGTCCGACGCAAGAAAACTTCCCCCTGTGAAGAGAGTCAGCAGCTCATCGAATGTCAACTTGATTCTGAGAATCCGATTGAGGTTGGCGCTGGTGACCGGTCCCGTAATGAGCTGGTTCTCCAGACTATTATAGAAGACGAATTCCTGCCGGGTGATGAGGATGGATCCGACCGAAATACCAAAAGGACCTTCGATCTTCACAAGAACCGAGTCGGGCTTCCGCAGAAAGAGCTCAAACGAGCCGGACTGTGCCATTTCAGGTGTCTCCACGCTGATCGTCCCCGAACCGGTCATGGAGCGGACCTTTTCATAGTTTCCCCGGACGATCTGCCGCACAATTTCCGGATTCACGGTCTTGCCGGCGAGATCCGGTTTTGGCACCGATGCACAGCCAGCAAGGAAAACAACGACCAGAGAGAGCAAGCCCGCGTGGACACGATTCATCAGAGTGAGCCTCGGGCGATTTTATCTTTGAGACCCTGATTGGCCGAATTCAATTCCAGCGCTTGCTTCCAGAATTGATCTGCCTTTTTCTTCTCACCCAGTTTGTACTGAATGTCCCCCATATGCTCATACACTGTTGCACTCGCTCCACCCGCACCAATTGCTTTGGAGATGTACTTCAACGCTTCTTCGAAGCGACCGAGCTTGAAGTAAATCCAGCCAGTGGTGTCGAGGTACGAATCATTGTTTGGTTCAGCTTCAATTGCCTGGAGCGACATCTGCAGAGCACGCTCGAGCTGCAAGCCCCGTTCCGCAAGACTGTACCCATAGTTGTTCATGACAAGATGCGACTTGGGATCCAGTTTGAGCGCGCGTTCGTAGAGTGAATCAGATTCCTGATAGCGGTGGAGCCCGTCCAGTGTCAGGGCGAGCGTACTGAGCGTGTTCATGTCGTCCGGCTTCAGTTCGAGCGAGCGGCGCAACTCCGGCACAGCCCGATCGTTTTGATCCATGCGACTGTAAGCAAGTCCAAGGAGAAACGGCATTCGGTAATCTTTCGGAAGCGTCTTTTCCGCCTTCAGCATCGCGTCAACGAGCTTCTGGTATTCTCCTTTATCGAAGTACGATGATCCAAGATACCACCACGCATCACCATTCCACGCCGCAAGCTGTGTCACTCGCTCAAAATACCCGCGGGCAACGGAGTCTTTCGCCTCGCGTGCTGCGATAACTCCGAGATAGTAGCACGGACGCCAGTCGTTGGGGATATCTTTGTTGAGTTGCTCGAAGATCGGTTTTGCCTTGACCACGAACGTCGAATCATGGTCCGCCTGCCCGATGTACGCAATGCCGATCCGAAGTTTGATCTCTGTGTTTTGGCGCTCCTGGAGGAGAAGCTTTTGATAGATCGGGACTGCCTTGTCATACTGATGCTGTTCCATATAGACGTCGGCCAGGGAGGACAGTGCCTCCGCATTCTTCGGGTCGGTCTCGAGGATGTTCTCTAACATCTTCTGTGCTTCCGGAAACTTCCCTGCCCGTCCGAAGGTCTCGGCGAGCTGGCGCTGCAGGACCTTGTTGCTGGGATCCAGTTCCAACATATGTTTGTATTTTTCCGCCGCCTCATCAAAGCGGCCGAGGGAAGTGTAGGTTTCGGCTGTCTGGAGGAGAATCTCCCACTCATCGCCCGTGCGATCAAGAAGACGCTCATAGATCTCGATGGCCTTCAACGGCCGGGTGGTTTGATAGAGCCGCGCAAGGTTATACTGTCCTTCGACGTTGTTCGAGTCGATCTGAACAACCCGTTCGAATTCCTTCACGGCGAGATCTGGCTGATACGCGTTCAGATAGATCGTGGCAAGGTTCTGATGATACAGAATATTGAGGGAGTCGAGCCGGACCGCTTCCGCGCCGTGCTGCGCCGCCAGAGCGTGCTTCGCCAGAGCAGAGTAGTCTTTTGAGATCGCGTACTCCGTGGCCGCCTGAGGATAGAGTTGAAGCGCTTCCTGATATTCCAGAATTGCATTCGCATAGTCACCGGTGACGTCATACACCGAGCCCTGCACGAGGCGGGCGAGTGCGCGATCGCGCTGGTATTCCTTCACACGCTCCGTGAGCGGAGTATCTTTTTTTGTTCCCGGGGAGGGTTGGGCCGTCTCCTTCATGGAACTGCATCCAACCAAGACGGTGACAAGAGCGACAATGACAATAGAGAGGGTAATTTTCATAAGAGTATGGAAAATATATCGATTATGGCTTTGAATAACAAGGATGTTACCCTGCGCCCGGAGTCGAACGAAGGCTTGCAGAGAGGACTGAAAGGAGCTATCTTTCGTCAAATGAAAGCCGCCCGTGAGGGATTTGATATTGCTGTTGCCTGGACCTGGGAATTCGATCGCGAGTTTCTTGGATGTCTTGATACTGCTGCAAGTGCCCGCGGCCTTACGACACAATTCGTCGATCTGAACAACCTCGAGGAGACGGTTTCCAGACTGCGGGACGACACTCTGTTCGTCCGTGTTTTCCTCGACCGCGCCTCTGATGAAGACGAGCGGTTTCTCGCGCTGTCCAACGTCATCCATCGGATCGCTCGCACTTCCGGCCGCCGTGAAACCCTCTGTATTCTCAATCCACACGACTTACTCCGAAGGGCGTCAGACAAGGCCACGATGCACCTTGAGTTTTTGTCCCACGGCATCCAGGTCCCCTACACCATCATCATCTCCCCGTTCAATCAGAGAAAGGAAGTTGAGCTATCGCTTTCTGAGCTGGCGTTGCTCGGACGGCCGTTCATTATCAAGCCTGCGAACACAACAGGCGGAGGGGTCGGTGTCGTCCTCGGAGCTGAGTCTCTCAAAGATGTCATCGAGACGCGCCAGCATCACAAGAATGACAAATACCTCCTGCAGGAAAAAGTGATTCCGGTCGAGCTGGCCCATCGGCGAGGCTGGTTCAGAGTTTTCTACGCTGTCGGCCTCGTTCTGCCGTGCTGGTGGAACGATCTCACACATATCTATGAAGAGTTAACACCAAACGATGAGGAAGCGTTCGGACTCCACCCGCTCCGTTCGATCGCAATCACCATCCAGCAAATCTGCGGACTCGATTTTTTTTCGACGGAGATTGCGATGACTTCCGTCGACAAATTCGTCGTTGTCGACTATGTCAATGAGATGTGCGACATGAGGCTCCAATCCATCCATCCCGATGGGGTGCCTGAGCGGATTGTCTCTTCCATTTCGGAGGCATTGGTCGATTTCACGTTCTCTCGGATCAGTCAAGTTGCCCCAAATGAAGCGAAATTAGGGTGAAACGCAATTTGTGAGCTAAGACGCCCCCTTCTCATCTTTCTCTTTAAATGAATCGATGAAAGAATTGCGCTGTTCATACTTGATTTTCAATGCCGGGATTGATACATTTCCGGTGCTTTCAATCAATTCTTCTCACCGCCATAGCTCGGAGGCCGTATGAGTTTTGCACAATCAAAGGAGACACTGCTTCGCCTCTCCCTTCCCGCGTTGATGGTTCTGCTTTTTGCCTTGGCAGGCTGCGCCAGCGAAGAAGCCGTAAAGCCGGAAACGCCGCCACCACCGCCTGGGCCAACGGTTGAGCAAAAGAAGATCGATTCACTCGAAGCAGACAACATCAATTTGAAGCAGAAAATTGTGAAGCTCGAGCAGGACAACGGTACGCTCAACGCCCGAATTGCAGACGTCGAAGCAAAACTCAGAGCAGAGCTGGAGAAAGCTGCGGCGGTGCCGAAACCGCCTGCAGCAACGTATGAAGGCGCGATCAAGGCCTTTGGCGAGAAGAAATACGACGATGCAATCCAGATGTTTGAAACGCTCCTTTCGGGGGGAATCGCTGAAGACCAAGCAGACAATTGCCACTACTGGATCGGCGAGTCGTTCTTTGGAAAGAGACAGTTCAAAGACGCGATGAAGCATTTTGAGATGGTCTTCCAATACAAAGGCTCGGAGAAGAAAGCCGATGCCCAGTACATGCTGGGGCGCTGCTACGAAGCCACGGGAGACAAAGCAAAGGCAAAGGAAGCCTACGAAAAGGTTACCAAGGACTATCCAACAAGCGACAAGGTGAAGAAAGCCAAGGAGCGCTGGGGAAAGATGTAAGATTTGCGTTTGAACGTAAGGCAAAAAACCCCTGAACATCTCAGGGGTTTTTTGTTTGTGGTATCGTCGACTCAGAAGCTACCTCAAAAATGCATATCGATGGTTCTGATGTCAGATTGTCTTTGCGATTCTATGAAATCCCAAGTGAGCGGATCGATTTGTTGAATCTCAGAAACCCCGTCTGTATATTGAACGAGAGTGTAATAATCCAATTTTTCAGTTCTGCGACCAGCCCATCAATGATCTCAAATTGCTCGTGAGCAAGATCCAGACAAAATATGTTTGTCAGTCATGCGGCTACGTTTCCCCGCGCTGGGTTGGGAAATGTCCAAACTGCACGGAGTGGAATACGTTTGTCGAGGAAGCCCCCTCTCCTCTCAGACTTTCAAAGAAGCCTATGGGAGCCGCTTCGAAGATCGAGCCAATTCCGATGGATGAACTCGAAAGCCAGGATGTTCCGCGCATCAAGACGAACATCGACGAATTCGACCGGGTGCTCGGAGGCGGCCTCGTTCCGGGTTCCCTCATTCTCCTCGGCGGTGATCCCGGCATCGGCAAGTCGACACTGATGATGCAGGTGGCCTTGAAACTCAAAGGCCAGGTGATACTCTACATCAGCGGCGAAGAATCTGTCAGACAAATCAAGCTCCGGGCTGAACGACTCGAAGCCGATAATACCAAGAGCATTCTGCTGCTAGCCGAAACGAATCTCGATCTGATTCTCGATGTCATCGAGCGCAATCCGCCCGACCTCATCATCGTCGACTCGATTCAAACAATGTACCGTCCGGGATTAGAGAGCGCCCCCGGAAGCGTGAGTCAGGTCCGTGAATCGACAGCTCTTCTCCTCCGTCTGGCAAAGACCCAGGGCATCCCCATCTTTGTCATTGGGCATGTTACAAAAGAGGGTGTGATCGCGGGCCCACGTGTGATCGAGCATATGGTCGACACTGTTCTCCAGTTTGAGGGGGAGGCCCACTATGCCTACCGCATCCTCCGGGCACTCAAGAACAGATACGGTTCAACCAACGAAATTGGAATTTTTGAAATGCATGACAGCGGGCTTCGCGAAGTGAAAAACCCTTCGGAAGCCTTTTTGTCCGAGCGCCGGTACGGGACGTCCGGTTCAACGGTCGTTTCCAGCATTGAGGGATCGAGACCAATTCTCATCGAGGTGCAGGCTCTCGTAACTCCGACAAGCTACGGCATGCCTCAACGGAACACGACAGGATTCGACTACCGCCGCCTTTCTCTCCTGCTCGCCGTGCTGGAGAAACGAGTCGGCCTTCATCTGGGCAGTCAGGATGTTTTTGTGAACATCGCCGGCGGCGTGAAGATTGACGAACCTGCGGTCGACCTCGGCATCGCAACGTCTATCACTTCAAGCCTGCGTGATATTCCGGTGGATTCATCTTCGGTTGCCGTCGGCGAAATCGGCCTCGGCGGGGAAATCCGGACGGTCGGCCACGTCGAAAAACGCGTGCAGGAAGCGGCGAAGCTCGGCTTCAAGAAGGTCATCATCCCCCACAACAACCTCAAGGGCGTCAAGGGGCAAAACGGCATCGAGATCGTCGGTGTCCACACAGTCAATGAAGCAATGGAGCAACTGATTGGTTAGAGTCATGGGCACAACGGATCACGATCAGTTCATGCGGGAAGCCATCACCCTCTCGCACAAGAATATTCAGGAAGGCAAGGGTGGCCCGTTTGCGACGGTGATCGTAAAAAACGGAACGGTCATCGCCCGCGGAACAAACCTTGTGACGTCGACGAATGATCCTACCGCTCACGCTGAGATTGTTGCCATCCGCGAAGCGTGCCGAGTCCTTGGATCGTTTCAGCTCGACGGATGCGACATCTACACATCGTGCGAACCGTGTCCCATGTGTCTCGGAGCGATCTATTGGGCTCGACCGAAGTCCATCTACTTCGCCAACACGAGAGACGATGCAGCCAAAATTGGTTTTGACGATCGCACCATCTATGATGAATTCGCCCGCCCGCATAACCAGCGCAAGATCCAGATGATCCAGCTCATGCGGGACGAAGCACTTGTGGCCTTTCGGGAGTGGCAGGAGAAGAACGACAAGATCCCTTACTAAGACAGGACTCGTATGCAGTGGATGGGATATGTTGGTCTCACCGCTCTGACGGTGTGCTGGATCCCCCAGTCGATTGAGACCATCAAGCGGGGGCGCTGCCCTGTGAACCTCACGTTTCTGATTCTCTCTTCTCTGGGAAGCCTCATTCTTGCGGTATATGCCTGGAGCCTCGGCGACCCCGTGTTCACAACCCTGAACACGCTGACGACCTTGAGTGCCGCACTCAACATTTTCTATAAGCTTTTCCCGCGAGAACCGCAGGAAGGAACTGCATGACCAGGATTGTTCTCGCCACTCGCAACAAACACAAGATCGAAGAAATCAAGACCATTCTCAGCGATCTTCCGCTCGAGGTGTTGACTCTGAACGACTTTCCGCACGTGCCTCTCTTGAAGGAAGAGGGCGCGACGTTCCAGGAAAATTCTCTTCAGAAAGCGCAGATAGTCTTTGAGCACACGAAAATTCCTGCGCTGGCAGATGATTCGGGTCTAGAGGTATTCTATCTGACGGGGAGGCCGGGCGTTATCTCGGCACGCTATGCCGGCGAGGGAGCCTCGGATGCAACCAATAACCAGAAGCTGTTGAACCAGATGATGGGTGTTGCGCCGCGAAGGCGACGCGCGCAATTCCGCGCTGTGTTAACACTTTTGGGTGACAGGACAGTGGAAACCACGGAAGGTATCTGTTCAGGAATGCTTGCCGAATCGCCCCGAGGAACAAATGGTTTCGGTTATGACCCGATCTTTCTTCCGGACGGGTTTTCCCGGACATATGCGGAATTGACAGCAGCGGAGAAGAACACCATCAGCCACCGCGCAAAAGCGCTGGCATCAATGAAGGACGTTCTCCGGCGCCACCTCACGGGAGCTTGAAGCTCCGGACATTCTTCTATTTCTACTTCAACTTCCCTTCGATCGTGGCGAGAAGCAACTCAAGGTCAAAGGGCTTCTGAATAAAGTTATCAACCCCCAACCGCATTCCCGCTCGAACCACAAATTCATCGCTGATGCCGCTCATCAAGAGGAAGGGAACGCTCTTGAGCCGGGAATTTTCACGCACCTTCTGATAAAACTCCAGCCCGGTCATCCTCCCTTCTCCATAAAGCAGGTCCGCAACAATGATCGCCGGAAGCGAGCGCTGCAGGAGTTCGAGAGCGAGCTCGACATTTTCCGCCGTCAGCACATCGTACCCATGTTTCCGGAGTTTCGCCGCCAGGGAAAGCAGGAATGAGCGTTCATCGTCCACGAGCATGACGGCCGCCTTCGCGTGCGGTGTATTCTTTGCCCAGAGGATCTTCGCCTCCGCGCTCATATGCTCTTCCATGCTGATGTTGAATTTGTGCCGCATCATCTGCAGTACATCGTTTTCATTTTGCGTGATGACGCCGTCTCTCCACGCAATGCGCAACCCCTCAACGTAGGCATCGATGTGCACTTGTTTTTCCAACTCTTTGTGGTCTTCATCGGTGATCTTGAAGATATCGCGGACCTTTTTCAACTCTTTCGCTTCTTCATCGGTGACCTTTCCATCAAACCACACTTCCTTGAGGAGCTCCCGGTACATTGCGATGCTTGCACGCTCGCCCGCTCTCCACTCAAACCGGGAAGCGGCCGGTGCGGTCGGCGGAGGCATGGGTGGCTTCAATGACGCAGGAAGATTGATGGTTCTTTTATCTTCCGCGATGAGTTGATCGATGCGATCAGAATATGCCTGTGCGTAGTAATTCTGGGGATCGATGGCGTAGACCTTGGCGACCTGTTGCAGAGCAAGTTTGAAATTCTTCACGGCAAGAAACTGGTCGGCGGCTCTCAGGAGAAGACTGATTTGCTCCAGTTTCGCCTCCTCGCTGATTGTCTTCGCTTCTCCGTTTTCCTGCCGACGCTGCTGGATTTTTTCCATCTGAGAACGCAAGCGTTCGAGAAATGAGCGCGCATAATAGTTCTTCGGATCAAGCTGAAGAGCTTTTTCGATCTGGATAACCGCTTCTTCAAGCTTGCCTTCCTTGACCATGTAATCAGCAACGCGGAGATATCGAGCGATCCGCTCTTTGATCGTGCTGGGTTGTGCTTCCTTCTTGCTGATCATGGGCATCTCCAGAGTAATGATGATGTGCTTTGAACAAACCTATCAAAATCTACCTTGAAAATCAATTCAACGGAGGTCTCCGATCAAGAATCTGCGAATTGACTCTTGTACGATAATTGATATAATTGTGCGGAAGTGTCACTCTTCTTCATAGTTTCTCACATCTGACGTGTCGTGTTTCGTTCTGAGATGATTGTCCTCGATCACACCGACATCCGAATCCCGGCGATCATCGACTCTTCTCCGCATGGAGGTGGCAAATGATGTACAAAAGAATCTGGATCGGATTCGTCACCGTCTTCGTGACGACGCAACTCATCGAGGGAATCGTCGGTTTCATTCTGCTCGGTCCCACCTATGACCACTCTCCGCAGATCTGGCGGCCGATTGCCGAGATCAAATTGTGGATGCTTCCGGTGACGGGCGCTTTCTTTTCCTTCTTCTTTGTGTTCATCTTCTCAAAAGGCTACGAAGGAAAGGGGTTGCTCGAAGGTGTGCGCTACGGGACATACGCCGCTCTCATGATTGTTCTCCCTCACGCATACAATTCCTACGCGACACTGCAGATCCCATACGCCGTCGCACTGCAATGGTTCCTCTACGGCACGCTGGAGTACATCCTTGCGGGAGCCCTTCTGTCGGCAGCGTTTCAACTGACGGGAAACAGTTCAACCTCTGCCTGAAGTGATTGCCGCTTCTCGGAATTGTCGGACAATTGTGACGTTGATGGGGTCGCTTTTTACCGGCCGCGCCGGTTTTCATTGCGTGAACGGAGAGTTCTTGTTACATTCTTGACGCCTGTAATTCCACCCAATCGTTCACTTTCCACGAGGTGTTTCCATGTTCAAAGCATTTGTGAAATCATCCTTCGTCTTTATGATGGCGGCGGCGTTTCTCCTCAGCGGTTGCTCCTACGCCCTCAGAACGATGGTAGAGTCCCAATCCCACAAGAGTACGCCGACTGTCGAGGTCAAAGCAGGAAAGTTCGACACAGGCAGAATGTGGACGTTCGACTATCCACCGACCGAATACTTCAAAGCTACCTACGGATTCACGCCTGACAAAGCCTGGTTTGAGAAGGCTCGCCTCGGTGCGCTGAGACTTCCGGGTTGCACATCCTCTTTCGTGTCGGAAGACGGATTGGTGATGACCAACCACCACTGTGCACGCGGTGCTCTGGCTGCCGTTGCAAAAGAGGGTGAAAAGCTTGTGACAGAGGGCTTCTACGCGAAAACGCTCGAAGAAGAGCGCAAATCACCGGTGACGTACGTCGATCAGCTTGTGCTGATTCAAGATGT
Source organism: Ignavibacteriota bacterium (assembly GCA_003170475.1). GTDB lineage: Bacteria > Bacteroidota > Ignavibacteria > UBA10030 > UBA10030 > UBA9647. Next base: position 398,342 of record PMZI01000023.1, on the reverse strand, counting down.
GACCAGTGATATGCAAGCCGCGTTCGACAGCGGCACTTCTGACAGCGCGAAAGCATCAAACCGCATGGCGAAGCAGACCGAGATCATGCGTAAGTTCTCATCGAAGTTCAAGCAGTCCAACCCGGCTGATTCAATGATTTTTACCGTGTATAGTTTCTATAACGGAGGCCGGTACTCACTCTACGGATTCAAACGCTATACGGATGTTCGCCTCGTATTCGCGCCGGAAGAAGAGATTGCATTCTACGGCGGCGATCCGGATAACTTTACGTATCCCCGTTACGATTTCGATGTGTCGTTCTTCCGCGTCTACGAAAACGGCAAGCCCTATAAGACTCATAATTTCTTCCCATTCAGTAAAAACGGTGCTGCGGAAGGCGAAGCAGTGTTTGTACTCGGCAACCCGGGATCCACCAATCGTCTGAATACCGTTGCTCAACTGGAAACGCTCCGTGATTATTCCTTCCCATTCAACATCGAAATGCTGGGAAGCCGACTCAAAGCGTTGAATACGTATGTCGAGAAGCACCCCGAGAATCGCTATGACTACATCAATACCATTTTCGGAATCGCAAACAGCCTGAAAGCTATCACGGGATATCTTGGCGGCTTGAAAGATCCCATTCTGATGGCGAAGAAAGTGGACTTTGAGAAAACCTTCCGCACCGCAGTGACCGGCAATCCGCAACTCAGTGCGAAGTATGGTGATCCCTGGGACGAAATCGCGGCCTATGAACGAGGCGTCCAATCGCTGCGTCCGGAGACCAGTGCTCTCAATCTCCGTAACTGGTCAACTACATTCTCCCTGGCTTCTGGATTAATTGACTTCGCAACGGGACAAACGGATTTCCGTGGACGGCCGGCGATGAAGCCCCCGTTCCCGAAGAACTACGTGGTAGAGGTCGAGAAAATGTTGCTCGTCGACCAGCTGACCTACATGAAGAGTTATTTTGCAGAGAGCAACGAAGCATTCAATGCGCTTCTTTCAGGTCGGACACCGGAACAGGCAGCAGCTGCCCTCATGAGCAGTTCCGTTTTTGGTTCGAAAGAGAAGTATGAGGCATTCGCCGCCGGAAAACAGGAAGACATCATGAAATCGACCGATCCGGTCGTGGCGTTCGCAAAGTATGCGGTTTCCCGTTCAAGCGAACTCCAGACTGAAGTCCGTGCCCTCGTCGCCAAGCAGCAACCGCTGCTGGCGTTACTCGGAAAAGCCATGTATGATGTGTACGGCACGAGCATTCCGCCTGACGCAACTTTCTCTCTGCGCATTGCAGACGGCGTGGTGAAGGGCTACGATTACAACGGCACCATTGCCCCAGTCAACACGACCTTCTATGGCATGTATGACCGCTATTACTCCTTTGGTAAAAAGGACCCGTGGAACCTGCCCGCGCGTTGGGCAAATCCACCGGCCGACTTCAAGATGAGCACACCGTTGGATTTCGTTTCGACGAACGACATCATCGGCGGCAACTCGGGCAGTCCGGTTGTGAATAAAAACCTCGAAGTTGTCGGTTTGATTTTCGACGGCAACATTGAGAGTCTCCCCGGCAACGTGATCTTCGATGAAACGAAGAACCGTTCCGTCTCTGTTCACTCCTCCGGCATCATCGAAGGCATGGACAAGATCTACAAGGCGGAGAGAATTGCGAAAGAGTTGAGAGCAGCAAAGATCGTCAACTAAGAAACGTTACCACGTAAGGGGCGGCGCATCACGCTGCCCCTTACTGTTTTCTGTATAATCGATGCTGACAGCTTTCGGGAAAACTTTTCTATCTCGCCATCCGATGAATCGCCAGCCCGCCGAGCGGTCTGGCGGGGACGGCTCCATCTTCCATAAAACCCGAAGGGTTTCGGTTTTTGGCAGGCGTCCATTTCCAATCGATGCCGCCGTTTTCAATAACCCTTCGTCAAAGGAACCGAGCGATCACTTGATCCGTTTGGATGACATGAGCAAGTCCGTCAACAGAGTTTTGATTCACTTCGCGTCTTGTCTACGAATTTCATTGCTGTGGATAGTCGTTGCAACGATCGTTCACTCCTCTCCCGTGCAAGCGCAGATTGAACAACGCGATTCAACCTCTGGCTTCGGCTCATGGCTTGCGTTCCAGACAATTCCCAGCATGATGGTGATCTCGCATCCCGGCGAAATTCCATTTGCGTTCGAATGGGAAGCAACCCCGCTCCTGTATTCCTTCGGCATGACCCGGCTTGTGTCTCCCTGGTACTCATTCAAAGTCTCGCAGGCGGCGCGATTTACAGGTTCCATTGAGCTCAAGGCGACGGGGCAGATTTCCACACGAAAGATGGGGAGTTCCTATTTTGGCAGTTCCGCGCAACTCATCGGCCATATACCGCTGATGGAGAGAGGAGAATATCTCGGATTGAATGTCGGTGTGGCGAAATACGCGCTCGCGGGTTCTTCGCCATGGTTCACAGTCGTCGGCGTCTCGACGCTCTTCGGATTCCTCGAGTTCAACTTCAAGCACAGCTCTGATCCGCAGATGTGGATGGGCACAATCGAATTCCGCTTTTTCTAAATGAATCACTCTCAAGCTCGACATGTTTTTGTCTGCCTTATCGCATTTGCACTTCTTGGTCTCTTCTCTGGCTGCAACCCACTTGTTTCGCGGTTTACCACCCGGGCCATGGAGCAACTCAGCGAACCCATTCGCCCGGCACCCACGAAGAATGCATCGCCGATTCGTTCTGACAACGACGTATCCATTTTGTGGGTCGGACATGCGACAATGCTGATTCAGATTCATGATAAAATCATCATAACAGATCCTGTGTTTTCGAACACTGTCGGTTTGCTCGCAAAGCGTTCTGTGGAACCGGGTTTGGATCCCTCGACAATCACCCGGCTCAATGTTGTTCTGATCTCGCATCTTCATTTCGATCATTTCAGCTATGGTAGCCTCGACATGCTCCCGAAGCAGGCCACGCTGATCATACCGCCCGGTGGCGCAGAGTATACGCCCGAATTCGGTTTCGCGAAGACCCGTGAAGCAAGAACGTGGGAGACGATCGAAGAAGACAGTCTGAGAATCACCCCGGTTCCCGCTCAACATTTCGGCGGCAGGTATGGGTTTGATGTTCTCTGGGGTCCGCCGCGCCCCTTCACCGGATACGTGATCGAGTACAAGGGGACGTCGATCTATTTCGCCGGAGACACGGGGTACAATCCGGATTATTTCAAAGAGATCGGACAAAGGTTTCATATCGACGTGGCTTTGCTTCCCATCGCTCCTGTTGAACCGCGCGCATTCATGAAGCGCGTCCACACCGACCCGGCAGAGGCTCTTCAAGCGTTCGAGGATCTTGGTGCGAAGATCATGATCCCCATGCACCACGATACTTTTTTCCAGGGACTGGAACCCGAAGTCGGGTACGCAAAGAAGTTGATGCAGGCACTTATAGAAGAGAGGGGATTGCAGGACCGTGTCAAGCTCCTCGTTGTCGGCGAGCAGATTGTCTTGAAACAATAAACAGGGAGTTCGACTATGAGCAACAAATTACTTTTCATCCGGCTGGTTGTCCCATTGTGCTTCTGCTCGTTGCTTCTTCTCTCCTGCGGCACATCACAGCTGGCCGTTCAAGAGAAGCCCGATGCGAATCTGCAACAAAAACTTGAAGACGTTGTAAGGGATTTCAAGGGAGATGTGGGTATCTATGCCCACAATTTGAAAACGGGACAGACGGCGGCAATTCATCCAGACACTCTCTTCCCCACTGCAAGCATGATCAAAGTGTCGATTCTGTGTGGCGTGTTCGATAAGATCAATCGAGGTGAGCTGAAGTACAATCAGGAGCTTGTCTACCTTGATTCGATGAAGTATGACGATGGTGTGACCGGATCGTTCCGCGACAGCACCAGGATTCAGCTTTCCGAGCTCGTCATGCTTATGGCTTCCCTGAGCGATAACACGGCATCTCTCTGGCTGCAGAAGCTGGCGGGAACAGGGACGGCGATCAATGACTGGCTGGAGAAGAACGGATTCCATCAAATGCGCGTCAACTCACGCACACCGGGACGTCAGGCGGACCGCGAAGCATACGGCTGGGGTCAGACAACGCCCAGCGAGATGGCACGGATATTCACACTGATCTTTCAAGGCCATGCAGTCAGCCCGGAGGCAAGCGAGCAGATGTTCCGGGTACTTTCGAAGCAGTACTGGGACGGCGAAGGACTCTCGCAGATTCCCCCGACAATCCACGTTGCCACCAAGAACGGCGCCGTCAACGCATCAAAGTCTGAGACGGTCTTGGTGAACGCTCCTTCGGGCGACTACGTCTATTCCGTGATAACAAAGAATCAGGCAGACCAGCGCTGGGAAGACAACAATGAGGGTAATGTTCTCCTTCGAAGAGTGGCGCGGACTCTATGGGAGTATTTCGAGCCGGATGCGAAATGGCAACCTCAAACGGGAATGGAGAAGTGGGCGAAATAACTCTTGCCTTCCAGGCCATGCCTCAGATTTTCGGCTGGAAATACTCTTAAAACAAAGGCCTTTACTGGTTCTTCCGTGCGTTTGATTCTCCTCCCCCCATTCTGTACTTTGGAATCATTCCCCCCCCTAAGTTGTTGTTATCTAAGGGATTTTTCTCCCTCAGTAGCCAACTCATATATAGACTATGCCACCCCAAGATCAAGCCATACGTCTTCTGGAAGATGAGAACAAACGACTCAAACGCGCCGTCGATGAGTTGTCTATCCTGAACGATCTCGCCCGGGCAATCGGTGCGTCACTCAACACACAGGAGATCATCCAGACAATCGTCCGCCGCTCGCTGCGAGCCACCAACGCCGAACAAGGCGTCATCACGCTTGTGGAAGAACAATCCAACCAGTCGATGAAAACCCTGGTGCGAACAATGGTAAGTTCGAAAGAGCAGGAGCACTTTCATTTCAGCCAGGCTCTTCTTGGATGGATGCATCTCAACAAGAAGCCGCTCGTGATCAATGACCCGAAAAACGATGAACGGTTTCGCGGTATCCCCTGGGACGAATCCATTCGCTCTCTCATCGCCGTACCGATGATGGCGAAGTCGGAATTGCGCGGCGTCCTCACGGTCTATAACAAGAAGGATGGCAAGCCGTTCGCAGAGGACGATCAACGATTGCTTGCGATTATCGCCGGGCAATCCGGACAAGTTGTCGAGAATGCCCGGCTCTACGAGAAAGAAAAAACGCTTGTGAAGATGCAGGAGGAAGTGCGACTCGCCGCACGCATCCAGACCGAGTTGCTCCCGAAGTCAGCTCCGACCATCGCGGGATATGAAATTGTTGGAAGATCCATTCCGGCACAAGAGGTCGGAGGAGACTATTTCGATTTTATTCCGATCGACGAACACCGTATAGCGTTTTGTCTCGGTGACGTCACGGGCAAAGGGCTTCCGGCGTCACTGCTCATGGCGAACCTTCAGGCAACCCTGCGAGGACAGACACTCACCACCGGATCACCGAAGACGTGCCTGGAACGTTCAAATCAGTTGCTGTATCAAAGCACGAGTCCGGAAAAATTTGCCACGCTGTTTTACGCCATACTCGATCTCCAGAATCACCAGATCCATTATTCAAATGCCGGTCACGACAATCCGTATCTTTGCTCCGGCCACACAGCAACCAAGCGCCTCAAGACCGGCGGCATTCCGCTCGGCATGTTACCTGACTTTTCGTTTGAACAGGAATCGGTTTCACTCGAAGACGACAGCATTCTTGTCGCATATTCCGATGGTGTCACAGAGGCAATGAACGTGCAGGAGGAGATGTTCGGAGAGGAGCGCATCGCAGCTGTGATCGACCAGCACAAGCTCGCACCCGCATCCGAAATTATCGATCATCTCGTCTCGGCCGTCAAAACCTTTGCGGCCGGCCACCCCCAATCTGACGACATCACCGTTGTCGTCATGCGACGCACAAAGAACTAACGGTTCACTCCGAGAAGTTCACAAACGACATTGATAAGCCCGGGGCAACCTGTTGCCCTTTCAGTATTCTCATTTTCGAGATACTAGCAAAGAACGCGAAAACTGAGAGATGGAATCGGGCGATCGAACCAATTCTTCGACTCGCTTCGCTCGCTCAGGACGAGTTAACCAGTTAACCATACATATGATCGGTCAGACAATTTCGCATTATAAGATCCTTGAGAAACTTGGCGAAGGCGGAATGGGCGTCGTCTATAAGGCCCATGACATACGACTGAACCGAACGGTCGCCCTCAAATTTCTCCCTGAGAGGATTAACAAGGACGAGACTGCCAAGGCGCGATTCCTGCTGGAGGCCCAGGCAGCCGCTGGCCTGAACCACCCCGGTATCTGCACCATCTATGGCATTGAAGAGCACGAAGGATCTCTCTCCATTGCAATGGAGTATGTTGACGGCGGAACACTTCGTGACTTCATTTCTGCTCGAAAATCGACCATCGCCAATACCATCCAGACGGCGATTCAGATTGGCGAAGCATTGGCTGAGGCCCACAGCAAGGGGATCGTTCACCGGGATATCAAGTCCGATAACATCATGCTGACATCGAAAGGTCATGCGAAGGTGATGGATTTCGGCCTGGCAAAGTTGAAAGGGGCGCTTAAGCTTACCCGCACGTCCAGCACGGTCGGCACCCTTGCCTATATGGCACCGGAGCAGATTCAAGGCAGCGAAGCTGACGCCCGGAGCGATCTCTTCGCCTTTGGTGTTCTGCTCTTTGAAATGCTTACAGGCTCTCTTCCCTTTCGTGGTGAGCACGAGGCTGCCATGATGTATTCGATTCTTCATGAACAGCCAGACACCCTCCGAAAACATCTTCCAGACATCTCTGCTGCGTGCGAAAGAATCATTGAGAAGGCGCTTGAGAAGAACCCCGACGAGCGGTATCAATCTGCCGCTGATATGGTGGCTGATCTCCGGCGATGGAAACGAGACACAAGCAGCATTCACCCCACGCCGCCGGATGCGATGAAGATTCAGTCGTCCGTATCTCCCGTGGCACCATCCGATCAATACGAGAAACCCACGGGCAACCGGAAGAGAATGTGGATCTTCAGTGCGGGCGTTGGTATGGCCATGCTAGCCGTTGCGTTGCTACTTCTAATGCACCCCTGGTCGAGAGACGTTTCCGAGAGAAAAATGCTTGTGGTGTTACCGTTTGAGAACCAATCAGATTCCACAAAGGAGTATTTCGCGGACGGCCTCACTGATGAAATTACGACGCGTCTCTCGAGCCTGTCCGGACTGGGCGTCATCGCCCGATCGAGCGCAAAGAACTACAAGGGAGCAAAGAAGTCCATCAAAGAGATGAGCGCTGAACTCGGAGTGGATTATATCCTTATGGGTACTGTTCGGTGGTCAGGCTCGCAGGTGCGCGTGAGTCCCGAATTGATTAAGGCGAGCACAGGCGTACAGGTATGGGCGCAGACGCTCGATGCTCCGTTTTCCGACGTGTTCACGCTGCAATCGGACATCGCAAGCAAAGTCGCGAGCGCTCTCGATATCAAGCTTCTCAAGCCCGAAGCCGCGTCACTGGAGCAGAAACTCACCACCAATGCGGAAGCGTACGATCTCTACCTTCGCGGCGTGACGTATCTTGACCGTTCTGACCTGCAAGCGGACCATGAAAGCGCGATACGTCTGCTTGAGCGCGCAACACAGCTTGACCCTCAGTTCGCCGCAGCCTATGCAAAGCTCGGCTATGGTCACTCGAACATGTATTGGTTCTTTTTCGATCGAAGCAAAGAACGCATCGAACGATGCCGAACGGCAGTGGAGAAGGCTCTCGCGCTGGACCCAACTCTTTCGGTTGCTCATGAAGCCATGGCGTGGTACTACTACCATGCAAAGCTCGACTATGCGAATGCTCTCAAGGAATTTTCAGCCGCGCTGACGTTGCAGCCAAACAATACGGATGCCTATTATGGTATGGCAGCTGTTTTCCGGCGACAGGGGCGGATGCAGGAAAGCGTCGAAGCATTCCGGAAAGCAGTGGCGGGCAATCCCCGCGCGTCCGACCTGGTCCGTCAACTCGGAGAGACGTTAATGCTCTCGCGCTCATACGAGGAGGCCGATCGCGTGTATGCCCGGACGATCGACTTGGCTCCGGACATTGAAGAAGCATATCTGGAAAGGGCGGAGAATTTGATCCTCTGGAAGGGAGATGTGGCATTTGCCCAGAAGATCATCGACGAAGGCCTCGGCATTTCAACCTTGCGTCAAAACGAGTCACTCAATGCAATTGATTATACTGTAGCCGCGATGAGATTGGATTTTCCCGCCGCCGCACAAGCTGTGAAAAGAATCAGGGGCGCGGGAATAGACAATCAGTTTGTCTGTTACCCCTCCATCCTGTTCTCTGCTCAACTTGAAGCGCTCAATGGTGCAGAGGCAAAGGCGAAGGCCTTCTACGACAGTGCACGCGTCATTCTCGAACACAGATTGAGAGTGGCTCCCGATGATGAGCGTGTCCATAGCGCACTTGGAATTGCCTACGCAGGACTCGGAAGAAGGAGCGAAGCGATCAAAGAGGGGGAGCGCGGGGTTGCTTTGTTGCCCATCGAAAAAGAAGCATGGCGCGGCTCATTCCGCTTGGGTGACCTGGCGCAGATTTACGCGATGGTTGGAAGCCCGGAAAAGGCGATCGATGTGCTCCAACGGCTGTTATCGATTCCATCAGAGTTTTCAACAAACTCTGTCCGTCTTGACCCGAAATGGAAATCACTTCATAGTGACAAACGCTTCGAGGCGCTATTGAAACATTGAAGAAAATGGGTCATCGGGCCAATTAACTATTCACCAATTAACCAATGAACTACTCCAGTGATCGGTCAAATAGTTTCACATTATAAGATCCTTGAAAAGCTCGGAGAGGGCGGAATGGGTGTGGTGTACAAGGCCCAGGACATCAAGCTCGATCGCTTCGTCGCGCTCAAATTCCTCCCTGCGCATCTCGCCGCGTCGGAGGAAGACAAGGCGCGGTTTATCCAGGAGGCAAAATCAGCCTCAGCGCTCAATCATCCAAATGTCTGCACCATCCACGATATCGAAGAACACGACGGACAATTATTCATCGTGATGGAATTTGTGGACGGCAAATCTCTCAAGGAGAAGAAGGAAAACCTCTCCGAAAAGCAGATCCTGGACATGGGTATCCAAGTCGCCGAAGGCCTGGCAGCAGCGCACGAAAAAGGGATCGTCCATCGTGACATCAAGCCGGAAAACATCATGATCCGGAAAGATGGCATTGTTCAGATCATGGATTTCGGCCTCGCAAAACTCTATACCACCGGCAATCTCTCCCGGCTTACGAAGGCCGGCACGACGATGGGAACGATCGGATACATGTCCCCCGAACAGGTGCAGGGCCTCGATGTCGATCACAGGACAGATCTCTTTTCTCTCGGGGTTGTTCTGTATGAACTTTTTTCCGGTGAATCTCCCTTCAAGGGAGTGCACGAAACTGCAATCATGTATGAGATTGTGAACGTTGATCCCGCGCCGATCGCAACGGTGAAAGAGGGAATCGACCCGCAGCTTGATGACATCATCCTGGAATGTCTGGAGAAAGAGAAGGATGACCGATGTCAGTCGGCCAAAGAACTGGCAAAAGATCTCCGAAAGATCAGGAAGTCGACGGGAAACTCAAGAAGCAGGGCATACCGTACACAAAAGGCTTTGGCCAAAGCCCCCGCAGAACCAACTTCGAGCACGGTTCCGTCCGGATCGTTCACGCTTGAGCTGATGAATCGCAAAATCAATCTGGCATCATTCTTTCGCTCGGCGCTGGTCCCCTGGATGGTCTCAATTGTCTTGGCTCTTGCACTCCTAACGACATGGTTGCTTTTTCATCGATCCGTTGCCGACGGGATCGTTACAAAATTCTTAATGTATATCGGCGACGACAATGTGCTTGACATCGGCTCATATCCAGCCCTTGCCCTGTCACACGATGGGACCAAGCTCATCTTCAAAGCGAACAACAAATTCTTCCTCCGCAAGATGGATTCGATGGAGCCGACGCTGATTCCCGGAATAGAAAGCGTCTCATCTCCGTTCTTCTCACCTGATGACAAATCGGTTGGATTCTTTCGGAGCGGCAAATTGGAAAAGATATCGCTGGCTGGCGGGACGCCTGTGACGCTGGCAGACGGTCCGGACAACAGAGGCGCCACCTGGAGCAGCCGTGGTTTTATTATCTTCACCCCCATTGCCACAACGGGTCTGTCGATCGTTCCCGAAAACGGAGGCGTGACGAAACAGCTCACGACCGTTGATTCTGTAAAGGGAGAAAGAACCCATCGGTGGCCTTCGGCCATGCCGGACGGCAAGCATGTCTTGTTTACGCTCGGAACACTCTCAAGTCCCGACTACTACGAAAACGCCACGATTGAGGCCGTCGATATAGAAACGGGCAAGCGAAAGGTGATTCTCCAGGGAGCGAGTACTGCCAAATATATTAACTCCGGCCATCTCCTCTTTTCTCGTTCCGGTGTTCTCTATATCGCACCATTTGACCCTGATAAACTTGAGCTCAAAGGACAACCTGTCCCCGTTGTCGAAGGTGTGTACAGCGAGACAACGACCGGCATCACCAACTATGTGTTCGCAGAGAACGGTACACTGGCGTACCTTCCGGGCGCCATCGAAGGCGAAAGTCGCAGACTGGTGAAAATCGACATGAAGGGTGTTATCACAGTGTTGGATTCGACTGCCCGGCCTTATGTGGAGCCCAAGCTTTCGCCGGATAACAAAAAGATTGCTGTGGTTATTCGTGAAGGTCAGGATTATGACATATGGGTGTACGATATCGCGAGAAAGACCCTCAGCAAGCTGACGTTTGGAGGATTGAACCGGACTCCGCTCTGGTCGCCCGACGGCAAAACGATTGCCTATTCGAAACGAACAAAAGATGGAAAGCCAAGGATATTCACGAAACCTTATGATGGCAGTGGCGATGAGAAGGAGATTTTTTCGGCGGAATACAGGCTCTACCTGAATTTCTGGTCACGGGATGGGAAATTTCTGATGGTCGACTATATGGCGCAGAACGCCCAATCGGATCTCCTTGTCCTCCCTTTATCGGGAGACAAAAAGCCGTGGCTGTATCTTGATTCCAAGCGGGATGAATATGAATCAAGTATTTCCCCCGATGGGAAATGGGTATCGTACCTCTCAGACGAGTCTGGGTCATATCAGATTTACGTACGATCATTTCCAAACAAAGAAGGGAAATGGCAAATCTCCACAGATGTTGCCGAAGAGCCGCGATGGTCTCCGGATGGTAAAATGCTCTACTATAGAAAGAATTCGCAAATCATGGCCGTTCCGGTTTCCACGGCAACGACATTCTCAGCAGGTGTTCCGACACTGTTGTTCAATGGCTTTCCCGCGATGAACGTTGACAGCGGCATCAGCTATGATATCACAGCAGATGGCAAATACTTCATCACAACGCAGCCCGTACGTGGGACATCGTACAAGAATATCGCCGTTATCTTGCACTGGATTGATGAAATAAAGAACCTGACATCGGTGGAAAAATGAGCAGTGAGAAGTAAGAATCCAGAAGTCAGAATTCACAACTCAGAACTCAAAACTGGAAACTCAAAACTCAGAACTCACTACTCACCATTTACCCAATTGACCATTCACCAAAGGCATGATCGGAACTACGATTTCTCACTACAAGATTCTTGAGAAGCCCCCGACTACGTCCCGGAAAACCTGGACTTCCGCCAAAAAACTGGCGGACAAGCCGTCGGGGCAAGTCGGCGAAGCCCGCCTGCACCTTTGTTTCGGCGGGCAGGGCGGCACTGTCCCCCGACTTGTCCGCCGGAGCATGAAGTGCGAAGGCGGAAGCCCAATTTCAACCACGGGGGTCTTACTATGATTGGAACAACAGTCTCTCATTATCGGATTATTGAGAAATTGGGCGAAGGGGGAATGGGCGTTGTGTACAAAGCCCAGGACATGAAGCTCGATCGGTTTGTGGCGATCAAGTTTCTGCCTTCCAATTCGTCCGCAACTTTGGAGAGTAAAGCCCGCTTTCTCCAGGAGGCAAAGGCAACCGCAGCTCTCAATCATCCAAACATTCTCTCTATTTATGAAATTGATGAGCAAGGTGATAGTGCATTCATCGTTCTCGAATACATCGACGGACAGAATCTTAAGGACTATCTCGCAGCCGTGAAGACGGGTTCCGGCATACCGGTCAAACAAGCAATCGAGTGGACGGAGACGATCGCGCGTGGTTTGAAGGTTGCGCACGACAGCAATATCATTCATCGGGATATTAAATCGGAAAACATCATGCTGACAAAATCCGGTCAACTGAAGATCATGGATTTTGGTCTGGCAAAACTGAGAAGTCAGAGTTCCTATACTCGGGCTGGTTCATCCGTCGGAACATTGGCATATATGTCACCGGAGCAAGCACAGGGTCTCAGCGCAGATAATCGCTCCGACCTTTGGTCGTTGGGAATATTGTTCTTCGAGTTGCTCACCGGCGATCTCCCATTTAAATCAGAACATGAGGCAGGGTTGATGTATTTGGTCGTCAATCAGGATCCACCCTTGCCGAGTGAACTTGACCGCAGGTTACCTGAATCTATCGACACTGTCGTTAAGAAGATGTTACAGAAAGAACGGGAGAAGCGGTTTCAAAACGTTGATGAATTGCTTGGTGCGCTGAAGTCCCTTCACACAAATCTTGAATCAAAACAACCTTCTGCAAAGAAATTGGCAATTGCGGTTCTGCCGTTCACAACGATCGGTGGCGACAAAGAGAATGAGTATTTTGGAGACGGTTTAACCGATGAACTCATTGTCAGTCTTTCTCAGCTCAAAGATTTTGATGTCATGTCTCGGACAAATTCCATGCAATACAAGAATACTTCGAAAGACATCAAAACCATTGGAAAGGAACTTGGTATCCGGTATTTGCTCGAGGGGAGCGTCCGGAAATTTCAGGACAACTTGAGAATCACTGTGCAGTTCATTGACGTCGAAAGCGGTCGTCAGCTCTGGGCAGAATCATTTAAAGGGACTCTGGCCGACGTGTTTGATATCCAGGAACAAGTTTCAAAACAAATTGTCGATGCGTTGATGATAAAGCTCACACCAACCGAAAGGACCGTGCTTTCGAAACGCACGACGGTGAACGCAGAAGCCTTTGACTGTAATCTTCGCGCACGGGATCTTTTGAATCGCCGGACCAAGACGAGTGTCAACATGGCGGTGCAGTTCTTCCAGAAGGCGATCCAGCATGATCCACGATATGCGTCGGCATATGCCGGGCTTGGAGAATCGTACGGTGTGTTGTATCGCGATTTTGATCGAAAAGAAATCTGGCTTGATCGTGCGCTTGAGGTGAGCCTGAAAGCGATCATGTATGACGCCACACTCTCTGAGGCGTATACCTCGCTTGCGCTTGTGTATTTTGGGAAAAAGTCACTCGATGAGGCACTCGAAGCGAGTCAGAAGGCGATTCTTCTCGATCCAAAGAATTTCAATGCATATTGGATTCTTTCCAGAATATATCATACGACCGATCGGGACAAAGAAGCAGCAAATGCTCTCGAAAAAGCTGTGGCATTGAATCCCGAATTCCTTCAAGCGTATGATGATCTGGTGATGTTTTATGAACGACTGGGCGACAAAGAAAAGTATGACGCGGTATTGCACAAGGTGTTGGACATCTATCCCCACTATCTCCTGCAGCATCCGGATGATGCCTACCGACGCATGGCTTTCGCCGTACACCTGACATATGAGCAACGAAACGAGGAAGCCAGAACTGAGGGGGAGAAAGCGCTCGAATCAAGCTCGAGTGACCCAATCATGATGTACTATGGTGCCTGCTTGTATGCTCGCCTCGGAGAAAAGCACAAGGCTGTGGAGTTGATCAAGAACGCGGTCGCCCATGGTTATGAGAATTTCGATTGGATAAAGCGGGATCCAGATTTCAACAGCATTCGCAATGAACCGGAATATATTGAACTAGTGAGAGGAAAGTAGTCACATGATCGGACAGACGATCTCGCATTACAAGATTCTCGAGAAGTTGGGCGAGGGGGGCATGGGTGTGGTGTACAAAGCTGAAGATACGAGACTGGATCGCTTTGTCGCCATAAAGATTCTCCCGTCGCATCTTTCCGCCTCAACCGACAGCAACGCACGTTTCCTTCAGGAAGCAAAGGCGACGGCCGCACTGAGTCACCCGAACATTTTGTCTGTGTTCGATGTCGGCGAGAGCAACGGATCAATGTTCATCGTGCTGGAGCTTGTTGAAGGTCGGACTTTGGACTCGTATATCTCAAACCTGAAAACGGGATCCGGTATACCTGTGAAGCAAGCCCTTGACTGGGTTCTGCAAATTACTCGGGGCTTAAAGGCGGCTCATGACAAGAACATTATTCACCGCGATATCAAGCCTCACAATCTCATGCTCACGAACAATGATCAGATCAAGATTATGGATTTTGGGTTGGCCAAGCTGACAACGGCCGCCTCAATCACCAAATCTGGAACGTCGCTCGGGACATTGTCCTACATGTCGCCGGAACAGGCGCAAGGGCTTTCCGCGGATCACCGGTCGGATATTTGGTCGTTGGGTGTCGTGCTCTATGAGATGCTCACGGCGGAACTTCCGTTCAAGGCCGAGCATGTCGCTGGACTCACTTATCTGATTATGAATGAAGATCCTGCAGCCCCCAGCATGCTTGATCGAAAGATTCCGCTCAATATCGATTCCGTCGTGAAGAAGATGCTGGAGAAAGATCGTTCGAAGCGGTATCAACATTGCGCCGAGGTCCTTGAATCATTGGAGGCGATCCGGATTGAAATGGAAACGTCAACGGCAGGCATCAAAGCGAAAGCGATTGCCGTCCTGCCATTTACCAATATGAGTAACGATGCCGAGAATGAATATTTCAGCGATGGACTCACCGAAGAGCTCATTCTGAATTTGTCGAGACTCAAAGATGTGAGAGTTGTATCTCGTACGACCAGTATGCAGTACAAGGGAACGAAAAAAGATATCAAAACAATCGGAAAGGAACTTGCGGCGCGCTACGTGCTCGAGGGAAGTGTCAGGAAGTTCCAGGATAATATTCGCATCACCGCACAGCTGATTGACGTGGAAAGCGACGCACAACTCTGGGCAGAAGCCTACAAGGGGACCCTCGCCGATGTCTTTGATATTCAGGAACAGGTATCAAAGCAGATTGTCGATGCGTTGATGGTGAAGTTGACACCGACCGAAAAGGTTGTGCTTTCAAAGCGCTCAACCGACAACCCGGAGGCGTTCGACTTGAACCTCCGCGCGCGGAATTTCCTCTCCCGGCTCACGAAGAACGATATCAATGCCGCCATTCAACTTTTCCAGCGTGCGATAGAGCTTGATGTGAGATACGCTGCTGCGTATGCCGGGCTGGCCGAAGCATATGCCACCCTGTATTTCTTTTTCGAACGGCACTCATTCGTGCTCGATAAAGCTGTTGAAGCCGGTCTGAAGGCTCTGTCATATGACCCCACCCTCTCTGAGGCATACGCATCTCTTGCCCTTGCCTATTTCAACCAGGAATCCATTGATGAAGCCATCAAGGCAGGACACCGAGCCATTGAATTGGATCCTAATAATCATATTGCCTATTGGATCCTTGGGAGAATTTTCCACAGCACGGATCGTGACCGTGAAGCCGTTGAACTCTTCAAGAAGGCGATATCGCTCGATCCTGACTTCTACTCAGCCCATATGGACTTGGAAATGATGTACGAACGACTCGGTGAGAAAGACAAGCTGGATGACGCTCTCCAAGAGAGCCTGCGGATGTACCCTCGCTACCTCTCAAAACATCCCGAAGATGCTCGATCTCATATGTTCTATGCGACCGATCTGGCAAAGGGGGAGCGATTTGAGGATGCCAAACGGGAAGCCGCGAAGGCCCTGGAATTGAACCCTTCCGATCCTCTGATGCTCTATAATGCTGCTTGTTTCTATGCCCGCCTCGGTGAGAGTCAACTCGCAACCACGGCGCTGAGGGGCAGCATCGCTGCCGGCTATGAGAACTTTGCATGGATCAAGCGGGATCCGGATTTCGAGAGCCTTCGCAACGACCCGGGTTACATAGAATTGATGAAAGGGAAATAAGAAGATGATCAGCCATCAGATCATCGAGCCATTGAGTCATCGCGATATCCGGGCATGTGGTCATTGAATCAATTAGCTCTCTATTTCTGAATGGATTGTGGAAGAGAGGAGGAGGAAGAATCATGTTCATGAGACTCGTACAGGTCAAAGTAAAGCCGGAGAGTTCAGATAAACTTGCTGCCCTCTACGCGCAACAGATTGTTCCGGAGCTTCAGAAAACACCCGGGTGTATCTACGCGAGCCTTATCCAGAGCTCATCGAACCCGGACGAATCCATCTCGTTGACACTTTGGGAGACGGCTCATGATGCCGACGCGTACGAGCAAAGCGGCGCTTTTCAACGATTGATTACTGAAGCTCATCCTTACTTCTCTGATTCGTCTGAATGGAAAATCCAGCTTTCCAAAGACCTGACACTTGAATACACTCCCGTGTCGCAAGAGCCCGTTGTTCGGTCCTATACGGAGACGACCCCGTCCACCGACCGACCATCGCTTGCCGAGGAGGGTCGACTGTACATCCGGATTCTCTCCGTCAAGGTTCAGTCCGGCAAGACAGAGGAGTTTGCGAAGATCTACCAGTCAGAAATCCTCCCTGTGCTCCGGAACGTTCAAGGATGCCGTTATGCGTTCCTCACCGAAGGTGTGGAAGAACGCAATGAGGTCATTTCCCTCACCATCTGGGACAGCAAAGAAGCTGCTGATGTCTATGAATCCAGCGGGCTTTTCAGAAAGCTGACCAGGAAGGTCCAGCACACTTTTTCCGAGCTTTTTCAATGGAAAATGGCCGCCGAGCGGCGCTCCAACGTTCAGGTGACGACCACGGAAGATCTCAGCGTGAAGGGGTACCATGTTGTGAGTGGCAAGACTTTTCAGTAAATACACACCTGCTCCTCTGATTTACCCATGTGCTTCCTGAGAAGTACCGAGACGAGACGATCGAAATACCTTAGCACAAGTTTCACGATTTCGATACACCCTGCGACAACCGCTTAGTCGCAGTTTCGTAGCTCTAGAAAATCCGTCGCCGCACGCACCGTCTCTCTCGATGGACAGGAAAGGAACATCTGCATGGGTGATTCCTCCCAGAACCCCTCTTCCGAAAAAATCCTTGAATTACTCCGGACGCTCGAGAGTCGCATTGCGCGAATTGAATCGCGCCTTGAGCTTGACTCACCCGCAGTTCCGGAACCCGCATCCGGCCCAGCCGTAGCAGCAGAAGACGATGAAGAGCTTGAACTGCAGCTCGGTCAAAACTGGTTTGCGAAGGCGGGAATTGTTGGACTTGCCCTCGGGATTGCTTTTCTTCTCACGCTTCCCTATGACGGATTTCCGTCGTTTCTCCCAAGTATATTGGGCTATTGTCTCGTCGGTGGCATTTTCTTTCTCTCTCATTTCTGGAGAGAGTCCTTTCAACAAGTTTCGCGCTATCTTCTCGGTGGTGGATTGCTTCTCCTCTATTTTACAACCTTGCGCCTCTTCTATTTCACTCCTTCGCCGGCACTCAGCAACAAAACGATCGAACTTGCTCTCCTCCTCATTGTTGTCTTTGGAAATGTGACCATCGCCATCAGGCGCCAATCGATCTACCTCGCAGGCTTCAACCTTACGCTCGGGTTTCTCACCGTGCTCATCGGCGGTGAGCCCGGCTTCGTGTTCGCGCTCCTCACTCTTCTCGCCGCCAGCATTTCGTATCTAACATGGAGGTTCCAGTCGAATGGCCTCCTGGCGTTTGGAATGTCCCTCACGTACCTGACACATTTTCTCTGGTCGGCGAATAATCCCTTTTTCACCGGGGAGCTTCAGTTCGGACTGGCTCCAGAGATTCATCTTGGTTTCATTTTGATTTACGCATCGCTGTTTGCCGCCGCGATCGCACTGCGGAAAGACACAACGCAAGAAGGCCCGGGTGTCATCCTCAATAGTGCGCTCAATGCATTCGTCGGCTTCGTCATTTTCTCTCTCTCGTTATTGAGCAACCCAACCATCAACACTGTCGCCTGGCAGTTGGTTGCTTCCATCTTGTTTCTCGGAGTCGCCATCACGTTTTGGATACGCGAGAAAAGCGTCTATTCTACGTTTGCCTATGCGATGATTGGATATGCAGCATTAAGTGCCGCTATTGTTGCCCAATTCCGAATGCCCGATTTCTTTGTTTGGCTTTGTTGGCAGAGCCTTCTGGTGGTATCCACCGCTGTATGGTTTCGTTCGCGTTTCATCGTTGTCGCGAACTTCATCATCTATCTGATCATCTTCATTGCATTCCTCAGTTCCTCCACAACGGTGAGTTCGGTGAGCGTGAGCTTCGGACTTGTTGCATTGCTCAGTGCACGTGTACTCAACTGGCAGCGAGACAAACTCGCGCTGCGGACCGAGCTTATGCGCAACGCCTATCTTGCCAGTGCGCTTCTCTTTCTCCCGTATGCACTCTACAATTCAGTGCCGCCGCATCTCGTCAGCGTTTCGTGGCTCATTCTTGCTGCGCTCTATTATAGTGCAAGCCGAATTCTGAAAAGCCGGAAGTACCGCTGGATGGCACTGCTGACCATGTCCCTTACGATCCTCTACCTCTTTATTGTTGATTTGACGACCGTTGATCCCGTGGTGCGGATTATTTCATTTCTAGCAGTTGGCAGTGCGTTACTCGGGATCTCGATGATCTACAGCAAAAAGAAGAAAAAGACGGTAGCGGAATCGTAGGGGCTCCTGTCATCGGGTGATCGGATAATTGACTCATCGGTCCATTGAATCAGTGGATCAATGAACTCATCATCAACGGACCAATTGACCAATTCACCAGTTAACCAGGTAACGTGCAGTCTTTCCCCCTCATGATCGGCCTAAGAAACATGGCCCGATAATACTTGTTCTCAACTTTCTCTTTCGTATTTTTGAAGACCCTCGGGGTCGATTCCCCGCCATTCGCACCTTTGCATTCCGGAGATTAAATCTATGTGTAGACCTTTCTTCTTGTCCCTCTTGCTTTGCGCCTGTCTGTCACTTCTTCCAGCCCCGGTTGCTGCACAACCATCGGCAATCACCAAACGTCCTATCGCACCCGGTGATGTTTACCGCCTTCAGTCCATTGGGGGTATTCAGGTTTCGCCTGACGGAGAATGGATTGCGTATGTTCTCACGACCACCGATTCCACAAAAGACAAAAAGAACTCCGACATCTGGATGATCAGTCGGGACGGCAAACAAAATGTTCAGCTCACAAACAGTCCTGAGGGCGAGAGTCAGCCGCGTTTCAGTCCAGACGGCAGGTACATTTCGTTCGTCGCCAAACGAGGCGAGGACAAGGCCAGCCAGGTGTATCTCCTCGACCGGCGGGGGGGCGATGCGATCAGGGCAACCGATATCAAGGGAGGACTTGGCGATTACCGCTGGTCACCGGATGGAAAGAAATTGCTCTTGGTTGTGAAGGATCAGGATTTTTCCGATACAGCAAAAACGAAGACACGCACACCATACGTGATCGACCGGTTCCACTTTAAACAGGATATGGAAGGTTATCTCGATCGCAGGGCAACTCATTTGTACCTGTTCACCCTCGCTGACAAAAAAATCGACACACTTACCACCGGCAAGTACGATGAGGGCCAGCCGGCGTTCTCGCCCGATGGATCACAGATCGCGTTTGTCAGTAACCGGACTGAAGATCCCGACAAGAATGATAACACGGATATCTTTGTGATGGACGCAAGACCGGGCGCGCCGATGCAGAAACTGACGGACTGGCCTGGTGATGACACCTCTCCGGTCTGGAGTCCCGACGGACAGCGGATCGCCTACCTGCAGAGCAGCAGCAACGAGAATTTCACGATGTACGGAGAAAATTATCTCGCGGTCATCCCCAAGAACGGTGGAACGCCGAGCCTTCTCTCAAAACCTGTGGACAGACCTGTGAATAATCCCCGATGGTCCGCCGATGGGAAAACAATCCATGTCATTGAGAAAGATGACCGCCAATCACTGGTGGCGTCATTCGATGTCGCGACAGGGCGATTCACACGCATTCTGGATGGCGAGCGAAGCGTCTCCTCGCTTGAGTACGACGAGCCATACAACAGTTGGTTGTTGCTCGCGAGCTCGCCAACGCACCCCACGGAGATTTTTATGTTGGAGCACGATTCGCTCAGAGCGGTGACAAAGATTCACGACGCATTTCTCGCTCCGCTTCAGCTGGCAACCGTTGAGGGGTTTCGATCGAAAAGCAAAGACGGTACGTCGATCTCCAACATTCTTCTGCGCCCGGCAAGTGCACGTATTGACCAAAAGCTGCCACTGATCCTTCATATCCATGGCGGGCCGGTCGGACAGGATGAATTCGGGTTTGATCTCATGGGTCAGATACTTGCCTCTGCCGGTTATGCGGTCGCGAGTGTGAATTATCGAGGGAGCAGCGGCCGGGGAATTGAGTTCACGCGTGCGATTTACGCTGATTGGGGAAACAAAGAAGTGATCGACATCGTCGGTGCGGCGGATCAACTCATTCATCAGGGTATTGTCGATGAGAAGCGGATGGGCATTGGCGGATGGAGCTACGGCGGTATCTCCACCAACTTTACCATTGCAACAGACCAGCGATTCAAGGCGGCGGTGAGCGGAGCCGGCAGTGCACTGCAATTCACAATGTACGGGGTCGATCAGTACGTAACACAGTATGAAACGGAACTCGGCACACCGTGGAAGCAGCCCGAGAAATGGATGAAGGTGTCCTATCCGTTCTTTCATGTGGATAGAATCAAAACACCAACCTTGTTCATGGGATCGCAGAATGACTTTAACGTACCGGTCGCGGGAGCCGAGCAAATGTATCAGGCACTGCAGAGCTTAGGCATTCCGACCGAGTTGGTGATCTATCCAAATCAAAACCACGGCCTCTCAACGCCAAGCTATGTGAAAGATCGGTTGGAACGTTACATTGGGTGGTTTGACAAGTATTTGAAGAAGTGAGGAAGCGAAGGAATCGTGTAATCGCGCCATCGCGTCTGGAGCCAATTCACCAATTAACCAGTTAACCAATCAACCAGTTGACCAATGATCAACAGAGCAAAAGAGGTTAACATGATTTGCCTAAGGACGCTTCTGATACCATTGCTCACCTTCTTGTTGGGCGCGGCATCAGCTCAGAATTCCCAAGAGAGCGACCAGGCAAAGAAACCGCTGTACGTCGAACTGAGCGGTTCGGGGTACGAGCGGGGCCTGCAACATGGAAAAGCGCTCAAGCCACAAATCGCAGACGTTCTCGGGCGCTTCAAGGCAGACCTCAAGATATCAAGGGACAGAGATCCAGACTCCCTCATCTCAGAATTTCTCCACGTAACAGATTTCATTCCCGCCATCAAGAAATGGACACCCGATCTCCTCGATGAAGTCAAAGGAATCGCAGACGGGTCAGGACAAACGTTTGAGACGATCTTTGCCTATCAATTGCCCGATGAGATATGGGTCTATTTCGACAAGCTCGATGCTCACCATTGCAGCGGACTTGGCGTCGCCAAGACCGCGACTCATCCGGCGTACGTAGCACAGAATCTGGATCTGGAGTCGTGGCGTCATGGCTCGCAGACGGTTCTGCACGTTCTTCAATCGGAGACATTGCCGGAGCAGTTCATCTTCACTACGGCAGGGCTCATAGCGGCCAACGGTGTGAACAATAGTTCCATTGGCGTCTGCGTAAATACATTCATGCAGTTGAACGCTTCTCCCGATGGACTTCCCGTTGCATTTGTTGTTCGGGGATTACTTGCCAGTACGTCGGAGAAATCTGCATTGGAGTTCATCAAGAACGTGAAGCATGCGTCAGGACAGAACTACATCCTCGGTATTAACGACAAGGTGTTTGACTTCGAAGCATCTGCGACCGGCGTGGTTCAATTCACTCCTGTTGTCGGCGGCAGTCTCGTCTACCATACAAATCATCCCCTCGCGAATGAGAACCTGAAGCCGTGGTGGGCGCAACGAACCAGGCAAATGACTTCAGAGGAACGAAGATACAGCAATAGTCATGTGCGTTTTGCCTCTCTTCAAACGCGACTCGCCAAAAGAGACATCGACATTGTCGAACAGAAGATCAAGGAGACTCTTCGCTCCAGGGATTCCGACTGGAACCCGGTGTGCAGGTCGTTAAAAAGTGGTGGCGCCATCTTCACGTTCGGCTCGACCATCATGACCCTGTCGGGCCATCCATCCCTTCAGGTCACCTATGGCCCGCCGGATCTGAGTGAATATGTTGTCTATTCGTTTCGCTCGGTTGCAACTCCTGAAGGTATGTCACCAAAACCGCAACTCAATAAATAGGTACATTGTTTTTGCATCCGCATCAATGTTCTGATCCGTTCCGGGAGTCAAATGAAAGCCCCACTGATACCTCGACGTTTTGTTTGAGGGGGTCTCTTGTAGACTGAACGCCAACGATAATAGAAGAACCCGCACATGAAAAAATTTACCTTCTTTCTCCTGATCCCTCTCGCTCTCTTTGGACAAGATTTTTCCAAGGAGGAAATCGCGCGCTGGCAACATCAAGCAAGCCGGGTGACAATCATTCGCGACACCTGGGGCGTTCCACACATCTACGGCAAATCAGACGCGGACGCGGTGTTTGGTTTGCTCTATGCCCAGTGCGAAGATGATTTCAAACGCGTGGAAATGAACTATATCGAAAAACTGGGGAGAACGGCCGAAGTGAATGGCGAAGCGGCATTGGCTTCTGACCTCTATATCCGGTTGATCATCGACTCCGCAGAAGCGGTGGCTGACTTCAAGAAAAGCCCGACGCGGCTTCAGAAATTGATGAAAGCATACGCCGACGGCATCAATTACTATCTTTTCACCCACCCGTCCGTCAAGCCGGCGCTGCTGCATCACTTCGAACCATGGTTTCCATTGATGTGGACAGACGGAAGCATAGGGGCGATCAGCACCGGCGATGTGACTGCGAGAGATGTCAGAGCCCTGTATCTGGACGGAAGCGAACCTATGAGCGAATTATCGACGGAACAGGAGGAACGATTAACCGGCTCAAACGGATTTGCTGTCGCTCCTTCGAAAACCCTTTCCGGACACGCCATCCTCTATATTAATCCGCACGTGACCTTCTATTTCCGCCCCGAGGTGCACACGGTAAGTGAAGAGGGGCTGAACGCTTACGGAGCCGTTACGTGGGGGCAGTTCTTTGTTTACCAAGGGTTCAACCAGCATTGTGGATGGATGCATACATCAAGCGCTGTTGACGTATCGGACATGTATATTGAAAAAATCACAAAGAAGGACGGGCACATCTTCTACGAGTATGACAAATCGGAAAGACCAGTAAGCGAACGAACCATCGTCCTTCGCTACAAGACAGGAGACACTCTGCGGACAAAAACCGTTACGTCGTACTTCACGCATCACGGTCCGATCATGGCGAAACGAAACGGTGAATGGCTCAGCGTGCGATCGTACAATCGCTCGCTGACCAGCCTGATCCAATGCTGGGAGCGAACCAAGAGCATGGGATTTGCCTCATTCAGGAAGACCATGGAACTGCGCTCCAACACCTCCAATAACACCGTTTTCGCAGATGACAAAGGAAATATCGCTTATTGGCAAGGTGATTTTATGCCACGGCGAGACCGGTCCTATGACTGGTCGAAACCCGTTGATGGATCGATTCCGGCAACAGAATGGATGGGGCTGCATACGCTGGACGAAATCATCCACGTGTATAATCCTTCCAGCGGGTGGATACAGAACTGCAATTCAACTCCCTTTACTGTGTCGGGGGCCAGCAGTCCGAAGAAGGAGAACTTCCCTGTCTACATGGCGCCGGATGGAGAGAATTTTCGCGCCATCAATGCGGTTCGGGTGTTGAGCAGGGAAAACGCATTCACCCTCGACAGAATCATTTCTGCAGGGTACGATCCCACACTGACAGCCTTTGAAGTGCTCGTGCCAGCCTTGGTCAGAGCATTCGAACAGAATGTGAAACCGAGCGATTCACTTTTTGCGCAGCTGAATGAAGTCGTCGCCGTCCTGAAGCAATGGGATTTTCGATCCGGTGAAAAATCCATCGCTACGACTCTGGCGGTTGACTGGGGGAGGCAGCTGACGCCAGCAATTCAGAGAATTCGCGTCGATGGTAGAGATGCAGATCAGGTAGAAAAGACAAAGAAATTTGCAGCGGAAGCATCCATTCAGGAGCTGACCATGCCATTACTGAATGCAACGCGAGAGCTGGAAAAGAGATTTGGAACATGGAAGATGCCGTGGGGAGAGATCAACCGATACCAACGTCTGACGGATGACGTCGTTGAACGATTTGACGACAACCAGCCCAGCTTGCCTGTAGGGTTCACTTCATCACAATGGGGAATGTTGGCAGCTTATAGCAGCCAACCCTTTCCCGGAACAAGTAAGAGGTATGGATTCGGCGGAGCGAGCTTTATCTGTGCAGTCGAGTTCGGCAAAAAGGTAAGGGCTAAATCACTCTTGACTGGCGGAGAGAGCGGCGACCCATCGTCGAAACACTTTGCTGATCAGGCACTGATGTACACGAAGGGACAATTCAAGGATGTCCTCTTCTACAAAGAAGATGTGCTGAAACACATGGAAAAGAAATATCACCCGGGAGAAATGACTCCATAGGGTGGTGATGTCACACATGATCACTATCCAACCTTCGACGAGGTCTCCTCATGTCTGAATTATCAACAACACCCAAACAGTTTCAGTGGAAGTGGGTTGGGATATCGCTCCTGATGTATATCGTGTTCTATTTCTTACCTCTCACACTTGTGCCCGGCGGAATGCTGAGCGGCACGGCTGTTACGAAGGCCTCTGCGGTTTTCATCGGCGTGTGGTCCTTCGCTGGAATGATCGTCATTTCAGCGGTCGCCGGATATATCTCGAAAGGCGTGACGATAAAAGAGCCGGCGGCGGCGGCCGTTGGCCTCGTGATCTTGTCCCTTGTCGCTCTGCATTTCAAATTCAACGCGGCCATGCAGTTCACGGTTCAGTCCATTCTTGGATTGGTCATTGCGCTGGCCGTTGTAGCCGGACTCTCACTCGCCGGTGCATGGTTCGGAGAGATTCTGCAGAAGGTCATCCAATCGGAGGGACCCGACTCGGAGTAGCTCGCCATCTGACAAATCAGATGGCTGAGCTGTCAGCCAAATCCTTTCCGAAGGTCCGCCACGAAGTGATCCACCTGGGAAGGGACTCCTTCGGAGGACCCCTTTGGGACAGGTTTCGTTCACCAAGGAGGTCGATTTCTCGTCGACAACGCACTAGGGATTTTCCTCATCCCGCAACCCCATCACCGCGCTTCGCCCTTATTTACAGGCCTTTTCCTAGCCTCACCCCCGCAACTTATTCGCAGTTTTCCTTGTTATAGCGAAACAACTTACACCCACTGATTTTCTGGCGGACCAATGGCCTCACACCGATGGACTGACGCCTTTCTCGATTCCATGAGCAAGCAAGGCGATGCTCTCGCAGATGATTTTCTCACTCGAATCATCCGGGATAACGAAATGACGAACATACGGAAAATATTCGCCGAGATGGACTCGAACAATGAAATTCCTCCTTCGAAGAACTTTCCGGATCTGAGCGAATTCTTCACGGCAACGAACAACCTGCCTCCGGGTGTTGACCTCCAACGCATTAGCCGCGGAGAAAAGGTGTTTCAGGAAAACGCATTCACCGCAGCGCTCGTCCTACTCACAAAGAGCCTCCCTGAAGGATACGCTGCCCCCAATCTCTCGATCATCCTCAACCTTTCCGGCAACCTCAGAACTCATCCTTACAAACGACTGCTTGCCACGCTTCAGACGGTTGTCAATGTCTCCACATTTCATGGGTTTCAAAACGGCGGACGGGCTGTCATCACAGCACAGAAACTGCGCCTTCTCCATGCGGGCATACGACACCTCACGCGTCAATACCGTCCGGACTTTGAGCCCCAGTATGGCATCCCGGTCAATCAGGAAGATATGTTGGGTACCGTCATGGGATTTTCCTATCTCGTGATCGAAGGAATGAGAAAGCTCGACGCGGGCCTCACGCTGCAGGAAGAGGAGGATTTTCTGTACCTCTGGCGAGTTTTCGCACAAATGATGGGAATCCATCCGTCCGACAAACCCGACAGTTTCGAGTTCATCCCTGACGACGTCGAAGACGCAAAAGCCTTCTACGAAGCATACCGAAGTCGCCACTACGTTATGGCTGACAAGAACCCCGATGGCGTCGCTCTCGGATTGGCAAACCTCAGGATGTTGAAGCACTTCGTTCCCCGATTTCTTCGTCTTTTCGGATTTGGCGCTCTCCCGCGATTATATATGCTTGACCTCATGGGGCCGAAACAGTGTTCACTGATTCGCATCCGACGGAGACGCGGGTACGGATTGGTCAAATGGTTCCTTTTCGCTCTCATTCGCCTCTGGCGTCCGATTGAACACATTCGCACCAAGCGTCATGAGCGCATCGGTGCGATGATCTTCCAAGAGATGATCGATAGAGCCTACGGTGGCGAGGTCACGTTCACGATCCCCCTGAGTATCACCGACCTGAAGGGAATGATCGCAAATGCCGGACACCCTGGTCACAGTTCACATACGACAGCGAAGCCAGTTTCGTAAGAGAGGATATTCCATTCGATGAACGACTTCATCAATCTTGTCGACTACACTCCGCTGGAGCTGATCTTTTTCGCCACCGGCTGCTATCTCTGGGTGATCGTGTACTACCTCTATGCCCGCAACATCCACAGGCACAAAATGATTGGCATGCCGGTGTTTGCGGCGGCGAGCAATTTCGGCTGGGAGTTCGTCTGGAGCTTTATCCCTCCCTTCACGAACATGGGCCTGCTGTGCCTCTGGGGATACCGGCTCTGGTTTATTTTCGATCTTTATATCTTCTACGGTGTTTTGAAATATGGGTCTGAGCAGGTCTCGATTCCAGAGATCAAAAAGTACTTCCGGCCCATCGTAGCATCACTCGCCGTGGCCTGGGCTGTTCTTTATTATCTCTTCAAACTACAGGGACTAGACACAGTAATCGGGGCACACTCAGCATATATTGCACAAGCCCTGATCTCATTTCTCTATTTGATCCTCCTTCTTCGCCATCACAAACTGGTTTGGTCGTCGTACGCAGTGTCGTGGCTTCGCACCCTCGGCTCGGGCCTCATTTCCGTATTCATGTTCCTTCATTATCCCTCCGATTACTTTCTTCTTGCTCTCGCCGGCATCTGCCCCGTGATCGATGTGGTCTACCTGATCATCTTCCATCACCGGGTGAAGGTTGAACACGCAGTGGCGACAGGAGCCTGACCATGCCGTTCGAACTTCCCGGATATGAGATCATTGAAGAACTCCACAGGGGGAGAAAAACGGTCGTCTATCGGGCTACGCGGAACAAAGACCACCATCCTGTGGTGATTAAGGCCATCCGGCCCGACGAGGCCAGCCCCTTTGACGCTGTGCGCCTTCACCATGAGCATGAAACGATGCAACGGGCCGATTTCATCGGCGTGGTGAAGGTCCACGGAATCGAACATTATCACGATATACATGCCCTTATTCTGGAGGACTTCGGCGGCACGTCACTGAAACACATCATTCAGTCCAAGAGGCTTGACTTCCTGACAGTGCTTCAGATCGCTTGTCAGCTTGCTGAAATCTTATCGGAGATCCACGAGCGTAACATCATCCACAAAGACATCAATCCCAACAACATCATCATGAACCCGGACACGGGTCAAGTGAAAGTAACGGACTTTGGCATCGCGACGCTTCTTCCACGTGAAACCGCAAGCATCGGAAGTCTGAACGGATTGGAGGGTTCGCTCCCTTACATCTCGCCGGAACAGACCGGGCGTATGAACCGCTCCCTCGATTATCGGACAGACCTCTATTCGCTTGGTGTCACACTGTTTGAACTTCTGATTGGCTGGGTCCCGTTTCAATCGACAGAGCCGATGGAACTGATTCATGCCCACATAGCAAAAATGCCCTCGCCTCCCAGCGAGCTGAATCTCGAGGTTCCGCAATCGCTCTCGGAGATTGTCATGAAGCTCCTGGCAAAAACTGCGGAAGAACGGTACCGGAGCGCCCGGGGACTGAAAGCTGACCTCGATCGTTGTCTCCGCGAATGGCAGTCCACGGGACGCATTTCACATTTTTTCCCTGGTGAGAATGACGCCACAGATCGATTCAGCATCCCTCAACATTTATATGGACGGGAGGGCGAGATCGCACAACTCCTCGATGCATTTGAGCGCGTGAGCAACGGGTCCTCCGAGATGATGCTTGTCTCCGGACTCGCCGGCATCGGAAAATCTGCCCTCATCCATGAAATTCATAAGCCGATTACCGGTCGACGAGGATTCTTCATCACAGGCAAGTTCGATCAGTTCAAACGAAATATCCCGTACGCTTCTTTGGCACAGGCGTTTCAGGAGTTCATCCGGCAATTGTTGACCCGGACAGACGAGGAACTCGGCGAGTGGAAGACCACTCTACACGAAGCGCTGGGACAAAATGGCCAGGTCCTTATTAAGATCATTCCTGAACTCGAACTCGTTGTGGGGGAGCAACCCTTTTTGCCGGACCTTCCCGCGACAGAGTCACAGAACAGGTTCAACAATGTTTTCCTGAGCTTTGTGTCCGCACTTGCGCGTCGTGAACATCCGTTCGTTCTCTTCCTGGATGATTTGCAGTGGGCCGATGCGGCATCGCTCAAGGTGATCCAGCTCCTTCTGACAGACAACGGCCTGAAGTTCTTTCTTCTCCTTGGATCATATCGTGAGAACGAGATCGAGGCCGGTCATCCCCTTCGCCAGACTCTTTCCACCATTCGCGAATCGGGAACCCCCGTCCACGAAATGGCTCTACGGCCGTTCGATCCCACCATGGTGAGCCAGCTCATCGCCGATGCGCTCCAGGTTTCATCGGAGCAAGCCGCTCCCCTTGCGGTGCTTGTGCATCAAAAGACGGGTGGCAATCCATACTTCGTGAACGAGTTTCTGAAATCGCTTCACCACGAATCGCTCCTCTCCTTTGACCCGGATGAGGGGGGATGGAACTGGGATTTGGGAGAAATTCAGAAGAGAGGAATTACGGACAACGTTGTTACGTTGATGGCAGAGAAAATACAGCGCCTGCCCCCGCAGACTCAAAAGGCGATCCAGCTTGCTTCCTGCATCGGCAATACCTTCGACTTGTTTACTCTCTCTCTCGTCTACGGGCATACCCAGGCACGGACAGCGACCGATCTCTGGCCGGCGATCGAGGAAGGACTGTTGCTCCCGATCGGTGATGCGTATAAGTTCGTTCACGACCCGGACTCCGAAACGGCAACGTTGACCGTCGTTCCTCCCACTCATTATACTGACGTCTCGTACAAATTCGCTCACGACCGCGTTCGTCAGTCCGCTTATTCCCTGATTCCTGAGAATCGACGATCTGCTTTCCATCTGGAAATCGGCAAAACACTGCTGGACAAAACCGCAGAAGGACAGCGGGATGAGCGCTTGTTTGACATCGTCAATCAGTTCAATCTGGGAGCGTCCGGAGTCCTCGAAAAACCCCAACGATATCAGCTTGCACGATTGAATCTTCTGGCAGGGAAGAAGGCAAAGGATTCAGCGGCATTTGAGGCGGCTTTGAAGTACCTGACGACAGGCCGCACATTTCTCGACGATGATTGGGCTGCCGACTACGAGCTGAACCTGGACCTCTTTCGTGAGAGCGGCGAGTGCGAATACCTGACGGGTGGCTTCGACGCATCGGAGGAACTGTTCGACATCATCATCAGCCGGGCTGCGACGAATCTCGACAAAGCGAAAACGTATGCCGCCAAGGTCATGCTCTATACTCACATCGGCAAGCATGATTTGGCCATTGACGCCGGACTGACAGGATTGAAATTGGTTGGAGTGAATCTCGCCCTGAATCCCAGCAAGGCTACGGTGGGCATTGAAATCCTCAAGTCGAAATGGGCGCTGCGCGGAAAATCCATTCCGGATCTTGCCCGACTCCCGCGCATGACAGAACCGGAACCGACGATCGCTATTGACATCCTGACGAGCCTGATGACGGTGGCATATTCATCGAGCGCTGAACTCAGCGCGACCGTGATGACGAAGCTTCTCAAGACGACGCTCAAGTACGGCATTGCCGATGCATCATCCTATGCATTCGCTCTCTACGGATTGCTTGTTGGCGCGGGACTTCGGTCGTACAAAGATGCGTATGAGTTCGGGAACCTCGCGATCACGGTAAGCCAGCAGCTCAACAGTCATCTCTATCAGGGGCGTTCCAATTTCGTTATGGGCGCTGTTATTCATCACTGGCGAAAACATGCAAAGTCCAATCTTGAGTTTCTCACGAACGCCCGTTCGTTGAGCCTCGAGAGCGGTGATCTGCAGTTCGTTGCGAGCGTGCACACGCATTTGGCTCTGGTGCACATGTTCATCGGCACTTCGTTGGACAGGGTGTTTGAGAAAGCGACTGAGTACCTTGAGTACACCACCAGGATCAAGTTTGACGACTTTGCGCACGAATTCATCTCTGTCCGACAGATGGTGATGAGCCTGAAGGGACAAACGAACCGGCCCGGGAGTTTTGATACGGCGGAATTTCATGAAGAGGAATACATCCCAAAGTTGAGCGCCATGAAATTTGTCGTCGCGAAAATGTATTACGTTCTCCGGAAGATGCAGACAATGTATTTGTTTGGTCAGTTCGCTGAAGCCGAGCGGCTCGCCGCGGGCTCTCAGAAACAGCTGTACGCTCTCATGGGACAGCTTTCAGAGGCCGAGTTTAATTTCTATCAGTCGCTCATCTCTTCGGCTCTTTGTGCGACCGCATCAGCAACAGAGCGGCGCACTCTGATTCGCACCATAAAGAAGAACCAACGCATGATGAAGCGGTGGGCCGGTCATTGCCCGGACAACTTCTCCGATCGCTTTTCGCTCGTTGAAGCAGAGATGGCCCGATTGGAAGGGAGACATTCGGAGGCGATGGATTTGTATGAAAAGGCCATCGCCGCTGCGAGGAGCAATGGATTCACCCAGAACGAAGCAGTTGCCAACGAGCTTGCCGCGCAATTCTATATTTCGCTGGGAAAACGCACGATTGCCGCGCCCTACCTACGTGAGGCTCGAAGAGCGTATACCACCTGGGGAGCCACAGCGAAGGTTTCCATGCTTCAGCGGTTGCATGCCGACCTCCTGCAAGACGACACCAATCAGCCGAAACCCAGGAACATTTCCGAGACCACCACACTGTATACAGGTGGGTTGGATTCAAATCTCGACCTGATTTCCGTTCTCAAGGCTTCTCAGGCGCTCTCCGGCGAGATCGTGCTCGGAAAGTTGTTAGACAGGATGATGCAGATTGTCGTCGAAAACGCCGGTGCAGAGCGCGGGTGCTTCCTGATGGAAAAGGGAAAGTCTCTTTTCATCGTTGCGGAACGAGAGGAAAAAGTGAAAGAAGCGGTCACCCTGCAATCTCTTCCGGTGGAACAAAGCGATCGGCTTTGTTTATCACTTGTTCAGTACGTCGCACGTACAAAGGAACACGTTGTTCTCAATGATGCCGCCACCGACCCCAGATTCTCAAGCGATGCCTACGTTCTAAAGAACAGGCCAAAATCGATCCTGTGCCTCCCCATTCTCCATCAGGGAAAGGTCAGCGCACTGCTGTATCTGGAGAACAACTTGATTGCAGGGGCATTCACCCAGGAACGAATTCAAGTTCTGCAATTGCTTTCATCGCAAATAGCCATCTCCATTGAAAATGCACGTTTGTACGAACAGGAGAAGGCATTCGTCCGTATGCAAGAAGAGGTGCGGTTGGCATCGCAAATCCAGCAGAACCTCTTGCCAAAGACTGCTCCGGACATTCCCGGATACGAAATCGCGGGAACGAACATTCCGGCGCAGATGGTTGGAGGTGATTACTTCGATTTCATTCCGATCAGCGAAGGTCGCTGGGCCATTTGCATCGGAGATGTCTCGGGCAAGGGTCTCCCGGCATCTCTCTTGATGGCCAACCTCCAGGCAACATTGCGCGGGCAAACCCTTCTCGATGCGCCGCCGGGCGAATGCCTCCACCGATCCAACAAACTGCTGTACCAAAGCACCAGTCCGGAAAAGTTTGCGACCCTCTTCTACGGCATCCTGGATACGAGAAATCAGTCCTTGACGTTTGCGAATGCCGGGCACGACAATCCGTTTGTGATGAATCGAGGCGTGCAGAAATCTCGACTGAAAGCGGGGGGGATTCCGCTGGGGATGATGGAAGAGTTTTCTTTCGAGCACGATGTTGTGGCAATTGCCCCCGGTGACACCATCGTTATGTATTCCGACGGGATCCCGGAAGCAATGAATGAACAAGAGGACTTTTTCGGTGAGGAACAACTCGCATCGTTATTAGCCAAACATCATGCGCTGACGACTGCCGGGCTGATGGAGAAGATCATTGAAGAAGTAAAAACTTTTACCGGAACAACCCCGCAGTCAGATGATATGACCATCGTTGTGGTCCGACGAACGTCATGACCAAAAGCGTGATTTCCGTTGCACCTTCACCTACCGTAAGAGCGTATCATCCCGACAGCACATGCCCCCCCGGCAAATTAACGACGGGGAGGCATCTCCCCTTCTGATCATCCAAAACTGTGAACTACTTTGATGGTCCGGTAAACTTCTCCACTTTGTTCTTCAGAGGCTTCACGGATCGAAGATATTTGTAGATCGCTCCCAGATCGTGCTCAGTCATCCCCGCGAACATTGTCCAAGGCATCGTCGTGTTGTATTCCATGCTGGCGGCCAGCATGGTCCGACCTTCCGGGTTGTCATAAAATTTAAATTTGTTCACAAAGTCCGTCTCGGACCAGGTGCCGATTCCTGTCTCTTCGTCCGGGGTGAGGTTTGCTGAGCGGACAACCTGGCCATTCGGAAATGGGAACTCAAACCCTCCAGCAAACTCCAGGCCCTCTATGATCCGTCCATCTTTCCGCTGCGTGTGACACTCAATGCAATCGGCGGCGTTCACCAGGTACTTGCCATATTCATAGACGTTGGATGTGTCAGGCGATCCATGTTCTGTATGCTTCCCGGGAATTGTGCGAACGATCAAGTTCAAAGGAAAGTTGAGCTTCGTCTGCGGAGGTGTATTCTCGATGGGCTTCAGCGTCCGGATGTACGCGATGATCGACATAAGGTCTTCCTCGCTCATCGTCGTGAAGTGCGTGTACGGCATCAGCGGAAACATCGCCTCCCCGTCTTTGTCGACACCGGTCGTAATCGCCCTGTAAAGAACACCATCGCTCACCGAACCCAGAGATGCAGGTGTAATATTGTGGGCATAGATTGTCCCGGGAAAACCCAACTTCTCATCAAAGACTTCTCCGCCTTTCCCTTCCGTACCTGCCAACAGCGGACCCGAGAAGTACTCCCAATTGCGGGTGGCGTGACAGTCAATGCAAACCGAGACATGATTCGCCAGATACGCCCCGCGTGCCAGGCGCTCCGGTGTAGCCTGGACGGTCATGCTCTGAACCGGTCCAACATCAGGGAATTTCAGGAACAGATAGCCTACGCCCGCCCCAACCAACAGCACCACAACACCCAGTCCCCAACTGAGAACCTTGAGGATTTTCTTCATGCACCCTCCTGAAGATGAAAGAAAGAATTTCTAGTCGTTCAGAAGATGAAAACAATCCGCGGGAATATTCGTTCCAACCATCGTTTTCGAGAGACTTCGCAAGATTCAGAGAGCTTACAAATCCCTTATGTTTCAACGCCTTCTGCTGATGCTTGACGGGCGCAGGTGGAACAACCATAGACTCGCTGCATATCAAAAAGGAACACGTCAATGCCAACACCTGTCATCATCCACCGAGCAGCACCAAGATTAGCACTCGGGTCGACAGGACCCACTTCTTCCGTCGATTGCTCGATTCACAAGGAATCCAGAGGGAACTATTGGGTACCTACAATCCACGTGAAAGCCGGAACAAACGTCACATGGGTCGTTCTTGGAGACAGCGGGGAACCGGCGGATCCTCAACCTCAGGTTGTTCTCTTTTTTCCCGAAGTGGAGGAACCGCCCGTTCGATCAGTTTTGCCTGTGGTTCAGCTCAATGGGGCACCGGGGACGTATCACTACGCTCTGTTTGTGCACGAGGGAGAGTCTTTTGTTGGCGTCGATGGCAACTCTCCGCCGGAGATGATCATCGAGTAGCGTTTGCTTGTGCGGTAGATATACAGTACGTTTGTTCAACACGAGGGGCAAAGGATTGGTCTATGCTCTTTCTCAGCCCTCTCTCCCTTGACCATTCCTCCGCCAGAACTGTATTCTATCCCAAACCTCTATGAATCATAGTGCTCCTCCATCATCCACCACAATCAAGAAAGGTTTCATATGGCTGCCACACCAAAGACGCCTGTAAACCCTCAGGTCGATGTAAAGATCGTCAAAGTAGGTGGTAAAGGTGCGAACTGGTTCGTCAAGTCGTTGATCCTCCAACCAAATGCCAAGGTGGTCTGGCATTGCGGCATAGACAGTTTTACCATCTGGTTCCCCAAAAACCATAATCCCATCGCCAACGGCAATACCGAGATTTACGGCAAGAATGGAAAAGCGAGCGCTGTGGTGGGATCCAAGACGGGCATCTACCATTACTGCATACTCGTTACAGAGGACAATGGTGATGTTCATCTCGTAGAGGGGAATTCACCGCCCACGATGGTAATCGAATAGCAAAAGATTTGCCTGCTGAGGAAAGTTTTTTCACTTCATAACGCTGGCAGTGGAGGGAACATTCTCCCGATGCTCCCTCATGCAACTATGGAGTGCACAGCATGGTCCCACTCTCATGTTTGCTCGCTCCTTGCCCCACGAGGACTCTCGTCATCATCATCCTTGTGGTGTCTTCCGCCGGCTGCAGCGTAACACAACCCGTACGGGTTGTCGACCAGGGAATCACACAGGCAGCGGTGTCCCTCGGCGGACCGTTCATCCCTTTCGACGGAATGACTGTCCCCACTCCATACCTGAACCTCGGCCTCATCCACAGCTACAAAGAGAATCTCACGCTCATCGGCAACATCCACGGAACGATGGCGCTGCCGGAGTGATTGATGTCGCGGCCTATGAATTTACACCATCCTGTCTCTGCTTCGAATCGCCGTTTACCTCCATGTCGACGCTTCTCCAGTCCGGTGCACTGGTGGACATTCCCTGTTCGTACATCACGAAAGGGGAATACAACAACGCAGAAAGGATACGAATGGTCCATACACCCCTTCTTCTGATGCATCGTGTGGATGGCAAATTCATCGACATCGAAAAGAACGGAGCTGTCGTCTTCAACAACGCGAATCCTCCGAAGCAGTTCATTCGCGTCCCAGGCGCCGATCACGAGGGCGTGCCGGGAGCCATGGACGAGAGCAATTATGTGCTTACGGTTCGATCGTTTATTTTTCAGTATACTCCCGCGCAGTAGATCCTGCCTTCTCATCTTGCTTGTTTGAGGAGGAATCTTCATATTCTCTTCGTCGTTGTTCATCTCTTTGCCCGCCAATTCGGCCCAAACCCCAGATGTTTGCATCGGAGGATGCCATGAGATCGAGTTGTTTGATTGTTGCGCTGGTTCTTTGTTCACAAGTCATAGTTGCACAGAGTCAGAAAACCGATTGGGAGTCGCTGCTCCGAAGCATTCCCTCCCCGGAACGCCAGCGCGAATATATGCAGCGCCTTTCAGCACGTCCGCATCATGTGGGTTCGGCATATGACAAAGACAATGCACAGTGGCTGCTCTCCACCTTCAAGCAATGGGGGTTGAACGCGCGTATTGAATCATTCGATGTCCTTTTCCCCACACCGAAAGAACGCGCCGTTGAGCTCCTCGAACCCAAGAAATTCACGGCAACATTGGAAGAACCCAGAGTAATCGTCGACATCACGTCCGGGCAACGTGCCGAACAATTACCCACCTATAATGCTTATTCCATCGATGGCGATGTCGCCGCATCTCTGGTCTATGTGAATTACGGAATTCCAGAAGACTACGAACAGCTCGAACGGATGGGCATTTCTGTCAAGGGCTGCATTGTCATTGCCCGGTATGGCGGCTCCTGGCGTGGGATCAAACCAAAGGTGGCTGCGGAAAAAGGCGCCATCGGCTGCATCATCTATTCCGATCCCAAAGAAGATGGCTATTATCACGGAGATGTTTTCCCCGACGGCCCGTGGCGACCGAAGGATGGAGTGCAACGCGGCAGCGTCATGGACACCCCGATGTATCCGGGCGATCCGTTGACGCCCGGCGTTGGAGCCACAGCAGATGCCAAGAGAATCCCTCTGAAAGAAGCAAAAACGATTACAAAAATCCCCGTTCTACCGATTTCTTATGCCGACGCCCAACCGCTACTCGCCCAACTCGCAGGACCTGTCGCCCCCGAGAACTGGCGAGGGGTGCTACCCATGACATACAAGATTGGACCGGGCCCGGCAAAAGTGCACCTCAAGGTAAAATCCAATTGGGATACCAAAACCATTCATGA
The DNA here is from genome assembly GCA_003170475.1 of Ignavibacteriota bacterium. Lineage (GTDB taxonomy): Bacteria > Bacteroidota > Ignavibacteria > UBA10030 > UBA10030 > UBA9647. The sequence continues at coordinate 361,629 of PMZI01000023.1, read as the reverse complement.
TGTCATTGTCACGATCCCAGGTTCTGAGTATCCGGACGAGTGGGTCATTCGGGGAAACCACCATGACGCTTGGGTGAATGGCGCGGAGGATCCAATTTCAGGACTCGTCGCACAGATGGAAGAGCTCCGTGCGCTCTCCGAACTGCTCAAGAAGGGATGGAAGCCGAAACGGACAATTGTGTATTGTGCCTGGGATGGTGAGGAAGAAGGATTGCTCGGCTCAACAGAGTGGGCAGAGACGCACGCAGCCGAACTGAAACAAAAAGCTGTCCTCTATATCAATTCTGATGGCAACGGCAGGGGGTTTCTCGGGGTTGAAGGGTCGCACTCTCTCGAACATTTCATCAATGGAGTTGCCCGCGATATCGAAGATCCCGAAAAGAAGATCTCTGTTTGGAAGCGAAGTCAGCTCCAGCGGATATCGACGGCTCGTACACCGGACGATCGGAATGAAGCAAGAACGCGCGCTGATCTTCACATTGGGGCGTTGGGATCAGGATCCGACTACACGGTGTTCCTCGATTTCCTCGGTATTGCTTCTCTCAACATGGGGTATGGAGGCGAGGACGGCGGAGGCATCTATCACTCGATCTATGACGATTTCTACTGGTTCACACATTTTTCCGACACCGATTTCGCGTATGGTCGCACACTCGCGCAGACCGGCGGCACAGCCGTCTTCCGTTTCGCAGATGCTGACATTCTTCCCTATGATTTCACAGACTTCAACGAAACGATGCATCATTATGTGGACGATCTGAAGCGACAGCTCAAGGCGATGCAGGATCAGACCAAAGAGCGTAACAAGGAGATTGCCGAAGGAGTGTTCAGTGCAACCGACGATCCGAAACACCCGCTCGTTGCTCCTGCAACGGAAGAAGTGCCGCCATACATCAATTTTGCCCCACTCGACAATGCTCTCGACGCGCTGAGCCGGAGTTCGGAACACTACGACAAGGCCGCGAAGAGAATTTCTCATACGATCGTTCCTTTGTCTCCGGAAATAGTGAAGGCGGTCAATGGAAAGCTTATACTCACGGAGCGCATGCTGACGCATGCCGATGGACTTCCGGGGCGGCCCTGGTTCAAGCATTTGATCTACGCACCGGGAGCCTACACCGGCTATGGCGTCAAAACAATTCCAGGTGTACGGGAAGCAATTGAATTGAAGCGATGGAAGGAAGCCGAAACAGAAATCATCCGCGTGGCAGCCGCTCTTCAGAACGAGGCAAGTACTATAGAGTCTGCAGCGCGGGATCTTGACGCACAGCCGACAAAATAGGTTCATCCCCCATGCCCATCGAGACTCTACAGCATTGGATTGACCTCTACGGGTATGCTGCATTGTTCTTTGGATTGGTGTTCGGCGTTGTGGGCCTGCCTATCCCCGATGAATCATTGCTCGCCCTGTTTGGATATCTTGTGTCCACAGGGCGATTTCATTTTGTGCCCACCTATGTTGTCGCCGGCCTGGGAAGTCTGTCGGGGATCACGTTGAGTTATTGGGTCGGCCGGTCGGGCGGCTACCGGTTGATCCACAAGTACGGCCCGCGCTTCCACCTCACCGAGGAGCGCCTGGAAAGGGTTCACAGATGGTTTGACCGGATTGGAAAGTGGGCGTTGACGGTGGGGTACTTCATTCCCGGCGTGAGGCATTTCACAGCGCTCGTCGCCGGGGCTTCCAAGCTCCAGTATCCTGTGTTTGCTGCATTTGCCTACACGGGAGGGTTGATCTGGTCACTGACGTTCGTGTCTCTTGGATACTATCTTGGCGGGACCTGGTCGCAGGATTTTCATTTGGGCTACAGGCTCCCCTTTGCTCTTGGTGCCGCAGTATTGTTTGCCAGCATCGCACTTTTCTTTTACGTAAAGCGAAAAAGATCCCGATCCTCATTGGATTCGCGCAAGGAGGCCCCATGAAAATTCTCACACGCATCGTCATCATTCTGGCTGTGCTGCAATTCGGCATGGCTCAGGCGCAGACCACGGCGATAAAATGCGGCAAACTCATCGACGGCAGGTCTGACACCCCTACGGAAAACGTTGTGATCTTGATAGAAGGGAACAAGATCAAAGAGGTTGGAAAGAACGTCAAGATCCCCGCGAGTGCAACAGTCATCGATCTTTCCGCCGCGACTGTCCTCCCCGGCCTCATCGACGCGCACACACACGTCTTGCTGCAGGGAGACATTACCTCCGATGATTATGATGTTCAACTCCTGAAGCAATCCATCGCATACCGAGCATTGCGGGGATCGGTCTCGTGCAGAACTGCACTTCTCAACGGATTCACTACGTTGCGCGATCTCGGAACCGAAGGAAGCATGTATGCTGACGTTGATTTGAAAAAGGCTATCAACCGCGGCATTATCGACGGGCCAAGGCTCTTTGTTGGTGGGCGCGCGATAAATTCCACCGGGCACTATCCGCTCTCCAACCGGGACTACGCGTGGGAATGGAAGGTCCCGAAAGGTCTGATTGAGATTACAGGACCGATCGAAGCAAGGCGTGCCGTACGGGAAGAGATTTCCTACGGGGCCGACTGGATAAAAGTGTACGCCGATAGAAGCTACTATCGCCTGACAGACGGTTCGTTCCGAAGCCTTTCAAATTTCACCGCCGAGGAAATCAATGCCCTGGGAGATGAGACCGCGATGCATCACAAGAAAATGTCTGCTCATGCGGTTACGCGGGACGGAATCATCCCGGCGATCAAAGCCGGCGCTGCCTCCATAGAACACGGATTCGGCATAGACGATGAATGCATCAAGCTAATGGTGGAGAAGGGAATCTTCTGGTGTCCAACCATTTATGTGAATGAGTGGGTAGCCGATGGGCGCGCTGCCGCCGGCAGCACCATGAACAAGACATTCACCCAGACCCTGCCTGCGACTTTCAACAAAGCGCTGAAGGCTGGCGTAAAGATTGCGTTCGGAACCGATGTCGGTGGTTTTGACTGGACGGAAAATGAAGCGAAAGAATTCTCCTACATGGTGAAATGGGGTATGACACCGATGCAGGCAATCAAGGCCGCGACCTCCGTGCCGGCGGAGTTGCTGGAGATGAGCGGAAAGATCGGCGAAATTACCCCGGGAGCTTTTGCCGACATCGTGGCAGCAAAGGAAGATCCTCTCAAGAACATCAGCGCTCTCGAGCATGTGGGATTTGTAATGAAAGACGGTAAGGTATATAAAAATCAATTTGTGGGAAGCGAACGATAGAATGCAGGAATCAGAAGGCGGGGGTCAGCAGCATGATTGTTTGCACTATCCCGCTATTCTGATTTCCGGATTCTGACTTCTGAGCACCATGATAGCATGATCAAGAACATCATCTTCGACCTCGACGGAACACTTGTCGATTCCAAGCGCGATATCGCTGCTGCACAGCATTGGGTGCTCGGCCAGTTGGGTGTTCACTCGTACGAGCCGGAAGAGCTGTACCCACTCATCGGAAAACCACTTGCCGACACGTTTGCGCGGCTTCTGCCCAAAGATCTTCATGAGCGTATTCCCGAAGCAACAGAACTTTACAAGAACTACTATCCTCCGCGCTCACTCGAGACGACCACACTCTTCCCCGGGGTAAAGGAGACTCTTGTCACGTTGAGAGCAAGGGGGCTTCGCCTGGCCACTGCTACAACCAAGTTGAGTGCGGGCACACTTCGTCTGATGACGCATCTTGGGATCGCAGAACACTTCGATCAGATCCAGGGGAGCGACAATATTCCCTTCAAACCCGATCCTTCCATCATTACCAAGATTCTGGAAGATCAGTCGTGGGAGATGGGTGAAAGCCTGATGGTGGGCGACACCGACAACGACATCATGGCTGGGAAGCGTGCAAACATTGCGACATGCGGTGTCACCTACGGATCACTCACGAGAGAACAGATGGAACAACTCACCCCGGACTTTATCATTCACTCTCTCCCGGAACTGCTCCTTCATATTTGAAACGAGCGAAGAAAGACATTCCCATGCAATACTCCCTCTCCCTTGCACTTGCCCTCTGTTTCATCTCGACTTGTGTTCTCTCGCAACGCCTCGTGCCTCAGGAAGCCAGTACTCATTCTGCGCGCTGGATAACTCCCTACGCAGCCGGAGAAACAAACGAGAAAACCCCGTGCCCGATCATGCGGTCAGCTTTCACGCTCGGAAAAGAAATCACGACTGGAATTGTGCGGGTCGTGGGGCTCGGTCATTACGAGTTATATCTGAACGGCCAACGGGTGGGAAAGGCTCTCATCAAGCAGCCGTGGTCACAGTACAACAAGACTCTCTACTGGCAGGAATTTGATGTCAGCAAGCTTCTCCGCCAGGGAGAGAATGTCTGGGGGATTATGTTGGGGAACTCCTTCTGGCACGTAGGACCGGCGAATGATTCAATGCGGTATGTCAAGACTGACGCAATGCCCGATTTCTCCTCCGGCTATCCTTACCTTCTGTGGTTGGAAGCCCGGATCAAGACAAAGGCCGGAAAGGAACGGGTCATTACCAGCGGCGATTCATGGAAATGGATGGAAGGTCCCCTCACCTTCTCGCACATCTACGCCGGGGAAGACTTTGACGCAAGGCTCCTTCCAGTCGGATGGAATGCACCCGGATTCAACGATCACGACTGGAAGCATGTCCGGATCATTTCTGCTCCCTCTGCAACTCTGGAACAGTACCGTGGCCCTGCAATGGAATCGTTTGAAGTTTTTAAACCTGTGAAGATCGAGTCGCCTGCTCCCGGCGAGTACACTTATGTCTTCTCACAAAATTGTTCTGCTCTCTTGCGATTCACCGTCAAAGGTGCTGCCGGAAAGACCATTCGATTCAAGCCCTGCGAATATATGGATGCCACCGGCCATGTCAAGTTCACCTATACCTGGGGAACGCACAAAGATATCTGGGACGACTATACAACATCTGGAAACGGCAGCGAGTCACACCAGATTCTTTTTTGCTATGTTGGCTGTCAATACGTGGGAGTCACAGGAGCAGTTCCGGAGGGTTATCCGAATCCGCAGAAGCTTCCCGTCGTAAAAATGCTGGAGCTCGTTCATGTTCGCACGGCGAATCCTCTCGTTGGAACATTCACATGCTCGAGCGAATTGCAGAACGGCGCAGAACGGATGATTGACTGGTCGATCCGATCAAACATGAGCTACGTCGCCACGGATTGTCCGCACCGGGAAAAGAACGGCTGGCAGGAAGAGAACTGGCATATGGCCAGGGCGATGAGCTATCGGTTCAATACGGAACAGTGGATGACAAAGATCGCACACGATCTGCGGGATACCCAGCTCCCGGACGGCCACGTGCCAACCAACTGTCCGAACTACCTTGTCGGCATTCCTCCCCACGGATACTGGAATGAGGCCCCTGAATGGGGAGTTTCCTCAGTGCTGGTCCCCTGGCATCTCTATGAATGGTACGGAAACACGAGCGTTCTCCAATCGAATTTTGAAAGCATGCGCACGTTCGTCGATTACCTCTCATCGACGGCAAAGGATGGCATCATCAACAGCAATTTGGGAGATTGGTATGACTACGGTCACGGAAAGGGAGACGGACCATCGCAGTGGACGCCGAACGAACTTAGCGCAACAGCCATCTGGGCATTAGGGGCAAAGACCGTTTCGCAGGCGGCGACGGTGCTTGGGAAGACATCCGAATCAACGACGTACGGGAAACTGTTCGAGCAGATCAAACAAGATTTTCAGCGACATTTCTATGATACGGCCACGAAGACATTGAAAAATAACGGTTCCTGTCAAGCGGCGCATAGTGTGGCACTGTGTGTTGGACTTATTCCAGAACAGGATCGCGCCGCTGTTCTTCAGGCGATTGTCGATGACCTCGAGAAGCGAAACTGGCAACAGACTGTGGGTGAAGTGCTTCAGGTGTTCTTCATCCGCGCCCTCGCTGAGGGAAACCGAAACGATGTTCTTCATCGCGTGTACGCCCGTGAAAACCGTGGAAGCTACGGGTACATGGTGAAACAGGGCTTCACAACATTGCCCGAGAGCTGGGATGCACAGCCGGGAACCGGCAACAGCATGAACCATTTTATGCTGGGGCATTTGATGGAGTGGCACTACGCTTATGTTGCGGGGATACAACAGCAACCGGGCAGTGTTGGCTGGAAGAAGGTTTTCATTGCTCCGAATCCGGGATCGCTGGAAAGCGCGTCGGCTTCATTCGCGGGTCCGTCCGGCATAATAAAGGTAAAGTGGAAACGGTTGAAGGAAGCGTTCTCCATGACGGTGACTATTCCCAAAGGAGTTGAGGCGACTGCGCTTCTTCCGGACGGAGAACGGCGTGCGTTGAAGTCCGGCACAACAACGCTGAATTCGAAATTGAAGTAGTCGAATCGACAAGCAGACTTTATTTTTCGCCAAGAGTGTACTCCCATTGGAAGAGGTCATAGAGCGCTCACGGATGAGTATGTTCAACCAATGCATTTCAATCTCCCGATGTACATTGTTCGCAACCCCAAGGTCCCGCTGGGGCCACTCTGGCCGCGGGTCAAATCCTCTATCTGACGTTCAGGAGACGAGCCATGAAAAATCCAATAGACCGTCGTGAGTTTCTTCAACGAGGCATATTTTCCAGCGCTGGCGTCGTTCTCGCGTCCCTCTTGCCCGGAACACTCAGAGCGGCAGTCCGGCGTCAGTCAACTGGAAACCAAAATGACGTTGTTCAACTCCTGAAGCCTGCCCGCGTATTCACCGCTGCAGACGGAACAATTCATGATGGGTGGGTTGTTCTCATACGTGGAGAAAGAATTGTGGACGTCGGTCCTCCCGCTCAGGTTCGTGCCCCTGAGGGTACCAAGACAACCGAACTCCCGGGGCTGACCTTGCTTCCCGGCCTGATGGACATCCACTCGCATATTTTCCTCCACCCGTATAATGAAACATTGTGGAATGATCAGGTCTTAAAGGAGCCGCTCGCGTATCGGACGATCGAAGCAGTCCGACATTGCGAAAGCACGTTGATGGCGGGATTCACCCTGCTGCGTGATCTTGGCACAGAAGGAGCAGGATTCGCGGATGTCTCAGTGCAACGCGCCATCCGCGAACGGATGATCCCGGGTTCACGCCTGCTGGTTGCTACGCGTGCCATCGTGGCCACGGCAAGCTACGGGCCGGGACCCGCCGGATTTGCACCCGATCTAGTTTTGCCCAAAGGAGCTCAGGAGGTCAGCGGTCAAGCCGAAATGATCAAAGCGGTGCGAGAACAAATTGGCCAGGGAGCTGATTGGGTCAAGGTCTATGCCGATTATCATCATGGTGTAGGGGGAACCGTTCCAACGTTCAGTGAGGAGGAATTACGCACATTAGTCGCAGAAGCTCACACCGCCGGCAGGCCGGTTTCCGCTCATGCTACCACCGCGGAAGGAATGCGGCGCGCGACTGTGGCGGGTGTCGACTCTATCGAGCATGGGTACGGAGGCACGGAGGAAGTGTTCAGGCTGATGGCGCAACACGGCACAGCGTTCCTTCCCACTCTCACTGCAGAAGAAGGTTACGCAGAGTACTTCAATGGATACAAACAAGGGGGGCCATTGACAACCGGGATGCAACAGGCCCTGCGTGCTTTTAAGCTCGCGATGGATGCCAGAGTCACCATCGGTTTGGGAAGTGATGTGGGTGTATTCGCACACGGTACCAATTATCGTGAACTGGAGTGGATGGTACGCGGCGGCATGAGTCCGACACAAGCCTTACTGGCGGCCACAGCCGTGAATGCCAAGATCATCCGGATGCAGGATGACGTTGGACGCATCGCTCCTAATCTGTACGCCGACGTGATAGCTGTCAACGGCGATCCTACGCAGGACATCAAAGCCGCTCGGGATGTGCGGTTTGTGATGAAGGGCGGCAGTATCTTCAAGAATCGCCCGTAACTTCATATTTGACTACCAAGGGAGGGTATCTGCTCGTGAGATTTGTCAGGCACATGTTCGTTGGGGCACTGTTCGTTTCTCTGTTGGTTCTTTTTCCTCTCATTTCCTTCGCCCAGAAGAAACCGAGTGTGGCGACGGGCTCTGAAACCAGCAGCACAACGCTGAATCAAAAACTTACCCACTCTATTCAGCATTTCGCAGACAGCACTCTGCAGACCGAACGGCACTTCTCGGATTCGCTTGTCACTACACTCGGATTCATCGCTACGAAGACGACCGCCGGGATTGATTTCCTGGCAGACTCTCTGATCAGATCAGCTCATGATTCCCTCGACGCTTCGCGGAAAGACACTCTTCGGTTCGTCACAAAATCTCTTCAACATCAGATTCTTGCGTTCGAGGACACCGCAAAAGGAGCTGCCATCGTACCCATTTCCAATTTTCTGAGCGAGCTAACTAAGGGAAAGAAAACATTCTCCGTTTGCGACAATTGTGAAGGCGGTCCTGATTTCAATGATCGATTTGAACAATTCCGGGATTTTGTCGACAACCTGCATGAAATTTTCCGCGACACAACGTCTGCGCTGATGGACGATCACAGGGATACTTTTCAGGACAGATATGAGACGATCCGCGATTCTCTGGCCGATCTCCGGGACAACCTCATCGATCACCGTTTGGATGAAATTGACTACCAACGCTACGTGGCAACTCGTTTTGCCGTTTCCTCAGGCTATTCAAGTCACACGACCTATCGCGGCCGCGACAATGGAGTCCCCCAGCAGATGATCAACCCTTCGCTCGCGTTTCATCATAAGTGGGGGATCGACATCCAGATATCATCGTATTGGCTCGATCAAACGCCGAAATCATGGGACGGAGTGGCTGCGTCACTCGCGTATGAATTCACCGTGGGAAGGATCATCGGCGGGACACTTTCCTACAATCATTTCTGGTTCAGCGATAGCAGCCGGTCATCGAAATCGGTCTTCAAGGACGCGTTCGACGGCGGCCTCTCCTTGAACTGGCCGGTTCTGACATTGTCCGTTAACGGAGATTTGGCGACAGGAACTGCTTCGGAGTTTACGCTGGCAGCTTCAGCGTCTCACCAATTCGAAATCCCCCTCACCCTCTATAATAAGATCTCCATCGAGCCAACACTGACTGCAACCATCGGTGAGCAGAATAGCACCCTGACGGCGCTACGCAAGGGACCAAAAGGAAAGAAGGTCATCGGCGTCACAACTCAAACGAACAACTCATTTGGAATCCTTGATTACGAGATGTCCCTCCCCGTCACAATCGACCTGGGGCCGGTGAGACTCTCTCCTTCTGTCACCTACATCGTTCCACGCAATGTCATTGATCTCAGTACCACAACAGCATTTGTCGATTTCGATTTCAGTGTCAGTGTGGCATTTCATTGATTGGATGAGATCTTTTTTTACTGGACATCCCTAGCGCGGTTGGTTCACGAGCCGCCCTTACCAATACTGAAACCCAGCGAGATGTGGTGCGTTGGTCCCAGATCTCCAAGCGTATTGTACGCATAATCGAGACGGACGTCGGAAAAGCTCAAGCCTAACCCTCCTGAAATGCCCTTCATACCACCCGTCACGTCTCCCAGCCCTGTCTTGTACCCAACCCGAAGTGCAATGAAGTCGAGGGGATTGAATTCGGCGCCGACAGAAAACTGCGTCTGGCCTTCTGACACGGAGCCTCCCATTGCCGACACGGTCAGCCCATATTCTTTCAGATGCACCGAGGCACCACCAAGAATTTGCAGCGGAAGCGCATAAGCTTCGTCATTGAATTTCAACTTGGATCCGAAGTTTCGGCCAACAATTCCAATATCAACAATCCCGATGCGAGAATAGATGCCTGCGTCACCGCCAAAGGCAAACGCTGATTGTCCCGCCAGGCTCTCATACACTCCCTTTACTGTCAAGCCGAAATGCGTTTCACCGAACAGCCGGATTCCGTAACCCACCAACAATGCGGCGTCTGTGTTTGAATACTCTCCCTTGTCCACATACCCTCCGCCGGGGGCCGCCTCGGTGCGTGTCATCGGGCCGCTATTGAAGTAGATGACACCGAGGCTTGTCGTACCCATGCTCCCGGGCATCGCAATACCAAGAAAGCCATGTTGCATTTTTTCGAACCAGCGGTCGTAGCTGATCATGACGTCGGTGTTCCGAACCATACCGAGCGCCGCCGGATTCCAATAGAGTGCACCCGCATCGGAGGAAGAACCGACTACCGAGTTGCCAAGTGCGGCTGCACGTGCGCCGACCCCCAATTTCAGGAACGTCGCGCCGGTTGTGCCAGCTTTGTCGTTATCTCGCGCCAACATCGTAAACGCAACGAACACGAGCATGAGCGAGAGGATAAGAGTCCGAACAAGAATCTTCATTTGTATACTCCTCAATAGAGAATGAACGAAGTCTATGTCAAACATGGATAAATATCACAGCGCTGGAGAACTTCAAAGCATCATCGTATCACCGTGAATTTCCCCGTGGCTCGATGCTCGGTATTATCCGCATCGGTGAAATAGACAATGTAAACATACGTGCCGCTTGCAACGGGGGTACCCCCCTGGTTGAGTCCATTCCAGCCGATTTCGTTGTAACCCTGGCGAGCAGGGGCAATTGTTTCGGGAATCTCCAGAATGAAGTTGGCAGCGACGGAGTAAATTCGGATTTTCACTTTTCCCGGGCCCGCCAGCACGTAAGTGAAGCGCATGCCTCCTGAGGGGAGAGATTGATGCGGGAACGGATTCGGATAACTGATGACCTCGCCAATCGAAGTGACCGCTGCGCTTCCAGTGCCCGTAGCAAACGACCAGGCATAGTATTTTATCAGTGCCGTTCCGTCTGCTCCTCGAATAGAGGTCGTGAGGGCTACACTGTAAAGTGAATCAGCGAGGAGGTCGCTCGTGGGATCCAGTGTCGCAATTTTCGTGGCGGTGTCGTACTTGACCGTCGCCGGCACGAGGGTATTCAGACGATCACGCAGTGTGAAGGACGATGTGGTAATCGTCGAGGGGTCCATTTGACGTGTGAATCGGACGCTGATCATCGCATTCACGGGCACGTTCGACGCGCCCTCGGATGGGTTGAAATCGACTGCCGCCGGATTCGGACTTAGCTCAAACTGCGTGTAGTGGTAAGCCGCCGTGGTTGTTGCCGCCGAGAGCCAATCGCTGGTATTGGTATTCTGACTGCTGTAGATCATCAGATCCGTAACCTGATATGGACCATCCGTGCTGTATGCATTGATGAGTTTTCCGTCGAATGGAAGTGTGATGGTGCTGGTACCAACCGGCAATGAGAGATTCTGCGCAGCCGCCCACATGATCTCATTTCCATGGGAATCGGCCAGCCGGCCGTTCACTGAGTACGTACCCGCAGTGATGGCAGTCACTTCGATGTCCACCAAAAGCGAGTCAGCAAGACCGTTTCCGTTTTTGTCGACTGTGCGGTCGGCAAATTTTCCAGTAAATGCAATGGCGCTCGTAGAATCGGTACCGGTCACGAAGAACCAATCATATTGCGCCGAGAGCGCCTTGGCGTCCGTGGACGAAACTGCAGTGGTGACTGTGCAGGTATAGCGCGTGTTGGGCGCAAGAGAAGTATTCGGCTTGAAGCTGGCAATCCTTTGCACGGCATCGTAGGTGACAGATCCGGCGACCGTTGCACTTGTTTGGGAGACCAGCCGAAGGTTGGTCGTGTTCAGCGTTGAGGAATTGACTGGTTTCGTAAATTGGATGCTGATCGGTGCGTTCACCGCAACTCCGACCGTTGCTGCTTGAGGCGAAACGCTCGTGACTTCGAGCGAGGATGCATCCGTTTCCGTGGTAAACGTCCAAACATAATCCGATGCGAGAGAGTTGTTCGAGGAATCCTGAATGCCTGCCCGCAACCTTGCCGTATAGAGTGTTCCGTAATTCAACTCAGCGGCCGGAACAAAACTGAAAACTTTGGAGACGGCGTTGTAGCTCACGGTGCCACTGACCGCGGCGCTGCCCGCCGTCAGGGTGAAATTCGATGATGTAATGGAACTGCTTCGCAGCGAGGAACCAAACTGCGCCTGGAGAGAACTTGTGAGCGGCACACCGGAGGTTGACGCTGCGGGCGTCGCGCTCATCACTTTCAGACCGTTGGCGACCGTAAAACTCACGGTCGCAATCGTTGTATTGAAGCCATCCGACGCCGACACGTTGAGCTTGCAGTTCGATCCCTGTGGAATGAGGTCAGTGCTCATCGACAGGCTTGTTGCGCTGGTTTCAAGTGCAAGAACTTGCCAGGTTGTGCCGTTATCGGCGCTATAGCTGACGTCGTAGGTGAGGGCGTTCCCGTCTGCGTCCGTGCCCGTCCATGTGACCGTGTGTTGCCCGCTCCAATTTGCACTGGCGGTTGGTGCGGTGATGGTCACCACCGGCGCATTCGTTGAGCGAACGATCTCCTGCAATTGCGTCGTACCTTTCTTGATGCGAATCCGTTGCGCAGCCGCGTTGTAAGGCACGGCAACGCTGAACATCCGGTACAGGCGGGAGTCTGTTCCAACGATGGGAAGCGAGGGGTCAAAATTGTTTGTGGCAATCACCGTGCTGCTGCTGTTGAGTTGCTCGATGGTGTACGCCCCGATCGTTGGCGCGTTGAGGTTCGTGAAATCCTGACGGCGGATCGGGTCAAGCGTCACCACGTCGCTGGGATCGAAAACTCCGGCGATCAGGAACACTGGTGTCAAAGCCGCAGGCGAGAGAACCTGCACCGTTGACTTGTGCGCTGTGGAGAGAAGAGTGTTGTAATCCGAGTTTTGGATAAACGAGGCGTCCGTAGGGTTCGGTGTCGGATCCATCAGGCTTGTGACAAAATCGCCTGCGCTGATGGAGCGCTGTCGCCCCCGGGTTCCAGTCAAGTCGATCTCGTATCCTTCAATGGAAGGCGAGGAACCGGTGTGACCCAGCGTCCAGGCGTGACCCATTTCGTGCGGCAGAATTGCGGAGTTTGAGCTTTCAGTCAGAACATTAACGTTATTCCCGCCGTAATTCACAAAATTCTGTGAGAACCCTTCACCACCCACAACGCCCGCACCAAGATACCCGGCTGGCACATACGCGACAATGAATTGTGTTCCACCTGCCTGCAGGGTGCGCTGCCATTGCTCATTCAGCCGCATCGCGATATAGTTCAGTTCGGACAGATACACATATCGCGTCGGTTGGGGTAATCCAGGATTGAAGAGGCCCCCGGAAGAGCTTGCGGCAGACTGGATCGGGAATTGTTGCTCCATCGAAATCCGCGCCTGCTGCACGTTCAGGTTAATGGTTGCCCATGGAACAGACGAAGGAGTTGTTGCCCACGCCCCCACCTGAAGTGCATAGTACTGGAACCGGAGGTCCACAAATTTGGATTGTGTCGCGTAGCTGCCGGTTTTTTCCGTCTTGGCGATGGTCGAGTTGTGCTGCGTGATTGATACCGTCGCCTTGAGTGCATTGCCTCCCACCGGGGGGAACCAGCTGAAGAAATTTATGCTCTGTCTCCCCGTTCTCATTTCCGCACCCGTGATAAGATCACGCCGCTTGATCGTGACCGTCTGTGTACCAACAGCGGTACCGTTGCTTTCAACGCTGACGGTGGCGGTGATGCGGTCGGCCTGAGCTTTTGAATGAATTTGTGGCTTAAGATCCCACGTAGCGTAGACGCGAATCATCCCACGCTTGAGCGCGATCATATCCGAACCCTCGGACGTTTGAACGGGTACAACTTTGTCAATGACGATATTTGGGGTTGTCGAAAAATTCCACTGCACCTGCTTGTCCAGTTGCGCACCGGCCTTACTCTTGATGCCGGACGTCCCTGTCGACAGCTTCACAGCGTATTTTATTCCATCGAGCAGGCTCCCGCTGGGCGTAAACGTCACGGTGTTTCCCGAGACGGCATAGGTGCCGTTCACCATAACCAGGGCCGCGCTTTGATCAAAGTACGCCACCTGAAATGTCGTCGTGTTGATCGTGTTCATGTCCGGCTCTGCACTGAACGTAACCGTGATATTGGGTGCTGTGATATCAACCTGCGCTTGACCGCTCTTCGGCGTGTAAGAAGCAACGGAGAAGACGTTTGCATCTGCGCTAATCGCCCCCCAATCGACGGTGACACACCACCCGGTTACCGTCAAATCGACTGTGATAATGTTGTGACCCGGGCTCGTTGCTGTCCCACCTTTGAGCCATGCAGCGTTTACGGTGTAGGAGTTAACACTCCAGGAGTCGTTCGCCCCGTGCAACGTGCCGACGTAGTTGCCATTCACGTACACTTTATCGACTTCGCCCGACGATTCGTCGACATCCCACACGCTGAGCGTCAACTTCACATTTTGCAGCCCTTTTGTGTCTTGATTGATAGGAATATCAAAATTGATGGGATCCGAAGCCGAACCCTCGCATATGTAGCTATCCAGAGACGGACCACTGTCGGTTCTCCAGATCAGGCGATTGTCCGCGACGGTCTCGGACTTGATTTGTTTGTGAAGATAACTTGTGTGCTGTTCGGGCCGCCAGCCCCCTTGAAGAAGCTGAATGTCGGTTTGTGCAAGGAGCGTCGAGGTAAGCACGACACAGAGAAATACAATGGCGAGGGTTCGCAACTTCATGGTTTCACCTTCCCTTGATGGTTACTATGACAACTCAGTTTTTTGAGCCTTGACAATCACGGTGCGCTCAGATGAGCAGATTCAATAATGCTGGTGGAATATAGGAAAGACCCTGCAGACAATCATGCATCAATCGCATTTCTTCAACGGTATTGTTCCATTTGTGACCTGCATCAAATCCAGGGTTTTGAAAATGAGAATTCCCGGGATCACTCTTCAATTTGAGACATGAGCTTGAGCTGAGGCTTCGTTGACTCAAGACGAGACGTTGTCATCCCACCATGCTTTCCCAACGCAGAGCACCCCCGTTTTGCCTTTTATGAGAAGTCTCGTACACTGATCCCACGATCAAGTCTAACCGAACCGCAATTCTCTCAAGAGACTCTATTCCCTATGCCTCAGTCCAACAACCATGGCAGCTATTTGCTGGGAGTGAACCAGCAGGAACTGGAACGACTTCAGTTTCAGCACGGAGTATGGGGCCATGTCACGAAGAAGTTCCTCGGTCGATTGAATGTCGGGAACGGATGGCGGTGTCTCGATGTCGGCGCGGGACCGGGACTTGTTTCGATGGATTTACGGGAGTTGGTCGGCCAAACCGGCGAAGTGACCGCACTCGACCCTTCACAATTCTACCTGGATTGGTTGAGAAAGCAGGCTGGCGACAACGGGTGGACCAACGTGAAGTGCATTCAGGGAACAGCGGAAAGTGCCGACCTTCCACCCCACCTTTATGATCTCATCTTCGTTCGATGGGTCATTGCGTTCGTACCCGATCCGGAAAAATTCCTTCTCCCGCTGTTTAACGCTCTGCGTCCTGGAGGCATCATCGCCATACAGGATTACTACTACGAGGGTCTCTCACTCTTTCCCCGCGGTGGAATCTGGGACACGATGCCAGACGTGGTACGAGCCTATTACCGCTCGGGGGGAGGCGACGCATATGTCACGGGCAAGATCCCTGCACTTTTCAGAAAACACGGAATTGAATTAACGGATCTCACTCCGACATGCCTTTCCGGAGGACCCACGAGCGGAGTCATGGAGTGGGCCCATAGATTTTTTTCCCTGCATATCCCATTGATGGCGGAAAAGGGGGTCATTTCAAATGAACAGGCGGACGCGCTGACGGCCGACTGGAACTCCCACCGTCGGAATCCCGACACGGTGTTTTTCTCTCCTCTCGTTGTTGACGTTGCAGGAATTGCCCGCCGTTGAAGCGAAAGATGATATTTCGATCCCGTTTTTCTGGAGTTTTTCAGGAAAAATACCGTCATTAAATCATTCGCCGTAGCATCCCGCGATGAAAGGTCCGCATCCCGACGATGGCATTCACCGAGGGTTCGCGGAGAAAGCTGGTGTTCCTACCAGCACGCCTCGTCGCCGTTCATCGACGTCAAGCGGATTGTGTTCAACCCCAGAGGTCACCTTCATGAAAACCGTTGTACGTTGTTTCGTTGTCCTGTTTTTGCCGGCACTCATTTTCTCCCAGACTCCTGCCATCGAATACAACGTTGGCATGTCCAAACCCTGGACGCATCTCCTCGAAATAGAAGTGACCGTGAGGGGCGTGCCTACTTCTCCGGCATCGATCGACTTCCTCATGCCCGTCTGGCGCACCGGCCGATATGTTGTGTTTGATTTCTCAGGCGGAGTTCAGGAATTCTCGGCGTTGGATGCTTCCGGTGTTCCTGTCCGATGGGCCAAAACAGACAAATCGACCTGGCGCGTCGAAAAGGGCCGCTCAACGGCTGTCACCATCCGTTACAAGGTGTACGCAAACGAGTTTGAACAGCGCACGCGCGGTCTGAACGATGAACATGCATTCGTGGACGGTTGCGCGGTCTTCATGTTTGTTGAGAAGTATCGTTCTCTTCCCCTCACCGTCACCGTTGCTCCCTATCAAGACTGGCATGTCACGACAGGGCTCGAGTCCGTTCCCGGCAAGCCCTTCGCGTTCAAGGCGAAAAACCTCGATGAGCTCATGGACTGCCCGATGGAAGTCGGCAACCAGAAGGATTTTGAATTCGATGTCGAAGGCAAGAAACATGTGCTGAGCATCTTCGGCACAGGAAACTATGACGCGAACAAGATGATGACGGACATCGGAAAGATCGTGAAGATGAACAAGGAGTTCTGGGGCGATCTCCCGTATGACCGTTACGTCTTCTTCCTACACCTCGGCCTGCAAGGCGGGGGAGGTACGGAGCATTTGAACTCCACGATTATGCAGACGGGTCCGTTTGGTTTCAAGAACCCAAATTCCTATCGCGGATTTCTGGGCCTCGTTTCCCACGAGTATTTTCACACCTGGAACGTAAAACAGCTGCGCCCCAAAGGCATCGCGCCGTATGACTACATGAAAGAGAACTATGTCTACGAGCTTTGGGTGGCCGAGGGAACGACATCGTACTATGGTGCATTGATGCTTCAGCGGGGGGGCTTCTCTTCGCCGCAATTTGTCTATGAGTGGCTTGCCGGCACAGTTCAGGGCGAGCGCCAGCGTCCCGGGAACCGCGTACAGTCCCTCTCGGAGTCGAGTTTCGACGCATGGGTCAAATACTGGAAGGAACACCAGCAGGGATTCAATGCTGAATCAGATTACTATGGCAAGGGCTCCGAAGTGAGCCTTGTCCTTGATCTCGAGATCCGGCAACACTCGAACAACCAGCACTCCCTCGACGATGTCATGCGCACCCTCTATAAACGATTTCCTTTGGGCGACCGTGGTTACACGGTTGACGATCTCCGATCGATTGCTGAGAAGCTCAGCGGGACAGATCTGAAAAAGTTCTTCGAAGACTACGTCAACGGCACCGCACCAATTGATTGGGAGCGATACCTCGGCTACGCCGGCCTGTCCCTCCAAGCGAAAGATTCAGACCGGAAAATCTCCCTCGGAATGATGACCGCTGAACGCGAAAACAGAACCCGCGTGACGGGCCTGACAGCGGGATCACCGGCCTATGATGCCGGTGTTGATATCGGCGACGAAGTTATCGCTCTGAACGGCCTTCGGGTCAGAACCAGTGACCTGTCGGACCGCCTGGCAGACTACAAACCGGGAGACAAGGTCAAGCTCACGGTGTTCCGGCGAGACCATTTGCGGGATTTTGAGATAACGCTCCGGCTTCAGGATGTCCCCTCATACAAGGTGACCAAAGTCGAGCAGCCAACGCCTCTTCAGAAATCGATTTTTGAGTCCTGGCTGAAGACAACCTGGGAGTAAAGTTGTTCAAGGCTGCACGCCAGCACCCTCTTCGTGTTTTCATGACACTTCATTCTGACAGCGCGTGACTGGTGTTCACGGTCGCCAGAGGACTGCGCGTCATTTTGTTATCGGAGGAATTCAATGAAAAAGACTTTCCTGTCAATTTTGGAATACGGATTCATATTTGCTGCCATCGTTGTTATTGTCGCGTTTGTCGGCCTCCCACCCGGTAAGAACACGGCGGTGCAGCAGCTTCCCGATCCATTCATTCCGAAGCTGATTCAGGGAAGCGAACCATGGGACAAGGATCTGAAACTCCCGTCGCAAAGCGATCGCATGGTGCATTACACGATGGACGTGAAGCTCGATGCGAAAACCAACATCATCACCGGATCGGAGACGCTTGACTGGAAGAACACGACTGGTCAAGCTCAGCAAGAGTTTCCATTTCATCTCTATCATAATGCCTGGAAGAATAACCGCAGTACGTATGCCAAAGAAGAGGGGTGGGATTTGGGACTGCCGCAGGAGAGCGACTACGGTTATACGAATGTGAAGAGCATCAGGGTGGTGGAAGGTAAGGTCGAGACGGATATCACCGATACCTTCCGATACATTCAACCGGACGACGGAAACATCGACGATCAGACCGTTTGTCAGGTGAGGATACCGAAACCGGTGCGCGCGGGCCAATCTCTTGTCTTCAAAATTGAGTTCGAAACCAAGCAGCCGCATCCCCTCTCACGCACCGGAGCAATCCGGACGTACCACTTTGTGGGGCAATGGTTTCCGAAAATCGGGGTGTGGTGGAAGGGTGCGTGGAATTGTCATCAGTTTCATTCGACCACGGAGTATTTCGCCGACTACGGAGTGTACGACGTGAAGATCACTGTTCCTCATGGGTATGTGGTCGGCGCAACGGGAGGAATTCCGCGCACTATTGAAACGAACAAAGACAGCACAACAACGCAGGGATTTCATCAGGAAGATGTTCACGATTTTGCCTGGGTGACAGCTCCTGATCTGATTCCAACTGTGCGGAAGTTCAAGCATATCGCAATTGAACCGGGAGAGCGCGCCGATCGCCACCACCCTCTGCGGGAGGTCACCGTCATTCTTCTCACCCAGCCGCAGCACGACAACATGATCGACCGCTATTTTGATGCGACGTTCAAGGCTCTTCGTTATTATGGCGAGTGGTATGGCGAGTACCCGTACGATGCTCTCACCGTTGTTGATCCTGCAAACGGCAGTCAGTCGGGAGGAATGGAATATCCCACACTCTTCACCGGCGGAACGAGCCGCTACTCACCCAAAGAGCAGTCATCACCGGAAGGGGTGACGGTCCACGAGTGCGGTCATCAATGGTGGTATGGAATGGTCGGGAACAACGAATTCGAAGAAGC
>PMZI01000023.1:0-342405 GCA_003170475.1 Ignavibacteriota bacterium | reverse complement strand
CGCTATCAAGGCAAAAATGATGTGATGGCAAGGAAAGGGTGGGAATATTACGAGACCTACGGCTTGAATTCCTATACCAAACCTGCCCTCTCGCTCATTACGTTCGAACGGTACTTAGGGGAAGAGATGTGGTACAGGGTCATGCGAACCTATCATCACCGATACCGGTTCAAGCATCCCACATCCCAGGACTTCATCAACACGGTAAACGAGGTCAGCGGAAAGAACATGAACTGGCTGTTCGAGAACACCTGGTTCAGCTCGAACCTCTTCGACTACAGCGTCGATCAGATCATCAATCAGCGGATTCCACAACCTGAGGGCGTCTTCTCAATGAACGGGAACCCTGCACGCGGCACCACCCTCCTTTCAACTAAGACGTTCGAATGCAGCGTTATCGTGAAGCGATTGGGAGAGGCCGTCGCACCAGTGGACGTTCTCATCGTTTTCAAGAATGGAGAACAGAAGCGCGAACAGTGGGATGGGCAGTATCGGTGGAAGAAGTTTACGTATCCATCCGATTCACCGGTGAGCTACGCGATTGTCGACCCCGACAGGAAACTCGCGATGGACATCAATTATAACAATAACAGCAAGGTTGAGCGGGAACCCGGTTATCGGTCGCTTGCAGCCAGAAAATATGCATCCAAATGGATGTTCTGGGTGCAGAACTACTTTGAGTTTGCATCTTTCTAGTGCCAGTTTGATCTTCTCGACGAATAACGCGTCCCTCAGGAGAATCTTATGAACATCCTCACAGTGTTTAAGCAAGGTATCGCCCGAGTCTCACGCACAAAGCGCATGATTTTCTTCGCCTGGTGTGTCAATGTTGTGATCGCCATGCCGCTCGCCCTTCCCGTACTCACCCAACTCGACGGCTATCTCCGCAATTCCGTCATGGATGAAAAGATCCTGCATCGGATGGATGCCGCATGGGCCGACAGCTATCGGGCAGACATGGAGAACAGCGAATTTGTGCGCGCACTGGATTATTCGGTCTTCGGTTATGCGCCCTTTGTGAATCATCTCGAGATGCAGATGAACGGCACTTTCATCAAGACGCTGGGGGGATTCCTCTACGACTTTTTCTTCCGATGGGAAATCAACAGGGCTTCCACATCGCTGCTCTTTTTGCTCAGTCTTCTGTATGTCTGCGTCAACAGCTTTCTCTCCGGAGCGTTTATCGGCGTCTATTCGAAGGAATATCCGTTCTCTTTTACAGAATTCCTCACCGAGGGGGCACGATATTTCGGCAAGTTCTTCCGCATCACGCTTGTCGCACTCCTTATTTATTTCTTGTTCTTCAATGTTGTCGTCGGCTGGATGAACAACAGCATCGCGCGATGGACGCAGGCAGAGGCATCGGAGACCGTGCCATATGCCTATTACATGATTCGTAACATCGTTGTCCTTTTCCTTTTCTCATTCCTCTCCATGATATTTGACTATGTCCGCGTTCGCATGGTGGTGGATGATCGGACGAGTTCGCTCGCAGCATCGGCCGCGGGGACGAAATTCGCCGTCATGAATATCCGCTCCACCTACGGGTTGTATCTACTTCTGTGCCTTGTCGGGTTTGTTCTCATCGCACTTTACGCTCTCATTGAAAAGTTGGTGCCGCAAGATTCGTACTGGCCGCTGCTGTTCCTCTTTGTTCTTCAGCAGTGTTATATGCTTGCACGGTTCTGGCTCAAAGCCGGTTTCTATGCCTGTCAGACCAGGCTGTATCAGAGCATCTCATTTGAGCGGCATATGAAGAAAGTGGGGACAGCCCCGATGGCCGCACATCTGTGAGCCGAAGCCTCATGGTCTTTTCAATCACATTTTCACTTTCCACGAAGGAGTTATTTCCAATGGTTAAGATCCGACGATTTTCGGTCTTCATCGCCTTCTTGCTCATTGTGCCGGCATCACTCCTGCTCAGTCAGCAACCATTCTCTCTTTCATCACGCTACGAAAAGCACGAGTACATGATACCCATGCGCGACGGGGTCAAGCTCTTCACCGCGGTCTATACTCCGATAGATACAACAAAGAGTTACCCGTTCCTCATCAATCGCACTCCGTACAGCTCCGCTCCTTACGGAGAAAACTTTTACCCGCCGTACCTCGGAACGCAGGCACTGAAGTTCGCAGAGGAAGGATATATTTTGATCATCCAGGATGTCCGGGGACGCTACATGTCGGAGGGGACGTTCCTCAATGTTCGCCCCTACATCGAGAACAAAAAGAGTCCCAAGGACATCGACGAGAGCAGCGATACATACGACACGGTGGACTGGCTCGTCAAGAATATCCGGCACAATAATGGTCGTGCTGGGATTTATGGGATCTCGTATCCCGGCTTCTATAGCACCACCGGCACCATTGATGCTCACCCGGCAGTCAAGGCAACTTCTCCACAAGCACCGGTTTCAAAATGGATGTCGGGAGACGATTTCTTTCACAATGGCGCGTTTCTTCTGCCGCACGCGTTTGATTTCTTTGCCCGCTTCGGTTGGCCGCGCCCCACACCGACCGAAAATGATTCCCATCCATTCGATCACGGAACGATTGACGGATACAAGTTCTTCCTCAATCTTGGACCGCTCCCCAATGCAAACACACGCTATTTCAAAGACAGCGTGGGATTCTGGAATGACATCATGAATCACGGCACTTGGGACAGTTTCTGGGAGGCCCGCAATATCCTGCCGCACGTGAAGAACATCAAACCCGCTACCCTTGTTGTCGGTGGATGGTATGATTCCGAAAACCTCTACGGCGCTCTCAATCTTTATGCCGCCATCAATAGCCTAAACCCCAAGAATCAAAATAGGCTGGTCATGGGCCCATGGTCGCATGGCGAATGGGGATACGATAACGGCGACTCGCTCGGATATATGAAATGGGGCTCAGCAACAGGAAAGTTCTACGTCGATAGTATTGTCGTGCCGTTTTTCAACTTCTATTTGAAAGACAAGGGTCAGCCAAATCTGGCAAAAGCGATGGTCTTTGAAACGGGGAGTAATGTCTGGAGATTCCTCGATAGCTGGCCTCCGAAGAATGTCAAGCCAACGGAATTGTACCTGGACGACAAGAATCATCTTTCGTTTACCCCGCCAACCCAGGGAGACCATTCCTCGGAGTACGATGAATACATTAGCGACCCTTCAAAACCGGTTCCTTATACCTCCGAGATACGTCATTGGTACAATGCGGCGTTTCCGCTTGAAGACCAACGCTTTGTCTGGACTCGCCCCGACGTGCTTGTGTATGAGACTGATGTACTGACAGACGATATCACGGTGGCCGGTCCGATCACAGCAAGTTTGTATGTTTCAACGACCGGCACAGATTCGGATTGGATCGTGAAGGTAATCGATGTATTGCCGGAAAACTTCCCGCTGTTAGGCCCGGGCGGACAGAGAAACGATCCGAAGGTGAGAGGCGCTCAGAGAATGGTGCGCGGCGACGTGTTGCGAGGGAAATTCAGAAATAGTATGGCGAAGCCGGAAGCATTTGTACCGAATCAGCCGACGAAGATCGAATTCGTCTTGAACGACATCTTCCACACGTTCAAGAAGGGCCACCGGATCATGGTCCAGATCCAAAGCACCTGGTTCCCGATGATCGACCGTAATCCGCAGACGTTTGTGGATATCTATCATGCGAAGGAATCTGATTTCCAGAAGGCGACTCAACGCGTGTATCACACGCCTGCCTTGAACTCGCATCTGAAGCTCCAGGTTTTGAAATAGCTATGAACGACAATGACCGTCATCTTCCCTCGACATGAGCAGGAGATGACGGTCATTTGTTTGAAGTTGTGAGGCGGAACGAATCCGCTTACTGGATTTTTTCAGACATCTGTTTGACCAGATCCTCGACAGCCTCACGAAGTGCTTGCGCGTTCGGCGTGTTTCCCCCCTCTTCCTTGTCCGAATTGATACTTCCCCATTCCGTCGAAACGTCTGCACCAACGGATTTATCCGTTTTGCTCCCGCTTGCACGGAAGCTCTCGATGAGTGCACGCGTGGAAACCGAAATGAGATCGCCCTGAATAACGACAGATGCTGTCACCGTCCGCAACGAAGACCCGACAGACTGTCCAAGAACCGTGATCCCTCCCACTCCCGATGAACTCTTGCTGACTTCGGCCTCCAGGATTGTCCCGATCACCACGTAGGCAACTCCGTTCTTCTTCCCCAGCTCCACGGCTTTGTCAAGATCTACAGGCGTGGGTTCTTCATCTTTGGGCTTGGGAACTTGAATGAATTTTGGTATGTACTTCTTGTTCTTCATGAACTCGGATCGGATAAATTTGGCCACTTGATCTCCGAGCTCCGGGCCAGCATTGGCTGCATCTTCGAATGGCAGGACGCCGATCTTCTGCGCCCACAACAACGAAGGGAGAAACGCCAGCAACAAAACGCAGATGAATGTTTTCATGATTCTCTTCCTCTCGAATTTCATTGCGACGCAGGGACCACCCCGGCGAGAACACCCGCCCCCATGCGACCGATGCGCGTTTCCAGTGTACAGGAGCGCGTTTGGAAATGCAATCGAAAAATGCCGGAACATCAACGGTTGATTCCCAACCGATTCCATAAGCAGATTCCATGGTCTACGGAGTATCGACCGGCACGGCGGTGGGCGCCGCGGGCGATTTTCGAATTTCCATTGAGACTCAGCCCTTTTTTCGCTAGTTTAGCTTTTGTTCGACCCGCCGATGATTCACCAGTGAGTTACCCATTCTTCAGGATATTCCATGGCTTCAGCAAAAACCATTTTCGTAACCGGCTCTACAGGTTTTATCGGAACCAAGCTCGTCAACGAACTTGTCCGTCAAGGTCATACTGTCCATGCTCTCACAAGGAGCACAAGCAACATTGATGGTCTTTCCCACGAGCGCATCAAGCTTGTCACCGGAGACATCCTCGACCGAAAATCGCTCGAGCGGGGAATGGAGGGCTGTGACCGGGTGTTCCATCTGGCCGCATATGCTAAAAACTGGGCGAAGAATCCAAAGGTGTTCTTTGAACAGAACGTCGGTGGAATGCGGAACGTATTCGAAGCCGCTGTGGGACTCGGCGTAGAGCGTCTTGTATTCACTTCAACGATCGTTGCGTTCGGGCCAACGCTCCCCGGTGTTATTGGGACTGAGAACATGCCACGGATAACACAGCGATATTTCACAGAATATGAAGAGACGAAAACCACTGCTGAACGGGAAGCGCTTCAGTTCGCGGCAAGAGGATTTCCGGTCGTGATCGTCAACCCTACGCGTGTCTATGGCCCCGGCAAGCTGACCGAGGGAAACTCCGTGTCGCTGATGATCGATATGTACGACAAGGGGAAGGTGCCCGTTCTTCTCAACGGTGGCAAAGACATCGGCAACTATGCGCTCGTGGATGACTTGGTTCGCGGTCACATTTTGGCCATGGAAAAAGGAAAAATTGGAGAGCGCTATATCCTCGGCGGCGAGAATGCCTCACTCAAGCGACTGTTTCAACTCGTCGATGAAGTCAGCGGCAAGAAGCACTTTCAAATGAACCTGCCCCCGAGAATCGCCTATTTCTACGCCGGATTCGAGAAAAAAAAGGCGGAGTGGCTCGGCATGTATCCTCAAATCACGCCGGGATGGGTTGAGACGTTTCTTCAGGATTGGGTGTATTCTCTGGAGAAGGCCGAACGCGAACTTGGCTACACGATTACGCCACTCAAGGAGGGGGTTCGCATAACCTATGAGTGGCTGCTCAACCAACGAACAGACAGAAGGAGCCGATGAAGATGCCGCCTTCCGTTGGCCGATTCACGACCTCTTTTTCGCTGAGCGGGTTAATCACGGGCGAAAACAAGAAGCCGACGATTATTCTGCTCTTGACTCCGTTTATTCTCACCACGTGGAAATATTTCGGCACCAAACCCTTCTACTTGAGCAACCTCACATCAACGCTTGTGCTCTTTGGTGATCCGCAGCGCACGGCAGAACTCTATACGTACTTGTCTGCTTTCGCTCTCTTCGCTGTTGTTCCGTTTCTGATTATCAGGTTTGTTTTCAAAGAACGTCTTTCTTCATTCGGTTTGCAGGTCGGAGATTGGCGTTTCGGATTGAAGGCATTTCTCGTGCTTGCGCCGATTTTTGCCCTCGCATCGTACCTCTCCAGAAATGATCCGGAATTTGTTGCCGAGTATCCCCTTTTTAAGGGCGCTGGTATTTCGTCGACGGCATTTCTCAGTCACGCGTTTTCGTATCTCCTTTTCTACATCGGGTGGGAAACATATTTTCGCGGATTCATGCAATTTGGACTACGTCAAACGCTTGGCGACTGGCAAGCAATTCTCGTGCAAACAGCACTTTCCTGCATTCTTCATATCGGCAAGCCCACAGGTGAAATTTACAGTTCCGTGATCGGCGCGTTGATCTGGGGAATCATTGCATTCCGGGCACAGTCAATTCTCTTTATCATTCTCCTCCACTGGCTCCTGGGCGTTGTCCTGGACTACTCGATTTGTTTCTTACGATAACTGAATTCCCATCACTCTAGAATCTCACCGCGATCCCTCTCAGGATGACTGACAAGACAATACATATCGCAGGTTTTCGACTCCGCGCCACAGACGGACTCATTCTCTTTACCCTTTCGTTCTTCAGCATCCTCGCACTTCTCTTCTACCCGTCGGTTCAGGGGTGGTGGATGCTGATCATCAAGAACATCGTGGTCGGAGCGGTGTACCTGGCGCTTGTTTTCAGCTCGGAGAAAATAGCGAAGAAGTTTCCTCGTTTCTTTCTTCGTGTCGTCGCGGTAACTCTTGCGTACGCTTACCTTTTCGGCGCTGTCGACAAACTGCAGCTCATTCTTCAGGGCCAATGGTTGGATGCGTACGTGATGGATGCGGAGCAGTACATTTTTGGAGTGCAGCCGACACTCTGGCTCCAGCATATCACAACGCCTCCCCTGACCGAATGGATGATGTTTGCCTACGTCATTTACGTTCCGATGTATCCCATGCTGTGTGGGCTCATTTATTACCTGCGCGGTGACGTTGCCATGGAAGATTACCTCTTCACTCTCGGGTTCACCAATATTCTCTGCGATATCGGATTCATTCTTTTCCCCGTCGCCGGACCGATGGCGACGATCGGTGACTTGTACACTGTGCCATTGAAGGGATATGCGTTTACATTCTTCGGTGAACTCATGCGTTCCAATGTTCACTTCGTCGGCGGCAACCTTCCCAGTCCGCACACCGCCGCGGCCACCATCATGTGGGTGATGGCCTACCGCTACCACCGGCCCACTTTCTATGTGTTGACGCCTGTCGTGCTTTCCCTGTACGTCTCGACGTTTTACCTGCGCTATCATTTTGTCACCGATGCAGTCGTTGGCATCGTGGTCGCGTTCATCGCCCTGCTGATCGTGCCATTTCTTGTCAAAGCATGGGACCGCCTCGCTGACAAAACCGTTGGAGCCCCACCGATGCCCTAACCCTCTTCTCCCGTGCGCTCTATTGGCTTGATTTTCCAGAGCAAATGATGTACCATCTGAAGAAGACTCTTCCACGCACCGGCCTCGAGGGTTGAACATGTACTATCTGCAGCAGATCTTCCAGGTGATGTTCGACCCCGAGTACACGACGGCATCCCTCTATGATACACCGCGTTTGGGGGATACGTTCATTATTGTCAGTCTGTATGCGTTTTTCACCTCTCTCGATTCATTCCTTCAGGGCTATCTGAGAACTTCCACCATGAGTGTTGGTGTCCTGTCGTTCTTTATCTCGACACTCACCACATTTTTGCTTTGGGTTGTATTGGCGATGGTATTTCATATTGGCGCAGAACTTCTGGGCGGACTCGGTGAGTTACCCAATGCCCTCGGATTCGTCGGTTTGGGAATGGCTCCCCTCATTTTCACCTCCATTCTGCGATGCGTTTTGACCGTCCTTTCGATTGAGATGTTTTATAATGATCCGGAGAAATTATTCGCGAAGGTCGGCTTCGGTCTCAATTTAATTGGCATGGCGTGGGGAACTCCGGGGATCATCTGCTACTTCGGGATGAAAAACGCTGAGAAAGTACATATGTTGAAAGCTCTCGTTGTCACATTGATTCTCTTTCTCGCGCTCGCAGCACTTCTCTTCATGACATCAGATGCTTTTTGAGTCGTCCACACGCGTCTCGTGACCGTTCGCGGAAGAGGATCGTCCACCCACTCCTTAGGTGACCACATGAAACCTCTCATTGCTACCCTCTTTTTCCTCCTCGTCATATCCGGAATCTCTTGCCAGCCTTCTGGCGAGGGTCCCTATGACATTCTCATCCAGAACGCCAGGATTGTCGACGGCACCGGCAATCCGTGGTATCAAGCAGACATCGGCATCTATCACGATAAAATCGTCTCCATCGGAAAGCTCGATGTACGGCTGGCAAAGCGTGTCGTCGATGCAGGCGGCAAAGTCGTGTCGCCCGGGTTCATCGACATGCTTGGGCAGTCTGAGCATGCGATCCTTGTCGACAACCGCGCAATGAGCAAAATTTCGCAGGGGATCACCACCGAAATCAATGGAGAGGGAGAATCTCCGGCCCCCGTGAATGACAAGATTCTCAAAGAGATGAAGTCCTATTTCGATGAGTACAAGCTCACCGTTGATTGGACAGACTTCAACGGCTACTTTGCCCGGGTGGAGAAAAACAGGTCGGCAATCAATCTTGGATCGTATGTCGGGGCCGCAACCGCGCGGGAATTTGTCATTGGTTTTGACAACCGCGAACCGACGACCGAAGAATTGAGTCAGATGAAACAGATTGTCCGAACCGCCATGCAGCAGGGAGCAATGGGGGTCAGTTCTGCTCTGGAGTATATGCCCGCGATGTTTGCGAAAACACCTGAATTGATCGAGTTGGCAAAAGCATCTGCCGAATTTGGCGGCATCTACGCTTCGCACATCCGGAACGAGCAGGAAAAGGTTATCGAGTCTGTTCTGGAAGCCGCTGATATTGCTCGAGGAGCGAAAATCCCTGTGGAGATCTGGCATTTGAAGGTCGCACAAAAACCCAACTGGGGAAAGATGCCCGAAGTTGTACGGATCATCCAGCAGCAGCGGAACGAAGGCCTCGACATCACAGCCGACCAATATCCCTATATCGCCTCATCCAACGACCTGAAAGCATGGCTGCCGGGCTGGGTGCTGGAAGGCGGGACTGAGAAATTCATGCAGCGCCTGCAGGACCCCATGGTTCGCAAGCAGATAAAGAAGGAACTCGCATCTGCAAAATGGTTAGATTTTCAGCTCGTTCTGATAAGTTCCGTCTCAAACCCCGAACTGAAGAAATGGGAAGGAAAACGATTCACCGAGGTTATCGCTGCATCGAAGAAAGAGCCTCTCGAAGCGATGTTCGACTTCCTCGTCGCCGATTCGGGCAAGACGGGCCGTGTTACGTTTGGTATGACCGAGGAGGATTTGAGAATGGGAATGGCTCAGACCTGGACGAGTTTCTGCACCGATGCTACGGCTCGTGCCACTGAAGGACCACTTTCCCAGGGAAAGCCTCATCCGAGAACGTTTGGGAGTTTTCCGAGGATTCTTGCCAAGTATGTGCGGGAAGACAAAATCCTCACTCTCGAAGACGCTATCCGAAAGATGACGTCGCTTCCTGCGCAACGCATGGGTATCAAGGATCGCGGCATCCTGAAAACGGGCTTTTATGCTGACCTCGTGGTTTTCGATCCTGCGACCATCACCGACAAGGCGACATTTGAGAACCCTCACCAGTACTCCGAAGGAATAAGTCTCGTCCTCGTCAACGGCATGCCAGTTTGGGAAAACGGAAAGTTCACCGGCAATCTCCCCGGCCGGGTGCTCCGCGGCCCCGGTTACGTCCGCCAGTAAACACTCGTACACACAAGAAGGCCGTCTCGATATCCGGGGCGGCCTTTTGCTTTCACCTTCTTACTGACTCCTTGCGAGTTCCCTCTCCCTACCCCCTTCGCACCTTCAACACCCTAGACCAACGAATGATCTGGCGCTTCACATCATGTGGGGAGGTGCTGCCCGAAGACATTTTCTGCTCAACGCTCCGATGCGGCAACATGAAATCGAACACGTCAGGCGCGAACAACTTCGAGAACTGGTGCAGTGTCTCCAGATCAAGGTTCCCCAGATACATGCGCCGCTCGATGCAGTGTGTCACAATCTTTCCCGTTATTGCATGCGCCTCCCGGAACGGCAATCCTTTGCGCACCAGATAGTCTGCTATCTCCGTCGCAGTCAAGAAATCGTTTCGAAGTTCCTCTTCCATGCGGTGGCGGTCAAATTGTGAGTGCACAAGCATTTGCGCGACGATCGCCAGACATTGTTGTGTTGTCGCAACCGATTCAAACATGGGCAGCTTGTCTTCCTGCATATCTCGATTATAGGCGAGCGGAAGGGCTTTCATGATGGTTAGCATGTTTACCAGCGATCCGTAGACGCGCCCCGTCTTGCCGCGCACAAGTTCGGCCATATCAGGATTTTTCTTCTGCGGCATGATACTGCTGCCCGTTGTGTAGGCATCGCTGATATGGATGAAGCCAAATTCCTTCGTGCTCCAGAGCACCATCTCTTCCGCGATGCGGCTCAGGTGCGTCATCACGAGGCTGCATGCAGCAATGAACTCAATGACGTAATCCCTATCGCTCACCGCATCCATGCTGTTTTCCACCACGCCGTCAAAATGGAGCTTCTTCGCAACTCGTGCTCGATCAATGGGAAATGATGTCCCCGCCAGAGCTGCTGCACCCAGAGGCAGCTTGTTCAGCCGTGCACAGCAATCGTTCATGCGCTCGAGGTCACGCTCGAGCATGGAAACATAGGCGAGGAGATGATGCGAGAGCATGACGGGTTGCGCACGCTGGAGGTGGGTGTATCCCGGCATGAGCGTTCCAAAATACTTCTCGGCCTTGTACAGCAACACTCGCTGCAGCTGAATGATCAGCTTGTTGATGTCCCTGATGGCCGAACGAAGATACAAACGCTCGTCGAGTGCCACCTGGTCGTTTCGGCTCCGCCCCGTGTGAAGTTTGCCGCCCAAGGGACCAATCTTGTGAATCAGCCTTTGTTCAATCGCAAGATGCACATCCTCGTGCTCTTCCGTGAGCCGGAACTTACCCGTTTCAATTTCTCTTTGTATCTGATTCAGCGCTGTGCGGATCTTGCGGGCTTCTGCCGCCGTCAGGATATGGGTCGCTCCCAGCATCTCTACGTGCGCAATACTCCCGGCGATATCTTCTCTATACAATTGTTTGTCGAGCTCGATAGAAGAGGAGAATTTTAACGCAATTTCAGCCAGGGGTTCTGTGAACCGCCCGCTCCAGAGTGCGCGATGTGCCATACGGTAATTTCCGATCGACGATGTTCGATTGATGATTGGTGGGACTGTTAGCTGCCGACTGACACGCTAACCATTCATAAGCAAAATACTGAAAAATCCACCGCCTATCAACGGAAGAAATCCAAGCACAGCCTCTCTAGCGAGAAGTGCTGTGAGGACTTCCGACCCGGGTGACAATTATCGTTTCTTGCCCGAAGCGTCGCTTTCTGACTCCTGATTGCTATTCTTTCCCCTTTTCTGCTGACCGTGCGTACGCTTTCACGAATTGCTCCAATCCTGAAGTGATCTTGCCCGCGATGGCCTTCCGAAAACTGTCGTCGAGCAGTTTCATCTCGTCGTCCGGATTCGAGAGGAATGCCGTCTCCACCAGCACGTTCGGAAGCTGCGTGGGTGCATTGAGCGAAAAGTTGAAGCTCCCGACCATGCCAAATTGATTCAGACCCAGCTCGAGCATCTTTCCATACATGATGTTGGCAAGAGGTTGATAGCCAAGATGGCGGTAGTATGTGCTTGTTCCCCGTACCGCTTCTGCATCCGAACTCGCTCCGACAGAATTGCAGTGGATACTGACGAGAATCTGTGCCCCTCCATTGATGATGGCATCCGTCCGTTCCGGCATGCCCACGCTGCTGTCGTCCACCCTTGTCATCACAACTTTCACGCCTTTGTCCTCAAGAAGCGATCGAAGATGCAACGCTATCGAGAGGTTGATATTCTTTTCCAGTACTCCTGTCGCGCCAGCTGCACCTGTGTTATCACCACCATGCCCCGCGTCCACAGCGATCGTGAAACCAGCAAGAACAGAATCCGGATTTGCGACCTTGGGTGGTTTTCGTACACGAATTCTCAGGTTGGATCCCTGGTCGTACCCGACGTCGTACCCCCAGTGTTGGGAATTGTTCAGAGCAATTGTTAGGCGATAATGATCGGTCCCAATTTGATTCCAACTGACGCTCTTGATTCCCGTCGCCGAACGGTGGTGTGTAATCCAGTTGGTGTTCGAGGTTGCGCCGAAAATATCGACCACCAGCGCAGGGGGATCGACCATTTGGTCTGCGAGATACGGAAGGCGTTGATCAAGTGAGACACTGATGAGATCTTCCGCGGCATTCCCCGATGTTGAGATGGAGCTTACAAGTGATCGCGGCTGAGGGGTTTCGACGGGCAAGAGCTGCGCAAAATCTTCCGGCAGCCATCCCACCATGGCGTCTGACAGTTGTATCTTGTACTGACGCCCCACTTTGCCGACAACCGTTACCCTGATACCGGCCTGGAGGTAACCAAGCTTCGCTCCACCAAGTCGATCTTCGCCGAGACCGGCGTTGAGGAACGGCCTTCGCCCCGTGACGATTGCCACTCGCGGGAATTCCTTCGGAAGGATCGAAACCTTTCCAGCTGAGAATGCTTTTTCGCTGCTCCAGAAGCTTTTCTTCAGTCGCACACGCACCGGCACATCACGCGCTTTGTCTGATTCCCTCACTTTGTATCGCCCGATGTACGTTCCGGATCCGGCGATGGAGTCGCTCGCGGGCAATTCGAACATCGGAATCCCTGATTCAACTTCCGCGATATCGAGGTATGCTTGATATCCCGGGCTTCCGCGGAATTTTACTTCGAGGATATCGTCTTTTCCCAGCCACAGGTTTTGCCTCGGCTCGATTGACTGAGCGTCAATCACCGCCGGTTCATGCGTCAACGGCTTCGGCGGCTCGGGTCGGGTAAAAACGAAGAGCTTCACCAGGGAGTCACCGTTCATCGCACGCGCGACAACTCGCACAGGATTTATGCCGACGGCAAGATTCACCGATCCTATGAACGCACCGCTACCATAGACTTTCACTTCTTTACCATTAATGAATACTTTCGCGGCAGGATTAGTGCAGGCGGCAAAATTGCTCCGAGGTGCATTGCTTTGGATTGAGTCATGTTCGGGCGACACGAAACGCATGTACAGGGAATCACTTTGAGTGACTCCTGCTGCCGGGAGAGTGCAAGGAACAAAGAGGAGCAGAGAAAGCAATTTGCGAAACATCGAAATCTCCTTTGTTTGATTTGAAAGCAGTGGCATCGTCAGAGGGTTATTCCCACACAGGAAGGAATCGGTACGTGAGGGGGGGTAGGTGCGGAGCACCAACATGAGCCTTTGCATCAAACTGACGGTGCGATTGAATGAACCAAGATTTGAGTGAAGATTCAAGGCGAGGGTCAGCGGCGGCACATCGCATAGGCTTTGATGATCTCGATGATTCTTCCGTCAAGTTTTCGCGGGACGCGTCCCCTGGTGACACATCGTATCGAATTCAGTTTCCTTCATATCGAAACTCGATCGGAATTGACACCCAGACCGGGATGGGCTTGTTTCGGTAGATCCCCGGCGTAAACGCATACTTGCGAGCGGCATCCATCGCCGCCTGATTCAGCTCTTCCGCATCGCTCTTCAAAACCCTCGCCGACTTCACGCTCCCGCGTTGATCGACCAACACATTGAGCCATACTGTCCCGCCCACCTTCTTTTTCATCGCCGCTTCCGGATACAGCGGTACAGCGATCTTCATGAGAACAGGGAATACATCCGGTGTGATGCCTTCCAGGTCACCTCCGACGAGGTCATCGCGGACGCTGTCTGGAATCATGATCCCACCGCCATTTCCTTCTCCGGCAACAGGACCCGTCTGGCTGAGTTGTTCCTGGGTCGGGAAGGGCTTCTCTTCCTTGAGTTCCACCTCCGGAACCGGCACCGGTACCCCGTAATCAAAGTCCTTGAGTGAATATTTCGCAGAGGGAATTCCATGCAGTAGTTCATGCTGCAGCGACGGAGGAGGACCGAGGTCGGCGTATCGCACGACAAAAACCCTCCCCTTCTCTACGCGGGAGAAAAGAGAAATCTGCGACAACCAATATGCTGACAGAAACAGCCCGTGAACCAGCAGGGACAACCACAGACCGCGCAGAAAATACGGCCGATAGCGTGCTTTCAGTTCGCGAGCGCCATACGGACCGTCTTCGCTCACTCGGAGTTCTCTGGATGCCATGGTGCGAACCACACTCATAGTACGCGTTCATTCTTTTTCATAGATCTCCGCAGCAACCGATCGCGACACCGATGTTCCTGCGACATGATCTTTCAGCGTCACCTGAACGTTGTATCGCCCCGGTTCGAGTTCGCTGACATCCAAAGCCATGTGCTCCGGGGACCAGTTTTCTTTTCCGGTTCGTTCTGAAGGCACCGCAATCGACGTTTTGCGGCGACTGCCGAAGAGACTCGCCAACAAGGACTTGTTAATTTGCACCGATGCGAGTTTGTACTCGATCGAGTATGAAGTTCGACCGTTGGCGTCCTTCGCCAGATTGTATATCTCGAAATAGAGATACAGTGGATGGTCGAGTGGACATTTTCCAACAGGATTGGGAACAACCGACAGTGATCCTTTGGTAAATCCTCCACCAGGCTTCGCCGGCTCGATCATATACGCCAGCTCGATGTCGCTGATATTAAGGGAAGAGCCGGAGAAATCCGGCGCAAGGACATGTGCGTCCTTATTGAATATCATGTTCCCACGAACGGGTTTCCCCTGCCAGGCCACAAAATATGAATCCGGCGCAACGCTCGCACTGAACTGCTCAATGGTGAGTTCGCCGAGACCTTTCGTTCGTCCGTACGTATGATTCCTGTGCGAAGATACAACCCGCTTCCATGATGTTGTATACAATGAACATTGGGCTTCGACATCGAACGATGTTACCGTATCAGCAAGCGTTTTCGCGATTTCCGAGGGGGCAATCACATAGCCAATATCCATCACGGTTCTCCCCCTGCTCCCCCGGAAACACACCACCGAGATCGGAGATTCGTAGTATCGCACCGTGTCCGTAAACGAAAAGCGATCTGTGGAGATACCCCTTTCAATTTGCTCCTTGCCTTCTTCTGTCGATCGCATCAGTTCTTGTGACACTCCGTTTGATGCCGAATGTACGAGGCGCATGTACTTTTGAGAGTACTCCTCGCGATCTTCCCACATACCAGGATCGGGCAGAACCGGTGTGAGACGCCATTCAGTGATGTGTCCACCAACCGGAACGAAGAAGTCGAACAGCATTTCTCCGTATTCCGGGGTTGCGAGGTATTGCCATGATTCGTTCGAAGTGTCCGCTCTCAGTGTCATCACTCTGTGATTAGGCTCGCCGTGGCGCAAGTAAATGATTCCCTTATCGTTAAATTCTTCGTTCAGGAAGTATGCCTGTGGAAAGTCCACCGGCATCGTTTCGGCCGCAAATGTCTTGCGCCCGAACTGTTCGAAGTACTCCTCAGCATACGCCAGGCGTTCATAATGCTGGGCTATCCGCGCATTTGCCCGTTGGGCCGGATACGGATTTCGCTTCGCCCAGAAGGTGGTGAAGAACTGCCGCGCATCAGACGCTGACGTCAACGCGTCGTATTGAGCCAGCTCTGAGTCCGAGACAAGATACTTCACATCTTCGAAAACAAGGTCGGCATCAGCCATCGTACGAATGAGAGCGATCGATTCGGTGACAAGCTGTTCCACCTCATCCGGCATTTTTTGCGTTGCCTTGAGTCTCGCCAACGATTGGAGAATCAACTGAGGACGCACGATACCCGGCCTTTCCCGCATTTCACGCAAGAACGAATCGGCTTCTTGTAAGCGACCCTTTCGACGAAGACGCTCGGCATGGAAGAATCGATCATAGTCATTTTCAGGTTGAGACACACGCTCCGGCAGATCACTCAGTGACCAATATGCTATTGCCTCGCGATAAATCTTTTGCAGACCACTATGACCATTGCGAAGATCCGGCTTGAGTTCAATCTGCTTGAGGGCGAGCGGAATGGCATTTCGGTATTCGTGCTGAAAATAAAATACTATTGCCCGCTGATACAAAGCATCGCGGAATAGTGAATCACGCGATATCACCCAATCAAGATTGGATTTTGCTTTGTCAAAGCTCGATTGAGAAAACAATCCCAGCAGTTTGTCGATAAGATAGCGGGATCGACCACGTTCCGCATAGGCGCAACCCAGATAGTACCGTGCATCCAGATTGCTCGAGTCAAGCTCTGATGCGTGCTCGAACTCATCAACTGCGGTGGACCATGATCGCTCGGCCATTGCGGCTTTCCCAGTCCCTATGATCGCGGGAAGCGAAGCGTTGTTGATCGAGAGCACGGCCTTGTAGAGTTCTTCTGCAGCTGCGGGTTTCCGCATTGCAAGAAGCGAATCGGCTTTTCTGATGAGGCTGTCCAGGGACTTGTTCGTCTCCTGAGCTTGAGACCAACCATCAGGAAGCAGACAGAGGAAAAGAATGAGTGTAACATCAAAGACAAAGCGACAGCGCATAGCAGCGACCTCAAAAGAGTTCATGGTAAGCTACTGAATATGCCTCTGAGCGTCAAGGCGGGGAAGAGCCGTTGCTTTCCGCTGGATTGTTCGTTTCTTCCTTTGCATACGACTTGAGGTGACGTACAACAATAACAAAGCCGACGATTGCTCGTCGGCTTCTTTTGTTCATGGATAGTTCAATCAAATCATGACTTTGTCGCGGATTTCTTCTGTTTGCGCTTCAAGGTGCGTTTCTTTACAAACCCTCTTGGATTGACTTGATAGAACGTTTTCGCGGGAAGCGAGAAGATCTTGATAAATCCTTCGCTCGCTTTGTGGTCGAACGTATCCTCTTCTGTATAGGTGGCCAGCTTCGTGTCATACAACGAATTGGCAGAGGACCGCCCCGCTATGTCGATGTTCCCTTTGTAGAGTTTGATCTTGACGAGTCCATTGACGGTCTTCTGCGTCACGTTGACGAAGGCTTCCAGGGCCGCTCGCAGGGGCGTAAACCAGAGACCATTATAGATGAGGTTCGCATAATCCTGGGCAATCTTCGCTTTGTAATGCGTTACTTCCTTGTCAAGCGTCAGGCGTTCCAGTTCCCTGTGCGCAAAATGCAAGATGACCGCGGCCGGTGCTTCGTACACTTCACGGGATTTGATTCCTACCAATCTATTCTCGATCAAATCGATCCGTCCGATGCCGTTTTCACCTCCGATTTCATTGAGCGTCTCAATGATCTCAAAGCCAGAGAGCTTTTTGCCATCAAGAGATACAGGCACACCTTGCTTGAACTCAATGGTGAGTGTCGTTGCTTTGTCGGGGGCTTCCTGCGGAGAAACGGTTCTCTGGAAAGCATCCGCTGGAGGTTCTGCCATGGGATCTTCAAGAACGCCACACTCGATGGCGGTTCCCCACACATTTTCGTCGATCGAATAGGGATTCTTTTTCGTCGCCGCCACCGGGATTCCGTGCTTTTCACAATACGCAATTTCTTCTTCACGGGATTTGAATTCCCAATCGCGGAGCGGTGCAAGCACTTTCAGATCCGGAGCCAATGCGGCAATCGACGCCTCAAAACGAACCTGATCGTTGCCTTTTCCGGTGCAACCATGTGCCACAGCTGTGCATCGTTCACGGCGCGCGATGTCGACCAGCGATTTCGCCAGCAACGGTCTGCCAATGGCCGTCGCCATGGGGTAGGTGAATTCGTAGAGAGCCCCGGCTTTCAGCGCCGGGAAGATGTAGTCTTCAACGAATTCGTCTCTCAGGTCCTGCACATATACTTTTTTGGCTCCTGTCTTGTATGCTTTTTCCGGAACCCCGGTCAACTCCTTCTTCTGGCCAAGGTTTCCTGTCACGGTAATCACTTCTGCGTTGTATTTTTCCTGCAGCCATTTGACGATAACAGAGGTATCAAGGCCGCCGGAATATGCCACTGCAATTCTTTGTTTCTTCACGGTTGTCTCCTCAAGGTAAGCATGTACGAATGTTCAATCACAACGTCCCTGTTTTAGCCAACGTCGAGTTTCTTTTGGGTCATCAGGTTTTTGAGCAGCTTGTGAATCTCGGGAATCTTTGTGACGGATGACGGCGTCACAAAGATGGTGTTATCTCCCGCCAACGTTCCAAGCACCGCTGGATGACGCACGCTGTCGATGATCTCCGCTACTCCCTGAGCCCGCCCCGGCAGCGTTTTGATGACAATCATGTTTTCGTTCGCATCGATGCTTTCGATTTCATACCCGATCATTGACGTCAGCCGTCGTTCTTCACTTTCGACATGAAGAATGTACCGGTGACCCGCTGCGGTGTTGACCCGGGCGATGCCAAGCTCTTTCATGTCGCGTGACAGCGTTGCCTGCGTCACGGCAAACCCGGCTTTGCCGAGAGCCTGACACAGATCGTCCTGATTCGAAATCACCTGATGAGTGATAATTTGTTTGATGGAAAATTGTCTGTTTTGCTTGTTCATAGGCGGAGGCCTGTTGGTTATGACTCGTGAACCATCTGTGTGCCAATTCCCTCGTCCGTAAAAATCTCCAGCAACAACGAATGCTTAATTCGGCCGTCGATAATGTGAACCTTGTTGACACCCGCAGCGAGAGTATCAAATGCTGATGTGACCTTCGGAATCATGCCGCCGAAGATATCACCCTCATCGATGAATCTGCTCGCCTCGCTTTTAGTCATCGAAGACACCAGTTTCTCCTTCACGAGAATACCTTCGGTGTCACTTAGGTACACCAGTTTCTCAGCCTTCAACGCAGATGCGACAGCTCCCGCGGCGAGATCAGCATTGATATTGTAGAGTTGCCCGCCGTCGCCAACGCCGACAGGCGCAATCACGGGCATCATTCCATTCTGGAGCAGTAAACTGAGAAATGGAACATTCACGGACGTGATTTCGCCAACCAAGCCGAGGTCCCTTCCCTCCGTCACCAACTTGCGCGCCCTGAGGAGAAGGTTATCCACGCCGCAAAGACCGATCGCGTTTCCCCCGTTTATGTTGATCAAATTCACAATTTCTTTGTTGATTTGACCCGCCAGCACCATTAACACAACTTCGATCATTTTTTCGTCTGTGTATCGCTGACCGTCCACAAACGTCGTGGGAATACCGAGGGTTTCTGCCGTCGCAGTGATCTCTTTTCCCCCACCATGGACAATGATGATGTTGATCCCGATCTTTCGCAGAATCGTCACATCCTTCGCAAACGTCTGCTTCAGGCGATCGTCGGTCATGACGGCGCCGCCGTACTTAATGACGAACGTCTTCCCTTCGTACGTCTGAATGTACGGCAGCGCCTCAATAAGGACTTCTTCTTTTTTGGCAGGGTCAATCATGATCGATAGCTCGCATTGATGTGAACGTACTCTTTCGTGAGATCGCAAGTCCAGAATCGGGCGAACTGGTTTCCCTGATTCAGGTTCACCACGATCATCACCGTGTCTTTCAATAGCAGCTCTTTCGCTTTTTCTTCGTCAAGGACGATCTCGTAGTTCCGTCGCAAGACCGGCAGTTCCCCGAAGGAGATCTCCGTATCGTCCGGATTGAAGTCGATTCCTGAATACCCTACGGCAGCCAAAATACGACCCCAATTTGCGTCGGCTCCATGGATGGCCGTTTTCACGAGGTTTGAGTTCGCCACTGCTCTTGCTGCCTGCGCCGCCTCATCTTCCGATCTGGCACCCTTCACCATGATTTCGATGAGCTTTGTAGCTCCTTCCCCGTCCTTTGCAATCATTTTCGCGAGCTTGATAAGCACATATTCCAAAGCGGCAGCAAACAGCTGATACTCCTCCGAGTTGTCCGTGAGCTGGGCGTTCCTCGCCATACCATTTGCCAGAACGAGAACCATGTCATTCGTGCTCATGTCGCCATCGACGCTTATTCGATTGAACGACCGATTGTTTGCTCCTTGCAGTGCTTTTGTGAGCAACGCCTGATCAAGATCAATATCTGTTGTGACAAACGCCAGCATGGTCGCCATGTTGGGGGCAATCATGCCTGACCCCTTTGCCACACCTCCAATCGTTACCGTCCTTCCTCCCAAGGTGAATTTGACGGCGGCTTCTTTCGCGAAGGTGTCGGTTGTCATGATCGCCTCTGCAGTGTCCTCATTCCCCTCTTTGCTGAGTCTCCCCGCCAATTCGCTAATCGCAGGGGACACTTTATCCATCGGCATATATTGACCAATAACTCCCGTCGATGAGATCATCACTCGAGTTTCCGGAATGTGAAGCGCCAAGGCGGTTGTCCTGACCATTTCCCATGCGTCATTCAACCCGCGTTCCCCTGTACAGGCGTTTGCATTGCCGCTATTCACAACTATTGCGGAGCACACGGATGAACGCTTGAGTTGAATCTTGTCGACAAGGACCGGCGCAGCCTGGGTCTTGTTCAACGTAAAGACCCCGGCAACCGTCGCCGGCACATCCGACACGATCATGGCGATGTCCTTCTTGATCTTCCTGATGCCGCAATACATGCCGGCAGCACGAAATCCAAGGGGTGCGGTGATGCCACCCGGGCATTCGTTCATTGCAGGTATTGTCACGAGAGAAGTCCCTCCGTTTCGTTGTAACCAAACATGATGTTCATGTTCTGCACAGCTTGACCCGCAGCGCCCTTCACGAGATTATCGATAGCCGACAGAATGATGAGCTGGTTGTTGTCGGCGTAGATGCGGAATCCGATGTCGATGAAGTTTGTGTAGTTGACGTTCTTGATCTCCGGGATTGATATATCCGAAAACCGAACGAATGGTTCCTTGCCATAGTATTTTCGAAATGCTTCAAGGACGTCCGATGGAGTGACACTTTTCGTCAACGTTGCGTAGATGCTGGTGTAGATGCCGCGCGTAATGGGAAGAAGGTGCGGGACAAATGTCATTGAGATCGGAGAGCCGGTGATTGCCTCGAGGCTCGTTTTGATTTCCGGAATGTGCTGGTGTTCCCCCACTTTGTAGGCTCTGACGGATTCATTGACTTCGCCAAAAGAAAAAACGGTGGATGCACTTCGTCCTGCGCCGGAGACACCCGAGAGCGAACTGATGGTAATGCCGTGTTGGTGGACAATTCCTTCCTTGAGCACCGGAGCCAATGGAAGAATAGCACTCGTTGGATAGCAGCCGGGGTTTGCGACGAGCATTGCCGTTCTGATCGCGGCACGATTCCACTCAGGCAGTCCGAAGACGGCCCGGGGAAGCAGATGGACGGCGGTGTGTTGATGTTTGTAGAATTTTTCGTACAGAGCGGGATCTTTGAGTCTGAAATCTCCGCCGAGATCAATAATCCTTTTTCCGCGTTCAAGCAACGCCGGAACGATGTTCATCGCTTCTCTTGAAGGAAGCGCGATGAAGATAATGTCGCTTTTATCCACAGCGTCAACGGAATATGATTCGTACGTTGTTTCCACTCGCCCTGCGAACCACGGATAGATGTCTTTCACCCGCTTTCCCACGGAGCTGTTCGCAAACAACTTATCCACCTTGACAAAGTTGTGTCGCAACAGTATCTTGAGGAGTTCAGCGCCGGAGTAGCCGGAAGCCCCAACAATTGATGCCCGAAGAGCAGTCGACAAGCCTTTCATCCTTTCTTTGTTATGCATAATTATACATGATTATGCATAAATATGCAAGTTCTTTCTTGTTTCCATGTCGGTTTATTTGGGGTTCCCGCGCATTCATAAGTCCAGCCACGCCAGTTTTGGAAAATCTGCATAGTCCGTTAAAATGGAGATGAGTGAAGCATGGGCTTTGCCTGCGGTATTGTCGGACTCCCCAATGTCGGAAAATCTACCCTCTTCAACGCCATCACAGCCGCCGGGGCTGAAGTGGCAAACTATCCCTTTTGCACGATCGATCCCAATGTTGGCATTGTTCCCGTCCCCGACAATCGGCTTGATCGACTGACGCAGATCTTCAGGCCCGCGAAAACCACTCCCACCACGCTGGAGTTTCTTGACATTGCCGGCTTGGTTCGCGGCGCCAACAAAGGGGAAGGCCTCGGCAATCAGTTCCTCGCACACATACGCAACGTTGATGCCATTCTCCATATCGTCCGATGTTTCGATGACCCCAACATCATCCATGTTGATGGCACCATCAATCCCAAGCGCGACATCGAAATTGTCGAAACCGAGCTTATACTCAAAGATCTCGACACACTTGACCACAGGATAGGAGAAACCGAAAAGCGCCTGAAATCCGGCGAAAAAAAAGCGAAGGACGAATTGCCTCTCTACGCGGCGCTTCGCACTCATCTCGCCACCGGTCGGCTCGCACGCTACCATCCCACCCATACGGAAGAGGAACACTACCTTTTTCGCGATCTTCACCTGCTCTCCAACAAGCCCGTGATGTACATCTGCAACGTACACGAAAAGCATTTCTCATCCGAGCCAGACTACATCGGCCAGGTTCGAGAAGTCGCTGCCAGGGAATCCGCAAAAGTTGTCCTCATCAGCGCAGAAGTCGAAGCAGAAGTGGCAGAACTACCAAGTGAGGAGAGGGGACCGTTTCTCCAGGAACTCGGTTTGCAGGAATCCGGATTGAATCAAGTCATCCGTGAGGGTTATGATCTTCTCCAGCTTGTTACCTTCTTCACGGTCAATCCCAAAGAGCTTCATGCGTGGACCGTGCGGAAAGGCACAACAGCACCGACGGCCGCAGGTGTTGTGCATACTGATTTCGAAAAGGGGTTTATACGAGCGGAGGTGATGAAGTGTTCTGATCTGGACCGACTGGGATCAGAAGCCGCGCTCAGAGAACACGGACTTCTCCATGTTCACGGCAGGGACTACATCGTTGAGGATGGGGATGTGATGTTCGTAAGGTTTAATGTGTGACAATTTCGAAATTTTAGACATCAAATCTCAAAGTGGTAGCTCGTTTCGGGTTTTGAATTTCGAGTTTAAGATTTCCTCTTCGTCTTACTCTTCGCTTTCGCTAGTTGCTCCCGCTCTGCTTCACGCCTCTGGATTTCCTTCAGCGCCTTCTCTTTGATCGCCTGATTCACTATGTCTCCATAGAGCTCTGGCCGCCTTGACGCCGTAACAGCCAATGTGCGATCGTATTTCTTGTCGAAGAAGAAATTCGTTATTCTTTTGTCGTCGAGGTCAAGATCGTATGTCAGAAGGTCGATTGCACGTCCCAGGTCGGCAAGAATCAGGCCGTCTCTCCCAATGACACTCGTTCGACCGATCATCTTTCCCGGGAGCCACTCTCCCTCACGATACCCATAGCAGGCGGAAACCACCGGTAGACCGGTATCGATAGCTCTTGCGCGATAGCGGATCTCCCAGTCTATTTCTCCCCATGTGCTTTGTACGTGCGGGAAGAGAAGGACTTCTGCACCGCGCAACATCAAGACCTGAGCCACCTCCGGATACTCGATATCCATGCATGTCATGATGCCAACCTTAGCACAATCGAGCTCATAGACTGGCAAATCAGCGCCAGCCTTGATCCCCATTTCCTGTTCCGGTAGAGTCGGATGTGCCTTTTGATAGCAGCCGACAATGGTGCCCTTCCTATTCAGGAGAACGACATAACTCGAAAGAGCGCCTTTGTGCGTGCCATACACAGGAAGGGCAACATTGAGGCCGGCTTGTCTCGCTGCGGCAGCAATCGTGTCGGTAAATGGACCCGGAATGGGGTCGGGAACGTATTCTTTCTTGTCGCTGGACCAGGTTCTGTGATGCAGATTGACATATTCACCGAAGAGAACAAGATCCGACTTCCGCTTCCCGGCCTGTTCAAGCATGATGAGAATTTGAGCGAGGTTCACTTTCTGTTTTTCGTCAAACGATTTTCCCTCGATGACCGTTGGCAGTTGAGCTGCGCTGATACGAATGATGGCACTCATGGCGTTGCCTTTCCGTTCTTTTGTCCCTTCTCTCTCGTAAGGTACAGAATTGTGGCACCCAACGACAGACTGAGCACTCCCGCGACAACATTGAGGGATGCAGGAGCCACCCGAGTTGAGGGGGTGAAGACACAAAGAATCATGATAATTCCCATGACCACACAGATTCTACCAATCAGAACATACGCTCCGACACGCCCGCCTTCCAGGTGAACTTTCTCCCCATGTGCGGGCGTATTGAGGTCTTTCTCGAGAACACGCAGTTCGGCATGCCGCGGGTCGTCTTCGTTGAACCAGAATGCGGATCCAAAGAACACTATCGTGGCAGCAATCGATTCACTGATCATGTTGCGCGCAAACGCCTGATCGTTCCAGAGACCAAGCGCCATCAAGGTTACCGCGAAGATGATTGCGGCGCTGCAAGACGCCATTCCAGACCACCACGGAGTTCGCCTGTAGAGCATTCCCAGAAAGACCGGCATCATGAAAGCGGCAGTCAACGAATAGAACTGCAATGCAAACTGAAAGGCGCCACCGAATTTTGGAATGTAGAACGCCACCCAGACGCCGAGGATGCCGACAATCAGCATCGATGTCCGACCAACCCGTAACTGGCTCCTGTCGGAGGGAATTCTATTATACCAGCGTTTCGTCAGCGGCACATACACTTCCCGTGTAACTGTCGCCGCCAGCCAGTTGAACGTGTCCCCCGATTGTCCTAATGTCGCCGAGAGAATTGCCGAGACAACAAACCCGATCAGTCCATGCGGCAACAGCATCAACACAAGGCTGACGAACGATGCTTCTGCCGGAACAGCAATCGAAGGCCAGAGGGCAGACATGTCTGGCAGAATGACTCTTGCCGCCATGACCGGAAGAATCCAGAGAAGCGGCCCAAGCACGGAAAGCACGGCGCAGAGGATCGCCATCTTTTTCGTGTCCCGC
Source organism: Ignavibacteriota bacterium (assembly GCA_003170475.1). GTDB lineage: Bacteria > Bacteroidota > Ignavibacteria > UBA10030 > UBA10030 > UBA9647. Next base: position 317,394 of record PMZI01000023.1, on the reverse strand, counting down.
TCGTCGGCAACGCTGCCGTACCGTTGAACGATTGCCCAACCGACGTTATACCCCAGCATCACGTTCAAGAAATAGGCGAGAAGAAACAACGGTTTCGCTGTATCTCCGCTGAGTTGGAAATAGCCTTTGGGGGCCTCATTGAGCAATCTGGTGAAACCTGCCATAAGGCCGTGTCCATCCCCCAAATAGGCAAACGCAACCGGAAAGATAATCAGCGTCATGATGGTAACGATGATTGCCTGCACCGAATCGGAAAGTACTGCAGCCCACAATCCGCCAATCACGGAGTAAACCACCATAACCGTGCCGACCAGAATGATGGAAAGCTGAAATCCGCTGACCATGACAAAACCAAGATCGAATGCTCGCTCATTGAAACCCAGTGCGGTTGAGATAAAAATGCACAGAATGTAGAGGCCTTGCCCGATGCCGACGATCTGTGGAATGATCGAAACCAACGAATAGAAATACGTCGTCGATGCTGAATAGCGCCGTGTAAGAAAGCGGAGCGGAGACGCCAGCCGGGCGCGCCGCCACAACTTGCCGAAGACAAAATAGCCCACGCCGTACGCCCAGAATGCCGACGTAAAGATGACGGCGGAGCCGATGCCGTTCATATAGGCAAATCCGGCGGCGGCAACGAACATGAACGCAGAGTAGCCCGCGACCCAGTTGGAAAGACCCGCGATCACCCACGGAATCTGGCCTCCACCTTTGAAGTATTCCTCGGTGTTTTTGTTACGACGCGCGGCGTAGATGCCCACCCAGATGATGATAATGAAATGAAGGGCGATCAGGCTGTAGTCGAGAAGGTTCACAGTATTAAAGACGGGCGTAGCGGGCACTCAACGATCTCCTCTGTTGGGCCACGCTCCGGCTCCTGTAGTTGCGCGGCATACAAAAACGACATCATGAAGATTTGTGTACTTTGTGAAGGGTTTTTCTTTTTCCTGCCTTACGTACTCATGATAGTATGCGATGGTTACTCGATCTATGAATTGTCGTACTTGATTGGAAGGAACGGCGTTCACCGTGCAGCCGCCGAACCCTGCTCCAGTAAGTCTTGCACCAACGGCGCCGACCTCACGCCCAACCGATACAAGAACCTCGAGCTCCGGGCAGCTGATTTCATAGTCATCGCGACAGCTGACATGCGATGCATTCATCAAGCTGCCGACCGCGGACACATCGCCGGCTTGAAACGCCCCAGCGGCCGATTCAACTCTCTGCGCTTCGCTCACCACGTGTTTGTATCGATTCCAAATCTTGAATCCCTCCGGAGGTTCGGCGAGCACGCTTCCGTCGCGGAGAGTACACAAACGCTGCTGGACGGCTTCGGCCGTTTCCCCCAGAAAGTAAGAAACGTCCTTCAGCGACAGGGGCCTTTCGCCAATTGCCTGAGCCACAATCTTGTCGACGGTTCGCTGCTCAAGCCCAAGTTTCTCGCCGGAGAGATCCGCAAGCCGTTGTGGTTGACTGTTCTTTCCAGAACGCTCCTCAACAGTCTTCGCAACAAGTGCGGTTGCCAGGCGGCATTCAATCACCCGTCGGTTATAGGCATACCGGAGGCTCTCACTTTTCGGTGCACGGATAAGACTGTTACAGACGACGAACGACAGGTTTTCCGGCAAACTGACGGGCTGCGTGCGTAACGGAAAGAAATCGATCTTGAGCGCTTTTCCGGGTTCCGCCAGCAGCGAGACAGCTTGATCCATTCCCCCTCCTTCACTGCCGACATATCGTTCTGCCCGCGCCAGGAGTTCCGCCAACTGTTCTTTTTCGACTTGCGTGTTATTCGCCGCAAGAAATGCAAGGGCAGATGCAACGACGAGTGCCGACGACGAAGACAATCCGGCTGACTCCGGAATCGTTCCGCCGACGAACGCCTGAAAACCCGTCACATTCTTCGGATCAACCCAGCCAGCTTCGAGAATCCCATGAACAGCCGCCTTGACATAATTCCCCCAATCTCCTTGTTGATACGGAGGCACGGGAAATCTCGCATTGATCGTTCTGCGCTCAAAGGAGGGGGATTCGTTGACAATATCAATGACCCCGCTGGATGACGGAGCAAGGACGAAGACGAAGTCCCGGTCAATCGCCATCGGCATGACCGGGTAGCCGTTGTAGTCTGTGTGTTCACCAATGAGATTGACGCGACCGGGAGCGCGGACGATGAACGTCGGATTCTGTCCGGAAAAGCTTAAGCGATAGAGATTGAGAAGCCGCTCGTAGCGCGCAGTATGAAGGAGAAGCTCGTCAGGTGAGCAATTGTAGATTTGCCGGAGTTCTTCAGAAAGATCTCGTTGCACGGATTCTCTGATGCTCGCTGAGGGTTGAGTGTAGTTTCGAACCGATGACTACCAGTCCAGAGTGGAATAGTGTTTCCGGAGGTATTCACTTGTTACTGCAATATCGTCTTTGTAGGTAAGATCCGGAACGTGCTCTTTGAGAGGCAGCGCTTTCAATGTTCGCGGATGGAGTTTCACCATTGCCGTTACTGCCGTGACCAGTTCTTTTTCATGACGCACCGGGCTCTCAGGACAATCTCTGAGCGGATTGAAAATCATATCGTAGTTCAAACGAAAGATGTTCATGCTCACCCTGAGACTCCCATCTGCACTGCGCAGTCGCTCGAGTTCTTCGAGTGGCGGCTTTTCAACAATTTCCAGAAGGTACCCGTCTTTGTCCTTTTTGGTAATGCCAAATTGGGCGATTCTTGTCTCGGCAAATTCCAATCCTGAACGATCATAATCGATCAGGGAATTCGGAGCATCACAGTCGAGCAGCATTGTGAAGACGCGAACAGAATAGAGGTTATCGCTGTTGCAGACAATGAAGTCGCCCCCTTTCCAGTCGGGCCGAACCAAAAGTGCCTGCATCAACGCGTCCGAGGTACCCAACGGTTTCTTTCGTCCCTCGGGAATACGCTGGATCGCATACGATATACGAAGACCATGGAAAGGGTTGTCGCGATCCTTCAACCCATAATATCCCCGCAACACCTCGTCCTTTTCCCCCACAATGATCACGACGTCATCAATACCCGCTTGCTTCATGTTCGAGAGGAGGTAGTCAAGAAACGGCCTGCCTCCTTCACCGACACTGATCATTCCCTTCGTTCTCTCCTCGGCTTGCTTCACAAGCTCGGGATCAAGACGCGCATCGATGGGAGGAGATTTCATCCTCGATGAAATGCCGGCAGCGAGAATGACACCCCGTGGGTCGCCTCTTTTCATAAATCACGCACCTCTTCGTTTCGCTGCTGCATATTCTGCCGCATAGGCCGCCCCATCGAACCCTTCTTCGGCAGGAATTTCCGAAAGATATATTTTTCCGCCGTGTTGCCGGGACAATTTCGCTGCAATGTGGATTTTCACCGCCTCCAGCGGTGCTTCGAGCGTGAAAGGTATTTCCTTTCCATTTACCATGTCGATGAAGTGTTGCAGAAACGCCTCATACATATGGCTGGGATCAATTCGCACGGTATGCATACCCGTTGCAGAATACAAACACATCGACCACTCGTGAAAAGGCTGCTGGAGCTGCAACATCAGCACAAATCCATTGTGATAGGTGACGGCGACAAAGGATGATTTGTTCTCAGCGACGTACTCGACATAGTTCGCGCCCGTACCGATCATTCCTTGCGCAAGTTCTGTTGTATGAATTCCGTAGCTGAAAAAGTCGCCGGGCCCGGTAGCAACGACGGTCGATACTTCCCCGATGCGGTCCGCCTGCGACCGAAGCAGAGGAATCTCCTGTGCATACCGCAGCGCAGATCCTCCGAACACCGGCGTGCCGTGAGTTACGTGCAGTTCGAGAAGGGCGTAGATGTCCCGCACCTTCCCGACCATCGGCTTATCAATCAAAACCGGTTTCTTTGCTTCGAGGAATGGATACGCCCGGTCAACATGTTTATCCCAGTTCACCCCGTGGATCATCACCGCATCCACGTGCTCGAGCATGTCTTCGAGCTTCTTGCAAACATGGGGAATGTCATTTTCTCGAGCGAACTGATCATCATATCCCTCCGGCCACACGTCGCGGCCGTCCCAAAGAGCATTCACTTTTACACCGGGCATTCCGTTCAAGATTTTCGTGAAGGCTTTTGGATGGGATGTATCGAGGTCAACCAGACCAATGCGAATCATGAGAGATCCCTTTACGAGGTTTGCCGGGACAGGAATTTAGACTTCACAAGATCATATTGCGTGGCTAAGACAACGCCGACAATGACCATAATGGACCCAGCCATTTCCGGTGGGGACATTCGTTCACCAAACAAAATCATGCCCGACGCGACAGCGACGACCGGAATAACGTACCCCACCATGGAAAGAATGACAACATCGACACGAACAAGAAGCGCAAAGTACACTGCAAATGGAATCGCTGAAGCGACAATTCCCAAATAGAGAACGGCAAAGACCAGATCGACGGTCGGGGTGACTTTCGGCATACCGTTGAGAAAGCTGAAAGGCAGCGATTCAAGTCCCGCGATAATCAAAATGACTGTCATAAATCCAAACTGGTCATTCCCGTGGAAGTGCTTGCGAGCGTACACCTGACCATAGCCGTTTAGTACCGAAGGGATCAGGACAGCAAGCGCTGCGAGAACGGTCAGGCTGGTAATGTCCGTGATCGGCTTGTCCGAAAAAAGAGCAACGATTCCAAGAAATCCTAGCACAAGGCCTGCGATTTTGGCGAATGAGAACTGTTTCTCATCGAGCAGAAAATAGGCACTGATTGCCACGAAAAATGGGGTTGTGCTTTGAAGAATAGAGCCAAGGCCAACGTTGATGTAGAGGAGAGCCCACGACGTGAAAGCCATGGGGATTCCTACCCAACATGTCCCGGCAACGAATGACACCCAGAGTGTGCGTCGTGTGAATTGTTCTTTATCGGACTTACGGAGCCGCCAAAAGAACAGAAAAATGCCTCCAACGATACTACGAAGGCTGGCAAGCAAAAAGGGATCACAATCGCGCAGGCCAATTTTGGCTACAGGCCACGCGAACCCCCATACCAGCGCAAGAAAACCAACAGCAAGCGTATCAACCAACCGAGATGGTTTCTTCATACGGTGAGTGTAAGTACTCCCCCCTCTTCGTTCCAGGACAAAAAGCCGCTCAATCGTTGTACTTACGACTTAAATACCGTTGAATCAACAGTTTGGTTCTCTCGGCAATGAGCGTCTGAGCGTTGCGCATTGCTTCTTCGATCGAAGTATGGGCATCGACAAGCGGTTCAAGGTCATCCAGAAAACCGTCATTTAAAAAAGACTCGCGGGATCCTTCGATGGAGCCGACAACGGCTGCCACCGGAATGTTGCTGCGTCTCGCCTGCTCGACAACGCCCGATAACGCCTTCCCGAATCTTACCTGTCGGTCAATTCTACCCTCGCCCGTAATAACAAAATCTGCGCCCTGAAGGCAATCATCAAATCCGGTGAGCTGCAATACAAGATCAATCCCTCGCTTCAATGTCGCGCCGCAAAATGCAACCAGTCCGGCTCCCATGCCTCCGGCCGCGCCGCCTCCGGGGAGATTCAGCACATCCATACCGAGATCGGTCTGAACCGTTTTGCCGAATCGAAGAAGTGCTTTGTCCAATAGAGAGACATCGGACAGCCTTGCCCCTTTTTGCGGACCATACACCGCGGATGCTCCCTCAATGCCGCATAGCGTATTCTGGACATCACACGCGACCAGAATTTCAACGTTGTCCAAGCGCGCATCTTTTCCCTGATCATCAACAGACACAATGTCAACAAGGGCTGCTCCGCCGCGATCCAACGACTTCCCGCTTGCATTGAAAAATTTGACACCGAGTGCCTCTGCCATCCCGGCACCGGCGTCGTTGGTGGCGCTCCCGCCGATTCCAATCAGAATAGAAGAAACTCCTGCATCCAGAGCGGCCCGGATAAGCTCTCCGACTCCATAGGTCGTTGTGATTTTTGGATCACGTCGATCGATAGGAACGAGACTCAATCCCGCCGCTTCTGCCATCTCGATAATAGCCAACGATCCATCTGAAGACAGGCCCCATCGAGCATCAACGCGCTGACCCGGTAATGGTCCTGCAACATTCGTTGTCACAATGCAACCACCCAGCGCCGGGGTGACAACACTCACCAGCCCTTCACCGCCGTCAGAGACGGGATGCTTGATGACGTGAGCATCCGGAAGCAATTGCAACACTCCCTGCTCCATAGCAGAAGCTGCCTCGTGAGCAGTCAGGGAGCTCTTGAATGAATCTGGCGCTAGAATAATTTTCTTCGGCAATACCATACCAGGGCGGTCGATCAGGACACCTCCTTTTATGCCTTCCTATCAGTGAATCCCGGCACACGCCATTGAAAGTTCGGATCTACATACGGCTCATCGTTCTCATGTCCCTTCATCAGGGCGATCTTCCGCTTCAACTGCTCGCCAAAATTGTCGTAGTAGATAAACGTTGTCTCGCCCACCGCAGAAAGAATCATCCAATTGGTCTTGGACGTTTCCCAGAGTTCCAGCAACTGTTTCGTGTTTTCGATTTCATCCAGCACCATCTCTTTCAGGAGTTTCCGGCATTCTTTTCTGACTTTCTTATCTTTCGATTCCAGATAGCCGTGCACCCCTGCCACCCATGCTGCCACATTGCGTTGCGTTCGATACCAGCAGTACAATCCCAGCATTCTATCCGTCACGTCCGTAATGCAGGCGAGCGCTGCGTCCGTTGTCGCTCGGTCTTTCATGTGGCGAAGCAGTTTCAATGCTGCTTCCATGTGCGGGAAAAGGTCACGATCGATCAGTTTCACGCAATGCAATGCATGAGCAGGGTCGACGAGATCGAATCCCACGTCATACCGGAAGTCTACCCTGCATCGGTTGTGAGATGTCGCCAGCAGGAATGTTTCGTAATAGTCGCGATCCTTTTCCGAAATCGCCTCGACGTTTGGAACGATAGGTCGAGTCGGGAGACGATACCAGTTTCCCCATGAGGAATAGATCCAGATGGGGATTGGAAATGACCGGTAGGCCTCATCCGAGTGGTTCCAGACTTTCACCAGATCAGCGGCAAGGGGTTCGCCAATCCACTCTGCCGCCTTTTTGTGGAGAAAGGCCTCAAGGTTCAATGCGCTGTCACCCTGAAAGGCCCGCACTACTTCCTGGTTAATGTTGTAGGGTGCGAACGATTGAGGCGTTGCACTCCCATTGTAGCAGGGGGTTGTTACGCCCTGCTTGTACATATCCGCCAGCTTGTCATAGACGAGTTGCGGGAAGGGAACGCCGATGAGTGGTTCGTGGTTCCAGATAATGCCAGGATTGAAATAGACATCGGCTTCTGATTTCTTCTGCCGAAGTTCTTCAAGAACCGGCTTTTCAGCGTCAACAAATTTGTTGTGCAGCGCAGTGCCGTGAATTTCCCTGGCCTCTTTATACTTTGGATGTTTGTACGCCAGTCCCCAGCCCTTCGTCAACAACGACGACACTTCAACATCAAGGCCTTCTTCCAGTTGCTTCCAAATGTATTCATGTTCCGCCCAGAAGGGTTCCAGCCGTATCAGGGAGCGGAATTTTGGATTGACTTTTCGGCCGGCGTCCCGAAGGAGCCGTTGGAAACGCATCAGGTTATTGGCGGCCGATTCTGCAATTTCAGTATCGCCTTTCCATTCGCGAATGACATAGCCGCCGCCGTTGCGCCCCACATATAGTGAACTCGTGTATTCAAACCCGGCGCCGCTGTCATTCGACCAGATGGAGATGTACCCGAGGCTCGGCACTTCCCGAAGGATTTTCTCCATCATCTCTGCATAGTGCTCCCGTACCACCGGATGCGCAATAGAGAGATTGTACCGTGGATGCCAGCTTCGAATCGGATGATCGACGCGGGCACCACGCAGCATGGGATATTTCTCTAGCAGGTTGTCAGGGACGGACCGCGGCTCAAAGCACACCATACCGGGTTCAAGCCCATATTTCTGAGCAAGGGCGGCATTGGTCTTCAGGAAGTTCATGTTCGCCTGCAAGTAGTCGTCATCATAGGTGCCTTTGTTCAGACGGCTGGAGACGAATTGATCCAGGGACGGGCAGTACGTATAGAACCGATGGAGCAGTTCCCCCTGGGGACCGCGCTCAAACGGAACGGCGAACGCCAGTCCGTTGACTTCTGCATGCGAGAAACCCAGGCGGGCCAGGTTGCGAATGTGTTCTTCACGATCGAAATTGCGCACCGTTCGTGCATGCTGCGTGAGGAAGAGATCGTAGACCGGACGAAGATTGCGGAAGGATGGATGAAGAATCCTGCCATCCGTGAACTTCTCGATGCCTTCTCCCTTCCAATTCTCCGTCAGTTGAGCGAAAAGGTAGAAGAGCAAGTGTGGACGTGACGCAAGGATCTCGACCCCACCCCCATTCTTCACTCTCACCATCATCCAATCCTTCGCCCCATCAAGAGACGGATGGATTGACCGCCACTTGGATTTCTCCGGGACGACGGCAAGCCTTACCGTTCCGGAAGGCGCGTTCAATCCCGCGACTTGTTTGATGTCTACCCGGCCGCCGATCAGGGTCTTCAATTCCTGAGCGACCGTCTGCTCGACCTTGAGAGGCGAGGCGGTGGTGTGGATAGTCTTTGTCTGAGTCAGTAGATCAAAAATCGTTGGCATGGTATTCCTTTGCGCTATGAGTTCTGGGGTGAGAAGAATTTACGTAATTGCATACGGGAACAGTACTCTCAAACTGACATTTCTTGTTCACAAGCCATAGCTATTAGCTGCAAAAAGGTGGCCGTACCGGTCCTGCATCGTCACAATCATCTGTTGCTCATCGGAAGGAAGAGCGTTCAACTCCCGCGTGATTCTCTCCAGCCATTCGGTTTCTCGCGGGTTCAATTGCAGCTCTTTTCGTTGAACTCCTTCTCGTAGGAGAGTTGCTGCCTCTCTGGCTGCCGCAAGCGTTTGGGCGTAGTGGCCTGACTCCCGCACAATGGCCGAAGCGATCCGTGACGTCGATTGCGGCGACAACACATATGCCTGAGGACTCAAATGGATATCGGATGAGACGAGAAGATTCTGGTAGACGTTTTCTGTTTTTGTCTCCAGGGCCTGATTGAAGAGACGGCAGTCATAGACGAGCAATTCGAAATATGCTTCAGGCGCGGGGCCGGAGAGCAATCTCACGTTTTGCACGGATTCGTTGCTCCACAAATCGCACATCGCGGCTGCGACGTTTCCTACCGGGCTGAAGTGCGCACAACTTGCCGATTTTCCTTCCATGGCAATCGGTGCCCCCGTGATTGCCTTGATCACCGGACCCTCATACGCACAGTCCTTCGATGGTCCGTAGGCACCGCATTCATATGCGACAAGGCTGCGAACGGAACTCGCAGCGCGAACAACGGAGGCGAGGACTTCCGGGAGCATTCCTTGTCCAGCGAGTTGCATCGCCGTGTTGGCAAAACCACAGGCCGAATCGCCCCCCGGCACAACCTTGTGCTTCGAACACGTAGCGATGATTCTCTCCCAAAGAAATTCCATATCCCGTGACGCGAGCACACCGAGCGCAAAAATCACCCCTTCGATATCTCCATACAGCAGGGCTTCATCGTGGACTTCTTTTCCACCTACTGATTCGATTGAGAGCACATGAGCTCCTGCCGCTGCGCACTGTTCGAAGGATTGCAGCAAGAGTTCGAGTGGTTTTCCGGACCTCAGCTCCGGGGGTTTTGTGACATCTCTGATGTCCGTCGGGGTAACACGCAAGGCGCATGGAATACCGGTATCCTTGTGCAGTTGATCAAGATGCTTGAGAAGCACCGATGTCAGCTCCGCCCCCCACGATGGATGTTCTGTCATCGGAGGAAGAAGCTCAAACTCCGCCATCAAACCCGGTGGTTTCAGTCTTGCTGCAGCCCGTTCGATGATTGATCCTATTTCCTCATACTGGGCAACGACGGCAGGCCAGTTTGTCTGTTCCAACGCCATGGTTGGAAGTGTGAAGTTTAGCTCAGGAAAAACCTGACCGTTTCCCAGCGTGAGCCCAAAGCCACAGGTCATGGGATTGGGGGTTCGACCAAACATCAGTTGTTGTGGATCGGGAATTGCGAGCGTCTTGAACGTCTTCTTCATCTGCTGAGTTCCATCTGTCTTGGTTAAGAGGTGCGGTCCATGAATTGTTTTACTTTGTCAACAGCAAGGACGGCATCGCGTGAATAGCCGTCTGCGCCAATCTCGTCTGCGAATTTTTGACTGACGGGAGCCCCGCCGATAATAATTTTTACCTTTGATCGAAGCCCTGCCCCCGCAATGGCATCGATCGTCGTTTTCATATTCAGCATCGTCGTTGTCAACATTGCCGATAGTCCGACGATCTCCGGGGCGTGTTCCGCAATGGCCGATACAAATCTCTGAGGATCCGCGTTGCAGCCGATGTCAACGATCTCAAATCCCGCCCCTTGCAACATGATGCTGACGAGGTTCTTTCCTATGTCGTGCATATCCCCCTTCACCGTACCAATGAGGATCTTTCCCCGCGATTTTGTTCCCTCAAGGGCAAGAAGTGGTTTAAGTATCGCCAGTGAAGCTTTCATCGCCCCGGCAGACTGCAAAACTTCAGGCAAGTACATGTCGCCATTCCGCATTTTCTCTCCAACCACCGCCATTCCGGCAATCAATCCATCATTGAGAATGGTTTGCGAGGGGAGTCCCGAATTCACCAATTGCTGTGTCAGGGTCAACGCTTTTTGTGATTGTCCCTGTTCTATAAGCTGGGAAAGATCAAGCAATTCTTTCATAATGCCCCGGTCCGTCTCACAAATGTTTGTATTCCTGAAGTGCGCTCCGAACTGCATCAAGAGCCGTCATCGGCGTTCCATACGGTAGTATCACCGTGCCAAGAATGAAGCCGGGATAGCCGTTCGATTCCTTCAGACAGTCGACTGTGCGGTGGTAGATATCTTCAGAAGAGAGCGTCAGAAAATCGGTGGAATCCATGTTCCGCCTGAATGCTCTCCGGGCGGCGGAACACTTGTGCAGAAACTCCGTCACATCAGCTCTTGCATCGCACAGCACGTTGTTGGCCCCGGTCTCGAGATATTCATCCAGCATTTTCGTCGTATTCCCTCCAATAATCAGAGGAACGTTCCGGACACCCTGCTGGTGGAAGTATTCAATCAACTCTCGAGTTCTTGGGAGGACAAATTCACGGTACACAAGTGGCGAAAGAAGCTCAGTGGAAGACTGGGAATCAAAAACCACAACGCCGCAGCCAAGTTCAATGAAGGCTTGGCCATATCGCTTGATCACTTCGCTGGCAAAATCAAGAAGCTCGTGGACCAGATTGGGCCGGGTGAACACAAGCATGAAGAGATTCTCCAGTCCGGTCAAGTGCGCCGCGAGTGAAAATGGACCCGAGAGGGCAGCGCGGATCGGAATCTCCTTGCCAAGAACCTTCATGATGTTTCGAGCAACCTCGAGATTCAACGGCATTCTACCGTCTTTTTGGGGATCAGGCATCTTGAGAGATACGACTTCCTCTGAGCCCCGAAACACCACGCTTTCGGGCGCTATTGCAGGAACCGACGTGTTTTCTCCTTCGTAGTAGATCACCTTGCATCCGATCGCCTCTGCCTCCACATTATACACATCAATCCCGATCGTCAGCGCGTCCGGCTGAACACGCTCATACTCAGCGAGAAGGGCCTTGGTGAGGAGGTGCGGATCCCGACACACAGCTGAAGGTGTTTCGCCGATAAACCAGGCTTTGTGTTCGTAGATCGCGGGCAAGAACGGAATGCGATCGGGGCGTTCACACTCCAAGGCTTGTTCTAATCTTCTGTTCATATTTTCACGCTCACTCGTTGGATCCTGACATTTGCTTCAAGAGTTAAGATTTCTGGCAGACTTGAGTTTGCGACCCCCCACATGCTTGCATTTGCTGCCCCCGTTGCCGCGCCAAAAATCAGGCACCTTTCGAACTTCCAACCCTGATGAAATCCATACAGGATGCCGGCCACGAGAGCGTCTCCTGACCCAGTGGGATTTACCGTCTTCGTCTGGGGCGGCGTGACTTTCCAGAAGTGTCCTTGAATGCCGGCATAGAACGCGTTTCCGCCGTCGGTGAGAATGCTGTACCGAGCGCCTTGTTCGAGCAGAAATCGGACCGCGTGGACATGCTCTGCTTCCGTCGTCAGCGATTGGTGAAACGTCATCTCAAATTCCCGCTTATTCGGTTTTACCACGGTGGGCTGCGCCTTGAGTCCCAGCTCAAACGCGCGACCGTAAGAATCGAGCACACTCGAGATACCGATCCGGTGCGCAAGAAGCAGTGCTTCATGAAAAATATCATCCGCTTCATTCCCCGGAGAACTTCCGCCACAGACAATCCAGGTGCTCTTCGAGGCAAGCTCGGTAATCTTCTTGTTCAATTCATGAACAGCCGATTGCTCAACGGGGAGTGCCGGTTCAAATAGAGCTGTCCAGGTCCCATCGGGCTCAAGGTGCGTAAATCCCTCTCGTGTCGCAGCCTCCGTGCGAACGAAGTCCTGCTCAATCGATTCTTCTTTCAACAATCGCGACACGATGGAACCAACTTCGCCCCCCAGGAATCCTGTCGCGACGGTCTTGATTCCCAAATGCTTGAGCTGGCGCGACACATTGATCCCCTTCCCCCCGGCGACCATCTCCATCTTGGAGGCACGATGAATCGCTCCACGCTCCACCCGATCGACGTAAATCGTTTTATCGAGCATGGGATTCAGTGTAACTGTCGTTACCATCTCTGGTCCTCGATCACAGACTCATTTCTGTTCAACGGTATCTTCCCAGTATCTCCACTTGACGTAACCGACCCGATCGGGTGATCCGTCAAGCTGCAAGCCGTGTGTGTCCGCAAGGGCTTCCATCAGAGGTTTTCCTTTGTAGAGGACCTTGAGAACATTGGCAGCAGAATAAGTGACGCTTCCCTTGTTTACTGTCGCGAACATGAAATGGGCATCTGTTTCAAAGTCGCCATATACCACTTTGCCGAGTGCGTACAGATATCGTGGACGTATGTTTTCTCGTGCAATATCCATAGCTTGATCGACTTTTACACAGAGGGTGGAGGTCCGATCCTTGCGATCGAGTTGAAGTCCGACGGCCCGATATGGAGCACTCACATCCACGAGTTTGATCCTGGACTTCAAGTCTTCAATGCTGACGTCGCGCCGATGGGGAATCAGCACGGTCACGAACAATTCTGTGTCGCCTGCTTTGTATTGACTCGAGATGGTTTGATAAATTGCTTGTTCTTTCTGATTGCTTCGTGAAATCGGTTCAACGCCAATGGTCTTTGCATATGTTTCCGGAAAGACCATAAGCAACGAACTCTTCGTCGAGAACTTGACCCCCTGAATGGAATCTGTTGCCACGTCGAAGTAGTCTTTGCCTTTTGCCAGCAGATTCAAAGCGTGCCACATGGTTGAAAAAGTGTAGTATCCTGAACGGAGTATCTTCACCGCGTCGACAACGACGAACCAGTTTTCTTCTTTGACATAGGTGATAACGCGATCGGATTGATAGCCGAGGTCTTCATCAATAACCCGCGTGCGGCTCATGTCGACTTCTTTGAGATTGAGGAAGTCAATCTTTTGGGTTCGAACGGCACGATAAGCGCCGGAGTTTTGAACGAACTCCAAGAGCGCCTGATGGCTGTCCCGCTTGCCCGTCCGCGCCACAAGCCGATTGTGAAAATAGTCCTGCCGCCAGGCTCCATACGGGCCGCTCGGCAGATCGCTCCTGTAGTCAGCGTCATGCAGAAGGAGTGAACCCTCGCTCATCAGAAGCGGAATACTGTTCTCATCCGCATGACCATGAGTCATTTTCTCCTCTTCCACAGAGATCGTCTGGCGAAGAAATTCCCGATACGTCCAACCACCGTCCCCCTCATCACGATAATTGAGCAACATATAGGTGCTCGTCGGATCCCATCCGTTGCGGAAAACCATTTTCTTGCCGACAACATCTTCCAGAACTTCCTGGGAGAGACTCTTTGGTTGTCTCGGTTGTATAGATTCATCTGTCCAGCGGTATGCGTCAGAGAGATAGTACGCCTCTCCCACACCGATCTGCGGGTTGTTTCGTTTCGCAGCTTCAAACACCGACTGAGCGGCCCATTTGAGTTCCGGATCTTTGTAGACAGCCGCCCCCTTTTCAAAAATCGCAACGAATCTCAACCCCTCCAGTCCTGACGCCCATCGAGCGTCTCCGAATTCCGGCACAATGCCGTGCGGTCCGATGAGTTTCAAGAAATATTTCTGGTAATATTTTGTGAGGGGTGAATCGAAGAGATCGGGTTGATTGGTAGCATCGGCATAGGAGTAGAGAGATGTCAACCAAACCGGGTGGTACACCGTTGCGTCTTCGATCTCCCACTGCTTCATACTGTCGTCCGCGAGAATCTGAGCCATGTGTTTCCACTTCGCGGCATGTGGATGATGAGGAAGCGCTTGCGCGGCATAGATTAACGCCTCGGCCCGAAGCATTGCTCTATTGTGCGTCCCCCACTCCGGAAAGAAGAAAACGAAGTCTGCGCTCCCGGCGATGTCTTCTTCAATGGTTTGACGGGACTGATCTGTCAGAGCGCCACTGTTCCGTATTCTGAGATATGCGCGTATGTAGGGCGGCATGAAGAAGAAATTCGAGATCGCCGGAATTCCGTTGGCATACTCCGCGCGTGTTTTCCAGTAATCTTTCGGATACGAATTCCGGAGCTCGCCGTACGAAACCAGCAACTCTGCCGTTCGGCGCGCATACGTCTCATCTTTCGTTATTTCATACAGAAATCCCATGGTTCCGGCAAGATACACGGGATAGCCGGGGGAGTTGTATCCCCAAAGAGTACTCGGTTTGTAGTCGCGTTTCCATTGCTCGATGATGCGGGGATTGTCGCGCCAACCCTGTTCCGCTGCGTTCTTTATCTGCTCCAGATACGCAGACTTCTGGGACAAGGTGGAACTGATACAGAAAAGAGTGATAAGAAGCACTTTGTTCATTCTGGTCGTCATGCGAATTCCTCGGCGGTCGTTCAGGTCCATCCGGCCGCAATTCATTTCATGGATGCTTACTTGTTAAGCAATACTCCTTGATCGAGAGCGGCACAGAGAGAGGCGATATCTCCGATGTGTTCTCCCAGTTGTGCCGGGACAATCTTGCATGCTTGCGTTGTCTGGGCCAGAGCTTCCAGTTGAAAGATCTCCTCCGCTTTGGGAAGAAATGCGTCACCAATCCGCATTCCAAGCCCCCCGAGAATAATGCGTTCCGGGTTCAACAGATCGGCAATCATCGCGAAGCAGCGTCCCAAGTGGAATCCGGCACGTTCAAATACCTGGCGCGCTTCGAGTGATCCACTTCTGAACGACGAATAGAGGTCAAGAACATTGATCGTCTCACTCCACTTGGTGGGAAACATTAGATGGGCCAGTTTTGCCATGCCGGTTCCGCTGCCAAACCCTTCCAGGGAGCCTGCCTTTCCATAGCAGAGCGGACCTTCCTCAGCAATGCGGATGTGACCGATTTCTCCCGCTGTATCATTCGCCCCACGATAGAGTTTTCCGTCGAGAATCAGGCCGGCTCCAAAACCCGTTCCCATCGTAAGGAATACGATATTTCGATATCCTTTCCCGGCTCCAAAATAGAACTCGGCGAGCGCACCGGCGTTTCCATCGTGCTCCACATAGACGGGAAGGTCGAATTTTTCCTCGAGCAGCCGCTTCAACGGAATGTTGTCCCATCCGGGCAGATTCGGCGGAGATTGGACAATTCCTTTCAAGACGTTCAGCGGACCGCCGATAGCGACACTGATTGCATCGACGCGACCGGGGGAACTCGAAAGAACTTCACGGATGCATGCGGCCAATTCGTCAAACACCGGTTGAAATCCACGCTGAGGCATCGTCGGAAATTGTTTCCGCGAGAGAATCTCTCCGCGAGTTGTTCCGATCACAACCGCTGTTTTGGTACCGCCAATGTCCAGGCCAAGAATCACGATGAGAGGAGCCTTTCAATGATTGTAGTTGCCTGCTGAAGCTGTTCAAGTTCGACGTACTCGGCTTCTGTGTGTGCGCGCGCGATGTTCCCGGGTCCAAACACCACCGTCGGCACTCCAACCGCATTGTAGATGCCGGCATCTGTTGCATAGTGTGCCGCTTCCACGATTGCCTCTCCGCATACGGATGTTACTGCTTCTTTCAAAATCTGAACAATCGGAGAGCTCTCGGCGACTTCCATGCCCGCCACGGAGAGATGCGGTTGTTGAATCTCGCACTCCTCCAGAGTACTTAGAAGAGAATGGATCGGCTTCAGAACATCCTCTGCCATTTCACCGGGAAGCGTGCGTCTGTCAATTTCAATCCAGCAATGATCGGGAACAATATTGACCGTCTGCCCGCCTTCAATGACCCCCACGCTCAGCGAAGGAGTTCCCAACAGCGGATGAGGATGTACCGCTCTCAGCGCGACTGCGTATTGTTGCAGTCTGTCAACGACTTTCGCCATTGCGTAGATTGCAT
Source organism: Ignavibacteriota bacterium (assembly GCA_003170475.1). Classification (GTDB taxonomy): domain Bacteria; phylum Bacteroidota; class Ignavibacteria; order UBA10030; family UBA10030; genus UBA9647. The sequence goes on along the minus strand of PMZI01000023.1, from coordinate 300,858 downwards.
TTTTTCCTCGTTCCGGATACGCCGAATGAGCGGCGACTCCTTTTGTGAGGATCTTCCAACGCGTCACGCCCTTGTGAGCCCGCACAATTCTGAGCTGAGTTGGTTCGCCAGCTATTCCAAAATTTGCATTCAGGCCCTGACGGACAGCGTATTGTGCTCCTGCAAAACGATACTCTTCGTCCGAGACAAAGAGCAAGAGAATATTGTAGCGCAATCTCTTCGCCGCCTTGAGCGAGCTGACCACAGCCTGTAGAAATGCTGCTATCGAGCCTTTTGTGTCACACGCCCCGCGTCCGTAGAGCTTTCCATCGCGAACGACAGGGTCGAAAGGATCGATCAGCATCGAATCTGCAAAAACGGTATCAAGATGAGCCTCCAGCATCAGCGTTTCCTTCGCTCCGGCGGAGACAAACCCAATGACGTTTGGTCTGCCGGGCGAAACTTGCTGCAGCTCTGCATCAATCGATGCTTTCCTCATGAACTCTGCGACAAACTCTGCAATGGACTGCTCAGAGTATTCCTTCCCCAGGCGCCCCCGCCCCATGGGATTCATGCTGGGAATTGCGACAAGATCCGAGAGAAGTTTTGTGATGGCTTCCATGAATTCTTCTATTCAATCACTGCCAAGACGCGTGCCGGAGCTCCGTCGCTGCCCTTGATGAGTAACGGTGCCGCGATGAGTTTGATCATTCCCTCTTTCAACTGCCCGGTGTTGTTCAGATTCGTTACCAAGGGAATGCCGTGATTCAGCAAGATATAATGCACGTCGAGCGTGTACGGCGTATCGGCGGCAACGATGGGGACATTCATCTTCACAAGAAACTCTGCAGCGTGTGTGCTTAAAGGGGGATAGGTTTTGTAATAGTCTTTCTTGCCGAATTCCACATCCCATCCCGTCTTTATGACTACCCCAACTCCTTTGATCTTGAGCTTTGCTGCAATCTCCTCTTTCGAGATTTCCTTTCCCGGCTCCCTCGGGGTGAAATCAAGAACCTGCGCATCCATGTACCAGAGGCGCGGATCATATTGGTCGAGAGTTGGTTTCCCGTCGAAGACGTGACTGGGAGCATCGATGTGTGTACCCGTGTGTGTACCGATGCTCAACCTGCGCACTTCGCATCGGTTTTCTTTGTATGTCGCCGTGCGTTCCAGAACGGTCGGCGGATGCCACGGGAAATAGACCGGAATCTCAGATGTAATCGGATGTGTCAGATCAATAACTCTCATGCACTCAGGTCTCTTTCAGATTCTCCCGTTGCCTTCGAGGATCCGGCTCCGGGCGTCTTGTCCGGAACCCACTCAAACGCATCAACGGGACAAGCTTCAAAACAAAGCCCGCAACCGGTGCAATTCTCGGTGACGACGACCGCCGTCCTCTTGTATTTGTGCTGAGAGCGATGTTCCATCACAATTGCATCAAAGAAGCACAGTGGCGGACATCGGTCACAGGCGATGCACTTCTCCTCCACCACCACGGCAACCGGAGGAAACTCCCTGACAAACGAGGGTGGAAGCGGATGCAGCCCGGGGTATTTCGATTGTTCGTTGGTCATTGCTGTCGGCGTCATTCCTCAGCGGTTTTGTCGTCGGTCCAGATGTTCCTGGGCCCCTTTTTCGATTCTCCTGACCAACGTATGATTTCGTCAGGGTGGGTCATTGCTTCAAGCGCCTTGCCGCGAATTTGATCGAGCGAAGAAATGCCCGTTCGCGTCATATACTGTTCAATCTCCCCATTGATTTGTCCGATCGATTCCCAGCCGTTGATCATGATGACGGAGAGGATCTGCACTGTCGTGGCACCGAGCATGACATACTTGATAACATCTTCCCCATTCATCGTTCCCCCTGTGCCGCTAATGGGGATCGAGACGGCCTGGGCCGCTTCAGCGACATGACGCAATGTGTAGTACTTCGCCCAGGGTCCGCCGATGCCGCCAAAATAACCATGGAGAATCGGCCGTTGGTTTTCGATATCGACATCGACTCCGCGAAGCCGATTGCACAGTGTTACCGCTTTTGCCCCACACTCTTGTGCGCTGAGGGATTGCGGCACAACATCCGGCCCGGGAGACAGTTTGACAAGTACGGGAATGACCACTGCACCGACAACCGCCTTGATCGCCGCGACAAACGTTGTCTCGAATCCCAAACTTCCGGGGCGATGCGGTGAGGAAATATCGAGTTCGACCGCGTCGGCGCCGCTCTGTTCTACCTTCATTGCCAATTCCCGCCACTCCTGAGCTTCGTCGGCAAAAATGCTGCCGATGATCGGAATAGAAGCATGTTCTTTGCAGACCCTGATGAATTGCCAATAATCTGCAAGCGTTCCGCTGTATCCCTGCTCGTATGCGTACAGACTGAAGGCTTTCGACCGACCGGCAATTTGCTTGTCCCAATCGAGCAGTTTGTAGCGGGGCCTCGGCCAGGAGCGCATGTGAGCGTACTTGTCCGAACAAGCCGTCTTGAGTACGACGGCACCCGCCTTCTGCTCCTGGGCAAGTCGAATCTGGTTCACATCATGGCTCGCCGGACCGGAGGCAACAATCACCGGGCTCTGCAGTGTCAGGCCAACAAATGACGTTGTCAACAACATTATCGGTCCTCCGAGGAACGCACCGGCATCAGATGAATACCGTTGCCGCGTTTGAATCTCCCTGGAATGGTCACCGGCAGTTTTCCAACTACTTCCGACATACCGAGCAGAGCTTTCCCAACGGCTTCTTCGGATTTGCGCAGTCCTGCATACGCGGCGATCATGCCATCGCTCAAAGGCATCTTGCTCAATACATACGGATCGCCAAACGCGATGGTCACCACGGGTTTCTTGCCCCGTGCAAGTTTCTGGAAGAACTCCTCTAGATCATTTGAGAATTTGTTTTCACCCTTCCACGCACCGATAGAAACGTAAATTCCCAGGACGATCACGTCTGTGTTTCGAAGCTCCGCTGAAACTCGGTTGATATCCTCTTTCCCCGAGCCATTCCAGAGTCTCGACATCGTTGCAGATTGAACGCCGCTTCGCATTGCGTCACCGAAGGCTTCGCCGACAAAGACATCGGGCTCATCAGTGATCGACACAATGTGTATTCGTGCCCTTTTCTTGAGCGGCAATACTTTTCCTTCGTTTCTCAGAAGGGTTACGGCATCTCTGAACATCGAGTCGGCGATCACTTCTGCCTTGGGAGAACCGACAATGTTCGATATGTCTTCGATATTCACGACTCGCTGCTTGTCAAGCCCAACCCACAACTTTGCTTCAAGAAGCCGGTGCACAGATTGATCCAACCGTTGCGAAGAAATGCTGCCTGATTTCACCGCACGAAGAACTCCATCATATGCCTTGGAGAGATCTTCAGGAACCAGCACAACATCGACCCCCGCTTCGATTGCCCTGACTGCCGCTTCATCAGGGGTGTTATTGTCCGTCACTCCCTGCATGGTCATTCCGTCGGTTACCACGACACCGTTGAACCCCAGGGATCCACGAAGAATCTCTGTCATCATCACGGGTGAAAGTGTGGAAGGACGGTTCGTCGGGTCGATGTTCGGCAGCGCAATGTGTGCTGTCATCACAGCTTTCACGCCTGCATGGATTCCAGCTTTGAATGGAACAAATTCCACCGAATCAAGCCGAGCTCGATCGAACGGCAGCAGCGGCAGTTTCATGTGTGTGTCTTCTTGTGTATCTCCATGTCCCGGAAAGTGTTTCACCGTCGCCATCAATCTGGCCGACTGCGCTCCTTGTACGTATGCTTCAACAAGTCTCGCGACTTCAGCCGGATTCTCACCAAACGACCTCGTGTTGATAATGGGATTATTCGGATTGATGTTCACGTCTGCAACCGGCGAATTCGTCCAGTGAATGCCGACTGCCCGAGCTTCTTCACCCGTTATTCTGCCAAATTCGTACGCATACCGGGGGTTACCCGTCGCTCCGATAGCCATCAGGGACGGCAGCGATGTGCCTCCACCGCCAATGAATCTAGGCAACTCAGGAGCTCTTCCCCTCTGCCACCGGTAAGGATGATTGAACCAGAGCCCTCCCTCTAAATCGCCGTTAATGAGGAGTGGGATTTTGGATTCACGCTGAAGAGCGTTTGTCATCAACGCAATATCCGTCACAATGCCGCCGGCAAGAACGAAGCCTCCAACATGGTATTTGTGCACCCATTCAAGAGCGAGCTGGAAATTTGGACTTTCTCTGTTTGAATAGACCGCGACGAGATCCGCCACGAAGAGCTGTCCGACCTTCTCTTCCACCGTCATGGTGGCAAGTGTCGAATCAACCCACCTGCTTTGTTGTCCGCGCATATTCATGATTCCCACCAGCACAAATGCACATAGGAATGTGATAATTCTTTTCAGTTCTCTCAATCTCATGTTTCCGGCTCTCCACTCTCCCGATGCGACAAAACCACGTCAACGAAAGTGCTGTTCTCGAACTTTGTACCGCGCAATCACCCGGGTGTTCAGTGAATACCCATTACCGTTCCCGGCGGGAAGGGTAATCATTCCGTCATGAACCTCGATGAGCGGGTCAATAATATCTTCAACGAACCATCGTTTCGATGATTCGACATCTGTCGGATACGTGAAATTGTCCAATGTTGCCATATGCACCGTCTGTGCACCGCCGATTCCGAGCTCCGGCATTGTCCCACCCCAGACCGGGATGCCCGCCTCTGCGCAGAGATCGTGGATTCGCTTTGCATTCAGCAATCCGCCTACGCGTTGAATCTTGATGTTGACAATCTTGCAGCTCTTCAGCGCGATAGCCTTTTGCACGGTTGGTACATCTTTTGCGCTCTCGTCGAGACAAACGGGAGTTCGGCTGATCGCCTGCAGCTTCGCGTGTCCCTCAAGATCATCTTTCGGGAGCGGTTGTTCGATCATCATTAAATCGAAGTCGTCTAACGCTTTCAGATGAGGAAGATCCGCCTGTGTGTAGGCACAGTTCGCGTCCACCATAAGCTGAATCGATCCGAACTTGTTTCTGATCTCAGCCAGCGGTTTGATATCCCACCCCGGCTGGATCTTAATCTTGAGTCGTTTGTATCCTTCATCAAGATGCTGTTCGATCGATTGAAGAAGATACTTGATTGAGGGAACAATGCCCATCGCCAGTCCAGACTCTACGCTGTTCCGCTTGCCACCCAAATGCCTGTACAACGGCACGCCTTCCTTCTGCGCTGCAAGATCCCAGAAGGCAGTCTCAATCCCGGCCTTCGCAAACGCGTTGCCTGCGACAGAGTCAAGAAGCCTGTTCACCTCTTCGACGTTTGCCGGATGAGATCGGAGTATTCTGGGGATCAACTCGCCGACCAGACAGTCCCATGTGCTTTCCGGTGTTTCTTCCGAATAGAATGCCCCCGACATTGGCGAAGATTCCCCGTACCCAACCAGGCCTTCGCTGTGCACTCCCACCAGAATTGCGTCCTTTTCCGTGATTTCCCCGTTGCTGATTTTGAACGGCTCAGTCAGCGGAACGCGGACATGCGTCAGTATGATCTGATCAATCTTCATCGATCACGCACGGGGTTCTTCAATTCACCAATTTTCTCGATGCGGCATAAGACCTGGTCTCCATCTTCGATCGGCCCGATACCGTTTGGCGTTCCCGTCGAAAGAATATCACCGGGTTCCAGCGTAATGTGTTTCGAAATAAACTCGATCTGCGTCGGAACGTCGAACACCATCGAGCTCGTGTTCGCTTTCTGGCGAACCGCGCCATTCACACGGCATTCGAGGCCAAGCCGAATTGGTGCCGGAATCTCATCGACGGTGACAATCCACGGCCCGATCGGAGTAAAGGTGTCAAAGCTCTTTGACCTGAACCATGGATGCTTTTGCTCCAGGTCTTTTGCTTGCAGCTCACGGGCGGTTACGTCGTTGAGGATCGTGAAGCCGGCGACAAAGTTCATCGCGTCTTTCTTTTTCACTGCCGTAGCACGGCGTCCGATGACGACGGCAAGTTCCACTTCGTGATCCATGCGGCCCAGGCCTCCGGGGAGCAGGATGGTCTCGTCGGGACCAATAACAGACGAACCCGCCTTCATGAATATGATCGGTTCCACCGGGACTGCCGCATTCCCCTCTTTGGCGTGAAGCGCGTAATTGAGGCCCAGCGCAACGATTTTTGGCGGCCGGAGAATAGGGGCCTTCAAAATCGCTTCCTTGCTAATGGGATAATGCGTCTCAAGTTTGTGCCGCTTGAGAAACTTGAGCACGGCTTTGAACTCCGCAGGGTCAAATCTCCCGTCTTCCAGCAGCCGGAGAATGGTAGTTGTCGGCTCGACGACAACATTCTGTGTGATCGCTGTATACGCAGCCTCCGCATCAGAGTAGTTGATCCATCCGCCGTTTGTTGAGAGGCCGATACAATACCCCTGCGAGTCTTCGAACTGTGCAACCTTCATCGCAATACTCCTTGTGGTGGGTTCATGTCACGCGTTTTTCGTTTCTTTGAAATAGACTCCGACCGGGTGCTGGTCCGCAAGAACTTTGTCCGGGTACGCCAGAACTCGTTTTCGCCGCTCGGGGTCTTCCTTTGTCAATTCGTCAATCCAATGCACCCCGTACAGGACGTGATTGACTTCATCAGCGAGGAGAAACTCGACCAGCTGCAGCGAACGAGTATCGCCGGTTTTCTTGGCCTTCGCAATCCAGTCGCGCAAATGTTTGCAGCTCTCACTTTCAAAAGTCATGTTGGACAGCGCCAGCCGCTCCAGGGGATCCGGACGATTGACATCCTGCTCCCAACCGAAGCAACTGGTCGGAAACATTCCGACATGACCGCCCAGTTCTTCCAGGCGTCGTTGAACAATTTCCGCGTGCCGCGCTTCGTCCCAAGCCTGGCGGGCCATATCCATCTTCATCTGCCACGGAATTTCGGGAAAGTCCGAGAGAATAAGTCCCATCCTTTCGACCGTAATAAATTCGCTGTTCAGGAGATCGTGGAGCAGGTGCAGCTTTCCCTCGGTGGTATCAAACGACCAATCCTTTTCCTTAAATTCTTCCGGGTGCTGCATGACATTCCATCGGCTGTCTCGTACGGGCAGCTTGCTGTACGGATGCGTCTTTTTAAATGAATAGGTTCCCGGTTGTCTTCCATCGCCCCACACTCCGCCCGCGTCGTTCAATTCTTTCAACAGGCTCTCTTTCCAGGTGCGAGCCTCTTCCAAGCGATTCGATGATCCGAGAATCCTGTCAATCATTTTCCTGCCCCATTCAACATGATCCTGCTCTTCATCGGCAATGAGACGGATGATGTTTCCCGTTGGTTCATCCGCCGGAAGCTCCATGCGTTCGAGGTGTCGGCGGTAGACTGTCACAAGTTCCGGTTTCACTACCTGATAGAGAGCAACCAGCCGAAGGAGTTCATCCGATGTATTCCAGATCTTCTCCAGCAGCCGAACATAACCATCGCTCGGCGGAATCGAATGAAAATGCTGAGAGCGGCCTTTCAATTCCGGAATCCTCTTCCCCAGCAAGTCGGCGTGCACAGAATCCTGAAACATGTTACGCCCAAAGCCAATCTTGATCTCGGGATCAATCATCGTGCAAGCCCAACTTCCCATAAGCTCCATGAGCTGGATTTCCGTATACCGATACCTCCCGAGGAGTTCCAGATTCTGTTGAACGGTGAACGTGCCTGCCATGCGTACTGATCCTTTCTCCTACCTCTCCGTTGATGTCCCTGAAAGACGATCTTGATCGAGGACTACACCTTCACCCAGCTCTTCGTCTCCGCCGCCCGATACATGGATTCCATAAGGTGATGCATCTTCAATGCGTCATGGAAGTTCGGTGATGGCTTCCTGTCATTCACGATGCAATCCAGGAAGCTATAGAGTGCCGCCACGTGTGAACGGACCCACCCCATGGTGAACTTCGCGGCCGGCATCATTGCCGGCGCCGGATACTTTTGAACAGTGCTGATCTTTCTGAACCCCTGCATTCCCTTTGGATCTTTGGCGTTGTATGCAAGAAGCTCGTTGGGCTGCATGAGATTGAATGCCAATGCTCCGTTTTGCCCGTGAATTTCAAAACGCAGCTCATCTTCTGCCCCTGTGGCGACGCGCGACATCTCAGCGAATCCCAGTGCACCATTCTTCAGCCTCAAGATTGCCGAAATAGCGTCTTCAACATCCACCTTTCCCATCTTCTTGGGGTCTTCCGGCAACGGACGTTCCCGAAAGAACGTCTCCATGCTCGCCGACACTTCGTCGACATCCCCCACGAGATAATGCATGAGATCGAGGATGTGCGGGCCAAGATCCACAAGAACACCACCGCCAATGACTTCCTTGAGGAGTCGCCATTCGCGCGGCCGCTTCGGATCGATATAGCCCGAATGAAGATAGAGCCCCCGGAAATGGAATACCCTCCCGACAAAGTCCGCGTCGATCAACTCCTTTGCCTTCATCACGGCCGGAATGAAGCGATATTCCGCCGTAATCTGGTGCTTGAGACCGGACTTGTCCGCCGCCGCAACAATCTCCTTCGCTTCCGCTTCATTGAACGCAAGCGGCTTTTCGCAGTAGACATGCTTGCCGGACGCCAGTGCGGCGAGAACGGCTTCTTTGTGCATCTTGTTGGGCGTGCAAATGTTCACAACATCGATGTCTTTCCGCTCAACCAACTCTCGATAATCCCGCGTAAATGATTCGAACCCCGCTTGGTCAACCCCCTTCTTCGCCAGCGCTTCATTCGAATCGCAGACGCATTTGAGCGTGACCTTGCATGGATTGCCATCATAATAGAGTGGGATCGAACGATAGGCGTAGCTGTGAATGCGACCCATCTGGCCGAAGCCAATCATGCCAATACGGATTTCTTTCTGCATTCTACCATTCCTTTCAGATCCGTTCTTCTTTGCGTGCTTCCCGGAAGAACTCATGAGACTGCCTTCAACGCTTTCGCGACGCCCTGCCCTTCATGCACAATCGCCGCAAGGGCGCGGAGAATTTTCGCCGGCTCTTTATGCTGCCACACGTTTCGACCAAAGACAATTCCTTTTGCTCCACCATCGATGGCGTCTTTAACCATCTGAAGCATTTCTTTGTCTGAATCCATTTTCGGTCCGCCGCGAACAAGGATCGGAACCGAGGATACTCCAACGAGTTCTTCGAACTGCTTCTTTGATTCGGGGAAATCGGCTTTGATGAGATCTGCCCCAATTTCGGACGCCATGCGGATGATAAGCTTCATGATGTCAAAATCTCTGACGACATTGGATCCCTTCTGAATGGCTAATGGTTCCACGATAAACGGCATTCCGTACTCTTTCGCCTCGCTTCCCAGCCGGGCAAGCGTTTGCAGGTTATCCGCTTCCTGCGCGTCGGTGTCGTACCCCGCGAAGAGAAACGTCACAACAGCGTCAGCTCCGAGTTGAACCGCGTCCTTGACCGAGGCGACAGCCGTATAGTACCCTTCTTTGGGCGCCGGCTTCTTCCGCCAGATGTTTGTTGCATCAAGTCGAACAATGACACCCGGCTTATTTTTTCCATAGAACTTGCCGAGATTCGCTCGGGTTGTACCCGGCGTCATTTGGATGGCATCGGGTTTTCCCGGTAAGAGAACGTCGATTGCCTTGCTTGCGCTTTCGATACCGGGGAGCGGTCCAATGAAGAGACCGTGGTCGATGGCCACGACAATCCCGTTGCCGCTCTCAGGATTCAGAATTTTGCTCGTTCGAAGTTGATTACCAGGTAATGTTGACATAGGAGCCTCGATTATTGAAAATGAATGTCAAAATGGGACGTAAGAAATTCCAACTGCAACGGGTTACAACTTCAGGAGAATTGTCATCACTTCAAATGGCTTCACCGTGACCGGAATATCGTGACCGTTGAGAAGTTCCATGGGTCCAACCACATCTTCATTCATGGTCCCACGGTACACTTCTTTCACATTCGCCTCCACGTGAACGGTGCCCCGAATCTCTCCATCGACCGGATTGTTCAACCGTAGAACGACAGACGATTCGTCATCGGATCTCTTGAGTGACGTCAACAGCAGTGATTTTGGCTCCACAGAGAGAAATGATTTCTCCAACACGGTCTGTTTGTTCTTTCGTTTCACGGCAAGCAATGGCGTAGTGAAATCTTCGACTTGTTCCAATATTGCCGTCCAGAGAGCCTTGTTCAACGACTGGTGTGGAAATACGGAGTACTCAAACGTGTGGCGGCCAAGACATTGGGCTTCGGGCGTTTCGTTCCACCAGCCCGCGGCACCACCCGGACGCGTCGTCAGATCCCTTCCCGACAGCTTTCCCACACACCGAAGCAACGTCAGCGCGAGCTCGCCCTTCTTATCAAGCTTGAGCTCATATTCCGGCAGTCCTTTGACCATGAGCGTCATCCCTTTGGAGTCGTCGTGGATCGTGACGAATCGCTGCATTGGTGCAACCATTGCCGGGTGCTCGATGTGAAATAGAGTGGTGTCATAAGTTCGATGCTCGCGTTTCACAACCGCGAATGGCGTTTCCGCATATGATGCAACCGTGCTCATGCCGGTCAAGAATAGAGCTCGCAACCGATGGTCTTTGCACACGTTGTCTACCGTCGTCTTGATATCGACTCGCTTTGACAGACGCGTCAGCGAGAAGGTTGTGACGACAAGCAGCTCCGCCATTTCTGCCGATCGTGATTTGTCGTCTTTCGAGGCTTCCTTTGGCACCATCATCCGATGCTCAAGCTTCAAGGAAGCGCGCAACGGTCCTTTCTCTTCGATCGAAATGCGCGGGACAAACTGATTCGATGTGTACCAACCGTCCTTTTCGGGATACGAGTAATTATATTCATCACCGACATCACCCGAATCTTCGAAGGAACCGATGTCTTCATAGACGAGTCCGGTTGATTTGTCGGTCAACGTGACCTTGCCGTGATCGTCTGCTTCGACTTTCAGAAACTCGTTTTCAATGCTTCGCTTTCCAAACATTATCTCCGAAGGATACTTCGGTATATCATCGGCTCTCAACACCGTCAATCCTTTCCATCCCAATGGAGGGATGGCGTTCGCAGAAAGCACAATCGAAAATCGATCGACGAGGGTCTGATGCGGATAATCCCGCTTTGAATACGTCACGCCAAACGCTTCTTTCCGATCCACAACCTGATACGGCACTTCCAGGCCATTCGGATCGAAGAGCTTGAACCCCTTCACGGGCGGCTTCTTGTCATCGACTTTCACTTCAGGATTCAAACCCACAACAACATCTTGAAGATAGAACTCGATTTCTGTTTCGGTGATCCCGCTTCGCTGCCATGGTGATTGGTTGAAAACAAAAACATACCTCTCATCTTTGTACTCTCGCTCGTTGTATGGAAGCAGATGCGCAAAACACTCGGCTTTAACATGTTCGCCGATTTGTTTCGTCTTCGCGTAACGAATAACCATCTCGTGATGCACTTCATCCACACTAGTCCCGCAAATAGCATCGTGATCCTGATTTTGTAGCACATATTTCCACGCCTGCTCAATCTGAGGCGTTCTGCTTCTCATGCCGTTGTGCACAGCAATCACGTTCAGTGGTTCGAGCGTTCGCTCGAGGAGATTCTCACACTCAGCGTTGAGCTGTTTTGTGTACATTCGACTTGAGAATACACCGCCGAGTACGGCAAACGCGTATCGATAACCGAATCGGGCTTCTCCCTCTAGTCTCGGAAGTGCGTCTCCCGTTCCGAGTTCTTTCTTTACGGCTGAGAAGAAGTCCGGAAAATTGCTATGTTTGAAATCGGCGTCATAATGCTCTCGTAGTACTGTGATGGCTGTGGTCACATCTTCGTCCGGCCAGTGATGATCACCGCCGTTGAAGAAGAGGCGTTGAGACGTTGTGCCGCGAGCATCGAGTTCCTTTTTCAGCCGGTCGAATTTCTGAACGATTATCTCTTTGTCCTTCGTTCCAAAATATCCGGCGCTGTAGCCATCCTTCGGCAGATGGTGCATCAAAACCCGCGTCTCATCTGGACTGATCCACCAGTACTCGGATTTTTCTTGTCCGGGTTCACCACCGAAACCACGATAGATAAGGGCGGTATCGATGCCAAATCCCTTGAGAATCTGGGGCATTTGAGCAATGTGGCCAAACTGATCGGGGATATAGCCCACCCGCATAGCTCCGCCAAGCGTCTTCCCAAGTCGTAATCCGAGAGAGAGATTCCGAATGTGCGATTCGCCGCTTGAGAGGAATTCATCACTCAGAATGTACCACGGTCCGATGAAAAGCTTTCCTTTCGTTACGAGATCGCGAATCGTTTCCATGCGATCCGGTCGCGTTTCCAGATAGTCCATCACGGCAGCCATTTGACCATCGAGCGTATACGATTTGAACTCCGGATCTCTCGAGAACAGTTCGATGAGATCTTCGATCATATCCACCAGCATCGCGCGAAAACGATCAAACGGGAAATACCACTCACGATCCCAATGTGAATGTGAAACGATATGGTAGGTTGGTTTCGTCATGTTCGCAGCATATCCCAGGTGAAGAAAATTTAGAAATAGTTCTGCAATTCCCTGATAGCTGTTGACGCCCCGACCGCTGAGACGCAGCTTGCGGCAACAGCGTTGGCAACACGAGCCGATTCAAATACATCCATTCCCTTGAGGGTCCCCGCAATGAAACCGGCGACAAATGCATCACCAGCGCCGGTTGCATCCACAACGCGTCTCACCTTTTGCGCTTTCACATATGCCGCACGATGACCGTCAGAGAGATAGCATCCCTGTGCTCCCAACTTTACTCCGACGACATGGGGTGCACCCGACCGTCTCAGGAATTCGACAATGGATTCCGGAGTGCTGCGGCCGCTCATGAGCATCGCTTCTTCATAGCTTGGGACGAAGAAATCCACGTACGGCAGGAAACTTCGCAGCGCCCGGGGAGTCACTCGCGGCGAGGCGGCGCTGTCCAGAAGTATCTTGAGTGATGTTTTCTCTTTCAACGTTCGGAACAATCGCCCAAAATCTTTTTCGGTCTCCGGAAGCAGGCCGAGGTACCCAATGGCGAGCATACGCGCTTTCTGAAGAAGCGCAAGGCGCGAGAGGACGTCCGCCGAGCGAAAATTCTTCATGCATCCGCGCGTATGGAGAAACGTGCGTTCCCCGGTTCTGTCGACATTCACGATGGTTGCAGATGTCTGGGCCCTGGCATCGATGATTACTCCTTCTGTGTCGATGCCGAATGTCCGATAATGCTGCGTCACATATCTCCCGAGCGAATCATTGCCAACCCGCGTAATGGCTCCGACATTGAAGCCCAGTTTCGCCAGGTCAATTCCGACATTCGAGACATTCCCGCCGGTCGTGAGTGTGATCGAGTCGATCAGCTTCAGCGCGCCCCGCTTTGGAAGATTCTTAAGATCCACAGGGCGACCGATGATATCTGTCAGCGCAATGCCCGCAACGATTACATCAAGATGTTTGTGATGACTCATGGGGCGCTTTCCAATTCTTCATTCGATTATTTTGACTGCTTTAAAATCGAGCACAAGTTTCTTGTTCTTGTAGGTCATCGTCATCTTCTCGCTGCCCACCTCGGCATTGATAAACGGGCCCTCAAAGAGTTTCGTCTTGGAAAGATCGATCGCATTTCCATTGAGCGTTCGCTTCTCGGGGAACGCAAAGTCCATTTTGTCTCCGCCGAGAGTCGTGTACTGCACCGAAACCGATCCCGGCTGCAATGTCGCGGCCGGAGTATGGGCGTTCAAGGCCGCCTGAAATTGTGCAAATGAACCAATTTCATCCTTTGACCTCACCTCGATGACGTAACCATTTTGCGGTTTGTGGCTTCTCAGGCGCCAGTTTCCGGTTTCTTTCACGCGCTCCAGTTGCGGCCGCCCGATGTCATTCAGCGTATTGATGCTGACGTCGGATTCTTCTTTCCATTCATACTCCTGCAGCGGGTACCATCCGATGTAGACATCGCCGGCTTTACAGGCAATCCAGCCCGATGGTTCGACGATTCTTTCTTCGAGGTTGCGCGGGAAGAACCCGTCGATGTGTTCCGTGGTCGTACCGGGAGCGATATCGTAGAGAACGATTAGTGTGTTTTTGTGCTGGAATGTTCTCTCAAACGGCGAACCGCCGGTCCACTTGTCCGGGTTATTGTAGGTCCCCTTGGATGCGACGACATCGGCGATGAGGGTTTTCACTTCTTCCGGAAAGAACATTCCAACCTCTGTACCCGACCAGTAGGGATGAAGTCCAAAAATCGTCGTGTAGGGGCGGCCGTACGTATAGCGAACACCCCAGGTGTGTTGTTGAATCGGCTGCAGGATGCCCCCCTGGAGGGAGCCAATGCCGTAGTCCTTTGTTATGTAGGAGTACTTGTACACGGGGGGATTCTTCTCTGTCCCAAAGCGAATGACATTGCGTACGCGCTTTCGCTCCTGGTGGATATACGTCTTGCTCCGATCAAGTGCGATGGAGTAGATAATCTCCGGTAGCCGATAGTTGGAGAGGGCTGGAAGCACGGTCCAACCCGAGTTTGTAGGTTCACCGGTGCCGAAATATAAGTAGGCAAATGCGGATGCCCCGGAGAGCAACGGTTTGTAGACCGCCGGTTGATAAATTCTGCTGAACCCACCGATGTATTGTCCATCGAGGTGTTCGACCGCGAAATCCGCAAAAATGTAATCCGTCATCATCGTGCCGCGGGTGCGCATCTCTGGATCCTTGGCGTACTGACTGAGCAGGATCATGGGCATCGCGTACTCGGGGAAATAGTCCGGAGAATCGAATTCCCCCTGACCGATCGTCGTCGAGATATTCATCCAATGAATGAGATATTCTTTCGCGTCTCGCAAGTTTTCCTCGGAGCTCTTTCCGTTATACCACTCTGAGCCGGGCAGATTTGGCCATTGCTCGGCAGCCAGAAAGAGGGATGCGTGGTACATGCACCAATGATTTTCCGTATCACCGCGATACGGGGCGTAGGTTTTCCATGCATTGCGCATTGCCGCACGCGCCTCCGGGGACATATTGTCCTTTCCGTGGAGATAGGTCCCTATCGCCGGGATCATCCAGAACATATCGCCGCGGGGATCGCGAAGCAGCTCAATCAGCATCTTGTCCGCAGTGGCAAGATCCTTTCCGCGCGCGTACCGCACGGCAGCCTGGTAGTACCCCACGGACTGAGCAGTATCGTAGATGGAGGTGACGAACGCCGCACGCTTCTCAAATTCCTTAAGGTATGTCTCCCGAGAGACCATTTGTGCGTTCGCACTCTGAAGAGCGAACAGAATCACGATCAGAAAAAACTTCTTGATGTTCATGGTCAGTGTTTCCTCGTTAGAATGGTTGTACGGTAATTGTCCACACTTGTGAGCCGGTTAGCCCTGCAGAGTGCCAACTGGCACCGCCGTCGAGCGAACGAAACACACCGCTCCAGAGCGTTCCTGCATAGACCCGATTGCTGTTCGTCGGATCGACCGCCAGAGAATGAATGTTCAGATTCGTGAGGCCGTCGTTTATCCTCTTCCAGCTTTGTCCGCCATCGGTTGATTTGTAGACGCCGGTGACATATCCGCCGGCGTAGAGAATCTGCGGGTTGTTAGGGTCAAAGACGATCGCGTAGAATGTTGAATGATCCAGACCGGCAGCACATTTCTCCCAGTACTTCCCACCGTTGTGAGTCACATAGATCCCGTTATTGTCGGTCCCTGCAAAGAGGGTATTCGAATCTTTGGGATGTTGAACTACCACTCGCACACCGCCAACGGTCAGCCCGGTTCGCTTCCAGGAATTCCCCCGATCTTCGCTCCGATACACGCCGTCTTCCGTGGAACAATACAGTGTGCTCGAGTTCGAGTGATCCATGAGAATGGAGGACGTAAAGAGTTGCTTGATACCATTGTTGCACTCGACCCACGTTGCGCCGCCATCCAGAGTTTTGAAAACGCCGTAGGGAGTTGTGCAGAATATCAGATGAGGATCGTCCTTGTCAATGACCACACTCGAGACCTCGGTAATCTGCCATCCCGTCGTCATCTTCCACGTTTTTCCGCCGTCGGTTGTCTTGTGGAGACCGTTCCCGGCAGCAATGCAAATCAGTTGACCCCGTGACGGCGTGTGCACCGCGATTCCGAAATCACGTATGTTTTTTGGCCCCGTGTGTTGCCACACAGTGTCGTCCGTGGTTTTCTTGTAGAAGACTCCGGTTTCAGGATTCGCGGCCCCGACGACAAACAGTTTTGTCGACAAGACCGAGACGTAGACAGTTGATTCTTGCGACAAGAGAGTTGCCGGAATTATTACGACCACGGCCAAGAGTGAAATGAGAATCAACAGAGACCGTGCAACATTCCTGTGATGCCCGAATGTTTCGTATTGATCAATCATAGAAGATGCCTTCTCTTAAGGATAGAGTTCGATTTGTCTCACCTGACATCCCTGCAGTCCGTCACAGCGCCATGTCTTGCCCGCATCCGGCGATTCATAGATTCCCTGGCCACTTGTACCGATCATCAGGTGGCTCGGGTCGTTCTTGTGTACAAAGATCGTGGAAATCGCTTCGATCTCGGGATTTTTCCACAGAAGCTTCCACGACATCCCGGCGTCTGTGCTTGTCCACAACCCTGTCTTGAAGCCGCCTGCATACGCCGTGCGCCCATCGGGCGAAATGGTGATCGCATAAAAAGATTCTTTCGGCACTCCTTGGGCGGTTTGCCATGTTTTACCGCCATCGAGGGTGAGACGAATACCGTTCTCCTCACCGCCAGCCAGAAAGTGGTTCGGGGACGCGGGATCCTGCGCAAACGACTGAACATCCGAGAGTCCTGCGTGCAGGGCTTCCCAGTGATCACCTGAGTCGGTTGAGCGGAATACATCGTCTTCCCCAACGGCAAAGAGCTTCTTTCGATCGTTCACATCCAGAACAACTTTCTTCACGAACCACTTCTTCATCCCTGTCATTTTCTTTTCCCAGTGGCGTCCCTCGTCGATAGATTTGAAGACACCGAATGGCGTCGACACATAAATGATGGAGGAATCGATCGGGTCGGGGGCGACTGAAAGAATTTCTTCGGTGTGCCAGTCTGTAAGAACGCGCCATGACTTTGTTCCATCGACCGACCGGTGGAGACCGTTACCCGCTGCAATGTAGTACCGCCTCCCCGATTTTCCCTCCCAGATACCAAGGCCAAAGCTGAGGAGGTTTCTGCGATAGATATTCGTCCAAACGGTATCGCCGGCGGCGCGCTTGAAGAGCCCGACATTGCTCTGTGTGCCACCCGTGACGTGACCCCGATTGAGAAAGACGGCCGCATAGTAGGTCTTCCCCTCACTCTTCTCCTGAGGCGCCGGTCGGAAGGCTGAGAAAACGATGCCCATGAGAAGAGCCAGAAACATCACGGGCGCTAATTTTTTGATAGCTGCCATTCTTTTATCGTCGCTTTCTTGAAGTTGAGCATCCGCACGTTGTTGCCATCCGTTAAGGTGATGACTCCACTACCGCGTTCACTCTGGATGAAGGGTCCGTTGAATAACTTGTAAGCTCTGAAGTCGACCGTCTTTCCATTGAGCAATCGTTTTCCACCAAAGGTGAATTTCATCGCGTCGCCTCTCCGGGTTTTGTAGTTCACGGTGAGGTCATCTTTTGAACTGTTCAGAGCGGGTTTCGATTGTATGACATTTTTTTTGAAAGACTCGAAGGTGCCGTCTTCATCTGAACACCCAACCTCAAGCACAATTCCATTCTTCAAATCCGCGCTCCGCCAGCGCCAGTTGATCTTTTCTTCGATCCACTCATAAGGCCGCAAAGGGAAAACCGCCGCATAAACCGATCCGGCGCGGCAGAAGATCCAGCCCGAGGAGTCGTCGATGCGTTCATCGAGGTTCTTCGGGAAGAATCCGTCGATATGCTTGTGATTCGCTTCCGGGTATATGTCATAGAGAACGATGATCGCATTCTTGTGCTGGAATGTCTGCTCGTACGGAGAGCTGGAGTTCCATTTTCTGGGATCGGTGTAAACGATATGATAGCGATCCACATCATCAGCCAGGAACTTCTGTTCCTCCGGAAAGAACATCGCCAGTTCTTTCCCTGAATAGAAGGGATGGAGTGTAAAAATCGTATTGTTCGGCTTGTCGGATCGATAGGTAACATCCCACGTATGCTGCTGAATCGGTTGAAGAATTCCACCTTGAAGCGAGCCAAGCGCATAGTCGTGAGTCATGTACGTGTACTTATACACGGGGGGATTTTTTTCCCGTCCGAAGCGGATAATGTTTCGAACCCGCTTCGTCTCTGTGTGGACATACGCCTTCGAGCGGTCGGTGGCGATTCTATAGATGACATCGGGCAAGCGATAGGAGCTCATCGCTCCAAAGAGCGTTTCCCACCCGCCGCGATATCGTGGGCGGTACCGGCTCTCTTGCCATAGTTCCACCTTCGGTTCACCGAAGTACAGCCATGCCCACAATGCAGCGGGGGCAGACAGGGGGTTGATGATATCTTCAGGATAGTCTCTGCTGTGTCCGCCGCAGTAGTTTCCGTCGAGATGTTCCGCCGCAAAGTCCGCCAGCAGCAGATCTGCCGTCATCTGGGCCTTTCTTTTCATGACAGGATCTTTGGCGAAATCAAAGAGCGTGATCATCGGGGTGATGAATACGGTGAAGTAGGTCGGCGAATCAAACTCTCCTTGTCCGATCGTTGCCGTTGTGGTCATCCAGCGACTCAGCCACTCCTCCGATTCTTTGAAATTCTCTGCAGAGCTCTTGCCGTTGAACCATTGCGAGCGCTCCTCGTTCGGCCACGTTTGAGCTGCAAGATACAGGCCCGTGTAGTATGCAACCCAATGATTTTCAGTGTCACCACGGTACATCGTACGCTCACGATACGCTCGTCGAATCTTGTGCAACAGGGTATCTGGCAACTGATCTTTCAGCCTGAGATATGTTCCGATCGCCATGTACGAGTAGAACATGCCTCCCATGCTTTCATCGGATGTGAGGGAATCGAGCATCGCGAGGGCAAATTCTTTGTCTCGGCCGGTAGCCAACTTCGCGGCAACCGTGAAGAATCCTCTGTCGCGTTCCTGGCTCACAACGTCCATAAGTCGCAACCGGCGTTGTTCAAACCGGGATTCCGGGGATGAGCCCATCTGCGCCATCGAGTGGATGGAGACCGATCCAAGCGCGATCAGCACCAAAAGAACTCTTCCCGCCATTGATGTGCTCACCTCGCCCATAGACCCCACACCTGTGCTTCTTCCTGACTGTTGAAATTCCAGTGGTCACCGCCGTCAGTACTTTTGAAAATCCCTCCGTTCAGGGTTCCGGCGAAGACGACAGATGAATTCGACGGAAGCATCACAATGGAATGGACAACGAGATTGCCCAGACCTTCCGCCTTCTGTTGCCAGCTTTTTCCTCCGTCGGAAGAACGATACACTCCGCCGCCGTGTGTTCCCAGATAGAGGACATCAGGATTTGATCGATCACACGCGATGGAATAGACGGTGAGATGTTTGAGACCATTGTTGGCAGCAGTCCAGTTCTTTCCCCCATCTCGGGAAATGAAGACGCCATCGTCCTCTGTCCCGACAAAGAACAGATCCTTGATGGTGGGATGCTGTGCGACAGTCCGTACTCCTCTGCCATCGATTCCTGCGCGATGCCAAACGGTGCCACCGTCTGAGCTGAGATACACTCCATCCTCAGTGGCAGCAAGCAGCCGCGCGGATTGTTGCTTATCGATCACGATGTCCGAAACAAATGGTTTCAGAAATCCTCTGTTGTGTTCCTGCCAGGTTTCTCCGCCATTCTCCGTCTTGAATACTCCATAAGCTGTTGCAGCATACGCGGTGCCCGGCGCACGTGCGTCAACCTTGATCTTCAACACTTCGGTGACCTGCCAACCCGTTGTGATTCTCCATGAATTTCCTCCGTCCGTCGAACGCAGAACTCCATTGCCGCATGCCGACCATATGTTCCCATCTGTACCGGCTTCTGTATAGAATATCCGGATGTATCCGGTCCAGCCTTTATGATTCCATGTTGTTCCACCGTCTGTGCTCACAAAGAGCCCAACGGTTGGATTGTCCCGGGCTCCCAATCGATGCTTACGGGAATTCAGAACAGACATGAAGAGAGTATCCTGCCGAGCCTGCAGAAGTTCGACACATGTGGTTCCCATGAGCAAACACATCACGAGCACGCTAGATCGCAACTTCGATTCCCTTCGTCAACTGTGCCGATGAAAAATGTCCAAGTGGTTTCTTATTGATCGTGATTTCGTAATCTCCCTTCGCCACTCTGCCAAATTTCAAACTGATTGTTCGGGAAGCCGACAGGTTATCCAGCACATCAACGCTGATCGTCCCTTCGGTGACTTTCACGTTTGGAATCCTGCACCCATCGATGCCGACACCCCAGCCTCCCGCTACGTCAACATATGCGTCGCCGTATCTATTTGTGATGAGGTGGAGAGAGACAACCGAGCTGCCGGTTCCCCAATGCAAACCTGTGACTCCTGCGGGCCTGTCCATGCCCGAGTGGCCATAGTTCTCAGCCGTGCGGGCAGATGTGGGGGATTCAAACAGCGAAAACATTGCGCGCAGTGCAGCCACACCCCGTTCAAAATATTCCTTTTCTCCCGTCAACTCGTAGTAGTTCATTAACGTCACGGCAAAATATCCCTGCCGCGAATCACTCCATTCCGCATCCGTGTTTTGCACACCAAAGCCGCCGAAGAGTTCGCACGACAGCCAACGCGGGCTCCATACCTGCTGGTACAAACAGAGGTAGTCGATGATTTCACGACCGCGCTCCTTGTATTGCTGCTTCCCCGTCAGGTTGTACAATTCATAGCACGCTTCTGCTGCCTGGTGCATCGACAATGTGTTCTGCGGATATTGCTGTGTATATTTGTCGAAGAAGTCTAAGGGCTTGCGAGAGCATGAGAAATACGTTTCGAAATCGAACCACTTCCGCTGAGGCACCACGGATGTAAAAACATATCGCATCGCCTGCTCGGCCGCAGCCAAGTATCTTTCTTCTTTCGTCCTCGCATAGAATTCTGCCAAAAACAGCGCCGCTCCGGCAGTTTCTGCATTCTCATCCCGGAATATCTCGACGGGTGCGAGAGTCGTTGGATCATACCAGGATGGAATCACTCCGCTCGCTTGCTGGTGCGACAGAAGAAAACCGGCGAAGGCTCCCGTGAAATGGAAAATTTCGGCTTTTCGCTCCGGCACAAGGTCGATCCATTGCAGGAGCCAGTAGCAGGTCCAAGCATTATGGAACATCGGAAGATCTCTGCCATCATCAATCCCGCCCCATGCATGGTCGGCAACCCAATGCCCCCCGGCGCTGTCCATATAGAAGATGGTAGGGGCGATTCCTTCCTTCTGGGGTGCAAGAAGCGCGAGGTTGAGAACATTCTCGGCCTCATTCATGAGATGCCTATCACCGATTTGTTTTCCGTAAAGAAACATTCCGTACGCAGTCCGAAGGGCATTAAACCACACATTGAACCAGCTATCATTATCGGCAGCTTTGTGCAGTTTGTTGCTCCAGGCTAACCGCGCCTGACGAAGAAGCGTTACCGAATGTCCATCGTACTGAGTATCCAGCGCCACTTGAGGAAGAAACTGATACCATGCTTTCTGGATATATCCTGAAAATGGTTCGGCTTGCGGTCCGATCACCCGCTGCATATACTCTGAGCCCGATGCCGCCCAATGATACCTCACCACGTCTCGAAAGCCCTCTCTTTCGGGAGCATCGGCACGCAGGAAAAGCAGATATCCGAGCGACACTGTTGTGTCTTTCAGTGTCGCGGCGAGCGAATCCGGAGTCACGTAGTAAACGTGCGTATTGTGAAGAGCGTAGGGTTCGGGCGTGAAATTCTGCAGGCCAATGGAGATAAACGGTTTGTCGGCCGTTTCAACTTGCATATCCGCAACCGTCCTGATCGCTCGTTTATTGCCGTCGACATTCTCCAAGATCGGGACTAGGGCGACGAAGTCTTGTCCCTTCTGCATCATTAGCGCCGGCGAGCGAAATATGTGGTCGGCGATCACATATTCTTTTTCCGGCCGAAGCTGTGGTGTAAAGATAAAGTCGAGTGGTTTATACTCCCGATAGAGTTTGTTGTCGGGGGCAAATGAGTATGTCGACCAGAGTGCCTGCAGTTGAACTTTCGTTGGGATTCGATACCTCACATCAACTCTCGCGTACGGTTTGCCCGGGACAAGACTGATGGATTTCACCAGCGTGGCACCTTCCAGCGACCCACCGAGCACCACTCTCTGAACGCCATCAGTTGTCCGCTCTATCATCACAATCCGATACGCGAAAGGAATACTTGATCCATTCTGCCTCACAGCCGGTTCTGGCCTCTGATCGCTGCCACTTTCGAGTATTGTGCGCCAGGAATCGTTCTGGCGCGCATAGTACGTCTCCCGATATATGCCGTTGAATTTCTCGATCACGATCTTGATCGATTCGTTCTGAATTTCAGTCCGATCAGGATCCTGTACGGTGCCGGCAGTAAGAGCCGGCACACCGACGGTCAACAGCAGTATGAGCGGAAAAGAAGATTTCATTCGAAGAGACTAGAGTCCTTGTCAAAAATCCCACCGAACGATGAGTTCGGTCATGCGCATCAGATGAGAAGCGTTTCACACCTGCCCGCCCGTGAGAATCAACAGGGGCAGGCGGGGAGAAACACAGAGTGAGCGCGGAGTTACACAGAGAGATTTTCTCTGTGGCACTCTGTGATTCTCCGTGGAACTCTGTGTAATTATAGAAGCATCACACAGGGGGATCCCTCTCCTCTGTTTAGCGACAGTTTTAGAGTTTTACTCTCTTCAGGATCTTTTGCATGTTGAGACCGAACATCTTTTCTTTCTCTTCCGGCGTGCAGTGGGAGTACGCCATCCAGCCAAACTGAGGAATGGGGTCACGCATCGGTTGATCCGTTCCGAACAAAACGCGGTCGGCCCCGACATGCTGTACCATGAACTCGATGATTCGGTACGTCACGGCGGTGAGCGTAATTTCCAGGTATACATTGGGATTCTTTTTGGCGATCTCGATGCCCTTGCGCGCATCGGGGTATGAACCACCACAGTGCGCGATGATGAAGGTGATATTTGGATAGCGGGCAGCGATATCGTTCACCTCTTCAACAACATTGGGTGAGGGATGAATGAGCGCATAGGCATTGATGCGGTTGCCATATTCGTACCATGGATCCCAGAGCTTGTCGTTGTAAGGAATATTCGTGCGAGGATGGTACGGTTTCAATCCTCCCATTTTCCATTTGCCATGGACTTTCTGTAGCTCCTTTTTCCAGTTCTTCACATATTGCGGCTGGAGCGACGCATACCCGTGGTAGAAGCGGGGATAGCGTTTCATGGCCTCCCAGACAATTGCGTTCCCCTCATCAAAGTCCGCCCAGATCGCCAGAAAACTGCTGACGCACATTTTTCGAATTCCCATCAACTTAGCTCGCTCAACCATGCTTTTGGCATCGCCGTAGGGCATATGGATGAATCCCACCCCGGCAGCCCCGTCGTGCGCAATGTGAGCATGAGAATCGATCACAAGGATTTCCCTCAACGGCTTGCCTTCCTTTGCGCGTTCGACGATCCAATCCGAGTTCTTCTCTTCTTTATACGGGTAGGGCGGAGTCTCGAGCTTTGTGAGCCGCGAGATATTCCCGGCCGCTATTAACTGTTTGTCTGTATCATTGAGCGTGCAGTAGTCGACAAACGCCTTGGCTGCACCCGGCGCTTTGTCCAACGCCCCCGTGCCAAAAAGGATGCGATCGGCACCGTACCATTCGGTAAAAACCTCCATGGCCCGGTTCCCTTGATGGCTTGAGAGCTCGAGGTAGAGGTTCTTGTGTTTCTTCATTAACGGTTGGGTGTAACGCGTCGAATCCCAGCGTGATCCTTGGAGAAGAACCTTCAGATTGGGAAAATTTGTGAGGACAACATCAAGTTCTGAAAGGAGAACCTGATTACTCGACTCGAGGACATCAAGATTGTAGAAGTGTCCTCCTTCGAGCATGAGGAGGATTTCGTTTCGCTCCAGCTCTTTGAGAAGAGCACCGCAGTAATCCATGGTAAACGGATACCGGTGAATGCGCGGATGCATTTTCGCGACTCGGATGCCATGGTCGCGCATCTCCTTCACGAGCTCTTTGGGCTCAGCCATTTCCCCCGTGTGATGCGGCATGACGGTCCAGACGCCATACAACCTCGGGCTTTTCTTCAGCTCACGCATAAGGAGTTTGTTGCCGAACGTCGGATCGTACTCCTTGGCGGTGGCATGTGCAACGAACGCGC
The DNA here is from genome assembly GCA_003170475.1 of Ignavibacteriota bacterium. Lineage (GTDB taxonomy): Bacteria > Bacteroidota > Ignavibacteria > UBA10030 > UBA10030 > UBA9647. Next base: position 276,553 of record PMZI01000023.1, on the reverse strand, counting down.
CGTGGATCCCACACCACTCCATCTCCTCAAGGAGATCTTCTGTTTCATAGCGTGTTTCAATGTCCTTCGCTCCGCGCCTTCCAATCATCGCGTACGAGTCAATATAGAGGCGATTGTTCATACCGTCACTTCCTTCGGGGGTGGCTGTTTGTTACCAATAGAATGGTTTGATACTTGCGCGCTCTTTTGGTTCTGCCTCGAGAGCTCTCTTCAAAGCCGTCTTTGCTTTTTCCAAAGCTTCATCAATGTCTGCTGCCTTGTGCGAATAGCAGATGAACCAACGAAGAACGACAAAGACTCCCTCTCGGAAGAGTTCTCTGAACCAAAGGTACTCCAACCGCTCATTGTACGCCTTGTCCGGGGTGTTAAACTTGAGATAGGATGACGGCGGCAGACCGGCCGCGTACGCCTTAACGCCGCATTCGGCTGCAATTCGATTGAATCCCTCCATCAATCTGCGACCCATGGCGTAGAGATGGTCATGGACCTTTTCGCGCTTCATGATTTTCAGCGTCGCAATGGCAGCGGCAATGGAAAGCGTCTCGCCGGCATAGGTTGTTGTCATGCGAAACGTGTTGAGCGTTTCCAGATACTTTTGCTTTCCAAGGTATGTCGATATTGGATATCCGTTCGCCATTGCTTTTGCGTAGCTTGCCAGGTCCGCATCGACATTGAAGAGCTCCTGCGCTCCACCAAGCGCCAGACGGAAGCCGGTCCACACTTCATCGAGCACAAGCAGGATTCCGTACTCCTTCGTCAATTTCCGCAGATGCTTGATGTAGCTTCCACTGACATCCTCATTCATGTCGTACGGGATCGACACAACACACGCGATGCGCTCATTGTACTGGCGAATGAGCTTTTCTGCGGCGTCACAGTCTCCCCACGGAATCACCTTGACGTAGTCCTTTAAGATCACGGGCACGCCGTTCTTGGGGCTGTCGTCAACGGCAAACCAGTCGGGATAGCCATGATAACCGCTCGTGAGAACCATGTCGCGTTGCGTGTATGCCCTCGCAATGCGCACGTTGCAGAGATTAGCGTCCTCGCCGGTCTTCATGAACCGCACCATTTCTGCGTTCGGGACGGTCTCGTGCAGTAACTGCGCCAACTCAAGCTCCAGGGGACTCGCCATACTAAAGAGCACACCCTTCTTCATCTGGGCACGGACCGCATCGTCCACCTCATCATAGCAGTACCCCAGAGTGATGGGGCCGAGTGCCAACCGGAAGTCGATGTACTCTTTTCCCTCCATGTCCCACATGCGACATCCCTTGCCGCGTTCGATGAACTTCGGCATGACATCATCGAACTGCGGAAATGGACGCTTGGCATTCGTTTGCGTCCCCCAAGGAATTAACTTCAAGGCTTCCTGAAAATGCCTGTCAGAGATTTTCATGTCTGTCACTTCGCTCTTCATCTATGCGATATTGACCGCCGGAATATCTTCGTCAACATTGATGCTCACGCTCTTCACCTGGCCGTTGTGCTCAATTCTTGCAGTCCACACAGAACCCTTGGAAGTCGAGGTTACTTTTCCGTGCTCTTTGCCTGCTTGCTGCGCAGTAAACACGGTCAGAATGTGATGATCGAGAGACTTATCTGCCGCAACTTCAACAAATGGATAGACGCCGATATCTTTTGGGACTGCATGAGTCCCCGACTTGACTTCAAACGGCGCCGGGGTGACAATCGTTCCGCGGAGAGAGGCCAGCGGACGCTTTATGACAAATCCGCCCTTGTTGACATCCGACTCTCCCTTTCCATCGCCGTTATAGACTTGAAAGCGAAGCTGGACTTTTGACTTCACTGACTTCAACGTCACCCTATCGAAGACCAGCAAGATGTCGGGTTTCAGGAAAACCAACGTACGCAGCACCGACTTGACGTCGGGATTTACCAATCGATATGCGTCCGTTGCGTCGCTCGTGACAACGAGCTGCTTCTCCGACGGCTGATAGCGAACAACTTTTGCCTCCGCCCACGAAGCGTTGGTCCCTTCATGACCATCATGATATTGATGACCTTTGCCGTTAATCAAGACTGCCGTGTGCGCTGCCGTCAGTCGTAATATCCAGTGTGGAAGCGTATAAGGATAGGCGGCGTGCAAAGGATCGTGAAGCAATCGCTCACCATACGCCTTGAAAACTATGCTGTTCCGATCTGCATGCTCGTGGTTGGCCGGCCCCCCACTGCGCAGACCAACCACCGAGTCCTTTTTGTCCCATCCCGTCCTGGACACAACGATATCGTTGTCGAAGCGCACATCATACAACTCTGGGCCGGGTTTCTTCACCTCCACCGTCGGATCGTACCACACCATTCCGTAATGGGTCTTTACTTCACTGATTGACGTCACAACATATTGAGCGATTGGATCGCGGTGCCGTCGAGCAACCCAAGCTGCGACCGAGACATCGCCCACAGTGCTCGCATCACCGAAATTTACACAGTCATCCGGCGTGCCTTCTGTTGGCATCGACATCTGGAGTCCATAGCGTACGGTTCCAGGGTAGTTGATGAGGTTTCGCTCATCAATCCCCAACGTTCGATACATGACCTCCAGGAACAGTGTATAATAGAGCGCTGTGTATCCCCAATAGCTGACCCCTTCGTCATAGCACCCGTCAGAACCGAACATCGGAGCAAAGGCTCGGGCGCTCTGTCGCGCAAGGTTGAGCCATTGTTCCGCTTGCGGATGCTTGTTGTACAGCAGACAAGCGGCGACTCCAAGACCGGCGATCGGAATAACCTTGAGATTCGTTGCGTTGAGGATCAACGGCCAACGGCTCATGTCGACGATCTTAAACGCATAGTCGCTCTCCGGGTCAAATCCCCATCCTCGAACGCGATCCGGATATTTCATTCCGTAGAGCGTGCGATAACACGCCGGTGCTCCCTTTTCTCCGATCTGCTTTTCGATTTCCCTTTTCGTAGTGTCGCTCAACGCATCGCCAAGCCACTCCTGCGCAAAACACATGGCAATGGTTGTCTCCGGAGCGCGTTGCAGGCCAAAGGTAAATTCTCCCGCCTCTAAAAAGTAATCCCACTTTTTATATTCCAGGATACGGTCAATGGCGAGTTTTGAAATCTCGAGATGATTCTTGTCGCCGCTGATCGCATAGACAAAGGAAGATCTTTCAAGAATCTGACGTGCACGGAGCAAGTCGGCAACGTGATTATTGAGTCTCAGTTCGGCGCGGAGAAATTTTGTGTCCGCTGCTAAATCTGCCGTCATCATTGTTTTCCAATACGAAGCAAAACGCGGAAGTTTTTGGGTCGCTTGTATGCGCGCGATGTCGCTTTGATCGAAGAGAAGCGTGTTTGATTTCTTCAGTATTGGATCATCCGGCACGTACGCCGCAAGTGTCCTTCGTGGGGCAAGGGCAACGCCCGCCATTGTCAAGGCAGCTGTATTGAGAAACTTCCTCCGAGATGGTATCATGGGTGCTCCTCTTTTAAGATGTCGCTGAGTTCAACAACCGAATGATTTTCAACTGACTTGACCATCGCCTCGATGACAGCCAACGCTTTTAAGCCCTGGTTGCCGCCTGTTTCCGGCTGAACCCCTCGCAGAACACAATCCCCGAATTCCCGCATCTGCAGGATATAACTTCCCGCTCCTTCAGAGCTGAAGTCCTCTTCTATTGTATCTTTCAATTCTCCATTGTGCAGAATGTCCAGACGGAGTTTCAGGGGAGAACAATGAATTGTCCCTTTTGTGCCATAGATACGTAGAAAGTAGGCGTCAGCAGAAACGTAGTAGGATGTAAGAGAGACGGGAATGCCTGATTTCAACTGGAGAATTGCTGCCGTTGAGTCGAGAACCTGATTGGGCATTGCGATATTGCCAGCAAAACAACTGACCCGCTCGATGGGGCCGATCAGGTACTCCACAGTATCAACAAAGTGAATTCCGAGCTGCATCATCGGCAGGAGCGCGCAGGTGCGACGATCGGCTTTCCATGCCGGCAGCCCTGCTTGCAGGCCGGCGGGACGGGAAAGATTCGCTTCGACCGCTACAATGTCGCCGATTCTTTGCTCCGTCAAAAGTGCTTTTGCGCGCCGGAAGACCTGGCGGCGTCTGGTGTTGTGCCCCACCATCAGGATCAGGCCTGCTCTTTTTACCAGGTTAATCGCCTGCTGTGCTTCGGCAACGGTATTGGTGATTGGTTTGTCCACGAAAATGTGTTTCTTTGCCTCGACAGCCTTTTGTATCTGTTCGAGGTGAAGATGGTTCGGAGTTACCAACGAAACCGCGTCGACAGTCGGATCCTGAACAAGTTGATCATATCCTGTGGCCGCCGTCGCACCAAACTCCTTCGCCACCGATTCGTTCGCAACCGTGTTGATGTCGAAACACGAAATGAGTTGGAGATTTCCGGCATCGCGGGTCGCGTTCACAATCGTCCGTCCGTGATTCGCTATGCCTGCTTGCGCAATTCGTACTTTTTTTTCAGTCATTGGAGTTTGTTTTCGCTTTTGAATTGATCGATCTGAGTGTTGCCGTCAAGCACGCCGATGTGAACGAGAAACTCCCGCGTTTCGCCCGGTTCGAGGAATTGCAGTGTTCCCCGCTCGCGTTCCTTCGCCCGTCCCTCGACCAGACAGTTCGCTGGCTCGAATCCGAGGACGTACTCTCCTTCAGCTGCCATTTTCCACTGAATAAACTTCGGCAGTTCCTCCTGTCTATAGCGCACAAACAGGCCAAGTCCCAGTTTTCTATTTTCAAGCACCGCCGAGGCGAAGCCGTTGTCTTCAGCAATCAGGTCGTGGTAGAAAACTTGTTCCTTGTATCCTGCCATGGGGGTCGGCATCCTGGCCGCCGACGCTGCCCCTTTCTCAGCCTCGGCATCTCTCGGCTTCATTGATCGGGCATTGAGATGCACCCCGGCTCCGTCGTCGAGCAGCGGCCACCCCAGATTGATATGATACAACATCATCAGCGGTGCCTGCCGAAATCCTTCATTCACTACTTTGTCACGCACGGTGATAATAGATTTCCCAAGCTCAACTTCGATTGTTCTGTAGAGAGCCAGGTTCTCTTTGAAGATGACATTTTCTCGGATGACTCCGCTGATCTTGAAAACGCACTGGTCGCCATTCCATTCTGTTTTCGCCTGAATGTCGGAGGCAGGGAGGTTCGACAAGCGACCGTGGATTCCCAGCTCTTCACCGGCATCAGAGCATGGCGCACCTGCTGATGTCAATCCGCATCCCGTCATCAATCCACCGGGAAACGATTTCAACCATCCCATCCCTTTCGGATCGAAGTGACTCGGGTGGACATCCCCTTGAGGTGACCGCCAGGCGAGCGACATACTCTTGTATTCCGCAACAGAAATATCCATTCCTCGATCGAGCGATATCTGAAACCGCAGTCCCGATCCACTCCGGACATCTGCGGTGCGAACATCGGTTTCCTTCCCCTCCAGCAACTGCATCAATCTCACGCCCGCGATCTGTGAAAGGTGACCAACGCGTTGTTCCAGCTCGCGACGGCTGTAGTTCTTGCCAAACAATGTTGCCATGGTCCGCCCGGAGAGTTCTTCCTAGATTTTCATTTCGATGGTTTGCGCCTTCGTCGGGATCGCCAGTTTGAGTTCCCCATTGACCAGTGCAACCTGTTTTCCGTTCACAACAGCCACCGCTTCCTTCTCAGCGCGGGTAACAGTCAGGTCGATTTGCTGACCGCGAAGAGTAAGGGATGCTTTTGCTTTGTCGAGTCCGGTCAACAGCCTCGGCCGGATGACAAGTTCATTCTTGTTTGGACGAACGCCGAGGAGATGATGAACAAAGAAGACTGCCAGTTCTGCCCACGTCCACGGCACAATGCCCAACGGCGGCAACGGCGGTACGGGTCGATCAGCGTGACATTCAAACCATGAACCAGCCTTGCCTCCGGGACAATGCAGCAGCCAATTGAGCGCGCGCCACACCTTTTCGTCGTTTCCGGCTTCGAAGTACGCGCGCGCCAGGAACATCGTCGCAAACGGCCACGAGCCCGGCGAATCGGGTTCCGACGTTACGTTATAGCGGGCGTATCCGCCCGTCGTCCACCGTTGATTCCACAACAACTCCATTGACTCAAGCGTCTTGAGAGCGACAGGACTTTTTGGATCAATCAGTCCCAGCATGATCGGGTAGACATCACCGGCATCGGGATCTACGTAGGAGACTTTTTCGACGTTCAGCGGCACGCCCGGGGCCATGGATTTTCGATTCGGCGGTTCGAAAGTGCGCTGGACTTCACCATTGAGCAGTCGGCGCTTGATGAACACACCATTGTCAATGAAAGAGAATTTGGGATCATTGAGGAAGGAGTTCTTCATCTTCCGCGAAGCGTCCATCCATCTCTGTGCACTTGCCGGCTCTTTCATATGGTGTGCAAGGTCAGCCGCAAACTCAAGGCCGACGATGTTCCAGACCTGATAGGTGTGCTCATACCCTTCTTTGACTCCAAACCCCGCATCACGTTCCCAGAACTCACGTGAGTTCTTCACGAGGCCCGTCGCAGAATCCAGAAACTCCGGACGGAGCACAAAGTCCGCGACGGCTTTGATCTTCGGCCAAAATTGTTTGATGATGGTGTCGTTGCCCGTCCACATCCAGTGCGTCCAGACTGCGTAGAGGAATTCCCCGTTTTGGTCGAGCTCAATTGTCTCCGGCGGCCTGTGACGGCTTGCGTCCCGGGCTCGCCCCTCATCATCAATGGAACGATCGAGCATGCGAAGCAGCGATGTCTCGGCGATATCGGCATAACCGCACAAGGAGCTCGCGGCCGCCATCATGCTTTGGTCCCGCACCCATTCGAAATTGTACTGCCAGATGCCTGAATCCATCTTTCCTGTTTGAGAGACCGCAGAGCGCATGCCCGTTACGGCACTGTGAAAAAGATGATTGAGTCCGTCGTGGTTCGTCTCGCAGGTCGCACGTTGGCTCCAGTACCGCTGCGTTTCCTTTTCCATGGCGGCCAGACCCTTGTTTTCAAACTTCGCTCGCGTCAGGTTCACCGTAAGAACGACGGTGGAAGTCTTCGTACCGCCGGCAGGGATTTCCCCGAACATCACATTCAGATGTCGATCACCGGGAGTTGCTTCGTTGAGACAAAACATCTCCATGGAAGCATATCCCGTGGCCGCCAGGGTTCCCTTATCACGATCGACATGATATTCATCGAAGAACATAAGATTGGGATACAAAAGGATCGCGCCGGTTCCTTTTACGCCAACGGAAGACCTATTTTGAATCGTCACAGTCCGAACAAGGGCGGAGTCGTTGATAGGACACATCAATTCTTCCCGAACAGCGCATTCCCCCGCAGTCCACTCTATGACAATAGTCGGTACCTTGTCGGGATATTCCCACCGGAGAGCGGTTTTGTCATACTCCGGACTGTATCCTTTTCCATCGATATTGACAGTGAACCGAGTGTTCTGAAGTCCGCGTTCCGGATGAAAGAGGTACGTGCTGAGTTTTCGACAGAAGTGTTCCGAGGAACTCACGAGCAGTCCACAATGTGTTCCGGATTCGGGCTTCGGCGAGACCTGAAGGGCTGTGAGGATCAGACCGTTGCCAAGCATGTAATATTCCACCCCGTGGTTGTTTGAACGAAAATCCGGATGAATTTTCTGTTCGTTCACGAGTGGGACGTCCTGCGGAGAATCGAGGTGAGGACGGATGGTTGTCGCAATGGCTCCTACGCCGACATATTTCAAGAAGTCGCGTCGTTCAAGACTCATGATGCAGTCTCCTGTTGGAGATAGATATCAGCGAGGTAGTTTTTCAGTGTTTCCACGTTTTGTTTCGAATTCTCCACCAGTGGCAAACAATGCGTTTCTATCGTGACGTGGTGTACCAATTCATCCCGCACTAACGCTGCAAGCTGTCCTTTCCAGTTGAGCGCTCCTTCACCAACGGGAACGCAACGAATCAGCGATCCCTCTTTGGTATCTTTCACATGAACGTTGGCAATGTACTGTTTGACCGCGTCGTACCCTTCCGGAAACGGGCGCTCTGCCGTGCCGTAGCCGTTGCACGGATCCCAGTTGGCTCTCAGGTATGATGAGTTCACTGCTTGAATCAATTTCGCTGTATTGGCGCCCGAATCACACCAGAACCCCGGCTCGTTTTCGATGATGATTTTGATTCCTTCTTTTCCCGCTCTTTCGGCTGCGCGGCTCATAAAATCGACTGCCCGCGAAAACATTTCCGGCTTTTCGTTCTGCTCTCGCTGAAAACCGAAAGCGATGACGAGAGAGGCTCCAAACTCGCGCGCCAGCGCCAGTGTTTTGGGCAGTGTTGTTGCAAGCTCCTCTTCAAGCTTCGCCATTTGCGACAACGGCAGCTTGAAGATGCCCGGCGACAATGCCGTGATCTTCAGCCCATTGTCTTTCACCAACGCCTGGACTTCCCGGAGCTCAGCCTGGTCAACCGCGGGAATGCGCCCGGTTCTCAGGACGCGCAACTCGAAAATCGAGATGCCCCATTCACCCCCATATCGTGCAGCTTCATCGAAATCCGGCGAGATCTCATCGCTCACTATGCCAAATTCAAGACGGCGCATACGGCTCCTGTATTGTTTCTTGAGGGAAGGGCAACTCAGTTGCCGAAAGATCCTTTTTCATATCCGATTCTTTTAGAAATCTGCGCCGCTTCGCGTTTCAGAACCGAAATCAAATTGACCACGAGCTTTTTGTCCTTGCGGCTGCGCGCAGACGGAACAGCGGTCATGAGCGACGCCACAACAGCGCCGGCGTGGTCCCAGATAGGAACAGCCACGGCGCACAGCTCGGGCTTGTATTCTCCATCAGCCACAGCATAGCCAAGCCGATCGACTTCTTTCAACCGGCGTTTGAGCCGTACGACATTTGTGATGGTCTTCGGAGTAAACTTCCTGAGTCCGTGACGATCGATCATTTCATCAATGTCGTCATCGCTCATTGCCGCCGCAATAATCAAGCCCGTTGCTGTGCAATGAAACGGCGAACGCTGGCCAAGCCGAGTGACCATTTTCCACACTTCCGGGGTGTCCACCCGGTCCACGAGAATAACCTCGTCGTGATCCAGAAGAGCCAGGTAGAAACTTTCGCGTGTTTCCTCCGCGAGTTTGACAAGATAGGGGTGTGCGATCGCCTTGTAGTCCATTCGCTCCAGCGCAGCATTTCCCCAGCCAAGAACCCTCATGCCCAAGGTGAACAACTTGCGTTCATTATCCTCCAGAATGATCTGATGCTCCCGCAGTGTGTGGAGAATGCGAAACATTGTGCTCTTGGGGACTTTTGTCTGCGATGCCAATTGAGCAAGCGACAAACCGTTCCGCGCGGCGGAAAGGAGTTCGAGAACCCTGATTGCACGATCGACGGCGGGTACCGTATAGTTGAGTGCCATAGGGTGATGTTTTGCTAATTGAATGACGTTTAATTAAGGTATATGTGAGTATAACGGTTAATGAATCGGATGTCAAGAATCGCGGCCTCTGCGCCGCTCGCCGGGGTGATACTGGTAAGCCAGAAGGGTGTTGCTGTTTTCCTATTTTTGAAAGTTCTGCGGGTGCCTGCTAAATCGCACCGGAATCAATGTCAACAAGGGTGTAGGGACCTTTGGGAATTACAGCAATCGACGCATTTGGCCCAACCTTTTGAAGTGCCTGCTGAAGAGCCTCTTCAACACTGACTGCCGTCTGTACGAAAAGTTTCTCTTGTTGCTCACGCCGAATGCCGCTTGAGACGACGACAACCTCGCCGCGTTGCGTGGCTTTCGCACATTCCTGAAGCTGCCATTGGTCGACCTCAACCGGATGACTGTGAATCCACTGTTCGAATTCTGCCGAGGTGCGAAAGCGGGTAGCCATAGAAACAAAGCGTTCGCTTCCCAATCCCTCTGCACATTCTGCAGCGAGAATTAGGACGCCCCCCTGTTTCAAGACGGGAAGAGCTGCCGTCATTCCCTTGATCGCCTGGTAGTACGTCAGGTCCAGGGGAAATCCAGCGCACGTCGTCAGAACAATATCAGCCGGTAGTGGGAGTGTCGCCCCTACAGATTTCCTCACTGCTTCTATGCCAGATGCGTGGGCGAGTTGCGGATGCCCTGCAAAAACTCCAGTGATAGACTTGTTTGCATCGAGTGCAACATCGATGGTGAAATCGTGCCCTACCATGAAAGCGATTTCCAGCAGTTCGTGGTGGAGGGGATTCTTGTCGATCGATCCCTCTCGACACAACGGATCATCCAGAAACGCCGGACTGTGCAGTGTTTTGATGGTCTCTTCCCCGGCGCACCCAATGGCAACAATTTTACGCGCGCCGGAGAATCCTGCCATAAGATGAGGCTCAATGAACCCGACAGTGATCTTCAGATCGGCCGAGCAATACCGCTCGTCGATATAGACCGGCGTGTCCCGCCTGGTCCGGCCAACATAGCGCTGTTCCTCAAGAATCGACGCCCGATGATCGACCACGGTGTATCGGCGGAGGATGTCCGGACCGAACATTGTGTCCAGTTCAGTCGGTGTGCTCCGCCGATGAAGTCCTGTGGCAATGAGTATCATAATGTTCTGCCTCTGGAGACCGTTCGTCTCAAGGATCTCGAGGATGGGAGGCAAGAGCAGTCGATTCGGTACGGGTCGCGTGAAATCGCACACAACAATGCACGCACTCTTTGCTGTGCGAACAATGTCGCCTAGCGGCGGACAGCCGATCGGACGCAGCAGCGACTCTTTCACTGCGCGGAGCGGTTCAGCAAGAGGCGGTGTTGATTTCATTGTCAGGATCTTGGCCAGATTCTTCTCCGGCACCTCCACCTCAAGTCCTTCTTTCCCGTAGGCCAGGCGAATCTTCATGTGACCTCTCTCATACATTCTCCGTCAATTCCTGTCTGTACCAAGGTGCCAGGCGCATTATGTTGCTTGAGTAAGCCTTATCCGTTCCTGCTCCTCTTTCCATTCGGTGCGTTTCCCCATAATCCAGAGTGTCCCGCCAAAACCCAGAAGGATCGCCACCATCGCTACCACAGCATAGATCTCAAGACCTTCGAGCTTGGTGAAAAACGACATCGAAACAAGAATACCCAGGAAGATAACCGTCCGGCCAACCAGCGGCATCGTTGAGACCTGCTTCCGTCCACCGGCATAGACCTCTTTCGCCACATCGATCGGAGTGTCGAGCTTCTTGAAGAACGCATCAAGAACTTTCCTCTCTTCCTCTTTCTCAATGGCAAACAATTTCGAAAAGCCATAGAGGCTCGCACCCAAAGCAACAGCACTCACGAACGCCAACATTTTCTGCCAGTCTTCAATCTGCCCAACGGGCGTTAGATAGAAGAGAGCTGCCATGGCGATCGAAATGAATGCCGCAATGGAGGTAAGGGCAAATTTGTTCTCACGATACAGTTTCGCTGTCCAATGCGATGTGCTGAAAATTCCAAATGTCATTGCGAACGCCAAATACACCTGCGGGCCGATATCCCACCCGAGGCCGTATCGCGTCGTCACGCCCACGATCAATCCCCAGGTGATTGCCCCAACTGCTGACCACTTTGGAACTCTCCGGAAAATGAGGCCGAACGCAAGGGGCACGATCACCGGAACATTGAAGAGCGTGAAGAATGCCTGCATGAGATTGAAAATCCCGAATTTGCTCTTGACAAAAAAGACCGCCAGTGTCATCACGATCATACCAATCGTCATGGCCGTGATGCGACCCGCTTTCAACAACTGCTTGTCCGTAAGGTTCGGTCGGAACACGCCTTTGTAGATATCGTGCGACACGATGGATGAGACCATATTGTAGACTGTGCTCAGGGTCGTCATCGTCGCCGCCAGCATCGCTGCGATGAAGACACCTATCAATCCATGGGGAAGAAGTTTCAGCACAAGACCGACCATGACGAGATCTTGGGGGTTGGTGGCAAGATAGGGCTTGAAGAACTCAACCTGACTCAGATCGGGCCAGTAGATTTTCGCAACCAGCGGAGGGATTCCAAAGACCAGAGGCGTACAGAGAGCAAGCGCTGCCGCCATTTTGCCAACACGCTTGGCGCTCTTTTCATCCTTCACGGAGTAGAACCGCTGCGCTCCTCCGGATGCAAACCCGATGGTTGTAATGATGAGGATCGACAGGAGCCAGTGTTCCGTATAGTGCACGTTGTTGTAAGTGTGATCAAACGACAATGGAGGCAGTTTGTCGAACAGTGTCCCAATGCCACCGATAAGATTCAGGCTCAGCGGCATCACAATGAAGGTAATTCCAACGAGGATCACCCCCTGCACCACATCCATAGCCATGTCACCCCAGAGTCCGCCGAGAAAATTGTGAAGCATCACAATGAACCCGATCATAAGCACAATGGCCGTCAGATCGATGCCGATGATTGGTGCAAACAGTTTGCAGGTCGACGCGAGTTGAACTCCGGCAGAGAGCGTGAAATTTGTGGCGATCACCCAACTCAAGAATTGTTGCGTCGTGATATTGAAACGCGTCACAGTATATTCGAGCGGAGAAATTGAGCGCGTTCTTCGCCATTTCGCCGCTGTAAGACTCGAGCCGATCAGATACGCAATCGGGCTGCCCGCGAAATAGAGCGTTGCGAACCAACCGGTGGTATAGGCGAAGCCGGCGGCACCGGTGAACAGCCACGCGCTGAAGTTTCCCATGTAGAGGGAGATGCCGGACATCCACCACGGTATCATGCTCCCGCCGGTAAAGAACTCTTTGCCTCCTTTGTTGACACGCATGAAAAAGAGACCAATGCCCATGATGATGAGGAAATAGGTGAAGACGACGACAAGATCAAACGTATTAACCGATTTCATATACCTCCCGTTTCTTGTTTACCAAGTGCTGCCAGGTGCATAATGGATTCCTGGCTTGCTTCGGATCTCTGAAGCTCTCCGGTGATTGTTCCGTCGCGCATAACATAAATTCGGTCCGCGAGCCGGAGAACTTCCGGCAATTCAGACGAAATGAGAAGAACCGCGACATCGTTCTTTGCGAGATTCGTGATCAAGCTGTGGATTTCGGATTTTGCGCCGACATCAATGCCCCGGGTCGGCTCATCAAGAATCAAGATCGTCGGTTTCAGCCACAACCATTTCGCCAGAACGACTTTCTGCTGGTTGCCGCCGCTCAGTGTCGAGACCTCGGCCTCTTCGGACGAGGATTTGATGGAGAGCTGCGCAGAACTTGTGCGCGCGAGGTTTGTCTCCGAGGAACCGTTGATGAATCCCAATCGCGCGAGCAGCTTCAACCCCGTCAGCGAGATATTGTGTTTGATCGATTGAATGGGAATCAGGCCCTCACTCTTGCGGTCCTCCGGCACGAAAGAGATCCCCCGCCGTATAGCATCCCCCGGGCTCTTGATGTTAACGCGTTCGCCGTGAACATGGATGCTGCCTGCACTGATTCTGTTCAGCCCAAACACTGCTTTTGCCACATCGCTCCGACCAGAGCCAACCAGCCCTGCGAGAGCAACGATTTCCCCCTTCCGGACCTTCAGAGAGACATTGCGTACTGGAATCGCCGATTCTGAAACGCTGATGTCGCGAAGCTCGAGGCTCACCGCTGTGTTTCTCTTCTCGTTCGGAACAGCGAGAGTCTCCTCCACCTCCCGCCCCACCATCATGCTGATAATTTCACGCTCGTTGGTCTTCTCAACATCAACGGTTGCAACATATTTGCCATCCCGAAGCACTGTCGCACGATGACAAAGCTCAAAGATCTCCTTGAGCCGGTGAGAGACATAGACGATCGTCAGGCCCTTGGCGTTCAGCTTCTTGAGGAGGCTGAAGAGAATTTCCGTTTCCCGCCCGGTGATCGAGGCGGTCGGCTCGTCGAGGATGAGAATTTTTGTCGAGAACGCTATTGCCCTCGCGATCTGAACGAGTTGTATGTCAGCGGAGCTCAGGTCCGCAAGTGTTGTCGTTGGGGATATTGCCAGCTCCAATTGAGCGAGGATCTCTTGTGTTCGGGCATTCAGGGTATTGAAGTCTATCCACCCAAGTTTCTTGATAGGTTCGCGCCCGAGGAACACGTTTTCCGCAACGGTCATATGCGGGACGAGGTGGGGTTCCTGATACACCGTACTGATCCCCTCTCTCTGCGCATCACCTGCCAGGCGAAACACCGTTTCCGAACCGCCGACAAAGATTTTTCCCGAATCCTTCTGCAGAACGCCAGCGAGAATTTTCATCAGCGTTGATTTGCCGGCACCGTTCTCTCCTATCACGGCGTGCACTTCCCCTTCCCGAATGGAGAAACTGACTCCGTTCAGAGCAATGGTTCCGCCAAACCGCTTTGAAACTCTATCAAATTGAACGATTTCAGCCATGGTCAATGCTTCTCAGCGGTTGAAGGCGTCGGGGGCGATTGTTTCCACACTTTGTGTTGGAGCCGACGAGCCCACAATGGCGGATTCTTCGCCATGATGTCCAGCCCAACAGCCAACACGAGAACGCTGCCACGCACAACAAGCTGCAGCCAATTCTCCAGATTCGTATAGTCCATTCCCTGGATCACCGTTGCCATCACGAGGCCTCCCAGGAACGTTCCGAAGATTGTTCCGCGTCCCCCCATGAGACTTGTGCCGCCGATGATGGCGGCTGCGATGGCGTACAGCTCATAGTATTGACCGCCGTTCTTTGTCGAGCCCTGATTTTGAGCCATCCAGACAATGCCGGCAACGCCGGCCAGAAACCCCATCAGAGCAAAGACGGCGACAACCTTGCGTTCAACTTTGATTCCGGAAATCCGTGCCGCTTCGGTGTTCCCTCCGATCGCGTACAGGTGCCTGCCAAAGGTTGTCTGTTTCGAAATTACATGAAGCACGATGAGGACAATCACCATCACCACCGTTTGATTAGGAATCCCTTTGTACTCGTTCATCTTCATCACAAGCAGTGCAAGCACCGCGGCGGCGACGAAGAGTATGCCGGTGAGTGCCGGGATATTCCACGACGGCAGGTTCATCTGGAGGCGATTTCTCCGGCTGATGATCAGAACCACGGCGAGAAGGAGTACGAACGCAGCGATGACGAGGTAAGCTGTTTCGTGCGGAACATAGTCAAACCCCAGCGACACAACCCAGTTCCCCGCTGGAACCCGGGGGTCGAACTCGCTGATCTTCTGTGTAATCCCGCGAAAAATAAAGAGGCCGCCAAGCGTAACAATGAACGAGGGAATCCGAAAGTACGCAACAAGCGTTCCTTGCAGAAGTCCAAGAGCGGTACCGATCGACAATGCGATGGGAACGGCAACATTCGCAGACCATCCGGGACCATATTCCGGATTCATCATCAACGCGGCAGATGCAGCAACCACAGAGAGAAGTGAGCCGACGGAAAGATCGATGTTCCCCGAGATGATGACAAGCGTCATCCCTGCAGCCAGGATGGTCCAACTGACCATGTCGCGGCTCAACTTCGCGATGCTCTCTCCGCTGAAGTAGAAGTCCCCGACCTGGAGTCGAAAGAAGATCCACATCACGGCGAGGATAAGGATCATCGACATGACGCGGAAGTTCACTCGTATGCCGAATCTGGGTTCTTTCATCGGACAATCGATACAATGGTTGTTTCTGGGGGCCGATGCCGAAAAGCAACACCAAAAAGACGTTGTCGTCCCGAAATGTTCCGCTCTCTGGAATCCCGCCTACAAGCAGAATCCAATAGCGGTACTCTTGTTCGGGACCTCGCTTTGGGAACCCCGAGCAGAAGAGTCTCGGGGTGACATAGTGGCCTTGGTGCCTCTGCAGCAAGCGTTTGCGCATCAACCGCGTCTCTAGAACTCATCCCAAAAATACCCCCAAAGGACGGATTGTCATTCCCGCATGTCTTAGGCGGGAATCCAGAACATAGATTGTGGCGGCTTTGGGCAAATATTATGCTCTCTTCTGGACTCCCGACAGAAGCATTCGGGAGTGACATCCATTTTTGAGATAGCTTCTAGGGACATGCGCGGTTTACTGTTTAGGCCAGAATTCTTTTGGCACGTTCGCGAAAACTTTTTCCAGCGGATGCCAGTTGTCGGCGATCACCGTCTTCGCCATGTTCTCTTTCGTCACAAACACCGGCTCAAGGAAAATTGACGGCACTTTTTTGAAGCCGTTATCAAGATAATGAACAGTAAATCCAAGCGCTTTGATAATCTCCTCGGGTTTCTCCTTTTTCGCAAGTCGCTGGACAACTTGAGCCGAAACCTCGGCAAGGAGCCGAACCGGCTTGTACACCGTGACCGCTTGCGTTCCTTCAACGATACGCTGGCATGCCTGCAGTTCCGCGTCCTGCCCTGAGACAGCGATTTTTCCCGCCATCTTTTCCGCCTGCAGCGCAGCAATAACTCCACCGGCAGTTGCATCGTTCGAAGCAATGATTGCGTCGATTTTCTTTCCTTCTGCGTTGAACTTGGTGATCAGATTCCCGATGCGTCGTCGTGCTTCTTCGCGATCCCAATCGTCGAGAAATGGATCGGCAAGAATGGTGACCTTCTTCTTCGTCTGCAACTCATGCTCATTGATTGCCCGCAGCTGGCCCGCACGCAGCAGCTTCGCATTGTTATCGGATGCTGCCCCGCCGAGAAGAATGAAGTTCCCCTCAGGCACCTTCTGCAAGATTCCATACGCCTGGAGATAGCCAACCTTCTCATTGTCAAAGGTAATGTAGATGTCCAAATCGCAATCCAGCATCAGCCTATCGTAGGCAAGCACGGGTATGTTCTTCTCGTGTGCGCTCTTGACGATGCGAGCAGCGGTGTTGAGGTTTTTCGGCACCACGACGAGCACGTCAACTCCCTGCGTCAGGAATGTCTCAGCTTGTTTGTTCTGCCGATCCTGGTCACCGTCCGCAACAGCCCGCAACACCGTCACACCGAGCGAATTGGATTTTTCCCTGAAGTATTCCTCATCCCGTTTCCAACGATCAAGATCATAGGTCTCCATGAGGAAGCCAACGGTATACGTAGTTCCACCCGCGGATGACGCCCCCTTTTGATCTTTTCCACGACACCCAAAAACCACGAGGATTGCAACGGCAGAGAGACACAGGAGAAAGACTCTGTTCATATGTTCCTCACAGAAGAGGTTGCTTAAGAATGAAGACTGTCTTTTAGCGGTGTAATCCACCGGTTGTATGCTTCGAGATAGTCGTCTCTATTCGGCGCAGGTTCAATACTTCGAAGAGCCGCCAACCCTTTGAATGCATCTTGCAGACGAGGGACGATCCCGGCGCCGACCGCAGCAGCACGCGCCGCGCCCTGTGCTCCATCCGTGTTATAGAGCTCAATGGTTACTCCGGCCGCCGACGCCAGTGTCTTGCAGAAGACCGGGCTCAGAAACATGTTTGCCGCTCCAGCCTTCAAGACACTCGGTTGAATTTTCAACGACTGCATGATTTCAATTCCATATTTGAAGGAGAACGCCACACCCTCCTGAACAGCCCGCAACACCTCCGGCTTTGCATGGATATTGAAGTTCAGATGGTGCATCTGTGCTCCAATTTCTTTGTCGCCCAGCATGCGTTCCGCTCCGTTGCCAAACGGAAGAACGGAAAGCCCCCTGGAACCGACCGGAGACAGCGCTGCTGTTTGATTCATTTCATCGTAGGTGAGATTGGATTCACCGATAAGTTTTCGAATCCAGCTGTTGGAAATCCCCGTTCCATTGATACAGAGAAGAATTCCGACGCGTGGTGCCTCAGGCCGGTGATTCACGTGCGCGAATGCATTGATGCGTGACTGTGGATCACAGTTCAGGTTACCACTGACGGCATAGACAACGCCTGATGTTCCGGCGGTGGCTGCAATTTCCCCCGGCTCCAGCACATTTAAAGAGAGCGCGTTGTTCGGTTGGTCGCCGGCGCGGTACGAAACCGGGATTCCGGCCTTCAGGCCCAACTCACCGGCGGCCGTAGCGGAGACATATCCCTGAAATCCAATCGACGGCACAAGATCAGCCAGCAGATCTCGCCGCAACTGGTAGTAGGTCAAAACTTTTTCTGCAACGGTTGCACCGGGGAAATTCCAAAGGATGCCTTCCGACAATCCGGAAATCGTTGTCCTGTATTCTCCTGTCAAACGGAGCGCAACGTAGTCTCCAGGGAGAAGCATTTTGTAGGTCTTCTCATACACTGAAGGTTCGTTCTGTCTGACCCAACAGAGTTTCGATGCCGTGAAATTGCCCGGAGAATTCAGCATCTCGTGAAGGCACTCTGTTTCACCAATCGCCGAAAACGCCTTCCTGCCGATTTCCGTCGCGCGGCTGTCGCACCAGATAATTGAAGGCCGTAAAGGCGAACCGTCTTTGTCGACAAGCACAAGGCCGTGCATCTGATAGGAGATCCCGATCGCCCGCACATCCTGCAGCGACACCGTTGCCTGGGCGGCCAGCAGGTCGGTCACACCTTTGACGGCTTTCCACCAGGCTGCAGGATCCTGT
The DNA here is from genome assembly GCA_003170475.1 of Ignavibacteriota bacterium. Taxonomy (GTDB): domain Bacteria; phylum Bacteroidota; class Ignavibacteria; order UBA10030; family UBA10030; genus UBA9647. The sequence goes on along the minus strand of PMZI01000023.1, from coordinate 258,130 downwards.
TCTGCCCACCCGCTCCTCGGGGAATTGATGAGCATTTCCTTCTCGGGATAGCTCGCCTTCGCAACCACGGTCCCCTTTTCAACATCCACGATGCTCGCCTTGATGAATGAGCTTCCGATGTCATAACCTAATGTATACATGACTTTTACCCCTTGTAGGCAGATTTTATTGCTTCCAACGCGCGGTCAACCTCCTCCGGCATATTATAGAGATGTGTGGAGATTCGAAGAGCGTTGACTCCGCCTTCGCCCACACCACGCGTTCGGAGTTTATATGTGTCGAGATGACGTTGAAGATCGCCGTACGGGACTTTTTCGTGCTTGAACGTAACGAGCGCGCTTCTCTCCGTTTTGCTTTCAGGAGAAAGGACAGTCACATACGGAATCGACTTCAACCCCGTAAAAAGTCTTGTGGAAAGCGACTGGTCCCGCTTCCACACGTTTTCCATTCCAATTTTCTGAAGGAACCTGATTGCGGCACCAAGGCCGAACCGAAGTGGAATGCTCACGGTCCCGTACTCATAACGTTGTGCGCTTGGAGTGAAATCGAATGTCCTCTTTTCCAGATCAAATCCGTTCCCCGAGTAAGCGCCGACCGTTTTTGGCTGAACGACATCCAGCATGTCTTTCCGAACGTACAGGAAGCCTGTTTCTTTTGGTCCGAGCATCCACTTGTGTCCGCTCGTCGCATACGCATCGCATCCGAGATCATGGAGACTGAATGGAAACATTCCCGCCGTTTGAGCGCCGTCAACAAACAGCCAAATCCCCTTTGTTTTCGTGAGTGCAGCGATGGCCTTGATCGGAAGAACCTGCCCTGTCGTCGTCGTTGCGTGCGGAACGCTGATGAGCCGGGTTCTCTTCGTGATCAACTTCTCGATCCGGTCCACATTTTCCTGGGCCGAGAGCGTTGATGGCTCAAAGAGGTTGATGATAATCCCTTCCCGCTTCAGCAGCGCCAGCCATGGAACGGCGTTCCCGACATGCTCGTGCGTCGTAGTGATCATTTCATCGCCGCGTTTGAGCGGCAATCCATTACACACGATATTAATACCTTCGGTCGCGTTCCGGGTGAATGCAAGTTCCGTCGGATCACACCCGAACAACTGCGCCGCGTCGGTTTTGACTTCTTTCCAGAGTTCTTCTGAATGTCCGGTCTCTGCAACTTTTTCCAGCTCGTCCATCTTTGCTTTGACAGCATCGATGACGGCGTAGGGTGATGCACCAAGGCCGCCGGTGTTCAGGTACGCGCGTTCATCGGTCAGTGGAAACTGCGTCCGGACGAATTTCCAGAATTGTTCGTCTTCTGGGTCGATTGCCGGCCAGACTTCTGCCGGGCGAATTGCTTTGTTGTCCCTCCGTGTGAACCCGGAAAGCCCTGCGACGGCGGCTGCACCAAGCGCGGTTTTAAAAAAATCGCTTCGTCTCATCTGTTATCCTGCAATTGTGAAATCAATGATTGTTGTCCCCCTGGCGGGATACGGAATCGAAAGAGATCCGTCCTTGATGGTCACTTCTTTTCCGTTGACTCGTGCACTGTTGGTGTCTTTGGACCTTCTCAGCGTTAGGTCGATGCGGGCACCACGGATTTTGAACTGCGAGTGAATCTCGTCAAGGCCGCTCAGGAGTCTCGGCTTTATCTCAAGATGGTCAAGCTGCGGCCTGAATCCAATGACATCAAGAATGAAGAGGGCCAGAATTTCATACCAGGTCCAATTGACAACTGCGACCGGCGGCATGGGCGGCGTTATGCTCTGGCCGATTCGCTCAAACCACCCACCGGACTTCCCGCCGCCAATACTCCGCAGCCACTCCAGAACTCTCCACACTTTTTCGTCATTCCCGGCCTCGGCGTATGCACGGGCAATCAGCATCGAAGCCAACGGCCAGGGTGATGGGGGATTATCATCTCCGGTGCTGTTATAGCGGGGATAGCCCCCTCCCTCCCATTGTTGGTTCCACGTCTGTTCCACCCACTTGAGCGTGTTGATCGACAGTTCGCCCCTGGGATCAACAAATCGATAGATGCTCGGATATATTTCAACGGCATCTGGTTCAAGCGAGGGCTTTTCATTGAGTGCGAGCTGTGAACCCGGGGGCATCCGTTTCCGATCGGGGGGAATCGTCACCTGTTGCCATTCACCCGTTACCTTCCGCCGTTTGATGAAATGACCGTCCTCGATCAACCTCCATTTTGGATCATTGAGCATTGTGTTTTTCGTCTCTGCCGCAGCGGTTGACCATTGTTTCGCAGCGGCTTTCTTGCCGAGCGACTCGGCGATGACGGCGGCTTTCTCCAGGCCGAAGGCGACCCAAAACTGGTACGCCATCTCATACCCTTCTTCAATCCCGTGCGTGTCGCTCCGCTCCCAGAACTCCCTTTTGTTCTTGACCATCTTCGTTTGCTTATCGCGAAACTTCTCCAGCAGCGGAAAATTCGCACAGAGTTCTATCTTCTTCCAATACTTTCTCGCCAGTTCGAGATCGCCCGTCCAACAGAGATATACCCACAACCCATAGAGCAGCATACCATTCTGATTCAGTTCGGTATAGTCGTATCCGAACCATCGACTGGATTCAATCGTTCGTCCGTCAGGCCCGATTGCATGCGCCAGGTTGCGTTCGATCATCGTTTTCGCTTCGTCGAACATACCGCAATGAAGCAATGCTTCAACGGCCAGAGCATGGTCGGAAACCCATTCCATGTTGTACATCCACGGACCGGCATCCATCTTGCCGCTGCGCGCCACCACGGCTTTCATGCATGCCTTGGAGGTGTTTAGAAAATGATCGGCGGTTTCGTTCTTGGTTTCGATGAAACTCTTGTTGGACCAGTACGCTGCTGTTTCCTTCCAGAGAGCACTAAAAGACTTTTTCTTCAGAATCGCGGCTCCATCCCGGATCGAGTAGACGTAGGTCGCTTGTTTGGACTCTCCCGGCTTCAAAGTGCCGATATTTACCCTGACATCGTACCGACCAGCCACCGTAACTTCCTTGTCGAGAGAAGCCAGTTTCATTTTCTCTATGCCATACGCATGAGCGGTCTTTTCTTTTTCGTCGACCGCGATTTCGTCGAACAGACCAAAATTTGCGTAAAGCGAAAGGCTCACTCCGGCTTTGAACGTCTTCACGGAAAGATTCTTCACGGTCGCACGACGGAAGAGTATCGAACCCTCACTGGGTACAAAGAATTCTTCCTCCACCTCACACTCCCCCGCCATCCAGACCATCGATACTACAGGGACGTGGTCGGGATACTTGCGTTGAATGGATTTGAAGTTGTCGGGCGCTACCGCGTAACCCTTGACCCCTGTATACATACCGGATTTTGTGTCAGTGGCGGGACTTTCTTCGTCAATCGTTACTCCCATGCGAGTTGCGCCAAAACCCCGCTCGGGATGATACAAGAAGGTGCTCCACTTGCGGCAAAAACGCTCAGCATTCATTAGGGTGAATCCAAAATACGATGCCTGCGCATCAAGAGGTGAATACTGAACCGCGCCCATGATGTCGCCGTTGCCCAGAAGAAAGTATTCAATCCCGGGAAAGAAGGTGATAAAATCCGGGTGCATTTTCTGTTCAACCATTTGCTGGCCGGAGCTCACTTGCTCTTGCGCCTGTTGCGTTCGGGGGGACCCTTCCGCAAAACTGAATCCTGGGGCGAGGAGCATTCCGGCTGCTGGCGCTTTGAGAAAATCTCTTCTTTTCATGAGTTGACTTCTTCTTGGTATCGGATAAGAACAACGGCGTTCTTTTTTACGTCGACATCTGCATCAACATAAGAACTTTCTTCCATCTTTGTATTGCGAAACTTCAGTTTTCTTGTCCCTAGAGTAACTTGCGTCGATTTTGTTCCCCGGGGGAGAAGGACGTGAAGACGCGTTACGGCTTTTCCCGTTATCTTGATCTCAATAGTTTTGGAGGATGCATTGTGTTCAAAACTGTACCCAAACGATGCCCCCGAAGCTCCGTACGTCACGCAGACTGACGCTTCACTTCTTCCTGCAGCAAGCCATCGCGGAGAGAGGCGCACACTCTGAAAGAGTTTGCCTTCATCGACAATCCCCGCCAGCCCTTCAAACAGCGCATAGAGCATTGCCGAGGAGCCCCACCCGTCGGTCGGCGATGCATCCGGACTCGTGCTCGTTTCCACGGTCGATTTTCTGCCGTCCGGAAAGTACCAGAGATACGTTTCGTTGTTGGCAGTGAGTTGCTCATACTTGAGGAGTTGTGCGACTCCATACTCTTCGAATCCATGATCAAATGCCGCCCGCGCCAATTCTCCGCCGACAAGAGGCAGCAAACCGCCATTGCAATATGCTCCGGCGACAAGCTTATCATCACCATAGATTCCATCCGGCATCGGGGGGTCGAGACTAAACCAGTCAGCAAAGGCTCCCTGCGCTTTACCTCGCTGTTGATATTCCCGAAGAATACTCACGGCCATTGCGTGCGTCGCAAGACCTCGATTAATATTCATCGGATTGCTGAGACTCAACTGCCTGCTTTCGTCTACTCCATCAATGGAGACCGGTACGAGATGAACATGATGTGTATAGAATGTTCCGTTGAAGCAGACTTTATTTGCTCGCCGCTGGAATGCTTCCGCATACGAGCTCCAATGTCGGGCGCGGCTCTTCATGTCAAGATGAGCATACAGCGTCGCCATCTGGTTGAACGCTTCATAGTACCCGGAGTTATCACCGTGCATGATACCCCAGTAGGTATCGTCATTCACCTGAAAGTTGAGCCATGAATGGCGTCCAGCCGTGTAATCAAAATCCCATGTATCGATGGTATAACCTCGCTTGACGAGTTTGGTTTTCTTGTCCCATCTCCATTCGTCCGTCAGAATATAGTTGAGCGCCCTTTCCATCCGCGGCAGCAGGTTCTTCACCCACCGGTCGTCCCCCGTCGCCTGCCATGCCAGGTAAATCGCCTTGATGAAACGGTATTCGACGTCCGCTTCGACCGGGACGCGTACATACTTGGCCCAATTTTCCTTTTCGCAGGGGACTTTCTCCGGAGTCATCGTGAAGTAATCAAACAACCATCCTTTCGCCGACTGCATTTCAGCGAAGTGGTCCACGAGACTCTTCATGTCACTTTCCCAATACCGAAAGCCTCGCATCATGTCCGAGTAATCGCGAATCCACAGGCTCGGGGTATCCGGAGTGCGGTAACCGCGGACTTTCGCACCGAACATGTTGTATTCGGTGACATCCTTCATGAGGAAATTCTTGATGCGGGGATAGAGAGCATCGAGTTTGTCGTGACCGCAGTGGAAAGAGGTTTCTTTCATTGATTCACTTTTCCAAACACTGTTTGTTCAGAGGAAAACTACCGACCAGCGAACACGGAATTTTCATTGATGCACTGTCGGCGGCATTCCATACTGCTCGCACGCTTTCCGGACGCTCCCCAGGTTCTCGAGCGGCGAGTCCGGCGCAACATTGTACCCATCTCCAACAATAATACCGCCAAACGGCGCGAGGGTGTTCAAGAGGATCATCGTTTCCTCTGCAACACCATGGGGTGTCCCCCTCAACAGCGTCATGGGATTGATATTTCCATGAAGGAGCATTTTGCCTGCCAGGAGACGCATTTCGTCCGGCGCATTCTCGGAACCATAGCCTGTCAACATCGTGATGTGAAGATCGTTGAGAAGAGATTCGTGGAGATGGACATTTCTTCCGCAAAGATGCATCATCCTGCCGTCGTGCCTGCCGTTGCCAAATATGCCATAGAGTTGGCGACCAACGGGGACACAAAACTCCCGATATTGCTCGGGTGAAATGATCTGTGCCGAATCATCGGAGTACATCAACCCATCATCAAGCGGCCTTTCCGACACGCGACGAAACTCGGTCTCGACTTCAATATAGCGATTCGTGATCTTCTGCAGAAATGTTTTACATTCCTCGGGAGCTTCAAGGAGCCAGTTATAGAAATTCCCAGCAGCCAGGTCCACGGCTGTCATAAACGGACTATCGGCATTGATCCCAAGTGTCACGGTGACGGGGGTTCGCTCACCGTTCAGCCGCACATCGACTTCCTCCGCGAGTCTCTTCATCTCCTGATACCACGCCAGCCGCTTTCCCCACAGCGTGTCATGCCAGTCGGGAAGCTCGTGATGAATCATCTCATCGATCGTAAGGATCCGGTCAATTGCTTGAGGCGTTTCATTCTCCTGCCAAAGGATCTCGCAGCCGCACCCGCTGGCATTGGCGACATTCTGAAAATCAGGCAAGACCGTGAGGGTCGGTTTCGTAAACCAATCGTCCGGAATATTCTCAATGCGCCATTTCAGATTTTCAAGTTGCTGAATGAACTGCGTCTTCGGATCACTGAAATACTCGGCGAACGTCACGTGGCGTTCACGAAGCAGATAGCGAGCTTCAATGCCGAGAAACACCGGTGCTCGGTCCATCCATCCGAATCTGTATGCCGCTTCCCACCTTCTCTTGCTGAGCTCCATTTCGTGAAGTGGGTATTGTATGTTGATCGAGTGCAGCATGATATCTCTTCTTGTCGTATCCTGGCCCGTTGTCCTCGATTGTGGGCGCCGACTTTGGTCGACGCCATTGCCTCGCTGGCTTGAAATTTACATGTCACCCCGAAGTGCCTTTGTTCGGGGTCTCAACAACGAGGTCCCAACCAGAAGCGTGTCGGGGCGACACAGCGGTGGTGTTGCCACGAATGATTTCGTTCTTTCATTTCTGTCAGTTTCAGTCGACGCAGAGCTTCAATTGGAGTTTCCGTTCGGCATTCTCCACATGTAGTTCGGATCGATGTACGGTTCGTCATCGATGTGCTCTGCCATGAGCTTGATTTTGCGCTGGAGGTGATCGCCGAAGTTTTCTCCATACATATGAAGTGATTCACCAATGGAAGAAATCGGCACCCAATCAACCTTGCTTTCTTTCCAGAGCTTCAGAAGGTTGTTCGCGTTTTGCAGTTCGTTCGCAACCATGTCACGACACATTTGCTGAAAGGCATGCTTCTCGGACTGCGTCCGCGCCTCCATGGCGCCATGTACCGATTCTGTCCATGCAACGCTGTTTCTCATTGTCCGATAGTAGCACTGCGCGGCCCAAAGGCGGTCGTGGAGATCCTGAAATACTTTTCCCGCCGGAGTGGTGTGATCGATGCGCTGAAGTATCGTTGTCAAACTCGTAAGTGCTTGACGAAGAGGCGGAAGCACCGACCGGTCGATAGCTCGTTTCTTTTCTCCAGCCTCTTGCACCGTCAGAAAGTTCCACATCATGTCGTTGTTCAAGTCGATGCGTGCAGGGTTGTTGAACGTGGCAAGAAGATCACGCTCGTAATAGAAACGGTCTAATTCCGGGATGGCCTCGATGTTGGGTACGAACGGTCGGACCCACAGCCGAAACCATGGAAACGCAAAAGTGCTGTACGGAACCCCGACTGGATATGAGCGCACTGCCGTGTCCGACAAATCCCAGAGCTGCCTCAAAATCTCCACATGCGCTGAACCGACCCATTGCTCTGCCTTTGCGTTGAGAACATCCTCCAGGGGCGTCTGGGAATCCCGTTGAAATGCCTGGAGAACATCCCCGTTGATATCATAGGGAGCCAGCGAGCGTGGCGTCGCTCCCACGAGCACGGATGTTGCACCGGCGTTTGCTGCCAGTTGCAGGCGCTCGAGTGTGAGTTTTGGACACGGCACCCCCAGGATGTTGTTGTCCCCAAGATCCAGTTTCTGATGAACAATCGCACCAACGCCATTCAACTGTTCGCGTTCATCCATGCTCTCCGATCCCTCGAAAGAGCCGAAAGCTCCCGCATCAAGACCTCCGCCAAGATTGGGGGCGATATACTTACGTTCGGCGTAGAACGGCCCGAGATCGCAAATCACGCGAAATTCTGGATTCACCTTTCTTGCTTCATCCCTCAGCAGGCGATAGTATGTGAGTACGTTCTCCGCAGCCTTGCGCGCAATGTCATCGTCACTCTTCCATTCGCGAATCAGATAAGGCCCTCCGTTCCGACCCGCATACAACGACGTCACAAACTCAAATCCCGACCCGCTGTCGTTCGACCAAATGTGAATGAAGCCCAGATGCGGCACTTCCCTCAGAATGTTCTGGATGAGCTCCCGATAGTGTTGCTGAACAACCGGGTGAGCCATGGCGAGAGTATAGCGGGGTTGGAAGCTTTCCCGGGGGTGGTCAATGCGTGCTCCACGAAGAAAGGGATACTTCCCCCAGAATGCGTCGGGCATCGATCGGGGCGAGTTGATATGCAGCCCGGGCACCAGTCCGTTGTTCAATGCAAGATCGGCACCCGCTTTCAGGAATTCGAGGTTCTTCCGGAGGTATTCCGCTGGATAGAATCCCTCGATCAGCTTACTCGTCACGAACTGGTCCAGGTCCGGGCTGTAGTCGTAGAACCACGAGTACACATCTCCCGGTGGTCCGGACTCAAACGGCCGATCAACACCGAGACCATTGATGCTCACATGCGTGAAGCCTTGGTTTGCCAATTGTCGGATGTATGCTTCCCGATCGAAATGTTTCGCACTTCGCAGGCTTCCTACGAAAAAATCGCTGAGATTTCGTAACCACGGAAAGGTTGAAATGGTGTACCTCTTAAGAAACCACTCTTAAATCCTAAATCCGAATATCGAAATCTCAAAGAAAACGCAAACCTTACATCCTAAGCTCGCAAATCACAAACGGGCATCGCGGTTTAGAATTTGGTATTTAAAGTTTTGGATTTGTTTAGGGTTTCGATATTAAGCATTTCGGATTTCCTTCGTGGTTTGGTATTCGAATTTTGTCTATGCTACACCCAGTTCTTTTCTCACGATCCGCGCCCCCTCCACCATAGCCTTCAGCTTTCCAAAGGCTCGCGCCTGCGGCATGAACTTCATCCCGCAGTCCGGAACAATGGACATTTTCTCCGCGGGAATATACTTCAACGCATGCCGGATCCGTTGAGCGACCACCTCCGGCGATTCGACCGTATCATCCTTCACATCGATGACCCCAATCGCTATTTCCTTGTCGGTCTTGTACTGTTGAAAGAGCTCGAGCCCGACACCATCCGAAACGGCGAACTCCAAACAGAGTTGTTGCGTATGCGTTTCAAGGATCGCGGGAAAGAGCTCTGCATATTGTCCCGTGAAGAGTTTCTTGAGCTGATAGTTGCCGTAACATACATGAAGAGCAATCTTTGCATTCACCCCCTCAACAAGCTTGTTGAACGTCTGAACCAGCCACGGCATGTCCTGTGGATACCCCACCCAGACCGGTTCGTCAATCTGGATGAAGTCGCAACCGACCGCAACGAGCCCTTTGAGCTCCCTGTTCAGAATTCCCGCAAGGTCGAAAATGAGTTCTTTCTCATCTTTATAGTACTCGTTCGTCGCTCGCTTGGCAAGCATTTGGGGACCCGTCACACACACCTTGGTGTGCGCAACAGCATGTTCCTTCAGGAACTTGAAATGCTCGTCCATGGTGAGGCTTTGCTGCCACTTCACTCTGTCCCGGATAACGGGATCCGGCATTTGAATCGATGGGTCCAGGTTTCCGATAGCATGCAACTTCGTGTGTTCGAAGTCAAAGCCGTGGATGCGTTTCGAGAAGAAGTACACCATCGTTTCCCGGCGAATCTCGCCGTCGGTAATAATGTCGACGCCCGCGAGTTCGTGATCCTTGATAACAGATTTCACTGCGTTGTCGTGGGCTTCTTCAACCTGGTCGTGTGTCAAAACACCCTTGGTTCCAAGGTCACGGACCTGATCAAGCCAGCGTGGAAATGAATAACTCCCAATGACGCTTGTTGGAAGGAGGGGTAGATTTTGCGTACTCAAACGATGGTCCTTTCGGTTAGCGATGTTTGGGAAATTCGAAAATCTAAGATCAAATCGAAGGCGGCGGTTTGAGGATTCTGATCTAGGATTTGCTCAGAAGCCATCTCAGAATCCTTCCATGAGCATGGTTGTCATTCCCGCACGTCTTAGGCGGGAATCCAGACAGCGCGTTCTGGACTCCCGATTGAAACATTCGGGAGTGACACCGGTTTTTGAGACCAGTTCTTGTATTTCGACATTAGGATTTCGGATTTGCCCTCATGTGCTGTTTCAAACAACCCGGAAAAAAAGAGGGGTAATCCCTATCCGGGTGACTGCCCCCGACCATCGGGGGAGACCCTGAAGAGGAGATTACCCCAATTCTTTTTGCCGCGGTTCACACGTGCGCCGCCATAGAGTCGTGCGGCAAAGGTATGCCCGCACCCCTTTTTCGATTCGCCTGCCCGCCCATCCCGCTACGCAGGATGGGCGATTCGGCAGACTCTTCTTATTTCATGGAAACGCGAAGCGTTAAGCGGTGTACGTCGGAGAAGGATGTGAATACGGTGTACGAATAATCCAGGGCGAGCATATACTCTGCCATGGGGACGCGTACGCCCGCACCCAACGATCCTTTTTCCAGGCTCGTCTGGACTCCTTGACGCAGTGTCGTTCCTTCGTCAATGCCGTCGCCGGCGAGTCCAAGGTAGCTGTAGTTAAACTTCCAGCCGCCGCGGAGGAATATGGTGTTATTGTAGTTGTACTCCAGGCCGCTGTAGTAGTACTGTTGACCATCCTGGGGCTTCACGAGATCGACTGCAACCATCACCGAACTCGATCCGATACGTACCGGAACCATGGATGTTCCCATGGCGAACGTCAACGGAATCGGGGAGGGGTAGTCATAGAACTTCATGTCGCTACCCAGATTGCTCACTCGGGCTCCGATGTTCCAGTCTAAGAGGCCGATATTGTAGACTGATCCCAGGTCAAACCCAATGGCCGTGGCAGCCTGATCGTCGATCTTCTCATGAATGAACTTTACCGACGCACCCAGTGCCAACCGGTTCATCACATACGTCGAATATGTCACCTGAGCGAGCATGTCCATATAGTCGTACGTGTCTGATGTTGCCTGGTCAATCTGGAGTCCTTGCAATACGGCATTCCCCGGATAGACGTCACGGTCGGCCGGGATACCACTCATCCCGAACGTCATCACGCCAATACCAAGGGTGCCGATATTTTCCATATTGTAGCTCGCGGCCACAGCGTTCTGTGTAAGTCCGCCGATCCACGAGTTGTAGGTAAATGACACTTGGGCTTTCTCATCGTGAAGCGCAACACCGGCGGGATTCCAGAACATGTTCGTCACGTCCCCATTCGTGGATGTGACGGCCGATCCCATGCCGATCTGCCGCGCCCCTACGCCGACCTTCAGAAACGCAGCGGCGTTGATACCCGCCTTGCGCGTCTGAGCGGTCACGATCCCGGTGGCAAAAACCACGAGGAGCAAAGCCGCAATAGATATTGAAGAGATCTTTTTCATAGATCTTGCCCTCATAGTTATTTTGTTATCGTAGTATCGAGAATTGACCTATCTTCTTGTCACCAGTTGGCGACTCGACGATATAGAGGTAGAGTCCGCTAGCGCACTCGAGGCCATCCTTGGAGAACATATCCCAGAATGTGCTTCCTTTGTTCGCGTCGGCAGAAGTGAAGTTGATCACATCGATCACCTGACCCGCGACATCCGTGATTGTAATCTTGCACGCTGGGGGCAGATTGTAGAACAACAACTTGTGATCATACACGTTCGCCCTGTTATCATGCAGTGCAGCTTTCTTATACGGGTTCGGGCGAACTCCAACGGTGGCAACGCTTCCGGCCGGAGCCAGCGCAGAGTACACGATCTGCACTGCGCCAATGCCCTTCAATCCTGCAGAGCTTGCTGCGGCGTCAGTCGGCGCGAGTTTTCCAAAGTTGGCGTTATTGGTTGCAAACGGGAATGTGAGTTGCCACAATCCGGTAGCACCATTTCGATTGGTTGAGTGCGTCTCGATACGATTGGTCGTCTCGCCATCGGGTCCGGTATACGTTCCTTCCTTGTAGGCAGCAACATAGTACCAGTACGAGAAGCCGAGGACTACATCTTTATCTTCGTATCTGTAATTATACCCGGTAGTCGAGGATGTCGGATAACTGGCAAGCGATGCCTTCGGAACTACTGCGATCAGATCCCATGTGCCCCATGTATCAGGCTGATAGGAATGCTGTGTTGAAGTCGCGGCAAAGACACCAAATGCGTCGAACTTCGGGTTGACTGGCTTCTTGAGGGCATCCGGAATCGGTCCGGGCGTCATGTTTTCCTGATACCGGTCGACGACACGCATACCTTCTTGCAGCCAGTACTTCTTCACGTACTGCGAGGATTTGTAGATCTTGTATCCAGCAAAATCAGCGTCTGATTCTGCAGTCTTGTCCCACTCCACCGCGACAGATTTTGTCAGGGTGTTGGTGACTTTCATGTTGGGCAAATTCGGCAACACGGGGATGGCGTAGTTCTGTGAATACGCCCAGCGTGCTGCACGAACGGCCTTCTGGATACCTTCGAGGCGAAATCCTGCAACGGTTGCCATGACGATTGTCATAGATTCGTTCGGGGCAAGGCTGAATGGGCCAATGCCGGTGAACATATCACCATTGAAGTTCTCCGTGTTGCTGCTTCCTTTGGTCCATTTTCCCCAGCCGGTTGGGTAGGGAACTCCGGCGGAGGCTGTACCATCTTCATACGATGGATTGTCAAAAATGCCCGACGCTTTGAAATCTCCATCCGGGCGTGCGGGGCTCGCCAACGGAACAAACGTTGTCATATCACCCGTTGTTCCACTTGCGAAAAACTTCGGATTCGGATTAAGATTGAAATTCTGCGCGTCCGTTTGTCGGCTCTTCCCGGCATCCAGGAACCATGTCCCGGTCGCTGTAAGGAACTGTGCCTTCGGGTTACTGGAGCCCCAGATCTGCGCCTGGCTACCAGAGGAGAGATACCACCCCCGCTGTGAGCCAACACCAACAGGATCTGTTCCATAGATAGTTTTCTTCGCAGCATTACCGACAACCGTCTTCGAACGATCGGCCGGCAAACCACCCTGCTTTGCATCGATGATGACAAAGCCGGACCAGACATCGGTGTACCTTTTCTGTGCACCGGTATTGTTTCCGATGTCGACAGTTCCGGGCGCGGGGTTCAACACCGACGCACCGGGGTACATCGTGGCAAATGCCCACGGGGCACCATTGGCATCGGCATCATCTATCCATGCTCCCTGAGCGACGAGCGGTGTCAGTGTAACATCATTCGCGTTACGACCACCACCCAAATAGCTGCTCACGGACATATATCTCTCTTCCGAGAAGCTAAACGCCAGCGCTTTGATCGTGTTGTTCACCTTCTCCGCGACACCATCCATATTCATGTCGAGATTTCCGGTGTTCTTCAACTCGACCTCTAGCATGACGAAGTCGTTCAGGTTATCCCAGTTTGGTCCCTGGAAACCGTGGGCGCGTATCTTCACATCGATACCCAGGTTGGTTGGCCAGGCCGCTTCGTACACCGCATGTTGCCGCCGTGCGCCGTCAACCCAGTATGGCTCAATGGTATAGTGGCGGGTGGCGTCCGTTGCGCCGTTCACTGTCGGCATAAACTGTATCTGCGCGTAGTTGTTGCCTCCAGCCGTGGCGGAGAAGTAGCTTGGATTGGTTTTGCCGCCAATGGTTGTCGGACAGAATGTTGGATCTGGATCAAACGCTCCGACCCATGCGTTCTTGTACCAGTAGTTCGTATAGAACCACGCAGCAGGCCAGTGTGTGGCCGGGGTTGACCATGCTCTGTCAAAATTACCCAGGCGTATGAAGTTTTTGTAGCCTTGTGTTAGGTACGTTCCGGCGTCGCTGTAGCTCGGTGTAAAGCTCATCGGCAGGAATGATTCCCACGCATCGCCCGCCTGAATCACACCGCCACCAGGATAGTTTACCGTCGAGGTCGCGGATGCGGTCTGGGCGAACAATGAAACCGGAACGACAACGAGCAATAAAGCAAGAATCGCAAGAAGCAATTCTTTTTGTCTTGTCATGTTCATAGTGTTACTCCCAATAATAGTATTGTTCACAACTATTGTCGTTCTCTTAGAAATCGATCCTCACGCCAAAGTAATACTCACGCGGGATATCGTAAAAGGGGCTTCCGTTCAGGGACACAGCGCGTTTGTAGGTGCCCGTAGGATCAGGAGTCCCGTCATTCAACGTCTTCATGCCGGCGTTGGAGTATTCCCAAAGTGCCGCACCGGATGCCGTGTTGTCATACCCGAGGATATTCACCGCATTGAGTACGTTCTTCATATCGAAGTACACTGCGAACTTGATCTTTTCGATCGTGAATCCTTTCTCAATCCGAATGTCCACCTGCTTGTTCCATGGGGCCTGACCAAAAGCGCGGCCCGCAACACGTGGATCAGCTGTCAGAGACAACGGATAATAGAATCCACTCTGGAATGTACCAATCGATGAAAGCATGATCTGATATGGGAATTCCAGGAACAGCACGTACGTAATCCTGTGAGCGCGGTCATAACCGCCCGTCAACAGATTGTTTCCGCCTGTCACGTTGTTCTCAACCTTGTTGTACGACCAGAAATCATCGAACGGCAGAGATTGACCGTACTTCAACGTATCGGGGCGTGAGAAGGTGGTCTGTTGCAGCGGATCGTTTCCTGTCCAGCCCGTTGCTTTGATGTAGCTGTACGAGTAGTTCAGGCGTCCGTAGAGGGTGACGAAATCAAAGTAGGTCTGGCGCAACGCCTGGAGTCCAAATTCAACACCACGGGCGTCGGCATACTGAGCGGTAATCCACATATTGTTTGATCCATTGGCCAGGTTCAGGGTTATTCCCTGATAGCTGTAGTTTTGGATATCGCGCATGTACGCGGAGAACGTCAAACCGAACTTCCGTGGGACAAATTCCCACTGCGCACCGATTTCATAGTTGGATGATGAGGTCGGTTGCTGATTCAGGCTGGCAAACTGTGGAAGCCCGCCAGCTGCACCGAGCACTTCTGCGTAACTCCCATAGAGGCGGGAGTAGGGCGGCGGAGTGTAGCTGCGTTTATAAGAGAAATACATCGCCGCTTCATCCGAAATCGGATGTGACACGCCGATGCTCGGTGAGAAGAACCAGTACGCTTTCACGTTGTTCGAGCTTCGAAGTGGAATGAGATCTTGGCGTAAGCTATCATCCACCATCGCCGGCTGGTTGATAAACAGGTTGTAGTAGCTTGCCCAGTCCGCTGCCTTAGGATCCCATCGGTCGATACGCGCACCGAGGTTGATCACGAGACCAGCATATTCCATGCGATCTTGTAGGTAACCACCAAACAGGGTCGGATGGAAATCCCAATCCTCAACGAGCAGTCTTCTTCGTACGTCCGTCGCGTCAGCACCGAGTCCGGAGTTTCTCTCGATCTTGCTGATATCGTTGAACTGGAAGGAGAGACCGGCCTTGAGCTGATTGTTATAGTCAATCTGACTGGTAATGTCGGCCTTCGCTGTGCTGGTCAAGGTTCTGGTATTCTCATAGATGAATTGCGGGCGTGTAATCCCGACTTGTGTGTTGCCGGAAGTCATTGGCTGAGTGATAAAACTCGGACCTGCTTCGTCGCCAATACGGAAGAACTTGTACAGGTCAATGCCCGAGCGTGATATGTATTTATCAATATCGGCCGTTTTTTCCAAAGTCAGGAACTCACCATTTTCATTCAGTGCACAGAAACCGTCGCCGTTATCATCGGAATAGCCGTAACGCTGATTGGCGTAGGTTGAGCTCAACTGCACTTCATAAAAAGTACTCGGGGAAAGCACGTGTGTTGCCTTGAGGCTCCCTGTGGCAGTAACACCGTCATTCTTCGGTACGCCTTCAAGGAAATACCGCCATTGGTCGTTGTAATATGTGTTCTTCCAACCGAACAGTCGGCCTCTATCATTGAGGATTCCGAAAGCGGTGAGTTTAAATGCGCTCCCCAGGTTGTAGGTCGATTTCACTGTCACGTCGGCTTCCCGCTCATGCTCGTTGGGAAGTCGTTCATGGGAATCAAAGAACCGGCCGCTGATCAAATATCCCCAGCTATCCGTGATGCTGCCGCTGATCATACCGTCAATGTCCATTTGCGGCTTGTCCTGGTTCAGGTATTTTCCTTTGTAGTAGGTGTACTTGAGGGCTTTGATGCTATCCGGCGTAATCAGAAGCTGTCGGGCGGCCGTTGGGGACGTGGCCTGCAAAGCCTTGTTGGCTGCGAGACGAGTCGTTGTTACTGTTTGCTCGGCGAAGTAGACCGAGTCATTCCAGTAGAGATCCGGTCCGACGTATTTGAGACCGTCCATCTGGCTCGTTTTTGCAGAGAAGCTCCCTGTCATGTTTCCGCGTCCTTCACGGAGGGAGTAGTTGATGAGACCGGCGCTGGACGACACATTGTCAGCTCCGACTGCTCCGGTATTGACAGAGAGTTGCTCGATAGAGTTAAAGTTAACGGAGGCATTGCTGCTCAGTTGATACTGTCTGTATCGCACCAAGCCGCCGGAGGTGGAAAGAATATTCTGGTTCGCCTGGTCGCCGCCGATAGCGTAGTACTGGTCGCTCACATCGACGCCGTCCACGATGGTCTTTGATTCTGTTATTTTACCTCCCCGGATGAACCCTTTGAATGCACCGGGGGTCGTGTTCAAGATCTCGATGACGGAGGTGATAGGCAGTTTGTTGGCCAGTTCATCTTTTGTCACCATGGCCTTTGATGAGGTCTGGGACTTATCGACAACTCGAGCCTGTGCCTGCACGACGACTTCTTTCAACTCGATACTTTCCTGCTGCACGTTGATGTTGAGGTCTGTCGTCTGATCAGCGCGCACCTGAACCGCTCCGATCTCTGTGCGTGCATATCCTACGCACGTTACCCGGATGGTGTACGTTCCAGGCGGAACGTTCAGAATAAAGTATCGCCCTTGCTCGTCTGTCGCTGCGCCCATGGTTGTTCCAACAATCACCACGTTCGCGCCCGGAACGACTTCTTTCCCCGTGGCATCTTTCACGACACCGGAGATTTTTCCGTTCCCGGCAAACAGGAGCGTAACGGGCAACAGGCTAATCAAGAGAATCAGGAGAACTTTGAACCAAGAGGATCTCATGATGTTGCTCCTTGGATGTAGAAATATATCAGTGGTTTAGAATATGGTCAGAGAAATACAAGAGGAGCTCTGAAGAGAAAGGAGAAAGCGGTATAGATGGTACTAGAGAGATACCGCAAGCACCTTGTAGCACTTTGGTCTGTCTCAACACCTCCCTTCGTGGTCTCTATTATTTTAATGAGTGATGGGCGATGAGATCAAAACTCGCGCGTTGCCTGCACCCACAGTGCGAAATTGATCCAGCGGGAGAACGGACAGCGCCATGATGGTTTTGCGATTACGTTCGAGGTCTCTTGCATTCGCGGACCCAAGAACGGTGCGGCCGCGGTGGGCAGGAGGAGAGAAACCCTTGATTTCATTAGTGAAACCGAGTTTCACCTGGCCCAGTATAAAACTTTTTGGAGGGAATGTCAAGGTGATTGGTTCGACTCCTCCGATTGGAGTATCGACAATTCTCTGCAATTTTTCCACTTTCTCAAATGTCAGAGCATCAATCCCGGAAGAACAGAAGAATCTTTGGCAAAAAGCCGTTAATTTGTGGATGTCGTGAGGTTCCCCGCCTCATCGCTGTTCGTCCTATCTATGCTAATGAGAAGAGTTTGTACGCGCATGAACCGCAATTCTCAGATTCCGAGCTATCTCCCGGCGTTCTTACGAAGTATTACTGCTTTTTCGCAGGCATCCGGAATGAGCGTGAACAAACGATCCTCTCATCGCACCTTGCTCGCATGGGTTCTCCTACTCTCGCTGGGCTTTTTCCAAACGTCGTTTTCGCAGCAGAATGTGCTTTCCGGTACTGTTCGCGACGGGTCAACAAACGAACTCTTGCCGTTTGCAAATATTTCGGTGAAAGGACAGAATACCGGGACGGTATCAGACGCACACGGATCGTACCGGCTTCCCTTGAAGCCCGGCTCTTGTGAACTCGTCATCAGTTTCGTCGGCTACAGGACCGAGACAAAACAGATTCAGATGGAGGGAGTCGACCGGACACTTCACGTGAGACTCTTTCCGACCGACATCTTGCTTCAGGAGGTTACTGTCTACTCAAGCTCGCCCGGACAAGCGCTACAGACGGAGGTGAGTTCCCTGTCTCTTCCCAGCGAACGGCTGGTGGAGGTCACCAGCGTGATTCCGGATGTCTTCCGGTCCATTCAATCTCTCCCCGGAATTTCTGCTGACAACGAGTTCAGTGCGAAGTTCAGCGTGCGCGGCGGAACGTACGACGAGAATCTTGTGCTGGTCAACGGCGCACAGGTGTACGAACCCTTTCACGTCAAGGAAGCTCCCAACGCTAGCATCAGTATTTTCAACATCGATATGATGCAGAAGGTGACTCTGGTGACCGGCGGCTTCAGCGCGAAGTACGGCGACCGGATGAGTTCCGTCATGGACATTCAGTATCGGGAAGGGGACCGCGATCGGTTCAAGGGAATTGCAACCGTCAGCATGACCAATGTCGACGCTCTGATAGAAGGCCCGCTCACTTCAGATATTACCTTTATCCTCGGTGGGCGCAAGAGCTATGTGGAGTATGCGATGTCCTTCCTGCACATCGATCAGGATGTTCACCCCTCCTTCTATGATGTGCAGGGCGTTGTGACCTACACGATAACGCCGCGCGACAAACTTCAACTCGAATTCATCCATTCCGGTGATACGTTCCTGCTTGATCCAAGCACAAGTCCGAGCGGGCCGTTTGATTACACGGGACAATACAAAGGAACGCCCGCTAACTTTCACGAGTTTTCCAGCTCCTACGAAGAGGAACACGCCCGCTACATCAGTAATCTTTTTGACATTCAGAGCTCGAACATCCTCAGTTCCACCGCCTTCTTGAAGGGTGAATTATCCTACTATGAGCAGATCGAAGAAGAGTACAGTTACAACTCCACGGATTACTCGCGGGATATCACCTCGACGCCAAACTATTTCTATCGATCGAAGCAGGAGCACCTGTACTCCAACGATTTGAAGATTCGGACCCTGGAAGCCAAGAGTGCTCTTAGCCTCCAGGCAACTCCATGGTATGAGCTCAATTTCGGACTCAGCTACCAAACGATTTTCTACGACCAGCAGCTTCTCGATCGCCGCCCGTTCACGGAGACAACAAATACCATCCAATATCCGGACACAACGCACACCTATCGCGTCGATAGTTCCGTTGATGCTGCAAACGAATTCGTCTCTGCCCGCTCTTTCAAGTTCGCATCATACCTTGAGCATGTCTTCCAACTCAATGACGATTTGATCCTGAATGTCGGCGGGAGGGTCGATTACTTCGATTTCAATAAAGACTGGTCTGCCAGCCCCCGTTTCAATCTTTCCTATCGGTTCCCCGATCAGACAACACTCCGGGCGGCCTGGGGATTCTTCTACCAATCACCGATCTACAGCGAACTCGCCTATTCCGTGGCATCCGATTCCAACACCAAAGGCGAAAAGGCAACGCACTACATTCTCGGCTTGGAGCGCGTGATCCCGTTCGATCCGTTGTCAGCTTCTTCCCTCACTCTGAAAATTGAAGCCTATGAGAAGCTCTACGATCAACTGATCTCATCCGCCCGTACAAGCAGCGGACGCATTACCTACTCGCGCAAGAATGATGCGACCGGTTGGGCGCGGGGCTTTGACCTCTACATCGCCTTGAATCTTTCCAGCTTCTACGGATGGCTGAGTTATGGATTCCTCGAAAGTCGGGAAGACCTATTAAATGATAAGATCGGAGAATACCCGCGCTACACGGATCAACGACATACCGTCTCGCTCGTCGGCGACTGGAACCTGGGAAGTTCCTGGGGAACGAACGTGCGAGCTCAATATGGAAGCGGCTACGCCTACACTCCCTCCACCGCCGTCTACAACTCGCAAACTCGGCAATGGTCTTGGGTCCAGGGTAACAAGAACAGCGGGACGCTTCCCCCCTATCGCCGCGTAGACATTCGGGTCAGCAGACAATTCGAGTTGTGGAAACTTTCTGCACTCGCTTATTTCGATGTCAGCAATCTGTTCAATTTCACCAATGTTCAGTCGTACCGCTACCGGTTCAACAGCAATGGAAATCCGTACGTCGAGCAAGTGACCCTCTGGCCGATCTTACCCACCGTGGGGATGACTGTGAAGTTTTGATTATCACAAGAAAAGTTTGCCCTTGGCGCCTGGCTTGAGACAATTCCCTTGTTTCAAGTGTTTTTTGAGAACGATTTGCAGAAACAAAAGGCCTCCGTTTGCCGTAACAAGGAACAGCGCATTGTTCTAGAACAGCTCTTGTTCCTTCAATGGAGGTCCGCCGATGAAACGTATCGCTTTCACTTTCTCGTGTCTGTTCCTTTTGTGTCTCTCCGTCTCGCACGCCCAGCAAGATCTCCTCACAGACATTCGCAACGTCGGTTCCTATGAGGTCAAGAGCGACGGTTTTGCGCTCGATGCCAAACAGGATGTTACCATCAACGCGGTCGCGGCAAGCGATCGATTCCGGGGAGTGGGGACAGCCTTGTGGATTCTGGACAAGGATTCCCGCGAGGTGGTTTGGAAATTGAAACAATCTCCGCGACGCACGCGCAGCCGGGGTCTCGCAGACTACGAAGAAGTGATTCCGCTCCCCAAGGGATCGTACGAAGCATACTACGCCGCATATCCTGAGCCGACTGATGGGATCGAGAGTTTTGGGGAGCTCATGGATTTCATTGCGGGAAAGATTTTCAGTGGTGGCCGGCACACACGCGAATACCGTGATTTGGAGTTCACGATTCATGGGCGCGGGCAGCACGTCGGAAAGGAGGGGGTCGACCGATGGCAGCTGGATCTCAAAAAGAACGCGGTTCTCTCTCTTTCGGCCCTCTGGGATCACGAATATCAACACCAGGGATTCATACTCGAAAAACCCGCTGACGTGGTTGTGTACGCCATCGGTGAGGGTCGCGATGATGTCCTCTACGACTATGGTTGGATTGTAAATACGAAAACCGGGGCTCGGGTCTGGGAAATGACCGAGACTGGAACCCAATACGCGGGCGGCGCAAGCAAGAACAGATACACCCGTGAAACCATTTCCTTGCCCGCCGGACAGTATGCAGCATTCTTCGTCACTGACGATTCACACTCTTATAAAGAGTGGAACGCCCCTCCCCCCTACGATCCATCTTTCTGGGGGGTGACCGTGTGGGTCAAGGACGAATCCATGAAGAAATTTGCAAAGATCTATGAATACAAGCCCATTGATGAGAAAAATATTATCGTTGACCTCACTCGCATGCGCGACGACGAGTCTCGATCAAAATCCTTCACTTTGAAAAAAGCGATGGATGTGCATATTCATGCTGTCGGCGAGGGACGTGATGGCGAGATGGATGATTACGGCTGGATTGTGGACGCTTCCTCACGCAAGAAGGTCTGGACCATGCGCTATAATGAAACGGGCTATGCCGGAGGAGACAAGAAGAATCGCATGGTTGATCAGATCGTTCGTCTGGACCGGGGCAGCTACATTGTGCACTTCGTTACCGACGGTTCGCATTCATACCATAATTGGAACTCTGCCCCTCCCTACGAGCCCGAGCGTTGGGGGATCACGATCGCGGCTTCCGGTGAGCAGTTCGATCCAAAGGATGTGGGCGCATATGAGGATCGGGAAAATCCTTCCGCACTGGCGAGCATCGTGCGCGTCGGGAATGATGAGCGGCGGCGGAAAGAATTCTCTCTTTCCCGGGAAGGCGACGTTCACATCTATGCTGTCGGTGAAGGGCGCGGCGGCGAGATGTTCGACTACGGATGGATTGAAGATTCCAACACGGGGAAGACGATGTGGGAAATGAAGTACCGAAAGACCGAACATGCCGGTGGAGCAGAGAAGAACAGACTCTTTGAAGGAACGATTACGTTGCCCGCCGGCCGGTACACCGTCTTCTACGAAACGGACGGCACGCATGCCTATGACGACTGGAACGACACACCGCCTGATGACCCTGAGGGTTGGGGAATCACGATTTCTCTCGGAAAGAGCGGGCGTCGCTAGAGGGGAAAAACGGAAGAAAAATATCACGATAATTCAAGGAGACCGTCGTCCCGAATGTTTCTGTTCGGGACCTCTTTTTTGACTACTTGCAGACTGTTCGGAAGACCCGCATGAAGTTTTCCCCAAGGATCTTCCGAACTTCCTGTCTGGTGTATCCCTTTTGAAGCAATGCCTCGGTGAGTGCGGGAAAATGTGAAACATCTTCGAGTCCCACCGGAGAGTCCCCGTCCATCCCATCAAAATCAGATCCGTATGCGACATAGTCAACGCCGACAAGGTTCTTGATATAGTCGATATGCCGAACCACGTCCGACAGCCTCGCGGTACCCGATGACACAAGAAACGTAGGATAGAAGACCACCCCTATAACGCCGCCGCGTGCAGCAATTGCACGAATTTGAGCGTCCGTCAGATTGCGGTAATGGCTTCGGAGCGCGTAAGCTCCAGAGTGTGACGCAATGATCGGATTCTTCGATGTTGCCAGGATGGAGTCAACCGTTGATGGGCCAACGTGGGAAACATCAATAATCATCCCCAGAGAGTCCATTGTTCTCACCACCTGTTTGCCGAATTCGTTCAGGCCGGTCTTGATCCCCTTCTGAGATTCGTCTTGTGCGGAAACAGCCCACGAGGTACTGTTGTTCCATGTGATCGTCATGACCCTGACGCCGGCATTGTAGAAGAATTTGAGGTTTTCAATTTTGTCTTCAATGGAATGCCCTCCTTCAACCACAACGATTCCGGCAATCTTTTTCCGCTGGTTGAGAGCATCGACAGAATCTGCTCGGGTCACCAACCCAATGTCTGCGGAGTTCCGCCCGACTTGCGCCTTCAAGGTATCGAGGAACCGTACCGACGTTGAGAACCACGTTGATGACGCGTACGTTGTTGGGCTGATCCATATCGCGAAGATCTGGGCATCCACACCACCATCGCGAAGCCGGGGAATGTCCGTCTGGCCATTCGGGGGTGTGTGACGATCGGCCAATTGGTACTTGAAACCGCCCCCCGAGATCATTTCCATCAAATCATTGTGAAGATCGATCACAAACGCTCGATCATGGATGCTGTCCAGAAGGATGTTCACAGTGGCGGAGTCGACCAGGGCGACGGTGGTTGTATCTGTCTCGTATACGAGAGACGACGTAATGACCAGACAGGAATCAGCCAGCACTTCTGCTGACACGCGTGAGAGCGAAGCTCGTGTCATCTGCAGGATGTTCCCCAGCCCGTTCTTATTGCCGCCGTCAAGCTGAACCATTTTTCTTGTGAAGCGGATGTTGTCCATCTCTATGGAATAGAAGAGAACCCCGGCGCTTCCCTTGGAATTCCAATCGACGGTATAGCTTCCGGGCTTCAGCAAAAACTCCCGGGCATCAAGCTGTTGTCCGAGAACGTTGTGCACACTGATGCGCACGGTGCCTTCGTGTCCCACCGAAAACGGAATCTTCGTCGATGGATTGAAAGGGTTGGGGTAGTTTTGATCGATGGAAAACGTCCGGGGGACATCCGCTTCGTTTACTCCCGTCAGTGGTATCGTAAATCGCCATTGACCCAGAGAGTTCGACGAGGTAATCCCAAGCTGCACCCCGCGCCGGTCAACGATCTGAACCGTCGCCAAAGACACAACCTTACCGGTATGCCGGTCGCGCACGGTTCCAAGAAGTGTGGGACCGTCCGCCCGGAGCGACTGGAACATGACGACGACGGTGATAACGATGATAATGCTCTTGCTCATGGATCCTTCAATGATGTTAAAAAACCCGATGGCTGTCTGCACCATCGGGTTTTGGACACAGATGCGGATTTCTCGCTTCCCCGCTTCCCTCTGTGAACCCCCTAGAAACCGATTCCGAGGGAGAGTTTCTGGATTGAGGGGAGTGTTTTGAACTGCTCATACGAATAGTCGAACCGGACGTCCTGACCAAGGAATTGTGAACCTTTGAGTCCTATGCCGAAGGCAAATTTTTCGTCATCGTAGTTCAATTTTAAACCCCCACGAATGGCGATGAAATTATACAGAAGCACCTCGCTCCCAAGACAGTAGTGCTCGACATTGTCATTGGGATGGATGAGATCCGCAATGACCCGGACGCGATATGCTTCCGCGACCACCGGCTCGAGCGAGAATGACGCCCGGAACGTCACGGGCAGCGGCGTCCGCAGAAATCCCTTTTGGTTGTTGCCGTCGCTGTAATCATTGTAATTGCCCGAAAGGGGATCAAGGTCGGGTCCGAAGTTCTGCAGCGTCATCGCCAGGCGTGCTCCCGAAAAGCCGAGATCATAGTTGCTGCCGAGATCAAAGGCAAGCCCTGACGTCGAATGATCAAAATATGATTCACGGATATACTTTGCTTGTGCTCCGATCACGAGTTTCTCTGTAATGTGCCGGGCAAAGGAGAGGCCAAGGATGACGTTCTGAATGGTGTAGGTTTGGCCCGTCCCATTTTCCATTTCGATCGTTGTGATTTCCTCATGCGTACTGAATCCTGTCGCCTGCAGGCCGATCACCCCGATATTTTCGAGCCGATACGCTCCGACGATGGAGACCATATCGATACCGGCAAACCACGGAGCATAGGTGAACGCAATTTCCCCATTTTGAACACCCTCGAGTCCAGCGACATTGGTGTACACCGCCGCAGCATTGTTCACAATGGATGACGCGGCGTTCCCCAACCCGGAGGCACGCGGATCAAAGTTGATCTTGAGGAGCTGCGCACCGCTGGTGCCAACCTGCCCAAACTGCTGAGCAGCAAGAGGGACAGCAACAAGCAGAAGCAGAATGATTTTTTTCATGGGGCACCTCTAGCGCATGATGACAAATTTACCCGTGAAGGTTCCGGCGGAAGACTCCACGACATAGATATAGAGACCGCTCACGGTTTCCTGGTTGTTCCTGGTGGTAAGGTCCCACTCTGCAACGCCCGTAAAATCTCCGGTGATCTTTACGTCGCGGCTTTGGTACACCACGTCACCGCTGTTGATGGTTTTGATGAGGTCTCCGGCGAGTGTAAAGATCGAGATCTTCGCATTGGGCGGCAGGTTAATGAAACGCAATCGGTTCACCCACGGATTCGTATCCACCGGGTTCGGATTATTGAATCGGCTTGAACCCATGAAGGGGTTTGGCACCACGCGGATGTTTGAGGTGCTCGCCGTCGCAGGAGCGTTCGGCATAAAGACTTTCGTGGACAGTTTGCCCCGGCCGATTTGATTCTCAAGTCTTCCGATCCCCAAGGTGGAATCGCCAGAATCAAAAGCAGTGACTGCATACGTGTAGATGAGTCCATTCGGTGTGTTCGGGTCGATCAGCTGATAGAGTGTATCCGTCCCCTGCACAACCGTGGGTGGCGGCCAGGACTTCAGGAAAGGACGTCCATACCACAGTGAGTCCTTCACTTTATCCACCGCATTGTTCTTCACATAGATCCCCAACGTATCCCAGATGGCGTTACCGCCGGCGTCCTGGCGTGATGTTCGATAGATTCCATAGCCCGCGAAATCCTGTGCACCAGTCAGTGGATCGCGGCTCGACTCTGCATTGCGCTTCCAGCGAATAGCCAGAGCCGGCACGCTGCTGGATGTCGTCGGTGTTATCGTGAACGTTGGCACATCGGGCGCGGATGGGGCTCTCTGATAGTTGCCGTCAAACATGGACTGCGCGACCTGTGAATTCTTGATGATTCCTTGGCGGCCAGGACCAATAACCCACGCGACCACGATGTGAATCGAATCCCCTCCATTGATGGTGTACGGCCCGATGCCCAAGATGGCCCGGTAATCTCGGATGACGGTTATGTTCGACGTGATCGTGCCCGCGGCGACAAATTCATATTGAGCTTGCGCAGTCAGTGGCTCAAAATTCCTGTACGACGGCGTTGCCATCGTTGGCTTACCGGTGTACTTGCCGACGAAATGGGCACTATCGGCATACAACAACCGTGCGCCGATATACCCGGGCGATCTGAGAATCCCTGTCACAGGATCCGGATTACCGGTGTCATCTCCCGCAACGCTTGGACTGTCCGAATCGTAAATGAACGTAAGTTTGTTCGTCGAATCATATCCCGCGAGGTCATCGGTGTCCCACAATGTTGATGGGGTGCTGGTACCGATGAACCCGGACACATCGGCATCCATGCGGAAGCCGACATAGACACCGGTGAGTTTTTTCTCGGCATCATCAATGACGCCGTTCTTATTTCGGTCAAATGCCACATACTTGATCCAGTAGTCGCAAATGATAAAGTCTTCATTGTACGACTGATCCCAGACGTACGTCCGTTCGGTGACCTCAACACCAAGGTTAACGTGAACTCCCGACGGGCTGGCCGGATCGACATCCGTGTATCTCGTGTATGTGTCTTCCGCTGAAAGCGATCCTTCGGCGGCATGTTTCACATAGATGGAATCAAGAGGACGGAAGTGGTTGTTCTCCCCGGAGGACATGTAGCCCAGGGAATCAAGAATACCGCCAATCCAAATGGAGGTGAGCCACCCGTAGATATTGCCGCTGCCCCCGGGCCACTCGAAATTCGGCTCTTCGTAATTACGGTCACCGTAAAATCCGTAGTTTGTGATCTGGGTCCACAACCTTCCCATCTTGTGACTGAAGCCCATCGGATTCACGGCGTTGATGGAGGATGTTTTCATCAACATTTTCTCTCGGGGCTTGGGACCATCCTGGGCCCATGTCACCGCGATGAAGAGAATGCTCAAGAGTGAGATGCGTATGATTGTTTTCTTCATGGCGTCACCTTAAAATTGGACCTGCAACCCGAGGCGGTACACACGGGGAGGACTATAGGCTTGGGGATCGTTATAGGGACCGGTCGGATTACCCGTGGCTTCATATTCGACGAGGCCGTCACGTCCGCCGGAGATGTACGACACATTATGCGAGTTGAACAGGTTTTTCACCTCCGCCAGCGCCGAAAACTCGAGATTGGCGACGAGAAACGTTTTTCGCGCCCGCATATCAACGTTGCTCGCCCACGGCAAGCGCGCATCGTTCCGGAGAACGAACAACGGGAAGGCGTCACGTGTATTCGACGAATACGGATAGCCCGAGTGCGCAACAAACACAAAGGCCACCTCGGCATCGCCAATCAAGTCGTGAATTGCACCTGTCGATGTGAATAACAGGTTCGCATTAATTCTCCACCGTACATCCCAGTCGAGTGGATCGAGGCGACGCGGCACAATCTCGCCGTTGGAACGGAAGACGGAAGACGATCTTCCGTTCGCAAACGCATAGCTCACATTCACGCTCCCGCCGATACCCCGGGTGCCCATGGTCTCCAGTGTCATCTCGAGGCCGCGCACATTCGCGTAATCCATGTTCGTGTACGCCTGATACGAATCCGGAGATCCCGTGATGACGTAATCCGTCGCACCGATGAGGTTCGTGATGTCTTTAAAGTAGAGCGTGGTATTCATCCGCAGGAAATCCGAGAACAGATGATCCCATCCGAGTTCGTAGGAAACAGTTTTCTCCGGGAGAAGCCGCGGATTGCCGACATCAACGTTCGTGGTATAACGGAAGTTCAGCGCAATGTTTTCATACAAGAACCGCAGATCCGGACGCTGGAAGAAGTGACCGTAGTAGAAGTGGATCTTGTCCCGCTCGGTAATCGGATGCGAAATACCGATACGCGGACTGATCTGCCATCGCGCCGGCACCATGTCAGCCGACGTCAAACCCGTGCCATCTTTGTGCTGCGGCAGGGTTGTGGGATCGCCGGGATAGAGCACATCACCCGTAAGCCCGTTGGGATTGTAGTAATCGAATCGAATGCCGGCGTTGACGATGAATCCATCGCGAACTTCAATCTTGTCCTGCGCGTAGACGGCAAAATCAACAAGGTCCTGGTTCCAGAGATCAAAGCGGGGATTGGATGGCGATTCAAATGTCACCTTCTCCACATCACCCTTGATATAATCTGCTTCGATGCCCGTCTTCAACAAATTCGAGGAGTTGAGTTGGTTCGAATAGTCGGCTCGCAGATTCGTTGTACGCGAGATCTGGTTCAGATACCAGCCTTCATCGCCGGTATAGTACCAATAGCCGCCTGTGCTGAGATGGCTCAGGTACCCGCCGGTGCTGCCGTTCAACTGCCAGTGCAGTTCGTCTGAGGTGCTGCCATCGAGGTTCCGATCGTCCACGTCGCGCACGATCTCCCGGAAGTTTGTCCAGAACTGCGAGATCTTGATGTCGATGAACGATTGGTTGTTGATGGTCTGATTGACAGACAAACCGATATTGTAACTTTTATTAATCGGCAGAGAGATGTGTTGCTGCATTCCCGCCTGATAGATATTTTGTACGCTCTTATACCACAAGCCGTCACCAGCATAGAGCGCAGAGTCAGGCTTTTTCGCATTGTGGTAGTTCTGCGGATCCGACACAAAGATGTATTGCTGCAGTGTCTTCACTCCGTTGACGGTGGCGACTTGCTGGAACAGGTTCGTCTCGTATCCTTCGCTCAATGGACCGTACTTCGAGGATGAGTGATAATAGGAGTTCGTTCTGTCCCAGGAATAGAGTCCGCTCAACGTCACGCGGGTATTCTGGGTGACCGCTCTCAGTTTTGCCTGATATGATTGAGAATAGAAGTCCTCGTGGGGCAGAAAATCGCGGTTCTGCAGCGCAATGTTTGCCGATCCGTTCAGGAAGAAATTGATGCCCGCCATGGCCACGGACGGAGCGCTGACATATGCCTCGTAGTCCTTCCAGTCCGGCTGACCGGTGCCATATGTGTAGGGAGTCCATTGCATCTTCGACCAGGGAAAATCTGAGGTGCGAACACGAAACTTTGCGCCGAACCGGGTCTGGTCACGCGTAATCGTGTTCACAATGCCCGACTGCGCATTACCGTACTCTGCTTCGAATCCTCCTGTCGTCACCTGAATTTCTGATACGCTGAACTCGGGGAGGTTCGTTGAAAATCCCGCGGTCGTTGTTCCGCTGTAGCTGTTGATGGCGCTTTTCACCGCCATCCCGTCGACCAGAAAGAGCGCTTCATTGAATCGGCCGCCGCGGAAATGGCTTCCGTTCACGCCGGCCTGCATAAACACCACCTCGCGAAAGTCGTCAACGGGCAGAGCGTTGATCGCGTCGGATTCAATGATATGCTTTGTCGACGTCAGGTCGGCCTGAATGGGGGGCCGGGTTGCTACGACAACCACCTCATTCATCTCGACGTCCGCAGACTGAAGCGCGAAGTCGATCGTCGTCGTCATGTCCAGCATCACCTTGACGTTCGACGTGCTCCTCGGCGCATAGCCGATAATCGACGCGCGCAGGGAATATGTGCCGACCGGTACGTTGATGATGAAGTAGTTTCCATCGACATCCGTTGCGGCTCCGTAGGTTGTTCCCGAAATCTGGATGTTCACCATGGGAAGCGGCTGCTTTGTTGCAGCGTCGATGACCCTTCCGGCAATTTTTCCCGTTGTTCCTGCCAATACTACTTGGGACGCAAGAAGGAGAAGACACAAGTACCTTTTCATAGTATCCTCATACAGTAGGATCTGAGAGAGTCGAGGAGAAGGGGGGATGGTAGTGCTGTCTTGACGCGGAGAGGCCGCACGGGCAGCTCCATCCGATCCTGTCTGGTAACACAACAGCGCGCAGGATGGCCCACGGGGGTCACCCTGCGCGGAACAACGTGATTCGAATGACAGCTGCTACGCTACTTTATCAGCAAAAGCGATTTCGTTGCTGTGAAATCGCCTGCTTTCATGGTATACAAGTAAACGCCTGACGAAAGTCCCTTCGCGTCGAAACTAACCGTGTGCGTGCCAACCGTCTGTTCGCTGTTGACAAGCGTGGCGACCGTTCGACCAAGAAGATCATAGACCTTTAGTTCGACAACCGAGGTCTTCGGAACCGAGTAGCTGATCTTCGTAGTGGGGTTGAAGGGGTTGGGATAATTCTGTTCAAGCGCAAAACCGGTTGGAATGGTGCTGTGTTCGTTCTCGACGGCTGTCGGCAGGGTAATTCTCACAATATTTTGATAGCCGACCATGATGCCCTGCGTGGCAGAGCCAAAAGCAAGATTTCTCAGATCAGAACCCGAATTCGGGGAGGGCGGATTGAGGGCCGAAAACGTCAGCCCATTGTCGGTTGACATCCAAGCTTTGGAGCCCGAACTCCCAAATCCGACAGCGATGACGGTGTTTGTTCCACGAATTCCTTTTACTGTCATCGGTTTTGCGTCCGGATGCGCTTTGCCGGGCTCGACACTGATTGTGTCACTCCACGTTTTTCCGCCATCGGTTGTCCGGGTGAGATAGTTGCTGTTGGTGGTTGCCGATGCGTAGGCTCGCCTTGAAACCACAAAACCTACATTATTATCCTTAAAGGTGAGAGACAAAATGGAATAATTGTTCGCCGGGCCACTCGGAAGCGTAACCCTGAACCACGACCATGTTGTGCCGCCATCTGTTGACTTTAAGAGGGACGGTGGATCGTTTGCAGTATTGTAGAGTGAGAGCCATGCAGTCTTGCCATATGCATCCATGGCGCCCCCGTACGACACAGAGCCCGCATAAATTCCATCAGTTTTCAACGAATCATTCGAAAAATTCGTAAATCGCGTCCACGTGTTCCCACCGTCAAAACTTCGGGTCACGAATACACCCTGTGCGTCAGCTGCGTCTCCGTAGGCCACGAGCGAATCTTGTCCGACATACTTTATTCCATCGGCAAAGGCCACATCGGGCGTTGAGTACTTGGTTACCGTATCCCACTTCACACCTCCGTTGGTCGTCCGAAAGATTTCACCAGTGGTGGTGGCAACGAATGCGGTGTTCGCGTCTTTCGCCGCGATCATGCTGATGCCCGGGCTGCCAAGACCGGAATTTGT
Source organism: Ignavibacteriota bacterium (assembly GCA_003170475.1). GTDB lineage: Bacteria > Bacteroidota > Ignavibacteria > UBA10030 > UBA10030 > UBA9647. The sequence goes on along the minus strand of PMZI01000023.1, from coordinate 227,197 downwards.
ATACACCAGTCTCTTAAACCAGGTTACGCCGTTGTCTGACGAAACAAAGACATAGTTAGCACCCGTGTACGCAATGGGCGCGGCTTGGAGCCAAATGACGCCGGATGGCAGGTATTCAACGGATCTAAACTGATAGAGTTTCACCGAATCTCCGGCGATCGTTGTCACCGACGTCATCTGTGCTTGTTGCGCCAACGAGACTGCAACAACGAGCAACACCAACGTGAGAATGAGAACCAAACGTTTCATGGAAGCCTCCACTATTTGTGCGTGAAAAAGATTGGGCCGGGGGGAGATCTCCGACCCTGGGGTACTAAAGAATTCTTCGTTTGAGTGCTTTTAAGGGGAAAACTGTGTGTTTGAAGGCTTGCTGCCGTGTAGGCACTAACACACACGGTACTTATAGGATGCAGATCGAAGTTATACAACTCTGGGAATGAAGTCAAGCCTTCAATGACAAATCGGCAATCCTTCGAAGGTCTTGAGGACGTGATGTGTGAATTCTCGAAATATTGTGGGAATTGTTCTCAATTCCGGAAGTCGGCGCCCCCTCTATATAAGAGTAAAGGTTCACCGAGATATCCGATGAACCTTTACGGGAAGTGACTTCTTTTGTCATCCCCGCAGATTTTAAGCGGCCAGCCCGCCACGCGGTCTGGCGGGGGATCCTCGCCTGCCTCAGTTGAACTGGTTTGGCGGGCAGGCAGAACGTGGACTGCATCGGCTATGTGCAATTGTAAAGCTCGGTCCTAGATTCCCGATAGAAACATTCGGGAATGACAGCGTTTCGTTTGTCGTTGCGCTGCGCCTTTGCCTGCCCGCCTCGTGAAATGCGGTGAGGCGGGCGTGACATTTTTTCTTTGTATTGTTGGTTTTTGAGATGGCTTCTAGTTCAGCTTCGCAAACTTCACTGCTTCTGGAACAAGCACCATTGCTTTCTGGAATTGCGGATCAACTTCAAGAATGACGCGGTATCGCCCGCTGTTTCCCCAGAAGACGGATGCAATCTCTGCCTTGATCCTTGCTTTGACATAGATGACATCCTTTTCCAGATCTTTGTCCTCAATCGTCATCCCTTTCGTCTTGGCGAATGTCCGAAATTCCTGCATCATCTCGTCGGAAATGGCATAGGAGCTGACGAATCGGTGCAGATCGTCACCATACGTTGCCTTGATTGCCTGGCTGCGGGAGTCCAGATAACTTGTCGCGAACTGGAAGAACATGTCTCGCCGCACAAGGTTCTGCATGAACTCTGAGGCTGACGGAGGCTTCACGATGTAGTCCGGAGAAATGCCGCCGCCTCCGTACACAACCCGGCCGCTATTTGTGTGGAACACCGGATGCAGTGAATCACCCTTGGCTTTGATATCTTTCGTATGAGCGAGGTTGTCTCCCTCCGTCTCATCGCGCTCGAAGGCTTCCCGCTCGTAGTCCTCTTTCGCCTTTCCTTCGTACGACCGCTGAATGAGTCGACCGCTTGGTGTGTAGTACCGCGCGATCGTTAGCCGGAAGGCGGAGCCATCAGCGAACGCCCACTGCCGCTGGACAAGCCCCTTGCCAAAACTTGTTTCCCCCACAATGAGTCCCCGATCCCAATCCTGAATAGCTCCCGCTACAATTTCACTTGCGCTGGCCGAGGCATGGTTGACCAACACGATAATGGGCAGCTTTTCGAATTCCTGCCCATCGCTGGCGTAAAAGGTTTCTTCCAACTCGGCGGCACGGGCTTTTGTATAGACGATCTTTTTGGGTTTCTCTTTCGTCCCGCCATCAAGAAACAGATCCGCTACGTGAACAGCTTCATCCAACACCCCGCCCGGATTCCAACGGAGGTCGAGAATGAGTCTCTTCATCCCCTGGCCGCGCAGGTCCCTCAGTGCCGCAAGAATTTCTTCGCTGGTCTTCTGGGAAAACTTGTTGACCGCAATGTAACCAACATCCTTGTTCACCATCATCGCTACATCAATGCTGACAATGGAAATCTCCGCTCTGGTAATCTCATAGAGCTGTAACTCTTTGACCCCGGGGCGGGCAATCGAGACTCTGACCTTTGTACTCTTTGGCCCGCGCAGACGCTTTGATGCCTGCTCTGACGTGAAGCCCACAGCCGTGCTATCGTTGATCTTTACAATTCGGTCGTTGGCAAGGATGCCAAGCTTCGCTGCGGGTCCGCCGCCCATCGGTTCGATGACAATGATGGTGTCGTTCAATGCCCGAATCGTCAATCCAACACCCTGGTAGTTGCCCTGCATTTCCTCTGAAGCCTTCTCAAAGATCTTCGGGGGAAAATAGACCGAGTGCGGGTCGAGCTTTTCCAGCATTCCGGTGATGGCTCCCTCCGTCAACTTCTTGGTGTCCACGGGATCGACATAGAACTTGTCGGTCAGGGACAGGATGTCCCGAAACTTCCCATATTGTTCATAGATATTGTCCGCAGAGATGAGGTCCTTTCCCTGAAATCCGAGAATCATTCCCGCAACCATTACCGCTGCAATCATCCATGCTGAAAACTTCTTTTTCATTCACCTGCCTCTTGTTATTGGAAAGCAACTGCCTCTATAATAGAACGAAGAATCACCCCAGGCGGTTCCTTGCCAGCATCGAACAGGCACCGCTGCGCTCTCAATGATGTAAGATAGCGATAAGAACGACAAGAGAAAAGCGGAGATTGAGGAGTGCGTTCCCCTAAAACACGAATCTCCGGTTTGCCGCCGGAGACTCGTGGTGTTGTCAAGGAGTTCGATCGGTGGTCGTTTGTCTACACACGAAGGCGTTTCAGTTCCTGCAAAATGAGTTCCCACGCTTTTTTCGCGTGCACCTCTTCTGTGCGCAGGTGACCAATGACCATGCGAAGCGCGTACGTTCTGCCGAGTTTTGTGTGCGAGAGAAACATGTCTCGCCTTTCATTGACCGCGTTCAGAAGTCTCTCGTTCAGCGAGTCAAGCTGATTCTCGTCGTCAACTCCCGGAGGATGTGCCCGGAAACATATCGCCCCAAAATGAACGGGGGCCAGGAGTTCAAACTCAGGATCCGCTTCAATCCAGCTCTTGAAGCTTTGTGCTATACGCAGGTGTTCGCGGAGCCGGTTGGCGAGGCCGTTCACTCCAAAGTAGCGGAGGACAAACCAGAGCTTCAGCGCGCGGAATCTTCGACCAAGAGGTACTCCATAATCCATCAGATTGCGTGCAACATCATCATGTGCTGTGCGAAGGTATTCCGGCACAAGGGAGAATGCCTGTCGCAGAATCTTGGGCCTTCGTGTGTAGAGTATGCTGAGATCAACCGGAACAAACATCCATTTGTGGGGATTCACGACAAGCGAATCCGCACGTTCACAGCCCGCGAGGATGGAGCGCATCTCCGGTATGATCGCTGCCGTTCCGCCATAGGCGGCATCAACATGGAGCCAGAGTCCCTCCCGCTCGCAGATATCGGCAATAGCCGGAATGGGATCGATGCTCGTAACCGACGTTGTACCGACCGTCGCGACCACGCAAAACGGCCGCATTCCACTGTGCCGATCCCGTGCGATGGCTTCCGCAAGGGCGTCGGGTCGCATACGAAATTGCTCATCCACCGGTATCTTGCACACACTCCCCAGGCCGAGGCCAAGCGTCATCATTGCTTTCTCAACCGACGAGTGGGCAAATTCGGAAGTGTAGAGTCTCAACCGTGGAATATCTTTACGACCCGTCAAACCTTGTTCACGCATATTCAAATCAGCGAGTGACTCGCGGGCAGCAACGACCGCGTGCAGGGTGCTGGTCGATGCCGTATCCAGAATCATTCCCCAGAAATCGGCGGGAAGACCAAGCATCTGCCGAAGCCAATCAACGGTCACCTCTTCCAGTTCCGTCACGGCGGGTCCCGATTGCCATACCATCGCGTTGCCGTTGAGCGCAGCGCTGAGGAACTCGGCGAGGATGCCGGGACTACTGGCGGACGAATTGAAGTACGCGTGGAATCGCGGATGGTTCCAGTGCGTCATTCCGGGTATGATGAGCCGGTCGACATCGGCCAAAATTTTGTCCATCGTTTCACCGTCCTCGGGTGGTGAAGCGGGAAGAGAACGTCGAACATCACCCGGCAGAACGTTCGGCAACACCGGGTAGCGTTCAATATTCTGCAGATAGTCGGCAACCCAATCCACCAATTGATGACCGTACTTCCGAAATTCTTCCGGTGGCATATCACCGACGGAAACGTTGACGCCTGCATTGACCTCATGATCCACGGGAGGACCTTTCTTCTTCATGAAAAAGAGAATTGGTGCACCTGCTGTTTGAATATTCCCGCGTTATTTGGGCGGCGGGGGGGGAGGCGGAAGAACGCTTGTCACATCGGCGACGAACTTCCATGCATTGATCCCATCGCGTTTCCACACGCGTAGGTAAAATCCGTGCTCAACCTGGTCGGGCGCGGTTGCGGGGGCAGCCACTTCGTAGCCCCCATACGCATAACCCAAATCGCCTGAAAGTGCAACATCACAGAACATCGGGTTCCATTGTGACATATATGGTTTGGCGGAAAAGTGTGCGCGGAGTGAATCAATGCCGATGATGGGAGTTTTTCCTTCGCGATACACGCGCGCTTCTTTTCCCGCATAGCGCGTGAAGGCGTTGAGCGCACCATCTTTTTGCACCGCCTCAAGAAATTCCCGCTCCGCGTTCATCAGACTGACAATATGTTCCTCGGGGGTTGATGCCGGCGTCGGTTCTTTCCGCTCAATCACTGTGGACGCATGAAATGTTCGCGACCCTGTGTAGGGTCCCGGTTGCTCGGTTCCAATGTCGAATGCGACTTTCCATTCTCCCGTCGACTGTTTCTTCCAAACGGAAAAATAGAATCCGTAGTATGGGGGGCGCGTGGCTGGAGAATGATCCGTCCAGACCGAAGGTCCCGTGGTGTACCCGAGATCGCCGCTCGCGGCCACATCGGCGAACAGTGGTTCCCATTGGAGGCTGGTCTCGAGTGGATTGGCGGGAAGCGGAATATCTTTCATCGCCTCTTTGTACCTGACCGGACCCGGTCGGAACACCACTGCATCGTCGGCAAAGAATTTCATGAATGACGGGCGGGCGCCGATCTCGAGGCTGGTGCGCGCAAAGGCTCGCTCCGCTTCCACCAACGATGTGAGAGCAGGGTTTTCCGGTTTTGATTGGCCGAAGCACAACATCGTCATCATGAAGAGTGTGCTGAGGTAGATTGTTGTTTTCATGGTATGTCCTTTTGGGCTGTTCGCCGCCAAAAGCAACAAGGCCCTCGAGAAACCTCGCGGGCCCTGCTGTTCAAACGACGGGCGACACCAGTGTTTTATCCAATGAGCAGGTTGGAACATCCTTTGTGTATTAGGTCTTCTCAGTGAGAATTAACGAAATTGAAGTCTGAAAATCAATCAACTCCAATGACTTCCCGCCTGTGATTCATTGGATTTAGAGGCTTGTGCCCAGGAGTTCTGGCAAGTTATTGCGATAACTTCTGCTCATGGTCAGCTGCGTCCCGTCGCGAAGAATGACGACATATTCACCGTGGAACCAGGGCTGCAATTCTTTGATCTTCTCGATGTTCACAAACGTGGACCGATGAATGCGGATGAAAAGCGCCGGGTCAAGCTTTTTGGCGATAGCGTTCATCGTTTCCCGAAGGAGGTGTGTCTCCTTCCCGGCATGAACGCGCACATAATTCCCGGAAGCTTCTACCCAATCGATTTCATCGTTCTTCAGAAAGAATACGCGACCGCCGGATTTGACGACGAATCGTTCGTCGCGCCTGACAGGCGCTTTGAGCTCGCGAAGAATTGAGTTCCACCATTGATTCAATTCTTTCCGGTGATCGAGTTGGAGGTGCGTCTTGGCGCGATCGAGGGCCGTTTGAAACCGCTGACGATCGAAGGGCTTCAGCAGATAATCAACGGCGTGAACTTCAAATGCCCGAACTGCATAGTGATCATGGGCTGTCGCGAAGATCACGGCGGGGAGTTGGTCCAACCCAATGGCTTCGATCACCCCAAAACCATCCAGCTCCGGCATTTGGATGTCGAGAAACATGAGATCGGGAGTCTTTGCCGTGATTGTTTGCACTGCCTCGCGCCCGTTCGAGCATTCATCGATGACCTCAACGTCGGGATCGGTTTTCAGGAGTTCCCGGATCTTGTTTCTCGCCGGCTGTTCATCGTCAACGATGATTGCCTTTATTGGCTTCGTTGCGGCCATGCGTGAACTCTTTCTGTGATGATCGATGTCAACTCGTCTGCGAAGCAAAGCATTTCTTTGTTTCTTCCGAGTGCCCGTGGGTCATGGGGGGATGGTGGCCTCTCTCTGAGACGTCTCTTCCCGCAAGAAAGTTGCAGTCTTCGCCCGCTGACAAGAAAAGGGCGAGTATACCCAGTCTTTTTATCGGATCCGGGGATCTGCGAATTCAGGGGGATGCGTTGCTTTCTGTCATTATCTTCTTATCTTTCCGACGCGATCGACATTTCACAAACCGGAACGGTACAGCATGAAGACTCTCAAACCCCCGCGCCTCCGCAAGGGCGATGTTATCGGAATTGTATCGCCCGCCAGTACGCCTTCGGCTCAGGAGAAAGTCGACAAGGGTGTTCGTTATCTTGAAGGTCTCGGATACCGCGTCAAAATCGGACGCCACGTGATGGCACAGTATGGCTATCTTGCCGGCACGGACAAAGAGCGCGCTACTGACTTGAACGACATGTTGCGCGATCCAGCTGTAAGGGCTGTGTTTGCTCTCCGTGGCGGCTATGGAACTCCTCGGATTCTTGATTTAGTCGACTACAGAGCCGCTCGGCGGGATCCAAAGATCCTTGTCGGATACAGCGACATCACCGGTTTGCAGCTTGCGTTACTTCGAAAGGCCGGGCTGGTAACATTCTCCGGTCCAATGGTCGCGGTGGAGATGTGGGACAACATTGATCCCTTCACCGAAGAGAATTTCTGGCGGGTTATCACATCGGCATCCCGCGTCGGCGGTCTCCAGAATCCCGACGATGAGCCGCTGCGGGCACACAACAAAGGGAGAGCTTCGGGAATCCTTGTGGGTGGAAATTTCTCTTTGCTCGCCTCGCTCATGGGTACCCCCTACTTGCCCAACTTGCGTAAGACGATTCTTGTCCTCGAAGATGTCGACGAGGCTCCCCATCGTATCGACCGGATGTTCGCCCAGCTTCGGCATGCCGGCGTTCTCAAAAACATTGCCGGCTTGGTTCTCGGAAAGTTCACCGACTGTGTTCCGGGCGACCCTTCAAAACCACACCTCACGATTGAACAAGTTCTTCAGGAGGCAGTCGCCGCTGTTGGCTGCCCCGTCCTGACGAACCTCCAGTACGGTCACATCGCGAAGAAGCTCACGATTCCGTTCGGCGTGCGGGCAACCCTTGATACTCGAACCGGGTCTCTCAACGTGTCCGAGGGGGCGGTCCGCTAACCAAAGAACTCTCTGTGGGCCCATCGTCGTTGTACTTCATTGACTATCCTTCAACTTATCGTTACATTTTCTCCATCCTTGAACATCGCGACGTCATTCTCGCTTGATGAACATTGGGGTTTTTGCTTCCGGACGGGGGTCAAATTTCCAAGCTATTCTCAGCGCAATCGAACGTGGAGTTCTCTCTGCGAACGTGACGCTTTTGTTGAGCAACAAGAGCGATGCGGGCGCGTTCGAGATCGCCAAGGCATATTCCATCCCCACCGTCCATCTGAGCCAGAAGCAATTCGCCGACGAGGCATTGTACGCGACTGCGATGCTTGAAGTCTTGAGGAATCACCACGTAGAGCTTATTGCGCTTGCCGGCTATCTCAAGAAGATTCCAACGATCGTTGTGCGGGAATTTCGGCACCGCATTCTGAACATTCACCCTGCGCTCCTTCCGTCGTTCGGCGGCCAGGGTATGTATGGGCATCATGTTCACGAAGCTGTTCTTGCGTCTGGCGCAAAATTGAGCGGCGCAACGGTGCACCTTGTCGACGAGGAATACGATCGCGGTCCCATCGTTCTTCAGAAGACCGTTGCTGTCGATGAGCACGACACCCCCGAATCACTCGCGGCGAAGGTGCTGAAAGTCGAGCATGAGATTTTCCCCCTCGCGCTGAAAGCGTTTGCTGAAAAAGAAAACAATGTTGTATGAAAGGTCTGTGTGGATACCTTAACACAATTGAAGACACCGGCGGCAAATCACACTTCAACTCGCGAAACCAAGGAGGAGGTTCTGTTACATATCCGGCGTGCGCTCATCAGTGTGTCTGACAAGCGCGGAATCGTTGAGCTGGCGAAAGTTCTCCGACAATTCGGCATAGAAATTATCTCGACCGGCGGAACACACCAGGCACTCAAAGACGCAGGCGTTGCCGTCAAATCCGTTTCTGAGGTGACTGGGTTTCCGGAGATTCTCGATGGGCGCGTCAAAACGCTTCATCCGGCAATTCATGCCGGCATCCTCGCCGCCACAGACAACCCACTGCATCTGAAACAGCTGCACGAGCATCACATTGAACCGATCGATTTGGTCGTCGTCAATCTCTATCCTTTTGAACAGACAATCGCGCGTGAAAACACCACTCTTGAAGAGGCTATTGAACACATCGATGTCGGCGGACCGACCATGGTCCGCGCCGCAGCAAAGAACCATCGCCATACGGTAGTGGTCGTCAATCCCGATCGTTATCAATCTCTCACAGAAGAACTGGCGAAGAACAACGGAGCCGTGTCATTTCAAACACGTTTCGAGCTTGCCCGCGAAGCGTTCCAACACACGGCGACGTACGATACCATGATTGCTTCGTACTTCAGCGGTCTTCAGTCGGACACCGCGTTGCCCGACGTCGTTACCCTTTCGATGAAGAAGTCTGACACGCTCCGTTATGGTGAGAATCCTCATCAATCAGCGGCCCTGTACGGAAAGTTCAACACCTATTTCAAGAAGCTTCACGGAAAAGAACTTTCGTATAACAACATTCTCGATATCAACGCCGCAGCGCTTCTCTGTGCGGAGTTTGAGAAGCCCACAGCCGTCATAGTAAAACATAACAATCCCTGCGGTGTGGGTTCCGGCGAAACGCTCATTGATGCATACAAGAGAGCATTGGCGACCGACACGAAATCTGCCTTTGGCGGCATCGTCTGTGTAAACCGATCTCTGGACGCGGCAACGGCGGGTGCTATCAACGAGATTTTCACTGAGGTTATTGTAGCTCCGAGCTATGCTGATGGCGTTCTTGACCTTTTGATGAAAAAGCGCGACCGGCGCCTCATTCAGCAGGTGATTGATATACGGTCTGCCAAGGCTTTTGATGTTCGGGGCGTCATTGGCGGGCTCCTCCTTCAGGACCATGACCAGCACAGAATCAGTCGTGAAGGTTTGAGCGTCGTCACAAAGCGCAAGCCCACAGAAGAAGAGCTTGAAGCGTTGATGTTTGCATGGCGCGTGGCAAAACACGTTAAATCCAATGCGATCGTCTACACGCGCAAGGACCGCACACTAGGTATCGGCGCGGGCCAGATGTCGCGGGTAGACTCGGCGAAGATCGCCGTCATGAAGGCGACGGAAGCAGGCCTTGATCTTGCGGGTTGTGCGGTTGCGTCAGATGCTTTTTTCCCTTTCGCTGATGGATTGCTTGAGGCTGTGAGGGGGGGCGCGACATCCGTGATTCAACCCGGCGGCTCTGTCCGCGATGACGAAGCGATCAGAGCGGCCGACGAACACAATGTTGCAATGGTTTTCACCGGCATAAGACATTTCAGACACTAACGATCTCCCACTATTAAGAGCACAACCTGGCAATGAGCCTCTTTTCTCTTTTTTCTGCAGACATCGCTGTCGATCTCGGGACAGCAAACACCGTTATTTGGATGAAGGGCAAGGGGATCGTCCTCAATGAACCCTCCATTGTTGCGTTCGACCGGAACACGAAAAAGATTATTGCCATTGGACACGAAGCTCGCGAGATGCTGGGTCGAACACATCGGGACATTCGCACCATCCGGCCCATGAAAGATGGGGTGATCGCTGATTTTGAAATCGCCGAGGGAATGTTGCGGGAGTTCATCCGCAAGACGAGCGTTGGGTGGGTTCCGAGCCGGCGCATCGTTGTCTCCGTTCCTTCCGGCATTACCGAGGTGGAAAAGCGTGCAGTCCGTGATGCCGCCGAACACGCCGGGGCAAAAGAAGTTCATCTTCTTGCAGAACCGATGGCTTCGGCTATCGGCATCGGTCTCGATGTGGATGCCCCTGTCGGCAACATGGTTGTTGACATCGGCGGAGGAACGACCGAGATCGCGGTGATTGCACTTTCGGGAATTGTGACAGAAGAATCGATTCGTGTTGCCGGTGACGAAAAGAACAACGCCATCATTCAGTTCTTCAAACGAAATCACAACATTCTTATTGGAGAGCGGACGGCGGAAGCGATCAAGTGTGAGGTTGGATCGGCGATGCCTCTCCGAGAGGAAATTACGATCCAGGTCAAGGGCCGGGATCTCGTCAACGGTGTTCCAAAGACAACCGAGGTGAGCTCCGTCGAGATTCGTGAGGCGCTCAATGAGCCCATCTCGCAAATCGTTGAAGCGGTCAAGGTCACCCTCGAGCGCACCCCCCCCGAACTTTCGGCCGACATCCTTGACCGCGGCATCATGCTGACGGGCGGTGGGGCCCTACTCAAGGGGCTCGATGAACGCATCAGGCTCGAAACAAATCTTCCGGTCCACGTTGCAGAAGATCCACTGACTGCTGTTGTGCGGGGAACAGGGCGTGTTCTGGAAGATCTCAGGCATTTTTCCAAAGTGCTTATCAAGAGTAAGCGATACTAGGCAGCATACAAGCGGTTCGCTGATAGAGGCATGCGAACCGACCCCGCCAACAATGACATTCCTCTCTGACAGAACGCACAGTCACCAGCATGTTCAAACGCATCTATAATTTCGTGCTGCTCTTCAAGGAGTACGCTGTGTTCTCCCTTCTCCTTGTGGTGTCGCTCGTCCTCATGGCTCTCAACGACAACACGCAAATCCGGCATGTTCGGGGTGTAGCGACTGTTGCGTTTGGCATTGCCCAGAATCAACTGGCGTTTGTTCCACGGTACTTCTCGTTGCGCAGGGAGAACGATCTCCTTCGCCGCACGAATGTTGATCTTGCCGATGAAGCAAGCCAACTCCGCGAGGCCAAACTGGAAAATGATCGGCTACGGCGACTCCTTGGAGTCAAAGAGACCTCTCGCTACCCTCTGGTGGCGGCAAAAGTTGTTGGGAAGAACCTGACGCTTCTCCGAAATACGCTTACACTCAACGCAGGAAAATTAGATGGGGTCATGCCCCGCATGCCCGTCGTCGGTGACGGTGGACTTGTTGGGGTTGTCTCCAATGTCAGCGATCATTATTCCGTCGTGCGAATTCTTTACAACGCCGACTTCCGGGCGAGCGCCAAGAACCAACGTGCTCGCGTCGATGGTATTCTTGCCTGGGACGGGGATGACTTACTCCTGACCAACGTGGCCAAGAATCTCGATGTTGTTGTGGGGGACACGCTGGTCACCTCTGATTACAGCAGCACCTACCCACCGAATATCCGCATCGGCACCGTCAGCGGGGTTGCCGAGCAGCAAGGATCGTTGTTCAAACGGGTTCTCGTTTTACCGGGGGTGGATTTCGTGAAGCTTGAAGAAGTTTTTATCGTCTCCTTTGTTCCCGATTCGGAGCGAATGGACTTAGAACAATCTCTGCAACAGAAGTCGAGACGGTAACCTCGGCGACCGGCCTCGCACCTCTTTTGAAAGGCACGTAGGAAACAATGAAAATTCTGAAATTTGGCGGCTCGTCGGTCGCCGACCCTGAGCGCATTCGCAGTGTGGCGACCATTGTGTTAGCCGCGGCCAAGAAGGACCGTGTTGTTGTGGTGGTGTCAGCTTTTCAGGGGATCACAAATCAATTGCTTCAGTGCGCTCACCTTGCAGAAAAGGGGAGTGCCGAATACCAAACGCTGTTCACCCAGATTGCAGAAAAGCATCGCGATGCCATCGGCAAGCTGCTCAAGAAACAAAACCGCCGACAGGCGCTTGCAACCCTTGATGAACGGCTGAAAGAACTTGAGGATGTTCTTCACGGCATGTCGCTCCTTCGCGACTGCCCGCCACGCGCGTTGGATCTAGCCGCGAGTTTCGGCGAACGACTCTCCACCATGATTATCGCCGCCTACCTCCAACAGTTGCATCGCACGGAAGCTGTTGATGCTCGCCAGTTCATCGTCACTGACGATCAGTTTACTCATGCTTCTGTTTTGTTTGACCGGACAAACCGTAAGATCCGATCATACTTCAACCGCTTGCACAAAAAGAGCCGCCAACAGGTTATTCCCGTGGTGACCGGGTTCATCGGGTCGACAGAGGACGGTCGTACAACAACGATTGGTCGCAACGGTTCGGATTACACTGCGGCAATCCTGGGGGCTGCACTCAAAGCTTCCGAGATCGAGATCTGGACAGATGTCGACGGTATCCTCAGCGCCGATCCGCGCTCTGTTCCGACCGCGTTCGTCCTTCCCCAAATGTCATACGAAGAGGCAATGGAGCTTTCCTATTTTGGTGCAAAGGTCCTTCATCCGGCAACCATTGCGCCGGCCGTCGCAAAGAAGATTCCGATCCTCATCAAGAACACATTTCATCCCGAGGCACCGGGCACACTCATTTCGGAAGGTGTTGAAAACTGGGAAGGGGCTGCAAAGGGAATAACTTCTGTGGACGAAATAGCGTTACTAACGTTGCGCGGGATGGGAATGGTTGGTGTTCCCGGCACGGCAGAGCGGCTCTTTCGCGCCCTCGCATCGCATCGCGTGAATGTCATTCTGATTTCTCAGGCATCATCCGAGCACACGATTTGCTTCGCCGTCGTTAAATCCGATCTTGCCCACGCACGCCGAGCGGTCGCCGAAGAGTTTCGCTACGAACTCCAAAGCAAGTTAACGTCGCTCGACGAACGGCCGAATCAGACGATTGTTGCGATTGTCGGCGAAGGCATGAAGGGTGCTCCCGGCGTTTCGGGAAAAGTCTTTCAGGCTCTTGGTCGAAACAATGTGAACGTCTCCGCTATTGCTCAGGGGGCTTCGGAACGGAACATTTCCTTCGTCATTGATTCCGTCCACCGTACGCGGGCTTTGAATGTGATCCATGAAGCTTTCTTCGAAAAACGAAAGCGCCTTGCCGTCATCGTCATTGGTGTCGGGAACATTGGCTCTGCCCTGCTCCGGCAACTTCATCAACAGCATTCGTTTCTCCTCACCCAAGGTTTTGACGTTCGGGTGTGCGGCATAGCGAACAGCAAGCGTTTCATTCTCGATGCGGCGGGAATCGATCTTTCCAAATGGCAGGATGAGTTGGGCCGATCACGTTCCAGGATGCACGCGCGCCAGTTCGCCGACAAGGTTGCGGAACTCGAGTTAACCAACGCCGTCCTCGTAGATTGTACGGCCAGTCCCGACATTGCGGAAGCATATCCTGAGTTTGTCAACGCGAATCTCCACATCGTCACGCCGAACAAGAAGGCGAACGTGTTGCCGTGGAAACAATACACCGCCCTGATGGAATTGATGAAGAAGCGGCAAAAGTACTTTTTGTATGAAGCCAATGTCGGCGCAGGACTTCCGGTTATTTCGACGCTGGGCGATCTTATCGCGAGCGGAGATCATATCATCAAAGTGGAGGGCATTTTTTCCGGAACGTTGAGTTATCTCTTCAATCATTTCGACGGGAAAAGGCCGTTCAGCGATGTGTTGCGTGAGGCCCACGAGCTCGGATTTACCGAGCCCGATCCCCGCGAAGATCTATCGGGCGGCGACGTGGCGCGCAAACTGCTCATCGTTGCACGGCATCTCGGCTTACGACTTGACATGAAGGACATCCGGTTTGAAAACTTGGTTCCACCTTCGTTGAGAGGTGGAACATTTTCAGCAGATCTGTTTTCCCGCTTCACAAAAATGGACGCACGGATGCAGCAGAGATTGGAGGATGCGCGCTCTCACGGAGCTGTGCTTCGATACGTGGGAATCCTCGAAGACTTCACTGCCGTTGCCGGCTTGAGAGAGGTGCTGCCCAGTCATCCGTTCGCGGGAACCAAGGGGAGTGATAACATCATCGCTATCACATCACACCGCTATTCCAAAACGCCGCTTGTGGTGCAAGGTCCGGGAGCCGGGGCTGATGTTACGGCCATGGGGGTATTCTCTGATATTCTCAAGCTCCTGCACTATTTGCCTTAAGAATCCAGTTCCGTGTTCATCGAGGTCTTCTCTAAGAAATCATGAAACCGAAATCAGTCAAGACATATGCGCCGGCAACAATTTCTAATCTCGGACCAGGGTTCGACACTCTCGGTGTCGCTATCAACGCCCCCGGAGATACCGTTGTCGCTCGCCGGAGATCAGAGCCCGGTCTCGGATTTTCCGTTGTCACCACCAACGCCGGCGTCCCGCTTGACATCAAAAAAAACGTCGCCAGTTATGTTTCCACTCTTCTGATAAACGAAAAACACCCATCGTTCGGCGTCGAGATGATTCTCCACAAGTCGATGCCCGTCGGGTCGGGACTCGGTAGTTCGGCTGCCAGCAGTGTGGCGGCCGCCGTGGCAACGAACGCCCTTCTTGTCAAACCCTTCAGCAAAGCAGACTTGCTGCCGTTCATTCTGGAGGGAGAGCGCCTTGCCTGCGGCTCCGCTCACGCAGACAATGCTGCCCCCTGCTTGCTCGGCGGGGGGTGCCTCATCCGAAGTTATGACCCGCTGGACGTGGTGCCGTTTCCCATTGATTCCTCGCTCGTGTGGATTGTCGTTCATCCAGATACCGAAGTGCTCACAAAGGGAGCGCGCACAATTCTCCCGGAACAGATACCGTTGCGCTCAGCAATTCGCCAATGGGCAAATGTCGCGGGACTTGTTATGGGGTTGGCTGAAGGCAATCGGGATCTTATCAGGCGTTGCGTTGAAGATGTTGTGGCAGAGCCGCTGCGCGCAAAACTCATCCCCGGATTCGACGATGTCAAAAAGGCGGCCCTTGCTGCGGGGGCCCTTGGATGCTCAATTTCCGGGTCAGGTCCATCGGTTTTCGCGATAGCGTCGTCCATGGCGAGGGCTCGTCTGATTGGAGCGGCGATGACGAAAACGTTTCGTCTCGCTGCCAATATTCAAAGCACTGGTTATGTTTCGCGCACGAACGTGATCGGCGCTCGAATTGTCTGGAGAAGGGGCTCATGAAATTCCGTTCTCTTCTCAACGGCTCTCTCCTTGTGAGCTTTCGCGAAGCGTTGTTCAGCGGCGTTGCACCCGACGGAAGTTTGTACGTTCCCGAGTCGATCCCGGCGCTTCCGGCGGATGCGATGAACCCAGACACCGCGCACACCCTTCCCAGCGTTGCCGCTCAGGTGCTTGGTCTCTACATCGACGAAATCCCCTTTGAACAACTTCAGAGAATGGTCGACGGGGCATTCAGCTTTCCGATTCCTCTTGTCAAGCTCGAGGACGACCTTTCCCTGCTCGAATTGTTCCATGGACCAACGCTTGCATTTAAAGACGTCGGTGCGCGTTTCATGGCATCGGCCCTTTCCTATTTCCTCGAACAGGAACATCGGGAACTCACGATAGCCGTTGCAACATCCGGTGACACGGGTAGCGCGGTTGCTCAGGGGTTCTTAAACATTCCGCACATTTCTGTATTCGTGCTCTACCCTTCCGGCAAAATCAGCACTCTTCAGGAACAGCAGATTGCCACTGTTGGTGGCAACATCCACGCCGTCGAAGTGGAGGGAACGTTCGATGATTGCCAGCACCTTGTGAGAACGGCGTTGGCCGACCGGGAACTCGTCCGTGCGCGCAACCTCACGACCGCAAACTCCATTAACCTCGGCAGACTCATTCCGCAGATTACCTACTATGTTTGGGGTTTGCTCGAGCTTCAACGACAAGCGGATTGGGAGATAGACCGGAAGCTTGCGGCTGATGTGTGTGTACCAAGTGGAAATTTTGGAAACATCACTGCTGCCGCCTACGCCAAACGCATGGGAGCCCCCATTACCAACCTGTTTTCTGCCTCGAATGCGAACGAGGTTGTCCCCGATTTTTTCCGAACGGGTTCGTTCAGACCCCGGCCTTCCTTGCAGACACTTTCCAACGCAATGGATGTCGGCAATCCGAGCAACTTCGCTCGGCTACAGTCTCTTTACGACAATAATTTCGCCGCAATGAAGAACGATATCTCATCGACGAGTGTTTCGGACGAAGAAACTCTTGTCGAAATGCGCCGCACGTACGAGCACTCGGGCACAATTCTCGACCCTCATACGGCTGTTGGTGTCGCGGCGACACGAAGACTCAAGGCAACGCGAGCTTCTTCCGGACCGACCATCGTCATGGGAACCGCGCACCCGGCAAAGTTTCCCGCGGTAGTAACAAAAGCGTTGGGAATAACAATACCGCTTCCGAGACAATTGCAGGAAGCGCTGCAGCGCACAAAGCAGAGCACAAGAATTCCGGCAGAGTATGGTAGAGTAAAAAAGTTGTTGATGTCGTAACGCCCGCGGGCGCGTTGCAATTCGGGTGATTTCTCAATACGTTTCGCGCACAAGGCTCACAAAGGTCTTTCATGGAACATTATGTTCGATCGGTCTTCGCGATTCTCGTTCTGCTTCTCCTGCAGACGACTTTCGTCCCGTTTCTTTCCATCGGCGGATTTCTGCCGGATGTGTTGCTCATTTGGGTCGTTTACATTGCTGTGACGCGTGGCCAGTTGGAGGCAACCATTACCGGTTTCGCGGTCGGGCTTCTGCAGGATGCTGTCACGAGTCAATTTTTCGGATTGAGTGCGCTCACAAAAACGCTCGCGGGATTTGTCGCCGGTTACTTTTTCAACGACAACCTCACGGAACAGACCCTCGGATCGTATCGGTTTCTTCTCGTCACGTTTTTGTCTTCCTTCGTTCATAACATTCTTTATTACGGCATTTTCCTGCAGGGTATCCAGGACGCCCTGCTTACGACGATGGTCGAATTTAGTATCGCCGCCAGTCTGTACACCGCGCTGATGGGGGTTTTTCCAATGTTCACGTTTGTACGAAAGTATCGGTTCTCTCAATCACTATGATCCACGACGAACCCTTTGGATCGCCGGAGCGGCGACGGTCACTCACGATCATTATCCTTCTCGTGTTTGCCGTTCTCATGCTCCGGCTGTACCAACTCCAACTTCTCTTCCACGTCGAACTCGACAAGAAGTCTGAGGAGAATAGTGTTCGCGCGCTGACGAAGGATCCTGTCCGTGGATATATGTACGATCGCTACGGAAGGCTCCTGGTTGACGTTGGTCCATCGTACTCCGTGACGCTTATTCCGGCAGAATTCGAGAAACAGAACATCGGACTTCTTTCCTCCATTTTGCAAATGGAACCGAAGGTTCTCGAGGACCGGATTGCCCGCGCCCGCGCGTACTCTCCGTTTCTCCCGGCTCGCATCAAACGGGATGTAGATATGAAAACGCTGGCTGCCATCGAAGAACATCTCCCCGTACTCGCGGGGGTGACCTATCAGGTGGAATCCAAGCGGATCTATCCAACCCTCGCGCGAGCGTCTCATTTGCTTGGATACCGACGAGAAATTTCAGACGCGCAGTTAGCAGCGGGGGGTGACTATTATCGGCCCGGAGATCTTGTTGGGGTTGCAGGCCTTGAAGCACGTTATGAACCGAGCTTGAGGGGTCAGCGGGGATTCGAATATGTCTCCGTGAATTCGAGGGGACAGATCATCGGGAGTTTTGAAGACGGAAGGCGCGACAAAATCGCTAAGGAGGGTTATGATCTCCTCCTTAGTATCGACGGCGGCCTCCAGGCCTTTGCGGAATCGCTGATGACAAATTACAGCGGTGCTTTGGTCGCCATGGATCCAAGCGACGGCGGTATCCTGGCGTTTGTCAGCAAACCCGATTACGATCCTTCCATCATGAGCGGTGTTACCCCCGCAGATCAGTGGTCCGAACTTCAAACAAACTCCGAAAAACCGCTGTTCAATCGTGCGAGTCTCACACGCTATCCCCCGGGATCGACATTTAAGATGGTGCTTGCGGCGGCGGCTCTCCAAGAAGGGGTTATTGACGAGAATTATCGAATCAACTGCAGCGGTGGGTTCCGCTTTGGAAACAGGGTCTTCAAAGACCTTCACGTTCACGGCTCGGTGAACATCGTCGAAGCCATACAGAAATCCTGCAATGTGTTCTTCTATCAGTTAATGCTGAAAGTTGGTTTCGACAAGTGGAATGAATATGGTCGGCGGTTTGGTTTTGGCCAGTCAACGAACACGGATACGGGCGAAGAGACGACAGGCCTGTTGCCTTCCACTGAGTACTATGACAGTCGTTACGGTAAGGGTAAATGGACACAGGGGTTTCTTCTTAGCCTCGCGATTGGTCAAGGAGAAGTTGGTGTTTCGCCGCTCCAGATGGCCCGATACGTCGCGGCCCTGGCGAACGGTGGAATTGTGTACCGCCCACATGCGGTTGAATTTATACGGAATAAAGAGACCAACAATGTTGACCCGGTCCGCCATGATTCAACGCTCGTCGGTCTTTCCCCGCACGTTATGGGTCTGATTCGGGAAGGGATGGAACGCGTCGTACAGGCCCCCGGTGGAACGGGAGGAATGGCAAGAATTCAAGGTGTACTGTCCGGCGGCAAAACTGGGACTGCCGAAAATCCACATGGCAAGGACCACGCGTGGTACATTGGATTCGCGCCGTTTGACAATCCGAAGATTGCAATCGCTGTCCTGCTCGAGAATTCAGGGTATGGAGGAGTAAAGGCTGCTCCGATTGCCGGACTTGTCATGGAACGGTATCTCTATGGACAATTGATCCGCAACGTGCCGAAACCTGCGCCGGCACGAAAGAGTTCTTCGAAGGCGATCACACAGGCTGTACGATGATTGCGCGCTGCGCGAACAGATAACCTCAACACGAGATGACGTATGCTTGAGTATCTCAAAGAGTATTTTGACTACAAGGCATTGCTGATTTGTCTGGGCCTTGTTGCGGTCGGCTTGCTCTCTGTCTACAGCGCAACATACGACGTCGGGGCCGCGGCTGCATTTGACAAGCAGCTTGTGTGGGCCGGCATCGGATTCGCAGCGCTTGTGCTCGCGGCAATCTTTCCTCTGAAGACACTACAGAGAATTTCGTTTCCCCTCTATATTGCTACGCTCGCCGTCCTGCTTGTGATTCTCGTGATTGGTCACACCGTCGCTGGATCGAAGAGTTGGCTCGGCGTTGCCAGGGGGTTCGGCGGCCAGCCGTCCGAGTTCGCGAAGGTTACCGCTGTACTTGCGCTGTCCGCGTTTCTCGCCCGAACAGCTATATCGCTTTCAAATCCAAAACATCTCATCCTCGCGGTCGGCATTGTTGCTTTGCCCATGTTGCTCATCCTTGCCGAACCCGACCTTGGTACGTCTATTGTCTTTTTCCTGATGCTTCTGCCGGTACTCTATTGGGCCGGTGCTTCAAACTTCGTGCTCGCGGCAATTCTTGCACCTTTGATTGCTGCGGCCGGAGCACTTTTCGGAACCCTCGTGTTCCTTGTCTCTCTTGTGATCAGCGGCGCGCTGCTCTATGCTGCTCGTCAGAATCGCTTCGCTGCCGCGGTCGCCTTTGCTCTGACGCTTGCCATTGGATTGTCGGTGCAAGCGGTGTACGAACGACTCCCCTCGTACCAACAGAAGCGCATTTCCACGTTCATGAATCCTGGCTCCGAACAAAAAGGAGCCGGCTATAATGTGTATCAGTCGAAGGTTGCGATTGGCTCGGGCGGATTTTTCGGAAAGGGGTACCTGCAGGGAACACAAACGCAATTAAACTTCATTCCGGAACAATGGACAGATTTTATTTTTTGCGTGCCGGGGGAAGAGTTTGGTTTCGTTGGCGCATCAATTGTGATTGGCCTTTTCGCCGGCCTTCTGCTTCACGGAGTAAACGTTGCGGGCCTGTCGAAGAACAAATTCGCGAGTGCGGCTTCCATAGGGATCACCGGCATCTTCGGCGTTCACGTACTCATCAATATCGGCATGTCCATGGGACTGCTCCCCGTTATCGGTATTCCTCTCCCGTTCCTCAGTTACGGCGGGTCTGCTCTCGTTGCCAACATGACGATGGTGGGTTTGCTCATGAACTTCTATTCCAACAGAAAAGAACATTAGGCTTGTCCCGCGACATTGAGACGTCCTCCATCTTTTGCCAACATCCTTTCGTTGAAACTCACCCCTCTTTTTAGTATCCTGATTCCACTTCACAACCAGTCAGAACCATAGTATGTCAGCAGGGTCGTTTCTTCTTCTCATCGCAGGGGGCGTTGCAACGGGCACGATTGGAGCTATGCTTGGACTCGGTGGCGGCGTGTTTCTGACCCCTTTTCTTGTCCTTGTGTTCAACCTGCCCATGCACCAGGCTATCGCTACGAGTATTCTCGCTGTTATTGCTACGTCGAGCGCGGGCGCCGCGATGAATGTGGAACGCCAGATTGTTAACCTCCGCCTCGGAATGACCATGGAGGTCGCCACCGTGATCGGCGCGATCTTCGGCGGCCTGACGGCAAATGTTCTCAGCGGAGACATCCTCTCAAAAATCTTTGCAGTGCTTCTCCTGAGTGTCTCCTTCATGATGATTTGGAGAATGAGACACTCCCGGGGAATTTCTACTCCCGTGGAGGCCGGCGCATTCCCAGCGAGCTTCACCGATGAAGCCTCCGGTGAAGTGATTTCCTACTCTGTTGCACGCGTACCTTGGGTGATGGTGATTTCGTTGATCGCGGGCAATATATCGGGCCTTCTCGGGGTCGGGGGTGGAATTTTCAAGGTCCCGGCAATGAATATGATCTCGGGAATACCGCTGAAAGCGGCAGCCGCAACGAGTAACTTTATGATCGGCGTCACTGCGGCGGCGAGCGCTTTCATTTATTTTGCACACGGACACCTCAATCCGCTCATTGCCTCGCCCGCTGCGCTTGGCGTGCTCCTGGGATCCTTTCTGGGCGTACGTATCAACCGTCGGATCAAGGGTGCATACTTGACTTGGATTTTCGCGGCGGTGTTGTTCCTGATTTCTGTCAAAATGTTTTGGCGATAGAGCGACAACAAAAAGACGGTGATACTCTTGGAATCTGTAGCAACCCGACATATTGTTGAGCGATGGATTGGACGAACCCTGAGAATTGGCGTCTGGGGAAGCGCAACCCTGATGGCGCTCGGTCTTGCCCTCGCGTGGTCTTCCCCTGGAACACTCCGCCTTCCAAGTGAGAACCCGCATCCAGCCGATGTTTTTCACAGCCTTCTTTCCGGATCGCTCGACCCGGTGATGGTGATGTTTGCCGGCCTTTTGTGTCTCATGTTAACTCCGTTTCTCCGTGTTCTTACGGCCGCGGCGGGCTTCGCTGCTGAAAAAGACCGGACGTTTGTTATTGTTGCCCTTGTTGTCTTTGCAATGTTGCTAGGAGAGCTCGTGTTCTCGCTTCAATAAACCACGACCGAATCGTTGCACTCGCTCACGGATACCATCGCCCAGAACGCCATCGAAAGAATTGCCCGATGAAATTTCTTGATAAGCTTCACAAGGTTCAGCGGAAGAACCGCTCGCTGCTTTGCATAGGACTCGACACGGATGCCTCCAAACTGCCGAAATCCCTTGGTGCTTCAAAGGGAGCCGTTGTACAGTTCAACCGATTGATCATTGAAGCGACAAGCGATTTGGTGTGCGCGTATAAGCTCAACCTCGCGTTCTATGAATCACTCGGCGAGCGCGGTTGGCGAACCCTCAGTGAGACGCTCGCGGTCATTCCGCAAAACGTGATAACAATTGGCGATGGAAAACGGGGGGACATCGGCAACACTGCCGAACAATATGCACAAGCGTTGTACGAGGATTTCGGTTTCGATGCAGCGACGGTGAATCCCTACATGGGATTTGATTCTGTGGAACCGTTTATCCGAAGCGATCACAACTGTGCGTTTGTTCTGGCCTTGACATCGAACGAGGGTTCCAACGACTTCCAGCGACTCAACATCGGGGGGCGCCCGCTGTACGAGCGAATCGTGCAGGCGAGCGTGAAGTGGAATACCAAAAAGAATGTCGGCCTCGTCGTCGGGGCCACGCACCCCAAAGAATTGCAGCCCATCCGCAAACTCGCACCAAGTTTGCCAATTCTGATTCCGGGGATTGGTAAGCAGGGGGGTGATCTCGAGTCTGCCGTTCGTTATGGTACCGACAAAAACGGAAAGCTCGCACTCATTAACGCCAGCCGCAGTATTCTCTACGCTTCAACCGGCAAAGACTTTGCCACGGCCGCACGAGCCGAGGCTTTGCAGCTTCGCGACCAGATTCAAAAATACCGCGACAAATTCTTCTCGTAATTCCGCAACACGTTCTTCATATTCTGCCGAACTCTTCTTCTCCAGGACCATTCTCCATGGGCTCGCGCACGCTCAATATCCACGAGCGCTTTCTCCGACACATCTGGAGCAGGCAATACCTTCGCCGTGAAGAGCTGCACACCGATGATGGGCGCCCGCTGCGCGTTCTGCATGCGGGACAGTTGAATTCGGATGGTGGGCCGGACGTTCGGGATGCTGTGCTCCAAATAGGTGGTGTGACATTCCGTGGTGATGTGGAAATCCATCGCACGATTGTCGACTGGGTCCGCCATCAGCATCATGAAGATCCGCGGTACAACAAGGTGGTGTTACACGTCATTCTCGAACGCCCGTCCATCGGAGAGATGACCGTGGTTCCCAGCGGCCGACAAATACCCGTTCTCGTCCTTGAACTCTTTCTCGCCGAATCTATCCATAGCTTGTGGCGAAAGACCATTCTTGACGAACGTCTCCATTCCAGGAGCGCTATCCCGTGCGCCGACAGAAATCATGCCGTCCCCAAAGAACTTCTCAGCAACTGGATACAGCGCCTTTCCGTGGAGCGCCTAGAATTGAAATTGCGTCGATTTGACGAACGCATACGAGAGCTTGCTCAATTTCAACTCCATACTGTTCGCGAGCGACATCCCCATTCCGCCTTGTGGCGTATCGAGGGTAATTCAGACGACGTTCCACTACCGCAGCGAGAACTTTCACAGCGCGACCTCGCAAAACGAGAATACTGGGACCAACTTCTGTATGAGGGATTCATGGAAGGGCTTGGATACAGCAAGAATCGCGATCCCTTTGTGCGCTTGTCCCGAAGTGTCGCGCTTCAAGAGTTCCGCGCTCAGCATATCGAGGACAATGAGGTTGCGATTCAAGCGCTTTTGCTGGGTGCCGCCGGCCTCCTTCCGCGAATAAAAGAAGTGCATCACTCCGAATCTCGGAGATTTATTCGCGTGTTGATGGGAGAATGGAAGGCCCGAAAGAAGGTGTATCGTTCGGCAATTCTCCACCCCGCAGACTGGCAGTTCTTTCCAACCCGTCCGAGCAACTTCCCTACACTCAGAATTTCCGCCGCAAGTGTCCTCGTGAAGAAAATTCTTTGCGAAGATCTTTTCAGAAATCTGATCGAGACGCTGAAAACCGCCGAGGATGGAGTCAAAGCGTTCAAATCCATCCGCGAACAGCTCATGGTAACACCCCTTCCGTTCTGGTCGAACCACTATCAATTCGACCAGCCGACGACAAAACCGACACAACCCCTCGGAGCCCAACGGATCAGCGATCTGATCACGAATACGGTGATTCCCCTGGTTCTCTTCTACGCGAGAATATTCAAAGATCGGCTCGTTCGAGAACACGCGCTCCGGCTCTTCTCCGCCGTACCTCCCGCGGCAGAAAATTCCATAACGAAGTTGATGGATAAACATCTCCTTCGCGGGGGTGTTGCCTTGACATCGGTCAGTAGTCAACAGGGGGTGATTCAGCTGTACAAGTACTATTGTCTTGAGGGACGTTGTGCAGAATGTGCTGTGGGTGCTGTGATCGGCATAGACGCCACGGACGACGAGAACAAGCGCTCACGTTCTCCGTGACGTCTTCCAATTGCCATTTCAGGTCTTCTGCTGTTTTTTCTTCGCAGCCGGAAACAGCACATTGTTCAAGATAAGCCGGTAGCCGGGGGAATTCTTGTGAAGCGACAAATCAGTGGCGGGATCACCGACTGCGTGTTGATAGTCTTCTGGGTCGTGTCCTCCGTACCATGTAAACGTGCCACGGCCAAAGTTGCCATGAAGGAAACGGACTTCCTCCGTGCCCTCCCGTTGCGCCAGGATGGTAATCGTTCGCTTGATCAGGCTCTTGCGAAACGCCGTTGTTTGCCCCATGAACCCTTTGACGATGGAAACGTGGTCCTGCGTGAGCATGGTCGGAACCGGATCGTATTTTGCGGAGAACTCAAACAGTGTGAAGTAGTCTGTGTTCGGATCGCGAATCGGAGGAGGGTCGCTGGGCGGAATATCAATATCGGAGTACTCGTATCTCAAGGGATTCATGTCGAGTTTGAAGTTCTCAAACACCAGCGTCTTGCTGAAGTCCAGTTTTCTTTGCGCATCCGGATCCGGCGGATCGCCGTCAAACATGACATCACAAATGTCAACGCCCTCGGCAGCAAGCGCAATATCATAGCTGTCGGTCGCAGAACACATCGCAAACATAAAACCACCGTTGCCAACAAATTCCTTAATGCCGCGCGCAACAGCTTTCTTTTCATCCGAAACTTTCCTGAAACCCAGACGCTTTGCCTCTTTCTCATACATGGTTTGTTGATCAATGTACCATTGTGCATAGCGATAGTTCGCATAGAACTTGCCGTACTGTCCGGTGAAGTCTTCGTGGTGGAGGTGGAGCCAATCGTAGTCGGCGAGTTTCCCGGAAAGCACTTCTTCGTCCCACACTTTTGTGTACGGAATCTCGGCATATTCAAGCGCAATGGTGACAGCATCATCCCACGGTTTGAATGTCGGCGGAACATAAACGGCTATTTTGGGGACCTTCTCGAGGCGCACGACATCCATGTTGTTGTCTTCTCTCTGGACTTCCGCATAGATCGATGAGGCGTCAGACGCAGATGCCGGTTCGAAGAGAACTCCCCGGATTCTGCATTCCCTTGCAGCGACATCGCTGAAGTCCAGCAAAAATGACCCGCCGCGGTAGTTGAGGAGCCAATCGACCGTACCGTTATGCTGCAAGACCCAGAAGGCAACTCCGTATGCCTTCAGGTGATCGGTTTGCTTGAGATCCATCGGTATCAAGAGCTTCGCTTGGCCGAAGGCGATGCCCTGGATGGCAACGACGAGAATCGACATGATGGCGGCCAGAAGGCGGCCTTTCAGTCTCGTCACAAATGCGTCTCGTGAGTTGACGTCTTTCAAATTGAATCTCCCCGCAGAACTCGTATTTTCTTTCGAGCTTCTTCCACAAAGAGCGATGTCGGGTAGTTTGCGAGAACGGCTTCGTAGGCTTCAATGGCCTTGTGCTTGTCTTTCAGTCTCACCTCGTAGACCTCTCCAATTTTCATCTGAGCGCGATCCCGCAATATGCTGGTTGGCATGTCATTGATAATCCGGCCGAAGACAACAAGTGCTGAATCTGTTTCGTTCAGCAGGAGGTGAAGATCTCCGGTTCTCATCATCGCATCGTCGAGAAGCGGTGTTGCTGCAAACCGCTTGGTTACAGATTCGAACAGCGCGAGTGCCTCTGAATATTTCCTCTGTCGGGCCAGGAGGTCTGCGTGTGCAAACTCAGCCAACGCTTCCTGTCCAGCCGCCCTGTTCTCCTGTATAAAATAGAGAAGTTGCAAAGCGTCATTGGCAAGATCGTTGGCAAGATTCATGCTTATCCGCTGAAGAGAACCGGCAGCAGTATCAAATCGGGCTTCAAAGTAATCCAGCTCGGCAATCCGGAACAGAACGCGGTCGCGATACGGTTCCGGTACAATCTTGAGTAGTTGCCCGTACTCCCGATGTGCCCGAACGAGGTCATTCCGGGCAGTCTGGATCTCCCCGAGATTCATTGTTGCTTCATACACCAGGTTTCCGTTCTGCGGGAGCCTTCGCACTGTGTCAAACGCTGCAGATGCGCCGTTGAGATCGAAGAAGCGATCAAAGCGTATTGTCCCGATACGGAAAAAGGCCTGCATTGCAATGTCTGTGTTGGGATAGTCCCGAGTGAGCCCACCGTAGAGCGCCAACACCCCTTGAAATGTCTGCTGCGATTCAGACACTCTGGCATTCTCGCTGCTGGTTGTTGAGGTTCCGCGGAAGAGTTGAGCCACGGTGTCATTTTCAGCGCTGAGCTCTTCGAGTGCTCTCGCATAGCCAAGTCGTGCAAGCGGAAGAATATCTTGTCGCTCATGTTTCTCAACGACTTCCCGGAATGCCTTCGCCGATACCGCATAGGCCCGTTCCTGCGCCGCACGTTGACCAAACTGGAAGATTTCATGGCCGTTGGCCTTAGTAATCCGATCAATGAGTCGGTATTGCTCAAGGGCGGCATCATACTCCTTCCCGTCCATGTAGAGCCATGCGAGAAGGGAGAGGATCGGGATCTGCTCGGGCGTCTGCCTGACTTCTTTCTGGACAACCACCAAGGCGGCACGCCGGGCCTCTTCGCGTCCGGTGAACGACGACAACCGCGCCTCCACGGTGCTCACCTGCTGGGGATTGGATCGAATAAGTTTCACGTACTCGCTTGCAACCGCCTCGTATTGATGAAGCGCACCGTACAGCGATGCAAGTTCTTCGAGGAAGAGCATCTGGTTCTTTGTGCTTTCCCGCCCTTCCAGATAAATTTGAATCGCCCGTTCGTATTCCCTGTGATCGATGAGTTGAGCGGCGACCAGCCGATAGAGATTTGCGTTCTGCCTGTCTCTTCCAAGAACAACATGCCAAACAGAGTCCGCTGTTGCCGTTTTGCCCGCAAGATCGTAGAGCCCCCCAAGCGCCGAAAGCAAACTTTCATCTGACGGATTTTCGCGGAGTTGCCGATGAACAAGATTGATTGCTTTGTCGTACTCGTTCATCTCCGTGTATGATCGGCGCAATCCATCCAGAACAACAAAACCCTCCGGGTCAATTTCCAGCAACGATTCGTAAATCGTCGCGGCTTTTTCCCACTCACCGGCTCGTTCAAAGCTTTGTGCCAGCTTGAGCTTTGCGGCAGAATCGTCCTGCTGTGAAAATGCCGGAGATCCGAGCAACCACGCGCAAAGGAGGGTGCAGAGCGCTCGTCGAGCCGAACGGGAAATATGCCAGTGGAAGATTTGTCGATCAGTTTTCGTCATATGATTTTCAACAACATATCAAAAAACCCCTGCTTAATCAAACCAACGCGCGGATGTCATTATCCAACACACAGATCACACTGCAACGTTCCACGATGTCGGGTCTACATCGATTGGTTGCTTTGCCACGTGATTTTGTGTAACTTTTTGTGATCCCATGCCAACACACAAGAACATCGCGATCCTTGGATCCACCGGATCCATCGGACAGAACAGCCTTGAGGTGATCCGGAATTCTCCTGATCGTTTCGGGGCAACGTACCTGACGGCAAATACCAATATCGATCTCCTCGAGCAACAGATTCGACTCTTTCATCCGCGCGGTGTCGTTGTATTGGACGGGGGGCGCGCTGAAGCTCTTCGGAACCGCGTGAATGGCTCTGTGGAGGTGTTGAGCGGGGAGGATGGATTGATGCAAGTCGTGGCGCGCGATGATGTTGATATCGTTATCAGTTCGCTCGTCGGATTTGCCGGACTGAGGCCCACTGTCACCGCAATTCAACACCACAAACGCATCGCCCTCGCGAACAAGGAGACCCTCGTTGTCGCCGGGGGATTCATCATGTCGCTTGCCCGGGAGTGCGGTGTCGACCTCCTCCCCGTGGACAGCGAACATAGCGCCATACTCCAATGCCTCGCCGGAGAAGACCGCTCCCTGGTAACACGGCTTATTCTTACGGCCTCGGGTGGACCGTTTCTCAACACCCCGGCCGAGTCCTTTCCTACGCTGACTGTCGAGAATGCCCTGACCCATCCCAACTGGAAGATGGGGAACAAGATCACGATCGATTCCGCCACCCTGATGAACAAAGGCCTCGAGGTCATCGAGGCCCATTGGCTGTTCGGCCTGCCAGCGGAGAGGATTCAGGTTGTGATACACCCCCAGTCTATCATTCATTCCATGGTTGAGTTCGTGGACGGATCGATCAAAGCCCAGCTCGGCCTGCCAGATATGAAGTTGCCCATCCAATATGCCCTTTCGTACCCCGAACGCTGGCCGATGAACGGGGCGAGGGTTGATTTTCCCGCTTTACGGTCAATGACATTCTTCGAGCCAGACCGCGTGAAGTTTCGCTGCCTTGATCTCGCTCACAGCGCCCTTTCACTTGGCGGGACTGCTCCTGCCGTTTTGAATGCGGCAAACGAAGTGGCCGTCAACGCTTTTTTGCGGCGCCGGATATCGTTTGACAAAATACCCGTGATCATCGAGCGTGCTCTTTCACTGCACAAGACGCGGCCAAGCCCGGATCTACAGGATATCATAGATGTCGATCGCGAAGTCCGGGCATCCATGGGAACTCTTTCATAAGAAATTCGGTATTACTAGGGGGGATTAGCCTCCAAACCTTCGCATTTTCGCTGTCATCCGGGATATCAATGGATTTTCTGCCGACAACATTCTATTTCCTTCTGACCATAGGCGTTCTTGTCCTCGTCCACGAGCTGGGACATTTTCTTGCCGCCAAGCTCTTTGGCATGCGCGTGGATCGTTTCAGCATCGGTTTTCCACCACGCGCCTTTGGCAAGAAAATCGGTGACACAGATTACTGTGTCTCATGGATTCCCATCGGCGGTTACGTGAAAATCGCTGGGATGGTGGACGAGAGCTTTGATACCGAGTTCCTCAATGAGGATCCTAAGCCTTGGGAGTTCCGCGCGAAACCAATCTGGCAGAGAATGATTGTCATCTGCGCCGGCGTCGCCATGAACATTATTCTCGCGGTTGTCATCTTCTGGGGAATCATCTACTACCAGGGCAAAACCGTACGACCGGTAACCGAGGTGGGGTATGTTGCCCCCGAGAGTCCCGCGGCAAAAGCCGGTTTTCATGCTGGAGACGTTATCGAGAGCGTGAATGGCAAGGCGGTGACTCACTGGGAGGGAGTTGAGAACTCCGTCTACTCAGAGGCGCTTACCGGAAACCTGTTGTTGAATATCAAGCGCGGCGGTGAGCCGATGACGATCACGATGACGCAGCCCCTTGCTTCTGCAATTCTCGAGGATCGTTTTGGCCTCTATCCCACAGGAATGGCTGCGTATGTCACAACGATTGAGTCTGGAAAGCCAGCCGAGAGAACTGGTCTCAAACCCGGCGACATGATCGTCAGTGTCAACGGAGAGGCCATTTCCTTCCAGTCCTTACAAGAGACTGTGAAGCGAAGCTCAGGAAAAGAGGTCGCTATTCGCTGGAAAAGGGGTGAGGTTGTTCAGGATTCTCGGATTACACCAACCCCTGATGGAAAAATTGGCGTTGGCTTCTCACCCGTCTACACCGGACCGGTTGAACAAGTTCACTACTCCCTGCTTGCGGCGTTACCCGAGGGCGTGTCTGACGCTTGGAATATGAGTTGGATGAATCTCAAAAGCATCTATCAAATCTTGGTCGGACATGTATCGTTTTCCAAGTCGGTCGCCGGTCCCATCATGATCGCAAAAATGGCGACTCGTTCGGCGGAAGTGGGCATCATGAGCTTTCTTGGTTTCATGGCGTTGTTGAGTATGAACCTCGCAATTCTCAATCTCTTTCCTTTCCCTGCCCTCGACGGTGGCCACGCTGTGTTTCTGGTGTACGAGGGTATTTTCCGCCGCGAGATACCGGCGAAGGTGAAAATTGCCATTCAGCAGGTCGGTTTCGTCCTTCTGCTTGTGTTTATGGCCTTCGTTCTGTATAATGACATTATTCGATTCTAGTCTCTCCCCGTGTGACTTTAGTCACTCCTGCTCAAGACGTTGTGCCTTAGCTTTTCAGCAAACCATTTTTTAACAAGGAGGGATCTCTATGAAAAAAGTTCTCTTGGCTGATGGGGCGGGTTTCTTACGTTTCTGCGCGGTGCTCGCCGCGTTGGGAGTCTTGCTGTTCCTCGCTCCCTCCTCTTTCGCCCAAACGAATACCTATACAGCTCAGTTTATAGGTCTCCCGACGGGAAGTGTTGATTTGACTCAATACATCGGTCTCGATGGAAAACTCAAGCCTGATGTTGGGGGTCAGACGATCCGCATAACGGTGACACCGCCGTTGACACAGCCAAAATCGGTAGTCCTGACCGTTGTTGTTTCTGGATCGGGCTCCTCTACAACGCAATGCAACACGGAAATTGCAAGGGCAACCACAAGGGCGTTTCAAGTATCTGGCGCTGGGCGCGACCTCGGCTCGGCTGCATTCACTGGAGCCTCCGCTATTGGCGTGCAGTCATCGAGTCAGAACCAACCCTGCATCGATGCTCTGAAAGACAAGATGACGAGCGGTGTTTTCTCGATCCCTGCCGGCATATACACCATCAGCGCGGTTCTGAACGACGCCTCGACCGGAAAAGTCCTCAACGTGAACGATCCCGCCCAGCCGGCTGTAATCCAGATCTCGGGAGCTTCGACGAACGAAGCAATACTCAATCTTTCTTCTCCGCTGAACGGTGATCAGGTTCCGTCAACCGGAAGCGTGGTTTTCAGTTTTGATAACTCTATCCCGGGGCGATTGCTGGCGTTTGAGCATTCCTCGCTTACACAGTCACAAGACGACGCCACACGCGACCTCAATTCGCCGCTGAAGATGCTCGATGTTCCGGTCACTTCCCGCGGAAGCAATCAGGTGAACGCCACATATCCGGGCGTTGCCCTTCGTGGCTGGACCGCTGGAAAGAAATATTCATGGTTGTTTCTTGGATCCGTTTCGGGTTCCAGCGACGTGCGGCGCAGTCCGGTGTGGTCGTTCTCTTTGGTATCGAACGATCCGGTTCTTGCACAGCTCGGTTCGACGTTAATGAGTTCTCCGGATCCCATCGGCTCGACATTCAACAATTTGATTAATTCCGGGTACTCTCTCGCCTTCTCAAGCTCCAACCCGATCTTTCTGCAGGAGGGTGAGAATGGGACACCTCGGGCGATCGATGTTTCACAGGTGCTGGCGTGGCTTGCGGATCTCGCGCGCCGTAACGTCCGAATCAACGCCGTCGTCACCCAATAACATCCTGGATGGAGGAATTTCCAATGAATCGTTCATTTGCTCTTGTGGTTATCGTCATCGTCGCCGCTCTTCTGGCGGCACCGGCGTGGAATTTCCAGGACAAGAAGCCGATCGCAGCCTATATTATCAAGGTCGTCAAGGATGTTGAACGACGATCGTCGTCAACGTCCGGCTGGAGCAAGGCGGTGCTTCTTTCCGAGTTGAAGGCCGGCTATGAAGTCCGAACGCAGGAAAAATCACTTGCCATGATCAAGTTCGCAGATGAGTCAAAGGTTGCGGTGCGCGAAAAATCGATCATCACCATCCAAGGAGAGGTTTCGGGTAATAAGATCCTGAACCGTGATGTTTATATCGAGCGTGGGCGAGCAATCTTCAACATCAAAAAACAGGATACAGAGCAATTCCGCTTCACGTCGCCGATTTCCGTGGCTTCAATCCGCGGCACAGAGGGGGGAACAGGATTCGATCCCGGAACCACCATCTCTGATATCACGCTCATCACGGGGTCTTGTGATTTCTCAAGCACTCGGTCGCAGTGTAAGATCATCGTTCATGCCGGTCAAACAGGAATCGTCGACAGCTCGGGAAGCTGCAAAGCAGACACGGCGTCAAAAGGGTCCCTGCAGAACAACAACCCCAACTCAAATCTCAATCAAGGTAATGGGGGCTCAGGCGGTACGGGCTCTGGCACATCAACTTCAACATCATTTTCACTGAACTCTTCCCTGACGGGAACGCTCCTGTCCGGTCAAGGTGTAGCGCTCAGAATTTCTCTGACCAACCCGCCGGTCGATATCACCGCTGCGACCATACGCTACCGAAACCAGGGTGAGCCATCATTCAAAACATTGGCGTTGACAATCAGCGGTCTCAATCTCTCCGGCACAATTCCGGGGACCGACATCAAGGCCGGAACAACAAAGATGTTTGAGTACTACTTCTCCATGACGGGCTCGGACGGAAAGACCTACTCGTTCCCCGACGCAACCCCCGAAACCGCTCCGTACACTCTTCCGATAAAACCGAGGGTAGTGTACATGAAGATCCCAATAACAACTCCCACGGGAGAGACGCGGTTCCTGCAGATCTCATACGAAGAGTGAGCCCGATGAGGCCGCGATGTCGGTTTATTGCTTTTCGTAGCCGCTTTTAATACCTTGACGGCAGGTCGAGAGACCTGCCGTCTGCTTTTTGATCAATCTGTCAATTCGCCTTTCCCTGTCACCATCTAATATTATCACAGGAGACCCCTCATGAATCGCTCTCTTGTTTTTCTTGCAGCCGTTATCTGCTTCATGTTTACGGCTTTCCCTACGGCTCAAGCTCAAGTGAGTTCTGTCGTCCTGCGCGTGAACGCGCCCATCGTGAGTCAAAACCAACCCTTGCCGATCAGCGCCGAGTTCACCCCCAGCGGCAATGTCGAGCGCGTTTTCCTCAGATACCGCGGGTTCGGGGAAAGTGAGTACCGCCAACAAGAGATGCTCATGGCGGGCAACTCTGCGACCGCAACGCTGGCGGCCGAATACGTTTTGCCGCCATACGTCGAATACTACGTACAGGTGTTACTCTCCAACGGACGGTCTGAGACCTTTCCAATCGAGAATGCCGAATCAACACCCCTCAAGGCCACGGTGAAACCCGTTGATCCGAGATCCCTCGAGGTGCGCGTTCTCAGCCCCGAACAGGGGGAAACCGTAGCAAACGAAGATCTTGTCGTTGCCATTTCGCTCTTCTACGCTACCGACAACGTAAACAAAGGCGGCACGAAACTTTTCCTCAACGGTGTCGACGTTACAGCACAGGCGGTATTCTCTGACGATGTTATTCTGTATTCGCCCGCAACGTTCCCTCGTCCGTTAAGTCTCGGCGTTCAGTTCCTTCGCATCGAGCTTTACGACAAAAGCGGCGCCTTGTACCACACAATCGAGTCAAATTTCAGCCTTTCTACAGCTGCCGCCATCGCGGCGGAAGAATCCAGGCTTCGGTTTGGTGTAAATGGCTCGGCAGAATTTCGAAATGAAGATGTTGGTGCCACCAAGAACACTTTTCTCAGGGGGCAACTACAAGCGGCCGGCATGTACAAGTCTCTTAGTTTTGGGTCGAACATTTTCATCACCAACGAGGAAAAATCGGACCGCCAGCCGCAAGATCGCTTCATGGCGTACGGCGACCTCGATGTCCTCAAGTTTCAGCTGGGAGATGCGTTCCCGAAATTTCCGACCAACATCGTAAGCGGCAAGCGCGTACGGGGTGTTTCAGGAAGCCTTCTCCTGAAGTTCTTCAATCTCGATGTAGCGTATGGTCAAACCATGCGCAGCATCGACGGGATCGTCTTGGGTGATACAACTTTTAGGGACGCCCAGGGCAAGCCCGACACGAATGCGGCAAAATCCCGGCCCTCCAATACTCTTCTGAAATCCGGCACGACCTATTCGCTTTTCTCCCCGGGGACTTTTTCTCGTGACTTTTTTGCGGTTCGCCCAAGCTTCGGCTCCGGCGAAAACTTTCAGCTCGGCTTCACTTACATGCATGCGAAAGACCAGGTCGGATCAATCACCTACGGCCTTACTCCTCAGGAAAACCTTGTTGCGGGCACAGATATCCTGATTGCGTTCGATGAACAACGTTTCCGTATCGACGGACAAGCCTCGTTGAGCTTGACAAATCGCGACATCGGCAAGGGCAACTTTACCGATGCAGACTACGATCTCCTTGCGGGAAAGGGTGATCCAACCCTGACGCCAAGCCAACAAGCCGATCGACAGAAAACGTCTGATGATTTAAAGAAGATTGCCGACTTCGGTGGAAAATTCATCACCATCAACGAAAATCTGTTCCCGCTCAATCCCGTTGGAACGGGTCTCCCCGGTGTCGCTTACGACGGCGCCCTTTCGCTGAACTATTTCAACAACTTCATCCGGGCGCAGTACTATCAGCGCGGCGCAGCATACCTCTCCTTTGGCAATGAGTTCCTCCAGGCCGATATCCGAGGACTTGCTCTTTCCGACCGTATTCGAATGTTCCAGAACCGGGTTTTATTAAGCCTCTCGTACGAGCAACGACAGGACAACACCGCTGCAACAAAAGTTGCCACCACAAAGTACGGCAATGCGAACGGCTCGCTGACGGTATTCCCGGCGGCCGACCTGCCATCGCTTACTCTCGGTTACGGAATTCTCACACGTTCAAGCGACGCGAGCCTGACAGATACTCTTCAGCAACTCTATGCTGCAGACGATCAGACCGGTAGGATTTCGCTTCAAGTTAATTACGATTTCACGCTGGGCGCGCGCCATAATCTTTCACTTGGCGCGAACCTGTCCGACAAAAAGGATAATCTTCCGGTCAATCTGAATCGCGGCGAGCAGAAGAACAACAGTTATTTTGGATCTCTCACGACTTTCTTCCGGATTCCCCTGCAGACAACGATTTCGTTCAACACGAACATGACGCAGAGTTCTGCCCTGGCTTCTGTACCGCTCTCGGGGATTCCCTTGCAGGAATTTAACATTACGGCCATTTCGCTCAACGCACAGTACCGCCTCTTGGAGGAGAAACTGCGCCTCAACGGGACAGTGAGCAATTCGACAGGTGATGTCAAGCGGACACTTTTCCAGGTTGGCGCTGATTACACTATCACCAACAATCACGCGTTGGCGTTTGAGTACGACTACATCGTCAATTCCGATTACAAGAACGACAACGTCGCAAGCCTGATCTATCGGTTCAACTTCTAAGTCTGACATCTGAAAGGCGTCTAATGGCCTCCTCCACATTCAAGAAGAAGGCCCTGACATGGTTTGTCAGGGTTGGAATCGGGCTGGGGATAGGAATTCTTGTTGCGCTCATCCGGCTGTGGGATCCGGGCTTCATCCAAAGCGTCGATCACCTCTCGACTGACTACCGGTATCAACAGCGGTATGAACGGTTGAAGGCAAGCGGCGAACTGTGGGACGCGAAGAAACTCGCCAATGTTGTTATTATCGGTATCGGCGAGGACGATATGAAGTCCCTGCCGGAATCCTTCCCGTTTCCACGCTCCTACTACGCTCACATTGTTGAAAACCTTGAGCGCTGTGGCGTAAGGGCCATCGGTCTTGATGTCACGTTCGAGTCCAAGCGTGACAGCGCGTCCGATGCAACGTTTGATGCCACCCTGAAAAAATACAACAACATCGTTCTTGCTGCGAAATACGAAGAATCGACCGGCGGCGGAAAATACCGATTGAGCACACTTGAACGGTCTTACAGTAACATCTTCTATCAACCCGGCAGGCGCGTCGGCGTCGTCAGTATCGCGGGCAAGGATCGTGACGATGTTGCGCGGCGGTACCTCCCCATGATCTATGTCGGCAATTTCCTTACCCCGACATTTGGATTCGCTCTTCTGAATTCCGTTTTTGGCCTCAATGATACCGCGGTTGTCGAGTTGCGCGAAAAGAACTTCGTCCTGGGGAATCGGCTGATTCCCCGCTACGACGGACGCTCCTTCCTCCTCAACTACTATGGTCCCAGCAATACGTTCCGCTATATCAAATTCACTGAGGTTGTTGACGATTCCACGTTCAAGACAAAAGAGGAACTCGAATACGGCGCGGACATCGACCAGTTTGATACAGACGCCGAGCTTCAGGCTTCACTGAAGGATAAGATCGTTCTGATTGGCTCGACGATGCCGGAAGAGCGAGACTACCATTCGATTCCGCTGTTCAACGCCGACGGAACGACGTTCATGAATGGGGTGGAAATTCATGCCACTGCCATACAGAACATCCTCGATCAGAACTACATCCAGAGGGCAGATCCGACGCTGGAGTTCGCGCTGATCATTATTCTCGCCCTCGTGGTGACCCTCATTGTTATGCCCGTCAGGACTATAAAGATCCGTTACGTGGTCATTCTCGAGCTTGCCTCGGTGCTGATTGTTGCGCTCTTCATTTTCGGCGTCTTCGAGATCGCTGTTCGCTCATTCATGAACAATAGCACATTGATCAATATTGTTTATCCATCGCTTGCCGTCGTTCTTGCCTACGTTGGGGCCGTTGTGTACCAGTATCTCGCTGAACGGCAACAAAAGGCGTTGATCAAGAATGTATTCAGCAAGTACATCAGCTCTGCTGTTGTCAACGAATTGGTGGCGAACCCGGAAAAAGCAAAACTCGGCGGCGATCGACGGGAACTCACCGTCTTCTTCTCTGATATCGCCGGGTTCACAACGATCTCCGAGCAATTTCACACGAAGCCCGAAGGCCTCGTTGAGTTGCTCAATGAGTATCTCGATGAGATGACCGGGATTGTGCTGAAACATGAGGGAACTCTCGACAAATACGAAGGCGACGCAATTATGGCATTTTGGGGAGCGCCCATCGCTCAAACGGATCATGCTCTTCGAACGTGTCTTGCCTCACTCGATATGCAGAAACGGCTCGCAGCGATGCGTCCAAAGTGGAAAAAAGAGGGCCGGCCGGCCCTCGAGGTCCGCATCGGTATCAACAGCGGAGTCATGATCGTCGGCAACATGGGCGGAAAAGATCGATTCGATTACACCGTCATTGGCGACAGCGTAAACCTTGCGTCCCGGCTTGAGGGAGCCAACAAGCAGTATGGATCGAACATCATGATCAGCGACATCACGTATCAGCACGTCAAGGGACAGGTCCAGGTTCGCGAGCTCGACCTCATCCAGGTAAAAGGCAAAACCGAACCGGTGAAGGTATGGGAACTCCTCGGAACATCCGACATGCTGATGTCAGATAACCAGAAGCAATCCCTTGAGATTTATCATGAAGGACTTCGGTTGTACCGCGAACGAAATTGGCAGGAGGCTATCGCCTATTTTCAACAATCCAAACAGCTCGACCCCACGTGCCATGTGGCAGATATTTATGAGCAGCGGGCAAACCTGTACCAAATCAATCCGCCGCCAGCCGAGTGGAATGGTGTCTTTGTGATGACGACGAAGTAAACACTGTGCCGGGCAACTGTGGGGACGAAGCCGGAAACGCGATAGTTTCCGGCTTCATTGTTTCTGTGCGAACAACAAGTACACGCCCATGGCGCTTCTTTGAAGCCGGGGTTTGTCCGGGATGGTGGTGTGAGTAAATTCCGAGAAGGGCGGGATCCGCGTTGCTTCAATTCCGGCGTGCAGCACGAAGTGGAGAATGTTCGTGCCGTTGGATCGGTGAGCTGATAGCGTTTTCCTATTGTGCCGCTGTTCGACCGAACTGATCGTTTTGCAGCATGAAGCGTATCGAAATTCGGTGCGTATTCCCAAGCGATTCGTCCGCCGCAAACTTCGCAAACGAGTAATCGATATCCAGCATGCGAAGATGGAGACCGGCTCCCACACTCATCTGCTTGACATCGTTATATCCAACACGCAGCGCAACGGTGTTTTTATAATCAAATTCCAGTCCGGCGTGCGGATCAATACTCACCGGCCCCATACTGGCAATCGACGCGAAGTGCCTGTTTTCGAAACGCAGGTCGGCGTCGACGGCGGGCGTGAGATGCCCACCCAGAAGGTCAATCGAATAGGCGGCACCGACTTTCAGTGTTGGGGAGACAAGTTCATTTCGGCCTGTACTCCATGCAATCAGTGTGGTTGTGACATCCTGGGCGTTCACTCCCAAAAAGAGATTTGCCGTGGGCGAATAAACGGCGCCGATGTCGAATCCAATCCCCGTGGCCGATTGATCCGCGAGGGTTCTCCGAATCAGCTTGACGTTTACACCATACAGTAAACCAGAAGCAGATCGTTGTGCGTAGGTAAAGTAGAGAGCCCAATCCGCCGAGTTGAAGTAGGTGATCTTGTTATAGTCCAGTTGGTCCGCGCTGTCGAAGACACCATTGCCATTGTTGTCTATCCAGGCATTGCGTGTATCGGGAATTCCATCGACCCCGAGCCGCAACACGCTCAACCCCAAGCTAACATCTGCACCGTAAGGAATCGCTACACTCGCAAAATCGTAGTTGATGAGGCTGCCAAATCGCTCTTCATGCATGACGATCGCTTCGGGGTAATCGATGCGCGCAAGGGCCCCCGGATTCCAGTATCCGGCCGTCGCGTCGTTCACGAGGGCAACATGCGCCCCACCCATTCCGAGAGCGCGTCCCCCAACGCCGATAGCCATGAATTCGCCAGCATATTTCGCGATGGTCTGTGCGCTCGCCGAAGAGGCGAAGAGCACGAAGAACACTGCCGTTTGTCGGTACGTCCTCATGTTTGACGCTCCGCTTTGAGTTGAAAGGACATAAATGAAAAAACCGAATTCACTCTAACGCAATGAATTCGGCCTGCGTGCATTGTTAGAGTGTCTCACCGTACAGCTGTTTCAAAGTGGCGCAGGCTCTAACAACGATCTATAGTCTCTTGTCCTTTCTGTTACCAAGATACGAGAAATTTGAAGTGATTGTCAAGCACGCCCGCGCGGTACCAATTTCAGCGGGACCCGTATTGATTTTCCAGACAAAATCTGCTATGCTTCGTCAGGTTGTGCGGGGGGCTCTGCGGGGGCGGCAAACTCTTCCCGAAACACTCTTCCGTTGTCTACATGGAAAAATCTTACGACCCTCATTTTTTTGTTCTTTACTCGGCACAGCACGGTCGTTGTGGACATTTTATTGAAAGAGCCGATTTCCGCGTTGTCACGAAAGATGATCTCTTTGCCTGGTCAATTGATACCGTGGCAACCGGCTTTGTGCAGCCCCTGCCATTGCATTGCGATCGATGCTCTGAAGATGTACCGGCAACACACATGCGCATTATCAAAGACGTCTACCCCGTCGCGCGCACAATTGTTCCCGAGGTTGAAATCAAACATTTTAATGCAAATGATTGGATCTTGAAGTTAAACTCGGATTTGTGAAGGACCATCCATGCCGAACAACGTCTACAAACATATTGAACTCACAGGCACTTCCAGGGTCTCTATTGAGGATGCTGTTCAAAGTGCGATTGCCCGCGCCTCGAAAACCGTACGCAACATGCGGTGGATGGAGATTACCGAAACCCGTGGTCAGGTTGAGGACGGAAAGGTGATTCAGTGGCAGGTAACCATCAAGGCGGGGTTTACGTTGGAAGAATAGCGACTGCGCTCATGGGAAATTTGTTTCTGTACGGCCACCCCGGAGCCGGACTTTTTTGTTAGAAACCGTACTGCTCGGGTCGCCTTCCGGCGAGCAGGTCGTTGTATTGGTTGATCCTTTTCTTTTCTGCATCCTTCAAATCGATTTCCACCGCTATAATTCCCTCCTCTTCTTTCCCGAGCCGTGCAAGGACTTCCCCCCGGGGAGATACGATCTCACTGGTTCCGATGAACCGGATGTCGACGTCTCCGCGATTCTCACGACCCACCCTGTCGGCAGTCGCCGCGAAGATCCCGTTTTCAAGGCATCGTGTTATCATTCCGTCGGGACAGTGCGGCAGGACGAGGTTCGAGGGATGGGCAATCAAATGCGCCCCCTTCAGCGCAAGCGAGCGTGCGGCCTCTGGATACATCCAATCAAAGCAGATCATCAGGCCGACCTTTCCAAATGGCAGATCGAACACCGGGAAACCGAGGTTCCCGGGTTTGAAAAAGAGGTTTTCCCGATCGAACAGGTGTACCTTCCTGTAGATGCCGAGAAGTCCCGATGGACCGACAAGGGCTGCAGAGTTGTATATTTGATCGGCGCGCTCGGCGAAGCCATAAGCGGCGTAGCAGGAATTTCGTTGAGCAAATCCCACCATCGCGCGGAACGTGGCCCCATCAGACTTTTCCGCCACACGATCCACTTCATCCATCGTCGTGAAGTTGTATCCCGTGTTGAAAAGTTCAGGAAGGACATACAGATCCGCCGGCACTTCGCGCATTTGTTCTGTTGCGGTGTGAATGTTGACTTCGTTCTTGCCGAATGTCGGATTTGTCTGAACAATCGCCAATCGCATGGTTGTTTTGCTTTCTTTCTACGCCCGCCGTGCAACTGAGTTTCAGCGGCTTCCCTGTTTGCTATATCGGTGTTCGATCACTCCCTGAATTGCACTTCCAATTTTCTTCTGAATGTCCGGATTCATAAGGAGATCGTAACTTTCTTTGTTGTCACCAATTTCGAGGAGCACGCGAGTTGAACAACGATTGACGTTTTCGTCGAGGCTATAGAAGGAGAGTTTTCCGGTGTTCTTACAGCGATAATCGTTCCGGTTTGGTGAGCTATCCCCAAAAACACCGCCGTTTTCCAATCCACTTGCTTTGCAGACAGCTTCTACAAGTTCCCTCGCCAGATCTCTGTTGCCGGGCTCTTGATTGTCGCCTTCATGCACAAACCCCCAGCATGCATTCCGTTTTGTGGCGCCGTTGTTGTGTATCGCAACAAAGACATTGGGATTTAGCCTGTTGGATTCTCTGACCTCGTACGCATAGCCTGAAATTCGTCCCAGTGAATCGGTCGCCGATGTGTGGTCAATCTTTGTATTACTTCCCTCCCGGGCATGATGTAACCCGTCAACATTGTAACTCCACACTTTGTGAACCTCTGCCACACCGGTTGACGCAGCCATCGCTGCCTCAACGATTGCATTGCACACCAACGCCTCATTGAAATTGAGGCCAGTGTCGCTTTGATGCGAGGGTTGATAGACAACAACGAGGTCTTCTCCCTTGCCCGCAACGCCGAGTTGCCCGCTGGTGCCGCACGCCACAAACAGCATCGGGAAAAACAGAATGAGGCACCGAAGCACCGGCGTCCCCAAGCTGTTGACGTCAAGGGTTGTTGTCTGGCGGTTGTTCATTAGTCATCTCTATTGTGGTGGTCCGGTTTAAAACCTGATGCGAATTGTGGTGCCGCCCCCGGCTGCATACACCGCCCCCAGCGCCAACAGAACAACGGTGCACCATAGTGCCGCCGCGATAATTGTGGCCTTAGCCTTGCTTGTCCCCGTGACAACGCGAATCCCCAACGACAACACAATAAGATACCAAATCAGAAAGACACTTGTGCTATGAAGAACAATGGACAGGTAAATATTCGGGTCGTCGCTCCCAAGTAACAAAACATCTAATCCTACCGGGAATCGACCCCGCAGGGGCGCCGGATGGTCGGCGAGGAGGTTTGTCCGAACAAGCAGAAAGTTCACCACCTCGCCAAGGAGAAAGATCACCGCACAGTGGATGTTCACTGAATAGAATGTTTTGAACCTTGTCGGTCGCTCTCCTTTCTCATTCAGAATCAGATGAAGCAGATAGATCAGTGAGGTTGTTCCCAGAGAGACAATACCAACAATCAGGGGTGAAATCAAGGCGGGACCCAGGAGGCTTGACCAGTTGAATGCTTCAGTAAAATTCTGCCAACACCCATTCAACCATGCCAGCAGAAAGAAAACCCCAATGCAGATCATGACTGCAAGCCGCGATCTGGGGTTATTTGCTATTCTTTTTAGCGCCTCGTCTGGGGTTGCAAGTATATCCATTGTTTCTCGCATGAGCGGCCCCGCGTATTTCAATGGTGGTTTGGAAGGTTCATTTCTTTAGTTGGCCACACGGGAAATGATGAGGCCCACATCACCGATGGTTCCGTCTCGGAGAGCGGTTGTCAACACTATAGACTCTTTCTCGGTCTTCCACTTTGCTATCTCCATTCGGAGGCTGAGTATGAATAGTTTTTTCTCCGTGGTAGATGTCTCCGGGGCTTTTTGCGTCAATCGCGTAAAGTGGTTGCTAATTGTATCAACGAGCGCTTTTGTCGGCTCGCTGAATTTGATGTGAATGAAGGCGGCCCCCCCCTTATTCTGTTGGAATCGAATTTCGGTTGGGGCGGGGACGCCAAAGAATTCCGTGTTAAGGATTAACGAACTGTCCGTTGTGCTCATCAATTTTTGGTTTTTCTCATAGAGACTCCGGATTTCACTGATAGACATTCCCCAGCCGATATCATGCAGAGCCGAGAACTGTGCATCACCGGTTAACACTTGAGACTGCGCTGCGGGGATGCTGCTCGCCAGCAAGAGCGACCACAGAACAAATTTCGCGTTCATCGTCATTTCCTTTCTTTTCTGCCTGATGAGGTTTGGGCCGCGGCCGCGATGAACCGCGACCCAAACGACGAGAGTTACCGCTTACCTTGAAAATGCCTCATTCAAGCAAGCCGCTGCTTGCCTCGGATGAATCGAGATGCAGACCAAAATGATCCGCATCTTAGCATATTCAGTGTGGCGGACGCTTGCGCGATCATTTTTCGGTTAGCGGACGCGAGACTTCTCCCAAATAGACCGACACGCAAATTCTGATGATCCAGAAATTGGCGCAGCACGTTTGGTAGACACTGGTCCCGTTCTCGCCTATCTCACCAAAGCAGCTGATCATTCCACCAACGGCTGCATTCAGAGTTGTCTTGTCGAGAGGTTGCGGCGCTGTCTGGCTTCCGGCGGCTACCGTCACGGCCGTGTTGTCAATTTGCGCATTGGTGCCTTGCACCATTTGGGGCTGCAGAAGAACACCGGCGCAGAGTATTGTTGCAATGATGAACGTTTTCATGGCTATCTCCTTCAATACTACTGTTGCACATGGTTATCTATTTGCCCGCTGCGGCCCGCCCGGTGACAATGAACGCGGATCCACGCCCGGGGGCCGGCCAGGCGCTTTACCTTCGTTCACAATCAACAGACCAGCGAGCAATTTTACTCTCACTTGCTCGATTTTACTCATTTGTAGATCGATTCTCTCTGAACACCAGCGTTTCTCCCGTCCAGAGTCTGCCCAAGGCCCGACGATGGATTTTCATCCGACCGATCGCCGGATCGCGGACTAAGAAACATCCCGACGTATCCACACCATCGACCACCATAAAATGTCGCTTCTCCACAAAAAGGATCACGGGAAATTGGCTTCTGCGAAGAGATTCTAAGTCCAACCTCCAACCCTCTGCCACCAATCCGTACTGCTCTGCAAGACCTTTGAGCGACTGCATGCTCCAACCATCTTCGGGTGCTGTGGCACCTTTCTCCAAATCTCGCAGTGTTACCGTTTTACCGTAAACATCCAGAATCATTTTCAACGATGCCGGTCCGCAGGTCTTCCCCCGGTCCTGCATGACGACCCCCTCTACCCCCAGAAACACCCCACCCCGCTCTCGGGCTGCGAGTTCATAACCGCTCGTCGGATCGGATAATCGTGCCTTCACCGCGAGGGTGAACCCAACACCCAGAAGAACCATGACGCTGATGGTTACGACTGTTTTGATCTGAATGAGAAACATCTGAAGTTACTTTCGGTTGTTTTCCGCGCCTTGCGTTAGTTCCGACAGGCGACGCATCAACTCCGCCTTTGGTTGCTCGCCCACACCAATCCACTCTATTCTTTGATCATGGCTGATCAGAAAGAACATGGGGAGTTCCGATACGCCAAAGATCCTTCCAACAACGCCCTTTTCATCTACGATCATTTTTGTTGGGATGGTGCTTGTTCGCGCAAACATCGTGGCTTTTTGCCGATCATTGAAAGCAACAGCAACGAATTCCACTTTGGACCCAAAGCGTCGCACCATCTCATTGAATATCGGGATCTCTCGTTGGCAGTGGGGACAGTCAACACTGAAGAACAAAATGGCGGAGGGTCTTCCTTTCGTACTCGCAAGCAGCTCTTCTCCCGGGGCAACCCCGACCAACGCGGCAGTGGAAATAATATCGCCCTTGCGAAGGAGCCGCGAATTCACTGAACGCTGAAGGACAACAAGAAGGAACACGGGAACAGCAAGTAGGGCCACCAAGCCGATGACCGCAACAATCTTCCGAATGAGGGGCTCTTGCTTTGGCTGATTTGTCGGTGTTTCTGGAGAAGGTGCGTCCATCGTCCGCCTCGTACTGCGGGTGATGTTGAGTGGAAACGGTTCGAGGGTAAATGATACGGAGTGCCCGCCGCAATCTACAGAATTCCAAAACCCGTGTCAAGTGTTTTTGCGGAACAACTCGGAATTTTTGCGGCTAATCAATTGGCAGGAAAAATCATCGCGCGGGTAAATACAACCAGGCTGATCTTCTGGAAAAAATGGAGAAGCTGTTTATTCGATGGGTTCCGCGCCGAGCTCGCGCCGAAGCGCCAGGATGATGGGGTGCTCAGCACCGGAACCGCCGTTAGGTTTATACGACGGAGTTGTCGTCGGAGACTTTGAAACATCCGGTCTGACAACCGACGATGATGTCGCGGAATTGCCCCCCAACGACTCATACAAGACGGGCTCTATGCGAAGCTTCAGACCGGTAACCCTTTGGAAGGAATCGACAAGAAACTCTTTGTGACGCTTCAATGAGGAGAAGTGATAATCATCCGGGCATGCAATCCGAATGGCTCCGTCGGTTACGTCAAGAATGCTGCTCTCCCCAAGAATCGTTCCAATGCCAATCTTCACCTTCCGCACCTCGGTCACCCATTGCTGCCACTGTTCGTACGCCTCCTCCGCTGTAATTTTCTTCATTGGCTCGGCCGATCCGGCGGTTTCAGAGCCGCTGGGTGGAGCCGCTTGAGCGGCGGGTGGTGCAACGGTGGTAATAGTGGTGCTTTGAGGCGAGAATGACTGCCGGGGCTCCTCAAGCGGAGCCGAGGCGGTCACGTTGAGCGATGAGCTTCGCAACCTTCCGGCGCTTACCTGACCAACGACTTTTAATTCTGTGGGCGATTCGGATGGCGGTGCCGTCCGGAGTCCCGAACCGCTACCCGTGCTGCTATTTCCGCCGGAACTAAGTTTTTTTTTCAATTCGTCAATCTGCC
Organism: Ignavibacteriota bacterium; assembly: GCA_003170475.1. Taxonomy (GTDB): domain Bacteria; phylum Bacteroidota; class Ignavibacteria; order UBA10030; family UBA10030; genus UBA9647. The sequence goes on along the minus strand of PMZI01000023.1, from coordinate 182,226 downwards.
CCAGCAATGTGTCAATTTGCACTGAGCGTTCAAGCTTGATCATCTGCAACAATCCGGCTTCCAGTTTAAACCTGGGTTGTGGTGACCACCGAATTGACTGCTCCAGATCGTTCACCAGTTTGATCAACCGTAGAATGTCGTTTTGATGGAGCTGCTTCGCTTCTTCCTGATAGCGTTTTCGGTACGGCTCGGATGCCTCCACAAGTTCTGTCGCTTCCGTTGTCAGAACCACCAGCAGGTTCCTGAGGTGTTCTGACAGTCCACCGAGAAATTCGCGGAGGTCATATCCGCTCTTGACAATTTCCTCCACGAGTTCCAGGCCACCCTTGACATCTTGTGCTTTGATCAGGTCGGTAACGCGGAAATACAGCTCCTGATCTACCACGTTGAGTACTTTCAGGACGTCTGCAGCTGAGATTTCGTTTCCACAAAAAGCCCGGATTTGGTCGAAAATGCTCTGCGCATCGCGGAGCGCCCCATCGGCCTTCTTGGCAACAATCATCAACGCCTCTTCGTCGATGGTCACTTTCTCCTCCTTGGAAATCGCACGAAGGTTGCCGGTAATCTCTTCAATGGATATTCTCCGGAAGTCAAACCGCTGGCACCGGGAGAGGATGGTCATCGGGATCTTATGCACCTCGGTCGTTGCAAAAATAAAGATGACGTGTTCAGGGGGTTCTTCGAGGGTCTTCAGAAGTGCGTTGAATGCTTCTTTCGTGAGCATGTGCACTTCGTCGATGATGTAGACCTTGTATTTTCCACGGGTGGGCGTGTAGCGAACCGATTCTCGGAGATTGCGAATTTCTTCAACGCCCCTGTTGGACGCTCCGTCAATTTCAATAACATCGAGACTTCGGCCGGCTGTAATTTCCTTGCACAGTTCGCACTCGTTATCAGGATTCGTATCCTTCGGTGACAAACAGTTAATCGCCTTGGCAAGGATGCGCGCTGTCGTTGTTTTGCCCGTGCCCCGAGCGCCACTAAAAAGGTATGCGTGCGCAAGCCGCTTCGATGTGATTGCGTTGCGAAGGGTATTTGTAACGTGCGACTGGCCGACAACATCTTCAAAAACCAGCGGACGCCATTTACGGGCTGTAACCTGGTAGGACATGCTGGATCGAAAGTAAGAAGTAAACTCGAAAAAACAAACTGGCGCCCCGGGAAGGACGCCAATGACTTAAGAAGGCCGTTTTGCTTTCTTCGCAAACACAATGGCTGCAGCTTCTTCAATGGACTCTACGGGAATAATATTCAATCCCTCTTTTACTTTCTCCTGAATTTCGGTGAGATCTTTCACGTTCTCTTTCGGTATGATCACCGTTTTGATGCCGCTGCGCTGCGCCGCAAGGAGTTTTTCATTCAGCCCACCAATCGGCAACACGTTCCCCCGAAGCGTTATCTCACCCGTCATAGCGATGTCGTTGCGTGCCGGTCGATTGCTCGCGGCCGAGATGATGGCCATGGCCATCGTCACACCCGCAGAGGGTCCGTCTTTCGGGATGGCCCCTTCCGGCAAGTGAATGTGAATTTCTTTCCCTTTTGTGAACTCTGGGTTTATTCCAAACCGTTTTGCATTGGAGCGTATGTAGCTCAGTGCCGCCTGTGCGGACTCTTTCATGACCTCGCCAAGCTGGCCCGTCAGTGTGAGCTTCTGAGTCCCCGTCATAATCGTAACGTCAACGTTCAGAATGTCGCCGCCAACACTTGTCCACGCTAATCCGGTCACCGAACCGACACGGGGTTCTCGCTCTGCCTCTTTCTTCCGAAATTTCGGCACACCGAGGTATTGCTCAACCTTCTCCGGTGTGATCGCGATGCCTTCGGAGGCCTTCTTCTTTTTCGCAGCGCCGTTCTTTCTCCGCGCAAGAACAATTTCTTTTGCAGCTTTCCGGCAGACCGAAGCAATCTCCCGTTCGAGGTTTCGAACACCAGCCTCTCGCGTATATTCGTTGATGATTTTCTCTATTGCCGCCTCTGAGAACTTCATGTCCTTTTCAGGGAGCCCGTGCGCCTTCAGCTGTTTTGGAACAATGTGCCTCTTGGCGATTTCCAGTTTGTCGTAATCCAGGTAGCCCGGTAGCTCAATAATCTCCATACGATCTTGAAGCGGGAGCGGAATTGCGTACTGCACGTTCGCCGTCGTAATAAACATGACCTTCGAAAGGTCGTAGTCGACGTCAAGGTAGTGATCGGTGAAGGTGTTATTCTGTTCGGGATCAAGAACTTCGAGCAGCGCCGCAGACGGATCGCCGCGAAAATCCATGCTCATCTTGTCGACTTCATCCATCAGGAGAACGGGGTTGACAACACCGGCGCGCTTCATGGATTGAATAATCTTGCCCGGCATTGATCCAATGTATGTGCGCCGATGACCACGAATCTCAGCCTCATCCCGGACGCCGCCAAGTGAGATGCGAACAAACTTGCGTCCAAGCGCGCGAGCGATGGACTTCGCCAACGAGGTTTTCCCAACACCCGGGGGACCAACAAAACAAAGGATCTGCCCTTTCATCTCCTTGACAAGGTTGAGAACCGCGATATGCTCGAGGATTCGATCTTTCGGTTTTTCGAGTCCGAAGTGATCATCGTTCAGAATCTTCTGCACGTGTTCCACATCAAGGTTGTCTTTTGTTCTTTTCGCCCACGGAACAGCAATGAGCCAATCCAGGTAGTTCCGCGTCACGGTGAACTCCGGCGACATCGGCGAGGTCTTCTTGAGTTTATTAAACTCTTCCATCGCCTTGTCTACGGCTTCTTTCGGCATTTTTGCCTTCTGGATCTGCTCCTTGAGTTTGATAAGTTCCGGCGACGCATCGTCTTCACCAAGCTCGTCCTGTAAGATTCGAATCTGTTCCTGAATGAAAAATTTCCGCTGAGATTTCTGGATGTTGTCCTGAACCTTTGTATCGATCTCGCGCTCGATCTTGAGGATATCAATCTCGGTTGTCAGGATTTTTGACAGTTCATAGAGCTGTTCCCTGAGATGCTGCGTCTGCAAGATCCGTTGTTTTACATCCACACTCTGGACCAGGTTCGCGGCAATATAATAGAGCTTCCTGGCGGGCTCTTTTATCCCGTCAAATGCCATGAGGACTTCGGGGGGCACATTCCTGCTCAATTTGACATATTCCTGAAAGAGCGTGGCGGCATGCCTCACCAGGGCGTCGACGTCGTGCCCTGCTGGCGACTCCGCCTTATTGATGATTACTTCCGCTTCGATGAATGCGGCGTTCGGGACAAATTTCTTTACGGTTGCCTGAACAACCCCATCCACCAGAATCTTCATCAGTCCGTTGGGGAGTTTCAGCATCTGGATAATCTTCGCAACGGTTCCCTGTTGGTAAATGTCATCTACCGTTGGTTCGTCGACCGCCGCGCTCTTTTGGGCAACAAGGAAGATGTTCTTTCCGCGTTCCAGTGCTTCGTTGGCTGCCTTCAACGAGCTTTCCCGACCAACCAGCACGGGAAAAATCATGTAGGGGAAAACCACGACATCTCGCAGGGGAAGCACCGGGAGGGTCGTCGGTATATTGTCGATGGTCTCTATGGTCGCATCGCTGACTTTTACTGGGGTCTCGCTCATAATCGTGTCTATTGTTTCGCTCTCGTCCCTAAAACAAAAAGAGTCCCGGGTGTCGGGACACTGTCGTGTGGAGAAAATATACCCACAAATGGCAGGAGAAGCAAGGCGACGGCTGTACCCGTTTTTGCCTGCGAGGAGAAATCTCCAAACCTGCGCGATACCCGCTAGCTCATTGCTTCATTCAAGAAGCGGACCATCGGTGTGGCTGATTCAAATACTCCGGCGACATTGTCGACGAACCTTGCCTTGACGCACTTCGTCTCCGGCCACTCGACCCCAACGAAGAACTGTTTGTATTTCAGCCACTCTGCCATTGGGTGGTCGGCCTCATATCCCTGGGGCACCCTTTGCAGTTTCTCCCCTTGAAGTTTTCCAAACACCCTCTTGAACTTTTTCTCTTCCATGATCGAAAGAAATTTATCCGGTTGACCGGCGATTGCCTTTCGGATCTTTTTCAGCTGATCGCCGTTGGGCATATAGACACCACCCCCCAGAAAAACTTCTCCGGGCTCGATGTGCAGATAGTATCCCGAGCCTTCAACTCCTTTTGGCTTTCCCTGCAAAACGAAGTGTGCTGCCGCGTGGGTTTTGTAGGGCGTTTTGTCTTTGCTGAAGCGGACATCTCGGTAGATGCGGAAGAATGATTTCTTTGGATGAATGTCGAATTCCGGAGCAAACCTTTCGAAGTGCGGCTGAAGCGCTACAATGAGAGACTGCATTGGCAACTTGACAGAAATCTCGTACTCTTCTTTGTGATTTTCAAACCATGGGCGGTTGTTGTTTCGCTTCAGGCGTTTCATGAAATCAATGCCGTCGCGCGGAAAACCGCTGAACGGTGGATAGAGTTCCAGGTCCGAAAGTGGTATCTCTCTTCCTTTTGCCATATCGATACTCCTGCCGTTACGCTATTTTGTATTCCTTGTCGTCAATGGCCGCCCGAACAAATCCATCGGCCCGCGCCAGGCGCTGTTGAGCTTCTTCACGGTTTACGTGGGCCTTGATCATAACAAGCGCCGTTTTGACGTGACCATCTGCTTTTTCGAGATAATCGGCCGCCTCTTCATATCCAACACCAGTAATTGTCATGACGATCCTCTTGGATCGTTCACGGAGCTTCTGGTTTGTCATCTGCAGATCGATCATCATGTTCTCATACACTTTTCCCAGGCGCACCATGGCTGCTGTGGTAATCATGTTCAGCACAAGCTTCTGGGCTGTGCCGGACTTCATTCGCGTTGAACCCATGATCACCTCTGGCCCGACCTCGGGGCACATCGCCACATCAACAACCTGGGCAATCTCCGCAAATTCCGGCGAATAAAATTTACTGCGGGGGTTTGTTGTAATATAGAGGGTTTTGGCGCCAAGTTGTTTAGCTCGCTTTACCGCCCCGATCACATAGGGCGTTCTCAGGCTGGCGGCTATTCCACAGACGACATCTTTTTCGTTCACGCCCCTCTCGTTAACATCCCGAGCTCCGTTCTCCTGTTTGTCTTCGGCCCCCTCCTGGGATCTGAACATAGCCTTCTCTCCACCGGCAATCATGCCCTGAACCATTTCCGGAGGCGTTCCATACGTTGGCGGACACTCGGCGGCATCAAGAACCCCCAATCGTCCGCTCGTCCCGGCCCCGGCATAGAGGAGCTTCCCGCCGGTCTTCAGTGAGCGAACGACAATTTCCACCGCCTTGCCGATGTATTCCAACTCTGCCTCCACAGCAACGGCCACCTTTTTGTCTTCAGAGTTGATGATCTGTAGTATCTCACCTGTCGACCGAGCGTCGATATCCATGCTCGCCGGGTTTCGCTGTTCAGTGCTCAATCGGGTCAGTTGTTCGAAAAGCTTCTTCTGATCACTCACGCTTCACTCCACTTTCTATTTGTTACTCGGCATATATTCCACGACAACAATTTTCTTGTCGCTGTCGTCAAGCTGCGCGGAGCCCTTCAGTATAAGTTCGACGGTCGAGATGGAGCCGACGCCGGATTCATTTCGCAGTTGTCCAATTTCACTCTCGAGATCTCCCCCCTTGAAAGCTACAAGGGCAGATCCGTTGATTCGCTTCTTCGTTGCGCCCGGTTCATCTCTTCTTTCAGTGCTCATCCCCATCGCGTTTCGTTTCAAGAATGGGTGGGCCCAACGCACCAGGTCTTTCAACGGTGCAACGGCGCGGGCAACAACGATATCATAACAACCCGCATGCTCGCGTTGCTTTCCAATGTCTTCTGCTCTTCCCCAGACGGCGTGAATCCCGTCAAGCCCAAGAGAGCCAAGGAGGTCGTTCACAACATTTATCTTTTTCTGTGTAGAATCAAGGAGGGTGAATTGAAGATCGGGACGAACAATCTTCAGCACAATGCCCGGAAGCCCTCCGCCGGTACCAAGGTCCAAAATCTTCGCTCCCCGGGGAATCTCCAGCTTGAAGACCAGACCTAAACAGTGAAGAATGTGTCTTGTCCAAAAATTTTCTTCGTCACGCCTTGAGATCATGTTGATCTTTTTGTTCCACTCGAGAAGGCGAAGGGCGTATTCCCCAAGCAGCTTAAGTTGTTCGTCGCTGAGTGAGAGGCCGTTTTGTACGCATGTCGTCCGAAATGATACGGGGTCCACTGTTCCCATAAACCGTTGTGTAATAATGAGTTACAGCTGGTGTTCCACGTGAAAACGCTATCTGCGCAGATAGACCATGAGCACGGATACATCTGACGGCGTCACACCGCTGATACGCGATGCCTGTCCAATCGATTCTGGTCTTATCTTGCTCAGCCGTTCTCTTCCTTCGGTGGAAAGCGCTTTGACCCGACCATAGTTGAAGCCGATGGGAATCTTCTGGTCTTCAAACTTATCAAACTTTGCGATTTGTTCCACCTGCCTTTGTATGTAACCCTCGTACTTTAATTCAATTTCAATCTGCTCGAGAATTTCGGTTTTGAGTCGTTCTTCCGGAAGTCCCAAAATTTCTTTCATCGCCGGCGCGCTCGCCAACGAATCAATCATCACAAGGTCTACGAGGCGAACGTTTGGTCTCTTGAGGAGTTTCGCCAGTTTCTCCTTCTCATTGATCCTCTCCTCAGAGATACGGTCGAGATACGAGTTGATCGCTTCGGGCGACACGGCGTGCTGTGTGGCCATCGCCATCCCCGCGGAGATTAGCGTCTCCTTTTTCTCCAAACGATTCACCATGAATTTGCTCACCAAGCCGAGTTTGTGCCCCTTTATCATCAGGCGGCGGTCTGCGTTGTCTTGCCGAAGCACGAGCCTGTGTTCTGCCCTTGAGGTGAACATCCGATATGGTTCTTCTGTGCTCTTGTTCACGAGGTCGTCAATAAGAACGCCAATGTAGGCTTCGGAGCGTTTCAAGACAAAGGGCTCCCTTTCCTGGGCGGTGAGGGCCGCGTTGATGCCCGCCATCAAACCCTGAGCCGCAGCCTCTTCGTATCCCGATGTACCATTTATTTGGCCGGCAAAAAAGAGGCCGTCTATCAACTTTGTCTCAAGCGTAAGTTTCACCTGGTGCGGAGGAAAAAAATCGTATTCTACCGCGTAGCCGGGTCTCAACATCTTCACTTTTTCCAACCCGGCGATCGACCGAAGTCCCTCTTCTTGAATGTCCTCAGGGAGGCTCGTCGAAAATCCGTTTACGTAGACGACATTTGAATTGTATCCCTCGGGTTCCAGGAAGATCTGATGGCGCTCTTTGTCTTCAAAGCGGACCACCTTGTCTTCGATAGAAGGACAATATCGTGGACCCACACCCTTGATGACCCCAGTGAACAGCGGAGATCGATCAAATCCCTTTCTCAGGATGTTGTGGGTGTTTCGGTTAGTGTATGTCAAATACATCGGAATCAAGCGATTCGTAATCGCCTGGGTAGAGTGCGAAAATGGCTTCGGAGGATTATCGCTGTGTTGTTCTTCCAGCTGAGAGGGGTTTATGGATGCGAGGTCAATCCTTGGTGGGGTTCCAGTTTTCAGCCGCCCGCTAACAAAGCCGAGTTTCTCGAGATTCTCAGTAAGCCCGTTTGAAGGTGGCTCCCCATATCTACCTCCCTCCCGATTACTCATGCCGGTATGCATCAATCCGCGGAGAAATGTCCCGGCGCTCAACACAACAGACCGGCAAAGGATGGTATCACCACGATCGGTGACAACCCCAAGAATTCGTGGGTTTTTGTCGTGATCCCGGTTGTCCGTTTCAATTCCAACGACCGAGCCTTCGTAAACCATCAATCCTGGCTGAGCCTGGACACGCTCGCCGGCTTCCCTTGAATACCATTCCCTATCGTTTTGGCAACGTGGCGACCAGACGGCCGGGCCTTTTGACTTATTGAGTAGCTTGAACTGTATTCCTGTCGCATCCGCAATTTTACCCATCTCTCCGCCAAGTGCGTCAATTTCGCGCACAAGGTGTCCCTTAGCCGTTCCGCCAATTGCCGGGTTACATGACATCCTCCCGATGGCATCCCTACTCATCGTAACGAGCAACACGCTGCACCCCATCCTTGCGGCGGCTAGGCTTGCTTCGATACCAGCGTGCCCAGCGCCAACCACAATGACATCTGCATTTTTTCCAAATTCACTCATTTCTTGGCCGATGTTTCACGTGAAACGGTGCTCATTTTCCTATACAAAACCTAGAGAATATTGAGTTTAGTATGTCTTCTGTGCTTGTGACGCCGGTTATCTCTCCAAGGGAGTCAAGCCCAGCCCTCAGGTCTACGGCTACAAATTCACCGCTTCTTCGAGACTCGACGGTTTCCAGGGCAAGCACTAAGCTACCCGCCGTTCTTTCCAATGCCGAATAATGGCGGGAATTTGTAATTATTACCCCCCCATCAGCTCTGGATGACATTCCACGAAGCGCCTTTTTTTCTAGAGCTTCCTTGAGAAGTTCTAACCCTTGGTGAGTCTTTGCCGAGAGCTCTACGAGGTCGTGTTTCTTGGTTGTGTTTTCCAACCCAAGGGTTGGGTTCTTTTGTGGATCCATGGCGTCTATCTTGTTTAGAACAAAAATACAATCTGCCCCCCTTGACTCAACCGCCTTCGCGAGCCGATTAATTGCCATCGCCTCTTCTTGTCCTACCGAACGGGTGCCGTCCAGTAGGAGCACGAGAATGTCGCAATTTGACAAGCGCTCTTCCGCTCTTCGCACACCCTCTTGTTCGACCGGATCTTTCGTTTCCCGAATTCCGGCGGTGTCACTGAGGTTGAAGAGAAGTCCACCAATGGTGACAGACTCCTCGATGATGTCCCTCGTTGTTCCCGGTGTATCTGTGACTATGGCCCGATCTTCTTGGAGGAGTGCGTTTAAGAGGCTGGATTTTCCAACGTTTGGAGCGCCGGCAATGGCAACCCTTACTCCGTCTCGATATATTTTCCCAATGGAATACGTCGACAGCAGGTCGTTGACTTGGGATATTGCCTCCCTCAACTGCCCGGCAACTCTTGATTGCTCGGTAAATTCATATCCATCTTCAGCGAAGTCCAGCTCAAGCTCGAGAAGGCTGATGCTTTCTATGAGCTTCTTCCGGAGATCTCCGATTTTTTCGGATAGCGCCCCGCTCAACTGCGATAGCGATGATTGATGGGCCCTCTCCGTCCTAGCGTGTATGAGATCCGCGACTGCCTCGGCTTGAGTGAGGTCTATTTTTCCGTTCAAGAATGCTCGTTTTGTAAACTCTCCGGCTTGCGCGGTCCTAGCTCCAAATCGAATCGTAGCCTCAAGAATTCTCTTTGTGAGGTACCGCCCTCCATGGCAACTTAACTCAACCGTGTCCTCGCCGGTAAAGGAATTTGGTTTTCTGAACACCAAAGCCAAGACGTTGTCAATTGTATGTCCGTGTTCATCGACAAACCTGCCATAGTGTGCCGTGTGTGATGACATTTTGTCAACAGGCGTCGATCCGCGAAAGCCTCGGCTGGCGACGTCGATCGCGGCGTCTCCACTCACTCGAATCACAGAAATTCCCCCCTCGCCCTCCGGTGTGGCAATTGCAGCAATGGTATCACTTTCGTAGGCCAGCGACACGTTTCGTCTCTTGGGTGGTTTTAAGAAGGAGTTGAATGTACAAAATCGCCGACCTATTTACAACCGCCGGGATGCACACAAAAAACCCCGCCTTCTTCTCGGCGGGGTTCTTACGAAATTCGGTTTTTGTTTGGGGGGTGCTATCGTTTTAGTCTCGGCAGGTCTTTTCCAATTTTCCCAAAGATTCCCCCACTCTTTTTCTTCTTCGGTTCCACCTTTCGAAGCGGCTCGCCCTCGCTCTGCCGGTTAATCATAACTTGTTGACCGATCGAAAGAACGTTGAAGACGAAATAGTACAGGTTGAGTCCGGATGGGAAGCTGTTGAACAACAGCGTCATCATCACCGGCATCATCCATACCATGGCCTTCTGCCTTGGATCCTTTACGCTCATCTTCTGCTGGATGAACATCGTCACGCCCATCAGCAACGCCAGCCCACTGACGTCCCGAATGGCAAAGAACGGAATCTCGAACGGAAGAGTAAAAATCCGATCCGGGATGGACAAATCCGTAATCCACCAAACAAAGTTTCCCTGGCGCAACTCGATCGTTGCGCGCAGCACGTTGTACAGGGCAATCATTACGGGAAACTGCAGTAGCAGCGGCAAACAGCCGCCCGCCGGGTTCACACCGTATTCCTTGTACAGGTTCATCACCTGCTGATTCATCTTCTGTGGATCGTCTTTGTACTTCGCCTTGATCTCGTCCATCAGTGGCTGCAGCGCCTGCATTTTTTTCATCGACCGCATGCTGCTTCGCGACAGCGGGTGCAATCCAATCTTGATAATAATTGAGAACAGGATGATGACCACGCCCCAGTTCGGCGCGATATAGTGCAGTGCACTAAGTATTGGCAACATCACATACTCTGAGATCGGTCGAATCAACCACGTCCAACCCAAACCCACAATTTTGTCGAGCCCGACCCCGTATGATTTCAGCACGCTGATGTCTGCCGGTCCAAAGAAGATCCTGAACGAGCCCCCCTCCTCCTGCCCCCCCTTGAACGGCATCTTGACTGCAATGCCGTACGATTCAACCGCACCTTTGTCCGGAGCGGCCACGCGCGCGCCCTCGAGGTAGCCGCCATCACTCGTGCCCTCTTTTGGAATAATCGCAAAGGCAAAGTACTTTGTCCGCGCTGCAACCCAATCAACAACCCCCGAGACATTTTTCTGTGGCTTGTTCTCTGTCGACGATGCGTCGATCTCGGTCAATTCTTTGCCGGCATACGCGTACGCTGATGCAAAATTTGATTCATCGACACTGTTGTGCTCGGCGTACCGCAATCCGCTTTCCCATACAAGCTGATACTCATAATTCGCAATGACATCACCCATCTTCGAAAATGCGATGTCCGTGTTGAATCCATACTCTCCGTTCTTAAACCGTAGTGTCTTCGTAATTCGCCCACCATTCGTGGTGGGAAGAACAAGGCTCACGGTGGTTTCTTCGTTGCCCGCAATAACTCGCCGCGCAAAGCCACTCTCACCGCGCTCAAAATAAAGATCGTGCGTATTGATCAGCCGGCCATCTGCGGTCGCAAACAAGAGGCTCAAGTCTCCCCTCTTCTTGTAATCCACCAGTTGCACCGGCTTGCCATCCCAGGTTTTGTAATTCTTCAGCTCCCATCGCTTCACGACGCCGCCCTTCGTAGAAATCTCTGCGATGTAGAGATCAGATTCAATCGTAATTGTTTGCTCCTCGCCTTTATCCCGCCCGGCGAAGAACTTTCCCAGTGGATCGGCAGACTTTTCGGTTGGCGCCTGAATGGGTGGCTGCACAATTGCCGCCGCGACACGGCGCGCAGAGTCTTGCTGTGCCGCCTGCGTGGCAACCGCTTTTTGCTGTTCTGTCTGCTGGCCAGGCTTGGGCGAACTCATCCACATCCAAACGACAAGCAGGATAAATATCAGAATATAGCCGAGTATTGACTGACGGTCCATGGTTTCTTCCTACAACGAGAATGTTTACGGTACCGGATCGAAGCCGGCATGTTTATGAAACGGGTGACATCTCCCAAGACGCTTCAGCGAAAGCCACCCGCCCCTCCACGCACCATGTTTCCCAATAGCTTCGGCTGCGTATTCGGAACACGACGGATAGAAGCGACAATTGTTGAATGGAAGAATGGGGGAGAGAAGACGTTGATACAGTCGTATGAGTAAAATGAGTGGGCGTCTCATGGTTTTCCAGCAAACTGAGAGTGCAACTCTTTAAGCAACGCAATAATCGATTGTTCGACTGGTGAGTGTGCGGCCGCATTGTGCACTGACCGGGGGTGTGCGGTACAGAGAAAGACGAGCATCACGGTTTGCGTCGGCGGCAAGAGTTCTGCCGCAAGGAGTGTTTTATTTTTCCGGTATGACTCTTTCATCCAGCGTCGTGCGCGATTGCGATCAGCTGCATTCCGGATACCCCGGCTTACGGAGAACCCCACTCGTAATGAGACGTTTTGTCGCGCGTCGCGCACCACAAAACACCGAACGACACCACGTTGAAACGAACGTCCCTCCGCGATGACGCGAGAGAAAACCCTGTACCCCCGAAGGATTTCTGCTTTCTTTAGGGATAACCTCAACGGATTCACCGTGGGCCGGTCCAGTCTATTTCTCGTCGCTCACCGTAAGCCGCCGCCGTCCTTTTGCTCTTCGTCTGGACAAAACCTTGCGGCCGTTTTTGGTTGCCATCCGCGCCCGAAATCCGTGCGCGTTGATTCGTTTCTTGCGATGCGGTTGATAGGTCCTTTTCACTTCAGCGCTCCAGCATTTTAATGTATACTATTCCCAAGCTATGCAAAATAAGCATTTTACACGGCAGATACAACCTCTCACCGTCAGATCGGTTCGCTTGCAGCGACGGCTTTCGACGATCCGGGGCGGCATTGTTCTTGCCAGCTCTCGATTTGTAATTTTTTTCCTTGCACAACGGCTTCTTGCACAGTATAATCAGGTTGAGTGTTGATAACAATACCAATGTTGACAGTTTGTGCATAAACCGCGCACTACAACCACGGCACCAAATCCAGCCTGAATTCAGGGCTTCCGGGTATCAACATTTGTGTTGAAAAGTGTGTTCTTAACATTGGAATTGGTCGTGCGTTCAACGAGTTCCATCGGTCATGTAATGTTTATAAGTTCCCAGTTAGCCTAAAGACATTATCGGGAATTTTGTCGAGCTGTTGAGTGCTATGTTTATTTCCTGTTGATAAGTCGTGTTATTATTTGCGAATATTGTAGTGTTGAATTGGGTCTTTATTTATGGACGTATTCGAATCCCATGCCAATTCCTTGATCGCCGACGCTGCGGTGCAGGATATCTGGCAAAGATGCCTGGATAGAATTCAAAAGCGTGTTACCAGCCTAGGTTTCAAAACATGGTTTCAGCCTATCGTTCCCGTCAAGTTGGTGGAAAAAGACATTACGATCCAGGTTCCAAGCCAATTCTTCTATGACTGGGTTGATCAGCATTACAATGCGCTGATTCGCGAGACCATCTCCTCCGTCCTGGGGGAGGGGGCAAAGTTGTATTATTCAATTGCCTCGGAGGATGTCGAACCCGCTCTGCGGGAAGAGGAGAGGACCCTCAGCCAGCCCACATCCAACCGCTACGTTTCGCCTGCAGCACCACCGGCACAACCATTTTTTCCACCGCGCACGGCTTTTCGACAGGCCGATCAACCGATTGCTCAGAGCAACCTGAACCCGCGCTATACATTCGAGAATTTCATCAAGGGTGACAGTAATCAGCTGGCCCGAGCAGCGGCCCTTGCTGTTGGCAATAATCCCGGGGGCACCTCCTTCAACCCCCTGGTTATCTACGGCGGTACTGGCCTGGGCAAGACACACCTTATGCATGCCCTCGGAAATCATGCTATCGCGATAGGTAAGGCAAAGCGTGTTGTGTACGTTTCAAGTGAAAAATTCACCATCGAGTTTGTCGAGTCAATTCAATCTGACCGGGTAAACGAGTTTTCGTATTTTTATCGCAGCGTTGACTTGTTGATCGTCGATGACATTCAGTTTTTCTCCGGAAAAGAGAAGACCCAAGACAACTTCTTCCACACGTTTAATACGCTGTACCAACTCGGCAAGCAGATTGTGCTTTCTTCTGACGTGCCCCCCAAAGAGCTCAAGGGGTTGGATGAACGGTTAATCTCTCGGTTTCAGTCTGGACTCACAGCCGACATTCAACCGCCAGATCTGGAGACCCGAATAGCGATCCTTCGCAAGAAGAGCGAAGATAATCGGTTTGAACTCCCCCAGGATGTTGTTGATTTTATTGCCACTAACGTCACAAGCAATATTCGTGAACTTGAGGGTTGTTTGATCAGCCTCATCGCCCGCGCTTCGCTTGACAACCGGGAGATAACGGTCGAACTCGCCCGCGAAGTGCTCCGGATGGTTGTGAATGAATCAAAATCCCCTATAAACATTGATCAAATTCAACATATCGTTTGCGAGTTTTTTGATATCCCCGAAGACCTCTTGCGGGCAAAGACAAGAAAACAAGAGGTCGTTAATGCGCGGCAGGTTGCCATGTATCTCTCCAAAGAGCTCACAAATTCTTCTCTCAAGACAATCGGGCTGCATTTTGGGGGAAGAGACCACAGCACGGTTATCCATTCTTGTCAGACCATCCACGATCGAATCACAAGCGATGCCGGATTCAAACAAACTGTCGATCAACTCCGTAGACGTGTTGAGGTTGGTGCCCACTAAGGAGCTATCATTCACTCTTAAAAATACACTTTAGACCCTTTGTTGACGGACGTATCCGCAAAAACTGGTTGTTGACAACCCTTCTCATATCCTGTGGATTGGTGTTTCTTTGTTGTTCATTCTGAGGATCATTCTGGACTTCCGCTCGATAGACCTCCGCGTTGTTCATAAACAATACTATCATCAACATTTTGTTCACAGCTTATTTTTCCTTGGTGCCCAAAACAGTGTTGCCCAGCATGAATATTTTTATCTGCCAATGATGTTATAAACAGTTTCCACACCCTAATTAGTACAACTATTTTTACTTAAAGATATACTTAGTATATAGGGTTGACCTCACACACCTCTCTTCAAAAAATGTTGTAAATGGGCTATTTTATTACTATTTTGAGGTATCAAAGCCCTTTTGCCTCTCGACAGAAAAGGAGATTGGAATGAAATTTACGGTTTCGAGTAATGAACTTCAAAAAGCCCTGGCCAAAGTCAGTGGTGTTGTTCCCTCGAAGTCAACTCTCCCCATCCTCGAAAATATTCTTTTCAAACTGACAAAGAATACCCTTCAACTTGCGGCGACAGATCTCGAAGTCTCGATGGCGGCATCGATTGATGTGAAGGGAAACGATGATGGATCTATTGCAGTGCCTGCAAAGCGGCTCATGGAAACAATAAGGGCGCTGCCAGAAATTCAACTTCTCTTCAATGCCGACGTTTCATCCAACAAAATTCGGATGATTACCGATATGGGTGAATATGTGTTGATGGGGGAATCGAGCGAAGAATTTCCGACTATACCACAAGTAAAGGGTGATGAAAAAATTACCCTGACCGGTGAAATGTTGAAAAATATGATTCATAGGACTTTGTTTGCCGTGAGCAGTGATGAACTCAGGCCGGCCATGACGGGTGTGCTTCTTCAGGTGAAGGATGGTGATCTTCGAGCTGTAGCAACTGACGGCCATCGACTCGTGCGAATTCAATACACGGGATTGAAACAGCCCAAATTGAAATGGGACATCATTGTGCCCGCAAAGGCACTTAATCTGGTTTCTCGTTCCGTCGACAACGAAACAAATACAGTTTCTGTGGATGGCACACACGTACAATTTACATTTGGAACGACGACACTAACATCGCGCGTCATCGAAGAAAGTTATCCAAACTACGAATCTGTGATTCCGCTGGATAACGATAAGAGCTTAGCCGTGGGGAGAGACCTCCTCCTGGCTGCCGTTCGTCGCGTGGCGCTGTATTCAAGTTCGACGACACACCAGGTTCGCTGCTCGATCCGCAAGAATGAACTGAGAGTTATGGCGGAGGATATTGATTTCGGTGGTGAGGCGAAGGAAAAAGTTCCCTGTGACTACAGTGGTGAGGAATTGGAGATAGGTTTCAACTCAACATATTTGATTGACATTCTCTCGCATCTTGACGGTGATGAGGCCGAGTTCAAACTTGGAACATCTGTCCGCGCCGCAATCATCACACCGGCGCATCAACGCCCGAACGAAGACGTCCTTATGCTTGTCATGCCCATGCGGTTGAACACGTAGACGCACGTGATTGTGGGAGAGATTCTGTGAAGGTAGCCCCATCTCGCATAACGGGAGCGGGGCTATCGCATTGTAAGCGCCATCAGACAACGTGAAGATCCGCGACATCCACGTACGAAAATTCCGCAATCATACGCAGACCGACGCCGTCTTCAGTGAGGGCGTCAACGCACTGTTAGGTCAAAACGGTGAGGGAAAAACAAATCTTCTCGAGGCGATCTCGTACCTGTGTCTTACGAAGAGTTTCTTTGGTAGCACGGATGGTGTTGTACTCCAGGTTGGAGAAAATAGATTCGAGGTATCGGGAGAACTCGAGGGAGACACCGGTATCCGGTACCATGTTGCCGTGGCGTATGAGCACGCAGAGAAGACAAAAGAGTTCTTCATCAACAGAACAAGGGTGGAGAAATTTTCAGACGTCGTGGGCCAGTTTCCTGTGGTTGTTCTATCGCCGGAATCTGGGGCGATCACGACTGGCGGTCCGGCAGATCGACGTCGATTCCTGGATTTTGTGATCTCACAATCCAGCAAGGTGTACCTGGAAGATTTGCTGGAGTACCGGCGGGTGCTTCGGCAGCGCAACAAAGTGTTGTTTGACAGCAAGGTGTCAAGAACTGATGCCACCGATCTCCTGGAGCCATGGAACGAGGAATTAGTTGATCGTGGAACGCGGATTGTGCATCGCCGGCACGCGTTTCTGGAAGAACTTCAGCCGCTGGTGACGGAATCCTATGCGTCTATTGCCGGGGGAACAGAAAGACCGATGATGACCTATGAACCATCGGTGGACGGGAAGGAATCAACATCGGAGGAGGCAATCAAGCAGGGGTTTCTCAGCGAACTCAAGCGCAAAGCGGGCGAAGAAAAGAGGTTCGGCATCACACTGGTGGGTCCGCATCGGGACGAAGTGACGCTCGAAATCAACAATCTGGGGGTGCGTTCCCACGCATCACAGGGGCAGCACAAAACACTTCTCATTGCATTGAAGGTTGCAGAATTTCTCTACCTGCAGAATAAGCGCAACGAGAAACCTATCTTGCTGCTTGATGATATTTTCACAGAACTTGATGCGCACCGCGCAAAGAGGCTGCTGGCCTTGACGAACTCGGTCGGTCAGTCGTTTATTTCGACAACAAGCGACAGCGTCTTCCCGACAGAATTTAATTGGGCAAATGCAAACAAGCGTTTTGTTGTGCACAGAGGGACGGTGGAGCATGAAGGCGCGCGGGTTCTCGCGAACTAAATCTCTGGGCGACGTAATCGAGGAACTGATTGCACGGCTCGGCATCAAGAAAAAACTCCACGAACAGGATGCGTTTGTGGTTTGGGATGAAGCCGTGGGGGAGCGGATAGCGAAGATAGCAACACCAACGCGCATGCTTCGGGGAACGCTGATCGTGAGTGTAAAGTCCGGTGCATGGCGTAATGAACTTAGTATGAGGAAACAGGAAATTGTTGGTCGAATCAACGAGCTCCTGGGCGGCGAAATCGTGAAAGACATCAAATTTCAATAGGAAAATCGAATGGCGGTTGACAAGAAAAAGACGACGGACGAGAAGAAAGCGGCGGCAGGAAAACCCGGAAAACCGGCGAAGGCTGGAAACGGTGAGCGAGGCTATACAGCCGACGATATTACGGTGCTGAAAGGTCTGGAGGCGGTCAGGCTCCGACCAGCGATGTACATCGGCGATACAAGCACGCGTGGACTTCACCACCTTGTGTACGAAGTGGTGGACAACTCGATCGACGAGGCGCTCGCGGGATACTGCAAAACCGTCACCGTGACCATTACTCCCGAGGGAGCGGTCAGCGTTGAAGACGACGGTCGAGGGATACCGGCGGACATGCATCCGCAGGAAAAACGCTCGGCTCTCGAGGTTGTCATGACGATGTTGCATGCCGGCGGAAAGTTCGACAAAAACACCTATAAGGTTTCCGGCGGATTGCACGGCGTTGGAGTTTCGGTCGTAAACGCGTTGAGCGAATGGCTCGAAGCGGAGGTTCGGCGAGATGGGAAGGTTTATTACCAAAAGTACAAGAAGGGGATTCCCGTTGCATCGGTGAAGGTTATCGGAAAGACCGAGAAGGGAAAGACCGGCACGACGATCACGTTTCTCCCCGATAATACAATTTTCAAAAACAGAACATTCAAGTTTGAGACAATTGCTGAGCGCCTGAGGGAACTGGCATTCCTGAATCCCGATGTTGTGCTGCGAATTGAAGACGCGCGCACAAAAAACGGTGATGAGGAGGTCTTCCACTTCGAAGGAGGACTGCGCCAGTTTGTGCAGTACATCGACTCGACGCGACCGGCAATCACGAAAAAGATATTCTATGCAAAGGGTCAGGACAAAGACGAGAACGGGCGGAGCGTAGAGGTGGAGGTTGCGCTTCAGTACAACGACCAATTCAGCGAAAACGTATTCAGCTACGTCAATAACATCAACACACACGAGGGCGGCACACACCTTGTTGGGTTCCGCACCGCCTTGACGAGAACGCTCAACAACTATGGATATAAGAATGGCCTCATCAAAGAAGCGGGCGTTCAGCTTCTTGGCGACGATTTTCGTGAAGGCTTGACAGCGGTCATCAGCGTTAAGGTGCCCGAGCCACAGTTTGAAGGACAAACGAAAACAAAGCTCGGCAACGGCGAGGTAAAGAGCATTGTGGAGTCGGTGGTTGGAAGCCAGCTGCAAACGTGGCTTGAAGAGAATTCACCGGATGCCAAGCGGATCATCGATAAGACGCTTCGGGCAGCGGAAGCACGCGAAGCCGCGCGCAAAGCCAGAGACCTGACGCGCCGCAAGAACGCGCTCGACGGAGGCGGTTTGCCCGGAAAACTGGCGGACTGTTCGATTAACGATCCTGAACACTGCGAGCTGTACCTGGTGGAGGGAGATTCTGCGGGTGGAAGCGCAAAGCAGGGACGCGATAGGCGGTTTCAGGCAATCCTACCGCTGAAGGGAAAGATCCTCAACGTGGAAAAAGCCCGCCTGCACAAGATTCTGGAGAATGAAGAGATTCGAGCCATTTTTACCGCCATCGGAGCGGGTGTTGGCGAAGAATTTGACGCCACAAAAATCCGGTATGGCAAGATCATCCTCATGTGCGACGCGGACGTCGATGGATCACACATCCGAACACTGCTCCTGACGCTTTTCTTCCGTTACATGAAAGAGTTGATTGAGCTGGGCCATGTCTATATTGCACAGCCGCCGCTCTACAAGGTGAAGAAGGGAAAGCAGGAACATTATGCGTTTGATGAAGGCGAGCGCGACGAAATCATCAAGAAAATAAAGAGCGAGAAGAAACCCGCAAAGATCCAGAAAGAGGAAGACGAGGAAGTGGCGGCAGCGGTGACAGAGGAGGGTGCGGTCGTGAACAGCGATGGGATCATCATCTCGAGGTTCAAGGGGCTTGGCGAGATGAATCCGGAGCAACTGTGGAGCACAACGATGAACCCGGAGTCCCGCACGGTTCTCCAGGTCACCATTGAAAATGCCGCCGATGCGGATCGCACCTTCTCGATCCTCATGGGAGACGAAGTTGAGCCGAGGCGGGAATTCATTGAGAAGAATGCGAAGTATGTGAGAAACCTGGACGTGTAGCGGAAACAAAATTCGGTTGTAGAACAGTTTAAACGGGAAAACGAATGGCGAATTTGAACGAGAAAATTGTACCGGTCGATATCGAAGAAGAAATGAAGGGCTCGTACATCGATTATTCGATGTCGGTCATTGTTGCCCGGGCCCTGCCCGATGTGCGCGATGGTCTGAAGCCGGTTCATCGGCGCGTGCTCTATGGAATGCAGGACCTTGGCCTGGCAAGCAACAGGGCGTACAAGAAAAGCGCTCGCATCGTTGGAGAGGTGCTTGGCAAGTACCATCCACACGGTGACTCGGCGGTCTATGACAGTATGGTGCGCATGGTGCAGGATTTTTCCCTGCGGTATCCGCTTGTCGACGGACAGGGCAATTTTGGCTCGGTGGACGGCGACTCGCCGGCGGCGATGAGATATACGGAGGTGCGGCTTTCGAAAATAGCAGAAGAGATGCTGAAGGACCTCGAGAAGAACACGGTAGCCTTCACACCGAACTTCGACGATACCCTCAAAGAACCGTCCGTACTGCCGGCATTGTTCCCGCAGCTCCTCTGCAACGGAGCGAGCGGCATTGCCGTCGGCATGGCGACGAACATTCCGCCGCACAATCTAAACGAAGTGATTGATGCGTGCACCGCCTTCATCAAGGATGGAGACGTTACAAACGCGCAGCTGATGAAGCACGTTCTTGCGCCCGACTTTCCAACGGGCGGCATCATCTATGGATACGAAGGAGTAAAAGAAGCGTACACCACAGGCCGGGGGCGCATTCTGGTTCGAGCACGAGCGAGCATTGAAACCGGCAAAGGAGACCGTCAGCGCATCGTCGTTTCAGAGTTGCCCTATATGGTCAACAAGGCGAGCCTGATCGAAAAGATTGCCGACCTGGTGAGCGACAAGAAATTGGAAGACATTGCCGATATCCGCGACGAATCAGATCGCGATGGCATGCGCATGGTGATTGAGTTGCGGCGCGATGCGAACGCAGAGGTTGTGTTGAACAATCTTTACAAGCATACCCAGATGCAGACGACGTTCGGCATCATCATGCTATCGCTGGTGGAGGGACGCCCGCGCATCCTTACGCTCAAGGAGATGGTTCAGAAATTCGTCGAGCACAGGAACGAGGTTGTTGTTCGCCGCTCGAAGTATGAACTGGATGAGGCCGAAAAGAGGGCGCACATTCTCGAAGGGTACATCATCGCCCTCGATAACATCGATGCCGTCATCAAACTGATCAAACAATCCAAGGATGTGGACGCGGCGCGACTTGGGTTGATGAAGAAATTCAAACTCTCCGAGATCCAGGCAAAGGCGATTCTGGATATGCGGCTGCAGAGGCTTACCGGCCTGGAGCGGAAAAAGGTTGAGGATGAATATCGGGAAACCATTAAACTCATCGAACGGCTGAGAGCAATATTGAAGAGCAAGCAGCTGCAGATGAAGATTATCGAAGAAGAACTGCTCGAACTCAAGAGGAAATACGGCGACGAACGACGGACAGAAATCGTTTACAAGGCCGAGGAGTTCAGCATCGAAGACATGATCGCCGAAGAAGAGGTGGTGATTACCATCAGCCACCAGGGCTTCATCAAGAGGTTCCCGGTGTCTGGGTACCGGCGACAGTCTCGCGGGGGGAAGGGGGTCACGGGCGCAGCGACGAAAGAGGACGATTTCCTCGAGCACATGTTCGTGGCGAGCACGCACAACTATATTCTCTTTTTCACCAATACGGGGCGCTGCTACTGGCTCAAGGTGTTTGAAATTCCCGAGGCCGGCAGAATGGCGAAAGGGAAACCGATTAACGCCCTCATCGGAAAAGCTGACGGCGAGACCATCAACGCGTTTATTACTGCGAAAGAGTTCGATGACCAGCATTATGTCTTCATGGTGACAGAGCTGGGTCTTGTGAAAAAAGTGCTGCTTTCGGAGTTCAGCAACCCGCGGAAGAGCGGAATCACCGCAACGACACTGCGAAAGAACGACGTACTGAAAGATGCACGGCTCACAGACGGAAAACAGGACATTATCATCGGCACACACGACGGTATTTCGATCCGCTTCCATGAAAACGAAGTGCGTCCGATGGGTCGCAGCGCCGCCGGCGTTCGAGGCATCAGCCTTGCCAAGAAGGATAAGGTTGTGGGTGTTGTGAACCTCAGAAGAAAGGGAACGACCATCCTGATTGCCACCGAAGGCGGGTATGGCAAACGAAGCGAAGAAGACGAGTATCGAGTAAGTCACCGCGGCGGCAAAGGCATCATCACCGTCAAGACCTCGGACAAGACCGGAATGATGGTGACGATCAAAGAAGCGCTCGACAGCGACGATGTGGTGGTTGTCACGACGAACGGCATGATCATTCGTCAGCACGCCTCCGACATCCGGGTTGCAGGGAGAAATACACAGGGCGTTCGATTGATCAAGCTGCACGAGGGCGATGCGATCGCAGATGTTGCGATGGTTATGGCGGAAGAGGAAGAAGAAAAGCAGCTCGCCGAAAAGGAATCCGAAAAGAAAAGCAGTGTGATAAAGAACGGTAAGCCGGGGCCGTCACCGGTAACGCCGGCGCTAAAAGAAGCGAAGAAACCAGAAGTCGTCAAGCCGAAAGAAGAAAAGAAACCGAAGCAGAAACAGAAGAAGACAAAGAAGTAAAACGAGCGTTTTGAATCGGTGGCCGCGGCAATGTGCGCGGCCACCGGCGTATTCAAACAGAGGCTAGAAGCGGCTCCACGAAATTCGATCCCCCACCGAGATTTTTTGCTTATCCGCATAACCAGCATTTACCTCAAGAACATATTTTGCAGGCTTGGTGGACATGTACGTCTCTTCCGAGTAGGGCGTGGTATATTTGTGAATGGTGACGATTTCGCTGCGGGCGTTGACAAAAATCATGTCAAGAGAGAGAACCGTATTCTTCATCCAAAACGCCCGGACCTCCTCGTTGTCGAACAAGAACAACATGCCCTGGGTTTCGGCCAGCGTATCGCGATACATTAACCCGAGTTGTCGTTGTGACTCGTCCTGCGCGAGCTCAATATCGATGCCGGCGATGAAGTCCTGCTTCGGGGTGAGAAAGCGCAGTTCTCCCTGTTTCTTGAACATGAAGGCCGTTGGTTGTGATGGTTCTGTTCGTGGTTTGTATGTCGATTCGGATTTTCCACCCGGTGAAATAGTGAGAACCGCGATAAGAACGAGAATAAGAAGAATCGTGCCGACAAGAGCGATGATGCCGCTGCTTCCCCTCTTGCTTGTCGTTATAGTGTGTATCTGATCGTGTTTCTTGCCCATGAGAGCGGACCCCGGATTGCGTTGAGTGACCAGCTATTTTTTGAAGAGCCCCTTAACGGCGTCTTCAATCTGCTTCTTTGCAGCATCGGTCTGCTTTTTCTTTTCCTGATCAATGCGGGCGTCAAGCTCCTTCTTCTTTCCATCGAGCAGCGCGAAGTTTTGATTTACGAGAGACTCATATCCTTTCAATTGCGATAAGGCCTCATCCTTTTTCTGGTTGAAAAGCTTCTCAAATTCGGCCCTCTTTTCCGCAATGCGTTGATCGACCTTGGCGCGAATGTCGTTCTGTAGCTTTGCAAACTCGTCGCCGATAACCTTTTTCGTCCTTGCGGTCAATTGGTCATCGAGATCGGTGGTAAGAGCCACGTCCAACGGGCCGGTTGTGTTCCACAGGCGCAGTCCAACGTTAAAGCCGGTAATTCCCGCAATCACCTCCCGGGTGATGCGCTCGAGATCACCTTGTGGGTCGCGATCAAAGATGAGCGTGAGATCGTGAAAGGTAAGCATGATCTCGGAATCGAACCGGTCGCCGGGCACAGTGACCGAGGCGGACGAATTGATGATTGCCTTGGTGATTCGAGAGGGCACAAAATCGGCCTGGCCGAATGTGATGTCGGACGCCGGGATATTCGATGCGGTTACCTTGTAGTTGTCGACGGGCACCTCTGGCCGACGATCGAAGGATGCGTCGAAGGTAAAAGCGCTTCCGCCCGCCTTGCTGCCGGCGAGCGAAACGGTGAACGGATATCCGGTTATCCGCTGATCATTGGTGATGTTGCGAACTTCACCGTTCGCGTAAAAATAATCGGGGTTCTGCGCCTTGTCTTCGCCCCCCGAGATGGCGATTTTCTTTATCCACCATTTTGGGTACGCCCTGTCGGCGGGGAAGTGGATATCCTGCCCCTTGAAGCGCGGCGGTTTTTCGTTGTCTGGTTTTGATACGTACTTCGGAATCGTCGTGCGGGCAAATTCGATCCACGAAAGATAGCTACCGACCTTCTGCAGAATATCCCTGCCGAGGAGGAGCTTTGCCAGACCCTGCGTACTCAGGTCGGGTACGCGGGCAAGCCGCCGGACCATTTCGTAATCAGACCGCACGTAGTTGTCGAGTGCGTTTACAGACGTCGTGAGGCGGTCAAGCTGTGTTGTGACCGCGGTCCGCCGATTTTTGAAAGTCTCGTTGATATCGTTGATGCCCTTGTAAGCGTTGTTCACATTGTTGAGAGCGGCGGTAATACTCTGAACCGTTTTGAGTTCGTTGAGGTTGATAGCGTTGATACTTGTCTGCACGTCGTTGAGGCGCTGTTTTGATTTTTCGATGTCGTTCAGCGTCGTTTGCCACTGGCGGCTCGCGTCCTGGACCTGCAGCTTCAGTGTATCAAGGTATTGCACGCTTCGGAGATTCTGCACATTCAAGAGGCTGTCGATCTTCAGCTCCTTGCGGATTTTGTTCAGATCGAAGACGGGAGCTTTCTGCGCCTCATTGCTCAGGGTTGACGTGAGTTCGGCAACAGCAGAGGTCTGGTTGGCTGGTGGCGGGGGAGGCTTCGGCAGCGCTCCGTCGGTCGTTCGCTTCGTGCCGAGGATGAGGTTGTTGACCTCCATCGTTTCAATGATGTATTTTCCCCTCAGCAGTTGCCCGAAGTCAAGCGAGAAGCGCACCTTGCCGGTTTCGAACACATTCTTCCAGGGGTCCTTGGGATTTGCCACTTGAAGCCTTGAGAACTGTATGGCAATCGGGGAAAGGGAGAGTCGAAGGTTGTCGATTTCAACTTTGGCGCCAACGGCAGCCTCGCCGGCCGATTCGAGTCCCGATTCAACCCACCGATCGATGAATAGATAGACAACAATGCAGAGCGCAACGACGGGGATAAGGATAAAGTAGACGAACTTCTTGCGCATATTCAGGATGCCAGATTTTTGATTCTGTCGTACCACTTGACGAGCGAGCTTTTGCTGATAACCTGATAGAGCTTGAGCTTCTCCACCTTTGTGTGCAGGTGGGTGCGGTACGCGATTACAAAACGATGCATTCCAAAATAGACAGGAGCAAAGAGCAGGAATCCGGCGACAAAGCTGCCGAGAACAACGGTATTGTTAAACCGCGTCAAGGGGGCAAAAGGGGCGTTGTACAACGACGTCCAGAGTGCGTGCAGAAAGGAACTGTCCACAAGCAGGAAATACCCTAATGCGTGGAAAAGAGGATCTAAAATGTACGCGATGAGCGCAAAGAGGGTAACGGCCAAAAGAGACGCGGACAGGTTCACGTCAAGCACAAAAATCACCAGCCAGAGCAGTAACCCCTGGAGTGTGAAAAATGGCATAAGCCCCACAATGGCACCGAGCGCAGAACCGCCGGCGATCTGCCGTGGGGTTTGTCCGGAACGAAGGACCGAAATAAAACCCTTGATGATTTGTAGCCAAAACATGAGTTCAACCGCCCTTACTGTTGAGAAGGACCGACGTGGGAAGAAATAGCCGTGCTACAATATAGACAGAGTGATTCTATCTATCAAGGGGGAGTATAACCGCGGGAAGATCGGTTTCGCGCTTACGATGATCGCAGGGCGCTGACAATGTTGAGGCGCGCGGCCCGCACCGACGGAAGGAATCCACCAATTAAACCCATTGCGACTGCGAACAAAAGTGAAGAGATCACAATAGACGGCGACAACGCAAACGAGAAGGCCAGTTCGGAAAAAGATCCGAAGTTCAGGGTGGAGATTGAAAACAACTGCAGAAAGGAGGCAAAGAACAACCCGACAAAACCACCGACAAGTGAAAGCACTAACGACTCGGTAAGAAATGCGGCGAGAACACTCCGGCGTCGAAAACCGAGCGCACGCAGAGTGCCGACCTCAACGGTTCGATTCGCTACAGCAGCATACATGGTAATCGTTGCCCCGATCGTTGCCCCGGCGCTGAAAATCACTGTGACAAAAATGCCGAGGATCCTGATAAAGCCGGCCATCATCTCCGATTGTTCTTCAAAAAAGCGTCGTTCGATCTTTGCCTCAAACTGTTGCAGGCGCTGATCTTTCTCGAACGCTGCCGCAAACTCGGGAAATGCATCCGGCCGCTCGAGCCGGATGGTAAGCGTGGAGAAAGAATTTCGATTGAATGCATCCAGCAGTTGATTTGCGTCGCCCCACATTTCGGAATCGAAGCCGCTTCCATCAGAGTCAAAGGTTCCGACGACCGTCCAGTTGTCTCCGGCAAAACGCACCGCGTCACCAATTTTTGCTCCGGCAAAACGGGATTCAATGGCGGTCCCCGCAACGAGCTCTCGTGCGCCCGTCTTGAACATTCTCCCCGCCTTGAGTTTCACCTGTGGTCTCAGCGAGAAGGCTTGAGGCGAGACGCCCCGCACCGTAACGTTGCTGACGCCCCCCGCCCCGATCTTTTCCAGATTAATGATCACCACCGGTTCGCCGGACGCGAGAGGTTTTCCATCCGGAGTCTTCGCGATATTGGGGAGAGTCATGATGATATCGGCCGTGACCCGGTCAATAATGCTCGAAATTTCACCATTCGCGGCTTTTCGGGCAATGAGAACATTCTCATCTGACCCCGTCGCGACCAACGTCTTCTGCACACCATAAGCCATCATCAGGACGGCGGCGAACACGAAAACCACAAGAGCAACACCAAGCACGGTGATTCCTGTCGTCAATTTCCGGGTCCCGAGGTTTCGAACGATATATTTGAATGGAATTTTCATGCAACAGTCTCTCGTCTCTGTGTGGAAAGTCTATCCGATGTGTCTCAGGCCGTCGACGATTTTGGTGCCGAGCGCGCGCTGAATGGGAAACAGCGAAGCAAGCAGTCCGACCAGGATTGCCGAGGATCCCGCGAGAATGACTGTTATGGGCTCGATGTTGAAGACCGGAAAGAATCCCTTGGGTACAACAGCCGCAAAGCCGGCGATAAAGGGGTATGTCACCAAGAGCCCAAGCCCGCCGCCAAGCAGCGAAATGAATAGTGATTCGCCAAGGATCAGTCCAACAAGATGGCCCGCCGAGAATCCGAGGGTTTTCAAGACGGCATACTCGCGCGTTCGCTCGCGTGCGGACATAATCATCGTGTTTCCAACGACAAGAAGGATGATACCGATGATGACAAAGGAAATGAAATTCATTGCCGTTATGATCGCGCCCGCCGAGGCGACAAACCCCTGCTGAAATGCCCGCTCGGTTTCTGTCTTTGTCTCCGCGCGCGAATTCTTGAACAAAGCGTCTACTTGCTCGGAGATTATTCCAGCCCTTGCGGGGTCAGAGATGCGGATGACATACCAACCAACATTGCCGGCCCGCCCGGGAGTGTCCTGCTTCATGCGTTCGTCAACATACTGCCAGTGGAAAAACATCTGCGTTGCGTCAGTGCTTTTGTCTCGCGGCTTGTAGATTCCCCGAACGACAAAATTCCACGTGCCCGGATAAATGTCCCCATCCATCTGCATCTCATCGCCTATTTTCAGCTTGTAGCGCTGCGCGAGGTCGGAGCCGACGATGCACGAATTTCGTTCGCGCTTGAATGTTGTCAGCTGATCAGCTGGAACGAGGAATTCCGGGTAGAGATCGAAATTCGTCTCAGCGTCGACGGCAAGCCGGGCAAAAAACTGGTTTTTGTCAATATACGTGCCACCGAACCAGTTCGCATATGTCACCTTGTCGACCCCGGGAATCTTTGCAATCTGATCGCGGTAGGAGTATGGAAGGGGGAAGATAAACGAGATCGCCTGCCGGGTGATCAACCTGTTCGCGGCTGAAGCTTCAACACCGGAAGACCAGGCCGTCACAACGGTTCTTAGAAGCCCAAACGCCATAACGGCGATAGCGATTCCGACGACGGTCAAAACCGTCCGGAGCTTATGACGGAGAGCGTTTTTGAATATGAGCTTGAAGACTTTCATTGGTCAGCTCCGCTTAAATTCGCCCTTGTCGAGATGTCGGACAACCCTTGCCTTCTCAGCTGCCCGGGGGTCGTGGGTGACCATCACAATGGTTTTGTGAAACTCTGTGTTGAGCCGTTCGAGGAGCTTCAGAATTTCGTCGGCAGAATTCTTGTCCAGATCGCCGGTAGGTTCATCAGCAACCAGAATGGTCGGGTCGGTGGCGATTGCTCGTGCAATCGCGACGCGTTGTTCCTGGCCGCCGGAGAGCTGCTTCGGATAATGTTGCATCCGGTCCTGGAGGCCAACGACCGTCAGCGCTGCTTCAACGTGTTGGCGGCGCTCCTTTTTTGAGAGGGAGGTAAGAAGCAGCGGCAGCTCGACATTTTCGTACGCCGTGAGCACAGGAATCAGATTGTAGAACTGGAAGATGAAACCAACGTGGGTCGACCGCCACTTGGCGAGCTGGGATTCACTCAGAGAACCAATATTGGTGCCGGCGACAGAAATCTGCCCCTTGTCCGGGCGATCGATGCCGGCGATGAGGTTCAGCAATGTTGTTTTCCCGGAACCAGAGGGTCCCATCAGCGCAAGATACTCTCCCGCAGGGATTTCGAACGAAACATTGTTCAACACGGGAATTTCAAAACTGTCGCGCCAGTACGATTTGGAAACAGCCTGAACCTGAATAATGGAATCCATAGAACCACCCTTCTTGTGATCGTCGATTGAAACCAATACTATTTTACCTTCACCCGCAGGCCATCCACGATGCGATCGGTAAGCCCGGTAATCACGTGGTCTCCCGCGGAAATCCCCTGCGTAATTTCCACCAGGGCGCCGGCATCCTTTCCCGTGGACACGGGGACCGCCACCGCCTGGTCATTACGAACCATGAAAACGACTTTTTTGCCGTTTCGTGTGGCGACCGAACTTAACGGGACCGTCAGCATCGAGTGAACGGCGGCTTGAACAGTCTCCGCCGTTTTTGTGAGAAACAATACCTTCGAACTCATCTCCGGCAGGACTTTTGCGTCGTACTGTTTGAAAGCGACCTTCACCATCACCGTTGCCTTGGCGCGGTCCGCGGTTGGGACGATTTTTGCTACGGACGCCTCATATCGTGTTTCCGGATAGGCGTCGAGAGTGATTTCGCACGGTTGCCCAAGTGTAATGCGTTCGATGTTAGATTCAGAGACATCGGCCTCAACCTGCAAAGAAGTCATATCTGCGAGTGTTACAACAGCAGAACGCGAGCTCACGCTCGCCGCCATGGGTGCAACCATCTCACCGACATCGGCATTCTTCGTGAGCACCGTGCCGTCGAACGGGGCGCGGATCAACGTGTTCTCGAGAGCAACCTCCGCACCAGCGACGATTGCCTTTGCAACGCCAATCGAGGCCACGGTGCGCTGGTAACGTGCCTCGGCGGCGTCATAATCGGATTGTGTTGACACACCCTTTTCGAGGAGGGTTTTTTGGCGTGCGAGCCATTGTTCAGCATCTTTCAGATCCGCTTCGTTCAGCCGGAGATTCGCTTTCGCCTGATCGAGCGAAGCCTTCATGTCTGTATCCTCGAGGCGGCCAAGGACCTGTCCTTTTTTCACCTTGTCTCCCTCAACAACACCGAGATACTCAAGCCGTCCAGTTGCCTTTGATGCGACAGCGGCTTTTCGTTGTGCGACAACGTATCCGCTTGCGGTCAACACCGCGTTTGCTTGCGACGAAGACGAAAGGGATGCAGTGGCGAGCTGTACGTCGACCGCGGAATCGAATACCCGCGGCACAACCCAGTAGCCGAGGAGAAAAAGGAGAACAACGCCTCCAACAGTAAACGCGAATCTGACGATGGTTCTCGATCGACCAGGGGGAGAGCCCTCTGGCCGCGACCTGTCTATGCGTAGCGCCGAGAGATCGGCTTGTTGATTATCCATGATGATCGAAAATCCTGCAGGTTGTATGACTGGAAAGATATGCCCGGTTGAGCCTTACCACGTGTCCTATAACAGAAAGATGCGGCGCACGGTTCCGCGCCGATCAAATCCCGAACGCCTGTAATTTCGCGAATTTGGCGGTCCCGTGAAAGGACAAAAATCGCCGTCGAAACCTCTCCTTCACCAACCTATGCATTCACAAGCCTCTGAAGTCTTGCATTCTTGTTGCGCAGGTCGAGGCCTCCCTCGAGGACTGATTTCAAGTTGGCGAGATAGAAAGTCCACCCGGTCATACAGCCAAGATGGTATTTGGCGCGCGAAATTTCGTCGACGGGAATATTTTCCTGCCGCAACTCGACGATGGTCGAGCCCTCTTCAACGGTCATGCTCACGAAGACAAGACAGCTCCCGGCGAATGTGAACCGCAGGGAGTCTCGGCCGTTCGCCTCCTCGATCACACCATGCTCGACAGCGGTGTCATCGTAACCATGCCACAGCCAGCGATAGCGGTCTCCCGTTTGGATTGTTGCTGCGGCGTCACGGATCTCACCATCGGGTTTTGTGAATTCCGCTACGCGCAAAAACCATCGCTCAAGACCAGCACGCGTTGTCCACGCGACATAGACATCGTTGACATTTGTCTTTACGTCGATGCGAGCGCTGAATCTACTCCAGTCGTAGTTTGACATAAGCCGCCCCTTTTGATAAATTGTGGTCCCATCTCTGTAGATAACACGCCGGGGACCAGGCTGATTCCCGAAGAATGAGGATCGAAAAAAACACAAGCGGGACGCATCGAAAATCACCCCGGAACTGTTCACTCCGGCGGTCGGTTCTTATGAATTGAACAACACAATGAATATCGAGTCCAGGGACAATCACCAATCACCAACAAGGAGTGCACAATGAAACGCGTAGCTATGCTTTTGGGGGTGTTCATACTTGTGTTGACGCTGGTCGTCAGCAGCGAATCATTCAGCCAGGAGAAAAAGAAGAGCCCCAAGAAGATGCCGAGCGAGGCGGAAATGATGAAGCGCTGGCAGGAGTCCATGACGCCGGGCGCTCAGCATAAAATGTTGGAGGAGAGCGTAGGAACATGGGACGCGGAGGTCAAGATGTGGATGAATGGGCCCAAGGGCGAGCCCATGGTCTCAAAGGGAACAAGCGAAAGCAAAATGGTCCTTGGGGGAAGATACCTTCAACAGGATTTCACCGGGGAGATGATGGGACAGCCCTTCGTGGGAACGGGATTCACAGGCTACGACAATTTCAAGAAGAAGTACGTGAGTTTTTGGATTGACAACATGAGCACTGGGATGTCCACAATGGACGGTGTGTTGGACAAGGACGGAAAGAGCGTGACGATGTGGGGAAAAATGGACGAGCCGGCGACCGGAGAGAAAGGCAAGAAGGTAAAGTACGTAACCCGTTTTGTCGACAAAGACACACAGGTTTTCGAGACCTACGACGTGACCTCGTTCGGTGACAAGAAGCCGATTATGGTGATCACTTATAAGCGCAAAAAATAAGGTTCAC
This sequence comes from Ignavibacteriota bacterium, assembly GCA_003170475.1. Taxonomy (GTDB): domain Bacteria; phylum Bacteroidota; class Ignavibacteria; order UBA10030; family UBA10030; genus UBA9647. The sequence continues at coordinate 151,085 of PMZI01000023.1, read as the reverse complement.
CCCCTTGATGTTCCAGAAACAGAAGGGCCCGGCAAAAACACCGGGCCTTTCGTTTCTTTACCAACGCCACATTTCTCTATCGTCATATCCGCTCACAATCCTGCATCCTGACCCACCCGACCTTGCCATCCGGCAGGACAATCTTCATCCACTCTCCAACCGCATCGCTGAGTTTGACCTTGAGACCTTCATGCGCGACAAAAGCATCGACGCTCTGTGCGTCGGGGGACGTTCTTGCGGTGACCACCGATGCCGTGATGACGGCGTCGGATCGGTTTCGAGAATCGACGATTTGTGTCACAAGCACGATCGCGAGGGGAATCAGAAGAATGGCCGAAGCAATTGCGAATCCACGGAGCAATCGAAGTGCGGTCGGGTTTGCCAGCAGATAGAACGCTGACAGGCTGGCGAACAACAACAGCCAACAGGCAGCAAAGATTCGGGCAGTCGTATGAAGAGGCACAACCGCCGAGAAGGAGCGAAGCCACTCGATGAAGAAAAGTTCGGGCAGGGGTTCGATTCGGTCGAGTGTCTTCAGGTTGACAAGAGCCAGGTTGTGTTTTGTGTCGGCATCATTGGGTTGCAAGCGAAGGGCCCGTTCGTACGCCAGTATGGTGGGAGCTATTTTTCCCATCCGGTAATAGCAGTTGCCAAGGTTGAAATAGAGGGACGAGCTGGCGAGTCCCTGGTTGAGAATAGACTCATAAGAAGCAGCCGCCTGATCGTACTTTCCATCGCGATAAAACACATTTCCCCGTTCGAATTCATCCACTGCCGTTTGGGCCAAGACTGAGCCCGAACATACGATCGCAAAGAGGATATGGAAGAATGTGCGTTGCATGCTCAAGATCTTTTTCTCAACGATTTCTCGATGTTGTTGATAATAACGGTGGCAGCGTCGAGGATTTCGGTTCTGGCTTCCCGGGTGTCACTCGCCGGGGCGAAGCGCGCAAACTCGGCCCGCTCAATGCAAGCTCGCAGCGATTCAATTGTATCGCCGGCGACCCCGCGCTGGTTGAGAAGTCTGGCGGCTTCATCCATGGTCAGGGCGGCTTTTGAGATGTGTAATTTGTCTTCGAGGTAGCTGAAGATTGCCTTGGAGACTTCTGCATGGTAACTCTCTGTATTTCCCTGCATAAGGAGCTTTCTGGCCCCCTTGAGGCGCCTTGAAGCTTCCCTGCCCGCTTTGGCGAACCTCAACTGGTCAACTTTTCCGGAGAGCTTCTCTTGCCGTTTGCGATATCCAAAAGCAGCAAAGAAAACAAAGGGGGGAAGAACAAGACACGTCAAGAGCAGGGTGTTTGGAAACACCGGTTCGTCAAGGTCGCGCGATTCGCCCAGGGAGAGCTTCAGAAAACGAATATCCTCGCCAAGCAATTGGATATTCGACTTCGATGCGATAGCAGCGCCACCGCTCATGTCTTTTCCGGGGATGACCTTGAAATCAAACCGTGGCGAGTGCAACGTGTTGTAGGCGTTGCGATCCAGATCGAAGTAGGAGAATGCGATCGGCTCGATTGCCCGGTCGCCGGCATTTCTTGGGATAACGAGGTACTCGGCGATTTTCTTTCCGCGAATGACGCCTCCGTCGCGTGCCACCTCTTCGGAGATCTTTGGATCATACGCTTCGAAATCCGCGGGAAGCTCGGGCTTTGGCGGCGTCAGAAGCTTGACGTTTCCCGCGCCGGAGATGGTCAACCTCAATGTAATGGGGTCACCGGTCTTCACTTCTTTCTTGTCGACGGTGGCGCTGAACGAGAAACGTCCGACGGCTCCCGTGAAACCCGCCGGTGGACTTCCGGGAAGAGGGTCAACAGTGACAGATAAAGCGTTTGACTTAAGATCCTGTTCGACCGTCTGAGTTCGGGAGAAGAACGGGTCGTTGAAGAAAGAGTCGAATGGATCAGTCGTCTTCTTTCGTGAGGAAAGCTGGAATGCGCATCGCACCTCGAGCGGCGAGATGACCAGTTTGCCGCTCTGCGTGGGGAAGAGCGCCGTCTTGCGGATCGTCGCTACGCGAAATTGCTTTCCCTCGATGGTTTCTGTCGTTACAACGGGCTGCTTGGGCTGCTCAACTTCCTCAGCCCAAAATCCCTGATAGACCGGAGCTTTTGCAATGTCATATGCCGAAACCTGCAACCGCGTGTACAGTTTGTAGGTGATTGTAACAGGTTCGCCCTGACGAACCCGCGGCCTGTCTGCAACCGCGCGAATATAAAGGTTGTCGGCAACATTCTGAGCGTTGTCCGGCTCTTTTCCCTGGGCGGGTGGTTTGCCCTGGGTGACCTCAATCTGCAGGGGTTGCGATTTGAGCGGAGCGCCCTTGTACTCGATAGTCGCCGGGCCAATTGTGAATTTGCCGGTCTGGCGCGTATACAGGTAGTACGTGAAACTTATCGATCCCGACATCTGACCGTTCACGAACTGCATGTTGGTGGATTGATTTGGTCCACTCATGACGGTAAACGGCGTCAATGTTGGCGGTTTGAAATTCTTCGCGCCGTTGACATCGGAAGCAGAGACGACAAAAGATACTTCAAATTGTTCCCCCGCTCCCACCGTCGTGCGATCGGCGGACGCAACAAACGTAGCATTCTGCGCAACGGCGGTCATCGTCAGAACGAAAGCAAGAACGCTATATCGTGAGACAAACCTCATTACCAGTCCTTCTCGACAATAACCCGTGAAGCCGCCCGCTTGCGCAATTGTTTCTGAATGTCTTTTTCGTTGTTTCTCAGCGCATCGAGGATGCGGTCGGCCTGCTGCTTCGGCATCTGGTTCTTCTGCTGTTGCTGATTGGCCTGGTCTTGCTTCGGCTGCTGCTGAGGTGGTTGCTGTTGATCCTTGTTTTGGTTCTGTTGATCTTTGTTCTGCTGCTGGTCCTTGTTCTGGTCTTTATTCTGGTTTTGCTTCTGATCCTGCTTGTCTTGTTTGTTCTTGTCCTGCTTGTTCTGTTTCTTCTGATCCTGTTGCTGCTTCAGGCGATCTTTGGCGAGCAGGAAGTTGTACCGCGCATCCTCATCTGATGGATTCAGCCGCATCGTACGCTTATAGGATTCAATACTCTCTTCGAGTTTATTCGATTTGAAGAAGGTATTCCCTATATCGTAATATGCTAATTCTTTGTCAGAAGAGCCCTTGCCGGCCGCGGCCACCCGGGCGGCATACACGCGTTGCGCCTCATCAAAACGTTGTTGCTTATAGAAAGCGTTCGCGAGATCGAAGTGGGCTGCCCGTGCGGTAGAGTCTTTTTGCAGCGCCTTTTTGTACTCGGCCTCGGCGTCACCGTATTTTGTGGCCGCATAAGCCTCGTTGCCGCGACTCACGTGTGAACGCACTGTTTGAGCTGAGGCGGAGGTGAAGAGGAAAAGAAAGCATAACGGAAGAACGCTAGTTGCCGGAATCAATTTGGCGAGGCGCGCGAGCAGGCGTCCGCGCCGCTCAGAAAGAAGCATTTCGATGATGAGAAGAAAAATGCCGATCGCCAGGGGATAATAGAACTGGTCCTCAAATCCCGTCACCTGTAAACTGCCCATCTCGGTTCTTTGAAGAGTGGATAGCTCCTTGAAGATCTCGTCAATTTCGTTTCCGGCGTTCGTCGCCCGCCGATAACTCCCGCCTGTTGACAGTGCAATTTGCTGAAGGGCAGATTCGTCGAGTTTCGTAAGAACGATATTTCCCGCATGATCGTGCTTGTAGTCGACGCGGTCGCCGTTTGCAGCGTACACAGGAATTGGACTTCCCTCGGGAGTGCCCATACCAACGGCAAAGACGCGCACTCCCTCTTTTCGAGCTTTTTCAACGGCGCCAGCGACATCACCCTCGGTGTTTTCTCCGTCACTCACCACAACAATGGCTTTCTGTGTCGGAAGATCTTTTCTGAACGACTCGAGGGCCTTCTCTATGGCGCTGCCGATCATCGTGCCCGGCGTGGGGACCGCCTCAACGTCGACAGCGTTGATGAAAAGATCCGCCGCAGAATAATCTGCGGTGAGCGGGAACTGGACAAAAGCCTCGCCCGCAAAGACCACAAGTCCAACGCGGTCACCTTGCAGTCTGCGCAACAGGTCGGAGACATCACGCTTCGCTTTCTCGAGACGGCTTGGGCGGATGTCTTCCGCCTTCATGCTCAACGAGACGTCGAGAGTGACAAACAAATCAATTCCCTCGCGCTTGACCTCTTCGAGCCGCGTGCCGACCTGAGGATTGGCGGCAGCGACAAGGAGACAGGCAACGGCGAGAAGAAAAATGGCCTGCTTCACTGTTCTCTTTGCGGTGCTTGCCTCCGGAGCCAATTGTGAAACGAGCGGCTCAGAGACAAACCTGCGCATCAATTGCTTCCGCCAACGATGAAGGACAAAGAATCCAACCGTCAAAGCGGGAAGCACGAGCAGTAGCCACAAATAACCGGGATGTGCGAATCGTAGCATAGTATCTTGTTAGGGAATCTTTCTTAAAACCGTCGATGACAAACCAACCTCAAAAAGTAAAGCAACCAGGCCAACAAGAAGCCAGTTGTAGAATTTCTCCGAATAGCGCTTGTAGGCGGTCACCTCTATCCTTGTTCGCTCGAGTTGGTCAATTTCTTTGTAAATCGCCTTCAGCGTCTTGTTGTCTGTCGCCCGGTAGTACTTGCCGCCCGTCATATCCGCCACCGCCGTGAGGGTCTTCTCGTCGAGGTCAACGGGAATCAGGCGTCGCTGAATGCCGAACGGTGTTTCGACGGGGTAGGGGGCCTGACCCTGCGCGCCGACCCCGACCGTATAAACACGAATGCCGTACGTTGCAGCGATTTTAGCAGCGGTGATGGGATCGATCTCTCCTCTATTATTGACACCGTCCGTCAGAAGGATCATCACCCGGCTCTTCGCTTTGCTGTCCTTGAGCCGGTTGACTCCATTGGCGAGCGCAAGCCCGATCGCGGTGCCGTCGGCAATCATTCCGTTCTTGACCTCGCCGAGAAGCGTCTTTAATACGGGATAGTCTGTTGTCAGCGGGCATTGAGTAAAACTTTCGGCCGAAAAAATGACCAGCCCAATACGATCGCTTGTGCGCCCATCGATGAATTCGTTGGCCACCTGCTTTGCCGCCTGCATGCGATTAGGGGTAAAATCCTCCGCGAGCATACTTCCGGAGATGTCGATGAGGAGAACGATGTCAATTCCCTCGGTGGAAACATTCTCTCTATTGGTAACCGACTGCGGGCGTGCAAGCGCAACAAGAAACAGCGCAAGGGCGAGCAGCCGGAGCCCGACCGGTACGTCGCGCAATTTCTCGCGTAACGAACCCGGAATATGATCGAAAGGCTGAACCGATGAAAAGGTTACCTCTGTCACCATGCGCTTCCTTCGTCTCCAGTAAACGAAGGCGAGGACCGGAATCAGGAGCAGTAACCACAACACCCATGGATATGCGAAGCCGTCACCGAACATTCGCAGCCTCCTGCTCTCCGTTTGTCACGGACGCGGGGCTCGGTGCAACCTCATCGACCTGTTGAGCCGGCGGATGCGGTGTCATCGTGCGCACGAAGTGAAATGCCCATGTAAGCTCTTGTTCGTTTTCCTCGGGAGTTGGCAGGTACTTTGCGAACTTCACAAGGTCCGCGGTTGTAAAGAAAGAACGAAACTCCTTCTGGAGCGGTTGTGCCTCGGGAACCAGCTTGAGCTGCACAACGATTTCGTCCGACGTTGACTCGAGAGCGAGGAGGTTGTATTGATCCTCGAGAAACCTTCGAATGATTTCGGTTGTCTCGGAATAGAAATCCTTTACGCGTCCTTGCTGCCAGAGCCGTTGATCCTCGATCGTGTGGAGCGCTGCGAGGGCAACCCGCCACGGAGGTATGTCCGGTTTGGGCGGAACGTAGGAGGCCTCGCGCCGTTTCTTCACCCTGCGATAGTACCAATACGCGAGGCCAAGAAGAAGAACGACAGCAAGAGCGATAAGGTATGGCAAGAAGTCTTCAAACTTCCATGGAGCATCCAGGGGAGGCTTGATGTCTTTGATGTCACCCTTCAAATCGACGGAAATACCGACGATGGTGAGTGGAATCGGATTTGAGGAGACAACCCGGGTGAGCGTGTCGCCGCGGTTCTTGTAAGCGAAGATGGCCGGCGGAACGTAGACCTTCCCCGTGTCAAATATTGTGAGTCGAAACAACCATTGTTGATGGCCGGCTTGTGCGAGGGAGGGTTCAACGGCGAGGATTTCAAAAGGGCCAAGGCTGTCCTTGACGGCGACGGCAAGAGAGTCCACGGCAGGCGGTAATGCCGCTTCGACGTGCAGGAGTATCCATGTGCCGACCTTGTACTGAGCCGAATCCGTATGCGCGGAGATCTTCGGTTCCTGCGCCCATGCGAGCGAAGCGAACGATAGCAACACTATAAGACAAAAGGATCGGTTCAAATTCTCAACAGGATTGTTTGTATTCTTCACGCAAGCTACCAACGCCGCTCCCGCAGCCGGAAGAAATCGACGAGGGGTTTCATGTATGGTTTGTCGAGGCGAATATCGATACTATCGAGCTTTGCCTTGATAAACGTCGAATGTCGTGAATCCTCTGCCGACCGCCGGTATGCGCGATACGCTGCAACGACCCGCGGATCTGCGGTGTCGACCCAGCGCTGTGCGCCCGATTCGGCATCTTTCATTGTAATGAGGCCGACTTTCGGCAGTTCTTGCTCGCGTGGATCAAGTAACCGAATGCCAATGAGGTCGTGTCGCTTCCCCGCGATCCGGAGAGCAGTCTCATAGCCGCTATCCAGAAAATCGGAGATGACGAACACAATGCTTCGCCTCTTCAAGACGTGATTCAAATATTCCAACGCACTCTTGATGCTTGTGGCAGTGCGCTTGGGCTCATAGGAGATCAGCTCACGCACGATGCGCAGCGAGTGCGACTGACCCTTTCGCGGCGGAATGAACCGCTCAATCTGGTCGGAAAAGAGCATCGCGCCGACCTTGTCGCCGTTCTTCATGGCAGAGAAGGCAAGTATTGCACTGATCTCGACCGCAATATCGCGCTTTGTTTGACCCTGTGAACCAAAGAACTGCGATCCGCTGAGATCGACAAGAAGCATGACGGTGAGCTCGCGCTCTTCTTCAAAGATCTTGACGAAGGGGTGATCGAACCGCGCCGTGACGTTCCAATCGATGGTGCGGACATCGTCCCCGATCTGATATTCGCGAACCTCGGAAAAAGCCATACCCCGCCCCTTGAACACGGAATGGTACTCACCGGAAAAAACCTGGTTGACCAATCCCCGCGTTCGGATCTCAAGCTGCCTGACTTTTTTGAGAAGCTCTTTAGTTTCCATGTCCGAGAACGTAAGGCCTAAGAAGTGAGACGGAAGACGAAACTATCGCGTAATCATAAATCAAAAATCGACAATCAGAAATGCTAGGGCACTTCAATGTGGTTCAGTATTTCCTGCACGACGCTCTCCGAGGTCACTTCTTCCGCTTCTGCTTCGTACGTGACGGCAATGCGGTGTCGAAGAACATCGAGACTGATTGCGCGGATGTCTTCGGGTATTACATACCCGCGTCGTTTGATAAATGCATGCGCCTTTGATGCAAGGGCGAGGTTAATCGATGCGCGCGGTGAGGCACCGTAGCTGATCATCGGGGCGATCTTTTCGAGCTTGAACTTCGCCGGTTCGCGCGTGGCAAACACGATGTCTAGAATGTATCGCTCGATCTTCTCATCCATATACACGTTCTTGACGGCATTGCGGGCACTGAGAATGTCTTTCGTTGAAACGACGGGTTTAATGTCTCCCTGGCTGCCCATGACGTTCTGGCGCATGATCGCCAACTCGTCTTCACGAGACGGATAGCCGATCTTCACCTTCAGCATGAACCGGTCAACCTGTGCTTCGGGGAGGGGGTATGTTCCCTCCTGCTCGATCGGATTCTGCGTGGCGAGCACCAGGAAGGGTTCGTCGAGCTTGAAGGTTTCTTCTCCAATAGTCACTTGTCGCTCTTGCATGGCTTCAAGCAGAGCGCTCTGGACCTTGGCCGGTGCGCGGTTGATTTCGTCTGCCAGGATGAAATTGGCGAAGATCGGTCCGCGTCGGGTGAAGAACTTTCCATCTTTCTGATTATAAATCATCGTGCCGACAAGATCAGCGGGAAGGAGGTCCGGCGTAAATTGGATTCGCTGAAACTTCGCGCTGATGGCGGAGGCAAGCGATTTAATGGTAAGCGTCTTGGCGAGACCCGGAACACCCTCAAGGAGAATATGTCCGTTGCAGAGGAGGCCGATCAGGAGCCGGTCGACCATCTGTTTCTGGCCGACAATCACTTTTGACACCTCGCTCGTCAGCGTGTCGACGAAAGCGCTCTCACGCTGTATCATTTCGTTAATAGTCTTGATGTCCACTCAATCCTCCTAAGTCGTTGACTCTAAAATAGTTCCGTATTGATATTGGACGAAAAAACGGGGTAATCGTTCCGCAATCTATCGGTGTACAAACAAATCGAGCCACGCACAAATTCCTACTGAGGCTGGTGGGCGGCTCGGGCGGCGAAAGCAGGACGGGATGACACCCCCATCACGATGGCACAATTTAGCAATTATTGATCCATGATGCAACGCGGCCCCATCGGCGCAAAATACATCTGGGTGGGGCCCCGGCATCAATTCTTCCGGATTGTTGAATTGTCAAGCACAAAATCGATTCGAGCGACCAGCGTATCAAACATCAAAGGATATGCGATGTTGTCCCAGACCGACCGGATGAACTGCGCGCCAGAAATTAGTCGAACGTGCTTATTCAAGCTCTCAGACACCCCCGGCGCTAAAGAAAAATCAGACGACGCAAACGTCTTGCCGTTTGGGGAGATCGTCGGTACGGGGGACCTTCAAGATTTCCGTTTCTTTTCGATGGATCTTTGGATAAACTCCCGTAACCAATCACAGCCCTACAATCTTCCACGAGGCTCCAATGAACCGACGCAACGCACTGAAGCTTGCCGGAGCAGCACTCGGTACCATTCCATTCACCCAGCTCAACGCCGCCGATCTGTTCGAGCACAGATCACCAGAACTTGATGACAACGCGCTGAAGCAGCTAAGTCGGCTCAAGGGTGAGCCCGCCTGCCGTTGCACGATAGCCATGGAGCGCGGAGGTGCGCGCCTCTATCTGAACGGAAAAGAAGAATACCCACTCTTCGCAGTGAGCGCGAGCCTGCTTCACACCGCGCCGAGTTATCGCAAGGCGGGATTGCGATTCCTGCATCCGCTGATCGGACTGGAAGACGGCTGGATAGGTCCCGGAAAGTACGATTGGGGGCGGTTCGATAACTACTTCGCCAAACTCCTGGAGCTTGTTCCCGACGCCTTCCTCTTTCCGCGCCTGCACCCCTACGCTCCCGAATGGTGGAAAGAATCTCACCCGGACGAACTCGTCAAGTGCGGTCTTCCCGTTGATGCCGGTCAATACAAAGCAGCTGCGCAGATCATCGAGGGTGGATTCAACTGGACGTCATTAGGTGATCCGTATGCGGCGTCGTTCGCATCGGAGGTCTGGAAGAAAGAGACCACCGAGATGCTTCGGAATTTTCTTCGTCATATGGAGGCATCGCCGCTTAAAAGCAGAATGATGGGATACCAAATTTCCGGGATGCATACCGGCGAGTGGCACTATATCGGATGCCGATGGATGCCGGACTATAGCGCCCCGATGGAGAAAATTGCCGGCCCGATTCCGTCGACGGAAAGAAGAATCAATAAGGGCGGGCCGCTGATGCGCGATCCTGAAAAGGACCGCGATATCATTGACTTCTATTATAAGTACCACAAGAACACGGCAGACACGGTGGCATCGTTTGCGAAGGTTATTAAAGAAGAAACGGAACGCCGGGTGATCTGCGGTACGTTCTTCTGCTATGTATTGGAAAATGTCATGATCCAGGAGGCGGGGCATCTGGTCCCTGAGTCCGTTCTTCGATCGCCCGACATTGACTACATCGCAACACCGTACACCTATCAACGAAGCAATGTCCCCGGGAACCAGCGATGGGACAGCGATGTGATTGACGACGCGGGCAACTGGCTTGGCCGCGCACGTGGTGTTGGCGGTGACGGCGCTTACAGAGTGTTGAGTGAATCTATCCGCCGGAACAACAAGATGTTCATTTCTGAAATGGATCCGAGCACGTACCTCGAGCCGTACAGGAGGAGTGAAGGAGGTTCCGGCTCGGAAACCGTTGAGGGGACGCTCAAAATTCTCCAGCGCGACCTCGGTCAAGTGTTCGCTACTGGTCATGCCGGCTGGTTGTTTGACTTCGGTCACCTCATGCCCCCCTTCAAGGCAAACAGGGGGTGGTTTGACGACACCCCGATGACGAAACTCATTAAATCCTTTGCGGAACTCGGGAACACATATCGGCACAAACTCGATATCAGCCCCGTCTCGGAAATCGCGGCAGTCTACGAACCGAAATCATGGCTTGCCACCGAGCACTGGTGGGCGGAAGAACCGTGGGAACACTTTGGAATTGTCATCAGTGATTTCTTCGGACACTGGGTGGTCAATTCGCAGGCGAGGACAATCAACCGCGTGGGTGCCCCAACGGACTTTGTCTACAGGTTTGATTTGAAACCCGAGGACCGATCGCGATTTAAGCTGTTCCTCATGGTGAATACGTTCTTTCTCACCGCCGAAGAAGTGAAACAGTTGCAGGATCTCTTCAAGGGAAGCGGCGCGACGGTCGTCTGGTACTACGCGCCGGGCTATATCGGTACGGAACGCTTTGAACCGAAGCAGATGGAAGCATTGACAGGGTTCTCATTCAAACGCATCGACGAACCGGGCCCGATGATGATCAAGTGCCAGATCGATGATTCGGGGACAAAATTCTATCGTGAGTTCGGTGTGAAGAAACCGCACTATCCCCGGTTTGCTGTTGTGCAGGGCGATGACAAGGGGATTCGCATTCATGGACGATGGACAGACAATAATGAGATCGCCTTTGCCAGCAAAGAGCACGACGGGTTTACATCGATCTACGCCGGAACGGGGCCGTTGCCGATAGAGGTTCTTCGATGGATAGCGGTGAAGGCTGGCGTGAAGATGTGGAGTTCCAAGCCCGACAACGTGCGCGCGACAAAAGGTGCCGCGATGATTGTCGCTACCGACAAAGGTGAGCGAACAATTCAATTTCCACACCCCATGGCTCCCGTTGAAGGTGGAGCTGCAAAGACGGAACATCGGCTGTCGATGGAATTCGGAGATGTCAGGATTTTTGTAAGAAAGATCTGATGAAAGAAGATGCCCCTCGTCTCCCGATTGAAGAGGTTGTTCCGGAGTTAATAAACGCCCTTGCCCACTCGCGGTGTGCGGTGCTGAGCGCGCCGCCCGGCGCAGGTAAAACGACGCGCGTCCCCCTCGCTCTTCTTGATACCCCCTGGCTGGAAGGAAGAAAGATACTCATGCTGGAGCCCCGGCGGCTTGCCGCGCGGCGTTCTGCAGAGTATATGGCGCAGCAATTGGGAGAGTTGGTGGGCCGGACGGTGGGGTATCGCGTTCGCGGGGATGCCGCTGTAACCGAGGGGACTCGAATTGAAGTGGTGACGGAGGGAATCCTGACGCGGATGTTGCATGCCAACCCCGACCTCCCGGATGTCGGCCTCGTAATCTTTGATGAGTTTCACGAACGAAGCATCCACGCCGATCTTGGACTTGCCTTCGCGCTCGATGTGCAGAAGCACCTCAGGGCCGACCTTCGCCTTCTGGTGATGTCTGCTACGCTCGACGGTGTGGCGGTCGCGCGTTTACTTGGAAACGCCCCGGTGATCGAAAGTCGCGGAGTTGCATTTCCTGTCGAAACGAAGTATGCGCGATTTACTAGCGACAAACATCTCGAAGTGCGTGTCGCAGAAGCAGTTTCTCGTGCGTTAGCCGCAGAAGAAGGGGATATTCTTGTGTTTCTTCCCGGCATGCGTGAAATTCGGCGCGCAGAAGAAGAACTTCGAAAAAAAGTATCAGAGGATGTCGAAATTCACCTGCTTCACGGCGAGCTGCCTCGATCTGTTCAGGATGTTGCGCTCGCACCGAACAAGCACGGTCATCGAAAAGTTATCCTCTCAACAAGCATTGCGGAAACAAGCCTGACAATCGACGGAGTGAGAATCGTCGTCGACTCAGGGCTTGTTCGTTCAGCGCGGTTCGATCCTAGGCGGGGGATGTCAGCGCTTGTGACGATCCCCATCTCCAGCGCTGTTGCCGATCAACGGAGGGGCAGGGCTGGTCGACAGGGTGCCGGAATCTGCTACAGACTCTGGACCGGACCCGAGCACTTGCAACTTCCCGAATATCCCGTACCGGAAATTCGGGTGGCTGACCTTGCGCATATGGCGCTGGATCTCGCATCGTGGGGGGCGCCAACAGGCGAACAGCTACTGTTCCTCGATCCACCTCCGGCAGCGTATCTCGCTCAAGCACAAACGGTTCTCAAACGTCTCGGAGCAATAACCACCGATGGACGACTGACACCGCATGGCCGCACAATGGCAGCCATTCCCATTCATCCGCGCCTTGCTCATATGATCCTCAGGGGGAAGGAAATTGGCCTCGGCTCTTCCGCGTGTGAATTGGCTGCAATACTCGAAGAACGCGACTCTTTGTTCACCGGTGTCGATAAGGATGCAGATTTAGGAACCCGGATAGATGCCGTTCATCGGGGAACCGGCAAGAAAAGCGGTGTGATCGAACGCGTTGTGTCTCAAGCTCGGCGACTCATGGAAATGATAAGTCAAAGCGGCCCGGATAAACGGACTCATGCGAGCGGACTTCTGCTGGCCCTGGCGTATCCGGAACGAATTGCCCGGAAGCGACCGGATCGTACCGGGTTGTACCAACTTTCAGGCGGCGGAGTTGCATCGCTGCCGTCTGGAAGCCTCCTCTCGCGCAGTGAATATCTTGCAATTGCAGATCTCGACGCAGGTCAGGCTACGGCAAAAATCTATCTTGCCGCGCCCGTGAGCGAGATCGAATTGGAGTCGGCATTCTCCAGCGAGGCTATTGTTGAGAACGAAGTTGAGTGGAGCGCAACTGAAAAGCGCGTCAATGCACGGCGGCTTCGGAAACTCGGTGCAGTTGTTTTGCACGAGGAACCACTTGAACTGGAAGGCGAAGAGGTGCTGCGGGCGTTGGTCGAGGGAATTCGACGAACAGGTCTGCATTGTCTTCCGTGGGACAAGGAGGCCGAACGCTTTCGTGCGCGCGTGCAATGGGCTCGCCAGGCAAGGTCGGATCTGCCCGATCTTTCGGATGAAACACTGGAATCTTCAACCCTTGAATGGCTGGGGCCATTTCTTGGTGGCATGTGGGCCCTGCAGCATCTCCAGCGACTTCAGATGGCAGATATTCTCCGATCACGACTTTCTGCGCGCCAACTGAAAGAAATGGATCGTCTTGCACCATCACATCTACAAGTGCCGAGCGGCTCGCGCATTGCGCTTGAATACAGTGCTTCCGGTCACCCAGCACTTTCGGTGAAACTGCAAGAGCTGTTTGGTTTGACTGAAACACCGCGCATCGGAGGCGGAACAACGCCGGTGACCATACACCTGCTTTCACCGGCTGGCCGACCGCTGGCCGTTACACAGGATCTGCGTAGTTTCTGGACGAACACCTATCCTGATATTAGAAAACAGCTGCGCGCCCGATACCCGAAACATCCGTGGCCGGAAGATCCACTCAAGGCTACCCCGACCCGTAGGACAATTCGAAAGCGATAATGCCTCAACCGAACCCTTCTTACCAACAAGACTCTTGCGGAAATATTTCGCAGATTACGGACGACCATTGAACACATCAACCCCGTGAGCCTCAAAACAAAACTTCAAATTTCCTTTTTCTTGTTTGGCCTCCTTTCTGTTGCACTGACGGGTTGGCAATCTTTTGAGTATGCCCGGAGCTCTCTCACATCTCTGACGTTCGACAGAATCACTTCTATTCGCGAGACGAAGAAGAGGCAAATCGAAACGTATTTTCATCAGATACGGAATCAAATTGTCACACTTGCCGAAGATCGCATGACCGTCGATGCGATGAAGGAGTTCGCCGCTGTTTTTCACAGTGAGATTCCCGGAAGCCCGTTCAGCATTAAGACATCGGATGTCCGTTCCCGCAGGACACAGGAAAAATACCACCCAATCCTTTCAAATATTGCCGAGCGGTTCGGTTATCAAGACGTCTTCCTCGTCGACGCTGCAACGGGGGATATCGTCTATTCCGTTGCCAAGCGGAAAGAATATTTGACAAGCTTGATTTCGGGTCCGTATCGCGAATCAAATATCGCGATTGCATTCAGAAAAGCCCGGATTTCGACCGCAACAGAGTTCGCACAGTTCGTCGATTTTGCACCATATGAGCCGACCATGTTGAAACCAGCCGCGTTTGTGGCTTCGCCGATCCACGACGGTTCAGCAAAAATTGGAGTTCTGATCGCGCAGATATCGATTGATGAGATTAACAATGTCATGACATCCAACAGTCACTGGCAGCAGGAGGGACTGGGGCGAACCGGTGAAACATATATCGTTGGTGACGACTTCAAAATGCGGAATGACTCAAGATTCTTCATCCAGGATCCAACGGGGTACATCACACGGCTTCGGCGGGAGGGGGCAGACTCCACCCTGATTCGACAAATCCATTCCCGCTCGACGTCCATTTTGCTGCAGGAAGTCAAGACTGTTGCCTCGCGTGAAGCGATGAGCGGTGTGACAGACACACGCCTCATTAATGACTATCGTGGCGTGTCGGTGCTCAGCTCCTTTACCCCGCTTGCAATTTCAGATGTTCACTGGGTGATGCTCTCGGAGATCGACGCCAGTGAGGCGCTCCATCCCGTATTTGAGCTTCGCGAGCGCCTGATTTTTCTTTCCCTGTTTCTCTTGCTCGGTGCCGTAGCGGTGGGGTTTGTGATTTCACGAACCATTTCTGGACCGATTCTTTCGCTGGCAAGAGACGCGGAAACACTGGGGAAAGGCAACCTCTCCCACCGGGCGCGCAGCCAGGGGAAAGACGAAATTGGAATGCTGGCAATGACCTTTAATACCATGGCCGGCAGTCTCATGGAAAAAACCAGTCAGATGCAGAATGAAATCGGCGAACGCAAGCGTGCGGAAGACCGGCTCAAAGCCTCGAGAGAGCAACTCAGAAATCTTTCCACTCACCTGCAGTCCGTGCGCGAAGAAGAGCGACGAGGCGTGGCGCGCGAGATTCATGACGAACTGGGACAAGCGTTGACCACACTGAAGCTGGATCTGAGTCTCCTCAGGGATGAGGTTGGCTCGGATGCTACAGAAGCAAATCAACGAATTGGCGCCATGGTCCAAATCTGCGACACAACAATCAAGTCAGTGAAGCGCATCATTACTGAGCTGCGCCCGCGATTGCTGGACGATTTGGGATTGACCGCCGCTATCGAATGGCAGTCGGAAGAATTCCAGCGCCGGACCGGAATCATCTGCAAAACTTCAATTATTCCAAACGAGATATTGCTTGAGCCGGAGCGTTCAACCGCCATCTTTAGAATATTCCAGGAAACGCTTACCAATATTGCCCGGCATGCAGGCGCAACGAAGGTTGACGTGCTTCTGCGAAAGGTCGGAGAAAACGTCACCCTTGAAGTGCGCGACAACGGCTGTGGGATCTCAGAGGAACAGATACGGGACTCACGCTCTTTTGGGTTGATCGGCATGCGGGAACGGGCGAAATATTTCGGCGGAGCTCTTGTAATGAAGGGAATTCCGGGTTCCGGAACGGTTGTGACTGTCACCCTCGAGGCACCCACAGAAAAGGAGCACCCATGACCCGGATCTTTATTGTCGATGACCACAGTCTCTTCCGTGCGGGAGTCCGTCAGATTCTCGCGAAACAAAGCGACCTGCGCGTTGTCGGCGAAGCAGGCAACGGTGCCGAGGCGGTGGCGGGGATCAAAGAGCACGACTGTGACGTTGTTCTTCTGGACTTGACGATGCCCGGGATGGGTGGCCTTGAAATTCTCGGCGACATCAAACGCGAACGACCACATGCGCGCGTTCTTGTGCTGAGCATGCATCCGGAGGATCAATACGCGACGCGCATCCTCAAAGCAGGAGCCGCAGGTTACCTGACAAAGGAAAGTGCGGCCGAAGAACTCATCGCCGCGATCCGGAAAGTAGCAGGAGGAGGAATTTACGTCAGCGCTCACCTTGCCGAAAAACTCGCATCGGCTTTGCATTCACCGGCCGAGGTCTTGCCCCATCAGACACTCTCCGAGCGAGAATTTCAGGTTCTGACTCAACTGGTTCGAGGAAAGAAGCTGAAAGAAATTGCGCAAAGTCTTTTTCTCAGCGAAAAGACAATTACAACCTATCGTTCGCGAATCCTTGAGAAGCTAAATCTGCACAACAACGCAGAACTCATTCACTACGCAATTCAGAACAAGCTCATCAGCTAATCGATTCTCACTTTTGGTGTAAGGAATTCCCTACGCAAGTATCAGGATTTCCCTCCTACTGATTGGCCCCATCGTTTCATAGCTTGAAATCGTACGCGGGATCCGCCGCTCTGCATCGGCCTGTTCCCGCAACGACCTCGCGATCGCGATATGCATGAACATGCTGCTCGCGAGAACAGGTCTTCTCAAACGATCTTGATGAAAGGGATCTACCTATGTCATTCGACACTGGAAGTACCGGCTTCATGCTTGTGGCCACCAGCCTGGTGATGTTAATGACTCCGGGTCTTGCATTCTTCTATGGTGGTCTGGTGGGCAGGAAAAACGTTCTTGCGATCATGATCCAGAGTTTCGTCTCGATGGGGGTAACGACGGTTCTTTGGTTCACTTTCGGCTATTCCCTTTGCTTCAGTGGTGGAGAGGGCGCAATCATTGGCGACCTGAAGTACATGTTCCTGAGCGGTGTCAATCTCACGACGGCGTTTTCGGGATCCAACAGTATCCCCCTCTGGGTCTTCATGGCGTATCAGATGATGTTTGCCCAGATCACTCCCGCTCTCATCACCGGAGCGTTCAGCAATCGTGTTCGTTTTCAAGCGTATTTGATTTTCCTGGTGCTCTGGCTCGTGTTTGTCTATTTCCCCTTCGCTCATATGGTCTGGGGTGGCGGGTTGATGGCAAAATGGGGCGTCCTGGATTTTGCGGGCGGTATCGTTGTCCATGCAATCGCCGGATTTTCTGCTCTGGCGGCCGTGTTCTTTGTTGGGAAACGTCGCGTGCAAGACAAGGGTCCACACAGCATCCCGCTCGTCGCTCTTGGCACGGGACTTCTCTGGTTCGGATGGTATGGATTCAATGCCGGCAGCGAGTTGCGCGTGGATGCTGTCACGGCACTCGCGTTCATCAATACCGACGTAGCTGCTTCGTTCGCTGCGATCACATGGTTGATTGTGGCCTGGGCCTTCGAGAAGAAACCAAAATTTGTCGGTTTGTTGACGGGATCCATAGCCGGACTTGCAGCAGTCACGCCTGCGGCCGGATACGTGTCGACAGCAAGCGCCGTTACGATAGGCATCATCGCAAGCCTTGTCTGCTACTTTGCAATCTACATGAAAAACAAACTCCAATGGGATGACGCATTGGATGTTTGGGGGGTCCATGGTGTGGGAGGCTTCTTGGGTGTGATTGCGCTGGGGATATTCGCCGACCTGACGATGAACCCTTCCGGCTCAGATGGTCTCCTGTTGGGAAACTCCGTTTTCTTCTTCAAGGAGACGATTGCTGTCGTGCTCGCAGCCCTCTATTCGTTCCTATTCACCTACGCCGCGCTCTGGCTTATCAATAAGGTCACAGCGGTGAAAGTGAGTATTGAAACAGAAGAGGCCGGACTCGACGAGAGCGAACTCGGCGAGCAAGCCTACTTGTAGAGAAGAAACCGAAGTCATGATATCTCTGCGGTTAAGATCACACGCTTGCTTCATAGGAGCGATCCTGTTTTTGGGGGCGGCAATGGCGTCGCCCCCGACTCTTTGGGGACAGGATAGCGCGGGTGTTGCCACTCTGGAGCAGTCGCATCGTCCATGGTTTGAGGATATCACCCTCAATAGCTTTCTTTCCTTTCGGTACTCCTACAATCTGAATGCACCGGATTCCAGGAAGAACCTCTACCGCGTCTTCGATGTAGAAGACAACACATTCATTGTCGACGTGCTCGAGATTGCTCTCGAGAAGCCGGCCTTGAAGCAAGGTGAGGTCGGGTTCTGTGCCCACCTGACAGCGGGATCGTCGGTGCCGAAGGTTGCGCGTTCAAGCGGAATGGATATGGGTGACCTGGATTTCCATCAGATGTACATTCGTTACGTTGTTCCATGGCAGGGCGGAATTACGCTGGATCTTGGCAAATTTGTCACTCCGTGCGGGCTGGAAATCATCGAGGGTTACGACGGCTACAACGACAATGCCTCCCGGTCATTCCTCTTTGGATACGCGATTCCGTTTACGCATACCGGCGTGCGCGCCTCGTACGCATTTTCGGATCGGCTCGCTATGACGCTTATGGTGGTTAACGGATGGGATAATGCGATCGATAACAACACATCAAAAACTCTCGGTGGGCAACTTGCCTTCACACCGGGGTCGGGATGGAAGTTCTATGCGAGTGTTGTAGCCGGCTCGGAACAATCCGACAATACCTCCAACAGCAGAATTCTGGGCGACATCGCTCTCTCGGGCCCGTTGGCTGGAAAATGGACGGCGGGCCTGAATCTCGACTACGCGACGGAAAAGAACCCAACACCACTCTACGACAAAGCTCGATGGAGTGGGATTGCCGCTTACCTGCGGTTCGACATGCTGCCACAATTCTCCATTTCAGCCCGCGCAGAACAATTCGAAGATCCTCAAGGCGTCCGGACCGGCGTGGCACAGACCCTGAATGAAGCAACGCTCACACCGGAGTATCGCCTCTCGAAAAATCTTGTCTTCCGCATCGAAGCGCGGAAAGACTGGTCGGACCATAATGTCTTCGAGGGGAGGGCAACGGCGACGAATTCACAAACGACACTGCAATTCAACGCACTGTTCGTTTTCTAATTCGTTTGATGCATCACCCCGCGGGAGACAAACCTACATCTTCATTCCCTTACTTGTGTTTGTCCGGATACGGCGGAGGCGGAGCAAGCTTCACCGGATTGGCCTTCAATTCATCAAGGATCACCTGGATGGCCTTTTCAAGCTGTTGATCCTCGCCGGCAAACTCTTTTGCCGGATCGTTATCGACCACAATGTCCGGATCAACACCGTGCCCCTCCATGATCCATTCCTTCCCTTCAATGTCATAGCGTGAGAACTCGGGCTTGTTGAGGAATCCGCCGTCAAGCAACGGAAGCGTGCCGCGGATTCCTACCACCCCGCCCCAGGACCTCTTGCCGATAACCTTGCCGAGCTTGTATTGTTTGAACCGATACCCGACGATGTCGCCGTCGGAGGCGGAGAACTCATCGATCAGGAGAACTTTGGGTCCCATCATGGTTCCACCAGGATCGATTGACGGACTGGTGTTGCGCGCAATGTCAATCATCGCGATTTCCCGACGCAGACGTTCGATGATCATGGGCGACACGTTGCCGCCGCCGTTTCCGCGGCAGTCAACGATTAAAGCCTGCTTGCGCAGTTGCGGGTAGTAGTACTTTACAAATTCGTTCAAGCCCGGAACACCCATATCGGGAACATGCACATAGCCGACCTTGCCATCCGTGGCTTTCGATACCTTCTCCAGGTTTGTCTGGACCCATTCATAATAATAGAGTGACTGTTCATTGGCGGTAGGAACAACGACCGTTTCGTGCGCACTGGCTTCTTTCACCGTGCTATTGACCTTTAGCCTCACCTGCTTTCCAGCCTTATTAACGAGCGATTCGTAGAAATCATTCATCTGGCTTGTTGGCTCGCCATCGACGGCAAGAATATAGTCACCCTCTTTCACAACCACCCCCATCTCCGTCAGCGGTGAACGAACAGCCGGGTCCCAGTTCTGTCCTTTGAGGATCTTTGTAATTCGGAAATACTTCGTCGCCGCATCGCGATCGATCTGAGCACCGAGCAGTCCAAGCTGAACGCGGTCCGGTCGCGGCATATCTCCGCCGCCGACATAGGTATGACCGGTGCTGAGCTCGCTGATCATTTCGCCGATAATATAGGTAAGGTCAGCCCGATGCGACACGTAAGGAACGAGGACCTCGTATCTTTTCTTGATGGCGGGCCAATCGACGCCGTGCATGTTCGGGGCAAAGAAGAAGTCGCGCATCTGTCTCCAGCACTCGTTGAAGATCTGTGACCACTCTGCGTGTCGATCGAGCGTCACCTTCATATCGCCGAGATTCAACTTCTCCTTGATTTCGATTTTCGCGGAGGGGAGATCAATAATCGCATACGCCCCCTCCTGACTGACGAGCATTTTTTTGCCATCGGCTGAGATTTCGTATCCGCCGATGTCCCCGAGTTCGGTCTCCTTCAGCTTCTCGAAATCATACATCATCAGCTTCGACTTTTCGTCCTTGGTTCCTCGGCGAACATAGTAAAGCTTCTCTCCGACCGACTGCACGTCGCGATAGCTGGAGGCCGAAATGGGAAGCACGGCGATGCGGCCCTGAATTCCTTCTGCATCGACCTTTGCCACAACTTCCTTTTTCTCCTCTTTCTTGGGCGCAGCCTTTTCGGGCTCCTTCCCCGCCTTTTCTTCTTTTATCTTCACCTCGTCGCTCTTCGGCTCAAAGGGGGAACGGATCTCCTTGGCAAGCGTCACCAGATAGATTTTCCCCATGTCGAAATAGGCGTTGTTGAATTCTGTCTGGCTGTAGGAAGGGGTGAAAGAGCGGTTAGAGACAAAGAACAAGTACTTTCCGTCGGCGCTGAAGGATGGTGCATATGAAGAGAACCACCCGTCGGTCACCGCTGTCGTCTGAGTGCTGCCGAGGGAGTAGAGGTAGATCTTGGTCATTGACTCTTGTTCGGACTTCGCATAAGTAACCCAGCGGCTGTCGGGTGACCAGGCGTAATCGGAAAATTCGAATGCCGTTGCCTCGGCAATCTGCGTTATCTTTTTCGATTCGACGTCAACGTACTGCAAGCGAAGTTTCTTGTCGGCCCACAGAAGCTTCTTGCTGTCCGGGGACCAGAGGATATCATACTTGTAAACATCACCGTTCGAGGTTACACGCGTTCCCGGAGCGCCGCCATCCTGCGGCATGATATAAATCTCATCTTCGCCGGAAGCGTCGGAGATGTATGCGATCCACTTTCCGTCGGGAGACCACTTCGAGTTCCGCTCGTGAATCCCCGGTGTCTTCGTAAGATTTCGAATGTTTCCATATTTGGCGGGAACGGTAAAGATGTCGCCGCGAGCACCGAAGAGGGCCCGATTGCCGTCGGGAGAGACTTCGTAATTCGAAACCGTCTTGCTGACATCCGTCAGCCCACCGCGTCCACCGTTAAGATCCTCGTCTAAAAAGATGGAGACCTTTTCGGACTTTCCGGTGGAAAAATCAAATCGGTAAATGAATCCGCCATTCTCAAACACGATTGCATTGTCACCCAACGAGGGAAATTTCACATCATATTCCTTGAAATCCGTTATTTTTCGGGTAGCTTTCGATGTGATGTCGTATGCATAAAGGTTGAGCTTCTTGAGCTCGTCGCGGTCGGAGAGAAAATAGATTGTGTTCCCACTCCACATAGGAAAAATATCCTGCGAGGGATCGTTCGTGATGTTGATGGTTTGCTTCGTGTCGAAGTCATAGATCCAGACATCATCAGCCTGCCCGCCGCGGTATCGTTTCCACGTGCGAAACTCGCGAAAGACCCGATTGTACGCCAGCTTTTTGCCGTCGGGTGAGTACGAACAGAATCCGCCGCGTGGAAGCGGGAGTTGCTCAATCGGGCCTCCCGTTTTGGAGACGAGATAAAGCTGCCCTTTGAAGTCATTCCATTCGATTCGTCTCGAGCGGAAAACGATATGATCATTGTCTTTCCACCCCATGACGATGTTGTTTGGTCCCATCCTGTCGGAGACATCATCGCGACCGAGCGTCGCTGTAAAAGTCAGACGCTTTGGAACCCCTCCTTCTGACGGCATGAGGTAGACTTCCGTATTTCCGTCGTACTGGGCCGTGAAAGCAACCTGCTTCCCGTCGGGAGAGAAGCGGGCGAACATTTCAAAGCCAACATCGTTCGTCAGCTTTCTGGCTACGCCTCCAGTTGCGGAGACAGAGTACAGATCGCCAGCGTAGGTGAACGCAATCTGGTTTCCATGAATGGCAGGGAAACGCAGAAGGCGGGCTTCTTGCTGGGCGAACGCCATTGTGATAAAACCTGTGATTGCCAGGACAGTGATGAGGGCGAATCGAGTCTTCATGGGTTCCTCAAGAGAGATGGTGTTGAAAAATCGAAAGGAGAGTGCGGGTTGAAAATAGCCAGAGTGTGGTTCGAAAGCAAGGAGGGTGGGACGAGAAGGCGCATGGTGAGAAGATCGCCGACCGACACCCCCGCGGGGGGAGGGCACCCAACAACTCGACGACGCTCAGCTCGGTCATATGCCGACGAAGGCCCCCTAAACACCAAACGCGCCAGCAAACAGCGCACGCTCGCGTTATTCCAGAAATAAATGGGGTTCAGATCCCGACAAAAGACGCCGGGATCCTCAAAACACATCAGGGTTAGCAGAAATCGCTAACCCTGTGTGCCTTGAGAGCGGGCGACCGGGCTCGAACCGGCGACGTCCAGCTTGGGAAGCTGGCATTCTACCACTGAATTACGCCCGCATCGAATGTGAACAACAACACCCTTGAAGCATCGTTGCGATTCAAATATACGACACGACGAGTGCAGTTGCAAGAGTGGATGCGCTCCCCGCTCGGGCGAGCAAAAGGAATCGCCGAAAGAATTGGCAGCATCTTCATTAAGCTAGAAAGAAAAGGGGGCAAACCCATCGAAGAATTGGAAAGAACTTTACCCCGTCAACTTCGCAGCAAATACTGGAGCTTCAGAAAATATTGACGAGCCGTTTGCCTGACGCCAAACGGCTGGCCAAAATCGGACATGGCGTACGTCGATCCCGCATAGAATATTGTGAAAGGATTGAGCTTGTAACTGACAAGTGGGTATACATCGAACGATTTGGCAAATTGATCGTATTGCCCGATGACTCGAAGATAGAGCTCCGGCGTAAACTGGTACATTCCCAGGACGTGAGCAACATAGCCGTCATAAAAGAGAACCCCTGTCGCTACGCTGGAAAGCCGGGCACGGGAGTACAACAATTCCACCTGCAATTGAGACGTCGGGCGAAGTCGAACAGTCAAATCGACAGTATGCCCGATCCCCATGTCGGGAGTGTCCGATCGCCTGATAAATCGGCCGAAGGCACCATTGAATATCAACGTCAAGCTGCTGGAAGGCCTTGCATTGAGGGACATCTGAGTTCTGTTGATGTTGTCGAACTGAACGCCATGAAACAACTCGTCGTTGACCAGTAACCACTGCACCGTCACGTTGATTTGACCTTTGAACTGCGCGCTGAGCACGGGAACGAACCACTTTTCCTTTCTGATGTCTTCGTGGTTGAAATGGAGCCCGGCATTCGCGCTCAGGGTCCACTGATCGATGATGCTGTTGTTGGGATAAAACGAATAATCGTGTTCCATGAAGAGCGTGCGCGTGTCATTGCTCGGCACAAATCCGCTCTGGGCATCGAATGTCGGCGTGCGATCCATATACCGCAATGAAAAACTCCAGTCACGGGCTCCACGTTGAAACGATAGAATGGTGCTTGTTCCGGCAAAATGCTCGCCATTGAATGCCGCGTCGCGGCCCGAGTCCCCGAGTTTCCGGAAATCAGAATTCAGCTCAAGATCGTTGACCTCTTTTGTGTCGGAATAGAAGTATTCCCCGGAGAAATAGTAATTGTCCAGGAACTTGTAGTTCCAGTCGATGCCGCCGACATAGTTATGGGCCGTTGCAGTGTTTCGCGTTGTGAGCATCCCGCCGATAAACGTTTCCCCGCCAAAATCATACCGCGCCCGCGCAATGTTTGAAAACGATTCGAGATTCGTTGAAATGAAATTGCTGCTCTCTTCGCCCGGAACAATGAACGGAGTATTGCGATCGCCCGCCCCGAGGTAGGCAAACGAAAACGAACCGCTTTTCCCCAAAAGCCTTGCTGCCCCGATGGGATTGTTGATCATCCGTGAGTAGAACGCGCCAGTCTGGTTGTTGTACATGTCCGAACCGACAAGAAAGAACGGCCTTTTTTCCGGGTAATTGATGGCAAACGTAGAATTGATACTGATCTGCGTGGCGTCGGATTCCACCTGGCTGAAGTCGGGATTGATGACCGCTTCAACGTCAAGATCGGGGCTGGGAGAATACCGGATACTTCCTCCAACGCGGCCCTTGATGGGCCCGTTCTCAAATGCGGATTGAGGATTGGAAGCGTCGGCGAGTGAGCCGCTCTGCTGCGCAACGACATACGGAAGTACGTCGACAGAACTGACGGATTGCACATCAGCGATCCCTTCGATGACACCCCCCTGACAGATCAAACATGGATTGTTCCGGTCTATTGGATTCCAGGAAAGTTGGTAGGAGCTTGCGCGAGGGAGAATTCTGAACAACAGCACGGTCCATCGCTGCTCGCGTTGAGATGGAAAACGCAAACTCTTAAATGGAAGACCAATCACGGTGGTCCAGCCGGTCCCATCGATCACAGCGGCAGATTTCCACACTGTGTCGAAACTACCGTCTTCATTGTTGCCCGTCCGGAGATAATCGGCCTGGATGCCATAGGGGTTAACAATAAATTCGTACGATCGTTGAAAATCCCCGTAGGTGTCCAGTATGATCCCCACCCTGTCGTCGTCAGAGGTTTTGTCGCGGTCTGTAATATGAGCACGAATGGAGGAGGGGTCGGGATCTTCACAGCGGAATCCAAAATACACGTAGTCGGAATTGTACATCACGCGGACAACGGTTCGCACGGGGGCGGGCGCGTTTTCACCCGGCTGGACTTCGTAGCGGATCTCAACCGGTGTCGCCTGATTCCAGCGAGGGTCAGAGAGCGTCCCATTGATCTCAACATCTCCGTCGATGCGAAGCGCTCTGAGGATCTGCTTCGATGAGTCGGTTGGGACGAACGCGAATGATGGTACAGGCAGCGAGAGAAGACACAGCAACGCGGAACAACAATGACGCAAAAACCGCACGCAAACCTCCTGACAAAAGTGTGGCGGATAAACAACAGAACGCCTCTGTTTATACTCAAGGTGGACATGAATGTTGCGATAAATAGGCACTTTTTCCAGAAATCCTTTCGCACCGAAGCTGGGAACGCCGGAATCCGGCGCGGCGTTATCATAATGTGCGATGGGACGCGCTTTGCCGCGGACCCTCCACCTTCAGTGTTGTGCTCATCAACGAGAGTAACCTCACATTCAGTTCCCACACCATTAAAAAGGAGCTCACATGATCCTCGTTCGCAATGTCTTTCAGCTCAAGTATGGAAAAGCTAAAGAAGCCAAAGCTCTGGTGAAGGAAAATGAAGCTCTTCATAAGAAAATGGGCGACGGAAGTTCGATTCGTTTTCTGACCGACGTCACAGGTCAGTACTATACGTTCGTCATG
This sequence comes from Ignavibacteriota bacterium, assembly GCA_003170475.1. Lineage (GTDB taxonomy): Bacteria > Bacteroidota > Ignavibacteria > UBA10030 > UBA10030 > UBA9647. The sequence goes on along the minus strand of PMZI01000023.1, from coordinate 125,456 downwards.
GAGATAACGTACGACAGCCTCTCTGCCTTCGAGAAATCATTTACAGATGTGACGGGCGCGAAGGAATTTGGCGAGTGGGCCCAAAAATTCACACCGCTTGTCGAGTCCGGCCATCGAGAGATTTTCTCTATCGTCGGTTGACACGCGTTCATCGAACCAATCATCGATTTCACGGACACTAAGGAGAAAGTAAATGGATCGGTTCCTCGTTATCTCTCCCCACACGGAAGGTGATTGCGCCAAAGCGCTTAAGGAAATCCATTCCGTCGGCTACATCACTCACTTCGACTGGGGCTGCATGGATGGTGACCATACAGGATGGCTCGTTCTGGAAGCGGAGAACGCGAAGCAGGCACTCATGGTTGTTCCGGCCGTCCAACGCCATAACGCAAAAGCTGTCAAGCTTGTGAGGTTTTCTCCGCAAGACATTGAAGCAATGCACGAGTAGCAATCGTTCTCACGGGCGCTCCCAATGGCGGCAACCAGGAGTTTTGGAATAAGACCAAAAGTTGCCTAGCTTCTCGGAAAAGAGGAGCTTGTACTGATGAAGACCATTGGCTTGGTGGGTGGAACCGGTTGGATCTCGACCGTGGAATACTACCGCATTATCAACGAAGAGACGAACCGGCGGCTCGGAGGCTTGGAGTTCGCCCGGTGCGCTCTCTATTCTGTCAATTTTGGAGACATCCAGCGATTCAACGAAAAGCATGAGACAGAAGGCATTTTCTCAATTATGCTGAATGCCGCTAGAAAGCTTGAGACTGCCGGCGTCGACTGCATTCTTCTGTGCGCAAACACGATGCACATGCATGCCGATCGAGTGGAAAAAGAGATTTCGGTTCCGCTTATTCACATTGCGAAAACAACGGGCGCAGAAATCAGCAAAAAGAACATTAAGAAGGTTGGGCTGCTGGGAACGCGCCCTACCATGGAGTTGGATTTCTACACGAAGAAGCTCGCCGAAGCAGGGATCACCGCACTTGTACCCGATAAGGACGAGAGGATTTTCATTCAGCGAACGATCGACACGGAGTTGCTGAGAGGTGTCTTTCTTCCGGAATCAAGGAAACGCTTCGTCGAGATCATGCAGAAGCTTCGCTCGCAAGGGGCGGAAGGAGTTGTGCTCGGCTGCACAGAAATACCGCTCTTAATCAAAGAAGAGGACGTGGACTTTCCCCTGTTTAACACGACGGTGATTCATTCAATGGCGGCGGTTGATTTCGCGTTGAATGATTAAGCGGAGCATTTTTGGATTTGGAACGCACCATAAGGAGAATTTCACCGAGCCATCCTATGAATTGGATGGCTCGCTTCTAACAAAACCCAGCCCGAGCCCCCTTACTCCACGGTAATCTCGTCTGAAAACAACCACGCTTTTTCCCCGGAGCCCGAATGCCACGAAGGGCACACTCCAATGCTTTTTGCCGCAACCCGCACATATCTGATCTTCATCTTCCCTGTGGAACACGTGAAGTCCCTCGCGAAAACGCGCTCTGATTGCTGAAGCGGACTTTTCAACTCTCCGGCAAGCCTCCAGTTAGCACTGTCGTCTGAAACATAAAATGTGACAGTGCTCGGGAGGAAGATCCGGGATCCCTGTTGCTGCAAGAACCCGGCAGTAATCTTGTTGATTGTTCTTGCCTTACCCAGGTCGACCGTCGCGATCAGATCGTCTCCCAAAAATCCCAGCCACCCCTTGTCATTGAGATCGAGCGATGCACGCACACCATCGACGATTGTTGCATTTCCGCGGCCCGCATACTGGGGGCTGAAGGTTTTTTCAAAACCGACGGACTTGACGCTGAGGCATCGAATAAAACGAGTAACTTCGATTTCCGCACAGAGGTCGCCGCCGATAACGGCCGTTGCTTTGAGCAGCGACGAGTGAGTCAACTCAATCGGCCTTGAGTATTTCGGGGATTTCAGGGTAGGATCGGATCCATCGAGGGTGTACCGAACAGTCGCTCCTTTTGTATCTGTCGAAAGCCGGACCTTGGTTTTCGTTTCGAAGGAGCCCCCGCGCGGTTCAATCATCACGGTGGGTGGGGCTTTGAAGAGAGCAAACGATGAAAGTGTCGGACTCGTCCTTGATCGCTCGATGACGATTCTCACTTTCGACGCAGTCACATTGGGAAAGCGCAGAAGGCGCTTGTATCCGATGGTGGTCCCGGTGGCGATTCCTCTCCAGGTTTTTCCTGTCCAGGCTTCAAGTCGAAAGGACTCAACCCTCTGGCCTATAGAAATCTCTTCCTGCAGCATCGCCCGATTGAACGTCAGGGTTCGTGCAAGGCGAACTTCAAGGGTTGCCGACTCGATGCTCTCCTCTGTCGTCCAATAGCTTCTGCTATCTCGATCCACGATCGAAGCGCCGCTGTGTCCACGCCGTTCATTTGACGCTGTGACTCTCGCCGCAATCATGAGATTTGTGCCGAATGTCAGGTCGAGGGTCTTGCGCAGTCCCTTGAGTGCTTTGATATCACTGTCGTTGATGCGCCCGCGCTTATCAGGGGGGATATTTAAGAGAAGAACCGAGTTGCGTCCAACAGAATTGTAGTAGATGTCGACAAGTTTCTCGGGTGTTTTTACGAGTTCATCCCGACTTTCATGGTAGAACCAACCCGGGCGAATCGAAACATCGGTTTCTGCGGGGTACCACACAAGAGATGTTGCGCTCTTGACTTTATCGCGGCTGCCAAGGTCCTTGCTCATGAAATCGATCGGAACGAAAGATCGATCGACAGGATTCTGTTGAGAAGAAGCCGCGATGGTGTCGAGATTCCGGGCCACACCCGGGACAACGCTCCACTCCGTTTCTCTTCCATAGCCAGCCTCGGTGCCGACCCATCGAACGTCAGGCCCCATGATGGCGATTACCGCCTGCGGTTGGAGCTCGCGGATGAGTTTATAGTATGACTGCCAATCGTATTCCTGTCTCTTTCCATTGGGTCCTTCGCCGCAAGCACCATCGAACCAAACCTCCGCCACATCGCCATACTTGGTTAGCAGCTCGCGAAGTTGATTACGAAAATGTTCATTGTAGACCGGAGAGTCGCCGTATGATTTCTCGTGCCGATCCCACGGTGACAAATAGACGCCAAACTTGAGACCGGCTTCCCTGCACGCTTGCGCAACTTCACCGACAACATCTCCCGCACCGTGTTTCCAGGGGCTGGCCTTGAGGCCGTGATCTGTGAACTCGCTTGGCCAGAGGCAAAACCCATCGTGGTGTTTGGTGGTCAGGACGAGAAGCTTCATGCCTGCGTCTTTGAGAACCTTCACCCATTGCCGCGCATCAAAATCTGTGGGATTGAACATAGCCGGATCTTCATTCCCCTGTCCCCACTCTCGATCCATGAACGTGTTCATGCCGAAATGAACAAATGCGACAAATTCCAACTCCTGCCAGGCAAGCTGGCGCGGGGAGGGGACAACGGTGGCCGCTTTGCGCACGACCTCTTCGATCGAGTCGCCGCGCTTGATGATTGCGTAGTTCGCCTGTTGGCGGGCTTCTGCGCTTAAAAACATCACGAGGAAGAGAACGAGAACCAACGATCGACGCATGAAGGTCGGGCCTATTGTCATGTGAAATCCTCTTCGGGGTTTGTCACAGGCTAACGCGATGAAACCTCGAAAGACAGCTTTTGGCCGGCTTCGACCAGCTGAGGTGTATCAAAGATCGCCTTCCCGAACCCGCGCAGTGTAAATGTCTTGTACCGAACATCTCCCTTCATTACCGTGATGGTGATCAACCGCTTGGTGCCGCGACCCTTCTGCGCAATCGTTCCGTACGCATACCCCGTTGACCAGAAGTAGTTTCCGTTCTTTGGGGAAAATGTCATTTCCTGGTCCATCGCAGAATAGTGAAACCCCGTCAACGCGAGAATCTCTGCCCAACTGATCATCGCCCGACCGTAATGATGTCCGCACTCTGCCTCGTCGTAGGGGTTTCTCTTGAGGCCGTCGTAACGGTTCCGGACGCTCGTAATGCATTTCAAGCCGTTCTCGGTCTGATTCTCATAGAGCATCCCAATTGCCGCCGTGTACTCAAACCCCGTCATCACTTCGGTGAAATATGGAAAGGGATTGTCCGGCCGTTCGTTGGGATAGCTTGCCATGAGTAGAGCTGCCTCTTCTCCAAGGGCAAACGTACGCAGACAATTGAAGTGATCGATGAGAGAGCTTTTGTAGTTGTACTTCATAATACTCTTGAGTGTAGTGCGAATGTGATCCGGATCTGTAAGATATCCGAGATCGCAAACATGAGCCATCATTTGTCCGATGAGTTGGTCGACGAGGCAACCGTTTCCAAGTTGATAGTCGGGATTGGCGAAGTCACTCGACCCCATGCCGACGAGAAGACTCGGAGCGATATTTACTTTGTCCATCGGTGGTATGATCTTGTGAACGTAATATTCGCCGTTAAAGAGGGCGCTGTCGATCCATCGACTACCATGTGCGAAGAGAGATTGACAGGTGTTCGCAAAAACAGTGTCTTGCATGAACGCAGCCATCTTGCCGGCAGCTTTCAATGCGCCGAGATACCAGAGTCCCATCTGAGGATTGGGGCCGTAGTACTCAACATCCATGGTGTTGTGCTGACACCCCTCCATGACACCGTCTTTGTTGGCATCCCACCCCCCGGGGATCCAGCAGAACTCGAGAGCCTTCTTCACGTTGGGCCAAAGCCTCGCGAGCATCAGGGTGTCTCCCGAAAGCTGCCAGTCTCGGTACATTTTCATGATGCATCCCATTTGACCGTCAGCGGCAGCCTTGCCCCATAGCCCTTCGTCCAACGGAAGCTTTGCGCGAAAACTCATTGCCCCGTCGTCATCTGTCTCTTTTCCGAATTCGACATCGCGCATGGACTTTGCGATCGATCCGAAAAGGAACGCGACAGCCTGCTCATAGTTCCATACATGCGTGCATGTTCCGGAGCAGCAGCCGTTGTTATCACCGCACCCTTCCCACGCGAAGAAGCGACCGTCGTCGGTGCGGAAGCATGTTTGGGTTCTCAGTGTGCTGAGGTTGAATAAAGCAGATTCTTTCACGGACGGTGGGAGATTGCTGGCACAAAAGGCGGAGACGAAATCTACTGTCTCACTCTGCAATTGATCCAACCGGGGGAATGTTTTCTCCATAACATTCCACGCGTCGTCATAGAGAGTTGTATAGTAGTTACCGATACGCTTGGGTGACCAGGCAAACCGATTCGGAAAGTGCCAGGTGATAAAAAACGTGAATTCTGTCGTTCCTCTCGCCGGTATCTTGCACTCAACGGCAAGGGATGCCCTCGGTGTGCTTGTGTTGGAAGATCGATTCTCGAGCCGACCGTCGTCGCTGAGATCGTCCCAGAAGTCCAACAAGGAGGTTCCCCAGTCAGCCTTCTTCCATGAGGTTCGGTACGATACGCCTTCCATTGCGTCGGTGGTTAATGCCATCGTTCCCCAGCGTTCATCGTCCTTCCTGACGCTATCAGACGACATGAAGATCCCCTGGAAATCTGTCCCCTGGCGAAACGTATTGCGATTCTTCAAAGAGACATCTTTGGAACCGTCGTTACCGATGAAGTTCTCCATCGTTCCACAAACAGAAACGGAGACTTCGGCCGCGGTGGTATTTGTCACTTCATAGGTGATCACGGCGATGGGAATTCCGCTCGCATCGGGATCTGTGGGAATCATAGGATTGAACGCTTTGATTCTCACCGTGACCGGCACGCCCGGATCAGAAAGATTCACAATGCCAAATGGATAGCTGGCATCGAAGCTGCAATTTCGAAAGCACGGCAGGCCGGGGTTTGTCGCGTTTTTGACTCCGGAAGCTCCTTCGTACAGATGTTCATCGACGGGACCCTGCAGAGCTCGCATGATCGCGTTCGCCTTTGGGGATTTGACCCGGATTGCGAAGAACGGTGAGCCGGGGTTGAACCCCTTCGCCGGGCGGTTCATGATTTCCCAGTCACGCCAGTCGCCCCTTCCGCCGAGTGAGATCGTCCCCGTCCCGATACCGCCCACGGGAAGAGCGATGCGATCAAGGTGTTGTTGATCATAATGTTTGACAATGGGCCAATTGTGGCCAGAAGCTCCAACGATCGACACCACCATGAACACCAGAACAACAGAGAACAGGGTTCCTTTGAGAAGATGAGCGGTTGGGACCATGAAACACCTCACTATGATAGAGCGGATCAGGAAGGATCAGGTTATCTTCTTCACCCGTACTTGTCACTAATATCCAAGAAGTCCGAGAATAATCCTCACGAGAATCAAAATCCACGCCGCCAGTACGATGATCCACGCAACCTTCTTCGCCACCTGGACGAGAATCAAGAACACAGTGAGAATGGCGAGGTAGCCAAGCGGATCAATCAGGTCGGTTGGCACCCTTGCTGTCGGCAAGACGCGGCCGAGAAGGTACACGACGAGCATACCCACGTAGTGCGCGATGGAGTACAGGAATGTGAGTAGAGCAGAGAGGATATCCTTCCACGGAAGGTCGATGATGAAAGACACCGCGGCAGTGATTCTGGGCATGGTGTTCCTTATGATTGATTGGAATGATCAGTGTTTTTCGTCAAGAAAGAGGTTTGAGCCCACAACCTCAAAACGCCCGGTCAAGACTCCTGTGGTTGTCGCATCGGCAATTCCTTTGAACCCGGGTTGTTTTCCCCCGATGCTCACCTCGAAGACTCCCGGTTCCAGGACGCGCTTTGCGGTAGCATCGATGAGTGACAGTTGACGCGGCGACAAAGAGAAACTCACCGATGTTTCTTCTCCGGCTTTGAGGAAAACCCGTTGAAATCCCTGCAGCGATCGAATTGGTACAGGAGCAGAAGCGTTTACATCGGTGACATAGAGTTGCACAACCTCGTCGCCATTCATGCTGCCCGTGTTCTTCACGGTTACCGAGATCAGGGCATTGTCACCGGCGCGCACCTTCGTTGAAAGTCTAATGTCGGTATACTGGAAATTCGTGTAGCATAATCCGTGTCCAAACGGAAAGAGCGGTTCTCCTCGAAAGTAGCGGTACGTTCGACCCTCCATATTATAGTTGGAGAAGGGGGGAAGCTCAACGGTCGACTTATAGAATGTCACCGGGAGCCGTCCGGCCGGACTGTAATTCCCGAAGAGAACATCGGCAATCGCCGTGCCGGCTGCTTGGCCCGGATACCACGCTGTCAGGATGGCGGGGACGTGTTCCGCCGCCCAATTGACGGCGACAGCGCTGCCGTTAAGCAACACCAGGACGATTGGTTTTCCCGTTGCCGAGATCGCCTCGATGAGATCTTCCTGAGGTTTGGGAAGTCCGATGTCGATACGATCTCCTCCTTTGAAGCCCGGGACATTGACAGGCATCTCCTCGCCTTCGAGTCGCGGGGACAACCCCATCACCATGACAACAACATCAGAGGCTTTCGCTGCCACAAGGGCTTGTTCCTTCATTGTTGGCACGGGTTTGGACCAGACCAACTGGACGCTCGCATCTGCCCTTTGATCCAAAAACTCCAATGACAGACGCCTTGGAATCCCGGCCTTGAACTCCACCCACTTCCATTCCGTGAAAACAGAATGAAGGTTTGAATAATCAACAATGAGCGAGTCGTCCATCTTCAACCGGGTCGCGCCAAAAGCCCTGACACCAAACGCGTATCGACCGCTGACAGTTGGAACAATCGAGCCGGTCCATCGAACGCTGAAACCATCTGCTTTCATCCCAGGCAGGGGAGGATTTTGCCACCAATTGAAATCAACGTTCTCGTCGGTTTGCGTGCGAAACGGCGTTCCCTTGAATTGTTGATTGTTGAAGTACTCAGCTTTCAGACCGCCCATCGCAACCCCCATTCCGTCGGGCGAAAGGACGACTGGAGGAACCACATTCAAAGTGGGAACATTTTCGGCGATGTCGCACCCCTTCACATACATCAGACTGGTACCCTTCGGGGCCCTTTCCCTGATGCCTTCAAGCGGCGTGATTGGATTTGCGGGCGTTCCATTGTAGTTACCAAGAAGGACATCGATATCATCAGCGTTTGGGCCAAGAATGGCAATCGTGTGCACGTCCTTCTTCAGTGGCAATAAGCCACCCTCGTTTTTCAACAAGACGATGGATTTGCGCGTCGCCTCTACCGCAAGATCGCGGTGCTCTTTGGAATCATTAACGGCGATGGGAATGTTGGCATGGGGAACCATCCCCGGCGGATCGAACATTCCAAGTTTAAAGCGAGTGCGAAACAAGCGCTTGACGGCCGTATCGACCAGCGATTCGCTCACAAGATGCTGGCGGACAGCAACGCCCAGGCTATCGTAGGTCACGCCGCAATTCAAATCCGTGCCTGCGAGAAGCGCCCGGGCGGCAGCTTGCGGCGCAGTCTTGTCAACTTTGTGGGTGGTGTAGAAATCCATAATCGCCCAGCAGTCCGACACGACATAACCGCTGAACCCCCATTCATCTCTCAGAATTTTCTGTAGAAGCTCACTGCTTCCGCAGCACGGTTCGCCGCGAAAACGGTTGTAAGCACACATCACAGATTGCGCGTTTGCCTCGAGAACGGTCGCGCGAAACGCAGCGAGATAAGTTTCTCTCAGATCGCGCTCGTCGACGACCGCGTCAAAAACATGGCGATCGGGCTCGGGTCCGCTGTGCACTGCAAAATGTTTTGGTGTTGAAACCGCCTTAAGATATTTTGGATCATCCCCCTGCATTCCCTTGACGAACTGAACCCCCATTCGCCCCGCGAGATACGGATCTTCACCGAAGGTTTCCATTCCGCGTCCCCACCGCGGGTCACGGAAGATGTTGATATTCGGAGACCAGAACGTCAACCCTTCGTACACTCCGCGTCGGCCATTGCGAAGAGCATTGTGGTGCTTGGCGCGCGCTTCATCCGAGATGACCGTGGCCACACGGAGCATCAGATCGGCATCCCACGTCGCTGCAAGTCCGATGGGCTCAGGAAACACCGTTGCCTTTCCGGCCCTCGCAACCCCATGAAGTGCTTCACCCCACCAGTTGTACTCCGGAATCCCCAGCCGATTGATGGCGGGAGCGTCGTACAACATCTGACTGACCTTTTCATCAAGCGTCATGCGTGAGACGAGATCATTGACGCGTTGTTCGAATGGAAGATTGGGGTTCTGAAATGGGAACGGCGGTGTGGCACCCGCCGGCTGGTCTTGGCCGAGAGCAATGCCGGAAGCTGTCATCAGGGAGAAAATCCCTGCAAGGACGAGCTTCGATGGAGCACCCATACATCCTCCTATGCGCGATTGGTGGCGGGCCTGATAGTAAGAAGCGAAACGTTGCCGAGAGTTCAGATGAACCGAAGAAGGAGTTGGCAACAATCTCCACGCTGTACAGCGATACGGTTATTCGATTCACTTGCTGTGCTGTTACTCGCGTTGACCACCGATCCATGACGTGCCACACAATGTACTGTACGGGCAGCGCGGGCAAGCCTCATGCAGCTGATCGGTTGGGTCAAACGACTTCCCGGGATCGAGTATCTCCCCGATAGCACTGAACATGATCGGTTGCACCTGACGGTAGACCTCTTCCGCGGTGTGCCCGTCTCTGCCAATAGGTACCTCTATTTCCGGCGAAATTTTGTTCCGTCCGACAAAAAGATACGAGGGCGTTATCGAAGCGAGCGAAATCCGCCGAGCTTCTGAATAGAGAAGCATGTACACCACAAGCTGGAAAGAACCAATGGCCTCACGCCACGAGCCCGGATCCTCGTTGACAAGTTTGTTGAGATTGATTCTGACTCGTTGATCGTTGCTGCCGGTCTTGTAATCAAGAATGACGTGTCCATCACCTCGTTGCTCAATCCGGTCAATGCGTCCTGTGAATCGATATCCACCACACGTTGCAGAGAGGTCTTGTTCCAACCCGACAATCGTGATCGGGCCTGAGGCGAGCATGGGAACCTGATACTCACGCAAGAACGCTTCAAGTTGATATTCCACCTGTTGCTTCACGAGAAACGCCGGTCCGACAAGCTCTGAACCGTATTCCTCAGCGAAAAGCCGGTCGACGACTGAACGGAGTCGACCCAAGTCCAAATCTGCAGAACTCAGTGCGCGCCCAACCACGCCCTCGAAAAACGCTTTCAGTATTCTGTGAACCATGCTTCCGACTTCACGCTCGTCAACGTCTTCTGTGACGCCTTCTTTTTCCGAAAGATGCAGTATGTGCGCGTAGTAAAACTTCAGCGGACACGTGAGGTACGCATCGAGTGCCGTAGCCGTGTACTGAAATTTCCGTAGATGCTCTATGACCCCCGGAGTCTTTTCAGCGGATTCCGGCTTCGTTGCAGCCAGTTGGACATCATAACGCACCACTTGGACCGCGTCACCCAGGTCAAGGGTGTGATGGTTCTTCTGATGCTCCCAGAGAAGCTTCTCAAGGAAACGGCTCTTCTCGTGTTTCCCCGATTCGGTGAAGAAACAGTGGACCTCGCGCGCTCCGGCAAGAAGCGTGTTGAAATAGTATTCTGCCAGTCGTTCGCGATCGCCATAGGTTTCCAAACCGAGGGTCTCCCTGAGCCGCTGTGGAAGCAGCAGATCGTGTCCTCGGGCGCCGGGAATCACGTCGTCCGTCGCATTCAGAAGGAATACCGTATCGAAGGAAAGATTGCGCGTTTCAAGAAAGCCGATGACCTGAAGCCCCTTGAGCGGCGTTCCGGGAAAGGGGACATTCTCTGCGGCAACCACATTTCGGAAAAACGTGCAATAGGCAGCTACATCGGTCAAAGAGTGAGAGGCGAGTAGTGACTTACCGAGAGCATCCAACACTTCGACAAACGTCTCAGCGTAGGGACGGAATAACGGATGCCGGGTTGCCGTGCTTTGTCTGTATATGGTGTGCAGGATTTCCGTCATCTTGGCGGCAAAATCCCCGATGGACCCAAATTGGAGAACCTTTCGAATTGTCTGATCGTGGATGGTCCGAAGATGATTCTTCAATTCAACCGCCGATACGTCTGTCCCGCCGGCCGCAAGAGCCTGAGAGACACCCTCAAACACATCATTCTTTCCCTCCAACTCGTCCAGGGAGATGAACATCTTTGACTGCCCCTGAGCGAGGTGGTTTTCGAGAGAGTGGAACAGAACCCTTGAAACATCAGCCCTCTGTCCAAAGAGTATGTTTTTCGTGTACGGGTGGAGGACAAACCGCGTGTATTTCGATATGGGCACCTTGCCGTTCCTCGTTCCGGCGCTGAGGTCCAGGAGTGTACCGAAGAAACCGTAGAGGGGTGTTCGTTGCAGCGGATATCCAAGCGAGATGTTGTATTGATCCGCCGGAAGCAGAGGAAGTGTCTGATGAACGACCGGGAACAACGCGTCGGATGTCGGCAAGACGATAACTGTCTTCTCGTCAATAGGCTTGCCGGCGTCCAGCAGTGTTTTCATTTTCTGACTTACAGCGAAAACTTGTCCGTGTGTGTCTGAGGACTGGTAGAAATGACAGACGGGTGTGTGTTCCGGCACAGGAGTTTCCTCGATGCCAACATCGACACCGATTGTCTCCAGCCGTCTGCCCAGGCCGGGGCCTTGTTGAGCGACGATGGTTGCGTTCTCGCGGCGCAGCAGCGATGAGAAAATGCGCTGTTCCAAAACAGTATAAGCGTAGAAGCCGGCGAAGATAACGTTGTGCTCACGGCTGAAATCCACGGAGTCGATACTATCGGCGACCCGTTTGTAGTTTATGGCGCGGGTGGTGAGATTCTTTTGGTCAACAAGGGCATAGAACTGTGCGAAGTAATCAGGCAGAGCATGAAATCTACTCAGGGGTACGCCCGCGAGACCCTCGCGAATTCTCCGCTCGTGAACGTCTGCCATGATCAATTCTTCGAGCTCTGCGTAGAGCTTCAGTCCCACACTGACAAAGCGGTCAATGCAATTGAAGTGGTCTCCACCAAGGCGGTGCTCCACGCGGGCGTGGATGTCGAACAGGAGCGCAACCGCATCGAGATTGTCGAGTACCCTTCTATGAATATGAAGTTTCTCGTTGACGAGGTGATCGATGAAGGAGTCGATCGAGAAAATGCGCGGAGGTATGAAGCTTCCGTGGATTCGTTCTGCAAGTACCTTCCGGACAAAATGCGCCGGTCTCTTTCCCGGAAAGACGATAACAAAACGGGTGAAATCCCGCGAATCGGTCGGCAGCTGTTGAACAACCTCGCGGACAAGGTTCTCGGATGGCGATATGATGATCTGCCGGCTCACGAGATGATGCGAATGTGTTTTCGATCGATGTACAGGAGCACCCCTTGAATATTCCGATCCGTATAGAAATCTCGTAGAATGCCCAGGTACTTCGCGATTTGTTCAGTATGCCCCGGCTTTTCTTCGCCGGTCTTGTAATCGATGACAGTCACAAGGTCGGAATCGACAACAACCCGGTCCATGCGCACGAGAGAGCCGTCGGACGCAGCGAATTCCTGTTCATTCAAAACAATCCGACCCTCCTTCTTGACGTAGTACTGCTCAACGGCGGGAATGCGGAGCGCCGCAAGAAATACCTCGTTGGACTCAGAGGCCGTGACTTCAAATGGAGCGAGAAGCTGAGCAAATTCAATTGCCTCGGCGAGTTGTTGTTCCAAGGAATCGTCGATATACATGATCGACTGGAGCACGGCATGGAAGAAATCTCCCCGTCGGGTTTCGCGGAGTGCGATGCCTGCATACTCCACAGGGCGAACCGCAGCGTGCGGCGGGGCATGGTACAGCGGTACGCTTGTTTCGATCTTAGGGGCGCGGCGCTCAACGGCCGGTTTCTGCTTTGCGTCGAATCCATGTTCCGGCAACAGCTCCGAGGGGCTCTTGGCGTGGTCAGACTGCACACTGATCACGTACATTTCCTGCTCTGCCCTGGTCAGAGCCACGTAGAGTTTATTGAGCTCGTCGACCGCCTCGGCAATTTCTTTCCTCTCATAGAGTTCGGAAAGATCTGGAATTTCGTCGGCCGCCTTTTTTGTGAGGCGTACCATGCGCAACTCGTCGCCGTCTTCCTGGAAATACAAACTGCCCGGGCGTCGCCTGGAGTCATAGAGCAACACAATCACCACCTTCGACTCGAGCCCCTTTGCCTTGTGAATTGTCATGACCTTGATGGCGTCGATGTCGGTTGGTATGTCAATATCCCAGTCGGCGTCATCGGAGGAATCATCTGCGTATTGAAGAAATCCCTTGAGGCTGTTTTCACCCTTCTCCTCGAAGTCTTTGACGACTTCAAGAATCTTGACCAATGTTGCTTCTTCATCCGGGAAGAGAGCAAAGAGATTGAATGTTTTGTATATCTCGGAAAGCAAATCATACACGGGCAGGTAACCAACGACATTGAAGGTTTCCTCAAAGTGCTGCCGCCAAAGACCGGGAAAGGCGTCGCGGAAACCGATGTAGAGAGGATGACCACGTCTGCGATCAAGGCAATGACCGAAAAGAAAATCGAGGAGTACTGTGCGGTTGACCGGGTTGCCGCCCTGCTTGAGGAGGTGCTGAACGATATCGCCCAGCAAGAATGTGGCGAATGCGAGATCATCGATGGGTGATTCGAGGAATTGCAGCAATGCGAGAAGTTCGCCGGTGATCTTGCGGCTCCGCACATCGAGGCTGCTGTGGGAGACAAAGGGGAGGTGCCGTTCGTTCAACCACCCGCTCACCTCGATGATGTCGCTGTTTCGCGGCGACAGGATGGTGATATCGGATTTTCTGTAGCCCCGGTTGATGCAATCGGTAACAACCTCGATGAGCTTCTGCTTTTGCGGGGATTGTGCCGGATCATCCAATCGTGCATCCGGAGGGATGACGGTCAACTCAACATATCCTCTGTTTCTGAAGGAGGGCTTTGGAAGCGCATCGTCCGTCGAAAGACCGCTGGCGCTTTCCGCCCCCTTGACGACTTTCGTCGGAACAATGTGCTTGAAAACCTCCTTGTCGAAGTCCAGAATTCGCTCGAAGCTGCGGAAATTCGTTTTCAAAAAGCGGAGTTCCTTTTTTGCCGACGGGAATACATCATCCTCCTGGAGATGCTTCATGATTCGCCAGTCTGCACCGCGAAATCCATAAATCGACTGTTTGGTATCCCCGACGAGGAACAGGCTTGCCTTTCCACTGAGAGCATCACGAATCAGTGGTTCAAGATTCTCCCATTGAATCGGATTGGTATCCTGGAACTCATCGACGAGATAGTGACGCAGGTTCTCAGAGAGCCCGTAATAGATCTCCGTCACTCTTCCAGGCTTCAAATAGTCGGCCAACCTTTTGACCACATCACCAATGGCGACCCGCCCTTGCTCCCGCTTTACAGCTTCGATCGATCCTGAAAAGAGAGTTAGCGCTTCCGCATAAGGCTGATAGTGCTGACGCGCCTTGAGCACGATCAATTGGAGGCGCAGGAGTTCGATTTCCTCGCAAAGCGACGCAGATTCCTCGAGCACGCGCTGGTAAACGCCGGGTGTGCTTCCGGTTTTTGTTACCGGCGGAGGAAATTTTCGCTCAAGAAGCTGGTTGATTGCTCGACTCTTCGCGAATGCGACGTAGTCTTCAAACCGTTTGCTCTTCACGAGCCCCGGCTTGCCAACAAGCGCGTTGAGAGCCTGAATTCGCTGAACAATAATCTCGCTGCGCTCCCGGATTTCAGCGGAGTAATCTTCCTTCCGCAGCAGTTTGGAGGTCAGAAGAACTCTTCGATAAAGATCTTTTACTTTTGACGAGAGATCCGAGTACGGGTTCCACAGGAAGCGATCGTCAGCTGCACGGCTTTCGAGGAGAAGAGGTACGAGATCGTTGACCAGTTGTGATGAAGTTGTTCCATCGCTCAACTCTCGGGCGAAGAGTGCAAAGGCGTCATCGAGAATCGCAGCGCTGTCAAGCACAATTTCGAGATCTGGTGAGAGACCCAATTCCAGCGCCGATGCCTTGAATACGCGGGAAAGAAAACTATCAATCGTCTGGACCTGAAAATCAGAATAGTTGTCGAGGATTTCGTCGACCATCCACGCTGCCTGCAGGGTCAGTTCGGCGGGACGGAGAGAAAGGAATTCCTGAAATTCATTCAGCGCCCCGGGATCGCCAAGGGAGGCGAGCTTCAGCGCGTCCAGGATGCGGCGCTTCATTTCCCGCGCCGCGTTGTTCGTGAACGTAATCGCGAGAATATTCTTCAGGCCATTCGCGGGAATCGACTTCGAAAGAAGCAGCTGAACAAAACGCTGCTTGAGCGCCGTCGTCTTTCCCGATCCGGCAGAAGCGGAGACAACGGTGTACTTTGGCAGGTCAAACGCGAAATCTTGGTCGTTTTCGAGGATGGTTGACATAGGAGAGAATACGCTCGCGGACAATTTAGGAAATATTCCCGAATGTTCGAGAGGAAAACGATCAATCGACGGGGAGGAACGCGGGTGCCGCGCAGTTACTCGAGTTTGAGCTTTTTCAGCTTCGGTTTGATAATAAACGTACAGTAGGGAGCATTCGCATGGTTGCGGTAGTAGTCCTGATGATAATTCTCTGCGGGAAAAAACTCTTTCAACGGTTGGATTTCAGTAACAATGGGTTGGTCAAACGATGTTTGGGCTTCAACTTTTGATCGTTCCGCCGCGGCCTTCTGTTTCTCATCGTGATAGAATACCACCGAGCGGTATTGCGTGCCGACATCTGCACCCTGACGATTCAGGGTTGTCGGGTCATGGGCCTTCCAAAACGTCTCGAGCAGCTGTTCGTACGTTATTTTTGTCGGGTCGAAGGTAATCTGAGCCACCTCTGCGTGACCGGTCTTGCCTGTGCACACGTCTTCGTATGTCGGATTTGGCTTTGTTCCTCCGGCGTAACCAGAGAGAACAGATTGAACTCCCGGTAAACGCTCATAGATCGCCTCAACACACCAAAAACACCCGCCGCCGAATGTCGCTTTTTCCATGTGAACCGCCTTTCCGGATTGTTGAGCAAACAAAGTCAGAGGAATAAATATCAGCACGATGAGTTTCAGAGAGTGAAGAGACTTGAACGCCATTCAGTCACCCCCCCGCCTGAGAGCCTTCCGTTGTTTGTTGGCAATGATGGCATCCAGTGACCAGCGACCACTGCCAACGAGAAGCAGGAAAATGGAGCCGAGGAGCATGGACGAGTCCACCCGGGCTTCATGGGCCATTGCCCAGAATCCCTTGTCGAGCAAAATCGGGATCTTTGTCGTTGAGATGGCAACCAACATGTCGATGATGAGAGGAATAGCCGCGATTTGACTGAAGAGACCGACAAGGAGAAGCGTCCCGCACACAATTTCTACGACCCCAACGAACGGTGCCATGATCTCGGGAGCGGGTATTCCGATCTTGATGAAACGCCCGACCCCCAGAGATTCTGAGAACAAGAACTTTTGGAGGCCTTCAGACAGAAAGATGGAGCCGACGATGAGCCGGATGAGAACAAACGCGGCAGGTTTTTTCTCCAAGTCATTAAACACTGGCGGAAAGATCGGCATTTAATTGGTCCTCCATACAATGGTCCAAGGCAATCCCTGTGTCAGAATGAACAGCAACGAAGAGGAAAAAGTTCAATGGTGACGAGGCTCGTGAAGAACCAAGGAAAATGGAAATCTCGATTCAAATGGCAGGGCGTGAGAGAGATTGAGCGGGTAAGCACTTATAGATCACATAGTCTCTTCCGAGGAAAATGGGAGAAGTGAAGTGGTCGGTCCGGATCCTCTGGAGTTCATGCCGGACGAAAAGTGGCAGCGAACGCAAATCAACGTCGCCGAGAAGCCCCCCCTGTGCACGTGAACCGGAAGTCGAAAACACTCTCGCCAGCGAATCAAACGGCGCTCCGACGTCCAGGAGCGCATAGACCGAATCGGCCGTGCGTTTGTCGGGACAAACAATCTCGGCGAGACGGAGAAAGGACGCCTCTTCAAATCTCATCCGGACGGTTTGCCGTATCCAAAGGGGCACGGGGTGCCCGTCTACGATCGCGGGAGAAAATTTCCATCCGCGTATCTTTTCGAGGGCAAGATCGTTCCATTCTCTGCTCAAACTCGGAGTGAGAAAGGAAACATCTTTGACAGAACCGTCGCTGCCAATTCGGATCTTGATCTCAATGGATACTTCTTGGTCAACTGTGGGGAAGGGCCACGCAGGAAGGGGCTCCTGCTTGATCAGTTGTGGAAATGTATCTGGTGCGTTGGTCGGTTGGACAGTAGCGCAGCCGCACAAAAGGAGCGCAGCAATGAGGATAAACACCATAAAGCACCTCGCGAGGGACCAGAGAATCTTGTCGAAGCTCGTGAATCCCGATACCGCAACGTACGGTACTACCTCGTGAGTGTCAAATCAGTTGGAAACGAGTATTCTTGTCAATCGCCGTTAACTCTGTGCCGTCAATATCATTCCAACATTTTGAGAATTATTCTTTTTTGTGCCATACGGGTCTTCAATGCATCCGCGTCTCGATCGCCTCCTATCGATTTGAAAGACCGCTTGCCTTCAAGAACTCGCGGAACTCCATGCGCGCGCTGACCACCATGTCGTGTTCAAGGTCCGTGTGAATGAACACGAGTCGATTGTCGCGGAGGTCGTCGGGGACAATCGCACGTTCTTCCGCGGCGCGGTAGGGGATTTTCCAACCGTCGAGGTCTTCCATCAACAATTCAGTTTCTTCTTTTGTGCCACCGGAATCGGTATAGATGGTGATCATTTTTCCAGGGTAACGATCGATCCAGTGGGCGTATTTCTCCGTTTGACCGTAGAGAGCATCGAAGATGTACACCTCGCTTACACCGTCGGCCATTCCGCCGCGCATCAATGCGTACGAGATGCCGTGGTATGCGCCGCTGTGACCGGAAAGAATGACCTTCCCTACAGAACGCGTTTTGATTTTTCCGTGAGTGAAAAGGAAATCCACAACGTCGGTGACGAAACGTTTCAGCCCACCGGCGTCTTCGAGTTTCCCTGCAAACGAGTCAGGTGCGTTGCGAGGTCCCTCGGGAACAACGAGAATGACATTCTTGCCGCTCTCGAAGAGCTGTTGCGGCAGTTTGTATTTGCTGAGGGTGGTGTCGATGTTGTTCCACCAACCATGGAGATGCACAACGAGGTCAACAGCCTCGGTTTGCCGAAACCCGCGCGGTATGAAGAATGCGACACTGCTATCACTGTAATGTTTCTCGGCCGGAAAAAACTGCTTTCCGTATGTATGTCCCGCGGCTCGGCCTGGGTGAGGGAACGGAGCGGAAGAGAGCTGCGTGATCAGCAGTTCACCATACTCGGCGAATTTTTTTGGAGGCTCCTGAGCAAAAAGGAAAAATGGGAGCAAACTCAACACGAGAAGGACGGCAAGAATTCGTTTCACAGTAATTCCTCCGGGAGTGGCTTTCCGTTTGCGAACGTGAACGCACAAATGGTTTGTAGATCGGCGGCGTTGAAGAATTTTCCCTCTCGATCCGTCAACTGCGAACGGACGATGTCGATACGCAGAATCGGATACATCTGCATGTTGCCAAAGGCGTCGGACTCGTTGCCAAAACAAACGACAACAATATGGTCAAAAAATTCAGAATACCACGCGAGCCACGGATCGGTGTTCAACACCTGCAGGAGTTGATAGAGATCCTGCTTGAGTTCGAACACAAACATCGGGTCACGAAGCGCTGTCTCTGTGGCGGCATGGATGTTCAATCTGAACTGAAACGTTCGCGTCGCCGGATCAATTTCAAGTTCGAACATCTCAGTATAGAACTCATGCAATGTCTGGTTGAAGTTATAGATTTTCCATGGATCAGTGAGGTGGACAACGTGACCGGTCTTCAACTGTTGCACCTCTTCTTCGAACCGCATGGAGCGGGGGGGGCGCTCCCTGGGAGAGGCCAAATCCTTCTGAAATCGCTGAAGCTCTTCTTTACTCAAAAGCTGTTTCTGACCCCCCATCGTCGGAAAGGCCTTGTCTGAAGTCTCGGCGTGAATGTCGCGCACCCTTTTCTTATCGAGCTCTTCTTCAAAAATGAGGGAATGGGGTTTTGTTGGGCGGAAGACAAGAGCCCTGCGGAGAAACTGAACGACGGTGGACGTGTCGAGGATCTCATTCGCCTGCAAAGCGAATCCGCTGGCCATACCGATGAACATCAAACCAAAGATAGCAGCGAGAACCCTCTCGGACAGCAAAAGGTAGGTGAGGTAGAGTCCAAGAAATCCCCAACCCGAAACCGAAAAGAGAAAAACCCAGGCCAGCAGCCCGACAAAGAAAGACTCCACACCGGAAAAGCGGGTTTCGTCGTGCTTCAGGCTGATCCGCCGAAGGATAAGAAAAGAGAGAACAAGGGCCAGGAAATCGACAAAGACCGCTATCATTGCATCTTTCTGTTGGGTGAGGGCAGTATGTGAGGCGAAACAGAGCGCTGGAGGTCAAGGAGGCGTTGGTTTTCCTCTTCGAGACTTTTGATTTTTTCCTCAGCGATGCGTTTTTCTCCCGAGAGTTTCACCAAAGGCAGGATGAATCCGCAAAGCACAATAGGCACGACAATGTAGATCGGTTCGAACAAAACGTTGTAGCTGATAAACAACCACACGCTGATAAGAACAACAGCAACGGCAAGTAAGAAGGAAATCAATACCGTCAAACCGTTACGGAATGCATAACTAAAAACGGAGAGTAAGACAACAATGGTGGTGATGAGCAACACGTTCCATTCGTTGTGAGTGGTAAGAAACGCACCGCTGAACGCCGAACCAAAGATTTGCTGATATGCCCATCCGTAGTATACACTCTGGTTTCGATAAGCGCCATTCCAGTCAAGCATCACGATGCTTCCTTTATGATTGAGCCATGCTTCCTCGGTGGTGATTGTGGTGTGGCGAGATTGGTCCCAGGCGGGATAGTATTCCAGAGAGTCCGTCGCGTAGTTGACAGCGACGGAAATCTCCGACTGTCGTCTCGGCTGGTGAGCAAGCCGAATGTAAGAGACTCCATCCTGGGCAATCAAAATGCTCAGTGGCCCGATGAGGAGGCGTGAGCGCGAAAACGGGAGTTCTTCGCAATCAGGGATGCCAAAGAATCGCCTCAGGGCGACGGTCGCTACGTCGGACACGGGCTCGCCGGTGTCGTTTTCCCTGAATCCAACAGGAACGAAACGAACGAGGGGACTATTCTCTCTGATGGCCGGCGACATGACTCCCCAGGGCACTTTCGTGCGGTTGGAAAACGGATGCTTCGCCCACCACGCATTCTTGTTTTCAATTTGAAGATCACGCTCCCAGGGCAAGAGAGAATTGAACGCACCCGGAGCGCCGAAGACAACAATGCTGTCAGCTTCGATCTGCTCTAGAGTCTTGTTGGTTTGCGGGGAAAGCATGAAGAAATCTGGGACAGGAACGATGACGACCTTGGCACCGGCGGACTTGAGCCGATGAACAAGATTCCGTGCGATTTTGAGATACTGTTCCTGGTTAATCTGGGGACCCCAAATGGGGAGAACGCGGAATGGAAACTCGATCTCTTTGATATCCTGCCCGTAAGCATATCGCATGTCCGATCCGGTTATGAGCGTTTTGTACCGCAGTGAATCGAGAACCCGGAAGCTCAAACAAAACATCGATACGGCAAAAATGAGCATACTCCACAGGAAATATCGCAAAACAAGGGGCGTCTTCATGGTTATGTCAGAGAAACGGCTCGAAAATGGTGGAGAATGTGTGCGTTCTTGAACAAGAAGAGTCTAGCCCGGGTTTATCAAATACAATTCAATAAATCTAAGAAAATTTCGAATAGAACTACATGGAATGGCAAGTAATAAGAGGGAACTTCTAAATGCAAATGGCATCGCCGGATTCACCGGCGATGCCACCGCACACTCTGTAGGTCTGATCCTACCACTCTGAGGTGAAGGAGGGACTTTGGTTGGACACGACAACTATTTGAAACTTGCCACCGCGCGTTCAACCGTTTCGTATGTCTTGAATACTTTGATTAACTGTGTGATGGCAAAGAGGCTTTCGACCTTATCGGTAACACGGGCAAGCCGCAGCTCTCCCCCCTTGTTCTTCACGGAGGTCATGGCCGCAATCATCGTGCCCAGGCCTGAGCTATTCACCCACTTGACCTGTCCCATGTCGAGCACAATTTTGTTGAAACCCTCCTGCAGCAAGCCATAAATCTTATCCCGGACTTCGGTCGTGTCGGGCTCTCCCATCAAATTCCCCTTGAAAGTGAGAACCGCAACATCGCCATGCATCTTTTCTTTAATTGTCATAAAAAATCTCCTCAGAGAATTCTGGTGGGTGAAGAGATCCTTCGGCGAGTCAGCATCGAGCGCTCAAAGGCTCCCTGTCGTGAAATAGTACTGCCTTTTCTGGCGAATGTCAACAATGGCAAGAAGGTCGGCAAAGCACGGCCAAACCAATGTGGAGATCGAAATCCTCAAGGCAATTCAGGAGTGCAAAAAAAAATCAACAATTGATTTCTAATCACTCTCCTTGTATCATTCTCTTCGACTACAAAGAAGTTGAGGATTCGCCCGATGACCATTCGCCCCGTCGAAACACTGGAAGAGCCGCATCTTCACCCATACCGAACACTTCGCCGTCCATTGGATCATCAGCGCCAGGGGATCTTCGTGGCGGAAGGGGATAAGGTGGTCTGCCGACTCCTTGAAAGCACGCTTGATATTCGCTCATGCCTCCTGACGCCGGAGTGGCTTGAGATCTATCGGCCTCTGCTCGAGGCTCGGATGGAGAATCCCTTGGTCTTTGTGGCCCCGAAATCGGTCGTTGAATCCATCGTCGGGTTTAACCTGCACCAGGGAATTATGGCCGTCGCCCACATTCCGAAGCCCCTGTCACTTGCAGAAGCCCTCCAGCAATCTATCCATCCGCGCCTCTTTGTTGCGGTTGACGGACTGACGAACGCTGAAAATCTTGGTGCGCTTGTCAGAAACTGTGCGGCATTCAAGGTGGACGCTCTCCTTGTTGGTGAAACGTCGAGCAGCCCCTACCTGCGACGCGCGGTGCGAAATTCTATGGGGACCGTCTTTCACCTTCCCGTTGTTCAGCTCACCGACCTCATTAGCGCAATCGGTGAAATGCGATTGGCCCACGCTTTTCATGCTATTGCGGCCCATCCGCATGCGGACCAGAAAATGCTTCAACAGGCATCGTTTGGCGCGGACTGCTGCATTGTTTTTGGAAGCGAGGGAGAGGGAGTCAGAGCCGGGGTTCTTGCCGCGTGTAATGAATCGGTTGCGATTTCAATGCAGGATGGAGTTGATTCGCTCAACGTTGCCAGTGCGAGCGCTGTCTTTCTCTATGAAGTCCAACGCCAGAGGAATGTCTCACGTTTTGGGGACGGGGGGCGGTAAGACCCGAGCAACAATTTCGGATTGGAATCCGCATGTCTTGTGACTGCTGTCGCACAACGGCTGGTTCTTGCTTTGCCCACAGCGGCAAAGTTTGATCAGTGTGCGCCCGTTGAGATCGAATTTCCCGCCGTTTTGATCGAACAGTTCAAAATCACCTTCGAGGTGAATGCTTCCATTGGTCTTCACAGTCACTCGTGTTGGCATTCCAGATCTCCTTGACGTAGCGGGTTTTACCGGCGGACGAGATTCTGCCGCAATCGGCTAATGGGTTTTCAGCGTGAATGGAATTGAGAGTGCGGTTTTTTCCCATGCGAGTCTCAGCACTCCGGAATTCAAACTCACCCGCTCAATTGAAATTGTGAAACGTTCGATGTAATCCTTCAGTCCGGTCTTTTGCAGCCTGACCCTGGCAAGATCAAGGCGCGGATGATACACAAGACCTGACTGTCCAACCTCTTTGTTCACCACAAGCTGCCAGGACGTCTTCGATGGGATAGTATACAATGAATAGGTTCCCCGAGGAATTACCGTCCCCCCGATCAGCAAATCCGCTTCGCTGCTCAACGTTGTTGCTTCGTTTGCCCCCGTTCGCCAGATTTGATTATAGGGAACAACACCCCCTATGATCTTTCTCCCGCGTGCCGAGGGGCGGCCATAGTTCACGGTCAGGGTCTTGCCGGCAAGGAGCACTTTCACAGAATCCCGCGGGCTTGCCACGATTGTTGTCGGACTCACCCTGAATGGCAGTGAAAGCGAAGTGTTCTCCCATTCAATCTTGAGGATTCCCGAGCCATTGCCGCCGCGTTCAAGCAAGAATGTCAACCTCTCAACGGGACTTTGAACGGTCCGCTTCTCAAGAGCGACGCGGGCAAGATCCTGTTGGGGATTATAGATGGTTCCCCATTGCCCGGTCTGCTTGTTCACGATGAGTTTCCACTGGGTTGCAGTAGGAAACGTGTAGAGGGAGTATGCACCCTTCGGTATCTCCATTCCGCCAAGTTCGAGATCTGCATCAGTTGTCAGAACTGTTGCCTGACCCGCTCCCGTTCTCCAAACCCGATTGTAGGGAACATAATCACCCATAATCTTCCGCCCACGCATTGCCGGCTGGCCGTAGCTTATCGAGATCCTCTTGCCGCCAACAACAAGTTCTGCCGAATCGCGAGGAACGACGATCGGCTGTTGAGCGAGGAGCATCTCCGTGAGAATCGTGACCAAAAAGAAAAGTCGCCGGGGTATTTTCATAGAATGAATTTCGCAGTCGCGAACAAAAAATATTTTACAGAAATTTGTTCCCGGTTGCAAGACGCCGCACCGGGTGACTATGCGGGTGACAGTGGTCGTGCGACCATGATGCCGAGCTGCTTGTTGTTTGCGGCCAGGTAGTCAGCGAGAGGTTTTTCCGTGATCTGAACCTGACGCCCGCTCAGC
This sequence comes from Ignavibacteriota bacterium, assembly GCA_003170475.1. Taxonomy (GTDB): domain Bacteria; phylum Bacteroidota; class Ignavibacteria; order UBA10030; family UBA10030; genus UBA9647. The sequence continues at coordinate 101,690 of PMZI01000023.1, read as the reverse complement.
GGAGCATGCATCAGATGAAGTGAATCGTGTTCCCAAATGGCAACCCCCGTGTGAGAAACGTCCATTCCGACAATGTCGGTCGTTATCGCAATGATATCACCGTTGTGTATTTCCGACGCATGCTTCCGTATTTGATCTTTCGGGATGTGGTACATCGTGCGTTCGTTGATCGCCGCTTCCTGTTTCTGGATCACCTGTACAAACTCAGGATTTTCCTTGAGTTTGACGTAGGAGTTCGGGTGCGTCGACATGAAGTTGATCGTCTTGATGAAGGGCACTCCGCCGATATCCTTGGTGACATTCTTTACAACACCCTTCTTCTCGTTGTCGTACATGTGATCGGAGAAATAGTGCAGCCGACTCGGGTAGCGATCAATGATGCCGCCGCGGTAACGGACATACTGCAGTTCCGCCTTGTAATCATCGAACGTCATTTTGTTCTTCTTCACGCAGCGTGCGAATACAAGCGCATTCTCGCAGAACAGGACGCAATCGAGTCCGGTCAGGTTGACAACGAGCCGTTCCTCGCCGGGTTGTTCAAGCAGGTTGGCTCTGTAGTCGACGCCGAGAAAGGACTTGCCTATTTCGATGACGACTTCTCCCATGGGCTTTGAACGGAGCCCGAGAGATACCGCCAGTTCAAACTTCCCGGCGCAGATGAGGGCATCATCATCCTGAAAGAAGAAATCTTTGAGGTGTATGTTCCCGAGCAATGCCGGAATACCGGCTGCAAGAGGAAGGGCCTGTAAGAACGTGCGTCTGATCATAGAAGGATCCTTCTTAGAATGCTACTCCAACGCCTATGCTGACGAGAACGCCGGAAAAATCGAACATCGTTGTTGAAGACTCGTTGCTTTGAACGCCAAAGCGTGTGATGTCACCGTCCAGTTCGCCCACCTGAGCAACCCGGTATCCCGCTTCTCCTCTTATGAAGATATGTTGGATCAATGGCATGTCAGCTCCGACGAAAAATGCAGCAGAGATCTGTGCCTTCTTGTACTTGCCCTCAGAGTCAACCAACGGAACCATGACAACCGTGCCGCCCGGTTTTGTCGCTTGTGTGCCAACAGCCCTTGCCGTAGCGCGGGCCAGGATAACCCCAACATTAGCCTGGAGATACCACTGAAAAAGATAGGGTTGGAGATCCGGGTAATAGGCGACACCCAGCATCAAATCTGTCGCGCTGACGCTGCGATCAAGCTGCAACACCGCATCCGAGCCGCTGTACGACGAAGAAACCGTCTTCGAAAAGTACGATCCGTACACGGAGAATGCAACATCGCGGGTATAACGATAGGTTGCGCGGCCGGAAAAAAACGGAGACTGCTTCAGAGAAGCGAAATCGTTGACAGGAATTCCCAGAGCGTTCCACCCCACGGCATCGGACGCATTCTTCGCGTCGACCGCGCCCAAACTCAGAAGGCCATAACCAGCAGAGCCGGTGATGGAAAAAGTTCGATCCTGACTCAAGGTGGGCTGAGGGACGAGGCCACCAGCCAGAAGAATTGCACAACAGGTGTGCTTGAGCGAACGAACCGACGAAAAAATCCTTCCCATATCAGAACGGCGTTTCTTCGGTCGGCTCGGGTGGCAGGAAGGTCGCCTCGCGGAACCGGGTGAGGTTTTCAAATCGCGCATATTGCTTGATAAATGCAAGACGCGCACTTCCCGTTGGCCCATTCCGCTGTTTGCCCACGATAATCTCGGCCATTCCCTCTGTGGACTCGTTGTTTTCATCGACGTTGATGCCGAACATTTCGGGGCGGTGAACGAAAAGAACAACGTCGGCGTCCTGCTCGATCGCTCCAGACTCTCGAAGATCAGCTAACACCGGTCGCTTGTCGCCGCGCATCTCGACCGCGCGGTTCAACTGTGACAGTGCAATCACCGGAATATTCAGTTCCTTCGCCAACGCCTTGAGGGAGCGGGAAATGCTTGAAATTTCCTGTTCACGACTTTGGACGTTCTTCGGACCCTGCATCAGCTGAAGATAGTCGACGATAACCAGGCCAACGTTATGCTCGGCTTTGAGTCGGCGCGCCTTCGCGCGGATTTCGAGGGCTGTGAGGGCCGGCGTGTCATCGATGAAGATCTTTGCTTTGTAGAGCTTGCCGATGGTGGTGCTGAGCTTCCGCCATTCGTCTTCCGGCAAACGGCCGGTTCGAACCATCTGAGCATCGACGCGGGCCTCAGCACAAATCAAGCGCAACACCAACTGTTGGTTGGACATCTCAAGGCTGAAGAATGCGACGGGGACCTCGTGGAGAATGGATGCGTTGCGCGCGATGGAAAGAACGAGCGCTGTTTTGCCCTGGCTGGGCCGCCCTGCAACGATAATCAGATCGGAGTTCTGAAATCCGCCTGTATAGTTGTCTAGTTCGGTGTAGCCGGAGGATACGCCGGTGACACCACTATGTTTCCCGTGAATACTTTCGAGCATTTCCATCGTCTGATGAACGGCGGCGTTCATAGAGACGAAACTCTTTTTCATTCGCAGTTCGGAGATCTGGAAAATCTTCTGCTCCGCCTCATCCAGCAGGTCCAACGCATCTTCTGTTTCACTGTACGCCCGCCCGACAACCTCAGAGGAAGAAGAAATCAACTGGCGCATGAGAGCTTTTTCAAGAACGATATGAGCGTGGTACTCAATATTTGCGGCTGTCGTCACTCGCGTAGTGAGCTCGGTGAGATAGTACTCACCGCCAATCTTGTCGAGCTCTGCCCGTCGTCGAAGCTCTTCGACGAGTGTGATGAGATCCACCGGCTCACTTCTCTCAAACAGGGCAAGCATGCCTGCAAAGATGCGCTGATGCGCCGGTTTGTAGAATGACGAATCATCGAGGATCTCGATTGCCTTGGCAATTGCCCCTTTGTCAAGAAGCATTGCGCCGAGCACTGCCATTTCAACGTCGACCGCCTGGGGCGGCACACGACCTTCGGCCGGGTAATTTTGATCACCCATGGAAACCGTTCGTCGAGGGTCTGCCATACTCATACTCCTTTTGCTCAATGTACGCGAAAATCAATGATCTCCAAACCTCTTCTCACCTGCCTCAATTCGCACCGGTAAACGGTTTGATGCGGGCGGGAGCGGACAGGTTGCGAAGGTCGAAAATGCACACGGCGGATTGGTGGCTTTGTTGAAATCGAGCACGACCCTGCCCCCCCTCGGAGGATCAGTATACAGAAATCGTCCCGCACCGTACGTATCGCCGCCGTTCGTCTTATCGGCAAAGATGAAAAACAATTGCCGCGCCCCCGGCTCACCAACCGGCTCGAGCCGATACTCTTTGCCGCCAACGACGAAAATGGCAACGCCCGGCACAACATAATTTTCCATATAGTCAGGAATAACAGATTGAATCTTGATCAGCTTTGGTTTTTCGTACGCTTCCCAGCGGGCTTCTATGTTCCACTCTTTCGAGAGCGGGAATCGCTCTATGCCCGTGAACCCCTTGAGCGCCTCTGCATTCGCGTCCCACATTCGGACGGCAAACCGCTCGCCGCGCCTGATGACGACGAAAGCTCTCGGCCCAACCTCAATCTTGTCGACATCGGTCATCAGTGCGCCGGACGTAAAGATCTCCCCGCGGAGCCCGGGTTGAAGTTCCGGCAGTGACTTATAGGAGATCGTTCCTTTGGTCAATGTCACCACACCAAAACCGGCGACATGGTTGTCTCCTTCTTCCAGCCAATCCAACGCGATCAATGACAGCCATCCGTGCGGACGTTTAAGGCTGGCAATGCGTTGCTGATGCCAGGCCGCAATCTCTTCTTCGTAGGAAATCTTTGGGGCGGCTGTCTGTTGATGATCTGGCGTTTGGGCTGTCAAGCCAAGCGAACCGGCGACTGACAACAAAAGAAACCCAAAAATACAAAGAGCCGTTTTCATAGCAACATTCCGTGTGAACGCGTTGAAACGAGAACAACACTCAGTCTTTGATGCTCGTTTGTCGGGCTCGAACCACTCCCCCGAGAATTGCGGCGGGAGTCATGAATCCGAGAGCGGCAATCTGAGACCACAATGACGCATGTCCCGGTTGAGCAACCAGAGAGACGGTAGCGATGACCGCAAGAATGCACGCCACTGCGCTGGCGTGCAGAATCTCCTTCTTGCCGGCAATCCGTGCTGCAACATAGCCGCCCGCAAGGGCGAAGAAAACTCCGTAAGAGGTACTCCAAATGCGGAATCCAAGTTCGGGATCCTGCCGAGGGTCGACTCCGGAAACCAGGAAGAGAAGAATGGCGGCAACGCCGAACACAAGGTATCCCACGAGAACCGCAAGGATGCTTTTCATGGCTGTATCTCCGGCATAGACAGATCTCAATTCCTGCCAGCCCGGGGTGCCAGTGCTGTCAGGCAGACCTGATGAATCATTGATGGCGACTCGGTCAACGAGTCAGAGATTGAACAAACTGATACATGAACTCTACGCCAGCGTAAAATTCATTGACTCCGATGCGCTCGTCTTTGCCATGTGCGCGCACATCGTCGATGTCCGCGAAAATTCCCGACACACCATACACCGGAATCCCTACCTGACGAAGGAATTTGCCGTCCGAAGCGCCGGTGGACATAACGGGTGTCACCGCCACGCCGGGCCACATTGACGCAGTGAGTCGCTCGACGTTGTCCATAACATCTTTTCGGAGCGGCGACAACGGACCGGGTTGTGGTTGCCCCAGTTGCGTGACGGTGATCTGACTGTCAGCGAGAACGCGGCGCAGCGTTTCGAGCACCTTTTCCACGGAATCATCGGGAAGCATGCGGCAATTGACGACAGCGTGCGCTGTTTGCGGCAAAGCATTCTCAGCATGCCCGGCGTTGAGCATCGTTGGCACACACGTTGTCCGCATCAAGGCGTTGTAGTACGCTGAGGATGTGGCGAGGCGATTGGCGGCAACGGTGTCCAGAGGCGTCCTCAGAAGAGCTATCATATCAGATTGAGATTGCCCGGTTTCCTTGTTGGCGGTACGCTCAAAGAACGTTCGCGTTGTTTCGTTCAGCCGGATGGGGAAATCGTACTTCGCAAGCCTGGTCAGTCCAATGGCAAGGCGGTAGATAGCATTTTCTTTGACAGGCATGGAACTGTGGCCGCCCCGATTCTTCACTTCGAGTTGAAAACTGATATATACCTTCTCACTCGTCTGAACCTCCATCAGGATGGGTTTTCCAGACTTGATATCCCCTCCGCCGCCTTCAAGGTTAATCGCAAACTCCGCATCGATAAGGTCACGGCGATGTCCCAGGAGCCACTCGATGCCGTTTGCGTCCCCGTTCTCCTCGTGTTCGGTCAACGCCACGATGATGTCGCGGTTCGGCACGAAGCCTTCGCTCTTGAGGCGGATGAGGTTTGTGACGATATCCGCATCCTCGCATTTCATGTCAGATGTTCCGCGGCCGTAGAAGTACCCGTCCTTCTCGAGAAAAGTGAACGGATCAAACGACCAATCCCGGGGGAGCGCTTCAACGACATCAAGGTGACCGATGAAAAGTATCGGTCGAAGGCCGCCCCTTCCGTGGTAGCGCACAACGAGATTCATGTTTCGAGGCCGCGGACCAACAAGCTGGATGTCGCTCTCCGGGAATCCCGCGGTTTTCAACCGCGATGCCATCGCCTCAGCTGCTTTTGTACTCCCAATGTTCATCGTTGTGTTGATCCCGATCAGCTCCTTGAATATATCGCGGGCAAGTTTTTGGTGCGGTGAAAGCGCGCCTGTGCCGTGGTTGTGCTGTGCGAGAACAGGTTGAGTCGCGAGCATGGAAAGAGCAACAGCAAGACAGCGAAGGGGAGAACGAACTCTCACGGGATTTCGCATTGTTTTTGTGTTTCCTCTCTCATTACAAGAATTGCGAATGCTCTTGCTGTTTCTTATCGGGGAGTGCTTCTATCCGCCATTGATCTTGATAATCTCTCCCGCCCGCTTCAGAGCCTCGTCAAGGTCTCCACAAACATTGACATCACCCAAACGATCGAGGAGGCCCGATTGCTGCATCGCGAACAGCGGTTGCTTATGAATGCCTGAAAGAAGGAAATGCGTTTTCTGCTGGGATAACTGATACACCAGTTCATCCAGGGCGCGCAGTCCCGTTGCATCGACGGCGAGCAGGTGTTTTGTTTCCAGGATCAAGACCTTCGGCTTGTTCTCCAGAAAACGCATCGACTCGGTGAACTGGTCAACCGCTCCAAAGAAAAGCGTTCCGTACAACTCAAACACCTCAACGCCATCCGGAATAACAGGCTTCGAAACGGCAGTCTCTTCTTCCTCCCGTTCGTCCTGCAGGTCGCGCGTGATGGCGTTGACCTGACTAACCTCCGACATCCTCCGCATGAAGAGCAACGCTGCTAGAACAATGCCGACTTCGATGGCAACGGTCAGGTCAACAATCACGGTCAGTGTAAATGTGACGAGCATGACAGCCACGTCACTCAATGGACTCCGGAGAACCTTTTTGAATGAGCGCCACTCGCTCATGTTGTAGGCAACGACAACGAGAATTGCCGCGAGTGCGGGAAAGGGAATGAGCACCGCCCATCGTCCGAAGAACAACATGATAAGAAGGAGGGTCAAGGCGTGAACGATTCCTGCAACGGGAGTTCGACCGCCGTTCTTGATGTTGGTTGCTGTTCGTGCTATGGCCCCGGTCACCGGAATTCCGCCGAACATTGGTGAAAAGATATTCGCCGCTCCCTGAGCGACCAACTCCATGTTGGATCGGTGGCGCGTTCGCAACATGCCGTCTGCAACAACGGCGGAAAGCAAGGATTCAATGGCTCCGAGTAACGCGATGGTGATCGCGGGAGAGACCAACCCGGTAATCATTTTCCATGTGACGTGTGGAGGGTGCGGAATCGGCAGAGAATGCGGCACGCCGCCGAACCTGCTTCCGATAGTCTCCACCGGAATATGAAAGACCTGGACAACGACCGTGGCGAGCAGTAGTGCCACGAGCGGACCCGGAATGCGATGAGAAATGCGCGGCCAGAAGATAATCAGCAGCAGCGACCCGAGTCCGACAAGAAGAGAATTGAGATCAAAGGTCCAAAGATTCTGTGCATACACAACCCACTTTTCAGCAAAATCTGCGGGGAGGGTATGAATGTGCAGGCCGAGAAAGTCCTTGATTTGAGATGTGAAAATAATCAGTGCGATACCGCTGGTGAACCCGACGGTGAGCGGATAGGGGATGAACTTGAGCAGCGTTCCCAGCCGGGCAAAACCCATAATAATGAGGAAAACACCCGCCATGGTTGTTGCTACGGCAAGTCCGTCATAGCCATACTTTTGAACAACGCCGTAAACAATGACAATGAACGCTCCTGTTGGGCCGGCGATCTGAACCCGGCTGCCTCCAAGAATGGAGACGGCTAATCCGCCGATGATCGCGGTGTAAAGCCCTTGTTCCGGCTTCACACCGGAAGCGATAGCGAACGCGATCGCAAGGGGAAGCGCCACAACACCGACAATCAGTCCGGCAACGAGATCCGACATGAATTGTTGTCGAGTGTATCCTTTGCGGAGAAGAGAGAAAAATTTTGGTTCAAGCCGTGTGTGCAATCAATACTTCCTTGTGTAAAGAAGGAGATGAAGAGCAGTATGCCGGTGCTCTACGGATTCACTATCGTTCTGAGGAGATGTCGTGTTATCGAATCGCGGAGGAAGCTAGGAGACCAATGGCGTACGTGATTGCGGCTTCGCCAAGGCCGACGAGTGTCATCTCCACCCCACTCTTCCACCATGATCGACCCGTGACGAGCACCTTGGAGGCCCCGACAAGAAAATGAGCCGCCGTGCTAACACCAAGAGAGATAAAGAGTGCCGTCATTCCGGAGCTAAAGAGGAAGGGGAGCACCGGGACCGCAGCGCCGATGGCGGTGCTGAGCGACGCGCTGATTGCGGATCGCCATTCGTTCGGGAAGGCTCCTTCTGAAAGTCCAAGCTCTTCATGCACGAGCGTCTTCAGGAACTGATCCGGCTTTTCGGAAAGTCGTTGAGCCATTGCTCTGGCCTCATCTTCCGTAAAGCCTTTCAGTTGATAAAACAACTCAAGCTCTTCGATTTCTTCCTGTGGATTGTTCTCGATCTCCAGCTTCTCGCGATCAACCTCAGCTTCGTACACTTCACGTTCGGACTTCATTGCAAGATAGGCGCCGCTTCCCATGGAAAGGGCAGAGGCCACCATGGTTGCAAATCCGCTCAAAAGAACAAATTGCCCATTGGCCTGCGTTGCCCCGGCGACGCCGCTGACAACGCCAAAGGCAGCACCGAGGCCGTCGTTGACGCCGTAGATTGCCTGTCCGATCCAGCCCCCGGCCCGCACATGCCATGTTTCGCGGCGAAGGAGAGTATCAAGCTTATGCTGCGGATGGCCCGGTTGTCCTTCAAATTCTCCCAGCATCCGGGAATGAGCGCGCTCTTCAAGCTGTGCCCCCAAAATCGACGATTTATCCTGTTCTGACTGTGACGTCTCCAGCAACACATCGTAGAGTTTGTCCGCTTCGCTCTCGCCGGCTTCAAGCATTCTTGCAGCTACCGTAGAATCGCTCTTTACCAGGATCCATCGGCGGACCCGCTCTGAAAAAGTCTCACGATAATCGCCCGGATCGGCTCCGAGCTCGCGCAGACGAGTCGCCCAACGCTCAGCATGGCGTTCCTCTGCCTCTGCCATCCGTACAAGGATAGCCTTCTTCTGAGCATTCTTCTCGCGGAGAGCCAGCGTATGATAATTCTTCGCGCTGCGCATCTCGTCGCGCCAGGCTTGCTTGAGCCCTGCTTTAAACTGTTGAGGTTTTTCCATAGGAAAATCTCTCTTGGCGGGAATAGCCTCTCAAAGCAAAGGAATATGGGGAAGATCAACGCGCCCCTTCTTGCTACAGCGGCTTCGACCCCTCTGCCGTTTTCATCTCGTCATACATCTTTCGTATCCACTGGACGTCTTCCCATGTTGGTTTCTTCCAGTTCGGATTTCGTAGAAGCGCTGCGGGGTGGTATGTCACGACCAGGTTGATGCCGCGATAGCTATGCACCTTTCCGCGGAGCTCACCCAGGCTCTGCGTTGTCCGAAGAAGCGTCTGTCCTGCAACGCGACCAAGGCACACAATGATCTTTGGCTTGAGCAACTCAAGCTGCTTCCAGAGATGCGGCTCGCACTGATCGATTTCGTCCGACTGTGGTTCTCGATTGTTCGGTGGCCGGCACTTCAGGATATTGCAGATATAGACTTCGTCGCGCTTGAATTGTATAGCGTCTAAAATCTTGTTCAACAATTGACCGGCTCTTCCCACGAAGGGCTCGCCCTGAGCGTCTTCGTCTGCCCCCGGAGCTTCTCCAACAAAAACAATGTCCGCATTGGGATTTCCAACCCCAAAGACGAATTTGATCCGTGTTGTCCCCAGCGGACACTTCACACAGGTGCAGATCATCGATTTCAGTTCGTCGAGATTCTTCGCCCCAACCCAGGGTTCGCTTGGATAGGGAAGGAGTTGCTCTTGTGGAGCGGTTGTCTTGGGAGGCGCGGATCCGAAGAGATCAACCCCTTCTTCAACAACGGGTACCTTTTTCCGGGATGCCATGGAGTTTTGGTCAGGCTTTTGTTGTGGGGGCACGGGGTCTGTGTACAACGTGTTGCCGAACAATTCCTGTTCCTGTCGCAGAGCGCCCTGAATATCGCTCAGAATATGCTGAAGCTCGTTCTTCGTGTCTGGCATAGGGTGGAGCGTGAGGTGGAGAGGCAAAAAAAGGATGAAGTACACGGCAACACGAGAACAAGGTGCGTTGCCCGACCACATCCCGATTCGGATTACAGTAAACCCTTCAGGCGGTTCAGAATTTCGTTCGCGACATCAAGCTTTGACATCAACGGCAGTTTCGCGGTCTTCCCCTTCTTGTCGAGGATGGTGACAACATTCGTGTCGACGCCAAATCCCGCCCCTTTGTCCTTGAGCGAGTTCAGAACAATGAGATCAAGGTTTTTCGTTTTCAGCTTTTCCTGTGCGTTGCGCAGTTCGTTGTCGGTCTCGAGGGCAAATCCAATCAGTATCGTTCGTTTGTTTTTCTTCTGGCCCAGGGCGTTCAGTATGTCTGGGGTCTCAACAAGCTGGAGCGAAACCGGTTTGTTCGTCGCGCCCTTTTTGATTTTCGTCTTGGCGCTTCTCTCGGGAGCATAGTCTGCAACGGCTGCCGCCATAATAACGGCATCGGAGGTTGCGACGCATTTGAATACAGCATCGTGCATCTGCTCAGCCGATTCCACGTCAACGCGTTCAACGTTGCGCGGCGTTTCAAGATGCACGGGACCGCTCACGAGCGTGACGGTCGCCCCGCGGAGCGCGGCAGCGTTTGCAATGGCAAACCCCATTTTTCCCGAAGAGCGGTTGCCGATATAACGAACCGGATCGATCGCTTCAAAGGTGGGGCCAGCGGTAACGAGGATCTTCTTCCCTTTGAGATCCCGGCTGGCTTTGTCCAGTACGCGTTCGATTGTCTCGATGATGGCCCGGATCTCCGGGAGTCGACCCGGACCCTTGAGTCCACTGGCGTGCTCTCCCTCTTCCGGGGGAACGATGAAGAAGCCGCGTTCCTGCAACCGGGTGACATTCTGCTGCGTGACGGGATTGATATACATGTCGGCATCCATCGTCGGAGCAAGAATAATCGGGCCACGACTGGCCAAAGCGACAATCGTCAGCAGGTTATCTGAAAGCCCGTACGTGATCTTTGCGAGGGTGTTCGCTGAAGCAGGCGCTATGACATACGCATCGGCCCAGTTTGCAAGGTCGACATGTTGTGTCCCAATGCTGGAAAGGGTCGATTGATCTGTCGCCCAGATGTTTCCCAACACGGCGTGACCGGATAAGGCGGAAAAGGTCAGCGGAGTAACGAATTTCGTCGCTGCCTCCGTCATCACCACCTTTACGTCGGCTCCCGCCCTCTTCAGATCCCGCACAAGGTAGCAGACCTTATAGGCTGCAATGCCCCCAGTGACCCCTACGAGTATGTGCTTTCCGCGTAACACGAAGCACCTTAGACTTCAGGCTCTGGTTCTTCGGCAATCGGGGCCACTTCCGCCTTCTCGACCACTTTGTAGCGATACTTGATCTTCTTCGCGATGGTCTCCTGTGTTGCAAGATCCGTCGCCTTCGCACGCTTTTCGAATTCAAGACTGATGCGTAATTGATCAGGATTTGCAGCGACGTCAACTTCTTCCTCGGTCTCCGTCGTGTTCGTCAGCTGATTCAGCGTTTCAATACGCTGGCTGAGCTCGATCTTGATGTCTTGATGAATTTGNNAATTCTTCGATCTCTACTGGTTTTACAGGCACTGTGGTGCTCCTTGTGATTGTGTGTGAATACTCTTATGTGGATCGTTGCGCCAATGTTGTGTGCGCCACAACGATTTTGTCCACCTCGACGATCGCTGCCGGCAAATCGTCGTTGACAACTTGATAATCGAATTGCGAGGCCATGCCGAGTTCCATCGCTACCCGGTCCATGCGCTTCTTGAACGTTGTCTCGTCTTCGGTCTTCCGGCCCCGCAGTCGCGCCTCGAGGATTTCTATGCTTGGCGGCTTGACAAAAATCAACACCGAATCGTTGGGATACTTACGTTTGATCGAGAGCCCGCCCTTGACATCGATGTCGAACAACATTGCATTCCCGCCCGACAAGGTCTTGTCGACCTCACTTTTGAGCGTACCGTACAGGTTGCCGTAAATCTCTTCCCACTCGACAAGCTCACCGGCCCGGATTCTGCGCTCAAACTCCTGGCGCGGCAGAAAGAAATAGTCTTTCCCGTCAATTTCCGTCTCCCGTTTCGTTCGGGTCGCAGCTGAAACCGAAAATAACATCGACGGATACTTATCGAGAATTGCCCTGACGATGGTGGTCTTTCCCGCCCCGCTTGGTGCAGAAACGACAATGAGCTTTCCGAGAGACATTCCGTGGGATCTATTTATCGAATCATCGGATCATCGGTCCATCGAACTTCGTCCCAGGCGTCTCGATGACCCGATCGCCCGATGATCAAATTGTTCATTCAAAATTCTGCAGCTGTTCCCGAACTTTTTCGAGTTCTTCCTTCATTTGAACAACGAGATGGGCGATTTCGGAGTCGTTCGTTTTTGACCCAATCGTGTTCGCCTCGCGGTTAATTTCCTGGACGAGGAAGTTGAGCTTGCGACCGGCTGAGTCGCTGCCGGCCATGGCCTCGAGAAAGAACTTCGTGTGGCTTCGAAACCTGACACACTCTTCGGTGACATCGAGTTTGTCTGCCAACAATGTGATTTCCAGTTCGAGCCGGTTCTGATCGATAACCGATTTCTCTCCCATGAGCTGAGCGATGCGTTCCTGCAATCGCTTGCGTTCCTCCGGGATCCGGGCTCTGGACAATCCCTCAATCGTGTCGACGGTGGTCGACATCCACCGAATGCGACGTTCAAGATCTTTGCCGAGCTCGCTTCCCTCGTTGCGCCGCATGATGTTGAATCCGTCGAGTGCTTTTCGGAGCGCGTCCTCTACCACGATCCACTGTCGCTCATCGGATTGCTCCTCGCGTGGGGCCTCAAAGACTTCAGAAAACTTCAATAAGTGCTCCAGCCTGACTTTTTCACGGATCTTTGTGGTTTTGCGCAGTTCGTTGAGCAGCTTGAGGTACGCTTTGGCGGCCGTCTTGTTGACTTTTAAAGGAGCGCCTCCATCGGACTCCTCCTCCAGCGTCACGGAAATAACAAGATTTCCCCTGTTGACACAAGATCTGACGATTTCTTTGATGTCCTTTTCTCTTTGTGATAGCAGCCGCGGGAGACGTGTTGTGACATCGAGGTATCGGCTGTTCACGCCTCGGACCTCGACGGCTGCGGTAATCCCGCGCTTGGTAACTTCTGCGCGGCCAAATCCTGTCATGCTCGCTATCAAAGCTTCTCCTTCTGTGCTAGTAACTCAAATTCTATTGAAATTACGGAAATTTTGGGGGGCGGACAAGATAAAGTTTGTCACATGGTATCCACATAGTTATCAACACCCCGTTGACCGGAAATTGATTTTGGGTCGAATTTTCTCAACCTTTTCTTGAAATGTGGACAACGAATGATCAGTAACTACTATACATTGCGTTTTCTGGCGGCGAGCCTCGACACCTCTCTGCGCGGTGCAAAGATTGAAGAAGCTTTCTGCCAGAGCAAGAACGAACTCCTGATCTCTTGCAGATACGAGGACGAGGAGCGAGCTCTGGCGGTTTCCTGTGATCCGTCAATGAACTATGTTTTTCTTCGGGGGCAAACTCATCGCGCGAAGAAAAACTCCGTTGATGTCTTCAAAACACTCCGGGGTAGAATCATCCGATCGGTCAGCATTCAGCCTTCCGACAGGGAACTCGTCCTGTCGTGCAGCGGCGATGTCCGGTTGCTCGTAAGGATGTACGGCTCCAAGGCAAACGTTCTTCTCGTCGATGATCGAAATATTGTGCTCGATGCATTTCTGAATGCGAAGGAATACAGAGACGCCGCGCTCCCGGATCCATCCGGCGATCGTCCTGAGCCCAGATGGACTCTGGGGGAATTTCACGCCCAGGTGCGGGCGATTGGAACTATCCTCCTCTCCGCTGCGATCAAGAAACTATTTCCACTTCTGAACAATACCCTTGTGCGCGAACTTTGTCATCGTTCGCGTCTCGATGAGCGGCAGCTTGCAGCCGAGCTGAACGATCAGGACATCGCGAGGCTTTTTGCCGCGTGCGAGGAAATGCTGAAAGAGCTGGAAGAAACCCCGCGACCCCGCATCTATTATCAGAACAACTCGCCAACGACCTTCTCCCTGGTGACGCTCAGCCATGTTCCCCATTCTGAAATTGAGGAATTCGATTCCATTCATGAGGCCATCAAGGTTTTTGTTGGTGGTTCAAGAAAACAAAAGACACTGCTTCAGGAGAAAGAAGCCCTCCTCCACTTTCTCAGGCAGGGCGCAGAGCGTTCCGAGCGGACGCTTCAAAAAATGGAACAGGAAACCGAAGCGCTTCAGCGTGCGATGCAATACGAGCTCTTCGGGAAACTTCTCATGTCAAACCTGCCACGGCTCCAGAAAGGAATGCGTGAGGTAGAGCTCGAAAACATTTTCAGCAGCGACAAAAGCACCGTTCTCATTCGTCTCGACCAGAAATTGACACCGGCACAAAACGCTGAACACTATTTCAATAAGTCGAAGAAAGCGAGAGCTGGCGCTGAGGAAAAGCTCGGTCATCAGGAAGAGGTTCAGGAACGGTGGGAGCTTCTGCGCGAACTCTTGGATCGCTTGACCGACCTCCAGACACACGAGCAGTTTGCCGAATTCACCACAACGAATCAGGAACACCTTAAGCGACTTGGATACAAGGGTGTCATTGGTGAGGGCCGGGAGCAGAAAGAGGAGGCGCCATTTCGCACGTTTATTGTTACTGGAGGCTTTCAGGTGTGGGTGGGGAAAAACAGCGAAAACAACGATTTGCTTACACTCAAGTATGCCAAGCCGGGTGATCTGTGGTTTCACGCACGCGGTTCAAGCGGTTCACACGTTGTGCTCAGAACAGGGACGGGTAAGGGAGAACCGAGCAGAAGGACGCTCGAGGAAACGGCGAGTATCGCCGCATTCTACAGTAAGATGAAAACGGCCAAACATGTTCCCGTGGCGATGACAGAGAAAAAATACGTCCGAAAGCCGCGTGGAGCTCCAGCCGGAACAGTGGTCATCGAGCGTGAGAAACTCTTCTTTGTGAATCCACAGCTGCCAGGTGGAGTCGATGAGCGCTAACCGCCTCTGCGCCGAGGCGAATTTGAACTCGTGCAAAGCTCACCGGGAAGTTGTACCTTATCATTGCAGTGCGTGCGCACTGGTTGTCGGTGCACGGCCCCCTTGCCTTGCCGGAGCCTGGCGATGACTGTCCAATGCCAAAGCTTGTGAACAAAAAAATCACTCAGCTCTAGAAAAGGACATTCTACTATGGAATTCGCGTGGCTGCTTGGCTTCGTCTTTGCCGGTGTTCTGATTTGGATCGGATTCTCAAAGAGCGTTGGAACCATGAGGCCGTCATCGAGGCAGGTCGTCGCGGCGGCCGGATTCCTCCTGTTGCTTGTGATGATCGCCTTCTCGCTTGACAAAGCCTTCGGTTGGTGGGCGAAGTTTCCCAAGGTGATCGTGGGGACCCTGGGAGTTCTTATCGTCCTTGACCGGTTTGTCCGGATCGCCCTGATTCCCGGCCGAGGTGGAAATACCGTTCTCGACTTAGGAAGAGTTGGAGGCGCGGAAGTCATCGTCAATATCATCGTGGCGCTTGCACTCGCTTGGTATGTCATGAAGGACATCGCGGACGTCATTCAACTGCCAGGATGGAAACTCGAAAATATTTCCTACCAGATTTTTGGATTGTCCATCGCTCTTGCCGTGCTCATTCAGGGGGTAAGCAAACGCAAACTTCTTGCAGGCGGTGTCTTCCTGGGCACGAGTCTCCTGGCATGGGGCAAGATTGAAAGTTTTGGCTGGGAAAAAGAGTCCGGCACCGCTGCGACGCTGGTTCTGTACAAGCGAAAGGCGATTCCGTTCTTTACTTCTGCAAATATTTCCGTACAGCTCACGCATATGAAACAAATCGAAGACATCATGGGGCAACACAACATTGCCCGCAAGAGCGAAGCGGCAAAGACTGAACTGTGATTTTTTCAGGAGAACGCGGCACCGAAAAACGAGCGTTGCTTTTCCCTGCGCTTCTCCGTAAATTCATAAAATTTCTCATATTCCAGGAAACACCATCTATCCACTGTGATCGAGGAGTGTGTGCAACAAAACGCTTTGGCACAACGACAACAATGTGATCGCGAGGATGCAGATCTTCTCAAGCGCATCCAGCGGTCCGACCAGCGTGCGCTGGCAACCCTGTATGACCGGTATGCACCGGTATTCTACCCATTTGCCCTGCGCATAACGGGATCTCACGAAGTTGCCGAGGAAGTGGTGCACGACGTTTTTGTCCAAGTGTGGGAGAAGGGAAATTCCTATGCCACCCAGAACGGCTCTGTGTACGCATGGCTTGCCGCCCTGTCGCGAATGAAGGCTCTGGAGAAAGTGCGTACTTCGAACCAAAAGAAAAAAGGCTCTGATGGCGAGGCATTGCAGCCGCGCGCGCCCCTGGAGAACGAAGAGAAGCAGGGTGGTCAAGAGACCATTCTTGTTTTCAAAGGTTACGCGGAAGAGGTTCGAAACATGTTGAAAAATCTCTCGAAGCTTGAACTGCGCTTACTTGAGCTAAGCTACTATGAAGGCCAAAGCCAGTCCGATCTTGCGCGGATGCTGAGGATTCCGCTTGGAACCATCAAGGCGAAAATGCGGCGGGGAATACAAAAATTGCGTCAGGCACCGGCACAGGAGGGGAAACGACCGTGAAGACTGAAGAACAACGGCACTCCCAGCTTGAGTTGTGCATCCCTTATGTCTTTGGCCGACTAAACCCCGGCAACCGAAAACAGTTTGAGGCTCACCTGGAGACGGGCTGCGAGCAGTGCAAGCGCGAACTCTCCGAGCTCTATGAAGCCATAGCGTTGCTTCCGCTGTTGCTCAAGCAAGAGGCTCCGCCGAGCGGACTACGACAGCGCATTCTCTCAAGACTCTCATCGAAGAGATCGGAGCCGCCACGTGCCGCAAAACCGATCCCTCAACGGGGAGTGGTGGAAGCCTCCGTCACAAAAGCTCCCCCTCGTTCCTGGTATCTTTATGCTTCGATCGTGATGGGCGTACTTCTCATCATCAGCCTCCTATTCTTCCTCAACGATCAGCTGCGAACAACGGGTGAATTGGAAAAGAAGTTGACTGATTTGCAGGCTCAAATACAGGAGAAACAGGATATTCTGGGGATTCTTCAGGTTCAGAAGGTTGAGATCCTGCAATTGGCGAACATGGATGCGGGCTCGCAGGCATTCGGCAGAGTATTCTGGGAGCCGGAGAAACGCCACGCAGTCGTACAGGTTGTCAATCTGATTGCCGAGCCGGCTGACAAGCAGTATCAGCTCTGGTTGGTGAAGGAGAAAAAGTATCTCCGAGTCGGAGAGTTCGACGTGAACAAGGAAAAATCGAATGTGTTTGCCGTGATGACCCTTCCCGTTGGCGAGAGGCAGGAGATTGAAGGCTTTGCCATAACGCTGGAGCCGCGGGGCGGAAGCACGCAACCATCAGGGGCAATACAGCTTCGCGGAGCAACGAAATAGGTCATTCGGAAGAGTGCAAAAGGGAAAGGGAGAGCTGAGCTCTCCCTTTTTAGTTTCATCGTGCGTTGCCGCATCATTCCACTCAAGCAAGGGCAAGAGCCTGTTCGAAATCCGCGATGAGATCTTCGATCCCTTCAATCCCAACCGAAATCCGGATCATTCCCGGAGTCACGCCGTGTTGCAGAAGTTCAGTGTCAGACATGAAGATGTGTGATGAATACACGGGGATGCTGACGAGTGTCTCCACGCCTCCCAGCGACATTGCATTGACCGCAATCTTGAGATTGTCACACACCCGTGCGGCTGCCTCGACCGCAGATCGGCCTTTCGAAGGTTTCACCTCGATGGTGACCATTCCGCCATATCCTGACATCTGTTTCCTGGCGAGTTGATGTTTGGGAAACGACGGAAGTCCGGGATGGAGAACACGATTGACCTTCTTATGATTTTCGAGCGCCCGGGCAAGCGCCAAGGCATTCCCGTTTTGTTTCCTGACCCGAAGCTCAAACGTCTTCAGGCTGCGCGTGAGCAGATACGCTGCAAACGGATCGGCGCAGCCTCCGTGATGCTTCGCCAACCCCTTCACCCGCTTCACAAAATCTGATGTGCCGACAACGAGGCCGGCGATGATATCGCTGTGTCCCCCAAGATATTTTGTCGCGCTTTCCACGATGACATCCGCGCCGAGCGCAAACGGGTCCTGATTGACAATCGATGCAAACGTGTTGTCCACCATAACGAAGATCTTCCTTCCGGACTTTCGCTCAGCGTTCCGCACCCGTTTGGCAACTTCTGCGATGTCGACGAGATCCAATGTCGGATTCGTCGGCGTTTCAACATACACAATGGTGGTCTTCGCGGTCACCAGCCTTTCGATCTGATCGAGGTGATCCGGGTGAACAAACTTCACGGTGATGCCGCTCTGCGGCAATTCGTCGCGGAACCATCGGTAGGTGCCACCATACAGTGCTGCCGTGCTGATGATCTCATTGCCCGGTTTTGTGAACGCGAGAATCGCCGTGGTGATTGCCGCCATACCCGAGGAAAAGAGTGCCGCCGCTTCGCCGTGATCCATAAGGGCGATCTTTTCTTCCACATCGTGCACTGTTGGATTATGATACCGTGTGTAGACGTACACCGAGGGGTCACCTTTTGCATATCGAACAGCATCGTCGGAGGTCTCAAACCTGTATGTCGATGTTTGATAGATGGGGGTTGCGACCGGACCTTTGTAGGCATAGAGCTTGTTACCGTGAATTGCCCGGGTGGAAAGAGAAAGGATGCCGCCAGATTGTTTTTTCTTTTTCATTCGTCGTTGTCCTTAAGAATATCTGAACAATATCGCCGCAGAACAAAAAGACGGCGCACGCATCAGAAAACTCTATCGTTGAACAAAATGTGATACGAAAAACTTCACGATAATGGGTCATCGATAAGAAGAAGGCGTGTGGAGAAAGTAAAGAAAAGGAGGGTGGGATTCAACGCTGGGGGGGCTCAACCTGCTCGGGCTCATGTGCAGCGTACTGCAGCACCATGGAGTCCAGAACCATTATCCTCTTTGACGTAGGAGGATGAGTCGCGACGATATCTGCAAACCATCCTTCTTTTTCGTTGGCGCTTCCGTGAAACGGGTCGATGATACACAGGTGGGCAACGTTCCCCCCGATCATCACAGACGATTCGACACTGCGGTCAATTTTTGCCAGTGCTGCGGCAAGTGCACGAGGATTGTGCGTCAACTGTGCAGCCGATGCATCAGCGACATATTCTCGATGGCGGAAGGTTAGCACGATGAGAACAACCCTGGCAACAGGAACGAACAAGAGCGATGCGAACCAGAATGTGAGCAAGAGGATTCTCTTCAGTCCGCTGGCTCTTGGAAGTGCCAGGTTTTCAACTCCCGAAGAAAGCAAGATGGCGGAGCCAAAGAGCGCTGTGACTGCCGTTCTGGGTCGAGTGTCATAGTTTCTGATGTGACTTATTTCGTGAGCAATAACGCCAGTGAGTTCTTCGGGCGTCAAATTCTCGATAAGCCCCTCGGAGAGCACCATGAAAGCATGTTTTGGACTTCTGCCAAGGGAAAAAGCATTTGGAGCGTCATCGGGCACAATATAGACACTCGG
The DNA here is from genome assembly GCA_003170475.1 of Ignavibacteriota bacterium. Classification (GTDB taxonomy): domain Bacteria; phylum Bacteroidota; class Ignavibacteria; order UBA10030; family UBA10030; genus UBA9647. Next base: position 82,343 of record PMZI01000023.1, on the reverse strand, counting down.
CGCTGGAATACCAGCGGCTGTACTGATTTCTTCCACGCTTTTCACGAGGATGCGATCGCCCTCGGAAGTTTGATCGGGGAGTGCGGTTGTCATGGAACGAAGAATCGAATATGCGCCCCACTGAAGCGAGGAGAACGCCGCGCCGATGCCGAGGAGTGTTCCCACGACAACACCGTAGGGTGAGGTTTCAACAACAATCTCCAAGGCCTTGGGTTTTCCCCAGAAAGACTGGCCAAGGAAGGAGAGCTCCCACACCAGTACAACGAATGTCACCCATGCCATCCAAAGGAAGATCTTGTTCTTTTCGTGTTCAGCTTCACCCTCGGGGTCAAGAGATGCAGCAGCCGAGCCAGCAGCGAGACGGTCATTGAGTCCATTGGCAAGATTGTAGAGAACAGATCCGACATAAACGATTGCGATGGGAATTGTGACCATCTGAATGCTTCTGAACTTCCCCATGAGATAATCAAATCCATAGCCCAAGAGAGCGAAGGAGGACGCGAAACAGGCCATGACAAGAATAGTCAAGATTTTATTTCTTCTCTTTGCTCCGGCCACATCTTGAGCTTGGAGTGTGAGGCTCATTGCGAGGTCCCGGCCCGAGGAGCCTCAAGTGTTTTCTTTCTCATCTGTGCCGCGCGGTCAAATATTTCCTGCTTGCTTACCCCAGCCTCCGCGAAAAGGGCGAAAATATTCTCGTCCGGCGTCTCCGGCGGAATGGTGTGCGATGCGGCGAGAATATAACCGCCTCCACCAGCCGTCATTCCCTGAAGCAATCGGGCAGTCGATCGGCGTACATCACTCACACTCCCGTGAGGGAGAACATCAACTGTATCCACACCCCCCATGAACGCGATGTCCAGGCCAAATTCTCTTTTGAGGTCCAGTGGATCCATTCCATCACAATTGCACTGAATCGGGTTGAGGACATCAAGGCCCATCTCTATCAAATCCGGAATGATTGGCCGTAGGGCGCCACAGCAATGATGTGCATGCCAGAGGCCTGCAGATTTGCTCACGTCGAAGACCCGTTGTAGCTCCGGTTTGATCTGTTCCCGCCACATCGCAGGACTCATCATCAGGGCATCCTGCCCGGCGACATCATCCCCCGTCCAGAGCCAGTCGAGCGGAAACCGCTTGACAGCTTGCCCGGCAAGCTGAATGGAAAAATCGGCACAACGTTTGAACATCTCACACGCGAGCTCCGGATCGACGGCCATATCAACGAGAACGCTGTCCATTCCGCGCAGGCGGAAGTACATCTCAAACACGCACGGTGAGACGTCGCAACCAACGAACCATTCATCTGCATCTTGAACGAGCGGCGACATTTTGTTGAGCAGCTCTTCCTGCCGATCAACGGGAAAGCGGTACGCGAGGATTTCCTCTCTTGTCGCGTGTTCCAGCGGAAATGTTGCAATTTGATTGAAGGCATCCACCATCTTCCAGCGTATTCCCCAGAAGTCTGTATGTTCGTCTCCTTCGCACTGGTGGACGATTCCCTCCATCGCAAAGTTATTGTTCACCCACGTTTGTCTGACATCGTTTCCCATCGCCTCCGCAACTGATGACGGTGGAACCCCAAGAAGCGTGGAAAGATGGAGTGTTGTTGCTGGATGGAACCACAAAAAGATGGGAACGCGGTCAACAGGTTTTCGCTCAAGCGCCGCATGGACACGTTCTTTGGATGTCATAGAAGCCTTGGGAAATACGAGGATCTAAATCTGAAATCCTAAAGCCGAAATCTCAAAGAAATCCAAACAGAGTATTCGAAATATCAATGTTCAGATTTGGTTCTTTGAGTTTGTTTGGAGTTTCGATATTCGAATTTCTTGTTTGACGTTTTTACACTTAGAAACTTCTCGCCGTATGAATCATGGTTCGCAAGTTTTCCGGCGGCGTCATGGGCGGAATCGCACACCCGGCATTGAGGACAAACCGTGGATTATCGATAAACACTGTGAGAAGCTCACGGGTTCTCTCTTCCACCAGGGCAGGTGTGCCAAGGGCCAAAACGCCGCTTGGGTCGATGTTCCCGACGAACACCGCACGATTTTTCATCTTGTCGCGGGCGCTGGTTGCATCCGTCCGGTAATCGAGTTCCAAACCGTCAGACTCCGTTTCGAGCATGTCGTCGATGATGCGGCTTGTATTGCCGCAGATATGAAGGACATAAGGCATCCGGAGTTCGTGGGAGCATTGAACAATCTTTTGTTCATACGGAAGCGCAAAAGTTCTGAACATTGTCGGAGATATCAATTCCGGTCCTGCCGTGCTATCGCCATTGGACGTCATGTGAGCGCCAGTCTCTGCCATGAGGCGGATAAACTGGAGCGTCAACGAAGTGCAGTATTCAAGCAGCCTGTGAACAAGTTCGTGTTGGTTCTCGTCCGCAAGGTCGAGCATCCACGGTTCCATGCCGCGGATCAGGCTTGCTAGCGTAAACGGCGATTGATCACAATTGCCGCGGATCAGAATGTCGTTTCTAAAGTGCTTGCTGAGAATGGAAGTCGCTTCCAGCCAAACCTGCACACCCCGGTACTGGCGAATGTCAACAGGCTCAAGGTCGCGCACTTCTTCCAATGTCTTCAAACGTGAACCGATGGCAACCGAAGGTTGATCGACAGGGGAACTGATCGGAACTCCAGCCGCACCGGCAAGCGTCACGGTGTCGACGTCTATCATAATCCCGTCGTACTCGTACTTCTCTACCGCTTCAATAAATGCCCGGGCCATTTCCCGTGGATCGTTACGAAATGCCTCCATCGTCAATCCAGCTTCATGTGCAGCCATCATGAAATTGTGGAGCATGATCGGAGTGGTATCGGGATGTTTTCCCTGGAATGCAGCCGTGATCCGCTGGTAACCGTTCATCCACGCCTCTTTTCTTTTTGGAGAAGATTCAGGAGAACGGCAACAAGAATAATGACTCCGCGCACAACGTGCTGCCAGTATTCACTCACATTCAGAAGCGTCATGCCATTCATAAGAACGCCAAGGAACACGACGCCGACCATCGTTCCCCAAATTCTTCCGACTCCCCCCATCAGGCTTGTTCCACCAATGATGACCGCGGCGATCACATCAAGCTCCCAACCCTTTGCTGTTGTCGCGGTTCCGGACATGATTTCCGATGAGACCATGATTCCGCTCAGCGCCGCAAGCAACGAGGTAATGCCCAGAACCATCATCTTGACACGGCTGACGTTGATGCCGCTGAGCCTCGCAGCTTCAGCGTTCCCGCCCACAGCGTAGACCGATCGTCCAAACGCAGTATAGTTCATCAGGAACTGAAGGATGACAAATGTCAGCAGGAACAAGAGAGCCGGGAACGGGATGCCGACAAGATAGCCGCCGCCGATAAAATTGTACCAGTTTGGAAATGGCGTAAGAGGGAATCCGTTGGTGATAAGTTCGGCCGCACCGGACAGTCCGGTCATCAGCGCCAGCGTCGTGATGAAGCTTGGCACCTGATAGCGCGTTCTCATGAAACCAGTGAACACGCCAAGAAAGAATCCGATGATCAGGGAGAAAAGAATCGCGATGGCGATCGCGAGAGCAATCGGAAGCGAAACCCATTCTGCGGAAAATTTCAATGTGAAAAACGCCGTGAGGCAGGCGGAAAAGGCGACCGCCGAGCCTACGCTGAGATCAATCTCACCCGAAATAATGACCATCGTCATCCCGAAGGCGATCACCCCCTGCATGGACACGTTCCGGAGGACATTGAGAAGGTTTTCGGCAGTCAGAAACCCCGAGGCCGTCACGGCCAGGACAACGCAGAGCAGCGCCAAAATGATCTCGAGGATCCCGTTGGTGAACAACGATTGAATTCTTGAAGTGGTGATCATACTTCCTCTTTCATACAAGCGGCAAACAGATTTTCAAGCGAGATCTCAGAAGGTCGAACCTCGCTTACGATGCGACCTGCGCGCATAATCAGAATGCGGTGGCAGATGTCCAGAAGTTCTTCCAGTTCACTCGACACGACGATACAGCTGATGCCCCGTTTGCTCATGTCCCAGATGATCTGGAACATCTGCTGCTTCGCCTGCACGTCGATGCCTCGGGTTGGTTCGTCGAGAAGAACAAGCCGGGGGTTCGTGTTGAGCCACTTTCCGATAACGACCTTCTGTTGATTTCCGCCGCTAAGAAATGCGACAGGTGCGTCCGTCCTGTTCACTTTGATATCAAGCTCCCGAACATTTTTTTCCACCAAACGTTCTTCCCTGGTGCGAGTCAAAAATCCATGAGAAGCGATGCGATGAAGGCTGGACAGACACAGATTGACACTGGTGCTGAGAAGTTGCACCAATCCCTGGTCTTTCCGGTTCTCCGGCGTCATGGCGATGCCGAGCTCCTTCATCTGCTCCGGACTTGTCGGACGGATGTGCTGTCCGGCGATGATCAACTCGCCGGAATCAGGCGGATCGGCACCGAAAATTGCCCTGAGAAGTTCTGTTCTCCCCGAGCCAAGCAGACCAGCGATGCCAAGGACCTCGCCCTTGTTGACCGTGAAGTTGACATCATCGAATGAACCGGTTCTGCTCAAGGACCGCACCTCAACGAATGGCTCTGTCGGGGCAATCAGGTCAACGGGCCTGGAGCGTTGGACGACCTCACCAAACATCATTTGAACAATCGCGGCAGGAGTCGCCTGGTCAATTCCGATGGTTCCCACAAGCGCCCCATTGCGGAGGACTGTCACAGTATCTGCAATTTCATGCAGTTCTTGAAGTCTGTGAGTAATATAGAGGAGAACGACGCCACGCGTCTTGAGCTTCTTCAGAACATCAAAGAGTCGCTCGGTTTCGTGTTGAGCGAGGGCGGAAGTCGGTTCGTCGAGAATCAGGATGGAGGGTTCGTACGACATCGCCTTCGCAATCTCCACGACTTGCTGTTGAGCAATGCCCAGGGTGCCGGCCTTTTCATGCACATCGAGATAGACGCCAAGATCGTCAAGAACTTGCCCGGCACGCAGAAACACGCTGCGCCAATCGATCACAGAATTCCGCAGACCGTGCTTTTTCGGCAATCGGCCGAGGAGAATGTTTTCAGCGACCGTGAGTTCGGGGACGAGACTGAGTTCCTGGTGAACAGCCACAATGCCTCTTTCGAGAGCATGACGAGGCGAAGGGAGAGAGACTTCGAGGCCATCGACGAGAATTGATCCGCGGGTGGGTTGTGTTGCACCGGAGATGATTTTGACAAGCGTGCTTTTGCCGGCGCCATTCTTTCCGATCAGGGCGTGAATCTTCCCGCCGGTGAAGGAAACGCTAACGTCATCCAGAGCAACCGTACCAGGATACTCTTTGCGCAAGGAACGCGTCTGAAGACTGTGGGCCGGTGTGCTCATGCAGGCAGTGGGCGGGCTATTTGCTCAGTTCTTTCAGGCGATCTTTGAATTGCTTTACTTCATCAGGCTTTTCTCTCGTCAGAAGGAATCCGGGCAGGGATACCTTCTTTTCAACTTTTTCGCCTTTCAAAATCTTTACCGCCGCTTCCACCGCCATCGACCCGATTTCAAAAGGTCGCTGTCCGGTGATTGCATGGAGAATGTTTGAATCATCGAGCAGAAAATCAGCCAGCTGTTCGCTCGTATCGGTTCCAAAGACGGCAACCTTCCCCGCCTTACCCGAATTCTTGACGGCCATGACGGCGCCCACCGTGCCCCCTTCGTTGGCAGCGTACACTACATTCACACCGGGGTTGGCGGTCAGGACATCGCCCACCTTCTTGACAGCTTGTTCGGCGAGCCACGCATCCTGCTCGGAGACGATCGTGACGCCGGGCAGCTTGGTGACTTCGCTCTTGAACCCGTTCGTTCGCAGGGAGCTTTGTTCCGGCAATTGAGATTGAAAGGCGATGATCGCCACCTTGGCTTTGCCGCCGAGTTTGCTCTCGATGTATGCACGAGCCGCTCGTCCGGTCGACGCCCCAATATCGAACTGATCGCTCTCGATCGACGCAGCCGCCAGATCGCTCTCGAGGGTCATGTTATGAGTGACGATGGTGATTCCCTTCTGCCGTGCGCGTTCAAGAGCGCTGATAGAAGATTTGGCGCTGAGCGGGGCAATGGCAATCGCATCCACATTGTTCGCGATGTAGGTGTTGATCAACTGGTCTTCCTTGTCGGGCTTGTTGGCGCTGTTGGCCTCCAGTAACTCGACATCATTTCTTTTTGCTGCGTCGCGCATTCCAAAGATCACCAGCCGGAAGAACTGATCTTCCTGGAAGACGATTCCTGCTATCCGCTTTTTGCCGGGCTCTTTCTGTTTGGTGCTGCAACCGTTGAGAGAAAGTCCAACCAGGAGGAGGAGTGTAAAGAGAAGAGCTTTTCGAACCATGACGGTGCCTTCTGCGTGACGGTGCGTGGTGATTGTCTCTGATGTGACAGGACTACTGCGTCAACTGTTTCAGGTGTTCCTTAAACTGCCTCACTTCCTCGGGCTTTTCTCGTGAAAGCAAAACCCCCGGGAGTGAAACCTTCTTTTCAACCTGCTGTCCCTTCAGCACGTTGATAGCAGCTTCTACGGCCTTGGATCCGAGATCGAAAGGCCTCTGACCCGTGACCGCCTGAAGAATGTGGTCGTCGTCCAGGAGAAAATTCGAAAGCTGTTCACTGTTGTCTGTGCCGAACACGGCAACCCTGCCGGCTTTGCCGGCATTCTTGACAGCCATAACGGCCCCAACCGTTCCCCCCTCATTTGCTGCCCAGATGATGTCGACATGAGGATTCGCGGTGAGAATATCGCCAACCTTCTTCACGGCCTGTTCGGCGAGCCAGGCATCCTGATCGGCAACAATCTTGACCCCGGGAAGTTTCGTAATTTCGCTCTGGAAGCCGCCGATCCGCATGTTCGCTTGCTCCGGTATCTGCGATCGTCCCGAGATAATAGCGACCTGGGCCTTGCCGCCAAGCCGGCTCTCAACGTATGCTCGTGCCGCTCGTCCGGTTGATGCTCCCAAATCCGACTGATCGCTCTCGACAAAAGATGCCGGCGCATCACCCTCGATGGTGGTGTTGTACGTTACGATCACAATACCCTTTTCATGCGCGCGGGACAGAGCGCTTAACGATGCCTTCGCACTCAACGGAGAGATAACGATAGCGTCGACGTTGTTCGCGATATAGGTATTGATCAATTGAACTTCTTTGTCTGGCTTGCCGTCGCTGTTTGCCTCGAGCAGTTCCGCACCATTTTTCGTCGCAGCATCCCGCATACCGAAGAGAATCAACCGGAAGAACTGGTCTTCCTGAAAAACGATTCCTGCAATTCGCTTTTTGGGTTGTTCCTTTTGCTTCGTGCTGCAGCCGGTGATCGACGCAAACATGACGAAGACAAGGATGGTCAAAAGAGTTCCTGTGCGCATGGAGACAGACTTTCAGCAATAGTTAGTGAAAGTTGACAGTCTTCTTCGGCGACCTTACAGCGTATCGCGCGATTCGATTTCGGTCCACCCCCCGCCTTTCGATCGCTGCAGGCCATTGGGCTTCAGACCGTACGGTTGAGGAAGCGCGGCGTTTGAGAAATTCATAAATTCGATTCGGTAGGGAACGATTTTGATTAATACATACTCATTGTTTTCCGGTCCGCCGGGGTACATGTCGGTCCAATAGGCTCTCCAGTATTTTCGTTTTAACACAGCATCATTCTCGAGAGTCGCGGTGCCGACGAGCGTGGCGTAGGCCGTGCTGCGGGGGTTGATAAACGAGAGCGTGACATTGTTCTGCTTGAGAATTTCGCGTGCTTTGCGCGAGTTCGGACTGGCGCCAAGGTACACATTAAATTCTCCATCGGGCTCGAATGGATGCATCAGCCTCGCATTGATCTCTCCGGAATCTCCATGGGTCATGAAAAAGCAGTAGTCCGCTTCTTTCATAATGGCCCGTGCCATCTCCAGCATCGTATCGGAGTGTTGAACGCTCATATCCTCAGCCTTTCTTTTGTGCGTGACGACAAATAGGAAGTTCCTTCGTTTCAGAATTTCATGGAGTCCGCGCCGGTAACGTTCGGCGGAACCCGTCAACCTGCAAACCGATCTTATCAAAAGGAATCGGTTTGAAGCCGAATGCCAATGCAGGAGACGAATTCTTCAGTCGAAAATCCAGACCCTCTGAATTCACAAAACCAGGATCTGTGGAAAGAAACACATTTCCTTTGAACTCTCGCTTGATTGCTTCATCGGCGCTTGTAAGAAGTACATAGCCATCTTTTGTATCAATATCCAGATAGTACGGATCCCATCCCGTTTTTCCCTTTTCAAGCCGGCGACAAATAAGGGAATCGGCGATCACGTTGTCTTTCATGGTGACGATGGAGAAGTCGAAGGAGTTGGCGTCATAGATATCAAGCCATCGGCCGCCAACGGAGATGTTACGGATGATCTTGTTGTTCGTGGGCAAAGCCGGGTTCTCCGTTGCAAGCCTCGGCAAATCCGGGTAACGAGTGCTGTACGGAGGATCCTGATAACGGTATTCCTTCAGCGCGTCGAAGAGTCCGGTCCATGTCTTTCCGTCAAAATAGTACGCGGCCCACCCAAGTCCCCGGGCATCGACATGCACAGATGGCCGACAATCAACAAATATGTTGTTTTCAATCGTGTTGTCACGGCCGCCGCCGATCATGGCAGAACGCCCCGAGCGGTAGAATACATTTCCGTACACCAGGAACCCGCTTGCCCAATCATCAAGATATACAGCCATTACACCATGCAATCCGGGTCCAAGAAGGTCATGGAAGTAGTTGTACCGGATTACGTTGCCTCTCCAGGTGAAATCGCGTCCTGTGTGAAATGCACCCGCATCGCCGGTCTCCTGGCAGACACGATACACTTCGTTGAATTCGAAGAGATGGTCGTTGCCGCGCAGCGTCAGCGCTTCGTGCGGAGCATCGTGGATACGGTTGTGCTGAACCCGCTGACCAACGCCTTCAACGAGAACGGCGTACTGTCCCGTTCTCATCCATGAACTGTAATGATGAATATGGTTGTTGACAGCGAAATTTCCCGCGGGGACTAAATTCTTTCGGTCGCCCCCCTTGATTCGAAGAGCGCCAAGGGAAAGATCATAGAGATCGCAACTCTGGACACCGTTCTTTGTGCCCCCGTCGATAACAACAGCATCATTCCCCAGATTACGAAACGTGCATCCGGCAACGAGATTGCGCTGTCCCCCCGTGATCGTAACGCCGTTGGACCGGCTCTGCTCGAATATAATGTTGCTGATGGTGACAAAGTTCGTGCTGTCAGTGGAGATGAGGGGCTCATTGAGCAGAGAAACAGTTACGGATGCCGCATTCAGTGGCCCGGGTGGCCAGAAATAGAGAAGGCCGTTTTTCCTGTCGAGGTACCACTCGCCGGGAGAATCCAGTTCCTCGAGAACATTGAGAACATAGTAGCGCTGGTTCTTTGTGTAGCCATACCAATGATGAGGTTCCCGAAGCGTGATCTCCCTTTTTACGGTATTGATCGACTTCACTCGCTGGAACGAGTCACTCCAATCCCAGGTCCAGTATCCATGCAAATAGATTTCATTGTCGGGGGACCATCGCTTCGGGCGATCGCCTTCGTATGTTATCCGACCATAGTGCCGGCCGACGGGCACACCATCGTATCGTTTCTCGCGATCTAACCCCTTGTTGAAGAGGCTGTCTCCATTCTGCGGCACATCGGCGATGTGAAGCCATCCTGTATTTGGCCACCGGGCGATGGTCATTCGTTGACCGTTGAAGAAAAGCTCGAGCCCCGGATTCCCCCGCTGGAGAATCTCCCCAAAATCTGATATCCCCTGCTCCCGCAGATTAGTCACAAGGATTTTCGTGTGGTATTGAGGATCGATTCTGTTCAAAATAGACTGGTCTGTGATTAAATGAAATCCAGCGATGTCTCTGCCGCCGGTGAGCACGACCGATTCTCCGGGATAGGCTGACCATTGGATTGGTGACTCATTCATCCCAACACCCTCTGCGGATAGATGCAGAGTGTGGGTCAGAGAATATGTCCCGCCGCGAAGTAGCACCTCTACACCGCTTTCAGGAATATCGCCCTTCAATTCTAGCTGAAGAATGGCGAGGTTGGCGCGTTCAAGAGTTGCAAACGGTCCGTCGGTCAAATTCCGGTTTGATGACGCCACAGTTCCTGACCAGGAATCGTCCCCGAGTGGAGAAACATAATAAGTCGCCGGCTTGGTTTGTGCGGAGAGGACAGAAAGGAAAACGGTGATCGAAACAATGGCGGCGACAAGACAGACATGTGGGTGGCTTTTCAAATCAAAATCTCCCCGGGCATGGTGAGAGAGCGGTGCGTGGTTGCGATACGAATGTACAAGTTCTTGTGTGAGAGATGCAAGCAGAGGTGAGTCGATATCGAGAATAGAAATGTGCTTCAGGCTAGCGATAGAAGAGGCTCCATCCGGACCGTTGGTCGACGTTCACGGGAAATCCCGCGCCGTCAAATACGACCCCTATTGCAGCTTAAACCACCGTTGGATGGTTTGTTGCAGCTCGGTGTCGCCTGACTTGTGTTGATACTCGTTGGTATGTGAGTTGTAGTGGTACTCCTGTGCCCAGTTGCTGGCATTCCGTCCGGTTTCCCGCAATGCGTCGATTATGTAAGAAAGCTCTTCGTCCGTGGTGGTTGGGTGAACGGAGAGTCGCACCCACCCTGGTTTCGTGGAAAAGTCCCCGCTGCTGATCTTGTCGGTAATCCGCTGTGAAGAGGAATGGTCGACATGAAGCAGGTAATGACCGTACGTTCCGGCACACGAACAGCCACCGCGCACTTGGATACCGTACCTGTCGTTGAGCAGCTTGACGATCAGATTGTAGTGTATTCCCTCGAAATAGAAGGAAAGAATGCCCAGACGTTCTTCTATGGTATCAGCCAGTATCGTCAGTCCGGGAATTTCCCGCATTCCCCGGAAAAGTTTCTTTACGAGCTGTTTTTCTCGGAGCAGCATCTTCTCGGAGCCCATCTGCTCCTTGAGTTCGATTGCAAGCGCGGCCCGGATTGCCTGAAGAAACCCCGGCGTACCTCCGTCCTCACGTTCCTCAATTTCTGGCTTGTATTTGTACTCTCCCCAAGGATTCGTCCAGAGGACCGTCCCACCTCCAGGCTGGTCAGGAGAGCGGAGATGGTACAAATTTGAGTCGAAGACTAACACCCCCGAACCCCCGGGTCCGCCAAGGAACTTGTGCGGGGAAAAGAAGATGGCGTCGAGTTTTTCGCTTGGATCCGCAGGGCGCATGTCGATGGGCACATACGGTGCTGAGGCTGCGAAATCGACAAAGGCCAGTCCTCCGTGCTCGTGCATGATCTTCGCCAGGGCATGATAAGGAGTCTGAATGCCCGTGACGTTTGAACAGGCGGTAAACGAGCCGATCTTGAGCTTGCGGTTTCGATATTCCTTCAGCGACGCCCTGAGATCATCAACGTCCACAAACCCATCGCTGGTGGGCTTGATCACGCAGACGTCAGCGAGCGTCTCGTACCACGAAGTTTGATTGGAGTGATGCTCCATATGAGTAACGAACACGACAGGTTTCAACTCAGGAGGCAGGGAAACATATGGATCGATCTGTTCGGGAACCTTCAATCCGAGCATCCGCTGAAGTTTGCAGACGGCAGCCGTCATCCCAAAACCGGAGAAGAGCAGTACATCGTCCGGTCCCGCATTCACATGTCTCTTGATAATCTGGTGAGCGATGCGATACGCTTGGGTCATCGATGTGCCCGTCACGTTCGTTTCCGTGTGGGTGTTGCCCAAAAAAGGTCCAAACACATCTCGCATCTTGTTTTCAATCGGTCCGTACAGTCGCCCGCTGGCGGTCCAATCGGCGTAAATAATCTGCTTCTCTCCGTACGGCGTTTGGAAAGGCTGATGATAGCCGACCGTATGACGGCGGAATGGCTCGAAGTATTTCTCGAGTTCCGTTGCCACGCGATCGGATGACTGCTCCTTCGTATCGGAAACTCCCCGCATGTCCTATCCTCCAGGAAACTATTTCAAAGTTAGCGATATGCCTTTCAAAATCAAAACGGTGAAGCAAAGCCGCTCATCGGGTCGGTGGATAAAAAAAAGAGTGCCACGCATCTTTCATGTCATGGCACTGATAAACCGAACAGCCCCTGTCGCCATCCACAAACCATCGATGCTTATTTCGTCGGCGGGGCGCGATGCACGAGTGTCGCGGAAGCTTGATTGGTGGGCAGGATGATCATCTCGGCGATTTGTACATGCGGTGGCCGTGACGCGCAATAGAGAACGGCATCCGCCACGTCAGCTCCTGTGAGCGGAGAAAGATTCTGATACACAGTTTTCGCCCGCTGTTCATTTCCCCGGAAACGCACCACACTGAATTCTGTTTCGACAAGGCCGGGATCCACCGTGCAAACGCGGATCGGCGTGTCAACGAGATCGTGGCGCAATCCCCTCGTCAGTGCATCGACGGCAAATTTCGTTGCACAGTAGACATTTCCACCGGGATACACTTCGTGCCCCGCGATGGATCCGATGTTGATGACAGTTCCCCTTCCCCTCGCCACCATGCCGGGAATGACAGCACGGCTCACATACAGTAACCCCTTGATGTTCGTATCAATCATCTCCTCCCAGTCCTCGAGCTTTCCTTCGTAAAGCTTGTCGAGTCCGCGGCTGAGCCCTGCGTTGTTCACGAGAACGTCAATGTCCTTCCAGTTCGGCGGAAGATCCTTCACCGCCTTCTCCACCGCTGGTTGATTTCTGACGTCGAGCTGAATGGTGAGCACCTCGGTGTCGTGAACCCGGTTGAGTTCCTGTGCAAGAGCTTCAATGCGTTCTTTGCGTCGTGCGGCAATGATGAGGCGCGCGTCCTGACGGGCAAATGCGTAGGCGCACGCAAGTCCGATGCCGCTGCTGGCGCCGGTAATGAACACGGTTTTCTGAGAGAGATCGATCATAGAGTGAGCACGTTCTTTAGAGAGTGAATATCAGTCAAGTTGTTGGTCAAGGTGCGAGTTCTCCTCAGCCAACTCCGATGCCGGAGACGAGAAGCACCGTACTCAGAATGATCAGGATGATGGAGGTTGTCCACCCGATCACGTTCTGGTATTGCTTATTTGTATATTCTCCCATGATCTCCGTCTTGTTGATGATCAGCATCATGCAAATCAGGACGACGGGAAGAAGTATAGCGTTCAGCACCTGCGTCCAGATAGTGATGGCGATCAGTGGAGCATTCGGGATAAGGATGATGACGACAGCAATAAGGATGATCAACGTGAACAATGAATAAAACTGCGGCGCCTCCGAGAACTTCTTGTTGATGCCCGCCTCGAAGCCAAAGGCCTCGCAAATGTAAAATGCAGTCGCCAACGGGAGAATCGCTGCAGAAAAAATCGAAGCCACGAAAAGGCCGAAAGCAAAGACCTCGCTTGCAAGAGCGCCCGCAAATGGCTTCAACGAAAACGCAGCATCCTTCGCCTCTTCGATATGCACGCCGTTCACATGAAGAGTGGCACCGCAGGCAACAATGATGAAGAATGCAACGACAACGGTCGCGATACAACCGACCACCACATCCCAAACGGTGTATTTGTAATCGGCAATCTTGATACCCTTCTCAATCACGGACGATTGCATGTAGAACTGCATCCAGGGTGCAACCGTGGTGCCCACCAATCCCAGCACCGTTGTAATGTAAGGCGTGTCCCATTGGATTGACGGCGCAAGCATTGCCTTTCCGATCTCACCCCAGTCCGGTTTCGCCATCAGGGCTGAAACCACGTACGAAAGAAGAAAAACACTGAAGAGGAGAAAAATCTTCTCGGAAATTTTGTAATTGCCTTTGACGACAAGAAGCCACACGGCGATCGCAGCCAGGGGGACGGAGATATTCTTGTCGATGTTGAACACCATCATGCTTCCTGCCACACCCGCAAATTCCGTGGCAGTGTTGCCGACGTCGGCAACGAGCAGGAAAATGAAAATATAGAACGTAATCTTGACGCCGAAGTTCTCGCGAATAAGATCTGCAAGCCCCTTCCCCGTCACAATTCCCATGCGCGCGTTCATCTCCTGAACGGTCAGCAACGCAATGAACGACGGAAGCAGCGTCCAGAGGAGTTTGTATCCGTACGTGGCTCCGGCAACAGAGTAGGTTGTGATACCACCGGCATCATTGTCGACGCTTCCGGTAATGATGCCGGGTCCCACAACGCTGAGAAAAATCAGCAGGTTGCGGAACATCGGCTGCTCTTTCATTCTCTGGACAATGCTCATGTCATCCCTCAGCCGCCTGTTTTACTTCGGGGAACACCGCGTCGAGCGTATCGCCAATGGTGATGAAACCCTGAAGCTTGTCGTCATCGTCAACGACCGGAATAGCATCAAACTTGTACTTGAAGAAGAGTTGCGCCATTTTCTTGATGCTGGAATCGACACGCACCGAAACGATGTTGCCGCGCATGATCGCGGCAATCGGTGTTGTTCCCTTGGTCGAAAGCAACTGGCGCAGCGTGATAAGCCCTTTGAGTCGTTCTTCTTCGTCAATGACATAAACGTAATAGAGAAGCTCTGCTCGTTTCGTTTCCTCCTTCACGATCTTCATCACTTCCCGGACAGTCTGTGTTTCTTTCACCGTGATGAAGTTGGTGTTCATGATACTTCCGACACCGGAAACAGACATTCTGGAAAGATCGTGAATCTCATCAACCCGCTCTTTGGTAAGGAGAGCAAAGACCGCTTCGCGCTTTTCCGCAAGAATTTCATCCAGCAAATCAACCGTCTCGTCCATCTCCATTTCTGTGATGATACGCGCAAGGTGATCGGTGTCCAGGGATTCCGCGAGCTGGACTCGCAAATTCATCGGCATTTCCTGAAGCGTTGCCGCTGCGAGAGTGGAACTGATCGACTCAAGAAGGGAAATTCGCTCGTCGATCCCAAGATCTTCAACGATGTCGGCGAGATCTGCGGGCAGAATGGAAGACAACTTTGAAGAATCTGTTTTCAAGACAACCGAACCGTTGACGTTGGTTGCCGTTGTCGGCTGCACATTTTTCCAGGTGAGAAACCTGTCGTTGATCTCACGTGCAAAAAACCAGTTGAAAACAGGATTGATCACATTCAGCCAGCCAAGTCGTCGCAGCAGCCCCTTGAAACCGACGTCGATGTGTACAAGCCAAAGATTAGGGTTTTCCTTTGAAGAATTGTCAATGAGCAACTGTAAGTCATTCACTCGAACAAGCTTATAGCCCGTCGTTGAAATAATCTGCTTGTCGAGAAATGTTTGTTTCAACAGAATTTCGTTCTCGATGGACTCAGAGCCTCCCGGGTCAGTCTCAAACGGATAGTCCACCGTAACGTGCTTTTTGAAAACCGTCAAGCGCACGTGATTCCATGGAATGTACACGGGTTCCAGTGAATTTTTCATCAGGGCGATGATGGCCGTGATTTTTGGATACACGTGACTTGTGCGCGCGGCAAGGTCGACGATCTTACCGATCTTCACTCCGCTCGTTGCGTTGAAGATCGGCAAACCGAGGATCTCAGACAGAAATATGAAATTGAAATTGTCGCCGCTCATGAAATGGCCTGTACATCCCTTCGGTTGCTGGAAGATACCACGAAAGATTCAAAAAGTCTATGGATTCCCCGGAGAAGAAGCTGGGAATTTTTCTGGACTGAGGGAAGGAGATGAAATACCCGCGGTTGCAGAGAGCCGCGCGTGTCTCTCTCCGTCAAAACGACCTGCGTTGACGAATGACGCCGCGGCTGGATTGTTCTAGATTCTGCCGCGAAGAATCTTCCAGCGGTCGATCACCTCGTCGCCGCGCACAACGTAGTAGTGGTCGAAATTTGCAGCCGTCAGACAGGAATGGTGTTCGAGGATCCGGATCTTTTCCCCAACCTTGTAGTTGTCAGCAATGACGCGCGAGTTTGAAATCAACACCTTCCCGTGCTCCTGGGAGAGGATTTTCATGTGCACGTGAGGATGAAGGCGCTTCCGTTCGTAGTCCTCGAACACAATGCCTATGTCCATGTCGTTGCTGATATGGGTCGGGCCGGAGTCTTTTGAGAGAGCGAGGGCACCGGAGTCGGTAATAAAGTAGGCGGCTCCCGGCTGATGTGAAACGACAGTCGACATGACACTGAGCGCACAATCGGCAACGCCGCACACTCCAAGCATTACCTGAGTATAATCATAGAAGGCATAGTTTCCCGGCCGCATCTCGCTGACCCCGTCGAGGTTCTCGACAACCGACATGGTTGGTGTCGAGCCGACACTAATCATGGGAACCTTGTACCCGCGGTTTCTCATCCGCTCGGCAAATTCCACCATCACCTTCCGCTCCTGCTCGGCAACGGCAACGACTTCGTCCCGGTTATGGGCTTCGTACGAATGCCCTGAGTGGGTGAGGATGCCGTCGAAAATAATGTTCCTGCAATCATTCAGGACGCGGACGAGCTGTTCGGCGAACGGAGATTTTGGATCAACGCCGGCACGATGGTAACCGCAATCGACTTTCAGCCAAACGTGGAATCGCTCGTTGCCAGACCGTTCGATGGCCTCCAGGCGATCGACCATTTCCATGCTGTCGATGACAAGGCGAACCGTCGCTTTCTCGTTGAGTTCGACAACACGATCGACATGAGCAGGGATAAGTGGAAACGCCCAGGTGATGTCATTGAATCCGGCGGCGATAAAATGCTCGAGTTCGTACACTGTTGAAACCGTTATGCCGCGTGCTCCAAGCTCCAGTTGATGATTAGCAATCTCCACGCACTTGTGTGTCTTGATGTGCGGCCGAAGAGTGACACCCAGCGAGTTCGCTCGGTCCTGCATCCTCGTGAGATTTCGTTCAAGGATGCTATGATCGATGAGGAGTGCCGGAGTCACTACATCGTATATCGACGTCGGTGTTCGCATAAGATTTGATATGTGACGGTCCTATTTGCAACGTGGCTGCGATGCCAACAACTCTCACAGGCATCACTTCCAACCCATTGCGCGGGACCGTGATTCTGTGCTCATCACAAGTTGGTTGATTTCGGCGACAATAGTGATGGCGCAGCGCACACACGTACAGACGACGCTAGTCCACGCACGCCGAGCCGTGCAGAACCTCTCGTGAGGCAGAATGTAATGTTCCTTCCGTTGAAGGGCAAGGCGGGGTTCATGCCGATTGGGCAAAAAAAGATCGCCTCTAGGGCGATCTTTTTGATTGAGTCAAAAAGGAGAATCGCTATTCAAACCATGAAACGACCTCGAAATTTCCTGTTGTCGGAAAGAACGGCGGAGCATCATTCATAAGGCGTTGATCGTAGTATGTGCCTCCCGGCGTGAAGCCGTGAGTAATGGTGGTACCGGAGAAAGTGCCCGTGTATCCGCCAACGTTCGAGATCTGGCCGCCGAGCGTGATCAGTTTTCCTTCGACTCCCCGGGATCCATAATTCTGAGCCCATAGGCCATCCGTCCTCGAAAAGACTGATGCCATCAACGTGAAGTCGTTGCCTGGGCCTTGATTCCATGCATTATCCGTGATCTGGAGCTTGTTCTCGGCAACAAGGCCGAGCATGTCCGTAGAATATCCGTTGCGAGGATCATCTTTGTAAACGACATCGTTGTCAAGCCACATGTTACCCTGCGTCGTGCTCCCTGTCGTGCCGCCGACACCAATGGTCAGCTGTCCATGAAGCGTTCCTTTGAGTCGGAGATTTGCGCCGGTCAGATAGAGCGCTCCGTTCGGAGCAAATGAGCTGATCGGATCGGTTGACCAACCAGTGCCGCTCCAATCCGCCGCTCCGCCTTGTCTCCATGTCACGGTCCCGTCACTGTTCAGCTGAATGAACACATCTCCACCCGCACCCGTGAAATACTTGCCGCCCGTCTGTGCCGATGTCTGCAGTGGTGTCAGGTTTGCCGGCAATGAAACGTTCACACCCGCAGCGTACCCTCCTTTGAAGACAGGATGGGCGCCATTGTAGTTCCAAATACCGTTCAGACTCGTCGCCTTCTGCATAAACACGGGGCTGCCGCCATTGAAATAGGCGACGTTGATGGTGTTGTTGCAGTGGAATGGTCCCCAGATGGTGTCGCCGCCTCCCCAAAAACCGTTCTGATCGGTGACACTGTAGTAGGCGAATTTCGAAAAACTGCTCGGTTGGAGAACACAGGCTACAACATGCGCGATACCGGAGAAGGTGCCTGTGGAGACAATTCTTATCCGGTTGCTTCCAAGGTCTGTTACCTGGACGTCGAACGTTCCGTTGCCGAAACTCTTATTGGAAAACCCTGAGCGCCAGAGCGAATTTTCGTAGAGAGCCCGGGAAGCCATATTGATACCTGCACCCGCGATGGAATGCGACATTGCATCATTATAGTAGGCGGTGTAGTTGTCCATCGCCGCGTTCGATATCTTGGAGATGTTTGAACCGATCATGAGCAGGGCCGTTGTGAAGCCCAGGACCATGATGAGCGAAGCTCGTCCCATGGGATATTCCTTTTGGCCGGTGCAATTTGAGAAGCAGAGCGGGGCAGAAGGCAGCCGGACTCCCCTGAGAGTCCGCTTCGGCAGGATCTTGTTATCAACGATCCTTACGTATGAGTTACAAAAAGCGAAATGATGTCGAAGTGTCCTTGGTTCAAGAGAAAACAATGGGCGATCTGGTGTCTACGTTCGCAGATTCTTCCCTTCAAGCCCAGAAGCGCCGATCAGCCGGATGGTCTTAAAAATCTCCGGCAACGAGATCAAAATCCGAGGAGCAACAAAATTTGCCATCGGATTTATTCTCGATTCTTTGGTGATGATACACTTAGCGCTGTTGCTCTCTTGCGTTCAATGTAGATTGAACAGTCTGTGAATTTACAAAGCTCTTACTCAAACCATGAAATAACTTCAAGATTACCCGTCGTCGGGAAAAACGGCGGTGCATCGTTTAACAATCGGGGGTCATAAAACGTGCCCCCCGGCAGGAATCCGTGGGTGATCGTGGTACCCGAAAACGTACCTGTATACCCGCCCACGTTCGATATCTGTCCGCCAAGCGTGGTCATTTTTCCTTCGACGGGGCGTGAGCCATAGTTTTCAGCCCAGAGACCATCCGTTCGCGAGAACACGGAAGCCATGAGCATAAAGTCATTGCCGTGGTTGGCGGGGACGTCAGAAATCCAGAGTTTTCCCTCAGCGACAAGCCCCAACATGTCCGTCGAATAAGCGTACCGCGGATCGGTGGCGTATGTAACATCATCGTCAATCCAAATCTGGCCTCCGCTTCCCAATGTCATTTGCCCATGCAGGGTTCCCTTGACGTGAACGTCCGATCCATTGCACCATACAGCACCATTTGCTGTGAAGGAGGTGACAGGCTCAGTTGTCCAGCCCCCGCCCCCCCAATCGCTTCCGCCAGCTTTCCACGTAACGGTTCCGTTTGCGTTTAACTGTACAAACAGTTTCTGCCCGTTGAAATAATGGCCACTGGTCTGCGCCGCAGTTTTGAGTGAAGAGAGGTCACCCGGCAATGCCACATTCACACCAGCAGCGTACCCCCCCTTGAAAACCGGATGCGCTCCGTTGTAGTTCCAAATACCGTTCAGGCTCGTCGCCTTCTGCATGAACACGGGGCTGCCGCCATTGAAATAGGCTACGTTGATGGTGTTGTTGCAGTGGAATGGCCCCCAGATCGTGTCACCGCCCCCCCAGAATCCGTTTTGGTCAGTGACGCTGTAGTAATTGAATTTTGAAAAGGAGCTCGGCTGAAGAACACAAGAGACAACGTGTTGGGAACCGGCGAAGGTTCCCGTTGAGACCACCTTTATTTTCTGGCTTCCGAGGCTGGTCACCGCGACACTGAATATGCCGTTGGAAAAACTCTTGTTGGAGAATCCAGCTGTCCAGAATTGGTTTTCCTGGAGCGACCGCGAGGCCATGTTGATGCCAGCCCCCGCGATGTTGTGTGCCATGGCATTGTTGTAGTAGTACGTATAGTTATCCATCGCCGAGTTGGATACTCTCGAAATGTTTGAGCCGAGCATAAGAAGGGCCGTGGTAAAACCAAGGACCATTATAAGAGATGAACGTCCCATGGATCACTCCTTTGTCTATCGGTTTCGCAGGTTGCGCGATGCAAGCCGGATTTGTTTCCAGTATACTTTGAAATCTTCTTTGGCGGCCGTTGTGTCGTGATAGCTGATTTTTGTCAGGGGCGCCGGGCTCTCGAGAGAGATGTTGACCTCGAGTTCGTAGATGAGTGTCGGATCTGTAATGGGGAAATGAAGAGTATCGTTCAGGGCGTCGTAGTACCGAAGGGCGAATCGGGTGACGCCGAGATTCCAGCCCGTGGCCGCATTACCATTGACGACACGATAGAGAGGCTTCTCTTTCAGATTATTCGGATTGCCTCCGGTTGAACCGGTGTAGTAATAGATGGTATCAACGATGCCATCGCCAAAGTCGGTAGGACTTGACGGAATGTCTGTGAGGAATTTAATGCTATTGGAATCGGCGTAGACGATGGCGATGTTCGGCGGACTGATTTTGGTCCAGTCTTTGCAATAGCCAATTTTTCGGAAATCGTTTTCAACGATATCGACGAGGGCGACCAACCCCGTCTGGAGATTGAGGTTGTCCTGGTAGATGGCATTGGTCTCAATGGCCTGGGCGTTCAGCCGAAGTGCCATTAACAAGAGCATGCCTCCGATGACCGTCGATGTGATGATATCGAATATGACATTCGTTCCCATGGTTCACCTGAATGACCAGTTGCTGAAGAGATAGGACATCTGGAGAGTATCACTCGAGTTCTGTCCTCTGACGTACACCGTAAGCTTCTTCATCCACGTCCGGTAATTTCGCAGGATGTTTGGGTTCGTCGTGTCTACGTAGCAGACTGTGGCCCACCGATAGAACGTGTCGACGTCAGGCACTTTCACGGTGTCTCTAAGATTATTGTAATCGTCGAAGTCATCCCAGTTGGCGCGAAGCTCGCTTGGTTCCGGACCGAGAGAATCTTGCGGAGTCAACTGCGTCAGGACGGTAGGAAACCCGATCAAGGAGTAATGATCGAATGCCTTGCCGCGAGCCTCTTCAAGAAGAGATGTCGCGAGCGATACTCCAAAGAGTCCAATCTCAGTTTGCTGGAGAACAATCCCATGCTGCGTGAACGTCCTGTTCACGCTGACGACGTTCGTGCCCAGGAGGACGATGGCAACGATGGTGAGAATAGTCTGGCCCGTACCCATAAGAATCTACCTTTCTTCCAATCCTTCACAGCCTGTTATCGACGTGTCGGCCTTGAAGACACGAACGCGATGCTCCAATCAAATTAGTTGATTAGTGGCGGAACATCAAATGACTGGTATCACATTTGAGAAATTCTGCGAAATCGAGGTATCTGAATCACTGCCGAGATTCATATCTCAATAGGCGTACCAACAAGGAATTATCAAGTAATGTGAGGTTTTCTGGAAACTTCGGAACCCAAAAGAGTCTGTTTTCTTTCTTGGACAGAAATAAAACGAGACATGTCTCATAATGTAACAAGCCCTGGCCACTGAAGATTCCTGCTTCTCTCACTATTTGTCTCCCACTTGCCTCATCGTGAAACCCCGGTCTTCCTCAGATAGGCCCGGTGTGGTCTTGTGCAATGTGATCTCTCTATTGGTGTCTCGGCTTGGCAGGCAATGAACCGCGCGAACTCAAGAAAATCAGAGTCTCTTCCCGAAATCACCATGGGATCTCGACAACAGATGCGTTTGAATTCGTAACGCCGACCGGATAGTCACTTCACGGAAAGCGCGGTCGAGCTCTGAATAGCACTCGTTGGGCGTTTCTTACGACGATCTTAATTTTCCGTTCACCGAATACAAAGCATGTTGCCATTCGCATTGTGTGTCTGCTCGTGAGCAAGTTCCAGAGGTGAGAAATCTCCATCTCTGATCTGCCGATTGTCGGCATTGAAGTGTTGACCCGTGGAATCTGGTTCACCACCGACAAGCGAGTGACAATTCTCCCGCAACTCCATTTTTTGGAAAATGCACGGCGACGTCGTGGCTCCCCCTATGGCTGCGTGACCCGAACAACATCCAAAATATCCCTTGCACACCACCCTTGATGTTCTGAAACCAAGAGGTCCTGTAACCGCTTCATCTTCCGCAAAGAGCCTTCCCCCCTGGCCCGATATTCATTTCGCGGGGGAATGCGCTTGGTCTCGATCTCTTGCGCTTCGTCAGGAAGAGTTGGGGTGTCGCTCATTTGCATAATCTATAATACTCCTTGGACGAGCGAACGCGAGCACACATTGCGGCACGCAAGCGTCGCGAACAAACACAAGCGATGAATATCTCCCGGTGTCGGCAATCTCCTGGGTGATACTTAAGGAAGTCTTCAGATGGGAGGCTGAACGAAGAAAGCGAAAACCATCACGCGCTCATGATGTAAGGGGAGCCGGAATAAGAACGCCGGCCGCAAACAATGTACGTAAGCGCGAAGAAGACCGCTCTCCGCGAGAAGTGAAAGATTTCATAGAACACATTCTTCCACGACAAGAGTCGGCGACTCCGGGTTTGCGTGAGATAAAACCGAACCGTCAGCGGTGATGGGATTAGCGTGCTACGAGTGCGAGCATTTCGCGGACTGCGTGATCGAGACCAACAAATATCGACCGAACAATGACAGCATAACCAATGCTCAGTTCGTCGATCTCGGTTATTGCGGCGATGGGTGCGACGTTTGAGTAATCGATGCCATGTCCGGCATTAACGCCAAGGCCCAGGGATTTGGCGTGCGTTGCACCCAGCTGGATTTGTTTGAGCAATTCATTCTGCTTGTGCCGGTCATGGGCGTCAGCATATTCGCCAGTGTGGATTTCAATCATGTCGCTCCCAATTTCACGAGCGAGATCAATCTGTTCGCGGATCGGATTGATGAAGAGACTGACAGGAATATTGTGTTGATGAAAAGTCTTGATCGCTCCCTCAAGTTGGCGTTTGTTTGCC
The DNA here is from genome assembly GCA_003170475.1 of Ignavibacteriota bacterium. GTDB lineage: Bacteria > Bacteroidota > Ignavibacteria > UBA10030 > UBA10030 > UBA9647. Next base: position 59,370 of record PMZI01000023.1, on the reverse strand, counting down.
CGAACGTCCAATCCGTCTTCTGTTGTCAATTCCCTGCGATGCTCGGGGACGAGGGTGACGAAATCGGGAGCAATTTCGAGTGCTATCCGTATAATTTCGTCTGTGGCCCCCATTTCGAGATCGAGCTTTCCTTTGATCGATTGTCGGAGGGAGTGCACATCGGCATCGCGGATATGGCGCCGATCTTCTCTAAGATGGCAAACAATACCGCTGGCGCCGGCAGCCTCGCAGATCCGGGCCGCCCCTGCGGGATCAGGTTCCGATCCGCCGCGAGCATTTCTGAGGGTGGCAATATGATCAATATTGATGGCCAGGCGCATTCAAACCTCACAACGATGGATAGAATGGTACTAATATATGAAAATTCGCACTCTTTGGAAATCCCTCAAAATTCGAACAAATATGAGTTTTTGCGGACACACATTCCGCCGTGGTGCGCCACCACAGCCGCAACTTTTGTTCTGAAAACAGCGTAGGTTTGAGTGTATTTAACCTCAATACCTCTTCAAGGTGATACCATGAAACTCATGCCCAGGCTTTTGCTGGTGATGCTTGTTGCCATGTCCTTCCTGGCTGCCGTAGCCGCTCAATCGAAAAAGAACGACACTCCGCCGACAGAGAATCGTGAAACGGTTGGCCAACGTATCGGGTCCATCGTCGAGGATGTGGTCAATTCGATCGAGAGATCGTTCTCCGATCGGTCCGAGGACAATTCCAAAAAGACTACGCGGTCGCTCCTGCGTACCGGACACCTTCCGACCGACGAACCAAACATCATTGTTGACGAAGACACCAGTGTCACCTACGAAGGCAACACGGTCATCGAGAAATCCGACACCATCAATTCGAATGTCATTGTCAAAGCGGGAACGCTGACGATCTACGGTCGCATTAATGGGGACGTTCTGGTTGTGGGTGGTGATCTGAAAATCAAAGGCAATGCCTACATCGGGGGGAATGTCAAGATCATCAACGGTGAAGTAACGAAAGACGACGATGCTGTTGTCGTTGGTTATATCGACAAGACCAGCTCACACAAAGAGAAAGCGTATCGTGAGGAAGCGAAGGATTTTCGCAGAGCGTCGACCCGGCTGAACGCAAACTGGGTTCCCGAAACAACCAACCTGGACAATTTCGTTTTCCGCTACAATCGTGTGGAAGGCCTCTTTCTTGGAGCAGGATCCGAGAAGCGGTACTATTGGGAAGGTCAGAAACTGTACAGCTTGTATGGATCTGTTGGTTATGGATTCAAGTCGCACACCTGGCGCGGCAACCTGGGATTGAGCAGACAATTCGCGTTCGACGATGGGCAGCTATTTGAGCTTGAAGTCGAAGGACACAGCCTGACCGACTCGAAAGACGACTGGATGATTGGACTGGGCGAGAACACAGCTGCGGCATTTTTTATTCACGAGGATTTCCGCGACTACTTTCAGCGCAATGGATTTGGCGTGAATGCGGGTTATGCGGTACAGCAGGACTACCTCACGGGACAGGTGAAAGTGGGATATTTGTCGGATGAATACACCTCGATGACAAATCAAACTGAATGGTCGCTTTTTGGCGGCAACAAAGTTTTCCGATTGAACCCTCTGATCAATGAAGGCATGATGAGAAGTGTCGTTGGGTCGGCTGGGCTGAGCACGGTGACGACGACGATCTACGGTCCGGAAGGGTGGAGCATCGTTGGCACGGCGGAAGTTGCTGAAAAAAGTATGAAGAGTGACTTTGAGTTCAACAGGTATGTGGGAGATCTGCGACGCTATCAGCCGTTGGGACGATATGAAAATCTGAATGTTCGTCTGAGGGTTGGCAGTTCGGAGGGGGCGCTTCCGATTCAGAAAGCCTTCGATATGGGCGGGCTTGGGACCGTACCGGCATTTCCGTTCAAGGGGGAGACGGGAAACAGAATGCTCCTGATGAATGCTGAGTTCGTTTTCAACGGCGACATCTTTGGGGATCTCGAATTCTGGCCGAGTTGGCTATTTCGTGAGTTCAATTTTGTCGTATTCTCAGATGCCGGACTCGTTCGCACGATGCCGACGGCCGCGCGATGGACGGAAGGATTCGATAGGATACACTTCTCGGATTTTCAGCATGATGTCGGTGTCGGGCTTGGAACGCGTAGCGGTTCGTTTCGGATCGCCTTCGCGTGGAGAACCGATCGGAGCGAGCCCGCACGCCTGATACTCCGTGTCGCCCGCCCGTTCTAGGAAACACTGCATTATCTGTCGTTGTGAGAAGGTCGGATGACACATCCGACCTTTTTTTGTCCCGACTCCTATCTACAATTTCACGCAAAAGTTACCGCTTCTATCAACAGCGGTGAAAAAGTATCGTTTCTGATGCGCTTTAACGAATTTCCCACTATCTTACGCTTGTGGCAGCACCGGGGATCAAAAGTCTTTGAGAGCACCCCTCAGCCACGCCCCCATCAAGATCATCATATTGAAATCACTTTATTGGATCGTCGGTATGAGTACCGTCCTTTCGACCGCCTCTGCGCAGACAAATTCAGCACTTGCCAGGGAACTTTTTGACAAGTATGAGAACTTCAAAATGTCCCCCGTTACCTCACGGCGGTTTTCACAAGCGGAGATGATCAAATGGCTGGACCCGCTGCGTGACCAAAAGGTTTTCGTCATGACGCCGGTTGGCCGATCAGCCGAAGGGCGAACCATTTCCATGTTGAAGTTGGGAACGGGAAAAACCACCGTTCTTCTGTGGTCGCAAATGCATGGCGACGAATCGACAGCGACGATGGCGCTTCTGGATATGCTGAAGTTCTTTTCGCAGGAGCCCGGACATCTTGTCACGCGGTCGATTCTGGACAAACTCAACCTCCTGATCATCCCGATGCTGAATCCGGATGGCGCGGAGCGATTCCAGCGGCGCACAGCACAATCGATCGACATGAACCGTGACGCACTCGCGCTGAGAACTCCGGAAGCCCGAATTCTGAAAGAGACCCGCGATACCTACCGACCGCAATTTGGATTCAATCTGCACGACCAGGATCCGCGATATTCAGTCGGCGAAACGCGAAATGTGAGCACGATCGCGCTCCTTGCTCCGGCATTCGACGAAACGCGCTCGGACAACAGCGTCCGTCTGCCCGCCAAGAAGGTGGCCGCGTCGCTCGCGGCAGTACTGCAGGAGTTCATCCCGAACAATGTTTCCAAGTATGACGATGCCTTTGAGCAACGAGCGTTTGGCGATAACATTCAAAAATGGGGAACAAGCACGGTTTTGATTGAATCCGGCGGGTGGCCGGGCGATCGTGAGAAGATGTTTGTTCGGAAACTCAATTGCGTGGCGCTGCTGACGACCCTGTATGGTATCGCAGCAGATCGGTGTGAACACGCTGATGTGAAGGTGTATGAACAACTTCCGTTCAACACGAAATATCTCTATGATATCATCTTGCGGAACGCACAATTGAAGGCAAACGATACGGTTCCTTCCACGACTGTCGATATTGGGATCAATATTGATGAGGAGTTTAATCCGAAGACAAGACAGGCAAAACAGGTGGCGAAAGTTGTCGATATCGGCGATCTTCGCACATTCGGCGCGTTTCAGGATGTTGATGTGCGCGGGGCCGTTGTTGTTGGCGCCGAAGTCAAGCTCGATCAACAGATACCGATGGAAAGAGTAAATTCGCTCCTAAGGAAGAAGTGAGCATCAGGGCAAGATGGTCTACGCCTTGCGCGCGGAAAGAGTTTTCGCTAATTTGAAGTAGATACATCCACAGACCGCATCTCCATCCGATGGCACGGAGGGGGCTGCCTGCCGGAAGTCTTCAGAGGAGAACCCCCGACGAAGCTTTCGTGGTTCAACAGCAGGTCGCCCCTCTCTTCAGGCGTGACAGGCGGAGACGGTTCCAGCAGGGAGAAGAGTAAAGACGATCGATGGCTTCTCTGAATCAACCAAGCGTTTCTCGCGGAACGAAGAAGAAGCATGCCGAGTTTGAGGCAGAAGCGTTGCCTCACATGGATGTGCTGTACAACTTCGCGTTGCGTACTGCGGGGAATGAAAACGATGCGCGGGACCTTTTACAGGAAACGTATCTCAAAGCGTATCGCTTCTGGGATAAGTATGAAAAGGGAACGAATATTCGTGCGTGGTTGTTCAGGATTATGAAGAATTCGTATATCAACCGGTATCGGAAGGAAACAAAAGAACCGGATAAGGTTGATTACGATGACATCGAGAACTTTTATAATTCGATCCGCGCTCAGTCGACGGACCCCAACGATCTTCAGCAGCAACTGTACGGAAATCTGCTTGGTGACGAAGTAACGAAAGCACTGCAAAGCCTTCCAGACGATTTTCGAACTGTTGTGATTTTGTGTGATATTGAAGGGTTGACGTACGAGGAGATCGCGGAATTTATCGAGTGCCCTATTGGAACCGTCCGATCACGACTACACCGGGGACGGAAGCTGCTGCAGGACAAATTGTACGAATATGCCAGGCAGCAGGGGATTATCAAGGGCGATTAGAAAGGATAACAGAACGCATTGTTATCCGGTTTCTTGAGGTGCTCCTGTGGATTGTGACGGCGTCCGGCAGCATGCTGGCGGTGCGATTGATGGAGTTCTGGCGAAAGACGCAGAGTATGAGTTCCGGTCTCACCTCGAACGGTGCAGACCGTGCCGCGATGACGTTATGCTGGAGCAGCTGTCAAAGAAGTTGGTCCAGCGACATGTTTCGTGGATTTCCACCCCTCCGAGTATACAGACCTTCGTTGTCGCTTCCCTGCATCAAGAATATAAATCTGACGGCTCAAGGAACAATTCCTGGTTCGCAAGGGCAACCCGATTGCGCGTCCTCGTTCCGGCATTGACCGGTGGAGCGGTTGCTGCCGCATTCTTCCTCATGGTCGGCATTCCGAGTGATCGGTCATCGCTTCTGTCGGCGCATACCGCAGAAAATGATATCATCCGTCAATCGTTTGAAACTTTTGCACTGTTGAAAACAGGCCAGTTTGTTCCGGCAACGGTCTCGTCAGTACCTGAGAGTGTGGGTGGGTTTTTTCAGAAGAGCTTTCTGCAATTTGGAGTTCAAATTCCAAAGATCCGAGGATACAACTGGTACGGCGGATCCGCTTCTGACAACAGGGGGGTGAAACAAGCACACCTGGTGTACAAACTCGGCGAGGAATGGGTGTACGTCTGCGAAATGAATAGCAGCGACGCCCTGAACGGACCCCGGCTCTCTCTCCCGCCGGCGGCCAAGGCCGCACTCGCACGATCAGGCTGGTATACCGACCCGCTTCATCCGAACTGCAATGTCGTTGTCTGGAAAAAGGATGGCTTGGTGTGTGTGGCGGTTTCGACGGTGGGAAAACAACAACTTCTGGCGCTTCTGACTCCTTCGACAAATCTTCCCCAGCAATTCTAGCGCTTCTCTCTTACATCCCGACTGTCAGTCGATCAGCGAGGGCCCGGGGTAATCCAGTCTCCCGGATTTTTTTTGCCGTCGTTTTGAAATCGTATTCGGCGCGCACATTTCGATAACTCCACTGCTCTCTATCAAATATTCCAAAACTGAGATCCGGGTTTCCGTCGCGCGGCTGACCGACGCTTCCTACATTCACGATAAACCGTCCCTGGTGGGCAATATCATCGGTCTCGCCATCCTCCGAGAAGATGACGGGAATGTGCGAATGTCCGACAAAACAAATTCTTTCAGTAAATGCACGGAATGCTTCGCGCATGTCAAACTCGCTGATGACATAATGCCACTCATCCGGCTCGTACGGTGAACCGTGCGAAAAGAGCACCTCACCCAGAGGGTGGGTAGGCTTCAAGCCGCGGAGAAATGCCTTGCTCTCTTCATCAAGCGCGCCAAAAGTCCAGATCGCCGACAATTGAGCATTCAGCGTAAACTGGTTTGCCACGGCAAGATCAATCGAAGCGGCGTCGTGATTGCCAAGTAGGATGATAGAACAGCGGGATCGAACGAGCGTAAGACATTCGATGGGATTTGCTCCGTATCCTACGGTGTCACCAAGGCATACAATTTCGTCAACACGTTCCTCGTCAATGACCTCGAGCGCCCGGCTCAAAGCCTCGAGATTCCCGTGAATATCAGATATAATGGCGAAGCGCTTCGATTCCATACGTGGTCTAACGTAAAACCCTCATGGTCTGGTTCCACGGGGCGATGGAAAATGTAGGCAAAAAGAACTGGAAACCCAAGGGTTGGGGAAGAACCAAACATCTCGGTCCGATTTCTGGTGCTGTCAGGAGCCGGGTGCAGTACAGCCGTTGCGGAAAAAGATCATTTCACGAGGACCAGCTTCTGAAAGAAAACGTTGTTCCCTACACGCAGTCGAGCGATGAACACTCCGCTGGATGCCGTTGATGCATTGAAGAGCACAGCGTGCGTTCCGGCTGGCAGGGCTTCGTCGACGAGCGACGCAAGCCTCCTCCCAAGCAAGTCGAAGACCTCCAGCCTGACGAATTCGGAGGAGGGAATATCAAACGACAGTGCCGTAATGTAGTTAAATGGGTTCGGATAACTCGCAAAGAATCGGACGGAGGTTGGAGGTGTATAGCTTGACGACCGCCGCTGCGCGAAAAGGGAGCTTGTGCGGGAAAGCAGACCGCAAACCGGATCGCTTGAAGGGCAAGAGAACTGATAACCGTCAAGATTCGTTTGACCCGGGTACGCGAGCTGCCAGAAGAGAAGACCTGCTACGTTTTCGGAGAATGCCGTGCTGGCAACGGCGTCAAAGAATGGGGTGCGTTGTTTCCGAATCCCCACCTCCCCGATGAGAAGTGGTTTCTGCTGCCCGAGCGCCAATCGCTGGTGGTCCTGGATCCAATCAGAAACAGCGCCGGGCGCAAACCCCCAATCTTCAGGATAGAAATGAATGCTCGCTACATCGACGACATCCAGTTGAATATCTTTCAGAAACGAAATGCCGGCACTTCCGTTGAATATCCACTGTTGAGCCGCGAGAAGAGCGGGCGCGTACGGCATACCCTGGATGTCGTGGCCTTCCTCTCCCGTCCCAACACAATGCACCTTGTCGATTTGTTTAACAAATGTGGCCATCTCCTGTATCCATCCGTTGACGAGATTTCCGGATGGGTCTGAGGACCGTGGTTCGTTAGCAAGCTCCCAGAGCATGATCGTTGGTTCGTTCTTGTAGGTTTTGCCCGTAAAGACGTTGAAGCGATTGAGAATCATCGAAACGTAATTTTTGTACCACTGCTTGATTGTCGCATTTCGATAGAAATCGTCGTGCGTGTACGCTACGGTGGGCTGCATGGCATACGACCGTCCTCCCACACTTGTGACCATCGGGGATGAAAACGTTCTCTCCGTTTGCAACAGTCCTTTCGTCAACGAGCTGCCGCCAAGCCACCGGACGTACTGATTCATTCCGCCGTAGTAATCCCAGTTGTCCACCAGCGTGATGATAAGACGAAGCGAAAACTCTCTTGCTTTCGCGACAACAAAGTCGAGTGAACGCAACGCCCGCTCATTGTACCGCCCCGGTGCAAATTGGATGACGGCGGAATTTGACGAGTCCGTGCCATCGTAAAACCCCCACGTTCGGATTGCGGTAAACCCGAGTTCTCGCGCATTCCTCAGAACTTCCGTAATGTGCACGGTGTCACCTTGAACGGCAAGATCATGCAGGTAGTAGCAATTTGCCCCAACAGCATAAAATGGTTTTCCTGCCGACGTGAGATGGGCACCATCTCTCTGAACAAAAGAGGAGTCCTGGGCGGTGACGACGGCGTTGAAAGAAAAGAGCAAAACGGAAAGCAGAATCGGTTTCATGATACTATGATGGTACGAAAAACGTGGCCACGGCAAAAGCGAAAAGCCACGGCTGGAGCCCGCGGGATGGGTGATTTTGTTTTCCCCTGGAATCTGCTACATTACCTATATCAAAGGACTCTTTGTGAACACAACAAACCATGGGAAGAGCAATGTACTCGGAAATCGTTGAAGCAGAAGGCCATCTCGTTGACTCGCAGATTCTTTCGAAAATCTTCGATCGCGTGATCGAGTGTGGCGCGGAATTCGAGGTCGTCACGTTTGACCTCGGGCGCACCAACCAGGATTTCTCTCATTTGCAGCTTCGGGTGACAGCTCAAAACCCGAAGATCCTCGCCAGGACGTTGGAGGAACTCATCGAACTGGGCTGTTATCAGAAGGCAGTAGCTGATGCGTTGCTCCGTCCCGCCGAGGCTGACTGTGTGGTGCCGGACGATTTCTATTCTACGACGAACCACCGAACATTCGTACGTTCCGGAGGTACCTGGCTTGAGGTCGCTCGCCAGCGCATGGATGCCGTGGTTGTGGTTGCAGGTGGGCGGGCAGAGTGCCGCAAGTTGCGCGATGTCCGGCGTGGCGACCAAATCGTCTGCGGGATGCAAGGTGTTCGCATACAGCCGGAGTTCAAGGAACGCGACCGCCTGGGCTTTGCCTTCATGGCAAACGATATCTCCTCCGAACGGCGCACAGAAACGGCCGTTCAAAAAATTGCGGAGCTTATGCGCAAGATAAAGTCCACCGGAGGACGTATTGTGTTCGTGGCCGGGCCGGTCGTTGTGCACACCGGCGGCGTCGGGGCATTTTGTGACCTGATTCACGGTGGATATGTGGATGCGCTTCTGTCTGGCAACGCTCTTGCCGTTCATGACGTTGAGCACGCATTGTACGGTACATCCCTCGGCGTCGATATGGAACGCGGCGTCCCGATCGAGGAGGGCCACAAGAACCACATGCGCGCTATCAATGCCATCAATCGAAAGGGATCCATCCGAAAGGCTGTCGAATCCGGCCTCCTGAAATCGGGAGTGATGTATGAGTGCATTCGGCATGACGTGCCGTTCATCCTCGCCGGTTCAATCAGAGATGATGGCCCATTGCCGGATACGATGATGGATCTGATCAAGGCACAGGCTGCTTATGGCGAGCAGCTCACGAATGCGAGCATGGTCATCTGTCTCTCATCGATGCTGCATTCGATTGGTGTCGGAAACATGCTGCCATCATGGGTTCGCATGGTGTGTGTTGATATCAATCCGGCGGTCGTGACGAAACTGTCAGACCGCGGCTCGCAGCAGACCATCGGCGTCGTTACGGATGTGGGGGCGTTTCTGAACGTTCTTGCGCGCGAATTGCAGAAGTAGAAAGAGCATGGATCGGCGGTACAACAAAAAAGGCGCTTGTGACCAAGCGCCTTTTTCTTTTCCAAGTGAATCATCTGAAGATCAATCATTTCCTTTTGTAAACTAACACCTGCCAGGAGATGGTTGAATTCTCATACATCAATTCGAAGCCATGCGACCGGATGAGGGATGCGACCTCATCCCAGTTGTGCCAAAATAGATGGAAACTCCACCGGAGTATTTTCGCGAGCACCATGTGTCCCTTGAAGAGTGACTTCATCAGAAGATTTTCTTTTGGATGACTCAACGCAAAGGTGTGCTTTGTTTTCGCCGTTGCTGCGCTCACAAGATTCTCCACGTCTGCATAGCAGCAGACGACCTTGTCGAGGATGGTAATGTCGCTCTCTGTCATCCTCGATGAAAGTTGAACAAAATCCCCAACCACATAGTGTGTATGGGCGGCGACGCCAGAATCTTCAGCAAACCGTTTTGCCTCGCGGAGCATTCCCTCTGACATATCAATACCGACTGAACGATCTGCACCTTCTTTGAGCAGCGTCAGATGAAGCGCCCCGACGCCGCACCCGATGTCGAGCACGGAAGTTCCATGAACAGGCTGCAACCTGATCCCCTGGAGCAAGTACTTCTGAACCGGCTCGAGTCCGCCGCTGCGGAAGCGCTTTGCATAGATGCGAGACCATCGGGAAAAGAAAGATCCGGTTTCGCAGCAGGAGCCACCGGGAACGCAGCAAGAATCCATCGGCATCTACTTTCTTGATGTATTTTGAGAATATCGTCGGGAGATTTAGAGAACGAAATCCATTTCGTACATCTCATAGTGAGAGGGATGCATTGCGAGCCGCTCGTATGTCTGTTTTGCGCGTGCGTTCGTCTTCTCGACATACAACCGTAGTCCACACACATCCGGGGCTGATTTTGCGAGCGTGTGAATATGGTCAAACAGCATCTTGAACACGCCTGTTCCACGGGCCGACTTTTCCACATAAACGCTTTGAATCCACCAAAATACGCCGTTTCGCCAATCGCTCCACTCGTAGGTGATCATGAGCTGACCGACGATGACATTGTCGTGTTCAACGACGAGGTAGAAGCCTTTAGTCGAATCACGCAAGAGGGCTTCGACGCCTTTGAGCAGACGATTTTGATCAAGAGTGATCTGTTCGGTTTCAGCGGCCATGAGGGCGTTGAAACGGGCAATGGTTACTGCATCGGCAAGCGTGGCCGGACGGATAGTCATATTCATCGTTCGAAGTCTGGATGAGACCATGTGAGAAGTCTGACTTCTCGCATAGCGGGTTTTGTTCAGAAGGGGGGATTATTTCCAGTTCATACGTTCGCGCAGCGAAGTAATATGCGCTACATGGTGTCGTCCATGCCAGGCGTACAGCTGGAGGATTCTGTCGAGCGCGATTTTCCCCATCTCCGGGTGCATGACGGTCCTGGAAAAATCTGCAGTTGCCATGGAACGCAGAAACACGGTCCAACGCTGATGAAGAGATTCCAGAAGTGTGAGCGAGGGTTCAATGGGAGATGATTTTGCATCGACAAGCTCAGCCCACAGGTTTTCCTTATAGGGTTTCACCGGCGGCTCTTCCTCGGTCATACCGAGTTTGAATCGAATGTAGGCGTTCATGTGACTGTCGGGGATGTGGTGAACCACCTGCCGGACCGTCCAGCCGCCTGGCCGGTACGGAGTATCGAGCTGTTCTTCTGTAAGGCCCTTGATTGCCTCACGAAGCTCCGCCGGTACTTCCGCGATCTGCCGGATGAGATTTTGCCGGCTGATATCAGTGAGCTCGGGTTCCGGTTGGAATTTTCCGACTGGATAACGGAGATCTGTCATAATCTTCTCATCCTTCCTCTAGACAACAATTTAGTGTCTTTCTTCCAGCAGAGAAATTCTGCCGTCAAGATCTGAAACAACCACACATCGTTTTCCGAGCGGAACCGGTGTGCTTGCTATAGTCACGCCAATCCGGTGTTCCCAAAGAATTGTTCCGGATTGGGCGTTCAGCGCAAAAATCAATCCGTTCTTTGTTCCAAAATACACAACACCATCCCGCTCGATAGGCATCGACGGATCAATATCGTATCCGTATCCACAATTTGTAGCCCAGATTTCTTTGGGTGATGGAGCCGAGGAACTGAAAGCAATCACGGTATCCGTCATGCATCGCACATAGATCTGTTTGCTGTCTTCTGAAATCCCGACGCATTCTCTCACTTGATGCTGCTTTGATCGCCAGATCGTTGTACCTGTTTTGGCATCGATTGCCGTCATGAAGCGGTCGGGTGCAACGATGAATACTTTTCCGCTTGCAGCCACAGGCCAGCACGCGGCTGGGGAGTAGAGCGCTCCCGCGTTTCCATTCGACCACTTCCAAAGGAGCGAACCGTCTTTGAGAGAAAGCGCATAGAGAAAAGAGTCCCACGCGCCAAAAATCACCTTGTCCTCATAGATGAGCGGCTTTGCCTCAACGAACCCGCCAACACGCCTGAACTCCCATTTCACGCCACCGGTGTTCAGGTCGAGTGCGCGAAACACTCCGTCGCTCCCACCCATATAGACGATGCCGTTGCGAATCACGGCCGCGGCCACAACCGGTGCTCCTGTCTGTATCTTCCACAAGAGTGTGCCGCGGGTGGCATCCAGGCAATAGATATTCCTGTCAGAAGAACCAATCACCACCCTGCCATCTGAAACATCGGGGGTGGAATAAACGGTTCCAGCAGTCTTGAATGTCCATTTCAGCGATCCATCTATTATAGAATAGCAAGACACCATCCCGCTGCTATTACCCGAGATGACGTATTCCTTCCACACGGCAGGGGTTGAGGCAATGGTACATCGGGTGTCCACGCTCCAGCGTGATGTCGTGGCCGGATAGATCTTATTGACGGCAAGATCCAGGCGTGAAAATGTCGTTGTGTCTTTTGCGAAATCCCGTTGACCGAGAGCGACCCGGTGCCAGGGGCTCTTCAAAGGGGATCCGGGCGTGCGCTCTGTAAAGAAGATGGTATCGGGCTTCACGTCGACGATTGTGTAGGAACCAACCGGTTTGCGCGCACGGAGATTGGATTGCCCCATAACCGCAGGAAGACCTTCGAAGTTCATCACCTCGTTCGTGTGTCCGTGTCCGACCAACACCACCTGTGTATTACACTGTTTCAGTCTCTCGGTGACGGTATACCAGTTGTCGATGCCCGAATCGAGCGGATAGTGAGTCACAAAAAGCAATGGTTGAGTTCTCTTGGGAAATGCGGCCAGGGTCGAATCGAGCCAGCGAAGATCTTCCGGCGGAAAATGTCCGTCTCCCATCTTCATGATCGGGCCTTGGTGAATACCAATGAACCGGTAACCGCCATAGGTGAAAGAAAACTTATCGTTTCCCCAGAGTGCGAGGAATTTCGTGCAGCCCGATGCGGACCATTTTGTATCGTGATTGCCGGGAATAAGGTAATAGGGCTTTTTCAGACTGTCGAGTATCGATTTGGCCGTCTCCAGCTGAGAATCCGAGCCCATTTCCGTGACGTCACCGGAAAGAATCACGAACGCCACGTCATTCATTCCATTGATATCAAGGACAGACGTGGAGAGGTCCGCGGCCGCCGTCTGGCTGCCGACGTGCGTGTCGCTCAACCAGGCAAAGCGGAAACTTTGCCGCTGGGCAAATGCGACCGTTGAAAGAAGAAGCAAGAAAATGATGACCGACGAACGCGCGAAGTCTTTCATAGAAATACTTGCGATGTCAGGTGAGCGCCAACGAAACACGAATTATCAGGCACAATCCAAATCGGAAACAGAACCTCCAACGTTTTGCATTTCCCTGAGATTCGATCTTCATCTACTCGTTGTCAACGATTGCATCAACTTCGATTTCAACGAGCATGTCTGGATCAATGAGGGCGTTGACGGCGACCATGGTGGATGCAGGCCGGATGTCTCGGAAAAATTCCCCGTGGGCTTTGCCCACCGACTGCCAATCGGCAATGTTGATGAGATACGTTCTCGTCCTCACAACATCTTTCATAGTGGCGCCGGCTTCCTGAAGAGCCATCTCGATGATCCTCAGCGCCCGGACTGCTTGCGCATACGCATCGCCCTTCGTGACGACTTTTCCGTCCGTTCCAATGCCGGTGGTACCTGCAACGTGGATGGTGGGACCAACACGGACGGCGCGCGAGTATCCGACAATGGGCTCCCAGGGCGCGCCGCTTGAAACGTTCTGTCGTGGCATGAGTCTATACCTTTGATTGACGGTGAGCCCGTACGCAAAACAGAGGAACTCGCGGTAGTCCGCTCCTCAAACAACAAAGTCACTAATTCGCTTTGCGCTTTCTGAGCTGCATTCGGATGATCTCGACCAAACTCGGAATGCCGGGAATCAAGATGAGAGCAATGATCACGAGGCTAAAGTTATTCTTGACAAACGGAACGCTTCCGAAGAAATATCCTGCGGAGATGAACAGAACGACCCAGGCCGCACCACCGACGAAATTGAACATGAGAAAGCGACGATACCTCATGTGCCCAATGCCTGCCACAAAAGGGGCGAACGTACGGATGATCGGCAGGAAACGAGCAATAATGATGGTTTTTCCTCCATGTCTTTCATAGAACTGATTCGTTCGAACAAGATATTCCCTGTTCAGGAGACGACTTTTCTCTTTGTTGAAGATCCTCGGACCGACGTAATTACCGATCCAATAGTTCATCGTATCGCCCAGCACTGCGGCGAGAATCAGCAGAACGAGAGATGATGGAAGGTCCAGTGCATGGATTGCCGCGAGAGAACCCACCGCAAAGAGCAAGGAATCTCCAGGAAGAAACGGCGTGACAACGAAACCCGTTTCACAAAAGACAACCGCAAAAAGAATTGAATACACCCATGCTCCGTACTGCGTGCAGAGGTCAAACAAATGCCGGTCGAGATGAAGAACAAATTCCAGAAGATCCTGGAGAAATCCCATGAAATGCTCCTTTTGTCGGTGATCAGAACTGATGCTTGAACGATGGGATCACTTCTGAATTCCGAGTTTTTTGAGAAAGAGATGAGATCGAAGTGTATTCATTTTTTCTCGAAAAGCCAATGGGGAGAGAAGAACGCAAGACGAGAGAGGTGAGACGAGAAAGGAATACTATCATCCAGTGATCGGGCTACGGATTCAACGGATCAATTACCAATTGTTCGAAGCTTCGGATTTCTTCAGATCAGGAAGTTGGTCCAAGCATCATCAAATCCGCAATCTTCCGCGCAATTTCGATCGGCTCTCCCTCGTTTCGGTTGGTAAGGATGACGATCGTCAGGTGTTGGCTGGGGAGACGAAGGATGGCATTTCGGAAGCCTCTGGTTGATCCTGTATGATAGAAAGTCGGGAAGTCTTTGTACGGTTCGATGTACCAACCGAAACCATATGTTGTGGAACTTCCATCGGTAAGATGTCCTGGGGTATGAGCCTCGGAATGAAGTAAAGGGCGTACAAGCGGCCGGGAATCGAGCGCTACAGCCCAACGGAATAGATCATCGACAGAGGAATAGATACCGCCGTCTCCCAACACGGCGCTCGTTACACTCTGGTCTGTGCGGACGAACCCTGTGTCGGAGTGTGAATAGCCGTACGCCCGGTGATCAACGGTCGAGATGCCCTGCTGATAGGCAAGAGTGTGGTTCATCCCGAGCGGTTCGAAGATGTTCTTCTTCAGGAACTCTGCAAATGATTGTCCTGAGATTGATTCGACAACGAGAGCGAGGAGCGAATATCCAGAATTGCTGTACTTGAATTTTGCTCCAGGCGGAAAATAGACGGAGTCAATGCTTCGCAAGAGGGAGAGAACATCCTTATCAAGAACCTGAGCAGTCTGGCTCTCCGGGATAAGATCCTCATAGTCGACAATTCCCGATGTGTGATTGAGCAGATGGCGGATTTTCACTCCCTGCAAATACGCCGGTGCTCCGGGCAGCACATCGGTAAGCTGGCTTTCGAGCGAGAGTTTTCCTTTGTCAACGAGCATCAACACCGCCGTGGCAGTAAATTGTTTTGTCACAGAAGCGAGGCGATAGTTGGTGCTTGTCGCGGCCGAAGTTCGAGTCTCCAAATCAGCCATGCCATACGCCTTACTATAGAAAAGCCTGCCGTCTTTGATTATAGCGACGGAGGCACCGGGGCCGGTTGACAAGGAGTAATCGGAGAACAACACGTCAACGGAGTGAGAGGGGGTATCTTTCATAGAATAGGGTGCACAGGAAAGAACACAAAAAGCACACAGCAGCAGAATCAGCTTGGGGTTTGTCATGAGGACTCTTGTTCTTTGACAGAGAAAACGGCAACGCGTTTGGCGAGAAGACCCTGCGAAGCTCGGAGCGCTTCGCAGGGTCCGTTGCGCCTACAGACCTTCCTGTGCCATGACGTACGTTAAGATCGCCATTGCTGCTGCGCCGAGAGCCAGTTCGCGTTCGTTTACAGCGGAAAGGTTATCATTCTCCGAATGATGCATATCGAAATAACGGTGTACATCAACCGACAACGCAATCATTGGCACACCCTTTTGAGCAAGCGGACTGATATCGGCTGCCCCACCCCCGAGAGTGATCCGGTCGGCGCCAAACGAATGGAGAAGCGGTGCCCAGGGCGCTACTTTCGTGTACGTAACAGTGTCATTGATGGCGAACCCGCGCGGGCTGAATCCACCTTCATCTGACTCGATCGCCGCGATATGCTCCTCACCGGGGCGATCCTTTGCTGCATACCCGATGCCTCCACGAAGGCCATTCTCTTCGTTCATGAACATCACTGCGCGAATTGTTCGCTTCGGTTTCAGGCCAAGCTTCTTGAGAATCCTCAATGCCTCGATGGATTGGATGCACCCGGCCCCATCGTCGTGGGCGCCGGCGCCAATGTCCCAACTGTCAAGGTGTCCACCCATGACGATCACCTCGTTGGGCTTCTCGGTTCCCCTCAACTCCCCGACAACATTTGCCGATTCAACGTCGGGCAATGTCTGAGCCGAGAGTTTCAATTGAATGCGAACGGTCTTTCCTTGTGCCAACAGCTGGCTCAAGTATTCGGCCCCGCGCGTGCTGATGGCCGCGGAGGGCACCTTCTTGACTGAATCGTCATATGCCATGCCGCCGGTGTGTGGAGAATCGTCAATTCGTGTGGTCATCGACCGAACCAGGGCAGCCACCCCTCCTGCTTTTGCTGTCATGATTGCCCCAATGCTCCGCTGGTCAACAGCGCCACCATAAGCGGCAAAGGTCTGGAATTGGGTTCGATCCATCGGACGGTTGAAGAAGACGATCTTCCCTTTTGCTTTGTCTCCCAGCGCGCGCAGCTCATCGAATGACTTAACCTCGACGATTTCTGCAGTAATTCCTTCCGCGGGCGTTGCGATGCTTCCGCCGAGCGTCGTAATCTTGAGTTTTTCCCGCTGGCCGGAAGGGAGCAAAAGATACGCTTCCTCCACCGGCCCGCGAACCCAGTGCGGAACCATCACGGGTTCAAGATGGACATTCTCAAAGCCGAGATCTTGCATCCTTTTCATTGCCCACTGAACGGCCTTTGCGGCCTGCGGCGATCCACTGATGCGATTGCCGACCTTCGTGCACAGGTCCTCGAGCATAGTGTATGAGTTGTTTGAGCCAAGAGCCTCCTTGGCAATGTGCACCGCGACGGAGTCGTACTTCTGAACCACCGAAGACTGAGCGGCGAGGATGGACGAGAACAACAGTATGAACGCTGAAATGAAGACGAGATGTTTTGTCTGCATGAAATGGATTCTCCTGACAATGAAAGGAACCGAAGCGCGCGTGTCTATGATTGGCCGAGCAATTGAATTGTTTCGGATTCATAAATCTGAAAACCTTCGAGCGGTTGTTCTGCCGCCCCGAGCATTGCTTTTGCCACCGTTTGAGCATGAATTCCGCGATATCGACGCAGGGAGCCGAAGAGCAGAACCGAGAATGTCTTGACAAGGAAAATTCCCGCCGTCTCTGCAAATCGCGATTCACGACGGTGACCCAGCAGAAGTGATGGGCGGAAAATCCTTGCCGCAGCAAGAGGGATTTTTTTTACCGCCGCTTCCATTTCTCCTTTGACCCGGTTGTAGAAAATACGGGAATGGATATCTGCTCCAAGGGAAGAAATGAGCAGAAATTGTCGAGCGCCGTTCTTCTGAGAAAGCGCAGCGATTTGAACGACATAAGTGAAATCGACTTTCCGAAATGCCTCCTGCGATCCTGCCGCTTTGATCGTCGTTCCAAGACAGCAGAACACATCCTCGGCCTTCATCAGATCTTGGTGTTGGTCCAACTGGTCAAAGTTGACCACACGCTCCACGAGTTTCGGATGTTCGAAATCGAGGGATTTACGCGTCAAGACGACAATACAGGAATAGGTGTCGTCTTCAAGAAGAAGTCGAAGAAGATGGCTGCCAACGAGGCCTGAAGCGCCAACAACAAGCGCTGATCGTGTGTTCACTGTCAAATCTGATGTCCAGAGATTCGTTACGGGGTCAGGAATACTAATGAATTTTGTGCTGGCGGTCAACGAACAAGAGAACAAACTTGCGGGAGAGCGGGGGATGTGGTACCTTTTGCGCAGGCATCACCACACCCACAATCGCTCCCTGTGTCCGATGAGGCACCGTTCATGAAGAAGAAACTTACGCTTCACCTGCTCAACGACACGTTCACGATCAACAAGCTCCCGCAGTTTGCAGAAATCCCTTCGATTCTCTCGAAAGGAGAAATGTGTTTCATCTTTCGAACCGACGATGAACTCACTATTGTCTGTCCTGACTACATGGCGCCGAATAACGTTCAGCAGGAATTGGGATGGCGGTGTATCAGGGTGCAAGGCCAGATGAAACTGGAAGAAGTTGGCGTGCTTGCGGCGATCAGCGAACCACTCGCGGAGGCTCAGGTCCCCCTTTTTGCAATCAGCACCTTCAACACGGACTACGTGCTCGTGATGGAAGAGCATCTGGTAAATGCTGTGCAGGCGCTTCAAAAGGCCGGACACGAGTTTGTCCACAAGGAACAATAGAATACGCTAGCCGGCCGGCGATGGCTTCGGTATCGGCTTTTCCATCCTCTTTCTTAATACCCCGGCAACATCCGCTAATTTTACTCCTCGATCTTCGAGAAGGACAATCAAATGGTAAAGGAGATCTGCCGATTCCTCCTTGAGTGCTTCTCGGTCCTGCTGCAGGGCTGCGACCACCGTCTCGACGGCTTCTTCTCCGACTTTCTGCGCGATACGCCCTGTGCCCTGCTGAAAGAGTTTTGCTGTATACGAACCCTCGGGTCGGTCCTGTCGGCGGACCCTAATGATATTTTCCAGCTTGCCGAGCACAGAACTCACTTCGTCCGTCGCTTCTTCGCCAAAACATGTGTGCGTTCCGGTGTGACACACGGGACCTGAAGGATGCGCGTACACCAGGAGAGCATCTCCGTCGCAGTCGGCTTTCACGGAATCCACTTCAAGCACATTGCCGGAAGTTTCACCCTTTTGCCAGAATCGATTCTTTGTTCTGCTCCAGAATGTGACTCTTCGTTCTTCCAGAGTCTTCCCCAGCGCTTCCTTGTTCATATAGCCAAGCATGAGCACCTGCCTGGTTGTTGCGTCCTGAATGACTGCAGGTATCAGGCCGTTCATCTTTTCGAAATTCAATTTGTCGATCATATCCGGACCGGAATATTGTTTGTCTGTAGAAACTCTTTGATATCGGCAATCGATATCTGTTGATAATGGAAAATACTCGCCGCGAGAACCGCATCAGCTTTGCCAATGGTGATGGCGTCTTTGATGTGCTCTTTTGTTCCAGCACCTCCCGAGGCAATCACGGGAACACTGGTACACTGTGAAATTGTTCGAAGCAAGTCGAGGTCGTAACCTTCTTTTGTGCCATCTGCATCCATGGATGTTATCAGAAGTTCGCCGGCACCGCGTCGGACGGCTTCCTGAGCCCAGGCAATGGCATCGAGCGGCGATTCCTCCGACCCGCCCTTTGTCCAGACGCTCCAACTGCTTCCCTTTCGTTTGGCGTCAATGGCAGCAACGATCGATTGTGAACCAACAGCCGACGAAGCTGCCTGCAGAAACTCCGGTTGCTCCACGATCGCTGTGTTCAGGGAGACTTTGTCAGCTCCTGCGTCAAGAGCGCGTAAGACGTCATCGACAACACTGATTCCGCCGCCGACGGTAAACGGAATCTGAATTGCCCGGGCGACGCGTTCGACAACCGCGAGAAAGGTCTTCCGTCCTTCTCTCGAAGCGCTGATATCAAGAAAGACAAGTTCATCTGCTCCTTCGTCGGAGTACCGCGATGCGAGTTCCACGGGATCGCCCGCGTCGCGCAAGTCCACGAATTTTGTCCCCTTGACGGTCCTGCCATCCTTGACATCGAGACAGGGTATGATCCGCTTTGTCAACATGTGTTCTTCACTTTTTGGTGAAACCACTCAATTGATCCGTCGTCACTTTTCCCTCGTACAGTGCTTTCCCGACCACGACAGCGTGGCAGCCAATGCCCGCGAGATTTTCGATATCCCTGATCTGCGAAACCCCTCCGGATGCAATGAGATGAATTGAAGGAAACTCTGCCAGGAGTGACCGATACAGCTCCAGGTTCGGACCGCCGAGCATTCCATCGAGATTGATATCGGTGCAAAGAAAACTTGTCGCACCGGCGCGTGCCATTGCGTCCACAAACGTTGATGCAGTAAGATGAGCGCGTTCAAGCCAGCCCTTGTGAGCGACCGCTCCATCGCGAACATCGACCGCGATCACAAATCGCTCTGTTCCGAATTCGCGGATCCAATCCTGAACAACATGAGGAGATTCAACCGCGAGGCTGCCGATGACGACTCGCGCTGCTCCCGCATCGAAAAGTCGGCAAATGTCCTCGCGTGAACGAATCCCGCCTCCGATCTGGACTTGCATCGAGTCAATCTCCAGAATGGAGGTGAGGGCCTCCCAGTTGACAATATGACTCTCCTTTGCGCCTTCCAGGTCAACGACGTGGAGGGAATTCAGGCCGGCGTCCCGGAACGACCGGGCCACGGCTGAAGGAGAATCGGAATACACGTTTTGAGACGCGAAATCGCCCTGCCGTAACCGGACACAATTTCCCTGATAAATGTCGATCGCCGGATAAATCAGCATAATTCAATAAAGTTTTTCAATACCTGAATACCGGCATCCCCCGACTTCTCCGCATGGAACTGGACGCCGTAAAAATTCTGCTTCTGCACTGCCGCGGAGAACGCTTCGCCATACTCCGTCATCCCGATGGTGTTGGGCCCGACGGATGCGCGGAACGAATGGACGAAGTAAAAGAACTCGTTGTCACGAATCTTGCTGAAAAGAGGACTCGTTGCAGTGACATTGACCCGATTCCAACCGATGTGCGGAACCTTCAGCTTCGTATCGTCGAAGCGCGAGATTCGACCCGGAACGACACCGAGGCATGCCGTATCTCGCTCATCGGAATGATCAAAAAGAATTTGCATGCCGATGCAAATCCCAAGAAATGGAACGGTTACGTTTGTCAACCAGCGGAGAAGTCCGATTTGCCCGAGCGATTCCATCGCGCTGCGTGCTTCTCCGACACCCGGCAAGATCAGCTTCCCGGCCCGCTGAAGTTCAGCGATATTGTTCGACACGAAATACTGTTGACCGAGCCGATCGAGGGCATTGCCGACGGACCGGATGTTGCCGGCTCCATAATCGATGATGCCGATCATAGCGATCCTTTCGTCGACGGAAGCGAGCCAGAAGATTTGGGATCGATCGCGATCGCTTGTTTCAGCGCTCTTGCAACACTTTTGAAGATTGCCTCAATTTTGTGATGATCGTTCCGACCCTGCACCGTGATATGGAGATTTGCCCGCAATCCATCGGCAAACGCGCGGAAGAAATCCTCCACAAGCTCTGTCGGGAATTCGCCTACTCGTTCTCGTTCGAATGTTCCCTGAAACAGAAAGAACGGCCTGCCGCCAAGGTCAATTGCCACCTGTGCAAGAGACTCGTCCATCGGAAGGAGAAAACCATAGCGCTCAATACCGCGCTTATCTCCAAGCGCCTGTCGAAGGGCTTCACCCAAGGCCAGGCCCGTGTCCTCTATAGTATGGTGCTCGTCGACATGCAGATCTCCTTTGACGCTCAGTTTGATGTCGATCAGAGAATGCTTTGAAAGTTGCGCAATCATATGATCGAAAAAGCCCAGGCCCGTGTTCACCACGTATGATCCTGTTCCGTCGAGAGAGACGTCAACCGCAATGGATGTCTCGTTTGTCGCCCGGTCAATATGTGCGGTACGGATGCTGGATGCGATATATCGGCAGGCATCGAGAAAATTATTCACAGCAACATCGGCAGCGGTTCCCGGAGAACCCCCCAATCGAATCGTTTTGCAGCCGACGTTCTTTCCGAACTGCACATCAGATTCACGGTCGCCAATCATGAATGTTTGCCGGAGATCGGGTTTCTTCTCTCTGAGGTAATCCGCCACGAGTCCGGTCTTTGGCTTCCTGCAGCCGCACTGGTCGGCAGGAATATGCGGGCAGATGAAAACCTGTGAGAATGCTATTCCTTCACCCTGAAGGATGCCAAGAAGCTTTTTCTGCGGCGCATCAAAGGAGTCCTGGGAAAATCGATCCGTGCCTAGTCCATCCTGATTTGTGACGAGGACCAATTCAAATCCTCTGTCGCGAAGCAAACGAAGTCCCTCAATGACGCCGGGAAGAAGTTCAAGCTTCTCAAGTGAATCGATCTGCTCATCAGGCGGTTCGACGATAATTGTTCCGTCACGATCGAGAAAGACGAGGCTCATTGTTCAAGTTCCTTTAATGCATTCAGGAGGAGATCATTTTGTTCAGGAGTGCCAATGGAAATGCGAAGACAGTTCTCCAGTTTTGGCTCGGAGCTTCGATCGCGCACAATGATACCGCGCTGAGCAAGTTGCGTATACAGTAATCGCGCTTCAGTGCAACGGACCAGAAGAAAGTTCGCGTCCGACGGATAGACTTTCTTCACAAATTGAAATGTAGACAATTCCCTCACAAGCCTCTGCCTCTCGGCGGCGACGGCCGCCACGCTCTTTTGTACATGCTCTGTGTTGACAAGCGCCTTCAACGCCTCGGTGCTTGTGAGGATATTGATGTTGTATGGCGACTTCACCTTCATCAGATACGTGACAATCTGCGGGTGAGCAACGGCGTAGCCAAGCCGGATGGCCGCCAGGCCCCAGGCCTTCGACAACGTACGCAGAACAACGAGATTGGGAAATTGCCCGATGGATGATATCAACGATTCAGCCTGGGCGAAGTCGGCGTACGCTTCATCGGCAACGACGATGGCTGACGTCTGAGCACAAAGGTTCAGGATGTCGTCACGATTCAGAAGGTTGCCGGTCGGGTTGTTCGGAGAACAGCAGAAGATGATTTTCGTGTTTTCCTTCGTACACTTCTTGACAGCCTCCACATCGATCTGAAAATCGTCGGTCAGCAAGCAGGAATCCACTTCGACATTGTTAACGTCTGCGGCGACGCGATACATTCCGTAGGTGGGTTCGAGAATGAGCGCCGCGTCTTTCCGAGGCTCGCAGAAAATACGCAGAAGGAGATCGATCACTTCATCGGATCCGACTCCAACAAAGAGGTTTTCGCGTTGGACTTCATGGAGCTGAGCAAGTCGGGAACGCAGGGCGGTCTGGAAGGGATCAGGATAACGATTGAGATCCAATCCGTCGAACGTAATGGCGCTGCCAAACGCATTCTCGTTCGCGTCCAGCAGCACACCGCTTAGATAATCCTGGCGAGCGCTCCGGTACGGTTTCAGCGCACGAATGTTCGGTCGTATAAGGGTTTCAATGTCGATCATGAGCGTACTTGTCGATCGAGTCGCTGTGTCACAGCCCGGGCGTGTGCTTCAAGCCCCTCAGCCTTTGCGAGCGTTGTCAAAGCAGGAGCCAGCCGCTCGAGACCATGCCGGGTGATCGACTGAAACGTCATCGATTTTTGAAAACTCTCGACGGAAAGGCCGCTGACCCATCTTGCCGACCCCCCGGTGGGAAGTGTATGATTGGTACCGGAAGCATAATCTCCAGCAGTAACGGGTGCAAATGAGCCGAGAAAGACAGATCCGGCGTTCTGGATTTCCGACACAAGTATTTCTGGACTGCGCGTATTGATCAGAAGATGCTCTGGTGCATACATGTTCGAGAAGCCGACGGCCTCTTCAACCGATCGCATAACGATTGCGTAACTGTTGTCCAGAGACTTCGCGGCAATCTCGTTCCGGGGAAGTCGTTGGAGCTGCAACTGAACTTCACTCATCGTTGCTTCTGCAAGTGCTTCGCTCGTGGTTAAGAGAACGACTTGTGATTGGGGGTCGTGCTCGGCTTGTGAAAGCAAGTCCGCAGCGACAATGGTAGAATCGGCCGAGTCATCGGCAATGATCAACAGTTCTGAAGGTCCCGCGAGGAGATCAATGGCAGCACCATCGGGATCAGAGGAGACAAAGCGTTTTGCTTCGGTGACATATTGGTTCCCCGGCCCAAAGATCTTTTCGACTTTCGGGATCGATTGCGTTCCGTACGCCATCGCTGCAATAGCCTGAGCGCCCCCCACCTTGTAGATTTCCCGTATGCCAAGGTAGGCTGCTGCTGCAAGCACTGCCGGATCAACGGTTCCATTGGATTTCGGCGGCGAGCACAGGATAATCCGGCGACTCCCGGCAAGCAGCGCTGGAATTCCCAGCATAAGAACTGTCGATGGCAGCGGTGCGGAACCGGCAGGCACATAGAGCCCGACAGTGTCAATCGCTCGACGTTCACGCCAGCAGACAACGCCGGTTTCCGTTTCAATTCTCTCCTCAGTTCGCGCCTGCGCGGCATGAAATGCCCGAATGTTTCGTGCTGCATGCTCGATGGCAGCGACGAGTGCCGGGGGTACATTGCTGCGCGCGTCTTCAATTTCTGGAGTTGCCACACCGAACTCGGAAATAGGAACAGCGTCGAATTTCTTACTGTATTCCTTTAAGGCATCGTCACCCCTCTGTTTGACGTCGAGGCAGAGAGAGGCCACGGTCTCGCGGAGCGACGTGTCGATGCTCCAGGGGCGGAGGCATAACCGTTTCCGGTCTTCGCGCGTCAACCGATTTGAAGAGTAGAGTTTCATCGGATAATCGCTTCAATGGGTACGACAACAATGTCACTTGCTCCGGCTTTCTTCAACTTCTCCATGACGTCCCAGAACACGTCTTCGGGGATCACCGAGTGGAGAGCCACCATTCCTTCATCGGCCAGCGGAACGACCGTGGGGCTTTTCAAGCTTGGAATGATTTTCTTCAGGCGCGGGACGGCGGTTGCCGGCGCATTCATCATCATGTACCGTTTTCCGTGGGCCTGGAGACTTCCGGAAATACGAATGAGGAGTCGGTCGATGAGCTGCTTCTTCTTCGGGTTTCTTAACGTTGCCCGGTTGGCGACGAGAACAGCTTCGGAGGTCAATACCGTCGTGAGCGGGCGCAAGCCGTTCACCCGAGCCGTCGTCCCCGTGGACACAATATCACAAATTGCATCTGCCACGTCAAGCGTCGGCGCGAGTTCCACAGCACCGCTGAGTTCAATCACCTCCGCCTTGAGTCCCTGGGAGCGAAGGTACTGTTTCAGCGTCGTCGGATAGGATGTGGCAATGCGCTTTCGGTTGAGCTGCTTCACGGAGCGAATGGATGACCGTTGCGGAACACTGATGGAAAGGCGGCACTCTCCGAACCCAAGCACAGAGATCGTCTCAACTCGGGCACCTTTTTCCCGGACAATGTTCTCGCCAACGATCCCGAGATCGGCGACGGCATCCTGAACATATTCAGGAATGTCGTCATCGCGAAGGGCAAGAACGTCGAGGTCGAAGTTCCGGCAGGGTGAATAGAGGCTTTGTTTCTGAAACTCGAATTCGAGTCCGCATGCACGCAGGAGTGAAAGAGAGTCTTCTGTTAATCGGCCACTTTTCTGAATGGCAATTTTGAGTCGTCCGTTGTTGGCAATCATACTTTACCTTGATAAAGTGTTTGGTGCAAAAAAAATCATTGAGTTCGTTTCAAGACATCGAGACGCCGTAGCATCATGATGTACCCACCCTTGCCGCGCTTGAGCCACTTGTGAACGCGCGCGATGGTGCGGGAACTCAGGCCCGTTTCCTCTTCGATGGAGGTATACGGGACTCCCTGCCAAAGCATCCGGGCCACTTTCCAGCGTTCTGCAAGTTCACGTATTTCGGTCTCCGTGAGAAGATCGCGAAAGAATTTTCGGCACTCGTCCAGGTCTTGCAGACGTGTGATGACAGCGTACAGCTCGTCGATATCTCGTTGTTTTACGTGTTTCATGCTTTACCTGAGTAAAGTATAGCGAATTCTTCCTCAAAGCGCAAGGGCAGAGCTCAAGAAAATTCACTTGTCAATAAAGGTCATTTTCTCTACATTTTTCAGGCCTATGATTACCTACCATGACATCGAAATGGCTTACAGGATTGTTCAGCCGGTGGTTCACAAGACGCCGCTCCTGATGTCGCGGACCCTCAACGCCCGCATTGGAAATAAGGTATTATTTAAAGCGGAAAACCTCCAGAGAATTGGTGCCTTCAAAATTCGTGGGGCATATAACAAGATTGCCTCTCTGACGGCCGAGGAGCGGAAGCGTGGGGTCGTTGCCCATTCCTCCGGCAATCATGCACAGGGGGTTGCTCTGGCGGCAAAACTCCTGAACACGCGAGCGGTCGTGGTGATGCCAAAGAACTCCCCGGCGATCAAGGTGGCGGGAACGCAAGCCTATGGCGCGGAGGTGGTGTTTTGCGAAGACTCCTCGGATGACCGCGAACGGGTCGCAAGACAGCTGCAGCAGGAACACAACTACGTTTTGGTCCCGCCGTTCGACGATGACAAGATCATCGCAGGACAGGGAACGGCCATGATCGAGGTTGGCCAAGACGTTGACGAGCTCGATTTTCTGTTCGTTCCCATCGGCGGTGGAGGTCTGATTGCGGGTAGTGCAATAGCAGCCAAGCATCTCTTCCCGAACATCAAGGTTATTGGAGTGGAAACTGAGCCGGCGAATGATTGCTATCAGTCATTTCGCAAGAAAGAAATCGTCCGCATCAATCCGCCCAATACCATTGCTGATGGTATGCGCACCCAGGCGGTTGGTAAGAGGAACTTTGAGATCATTCTGCAATACGTGGATGACGTCATCACGGTCAAAGACGATCAGGTCATCGATATGATGCGATTCTTCCTGGAAAGAATGAAAATTGTTGTTGAGCCCACAGGGGCCGTGGCGCCCGCGGCGGTGTTTCACAACATCTTGAGTCTGTCGGGAAGGAATGTCTGTGCCATCATCAGTGGTGGCAACGTTGATCCTGCACTTCTGAAGAAAATTCTGTAGTCAGCGGATCGAGCTCGGTCTTGACTTACCGCTCACGGAAATCCTTTTTATTATTGACATCACCTAATTTCAAACAACCGCACAATTTCTCATAACTCGATACGCTCTATGAAGCTGGCCGCCTGTATCAATCATGTCCCCGACACCGCAGCGAAGATTAACATCGCTGCCGACGGTAAAACCATAGACAAATCTGGTGTTACGTACGTCATCAGTCCGTATGATGAAATCGCCGTAGAGGAATGCCTCAGGCTGAAAGAAAAAAATGGGGGCGACGTGACCGTGATTTCCCTCGGCGGGGATGCGCACAAGGAAACACTCCGAAAGGCGCTCGCGATGGGGGCGGACAAGGCTGTGCTCCTGAGAGATGACAGCGTGCGCGATTCTTCCGGCGTGGCGCGGGCATTGGCAGACTATCTCAAAGAACTCTCTCCGGACATCGTGTTCTTTGGAAAGCAGTCTGTGGATTACGATGACGGCGCCGTTGGTGTGATGGTGGCGGAGATGCTTGGCTTGCCATCGGTTTCGGTTGTCGTGAAGCTGGATATTGCGGATGGGAAGGCGACAGCAGAACGTGAGATCGAAGGGGGACGCGAGGTCTTGGAAACATCCCTCCCCGCCGTCTTCACTACACAAAAGGGGCTGAATGAACCCCGCTATCCGTCGTTGAAGGGAATCATGGGTGCCAAGAGCAAGCCGATCGAAGAACGGCCGACTTCTCCCGTCACAGCAAAAATAGAGTTGCTGCTCATGCAGAAACCCCCGGCAAAACCCGCAGGAAGAATAATCGGCACAGACGTCAGCGCTGTCCCTGAGCTCGTGCGGCTCCTGCATGAAGAAGCGAAAGTGATATAGCTGTTTCCGATTCGCGATTTCGGATTTTCGATTCAGGTGACAGAACTGCAATCACCAACCCTTCGACTCGTCCCGACAGAATACGTCGGGACTCGCTCAGGGCGAGTTAACCAATTCAACAATTAACCAGTACTCACACGCGCCATGAAGATTCTTGTATTCGCAGAGCAACGAGACAACAGGTTTAAGAAACCGGCATTCGAGGCGGTCAAGACTGCACGCATGCTTGCCGATCAGCTTGGCGGCGAGGTCGTCGCCATCATCATCGGGGACAATATTCAATCGATGGGGTCGGATCTCGGTGGATATGGAGCACACAAAGTTCTCGTGGCAGAGGATGGAAGACTCGCGCGGTATGCGCCGGTGGCCTATGCAACAATTGTAGCGGAAGCAGCGCTGGCTCAACACGCCACCGTCGTTGTCATGTCCGCCACAGCTCTTGGAAAAGATCTCGCGCCGAGAGTTGCAGTGAAACTTGATGCCGGGTTGGCGGCGGAGTGTACGGGATTGAATGTTCAGGGAGGGGAGATTGTTGCCACCCGCCCTGTATTCGCCGGCAAGGCCCTTGCACAAGTGAAGATCACCTCCGCTGTGAAGGTGTTCACGTTGCGCCCGAACGTATTTTCGTCGGGGGAATCCGGCGGCGTGCCCGCACCCACCGAGAAATTCTCTGCCGCGCTGACGGATCCGGATTTCTCATGTGGTGCAAAGGAGATGAAACAATCATCCGGCAAACTTGATGTTGCAGAAGCGAATATTATCGTCACGGGTGGGCGCGGCCTCAAGGGACCGGAAGGGTTCGGTATGATTGAGGATCTGGCTGGGGCACTGGGTGCTGCGGTCGGAGCATCCCGGGCAGTGGTCGATGCCGGCTGGCGTCCGCACGAAGAACAGGTTGGTCAGACGGGAAAGACCGTCTCCCCCTCGCTCTATATCGCTGTGGCTGTCTCCGGTGCGATCCAGCACCTTGCGGGAATGTCATCTTCAAAGTATATTGTAGCTGTCAACAAAGACAAAGACGCACCGATCTTTCAGGTCGCGACGTACGGCATTGTGGCGGACGCGTTTGAGATTGTCCCCGCTTTGACGGTGGAAGTGAAGAAGCTACTCGGTACATAGCCGGGCACAACAGCAGGTCAAGGAGCAGTGGCTGTGGAGAGGATTCAAGTCGATATCATGGGATTGTCCACGAGTCCGTCGAGCGGCGGCGCGTACGCGCTGATCTTGAAGGAAGTGAACGGACTGCGTCGGCTGCCCATCATTATCGGAGCATTTGAAGCGCAGTCGATCGCTCTGGAAATGGAAGGGATCAAGCCTCCACGCCCGTTGACCCATGACCTCCTGAAAAATGTCATGGATTCACTCGGAGCCAGCCTCACGGACGTCTTTATCAACGATCTCAAAGACGGAACCTTCTATGCGAGGCTCAGCCTCGATTCCCAGGAAGTCGATTCCCGTCCCAGCGATGCCATTGCATTGGCGGTCCGTTACAATGTACCCATCTTCGTAGCGGATAAAGTTATGGATGAAGCCGGATTCGTACCGGATGGTGACGAAGCCGACAAGCCTGCCGCCACAGCTGCTGTCCCTGAACCTGAGCACCCATCGACCGAAAAACCGAAAATCAAACTCTCGCGACTCGAAGAACTTCACCAGCATCTGCATGAGGCGGTGGCGAAAGAAGAGTACGAAAAAGCGGCAAAGATTCGTGACGAGATCCAGAAGCTCGAAGCCCGAAACAGCTAAGGAAATACGAAATCCGAAATTCAAAAAGGAATTGCGGATGCAAAACCCCTAGGATTTCGAATTTGCAGCTTGGTAATTCCCGTCTTTCATTTCTTTCTTCAAACTCACTACCTTTCCATCACAAGGAGGCTCTCCACCGTGAAAACATCCGTCCAACGAGAACGGCTCGTGCTCTGTGTGTTCGTGTTGTCGGTCTCCTGGGCTGCTCAACTCTTTGCGTCTGCGCCGGACTCATCGCGCGTGGATCAGTTGATTGCTCAGGGAAACATGTATTCCGAGAAGACGTTCGAGAACCAGAAAGCGCTCGACAGTTATGAGGCGGCGCTCGCACTGGAACCAGGCAATCATGAAATACTCTGGCGCATCAGCCGCTCCCTTGTTGATCTCGGTGAACATCTGCCGGCGGGGACAGAACAGGAAAAGGCAAAACAGCTGGAAGTCTATGAGAAATCCCGAGAGTTTGCGAACAAAGCCATCGCCGCCAATGCGAACGGAGCCATGGCGTACACACGGCGGGCGATCGCGAACGGTCGGATAGCACTGTTCAAAGGTGTCTGGGAGTCTCTCGATCTCGTGAAGCAAGTGAAAGCGGATTGCGAAAAGGCAATTGCGCTTGATCCGAACGACGCAGCAGCGTACTACGTTCTGGGCAGAACGCATATGAAGGTTTGCGAAAAGCCGAGGATAGTTCGCTGGCCGTTGGGCTTGGGATGGGCCAACCTCGATGATGCGGTCAAGAATTGCGAAAAGGCAATCGCTTTGCGGCCGAACTTTATCATGTACCATCTCGACTGCGCTCGTGTGTACGTTGAGCAAGACGAATATGAAAAAGCGCGTACTCACTTGAACGCCATTCCGTCTCTCGCAACAATGGATGAAGACGATGGACAGTTCCGCAAGGATGCGACCGATTTGCTGGAGAAAATCAAAGGAAAATAGCAGAAGGAGTCATCAAAACAAAAGCCCGGGATCGCAAGAACCCGGGCTGTTCTGTTTCTCACACACTATCCGCTCATCGGGTTGGCATTCTGACCTCGCGAGCCAACGACCCACGAATCAATATCCTCACGACAGAATGCACCATCCTATTTGATCAAAGCCATAATTCGCGTGAACGATGTCTCCGGTGTAGATAAGCGGTAGAGATAGATTCCGGAAGCAATCCGTGATCCATCGAATTGAACAGAATGCGTCCCCGCCGACTTGAACCCCTCAACAAGTGTCGCGACCGACCGGCCGAGCAGATCAAACACTTCGAGATGAACAGTCGTAGCCTTTGGGAGACTAAACTGTATCCTCGTCGTGGGATTGAAAGGGTTGGGATAGTTTTGAGTGAGCGAGAAGAATCGCGGAACGTCACTTTCAGGGAGAACCGTGGTAACGGATGGCGGTTGCTTCCACGGAAAACGGAAAGCGCGATAACTGACAATGCTGTCTGGTAACTGGAGCTCGAAGACGACCGATTTGTCGGGACGCACCTCGGTGACCGCCGGACTCGCTGAGCCCCATCCAATGAGCGTGTTTCCATTCGGAAGACGCTCGGCAGAACCCATCGCGACAGCTTTTATTTCCGGAACATGCCTGTATTCCCAGAGGAGCGTGACCCTCTTCGCTTGCTCATCCATCGAGTACTCCAGCACCCGTGAACCGGGAGTGGGACGGTAATTTCCGTTATCGAGAAGCATGAGGGATCCCGTCGAAGTGCGGCGAATGGAATGTTGATGGGAGAACCCGATGGTGTCATTGGTGAAAGTGAACTGATTATGCTTCCCTCCCCATCGCCAGATGATCCCACCTGTTT
Source organism: Ignavibacteriota bacterium (assembly GCA_003170475.1). GTDB lineage: Bacteria > Bacteroidota > Ignavibacteria > UBA10030 > UBA10030 > UBA9647. The sequence continues at coordinate 28,361 of PMZI01000023.1, read as the reverse complement.
GCCGATCGATCTTTGTGATCTCATCCATGTGACGACTCGACAATATCAGGTTCCCATCGGTGTCGACCTCAATAGTATTGGGGTGGACAACGTCAACGACCGAAGAGGTCATATTCTCCCGCGTCGCATCCGTGGGCTGAAAGTGATCAAAGCTCCTCCACTGAAAAATCACTTTCTTGTTCTGGTCAAGTTCCTGGATGACAGCTCCGATGATTGTTGCATAAGAATTTCCTCCCGGGACGAGACCGCTCATATCAACAATCTCCGGATCATCTGCCAACATCAATGCATGGCCATTCGGAAGCACAAGAAGGTCGTGGGGATTGGTCCGATACCCGTTCCCGGCTTTGAAGCTGCCGATGATGGTATAGTTGCTGTCCAGTTCATAGAAGGTGTTGTCAACGTCATCATAATAAGTGAGGTACCCGTTCGGTTGGAGCTTGAAGTCAAAGGCCATCGAGCCGGTTGTTCTGTAGAAAAGAGGCTTTGCTGTATTGTCGAGAATCATCAGATACTGTTTGTCGGATGGGACAAGTGAAACGAAAAAGAGATGGTCGCTTGCCTCAGCGATCTTGAACGTCGCGAGAAACAAAAGTCCCGGAGCAGTTGCTCCGGAGGTGATGATCGTACGCGGGGGAAAGCCGGCCGGGAGCGAATCGGAGACAATCTTCCGCAGTTGAGTTTTCTGCCCCGCATTGTATCCTTCTCTTGGGGATGAACGAGGAAGATCAGAGTTCCCCCGGCGATTCAGAAGGACTTCCTGGTCCAGGCTCGAGACGGGTGTTACGCTGAAACTGAATTCCAGTGGTCGGGCGTTTTCGGTCGTGCCCGAGAACATTCGCGGAGACACTCGCACGGTGACGATTTCATTTGGTGCAAAAGCCCGGGAGGGTTCAAACAACACTGTTCTCCCATCATCGGAAATCGTCAACGTGCCCGCATGTTCGCCGCTCGTTGAACCCGACACGCTTACCAACGTAGCACCGATAACGAGCGAGGGGTCAATGAGATTCTTCGTGCGGATGATAATATTGGACCGCTGAGACACCAACGTAGAACCCGGAACAGGAGAAAGATATTCGATGGAACGAGGAATGGTCTGAGAAAAGGAAAAAAGAGGGATGAGGAGGAAGAACAAACAGGAGACCCGCCTCGCCAAAGACATGTCATCAAGCGCCGTGCTCCACCACAAATTTGATTGCCTCAAATCTCCTCCTTCTTAGATAATGATTACTAAGGTCGGCTCACTAACTCTTTGTTCGTCGCCCCACAAAACGCTGAAGGAGCAGACTCCAATGGTTCAGCGTCTGCTTCCTCAGTTGATGAACGTATGCAGAATTCGATTCTATTTAATGAGCATCATGAGTTTCGTCAGCGCCTGGCCAGATGTTGTCAGTCGATAACAGTATACACCGCTCGCCAGCCGTGACGCGTCGAACTGAACAGTGTATGTCCCCGCCGGCTTCGATTCGTCCACCAGCGTAGCAACTTCGCGCCCGATCATATCATAGATCTTCAATCGCACATCCGACTGCCGGGGAACGCTGAATTGAATTTTCGTGCTCGGATTAAAGGGATTGGGGTAGTTCTGAGCAAGAGCATAAGAAGTGGGGACGTCAAAGGTATTCTTGACTTCCGTCACAAGTGCCGCTGATTTCCACGGGAAACGAAATGCCCGATAACTGATAACACTGTCCGGCAATCGAAGATCGTAGGCGACCGTGCCATCGGGGCGAACTTCGGTCACCGCAGTGTTCGTTGCTCCCCAACCAATGAACGTATTTCCATTAGGAAGGCGTTCGACAGAACCCATCGCAAATGCATACACATCGGGTGTGTGCCTGAATTGCCACGCGAGCGACACGCTCTTCGCTTGTTCGTCCATCGTGTATTCGACTGCCCTCGAATAGCGAGGTGTATGGAAATTGCCGTCGTCAAAAAGAATGAGCGTACCCGTCGGGGTGCGGCGGATAGAATGCTGATGGGAAAACCCGATGGGGTCGTCGGTAAACGCGAACTGGTTGTTCTTTCCGCCCCATCGCCAAATGATGCTTCCTGTCTGCCGATCAATCTTTGTGATCTCGTCCAAGTGACGGCTTGAGATGAGAATGTTACCGTCGCGATCGATGTCCAGTGCGTTCGCGTGGACATAATCGATCGTCTGTGCGAGGAGATTCTCATGTGTTGCATCAGTAATTTGGAAATGATCGAAGGTCCTCCACTGGAACACGACATTCTTGTCTTGATCGAGCTCCTGAATGACATTCCCAATCACCGTTGCAGACAGAGCACCCCCCGAAACAATCCTGCTCATATCGACATATTGCGGGTCCAAGCCGAGCAAGAGGGCGTGGCCATTGGGCAGGAGAAGCAACTCATGGTTGTCGGTCTGGTAACCATTGCCACACTCGAAGCTATCAACAACCGCGTAACTGCTGTCAAGTTCAAAGAACTTCCCTCGGGCATAGTTAAAGTACGTAAGATTGCCATTTTGCTGCATCTTGAAATCTGTAGCAAGTGTGGCGAGTTTTTGATGGTAGACGGGAGTGCCGTCATTAGAAAGAATCAAAAGATATTGCTCATTCGACGGAACAAGACTCCCCTGTGTACTATCAGGCGAGATGTTGATCTTGAACGTCGCCAAGAAGACATCTCCTGCCGCCGGGCTGTTGTTCTGATCGATGATCATAGTAGAAAAATCAAAAGGAAGCGTGTCACTCTGAACTTTAGCCAAACGCGAAGGTGGAGACGCCCCAGGCGGGTTCAAAGGTTGATCCACAGCAGCGGAAAAACCCCCCGCTTTGCTCATGAGCGATGCTCGATCCGAGACAGAAAGTGGAGTGATCGTGAAAGTGAACGCCATTGGCTCGGCCGGGGTTCCCTTCAGCTTCACCGCCACGCCCACAACTTCCCCCGGTGCAAACGAGTCCGTTGGTTGGAAGGTGATTGTTTCTTGATCATCGGAGAGTATGGTTGTGCCCGTATGAACTCCGCTCACTGATCCATTTACCGAGAACAAGGATGGGTCGTGGACAACCGAGGAATTCACAGACCCCTTCGTTCTGATGATGATATTGGAATTCGGAGATACCAGGCTCGAACCCGGCACAGGCGAAACATACACCACTGCCTGAGCCAAGCAAAGAATTGGGGCAACAACGAGGAGGAGGGTGAAAAATGCTTCCTCAAGGTGGCGCCTTTGAATGTAACGGGTCTGCTTTTCTAATCGGATCATAGCTGTAATCTGTCCTTTCTTCACTTATCCCAACGCACGTCGGATCATGCCAACCATGACCAGTCCTGCCATGAGTACCGCGAACTGGCCTTCAACCCACGGTGCATCTACGGGCGCCAGATATACATGAATAGTACTGTGGAATGTTTCCCTTCAATCGCGATTCCTTCGACACTGTGTGTCTCTCCCAGAAGGAGCAGCAACAACGATGCCGACAACTTGCAGAAGAAGTAAACACTCTTATGTCAGCTAAACGGCGATATCCAGTGCTTTGATTCTGATGAAGAGAAAATCAAAGTGTGGACTCAAAGCCACATGTCCAGGTACTTACTTATAGAACAGTTGCTCCTCGTGGTACGTTCGGCTTCGAACTGTATGGCTTTGATGCCGAGTGATCTCGAAGGTTTAGCGATTAAAGGAATTTAACTCGGTTGGCATGTTGCCCAGAGATGTTGAGAACAATTTTGAAACGTGTCGGAAGAGTAAGGAAGAGGATGGGTTATACTGGGATGCAGCTTCGTGGGATGATCTCACTTCAACCATCTGGCCAGTGGCGTTACTTCAAGAGGAGCATCTTCTTTGTCTCGTTGAATTCACTCGCCCTCCCGCCGGAGACGTGGTGGGCTTGCAGGTTGTAAAGATACGTGCCACTGCAAACATTGGATGCATTCCATTGAACAGAGTGAGACCCTGCCATTTCGTGCTCGTGAACAAGGGTGGCAACCTCCTGACCGAGAGCGTTGAACACCTTGAGTATCACGTCGCTTTCCACTCGCAGCTGATAGGAAACGACCGTTGCCGGATTGAATGGATTAGGATAATTCTGTGAAAGTTCGAACGTAAGCGGTCCATCAAACGGAGTTTCTTGGATGGACGTCGGTGGGAGCACGGTCGTTATTGTGAAATCAACCCAGAAGAGTCCGGTGCAATTCGGAACGGCCAATCGGAGAGCGCTCCCGATGGTCAGCGGCGGATCAGCGTACTGCTTCCACCATGTCGTGTCGATCGGATACCCGAACTGAAATGCTACATTGTTTGGAGAGATTTTGCTTCCCCATGCCTTGAATTCACTCACCATGGAGTTCAATGAAGGAAACTGCTGGCTGTCGTCGACGAAGAGTATGCTTCCGCGGTAGGAAGGAGGCATCCAGCTTGTCGCATAGTGCTTCAGAAAGAGCGCATATGACGGGTCGAAAGACTTCACTTTTGTTTCCCAGGCAAGCGCCTCGGCGTCAGTGACCTTGCGTCCGCCGGAGCTTGTGTTCGCGTAGAACCACTCGACGTCTACACCGAAGCCCTTGACGCAGGGATGTTGTTTGTAACGTCCCAAAACAAGAGTGATCAGCGTGTCCATGGAAGCAGCCCCTGGCTCGACTTGCAACCAGATGTTGACACCGGCGGAATCGAATCTCGAGAGGTACGCTTCATTCTGGTCTGTGCTGATGAATTGGATGTAGGGATACGAGTTCCCGTTGCCGGGGAAGTTCATCTGTGTCACACCGTTGTCTTGGTAGAGACTGACAATCCATATGCCCGCAGGTGATGCGCCTGAGAACTTCTGCGCCATTCGTTGACCAGCGGAAATCCAGTATTCGGGTGAGGGAAATTGCCTGTTGGGATAGTTGCTGAGAATCCGGGAAGCGCGAAATCCCGCTACAAAAGAGGGTGATGCTTCGCTGCTGAGGGAGGTCTGGCCCCGAACCCCCGTCATTACCGCGAGCACCAAAGTCAAGACAGCAAATCCTGAACGCATGAATGATAATAGACATTAAACTCTATTCGTCCAACCAAATACGCGCTCTCCCCGTCAACACACCGGCAATTCTCTTGGTGTAGGCATCGTGGAATTGTTGTGGGTTGGAGGCGAAGGTGGCGCCCCGCCTTGTCTCCCGACTGACCCTCATCGATAAGGAGAAAGAACCATGGCATCATAGGTCAGTAAAAGTGAAGGCCGACAATACCCTGCTATCACTTGAGTTTGGAAATCCACTGTTCAACATATTGAGCCACCTCTTCCCATCCAGGCTGTCCGCAAATGAAATGCGTCCGTCTGGGAAATTCTTTGAAGTCACAGACGCTCTTGGGATCTTTGTAAGCTCTGCAGTTCTTCAGGTTCAGCGACGAGGGGATGATGTGGTCCTTTTCTCCGGCGATGAAGAGAAGCGGTGCATGAGACTTCTTGAAATCAATGATACCGTCAGCGCCCGCACTGCTTCTTGGTATGTTTCTGCTCTCCGGCACGACAAGAAGATCGTACTCCTTCTTCGCTTGCTCAAACGTCATCGTGTTGCAGAATGCGTATTGGAACCATTCAACAGAGGGCAAGCACGGGCTGTTGCCCTTCAACGGATTGATGGTCGGGAGGTTCGACTTGAGAAAACTCCATTTCATACTGAACACACCCTTTGGTGGAGCGGTGTCGATGCAGATGCCGGCGAGGCCGCGATTCTGGGAAATGAGTTTTTGCACGACCAAACCACCCATCGAATGTCCAACGAGCAGAGGAGGCTCGGGAAGGGCATCAATCACCGCCCCGAAGCTGTGAACAACCTGTGCAAAGGTAAGGTCGCCGAGGTCTGGGTGTATGTTCGCTCGGAGGTTGGTTGGATCACCGTCGTGAAACGGGTATGCGGGCGCATGACAGGCGTATCCTCGATCGGCGAAGTATCTTACCCATCGGTCCCAACTCTTGGGATTCTGGAAGAGACCATGAATGAAAACAACTGTTTTCAACTGCACCATATCGTTCGTTACTCCTATGTTCCGAGGATGATCAGGCCAATGAAAGCAGGAACAGTTTGCAGCAGAGCCGATCTCCAGAGCCGTCGGGCAGATAGAAAAAGAACGATTCCTGCAATCGAAATCGATACCAATCCGTAGAGGATCAAAACATTCCCGGCGATCACTCCATCGCTCATCAGCACAACGCCGTGTCTCAAGCACCAGCCGGCGAAAATCGCGATCGCCAACAGAAGATTATAGAAGCCTTGATTCCATGCGAACAGCTTTGTCGTCTTAGCCTCATCGGGCGAGAGTCCAAACGCTCGCATCGTCGATGGACGGTCCCAAAGAAGGCTCTCGAGAGAAAAGATGTACATATGAATGACAGCAGGAAGCAAGATGAGAATATCCATGACGCGATCCTTTGTTGGAGTTCCGTTGAATGAAGAACCAACCGCAGCGTGAATGAAACAAAGAAGCGACGCAGAAAATCTGACAATGATCTTCTATCGGAACAACGGATGAAACGGGAAGATTCCATCGTCCGGTCGGAGCTTCACCGCGGCGTTGATGGTCGGCCTCCGTTCACCTCAGTGAACTTTCGGCTTGGTTCACGGGGACGACAACCGGTTGGAGACGATCTGGTGGAGATTTTCTAAACTGAAGTGTCATGAAAAGGGAGACGAGCATGAGGAGGCCGGCAAAGAAGTATGGGTAGCCATCGTGGATTTCGAACAGCGCACCTCCGATAATCGGGCCGACAACCATGGATGCAGCCATCAGTGAGGTAAGAATTCCAAGGGCTTCGCCTTTCATCAGGGGGTCGACGTGCCCGGTCACCTGGCTCGTGATAACGACGCGTTGCACTGATTGTGCTGTGGCAAACAGCGGGAGGGCGAGATAGAACAACGGAAGCACGTCCGAACCAAAGAAGATAAAACTCACCCCCAACATGATGGTCATAATAATTTCCAGGCGTGCTTCGGTAAAGTACCTGAGCCAGACGCGTCGCAGGAGGAGTGTCTGGTTCAGAGCAGCGAGAACGCCTGTTGAAGTGAAGATCAAGCCTGTGCTGAATGCATCGAAATTGTACGCATGCTTGCCGTACAAAGCGAAAATCGACTGTGCGGCGGAGATGGAAACCGCGAAAAACAGCCAGCTGGAAAAATATGGTCGGAGCTTCTTGTTGACGGCGGCTCGAGCCAGAGGAGCGAGGGGATTGAACGATATCCTGGCATGAGGATCGCGCCGGCGATGGGTTTCCGGGAGAAAGAAATACGCCAGCGTTGTGTTGAGCGCTGCAAGTCCGCCTGCGCACCAAAATGGAAACGCATGGGAAACGGTGCTGAGTAAGCCGCCGAGAAACGGTCCGATCATGAAGCCTACGCCGAAAGCAGCTCCAATCAAGCCGAGGTTTGCGGAGCGCTCCTTGTCGTCGCGCGCAAGATCGATGAGACAACCCTGAGCAACCGTAAAGTTTCCGGCGGCGGAGCCGTCAATGATTCTTCCAAGGAACAACAGGGGGATGCTGGTTGCGCTTGCGAAGACAAACCATCCGATTGCCGTACTGGTAATACTGGCGATAAGGACGGGTCGACGGCCGATCTTGTCTGAGAGTGCCCCAAGGAAGGGACTGCTGAGAAAAGCGAAAAAGGCAAACGAGGCGAACAAAAGCGTAATGACGAAGGGTGATGCGCCGAAGGATCCCACATAAAACGGAAGTATCGGGATGACGATCCCAAACCCGATGACATCGACAAACACAGTAAACAGAACGACAAGCTTCTCTCTTTGCATATCCTTATAACACAAAAAAGGCGATGGAAAATCCCGTTGATATTCCGCTAGAGGCAGATTTTTCCGAGAATCACCGGCTTTCGCGCTCCCGTCACGCCCGGTATATTTGCGGGATGTTCAGAGATTGTTTCATTTGCAAGAACAGCAAAGCAGACCGCCTCTTTCGCGTCTGAAGAAAATCCGGCAGACTCAACTCGCAGCACCGGAACGGGGCGAAAATAGTCACGCAACGCTTCCATCATGGCTCGGTTGTGTACACCACCGCCGCTGACGAGGATTTCATCGGGTTTCATTCGTGAGGCGATGAATCTATGGTATTGGTCAAACACCGTAAATGCTGTAAACTCCGTCGCCGTGGCAAGAAGATCCTGGCGATTCGATCTTCGCGCCAGCTTCTCCAGTCGTGGGAGAAAGGAAGCGCCGAAGAGTTCCCTCCCCGTGGATTTCGGAGGATGTTTGCCGAAGTACGGGTGGGACGCAAGCCGCAGCAACAATTCCGGCAGAAGATCTCCGCGCAACGCCGTATGTCCACCTCTGTCGAATTTCTTACCGTACCATCGGGACATCAGTGCATCGACAATCATGTTCCCCGGTCCGGTATCGAATGCCATGACGTCATGGATGGAACAGTTTTTCGGAAGAGCGGTAACATTTGCAATCCCGCCGATGTTAAGAAGTAACCGGTTCTTCTTCTTTGAACGAAACAGGAGGTAATCAAAATACGGAACGAGCGGCGCCCCCTGGCCGCCTGCAGCCATGTCCGCTGTACGGAAATCACCAACAGTGACGACACCGGTGAGTTGCGCAATCGTAGAAGGATCTCCGATCTGAAGCGTCGAGCGAACAAGCGTTCGAAAGGAACGCTTCTGAACAGGCAGGTGATGAATTGTCTGTCCGTGCGATCCGATCAGGTCTATGGACGATAGCAACATCCCTGCTTTGCGCGCTATTTTCTTTGCAGCGTCGGCGAAGAAATGCGCGACAAGCACGTTCAGTTCGCACAGAAGATCGACGCTCCCGCTTCCGGGCAAAGAATTATCGAGGAGAAGTTCGCGGAAACCCCTGGGGTACCTGTACGATCTAAACGCGAGTTGTTCCACCCGGGTTGAGGGACCGCTTCCCTTGACTCGAACCACAGCTGCGTCGATTCCATCTGCCGACGTTCCGGATATCAACCCGATAACAAGTTTAGATTTTTTCTTTTGGAGAACCGAGAAGTGTGACATAAGAGTCCGCAATTGTTGATTTTTGAAGAGAATTTTACTACTTCATCAGCATCACATGAAAGGAAGATTGTGAAGAAACCACCCGACCGGAGCATTCTGCTTGGTGCTCATATGTCCATTGCTGGCGGAGTTCATTGCGCAGTTGAGCGCGCCACATCGATCGGATGCACAACCATGCAAATGTTTGTGAAGAACAACAACCAATGGCGCGGGAAAGAACTGATGACGGAGGACATTGTAACCTACAAAAAGCTCCTCAGGGAATCAAGCATCGGCCCGGTCATCGTGCATGACGCATACCTCATTAATCTCTGTGCGACCAGCACGGACATCCTTCTAAAATCGCGTGAAGCTCTCAAGGATGAACTTGATCGATGCGAAATGCTCGGTGTCGAATACCTCAACTTCCACCCCGGATCTCACATGGGTGCCGGTGAAGGGGAAGGGATCCAGCGCATCGCGGAGTCGTTGAATCTCATCCACGAGCAAACTGCCGGCTATCGCGTCAAGAGTGTTCTTGAGACAACCGCGGGACAGGGAACGGCCATCGGGTACCGGTTTGAACACTTGCGCCAGATTATCGATCTCGTTGAACAGCGCGACCGGATGGCCGTGTGCGTGGATACGTGTCATATTTTCGCGGCAGGTTATGATCTGGCAACGGAAGCCGGCTATGCACAGACATTCCGAGAGTTCGATTCAGTGATTGGTCTTCCTCGCCTCGTTGCGTTTCACGTCAACGATGCAAAACGCGAGCGAGGTTCACGTATTGATCGGCATGAGCACATCGGAAAGGGGATGATCGGGAACGCAGGATTCAGAATGCTGATGAATGACGATCGCTTCAAAACCATCCCGAAGATTCTGGAAACACCCAAAGAGCCCGACATGAAGGAAGATGTAGAGAACATGAGAGCGCTGAGGCGATTGGTGAAGAAGTGACTCGGGGAAACTCCAATGTGAGCGTGCATTCCGCGACCACCGGGACTGCAGATGTGCACTTTTCATAGCGTTTTTCGGGTTTTTTCTTCGACCTTATTTGTGGAAGACTTGTAGTATCGGGCGATTTTGTCGACCTGCCGGGACGCGAATCGCGAAACTCTCCCCTCTCTCCACCGTCTAACCTAAGCAACTTGTCAGGGAAAAAAAAGTGCAAAAAGAACACCTGGCCCATTTCGAGAATTGCTTGTAAGGAGTGTACAATGAAGAAGAAGATTTATATCGTTGGAGCAGTCGTCGTGATACTTGCTGTCTGTGCGTACGTTCTGTTTGCCAAACGCGACAACCGCAAGTATGATTTCAGATTTGATAAGGTGACCAAGGGTGACCTGATGGTGTACGTCACCGCAACAGGCACCATCAATGCGGTTATTAGCGTTGATGTCGGAACACAGGTTTCCGGAATTGTCACAAAGCTGTTCGCCGATTTCAATTCAGTCGTGCGTGCGGGCGAAGTGATTGCCATGATTGACACGACATTCCTCTATCAATCGGTGAAGGATGCCGAAGCAAGTCTTGATCGATCGAAAGCGCAGTTTGCCGACAGCAAAAGAAATCTCGATCGGACATCTGAACTCTATAAAAAGGGACTCGAGTCGGAATTGAACTACTCTGCTTCACTTACCACATTCGAATCAAACCAGGCATCCCTGAAGCAATCGATGGCAGCCCTTGATCGCGCAAAGATCAATCTGGCATATGCCACCATCTATGCGCCGATCAACGGCGTTGTGACGGACAGAAAGGTGAACGTCGGTCAGACAGTCGCAGCGAGTTTTTCTTCTCCGACCCTCTTTACGATTGCCAATGATCTCAAACGCATGCAGGTTCAAACGACTGTTGATGAATCAGACGTCGGAAAGATGAGTATCGGTGAGGAGGCCACCTTCACGGTCGATGCGTATCCTGACGAGAAATTCACAGGGAAAGTATCGCAGATCAGGCTCGCTCCTCAATCAATCCAGAATGTGGTCAATTACATCGTCATCATTGATGTACAAAATGATCAACTGAAGCTCATGCCTGGTATGACTGCGAACGTCAAGGTGCTTGTAGCGAGCGCCACGGAAGTTTTGAAAGTCCCGAATATGGCGCTTCGCTTCCAACCGCCGACAGATATTATCGATACCACAGGAACCAGTGGCATGCGAGGTGGATTTGGCGGAAGGAGCGACATGGGCGGCGATAGCACAAGGACGGGACGCAACTTCGCAGGTGCGAGCGATAGTGCCGGGCGCGGTGGGTTCGGTCAAAACCGACAAGGCGGTGGACAGGGATCGGAAGGTGAGGGGGGGCGACCGCAGGGAGATATGATGGCACGATTCCAGGCGCTGAGAGATTCGATCCAAGCCGCACACAAAGGGAAGTTGAGTCAGGAAGAAATGAGAGCCGAAATCCAGAAGTTGTTTGCAAACAGGATGTCTCCGCGGAATCAAGCTACTGCGCCGACGGCGTCGAGGCAGGCGAGTTCGAGTGATGCAGCAAAGTTCGGGATTGTCTCCAAGTTCCCTGAATATCAAAAGAGCGCCTATGTCCCTTCTCACCAATCAGGAAGAGGAAGGGTGTGGATTTTGAAGGCGAGCGGTTTGCTGGAATCGATCTTTGTGAGGACGGGGCTCAACGATGGACGATTCACCGAAGTGACGACGATGAGACTGAATCCGGGAGATCAAATTGTGGTCGGTGCATCATCGGGCGACACTCCCGCTGGTCAGACGGCGAGCCCACTCACGGGTCAGGGTCAGCAACGGCCGATGGGAGGAGGCGGTTTCGGACGATGATCCACGAAATAACAACAACACCTGCCCAGAAGGATGGGGTGCTTATCCAGATCGAACACCTTACGAAGGTGTATCAACTGGGAGAAGTTGATGTGCATGCCTTACGGGGAGTTTCCGTGAATGTGTTGCGCGGAGAGTTTGTCGCCATCATGGGTGCCTCAGGCTCGGGAAAATCGACATTCATGAATATCCTGGGTTGTCTCGACAAGCCTTCGAAGGGAAATTACTTTCTTGAAGGCATCGATGTCAGCAAATTGACGCGAGATGAACTGGCAGCCATACGCAATCTGAAGATCGGATTCGTCTTTCAGGGGTTCAATCTGCTCTCGCGGACCTCGGCACTTGAAAACGTGGAGCTCCCGCTCTTCTATTGTTCCATATCAAATAAACTGAGGAAATCCAAAGGGATGGCCGCACTCGATCGCGTTGGCCTCGGGGACAGGGTTCACCACTACCCGAATCAGCTCTCCGGCGGACAACAGCAGCGCGTTGCCATCGCCCGGGCGCTCGTCAATGATCCCAGCATCATCCTCGCCGACGAGCCAACGGGAAATCTGGACAGTCGAACAAGCGTCGAGGTGATGGGAATTTTTCAAGAGCTGAACAACAACGGTATCACGGTGATTCTTGTGACGCACGAACCGGATGTTGCTCAGTTCGCGAAGCGGCATATTGTTTTCCGTGATGGAAAAATCAAGTCAGACAAATTCAACCTGAGTCCGAAAGTCGCGTCCGAAGTCCTGAAGGAACTGCCCATGATCGACGAGGAGGAGGCGGCATGAAGATCCTGAATATTCTCCTTTCGGCGTTTCGAGCATTGCTTCGAAACAAGATGCGATCCTTTCTCACCATGTTGGGTATCATTATCGGCGTGGGAGCTGTCATCACCATGCTTGCGATCGGGCAGGGGGCCGAATTCTCCGTGAAGCAGCAGATTGCTGCCCTGGGGACGAATGTTCTCATGGTTTTCCCGGGAGCCCAGCAACAGGCGGGTGTACGCACGGCGGCAGGTTCTGCGGTCACATTGACAGAAGACGATGCTCTGGCGATTATTCGAGAATGTCCGGCGGTGCGCTACCTCTCCCCCGGCTCTAATGCCGGAGGCCAGGTGATTGCAGGTAATCTGAACTGGTCCACCGGTATTCAAGGTGTCGGCTCTGATTATCTGGAGATTCGTCAGTGGCCCGTCGAGTACGGCGAGTTCTTCACAGATCAGGATGTGAAAGCTGCGGCAAAAGTCTGCGTGCTTGGAAGAACGGTTGCCGACAACCTGTTTCCTGAAACGAGCGCGGTCGATCAGACCGTCCGGATACGTAACGTTCCATTTAAAGTGGTCGGCGTTCTGACAAAGAAGGGTCAGAACACCAACGGTCAGGATCAGGATGATCTGATTATCGCGCCCTACACGACCGTGATCAGAAGGCTCACGCACTGGCCCAACCTTCGATCGATTATTATGTCCGCGACAAGCATGAATGATATGACAACCGCTCAGAAGCAGGTGAGCGAAGTCCTGCGAATGAGACACAAGATACAGCCATACGATGCGGATGATTTCACGGTTCGCAACCAAACCGATCTGGCAGCAACTGCAACAGCGACCACAGACGTTCTCACGATCCTTCTCGCGAGCATTGCGTCGGTGTCGCTGCTCGTCGGCGGTATCGGGATTATGAACATCATGCTGGTTTCGGTGACGGAGCGAACGCGCGAAATCGGCATCAGGATGTCGATCGGTGCCCGGTCAAGAGACATTCTGACCCAATTCCTCATCGAGGCGCTGGTGCTCAGTCTTCTCGGTGGCATCACCGGTATTATTCTCGGGACCGTCGGATCCTCGGTCATCTCTTCGATCGCGAAGTGGCCTACGATCATTACGCCGTTTTCAGTGGTTTTGTCATTCGGGTTTTCCATTGCCATTGGAATTTTCTTCGGATTTTATCCGGCGAGAAAAGCAGCGATGCTCAATCCAATTGACGCGTTGCGGTACGAATAGCGAAAGGAACGAGCCGCGCGGGAACGTGCGGTGGGAGCATTGCTTGCGATGCGCGGCTCAACTTCCTCTACGAGTTTCAGCCTCCACCGGTTGGTGGAGCATTCGATGAGCATGCAGCGCTTGTGCACTTCACACTCCGGTGCCGGTGCTGCTTATGTCGCGGCAGACTGTCTCCTTCCCTGGCATCTGCCGCGATTCCTTTTCTCCGCCTCCCCATAGAAATCTTCAGAAGCTGAGTCGATCTCAAAATCGTCAGCGGTTGCTTGACATCCGCTGAGTCCTATCGTACATTTCGCTTTGAGGCCATCCCATGCAAGAAGCGAAACCACTGAAAGATCTGCTGGCGCACAACACCCGCATCGGGGAGTTGTTTAACCGCATGCCCGACGATTGGGTGCTGTGCTATTCCTGTGGCCACCGGTGTAAAATTCCCCCGGGCCGAGACGGCATCTGCAAAATCCGTTTTAACCGTGCTGGAAAACTCTATGTGCCTTGGGGCTACGCGGCTGGGGTGGCGCTCGACCCTATCGAGAAAAAGCCGTTCTTTCATGCGTACCCGGGCGCAAAAGCATTGAGCTTCGGAATGCTCGGGTGCGATTATCACTGCGAGTATTGTCAGAACTGGATCACTTCACAGGTGCTGAGAGATCCTGAAGCCACTTCCGGCATTCAACCGATGACACCGGAAGAATTTGTCGACGCAGCATTGCGCTCGAAAGCGAAGGTTGTTACGAGCACATACAACGAGCCGCTGATTACGAGCGAATGGGCGGTCGAGATCTTCAAGCTCGCCAAACGGGTCGGAGTGGTGACGTCGTATGTCTCGAATGGCAACGGAACGCCGGAAGTGCTGGAATACCTCCGGCCATGGGTCGATCTCTTCAAGGTAGATCTCAAGGGATTCAGCCAGAAGTCATACTCTCAGCTCGGCGGTGTTCTTCAGAACGTTCTCAACACAATTCAAACCTTGCATCAGAAAGGTTTCTGGGTCGAGGTGGTTACGCTCGTGGTGCCCGGGTTCAATGACTCAGACGGAGAGTTGAACGAGATCGCGCGGTTCATCGCGTCCGTGTCACCCGACATTCCGTGGCATGTCACCGCATTCCATCAAGATTACCGAATGACCAATCCCGCGAACACGCCTGTGAATACTCTTCTTCGGGCGCGAGAAATTGGAATGAGCTCCGGCCTTCACTATGTCTATTCAGGCAATCGACCCGGCGAAGTCGGCGATACGGAAAACACCTTCTGCCCATCGTGCCACACCACACTCATCGAGCGCCAGGGATTTCGTGTCCTCAGCAACAAGCTCAAGAAGGGGGAGTGCTTCAATTGCGGAACGAAGATTGCAGGGAGATGGGGGTAGTTCACACATTGAATCCGCAATGACGCTGGAAATCACCAGCAAAAGTCCAAGTTCATTTTTCGGTGGAGGTTCTTCCGCTTTCACTGTACCATTCTGCCGTCAAACCTAACCCATTGTACCAAGGAGAATGATGATGACTCTGCCTTCATCGAAAGAAATGGAACGCGCCTACAAACATCGTGATACATCATACGACGGTGTCTTCTTTCTGGCCGTTCGCACCACCGGGGTTTTCTGTCGCCCATCGTGTCCTGCCCGCAAGCCGCTGAGCTTCAACGTCGAGTATTTTTCATCACCCCGCGAAGCGATGTTTGCAGGCTATCGCCCCTGCAAACGATGTCGTCCCATGGAAACAAGCGGGAAGCCGCCCGGGTGGGTGAGTGCGCTCTTCTCAGCCATCGAGAAGAACCCGTCAGCACGCTATTCCGACGCCACCCTTCGTTCAATCGACATTGAACCGGCGCGCGCACGACGGTTCTTTCTCAAGAATTATGGAATGACATTTCAAGCGTATTGCAGGGCTCGCCGTCTGGGAAAATCGTTCGAGCAGATTCGACTGGGAGCCAACCTCGACGATGTCGCCCTGGGTTATGGTTACAATTCCCACAGCGGATTTCGGGATGCTTTCGCGAAAACTTTCGGCGCTGCACCCGGCAAAAGTAGAGAAGCCGACTGCATCGTCACGGCGTGGGTGGAAAGCCCGTTTGGTCCGCTCCTTGTCGCCGCCGACTCGAAGGGCGTTTGCCTGCTCGAGTTCACAGATCGCCGAAGGCTCGAATTGCAATTCACGCGTTTGAGGAAGTACTTCCAGTGTTCTATTGTTCCCGGAGAAAACAAGCACATCGCGCAACTGAAAAGTGAACTCGCAGAATATTTTGCGGGAAAGAGAAGACAATTCTCTGTCAAATTGTTCTATCCGGGAACACCCTTTGAGCAAAAAGTGTGGAATGTTCTGCTGTCGATTCCGTATGGCTCGACTGTTTCGTACGAAGACATTGCGAAGACGATCGGCTCCCCGGGGGCGAGCCGTGCAGTCGGCCGTGCGAACGGGTTCAACCGCATCAGCATCGTTATTCCCTGCCACCGCGTGATCAACAAGAATGGACAACTGGGAGGGTACGGCGGTGGTTTGTGGAGAAAGAAGATGCTGCTCTCGTTGGAAGGGGAAAACAAATGAACCCAGGCGTTCCTCGTTGTGCTACCATCGCAGACCTCTCCGGCAACGTTCAACATCCGGTGTCACCGTGAAATCAATGCTGTTGGAAAAGATCGGCACACTGCAAGAGAACAGCGAACCGCTGCGATTCTCTGAGATTGACGATCCCCTGCCAGTCGAAAACGAGATCCTGATTCGTGTTTCAGCATGTGGCGTTTGCCACACAGAACTGGATGAAATCGAGGGGCGGACAGCACCGGCGTGCCTTCCCATAGTTCTTGGACATCAGGTTGTGGGAACGATCGTTGCCCTCGGGAAGAATGCCCGTCGATTCAGGCTTGGTGAGCGGGTTGGCGTCGCATGGATCTTCGCCGCGTGCGGACTGTGCAAGTTCTGCAAGGCTGGAAATGAAAACCTCTGCACAGAGTTCAAAGCGACCGGCCGGGATGTCAACGGCGGATATGCCGAACTGATGACCGCGCATCAAGATTTTGTCTACTCTCTGCCTGAAGGTTTTACCGATGCAGAAGCAGCTCCACTTCTCTGCGCCGGCGCCATCGGCTATCGGTCCCTGCGCCTCTCAGGTATCGCCGATGGGCAAAACCTTGGCCTGACCGGCTTCGGCGCGTCTGCACACCTTGTTTTGAAAATGGTGAGGCATCGCTATCCTCGCGTGAAGGTTTTTGTCTTTGCCCGGAGTGAGCGGGAACGAGAATTCGCGAAAGAGCTTGGCGCTGTTTGGGCAGGCGATACAACAACCGCGTCGCCTCAGAAACTCGATGCGATTATTGATACGACGCCGGCGTGGACGCCGATCGTGGAGGCATTGAAGAACCTCGAGCCGGGTGGTCGGCTCATTATCAACGCGATTCGAAAAGAAGAGAGAGACAAAGATGTTCTCGTCGGCCTCAGCTATCCAACTCATCTCTGGCTGGAAAAAGAAATCAAAAGTGTCGCAAACGTTGCGAGAGCTGACGTCAGTGGCTTTCTTCGACTAGCAGCGGAGATGCGGATCAAACCGGAAGTAGAGGAATATCCATTGAACGACGCCAACAGGGCGCTTCTCGAACTCAAGGCAGCGAAGATTCGCGGGGCCAAAGTGCTCCGGATGTGATCAGGTCATCGAGTTTCTTTCTGCGTTTGTCGGACAACCCCGCCTCAAATCCCGTGATTCTTTCCAGAGAAAAGAGTATTTTTCTTCATCTCAATCATGTTTCATCACATCCAATCCAACTGTTTCGTGCGACCTTCCTGTTTTTCATTCGTTTTCATCCTTGCTTTGCTCCAGGCGGGTTGCTCCGGTCCGCCGCAAACGACCAGAGATTCTTCGGGGGGTGTCCCTCTTCAGCCAAAACTTGCTTCAACCGTCAGAGTTGCGGCTCTCGACCTTTTCAATTTTAAACGCCGCCTCGAGAAGAAGGACATTGAACGATTTGCCGAGGTCATTAAAAAGGAACAAATCGAAGTTCTGGCGATACAAGGGATCTCGCGATATCCCAACGTGAAGACCCGTATCGACTTTGTGGAGGAATTTCCGGCCCGCGCTGACATGCGTCGTGCGTTTGGAGAGACCATTGATATGTCGGGGCAGCAACGTATCAACGCGGTGTTCAGCATCTATCCAATTCAATGGAGCAACAAGAAGGAGTTTGACGTGCCGTCTGCATTTTATGAGTCGGCTCTTCAGGTTTCGATCGACGCGGGAATCAGAGATGTCATCATTGTAAGCACGAGGTTGCCGGAGAAGGCATCCGCGAAAGATCTTGGTGCATGCGTTCAAATGATTGCAGCCCTCCAGACGAAAATGGACAAGCCTTTCATTGTTGCCGGCAATCTCCCCATTCTCAGTAAAGTGAAAGCTCCGGAGTCGTTCACCGACATACAATCCACCCTTTCGGCAGATGCCGGAAAAACGGTGACTTCACGGGTCTGGTACGCACAGGGAGATCTTTTTAAGCCGCTGAGTGCCAGAGCGGTGAAAACAGATCTTGGTACTATGACCGTCATAGAATTTGGGCTGTATCAACCAATTCTTCCTCAATGAGGTGCCTATGTGGAATTTTTCTGAAACAATGCTCGAGATTGTCCTTCGGACAGCGATTGTCTATGCGGTGATTTTGATCGGCATCCGGTTGGCCGGAAAGCGGGAGGTCGGCCAGATGACACCGTTTGACCTGGCACTGCTCCTGCTGATATCGAACGCTGTTCAGAACGCGATGACGGGTCCGGACACCTCCGTGACCGGCGGAATTGTCGCGGCCGGCACCCTCTTGATCATCAATGCGGCGGTGACGCAACTTGTCTGGAAGAACCAAAAAGCGCGAAAGGTCATTGAAGGTTCACCAACCATCCTCATTCGTCACGGAAAAATGCTCGAGAAGAATTTGGAAAAAGAGAGAGTGACTGCGGAATCGTTGATCCAGGCCCTGCGTGAGCACGGGATTGCTGCCATCTCCGATGTCAGCATCGCTGTTCTTGAGATTGACGGATCCATCAGTTGTCTCAAAAATGACGAACTTCCTTCGGCGGATCGCCCGCACCGCCATATGCGCTTCTTGTCAAAAAGGAATTCGTGATTTCTCTTGAGCTGATCGAGAGAGTGACAAATCGGATCTCTTTCACACTTCCTCCGGAATTTCAGAAGGATGCACCACGGCTCAGGTTTGAGGCGAAGGAACTCCCTGGCGGGGCAAGTGTTCATCAGTGGAGGACCATGGTAGAGCTTGTAACCATTCAAAATCTTTGAGGAGGGTGATATGAAGTCGTTGAAGTTGAAAATGGCCACAACGATCGCTGCCAAACCGGACGCCGTATTTGCAGCCCTGACAGACGCAAAAGAGATTGGTCAGTGGAGCGGCCAAAAGGGTAAAGTTGCGTCGAAAATCGGCGGTGCATTTGAAATGTTTGATGGGTGGGTAAAAGGAAAGGTGCTGGAATACAAGCCGGGCAAATCCCTGGCGTACACATGGCATACTGAGGATTGGACAGCGGACACGGCAGATTCGGTCGTGCGCTACACATTTGCCCCCGTACAGGATGGGACGAGAATCGTTCTCGAACACTCGAATTTCCCCAGCGAAAGTGAAATGAAAAGTCACAAGGGCGGATGGAAAGAACATGTCTTCGATCCGCTGAAAGATCACTTCTCCAAATAGCAGTCACGCTAAAGGATCATGTCTATGAAGCGAACCGCACTCTTCTGGATTGTTGCTGTCGCCATCACGCTGGTTTCACTTGTCTATCAACGAGTGACCGGTCCGACGTACGCGGTATCGGGCAGCGCACAACTGAACGGCAAATCGATTGCTTACACGTTGAAACGAAGTTACGACGGCCCAGACAACGCTCCGGTGCAGGTGAAAACAGACGATCAATCGATCACGGGCACACTGTTCTGGAAGCGCTACAAAACGGACGAGCCATGGACACAAGTTCCTCTGACGTTTGCGGACGGAACGCTGAAGGGTCAACTGCCCCATCAGCCTGTGGCGGGAAAATTGATGTACAGAGTAGAACTCCAGCAGGGAGATCAGCATGCGAACGTGCCGGGAAACGAGCCGATCATTATTCGGTTCCGCAATCCGGTGCCGATTTGGGTTATCATTCCGCACGTCCTCGCCATGTTCGGAGCATTTCTCTTCTCGGCACGTGCGGGGTTGGAATTTTTCAACAAGGAACCAAAATTCAGAAACTTCATCTACGCAACACTTGGATGTCTGGTGCTCGGCGGCTTCATCCTCGGCCCGCTGATGCAGCACTATTCATTCAACCTTTGGTGGACCGGCTGGCCATTCGGAACCGATCTGACAGACAACAAGACGGCCTTCGCCTTTCTTGCCTGGGTCGTTGCAGCCATTGCACTCGGCAGGGCGAAGAATCCCAGATACTGGGCTCTCGGAGCTTCGATACTCATGATTGTCGTTTATCTCATCCCGCACAGTATTCTCGGCTCTGAATACGACTACAAGAAAACGGAGAAGGAAGGCGTCAAGACCGAAATTCCTCGATAGAAGACAGTTCTCCTGAATTGCCAGCGCGGGAAAGACAAAATGAAAGCACTCGAATGGTGAAGAAACAATCTCATTTCGCGATCATCAGCGATGAGAAAGTTCGGGAAAAAACAGGCAAGAGTTGGAAACAATGGTTCAAAATTTTGGATGATCTGGATCTCGCAACGAACGGTCACCGATTCGCGGCTATGATGATCTATCATAAGTACACATTGACGCCATGGTGGTGTCAAGCCGTGACAATTCGGTATGAGTGGGAACGAGGATTTCATACCGTGAAAAATCAACGCACGGTGAGGCCCAAGCATCCACTTTTCAAAAATTCGCCGAAGAAGAAAGCAACATGACCCGGCATCTGGAGTTTCCTTGAACAGATTTTCTTCGCTTGCCAGTAACATCCTCATTGCTCTTCTCCTCAGTCTCAGCGGCTGCAATTCCTACGTGCAGCGCATCGTCACGCAGTCGCTTGGCAGAATTGGCGAGTCCGTCCCCGCCCCGCCGCATATGATCACAACCCCGATTTTGCAGAATCCCACACTGGCTGTGTCATGGGTCGGACACGCCACGGTACTCATTCAGATTCACAACAAGATCATCATCACGGACCCCTTCCTCACGAACACGATGGGGTTTGTGGCGAAGAGATTTGTCAAAGCGGGGCTCGACCCGACTCTTCTCACGAGACTTGATGCCACGCTCATTTCGCACATTCATTTTGATCACTTCGACTACGGCAGTCTTGATATGCTGCCCAAGAACGGCATCCTTGCCGTTCCTGAAGGAGCGGCGGAATACACGCCGGATTTCGGATTCAAAGAGGTCTATGAAATGAAACCGTGGCAGGTTGTTGAAAGGGAGGGCCTCCGCATTACGGCTGTTCCTGCGCAGCACTTCACAGGACGGTACGGTATCGATGCAGCATGGCTGGGAAGTCTGGGATATACCGGATACGTCATAGAGTTTGAGGGAGTCACTGTCTTTTTCGCAGGAGACACGGGATACAACCCGGAGATCTTCAAGGAAATCGGAAAACGATTCAAGGTTGATCTTGCGATTGTTCCGATCGCTCCCGGTTCCTCGGGTGGCCTGGGTTCGCGCATTCACGCGAATCCCGCGGGAGCACTCATGATTTACAAAGATATTGGTGCAACATACATGATGCCCATGCACTTCGGGACGCTGTTTTATGGAGCTGATGCAAACCCGAACGAGCCGATTAACCGATTACGGGAGCTTGCAGCAAAAGAGGGACTCACAGATAAAATTGTTGGGTTGGAGATCGGCGAGCAGCGGATCCTCTATTGAAACCAGAAGCCATCTCGAAAATCCCAGCGAACAATGAGTTCGGGCAGGTGTGACAGTTGAGAAGCGTTTCACTGAGAGACACAGAGTGAGCACCGAGTTACACACATATATCTTCTCTGTGGCACTCTGTGATTCTCCGTGGAACTCTGTGTAATTGCAAAAGATTCACACAGGGTGAGTCTTTTTCTCTGTCTTTGAGATAGGTTCTAGGGATTGCAATTCGCCGGACTTTGAAGAGGAGCCAAACATCAATCAAGAGGGACAGCCTCATGACAAAACAAGAAGTTGCAAGTCTTTCGTTCAGATTCGCTTCTCTCTATGCCCTTGTTCAGAGCGTGGAGATGCTCTCGTATACTGGATACTATATCGGAGCTTCAGCGTATGGAGATACGGGAAACATGCTGGTGAGGCTCGCAACCGTTCTCCTCGGGACTTTCTTTCTGGCGGGATTGAGCTGGTACCTTTGGGTCCATGCGGGCCGTCTGAGTAAGACGCTCTTTCAAACGGTAGGCACAGGAGATGACGCTTCACATACTTCGCCAATGGAGATACAAGAGGTTGCTTACCGGATCCTTGGATTGTATATGTTCTTCCAGGCGTTTTCCAGACTCTCCTCTGTTCTTGGTTCGATTGTTGTGCGTTCGAACACGTATCAATCACGTATCCCAATCCCGCCCGAAACCTGGGTGAGCGTGGCGACAATGACCTTTCAATTCGCGCTGAGCGTGTGGTTGATTCTGGGTGCACCGAAATTGGATGAAGTCTTAAGAATTATCCGCCGCGAGAAGGATGACATTGAAGATGAACCACAAGACTGAGTCAGGAAGTGACAACAACGCCCGCCGGATTCGTACCTGGTGGGCGCTGTCTTTCCTGCAGAGTCGAAGATGTTCAAACTGAGGGCTGTATCATTTCTTTTCCGGTATGGTTCGAGCCCACTCCCACCCAAGAAGAGCTTTCTTCCGTTCTGGTCCCCAATGGTAATTCCCGATAATGCCCGCCCTCCTGATGACCCGGTGACAAGGGATAATGTAGGCAACAGGATTCTTACCGACGGCATTGCCGATAGCTCGCGAAGCTTTCGGGCTGCCGATTGCGCGAGCGAGATCTTCGTACGACACAACACTTCCCTCCGGAATTCTCATTAAGGCCTCCCACACTTTGATCTGGAAGTTTGTGCCTTTGAGAAGAAGTTGCAGGGGCGTGTGCTGCTTCTTCGATGGAGTGGAAAAGAGTCTATCGATGAATGGTTGCGTCATGCCGGGTGCTTCGCGCAGCGTCGCGCCGGTCCATCGATCACGCAATTCCTTCAAGACCTGTGTTCGCGTTCCCTGGGCAACGAATGAGAGCCCGCAAATTCCGCGGTCGGTGACTGCCAGAAGACATTCCCCGAACAGGGTCGCGTGAAATCCGTAGTGAATCATCAGCCCCTCACCCGATTGCTTGAATTCCCCCGGAGTCATTGCTTCAATCGTGACGAAGAGGTCGTGCAGCCGGCCCGGGCTGGAAAGGCCGGCGTCGAACGTCGCGTCGAGGACAGAGCGCGACTTCTTGAGCGCATCTTTCGCATGTTCCAGCGTGAGGTATTGGAGGAATCTCTTCGGACTGATCCCTGCCCACCGTGTGAAGAGGCGTTGAAAGTGGTATTCGCTCAAATGAACACTTCGGGCGACCTCCTGCAAATCCGGTTGCCGGGTGTAGTTGGACTGCAGGAAGGATATCGCTTTTTCAACGCGCAGATAGTCGAGTGATTGTTGCTTCGAATCGGTATGACTCATGTGTCCTTTTCTCCTATCGTAATACAACAAGGATAGGGGATTGTTCAAGAAACCTCCACCCGCTTCTTGCGATAATGATCAGAGGGTGCCGAAAGATCCATCTTCCTCATGACGCTGGGGCCGCCGAAGTTTGGTTTCCAGCCCGGCTTTTACCATCGGCCATTCTGCGTCAATAATGCTGTAATAGATCGTATGTCGAACACGGCCGGTGTAAGTTATGACGTGATTCCGAAGGACGCCCTCTTCCTTCGCGCCGATGCGGAGAATCGCCGCGCGGGAACGCTGGTTCAGCGAATCGGTCTTGAACTCGACTCTCATGCAGCCGAGAACCTCGAATGCATGCTTCAACATCAGGCACTTTGTTTCCGTATTGATTGAAGTTTGTTGCCAGGGACGCGCTATCCAAGTCCAGCCAATTTCGACGCGTCGATGATTTCTTTCGATACTTCCAAATCGAGTGCTGCCGATGGCCTTTCCCGATGAGCGTTCGACGATTGCGAACGGCAGGGCCGTCCCGTCCCTTTGCATCTGAAGAGCTAGCTCGACATACATGCGCATGTCATGGGGAGTCCTGACGATGGTCGGGGTCCATTGCCAGAGGTCGGGATCGAGGCCTCCATCACAAAGCTGATCAACATGTTCCAGGGAAAGCGGTTCCAGTCGAACGTGAATTCCCTCGAGCACGAGCGGTTCAATGTTCATGACGTTGGACACAGGGGTTCTCACGCTTTCGCTTTGGGCTTTGTCGGTTTGAACAATCCTGCCGCCTTTGCACCAAGCAGACCGGCTTTGACAGAGCGTTCGTCAGCGAAGGAAAGATTGCGGATCATTGCCGGAGTCAACGGCCTGAACTTTTGGATTTCATCGAGCCTCTCGCCGATGGCATCCAGGCTGTCATCGTTTATTTCCCACTGAAGCCTGTCAAATTCTTTCAGATTGAGCGGGCGCGTGTAGGCACGCATCGTCTTCTCGCCGATTGCATTAAAGAATACTTCGAAATAGGAAATAATTAACTCGCGCACTGTGCGATGGATGGGTTCACGGAACCGCAGGCCGGTGTAATTTGATTTCGCCACGGCGCCCCAATGTCCTTTCACTTTGTAGAGGGCAAGGATGTGGTCATCATCGTTGTCGTTTGGGATGATATCAAGGATCAAGGGGGGATGTCCGATTCGCTTGAGCATTGCGGCTGCGAAAACAGCGCCGTCGAAACAATGACCTTTCATGTCACGAAGAACCGTGAGCGGACATCGGTAACGCACCTCTTCGCTGTATTCGATCCCATCGAGAAACGCCTGTATCTTCACGGGACTGGTAAGGCCGGCGATGCGCCGAGCTTCCGATTTTGTCAAACAGGTTTCAAGCTGGTCCGTGTGCATTCTTGGATTCATGAGGTTTCCGTTGAGAAGGCATCCTTCACCATGGATCTTTCAGAGATGAAGGACGACTTGCTCTGTCTACTTGGTGAAAACTATCTTTTTCGTCTCGACAAAATTCCAATCCGCGATCTCAATTGATGGAGGGACGCGCTCTGTCGCGTCCGTGATGTTGCCGCTTTCTTTACGAAAGAAAGCGGCTGAAAGAAACATGTCCCGAAATTTAGCGCCCGTGGATAGCATCCACCACACAAGCCGAAATTTCGGGACCGGCAAAGATTTCGTGTGGCATCAAGAAAGGACGCGTTGAATTAGATCCATCGGATCGACAGAAAGCGTTGATTCTCAGGATGACAACTGGGAAGCGTTGTCATTTGGCGAAAACCATTTTCTTCGTTTCAACGAAGTTTCCTGCTTGGAGACGGTAGAAGTACACACCACTTGGCAGTTTCGATGCGTCCCATGTAACCCTGTAGATGCCAGCCTGTCGCTCCTCGTTCACCAGAGATGCAAGTTCGCGTCCGAGTAGATCGAAGACCTTCAGCGAGACAAACGATTTCTGAGGAACCTGGAACTGAAGCGTTGTGCTGGGATTGAACGGATTCGGATAGTTCTGCGCCAATTGATATCTCGCCGGAGTTGCGGCATTGTCGCCAATCCCTACCGTCTTTGCGATCGTCTGCCAACGGGCTTTTGCGGCGTCGGCATTTTGTCGAATGTTTGCCAGAGAACTGTCACCGGCAACGAGAGCGAACGCAATCACTTTCGTAAAACCTGGTCCGAGAGTGTAGGGCCCGGAAGAGATGACCTGATGAATGTCGGTGGGACCGGCTTGCGTTTTCTTGAAGCCTCCGCTGATCCAATCCCATTTCGATGGTCGGGTCAAATCGGTCGAATCACGGACAAGCGAACGGAACCCTGCTGCACCGTCCAGAGCGACAACACCGAGGTATTCTCTGCGAGTCAAAGCCCCAGATCCGGAATCATAGCAGTATCCCAGACTTCTTGAGGCATCGTACGATGAAATGTCGGATTCGTAATTGCCGACGTCCCAATCAAGAAACAGGCCTGCGTACAAATTTGTGAGGGCATTCCTCGTATTGTTCTTAAGATTGTACTGGAGGATAATGTACTTTGAATCAGCGGGATTGGAAAATGCATACGAGTGCATCGTGATGAGCAAACCAATCTTGTTCACAAGCACTAGGCTGTCATCGAATGCTGTAAGGCCGTCCTGATCTGAAACTAGGTTTGGGCCGAGTGTGTAGAAACCTTTCGACGCGAAATCGGCATCTTGTGTATTAGCATTCTGGTCATTGCGAACAACATCCTCGAGCTGCGTGGGAGACGTCCCAACAATGAGGCCGCCCTCGAACAAGAAGTTTTGATCATTGAAAGTAAACCCGTTCCCCTGAAGATTATCCGGAAAATCGTAGAAGCCAATCCGGCCATTGTTGGTCAGTGTGACCTGCAGCGCATTGATGTTGTGCGTGGCATAGGTCGGATTGACAAGGAACTTGATATACTGAATGTCGGTGAACGCTCCATCGGTGTACGTCAGCTTCAGGCGCGCTGTGTAGCTTGGGGGAACCGCCTGCTGGACATACACGCGGAACGGAACGGCATTGTTGCTCACGCTATCGAGAGTTCCAAGAGAGCCAATGGACGAGGTGCCCCGACCCGGAATCACGCTGATGTACCTGGTATCTGTGCTTGTAATCTGCACCGTCGCTCCTGAGGAGGTGGGTGCGAGGTAGTTTTTGAACGAGCAGACGACGTTCAGTGTTTCTGCTTTCTCGGCGACGCCGTTTCCATTGCCGCCGGGGAAATCGTTGAGTGCGAACGACTGCAAACGAACGGACGGAACAGGAGGATCTTGTAGCGCGCGAAACGCATTGACTCGTCCACGTCCCAGTTTTCCGGCGTAGGTTGAGTTCAAGAGGTCGATATTGTCGCATGTCACGCGAACGCGTTCACCCACTTGCAAACCCGTGTAGCTGGGAAATTTTGATTTTACGAGAGCGGCAACCCCCGCGGCCAGAGGGGTTGCCATGGAAGTGCCACTCAGATATGCATACGATTGTGGATAGATGGTGCTGAGGATGCCTTCGCCCGGAGCACAGACATCAATATTGTCTCCATAGTTGGAAAAAGATGATTTCAGGTCTCCCTGACCGGTCGACGCTACGCTGAGGACGCCTCGATAAGAGGCCGGAGATTGAAACGCGTCCGAGTTATCATTGCCGGCGGCCGCGACAACCAATGAACCGCGTTGGGTCGCAAAGTCCACCATGTCCTGCTCGGCCTGAGCTCCGCCGTACCCGCCCCAACTGCAGCTAATGATTTGTGCCTTCATCATTGCTGCATAGACAATTCCCTGGTATCCGGCGAGGATATATGCGCTACCATTATCGCGCACATCATCGTCTGCCGAAACTTTCACGGGGAGAATTCTGCACTTCGGGGCGATCGAAGCAACTCCAATATGATTGTTCGTAACGGCAGCAGCTATCCCAGCAACGTGTGTGCCATGATCGTTATTAGTTCCTTTTGGTGACGGATCATTATCTCCTTTTGTTGTCGCCGGATCGAACGTCACATAGGTCGCTCCAACAAGGTCCCAACCATGCCAATCATCCACATATCCATTACCGTCATCGTCGACAAGGTTGGAGCGCTTGTCGAGAGTAGAGGCATCAATGCCTGTTTCGCCATGATTGATATAGATGTTGTCGGCCAAATCCGGGTGAGTCCATTCCACGCCGCTGTCGACGATGGCGATCACAACTGTTGAGTCACCCTGAGTAATGTCCCACGCCTCCGGCGCGTGCACCTGCGGGAGAGCCCATTGAGAACCGAAGAGCAGGTCATTCGGCGTGCTCATGCTTTTGTGAGTTGTGTTGATGAACCATGGCTCGGCGTACTGGACTTCAGGGAAAGCGGAAAGCTCGTTCGCGATGGTGAGTGGGTCGTTGGGAGAAGAGAATGTAACGACGTACATGAGAGTAAGGTCAACATCACCTGCTTTTTGAGGCGTCGTCAGGGTTGGAAACATCTGTGCCTTTGTGACACCGAGGGCTCGCGAGAGAACACGGTCAATTGACTCGATGCCGAACGTCGATTTCGAAAGCGACATCGTCGTCTGCGGCATCAGCTTCACGATAATGTGACCGGGGAGATACTGACTATTCGAAGTATTCTTCAGCACGGTTCCTGAAACACCGTCAAGAGGGAGATGTTTGACGATCTGACGGCTCGGTTTTGTCCCCCCAAAGACACTGCAAGACAACACCAAACACAGTAGAAATACGTTTCGACCGATATATCGCATGATCCTCCCGATGAAGTGTTCCCTTTACAACACCGTCCGAAGGTGCCGCGTTTCGCGGATCTTCGTAAAGAAATGTAGGCACAAAGGGAAAGGGATGCAAGAGAAGATGAGAACCTAACGCGTTGTCGTCATGCTGTTTATGGTGAGTGCACGTGCCCAGAGCGGAGCTTCCCGGGGATCTCGGCGGATGATATGAGGAGCATGAGGAAGACTGTTCCCGCGAAGAAGTCGAAGCAAACAGCACGCGAGTTCGGGCGTATCTGTCACGTCCTAAAAGGACCTTA
>PMZI01000051.1 GCA_003170475.1 Ignavibacteriota bacterium | reverse complement strand
GTGAACAGGAAGAACTTCACCGCCGCATAGACTCTTTCCGGTCCGCCCCAAATTCCGATGATGAAATACATCGGGATGAGCATGGCTTCCCAGAAGATGTAAAAGAGGAATAGATCCAACGCAGCGAATACTCCGATCATGCCCACTTCGAGGAGGAGGATCATCATCGTAAACTCTCGAACGCGATGATGCACGGAGTTCCACGTTCCGAGCAATGCCAGAGGCGTGAGGAACCCCGTCAACAGGATAAGCAGCAGGGAGATGCCGTCGATCCCGACATAGTAGCTGATGTTCAACCCGGCGATCCATACAGCATACTCTTTGAATTGAAAATTCGTCGTCGCGGCCGCATCAAATCGGAAGAACAAGAACAGCGAAAGCGCGAACGTGATCAGGGTCGTCGCAAAGCCCACCATCTTCGCGAGCTGGTAGTTCTCCTTGCCGACGAAGAACAACGCTACAACCCCCACCACAGGGAAGAAAATCGTCAGCGTCAGTATATGATCAGAAAACATGGAGTATTTTCACCAACCAGTCTATTGAACGATCAACCAGATCAGGAGAAGAAGAATACCACCGACAAAGATCGTGGCATACTGTTGAGCAATTCCCGTCTGCACACGCCGTATCACATCCGCGAGCATTCCGACAAGTTTCGCCGATCCATTGACAATGCCGTCGATCACCTTCACATCAATCCCCTTCCAGAGAAATCCTTCGGAGACTTTGACGGTCGGTGCCACGATGACCGTATCATACATTTCATCAACGTAGTATTTGTTGAACAGGAACCGGTATGTCCCGGGATACTTCGCCTTCCAGGAATCTGCCAGTTTGGAACGGCGCAGATAAACGACACGCGCACAATAGATGCCGGCGCCGGCGACGCACACTGAGAGGAGCATGAGCAGGTATTCCGTGATCTCCACCGGATGCGGTTCCATGCGAAGTTTCTCATACGCGGGTGCAAATATCGGTTCGAGCCATTGTTCGATTGAATTCCCGCCAAAGAGCGATGCAGGGATTCCGACAAAACCACCGACAATCGAGAGGACCGCAAGAATGATGAGCGGAATGGTCATCGTCTTCGGAGCTTCATGCGGGTGGAGATCCTGCCCGTAGCGCTTCTCCCCTTCAAAGGTAAGGCTCACGAGTCGGAACATGTAGAACGCGGTCAACGCCGCGCCGATGACGCCGATTGCCCAGAGCCCGATCGAACCATATTCGCTGCTGAAAGCCCTCCAGAGAATCTCGTCCTTGCTGAAAAATCCGGCAAACGGCGGAATCCCGGCAATCGCAATTGCTCCAATAAGAAATGTCTTGTACGTGGTGGGAAGCTGATGCTTGAGCCCACCCATTTTCTGGATATCCTGCTCATCATGCATCGCGTGAATAACGGCACCCGAGCCAAGGAAAAGGAGCGCTTTGAAAAAAGCGTGGGTCAGGACGTGGAAGATGCCCGCAGAGAAGGCGGCGACGCCCATGGCAAGGAACATATACCCAAGTTGACTGACGGTAGAATAGGCCAGCACTTTCTTGATATCATTTTGCACCAGTGCGATTGTCGCTGCCATGATCGCTGTCAGAGCGCCAACAATGGCCATCACATGAAGCGCTGTCGGAGCCAACGCATACAAGACTGAACATCGAGCGACCATGTATACGCCCGCCGTCACCATTGTTGCAGCATGAATCAATGCGCTGACAGGAGTCGGACCTGCCATTGCATCAGGCAGCCATACAAAGAGCGGGATCTGTGCAGATTTGCCTGTCGCTCCAAGAAAGAGGAGGAGGCCGATCCAGACCATCGCGCTGTTGCCTTCACTGACGACGGACGCGCGACCGAACACGGCATCGAAATTCAAGCTCCCGAAGTTGACGAAGATGAGGAACATCGCCAGAAGGAATCCAAAATCACCGATCCTGTTCACAATGAATGCTTTCTTCGCAGCATCGCTCGTCGTGCTGGTTCCCGGTTTGTATCCACCAACCTCAAACTTCCTGTCGTGCCAGAAACCGATCAGAAGATACGAGCAAAGCCCCACTCCCTCCCAGCCCAGGAACATCAGCACAAAGTTGTCCGCGAGTACTAGGTTCAGCATTGCGAAGATGAAAAGGTTCAGGTACGCAAAGAAACGCCAGAACCCGGGGTCACCGTGCATGTACCCGATCGAATAGACATGAATCAGGAAACCAACCCCTGTCACAATCAGCGTCATCAAGATAGAGAGCTGGTCCACCTGATAGGCGACGGAGACGGACAACGACGATGATGTCCCCGTAAAGGCCGAGATCCACGTGAACAGATCGACGACATGTTTGCGTTCCTCGGGATGCATGCCCAGCATCTGAACAAACAAGGTTACTGCGACAAGGAAAGAAAGTCCCACCGTGCCGCTGCCGAGAATGCCGAGCAGTTTCTCGTTCTTGATCCTGGAGCCGAACAACCCAAGGACGAGAAATCCCAACAGAGGAAAGAGAACAATCAGAGGTGTGTAGGAGAACATAAGAGAGTAAGTAGTTCGTTCATCGGATCATCAAGTCACGAGTACATCCCACATTGACTCAACGATCCAATCGTCAATGCATCATTTTTTTGATCACCACTTCAAGATATTGATGTCGTCGATATTGACCGTCTGCTTATTGCGAAACATCGAAATGATAATGGCCAATCCTATGGCCGCCTCTGCTGCCGCGACCGTCATGGCGAAAAACACCAGCATCTGACCGGTGACGTCACCGAGGAATGCCGAGAACGCAACCAGGGAGAGATTGACCGAATTGAGCATCAGTTCAATCGACATGAAGACTATGATCGCATTCCGCCGCGAGAGCACGCCCACGACGCCGATCACAAACGTGATAGCACTCAGAAGAAGATATGGCTGGAGTTCCATGATCGTTAGTTGAGTTTCTTCTTTGCGAGAACAACGGCCCCGACGATTGCCGCAAGCAACAGCACGGAAGTGACTTCAAAGGGAAAGAGAAAAGTCGTAAACAACTGCATCCCGATGTTTTCCACCGTTCCAATGTCTGTAGCTTTTTCGAAATGCGACGGCGGAAGGTTTGCCTTCGAGAACGCAAACACGAAAATCAGTTCCATCAACACGCCGAAACTGAGTCCGGCGCCGACGATCTTTTTCCACGAGAATCTCTCATTCAGTTTCTTTTCGTCTCCGAGGTTCAGCAGCATGATGACGAACACAAACAGCACCATGATCGCCCCCGCATACACCAGGATTTGAATGAAGGCGATGAATTGTGCGTGGAGCGAAAGGTACAGGCCACCAAGAGCAAAAAAGTTGAGGATAAGATAGAGCGCAGACATCACAGGACTTCGCCGCGTCACCATCATGAGCGCAGAGCCCACCGAAACTGCCCCCAGGGTATAGAAAAGAAATGTTTCGAGAGTCACAGACGATTCGAAGAAGTTGTTGGTCGACGATGATTTCTGATTGCGATATCCGTACAGTGCACCCGTTGCTACGGCGTGCGAATCCATCGGAAAAGCTCCGGAATCGTTGGACGCTTTCCGTATACTAAAATAGCGACTCTGAAGATCTTTCCCGCCACCCACATCATCCCAATGCATGACACAATCATCAATCCGATGGTCGTCAGGATCTCCCACGTTTCGGGCATCTGGATCGGTATCCTCATCACCATGAACGCCGGCGTGAGGAGCGGAATGAAGGACAGTATCTTGATCAACGGCGAATTCGGATTCTGCATGACCGGGATGGCCAGGACGATCGGAAAGACCAAGAACAGACTCACATAGCTGGTAATCTGTTGGGCCTCTTGTTCGGTTGTCACCGGCGAACCTGCAGCGACAAAGATGGCCGAGTACAGCAGATAGCCGAGCACCAGATAGACGGCCGAGAGGAGCAGATTCTCCAACACAAAAATGTTCGTTCCGGTTTTCAGCGACATGGCAAGGCCGATGGAGCCCCAGATCAGGATCTGGAGAATCCCCAGTCCGCTGAGGCCGAAGATCTTGCCCATCATCAAATCACGGGCTGAACAGGAGGACAAAAGGACCTCAATGACTCGGTTCGATTTTTCCTCCACGACACTGCGAATCAACAATTGTCCAGACGTCAGGACGAGAAACATCAGCATCATGATCACGACATAGGCACTGAAGAACGTCTCCAGGAATCCGGATTCCTTCTCTTCCCCCTTTTCCGAAACCTTGATAGATTTGATATCGACAGAGGCCGTCAGTTTCCTGATGACCGCAGGGTCGAGTCCCTCACCCTTGAGTCGATGCTCGACGATCACTTCTTCAATCGTCCTCGAAAACCGCTCCGAGATCCGGATGTTCCCGACGTTTTCAGCACGGTATTCGACCTTTCCGCTATCATAGACCGTCGCCGGAATCGTAAAATAGCCTTCGATCTCCTTGGTGCTGACCAGTTTGTTTGCCTCAAGTTTCTGCTGTCCCGGCGAAGGATCGGCCGACAACTGGCGCACCACATAATTGGGCGTGCCGCTCGGAAGCTTATACTTTTGGTTCAGGCGTGCGCTGAGGGGTTCCACGATGGTGCCCGTTTGATCGATCACACCGACCGTGATTGCCTTGTCGTCGGGCTTGGATGCCAGCAACCCCGGCAAAACTCCGAAAGCCACCATGATCAGCGGCATCAGCACAAGAGAGATGATGAATGCTTTCGACTTCACCTTCTCCATGAATTCCCACTTGGCAACCTCGAGATACTTCATTCGATTGCCCCTCCTTCCAGCTTCTTTCGCTCATTCTCCACAGTCTTCTTCATCTTCATGAACCGGAAGGTCGAGAAGAGTGTTATCAACAGAAACATACCGGGGAGAAGCAAGTCGGGATTTTTCGCGAAGAGCAGCATGTAGATGGAAGAGAAGACGAAAATCGCAGCCCCCACCGAAAGAGAGAAAAGCTCTTTTTTGAGTCGTTTGTCAAGAGGTTGCTTCGTTGCGGTCGCCGGTGCAGTCTTCGGTGCAGGCACTTCCTCCGGCGTCGCAGGCATCCCAACCACGTTGATGAAAATGGAATTCAATGAAGGCTCGACAATCTCAAATTTCCTGATATTCAGCCGGTCATCGATACTGGAAAGGAGTTCACGGCTCTTGCGGATATCCACGAGCTCCAATTCCGCATAATTCTGATACACATCCGCCCGCTTGACAAGAGATGAACTCTTGAGAAACTCCCCGTTTCCCTCAAATTCAATCCGCAGGGAGTTCGTTCCATACTTCTTCTTGACCTCCCGCAACGATCCGCTGAGCACCGGCTTCCCCTTATTGATCAGGCAGATATTGTCACACATCTTCTCAACCTGCTCCATCTGATGCGTGGAAAATACAATCGCCACGTTCAGTGCACGCAACTCCATGAGGATGTCTTTGAGAAGTATCTGATTGACGGGATCGAGGCCGGAAAAGGGTTCGTCGAGAATCAGGAGCTGGGGTTTGTGAAGGATGGAAATGATGAGCTGGACCTTCTGCTGATTGCCTTTCGAGAGCTCTTCGACTTTTCGATGAGCGCTATCCTTGAGCCCAAACCTGTCCAGCCATTTGACCGCCAACGGCTTTGCTTCGCGCTCGGAAAGTCCCTTGAGAGCAGCGAAGTACAGAATCGTGTTGATGATCTTACTCTTCCGATACAGCCCACGCTCTTCCGGAAGATAGCCGATGATATTCCACATCGCCGGAGTAAATTGCTTGCCGTCGAACATAATCGTCCCGCTGTCGGGCACGATGATGTTCAGGATGGTGCGGATCGCCGTGGTTTTCCCGGCGCCGTTCGGGCCGAGCAATCCGAAGAGCTCGCCTCGTTGCACCTCGAGCGAAACACCATCGACTGCCACCACGGTTGCAAATGCTTTGCGGAGATTGACTACACTGAGCATGCGTTCGCCTTATGGAGTATTGCGGTAGATCATCCGGGGGAATGGGATTGTTTCCCTGATGTGTTCGAGACCGCAGATCCAGCTCACGGTTCGCTCAACGCCAAGCCCGAAGCCTGCGTGCGGAACCGAGCCGAACCTCCGAAGATCAAGGTACCACTCAAACGCTTCCTGGGGTAGATTGTGCTCCTTGATCCTGTCGAGAAGCGCTTGCAGGTCATCCTCGCGTTGACTCCCGCCGATGATCTCCCCGTATCCTTCCGGGGCCAGGACGTCGACGGCAAGGGCCAGATTTGCATTCTGAGGATCGCGTTTCATGTAGAACGCCTTAACTTGAGCAGGATATCGGTGCACCATCACCGGGCGATCGAACTGCTCG
Source organism: Ignavibacteriota bacterium (assembly GCA_003170475.1). Taxonomy (GTDB): domain Bacteria; phylum Bacteroidota; class Ignavibacteria; order UBA10030; family UBA10030; genus UBA9647. Next base: position 58,592 of record PMZI01000051.1, on the reverse strand, counting down.
GAAATCACCGTCTCATCCGTTCCGCCCAAATCGTTCCCCCACTCGAAATTGATTCCTTTCTTGCGGAGCATCTCGACAGCCTCATCGTAGGAAATGCGCGGGAGCGGAGCTTTGACGTTTTGAAGAAGCGCCGTGTTGCGCTCGAGCACCTTGAGTTCTTTTTCGCAATCCTTCAGCACATTCTGGACGACGTACTCGAGAAAATCTTCTGCGAGTTCCATGTCATCATTCAGATCATTGAAGGCAACTTCGGGTTCCACCATCCAGAATTCCGTTAAATGTCGACGGGTCTTAGATTTCTCCGCTCTGAAAGTCGGGCCGAAGCAGTACACTTTTCCCAAAGCCATCGCCCCAGCTTCGGCATACAGCTGTCCTGATTGGGTCAAGTATGCTTTTCCAAGATCGAAGTAATCCGTCTCGAACAAGGTCGATGTTCCTTCGCATGCCGCCGGGGTCAGAATTGGTGAATCCATCAGCGTGAATCCCCGACCATCGAAGAAATCGCGTATGGCCTTGATGATCCGATGCCTCACGCGCATGATGGCATGCTGACGGGAGGAGCGAAGCCAGAGATGGCGACGATCCGCCAGAAATTCGATTCCGTGTTCTTTGGGAGTAATGGGATATTCTTCGGCGATCGCGATGACGTTCACGTCGCTCACCTCAAGCTCGAATCCTCCGGGAGCGCGGTCGTCTTTCTTGACCTTTCCTGTCATCGAAAACGATGATTCTTGGGTCAATGCATCAAACCGTTCGAAAACTTCGTCGCTGACGCCACCCTTTACCATCACGCCCTGAAGGAGCCCTGTCCCGTCTCTCATAACCAGAAACCGAACTTTTCCACTGGAGCGCTTGTGATAAAGCCATCCACGAAGCTCTGCCACTTCACCTACGTGCTCGCCCAAATTCTCGATATAGACGCGTTTCATGCTTTTCAGTACCCTTTTGTTGAAAAAGTCGGGGTAATATAGTGAAGTAAACCGTTATCTTCAAATGTTTTTGGCAGTTTCGGCGTGATGTACGACTGTGGGAATTGATCTGAACAGCGACAGCGAGTAGGCGAGATGCTATGAAGGGTTTGACGGGTCCGAAGGCACGTCTTTGAACTTTGCGTCCTTGACGTCGCGATACGTAGGATCTTCTGTCTTCTTTGGCTCACGGGGAGGTACCGAACCGGAGGCCGGCGGTCTCTTCTCGTCACCGACAATGTACCGAAACGCTCCTACAACGACCCGATAGACGAAGATAAACATCAGGGTGTATGCAAGAAACCGAAGGAAGCCGAGAATCACAGCTTATTTCCTCCTGACAGGGTTGTAGTACTCGACGGGGGCTTTGTTTGGACGCAGAATCTGTTCCAGGAGATCTTCGAAATCCTCTTTCTTATTGACGAAGTCAATGTCCGTTGCCTTGACGATGAGCAACGGAGTCGCTTTGTAGCGAAAGAAAAAGTAATTGTATGCTTCGTTCAGATCGCGAATATAATCCTCGGAGATATTCTCCTCTATCTTGCGTCCGCGCTGCCTGATATTGCCCATGAGCCGCTCGGTGCTACACTGTAAGTAGACAACCAGATCCGGTGTCGGGACGTTGCGCTCGATGGCGTTGAGGAGAGTTTCATAGAGCTTCAATTCTTCGTCAGCCAGCGTGAGATACGCAAAGATCTTGTCCTTCTCAAAAATGTAGTCGGAAATCAGAAAGTCGTGGAAGAGGTCGGCCTGAAAGAGGTCCTGCTGCTGCTTGTATCTGCTCAGGAGGAAGAAGATTTGCGTCTGGAACGCGTAATGTTCGGGATCCTCATAGAACTTCGGAAGAAACGGGTTCTCTTCGAACCGCTCGAGGACGAGGCGCGCCCCCAATCGTTCGGAGAGCATATTGGCGAGTGTGGTCTTCCCCGCTCCAATGACGCCTTCGATCGCTACATGTCGAATTTCTGATCGAGGAACCTGCACTCAAACCTCCGGGGAAGATGGATGTAAGTGAAAAGGACTCTTGACCACTTCGCACGTGTCGGGACACCTCTCGAGGAGAGTCTGAACGCTGCAGTTCTTCGCCGGATCGATAAAATCAGCGGCAATTTCCGAGAGGGGGATAAGAACAAATCTCCGGTTGGACGATTCCCGGTGTGGAACGATAAATGTCGGATTGTCGATGATCTCGTCGTCGAAATACAGAAGGTCAAGATCAATTTCCCGCGGTCCCCATCGCTCTGTCGGTGTCCGACCAATCAGTCGCTCAATTTCCTTCAGCCGCTCATACACCAGCGCAGCGGATACGGTCCCTCTCAGTTCAACCGCAGCATTGAGAAACGGTGGTTGGTTCTTCGTACCGACCGGTTCAGTTTCATACACGGAGGAGACCGATGTCAAACGAATCCCCGGAGTCCCCTCGAGCGCATGAAGCGCTCTTTGCAGGAATCCAAGCCGGTCACCAACATTTGATCCCAGCCCCACCAACACCCGATGCATCACTTCCTCGCACGTGTTATCTCGACCTCGACGTAGTCAATGACACCCTTGACAGGCGCACTCGGCTTGCGCACTCGCACGACCACTTTTTCCAGCCTCTTGAATTCTTTCAGCAAGCCATCGGCGATCGTCTCAGCGAGCGCTTCGATGAGAAAGTACTTCCTCCCGAGAACCAGTGTCTTGGTGAAGTCGTACACTCGTTCGTAGTCCACCGTCTGTTTCAGACGATCCGTACTCGCTCCTCGAGTAAGGTCAGCATGGAGATCGACGTCGACTTCAAACTTGCCTCCCAGCGATTGTTCATCGGAAAGAACGCCATGGTAAGCGTAGAATACGGCATTGTGCAGCCGGATGACGTCAATCGAAGACTTCGTTCGCGAAGACTTCTTCGGGGTAGATTTTCCGGGTTTGGGCACGAGAAGGTGCGTCATTTAGTAGTTGAGGAGATCGGGCGTTGTTCGCGCCGCAAAATATAGAGAACCAAACATCAAAAAACAACGAAGCATGATCAGAAACGGATTATCTCCAAAGCAATTCGCAAATTCAACTCACGCGGATTTCTCGATCTTCGCCCACGTGTCGCGCAATGTGACGGTCCGATTGAATATGAGCGTACCTTCACGGGAGTCATCGTCCACACAGAAATATCCCAGCCGTTCGAACTGGTAGCGCTCCTGCGGTTGAGCATGCGCCAGACTCGGTTCAACCTTGCAACCCTGAACGAGTTGCAGTGAAGCCGGGTTGAGGTATGACTTCCAGTTCTCTCCGCCCGGGTCTTCAACATTGAAAAGTCTGTCATAGATTCGCGACTCCGCGTCAACAGCGTGCTCAGCGGAAACCCAATGAATGGTCCCCTTCACTTTGCGTGCACTCTGTGGAGAGCCGCTCTTGGTCTCGGCGTCGTACGTACAATGCAATTCGACGATCTCTCCCGTTTTCTCGTCCTTCACGACACCAACGCATTTGATGATGTATGCATATCGGAGGCGGACTTCTGAACCAGGGGAGAGTCGAAAATACTTTTTCGGCGGATCTTCCCGGAAATCATCTTGCTCGATGTAGAGGACTTTCGAGAACGGAACCTTCCGGGATCCGGCAGTTGGATCCTCGGGATTGTTCACTGCTTCGAGCTCTTCGACGACTCCGTCAGGATAGTTGTCGATGATCAATTTCACCGGATGGAGCACAGCCATCACTCTCGGTGCACGTTTGTTCAGATCCGCACGCAGGCATTCCTCGAGGAACGCAACATCGACCGTGCTTTCGCTCTTGGACACTCCGATGCGATCTGCAAAATCCCGAATCGATTCGGGAGTGTATCCTCGTCGCCTTAATCCGCAGATCGTCGGCATGCGTGGATCATCCCAACCATCGACGTCGCCATCCTGCACCAACTGAAGCAGCCGCCTCTTGCTCATCACCGTAAATGTGAGATTGAGCCTGGCGAACTCTATCTGCTGCGGATGATAGATGCCCAGCTCCTGCACAAACCAATCGTAGAGTGGCCGGTGATCCTCAAACTCGAGCGTGCAAATAGAATGCGTAATGCCTTCGACAGAATCGCTCTGTCCGTGCGCCCAGTCGTACATGGGATAGATGCACCACGTGTCGCCTGTGCGATGGTGCGTCGATCGCAGGATTCGGTACATTACGGGATCACGCATGTTCACGTTGGGGGATGCCATGTCGATCTTGGCGCGCAGCGTCCTGGATCCATCGGCGAATTCGCCGGCCTTCATCCGCTGGAAGAGGTCAAGGTTCTCCTCCATGCTTCGATCCCGGTACGGGCTGTTCTTGCCCGGCTCCGTCAACGTGCCCCGAAGCTCTCGCATCTGATCGGCGTTGAGGTCGCACACATAGGCCTTCCCTTTCCTGATCAGCTGCAGAGCATAGTCATAGAGTTGCCCAAAATAATCGGAGGCGTAGTACATTCCATCCCAGTTAAACCCGAGCCATTGGACATCCTGTTCGATCGATTCCACATATTCCATCTCTTCTTTCGTGGGATTTGTGTCATCGAACCGAAGATTGCACTTCCCTTTGTAGTCCCTTGCGATGCCAAAATTGAGGCAGATAGATTTTGCGTGGCCGATGTGGAGGTAGCCGTTCGGTTCAGGGGGAAACCGAGTATGAACCCGGCCGGCAAATTTGTTTGTCTTCAGGTCTTCGTCGATAATCTCACGCACAAAGTTTCTTCTGACAGGAGTCTCTCCAGCCGGAATGCTTTCGCCTGCAGCTTTATCATTCGTCATAGTTGTCACTGTAGTTTCTCGAGGGCAAGGTTGATTCTGTGCACCACTTCATCCCTGCCAAGAACGACAAGGATGTCATACAGCCCCGGACCGGAACCTACACCGGTCACAGCCAAACGCAGCGGGTGGATTAAGTCGCTGTTCTTGACCTTAAGGGACTCAGCAGTTTGATGCAGCGCCGCTTCAAACTCTTCTTTCCGTGGATTCTGGAGACGCTCAAACGCAGCTGAGAGGCTTTTCAATTGACCAGCGGATTCGGGCTTCCATCGTTTTTTCAAAACCTCCGGATCGTACTGATCGGGACGCTGAAAGAAATACTCGCCTTTCTCGACAAAATCTCTCATGAATGTTGAGCGTTCACGCAGGGCTCGAATGACGCTCAGCAGATAGACATCATCAAATGACTTTTCTGCGTGCGGAGATCGCGCAAGCTCCGCTTTGAGCTGCGTAAGCACATCACCCTCCGGCATCCTCTTCAGATACTCAAAGTTAAGCCAGTTGAGCTTCTCGACGTTGAAAACCGCGCCCGATTTTCCAACCCGCTCAAGAGAAAACTCTTTCACAAGCTCTTCGAGGCTGAAGATCTCTCGCTCATCACCCGGATTCCATCCAAGAAACGCAACAAAGTTAACAATCGCTTCTTTGAAGTAGCCCTTTGCACGATAGTCTTCCACGGCCACATCCCCTTGCCTCTTGCTCAATTTGCTTTTGTCCGGATTGAGCAGAAGTGGGAGGTGCGCGAACTTCGGAAGTTCCCAGCCGAAGAACTTGTACAGGAGAATATGCTTCGGGGTGCTGGGGAGCCACTCCTCACCACGGATGACGTGCGAAATCGCCATCAAGTGGTCGTCAACCACTACCGCGAGATGATACGTGGGGAAACCGTCTGACTTGATGATCACCTGGTCGTCGAGCACCTCGAAGGCGATCGTGACGGTGCCGCGAATAAGGTCGTTGAACGTAAGTTCGCCTTCAAGTGGCACTTTCATCCGAATGACGTTTCGTTCTCCCGCACTCAGCCGCCGTTCGACTTCTTCTGCCGTCAAGTTGCGGCAATGCCGGTCATAGGAAGTGGAGAGCTTCGCCGCGTTCTGACGTGCCCGAACTTCTTCGAGTCGCTCCGGCGTGCAGAAGCAACGATACGCGAATCCCTTCTTGATCAGGTCATCAGCGTGCTGACGATAGATGTCAAGCCGTTGAGATTGGACGTAAGGTCCATACCCTCCCTCACGTCCCGGGCCCTCGTCGAACCGCACACCGGCCCAATCGAGCGTCGAGATGAGATTCTCCACTGCGCCCTCAACCCTTCGTGCCTGGTCTGTGTCTTCAATACGAAGAACAAACTTCCCGCCATTGTGCTTCGCGAAGAGATAATTATAGAGGGCCGTACGAAGTCCGCCGACATGCAGGTATCCAGTCGGACTTGGTGCGAAGCGAACTCTGATATTTGGGCTCATTCAACCAACGCAATATTCGAGAAACAAAAAAGCGCCTCACTGCTCGAGACGCCTGATCCAAAACCTGGGATCCATGAAGGCATGATGCTACGTTGCGATTAGGCCTGCCTGCAAAACGAAGTTCCGTTTCCCAGGAACGTAGTTTTGCGGAGAGCGAGGGATTCGAACCCCCAAGTCCTTACGGACGCCAGTTTTCAAGACTGGTGCAATAGCCGTTCTGCCAGCTCTCCAGAAAAATCAATTTTTGTTTGCAATGTCAGCGGATCCTGGCACAACACGAGGTCTTTCTATGATCCTCTCATTGCGCAACCACTGATATCCAGCAATGCTCTTGAAGAAGTTCTCGCGCTTGCGGGCATCGCGAATAGTTTTGAACTCCTCAAAATAGTGCAGAACAAACGGTCGCCTTCCCTTCGTCGATCTCACTTTTCCCGCATTGTGTGCAGACAGCCGCTGAAGCAGGTTCCCCGTACTGCCGTAGTAGAAGTGTCCGTCCTTCAAGCTCTTCAAAATGTATGCACAGGGTATCATGGTTCCTGCGGACGCCAGTTTTTCCCGAAGGGACCCCTTTTCCGGAGGATCTCCTTCGGAGCGGGGCAAGACTGGTGTGGCGAAGCCATCCCTTCGGGACAATAGCCGTTCTGCCAGCTCTCCAAAGCCTTGACAAAGCTGAGAATTGTCCTGAGCGAGTCCCGACCTTCTTCGTCGGGACAAGTCGAAGGACCGTTCTGTTTACCCGCCGGAGGTTGTTTCTCATACCGCAGGCGGGCCAGCTCTCCTTGATCAACAACGATGCTACGGCCTCTCGCCTTCTCTTGTTAAGATACGAAAACATGATTCTGAAGGCAATACGGTTTTCCAGTACGGGTATTCAACTTAACACTCGCCGGTCGTCTTCAATTCTCGTCGGACGCAGTCTCGCAATCATCAAAACTGCACAAACAAAGACGCAAATGGCTTCAGCGACAATTCGATTTGAATGCGCGTGCTCCCAACTTTCTGGTATTTGAGCATTTCTTCTATGCCGGAGTCAGGATTGAGAGCGGTCGGCTTGCCGGTGGAGTGAAATGTGCAAGTTCCCATGTATGCCAGCGAAGAGGCGTTGACAAGGAAATAGGTTTTCCCCGTCTTTGTGGAAACCGCCTTGCAGAGTATGTTCGACGACAACGGATTGAGTATGCACTCCGGAGGAACTCGGGAATTGAGAAGGTACGTCAGCGGCGTGGAATGAGGCGCAGGCTTGTGAAGTCCCCCCATCGCTGCAATTCTCCCCATCATTGATTTGATATCATTGTCTTTGTCTGAACCTTCGGCGGCAAATGTCGGTGCCAAAGGATGAGCAAACACCGAACCACCCTCCTCCGCAAACTGCTGAATCTTTGCAAGCGTCCGGAGTCTTATAGTATCCATCGGCGGCAGAACAAGGACGTCGTACTGCTGCGCTCCCACGACGAGCTTCTTCCCTTCGACACGCGCTGCTACGACACTTTTCTCATCGATGATATCGAAGTCAATTTGATGCTGCAGTAAATCACGACAAACATTAGCAAACGATTCGTCAATAAACCGGACCCGTTCACTCGGATGCGGCTCGTACATCGACCGCGTCGGCGGAGTGAAGTTCGCCCACACTGACACGATCGGGTGAAGGACCGCAGTACGTGGGGCAAAGGTTCCCTCACCGAGGATCGTGTTCACGCGGCTCACATAGTCGGTGTACTGGCGATACTCCTCAACGGAAAACCGCCGCGATTTCAGCGTGAGATCTTCTTGCTCCCCTGCCTTGAGAGGCACGCTGTAAAAGCTTGTAAAATCTGTGATGCCCAGACTCATCAAGACACCCGCCGTACATTTCATTTGCGCAAGCGATGCATGACGCCCTCCCATCATCCCAAAGAAATCGCTGATCTCGCACATCACTCGCCGCTTGCCCTGGAGACGTGCCGCGGAACTCGCAACCTTCGGCACCAGAAAGAACGGTTCCCTATCCTGCATGATCCTCTCTGGACTCGAAAGGATCATATCGATTCCGGGTATGTCGAACTTTCGATAGCACGTGAAGGGATCACCGTCGAACAGCGTTTGCCAGACAAGTGTTTCTTCACCCAAGAGATGTCCGCTGGACATAGTCTTATGCGACTGACACCACGTTTGCAGCTGGCCAAAATACGATTCCGCACAAAGATCAGCGACCACCTCGTAGAAATCGCATCGGATTTTTCTGTCGATGTCGCCCGTCTCTCCGAACAGACTCGCCCGGTGCTGGGCTATGTCATATCCCTTTCGTGACTGGAACACTTCGGGCAACCTGGCATGCCACGGGATTGTCTTGGGATAGTCCAACCCAGCAGGGACATACGCTGCAATCAGAGAGGGTTCATCTGTGAAAAACGCCTCGACGTACTCTCCAATGGGATGTAAGGCTTTCTCGTACCGCTCATGAGTGACTTCGATGAATGTTGCCGCCGCTTTCGGATCAAGGACGTTGATGTAGTGACGCCTCTCAAAGAAATTGGCAGTGGCATGTGTGTTCTCAAACATCTTTGATACTTCATACTTTGGCTTGTCATTGTTGTCGAACCCCCGGACCAGTCCTTCCGCTTCACCCTCGGGGTATTTTTCCAACACCAATCCGCCCGCTGCACCACTCGGATATCCTTTTTCGTCATAGATCCAAACCCTTAGGCCCATTTCATGCGCTATTTTCACTCCCCTTCGCAGAACGTCCCATGATATGTCATCCATCAGGTACTTTTCAAGCTTCACATTCGTCACAAAGCCGCTCACCCCCATGTCGATCAGCTTTTGAAAGCCGGCGCGCATACCTGTATCATCAGCGCCGCACCATTCTTCGATCGGCGAGACAATTTGAAGAGGACGAGTCAAATCGAACTTACGTATGGGGAAGGAGTCCATGAGTCATGTCTCCGTTGTGAGATGGTGCGATTTGAAAAGAAGAAGAACAGCGGAATCTGAAGAAAAAAGAAAATCCCGCCTCATTGAAGCGGGACATGACTGAAAGCTGACTTTCATACCGTAATCATCGCAACGCAAACTCATTTCCGATTCGACTTTCGCCACGCGCCGAACAACGAAGCGGAGAGGGAGGGGTTCGAACCCTCGATAGGAGTTTACCCCCTATGCAGGTTTAGCAAACCTGTGCCTTCAGCCACTCGGCCACCTCTCCAGTGGACGTGCGACGAAAAATGTCGAATCGAGAATCCCGCTTGTGAATCCATCACAGGAGTGCGGGACAACCGTCCGTGATCATCAACCCGAAAGACAATACCACCTTCCGACTTGACACAAGAAAGTTATCGAAAAACTCATCGAGAAGCAATCTGAAAAGCAGAAGCCCTCTGGCATGCGATGCCTGGGGGCTTAGTTTTTCCGTGCGGAGGAATTTTTGAATGCGTTCCCGTGCGAAATGGTCAGTCGGGTCTCAGATGAACATCTTCACCAATAATACCGTGATGACCAAACCGATGAACAGTTCTGCCATTTGAAGAAACTGCTTTGCCGTCTGACGCCCGATATGCTTTCCACACAATTCACAGAATGTCATTGTTTCCGCCGTAAGGCCGAAACAGTGGGGACAAGATCTCTTCCGCCCGTTTCCTGTGTCCACAACGATAACCTTTTGGGCCAGAGCGATGGTCAAGAGCCCTATCGCGGGAGTCAGGAAGAGAGAGTAGACTAGTCCTAGCCAGAATCCGTGTCCCTTCTTCTTGTTCCAGAACGCCAGGCCAAGCGAGGACGTTATATATAAAATGATGACTGCTGGTGTGTTGATCAACTTCTTCCCCTGCCGATTTGCTTCCTCGATATCCCAGATTTGTTAACCAATTACCCTGTCCCCACTAAGACGACACACGGGTAGTTCTGGTTTAAGTATCGGGAATACTCTAAGAAACTTGTGTGATGTAGATCGCACAAATCGTAATTATGCTTCCCGTCACGAAGGCCGGAGTTATAGTGTAATTTAAGAAAATCAGCGACAAAATGGTAGCGAAGATGGGTTGGACGTTTGCAAAAACAGCGACCTTGCTCGCCTCAATGCGGCTAAGTGCGTGATACCACAGAAGATATCCAATGATAGAGGTCCCGACGGAGAGGTAAAGGACTCCCCACCAATCCAACATGCTGATTTCAGCAAATCGAACACTCAACGATGATGCAACTCCTAATGGTGAGATGATCAGTGCTCCGCAAAACATCATTGCGCTCGTCGTTTTCAAAGCGCCGTACTTCACCAACATTTTTTTCCCAAACACCGTGAACAGCGTCCACCCTATCACAGCGAAGAGGATGAGAAGATTGCCGTACGCGTATCCCGACGAGAGATCTATCCCCCGTTCGAAAATCACAATCGAAATGCCCACAAACGCCAGAATGATTCCAAATGTCTTCTTGGGAGTGATCTTCTCTTTGAGAATCATGCGCGAAAGAACGAGAACAAACACCGGCGTGGCCGCGTACAACAACGCACCATTAGCAGCCGTGGAGAACTTCATTCCAAACAAATACAGGTATTGATTGAGCGCGACTCCGACGAAACCCAGGAGAGCGATCTGCAGCCAGTCTTTTCGCTCGATGTTCAGGGGGCCGCTACGGAGACGGGCGATGAAGTACAGGCCTGCCGCCGCGATGATCGTTCGCACAAACGTCAGCGTCGCCGCGTCGATGTCCGCAACAACGGCTTTCGCAACGATGTGCGTACCGCCTGAGATGAGCTGCTGAATCAACAGCAGTGAATATACATTCGTCTTCTTCATGCGTACTCCAATGTACGGCTCACGGACGGCAAAACCAACAATCGCTTTCTTTGGAGGCACGAATCCATATATTATCCTCCAACCCGTGTATCTCTTGAATACTCCAAATGCACTTCAAAAAACCTGAACAGTGGCGTCGAACGCTCTATATCATGTGGGCCGCTCAGTTCATCACCATGATGGGCATGAGTCTCGTCGTTCCGTTTCTTCCATTCTATATCCAAACACTTGGTGTCACGTCTCCCGATGAAGTCGCACGCTGGAGTGGTTATGTGTTTTCCGGTCCGTTTTTCATTTCGTTCTTTCTCACACCAATCTGGGGACTTCTCGGAGATCGGTACGGTCGGCGCATCATGGTCATCCGTGCAGTCTTCGGCCTGGCGATTTCTCAGGCTCTCATCGGACTCTCCCAGAGCGTAGAGATGCTGTTTCTGTTCCGCATGTTGCAGGGCGCGTTGAGCGGATTCATCGCGGCAGCCCTCGCGCTCGTTGCATCGTCAACGCCGAGGGAGCACGCGGGATATGCGCTCGGTTTGCTTCAGACTGCTTCCGCGAGCGGCGGTGTGATTGGACCTCTCATCGGCGGCTCCCTGGCGGATACCATCGGCTACCGTCCTCTGTTCTATGTCGTTGCGTCTCTCTGCACCATCGCAGGCATTCTCATCCTTCGCTATGTCAAGGAGCCACCCCGGGAACACGACAAATCAATCGAGAGTCAGAGTCTGGCGCGAAACCTCCGCTCAGCGTTTGAATCTCCTCCGATCCGGGCCGCGCTTGTTCTGATTTTCCTTTCCCAGGTCGCGCTTCTCGTCGTGCAACCTGTTTTCGCACTCTATGTTGAAAGCCTCGAGCCCGCCACAACCAGAATTGCGACGCTGGCGGGAGCGATCTTTTCGATGACCGGCGTCTTTATGGTCTTTTCATCTCCATGGTGGGGTAAACGAAACGATTCGAAGAGCTACAAAAAGAACCTGACAATTGCGATATCAGGTGCGGCCGTTTCCTGCTTCGCTCAGGGTTTCGTCATCCATGCTTATCAACTTCTCGTTCTCCGGGCAGCTCAGGGATTCTGTTTGGGAGGGATCCTCCCAGCTCTCTACTCCTACGTCAGCAAGCATTCACCCCCATCCCGGCGCGGCGGAATCATCGGAATCGCATCAAGCGCCAGTGTACTTGCAAACGTGATCGGCCCAATCTCGGGCGGTTACGTTGGAGCGGCCACCGGGCTCCGGGGGAACTTCTTCGTGACCGGAGCGCTCTTTCTGCTTCCCTCCTGTACTTGAGAAGATCGTTCGTTGATCTCAGAGGAACTGAGTATCCTGATGCAGTGTCCGACCAAATGCATACCGGACCTGAATCTTCTCCGATGGACGCTGACTTATAAGTGCTTGCCTCCAGAGAGAATGCAGGTTACATTCGAGTATGAGCACCTCTCAACGCCTCTTCCTGATCGATGGCAATGCCATTGCATATCGATCATACTACGCTTTCATCCAGCGGCCTCTCATCACCGCCAAAGGGCAGCCGACAAGTGCTGTCTATGGCTTTGTCACGTTTCTAAACCGGATCCTCGTGGACGAATCGCCGGACTACATCGCCGTGGTGTTTGACACGGGAGCTCCCACCTTTAGACACAAGGCGTACAAAGAGTACAAGGCCACCCGTCAAAAAATGCCTGAAGATCTCGTTTCGCAATTGGGGATCATCAAAGACGTTGTTCGAGCGTACAGGATTCCCGTGCTCGAGATGGATGGTTTCGAAGCTGACGACATCATCGGCACGCTGGCACGAAGCGCCGAACGCGAAGGAGCCCTGACATTCCTTGTGAGTGCAGACAAAGACTTCATGCAGTTGGTCAGCAGCAAGATCAAAATGTACAAACCGGGACGACAGGGAAACGATGTCGAGATCGTCGACATTGGCGCAGTGAAAGAGAAGTTTGGTGTCCCTCCTGAGCAAGTCATCGAAGTCCTCGGCTTAATCGGGGACTCTTCGGATAATGTCCCCGGTGTTCCCGGGGTCGGAGAAAAGACCGCCATCCCCCTCATTCAGCAATACGGTTCCATCGACAATCTCTACAAGAACATTTCCCGGATTGATCAAAAAGGCCTTCGGCAGAAACTTGAGACGAACAAGGACCTCGCCTTCCTTTCGAGAGAACTTGTCACCATCGATACCAAGGTCCCTCTCAACGTTCATTTCGACGCATTGAAGTCGGAGGAAAAGGATAGTCAGAAACTCACTGATCTGTTTCGAGAGCTGGAATTTCGGGCCCTCCTCCAGGGACTGCAACGAAGCACACCAGATACGCCGAAGCCTCCCGCCGAGATGGATTTTCCTCCTCCCGAGGTCGAGCTCTCTGACATCCGGACCGACAAACACTCGTACACACTCATCACTGAGCTGAAAGCCCTGAAATCGCTTTGCTCACAGTTGAAGAAATCCAAACAGTTTGTTTTCGACACAGAGACAACTTCTGTCGATTCGCTCAACGCGGAGCTCGTGGGAATCTCCTTCTGCATGAAGCCCCGAGAGGCATTCTTCGTCGCCATCAAACCAGGCCCGGCCGCCGAGTCCACAGATCTCTTCGGCAAGCCTTCTGGCTCCGATCAGACAATGGGCTTGAACCTGAACGATGTCCTTGCCTGCCTCAAGCCGATCCTTGAAAACGGACGAATCGGCAAGATCGGCCACAACATCAAGTATGACATGCTGGTGCTCTCTCAATATGATATTTGGACTGAAGGCATCGCTGTCGACACCATGATTGCCAGCTACATCCTGAGAGCAGACGGGCGACACGGGATGGATGCATTAGCGAAAGAACACCTGCAATACAAGACAGTCTCGTTCACCGATTTGACGGGATCAGGAAAGGATCAAAAACCTATCAGGGATGTGCCTCTCCAGGCATTATCGGATTACTCGTGTGAGGACGCCGATATCACGATGAGACTTCATGAGGAACTGCACAAAAAGCTGTCCGCTCAGAAGATGCTCAAACTCTGCGAGGATCTGGAATTTCCCCTTGTGCCGGTGCTCGCAAGAATGGAACGGGCCGGAATCGGCATTGATGTCGAGTATCTCAAGAAGATGTCGAAGAATCTCGAACGGATCCTTGCGTCGCTGGTGAAGGAAATACATGCCTTTGCAGGACAAGAGTTCAACATTAATTCGACGCAGCAACTCGGCGAGGTTCTTTTTGTCAAGCTCAAACTCCCCACCTTCAAGAAAACGAAGACGGGATTCTCGACCGATGTGGGAGTACTGGAATCGCTCCAACATCAGCATCCTATCATCGATAAGCTCCTCGAGTACCGGCAGCTCGCGAAACTCAAATCGACGTATGTCGATGCGCTCCCGGCTCTGATCAATCATCGGACCGGGCGGGTCCACACGTCCTTCAATCAGACCGTTGCTTCCACCGGCAGACTTTCCAGTAGTGATCCAAATCTTCAGAACATACCTATCAGGACGGAACTCGGGAGATCTATCCGTAAAGCCTTCATCCCCGCAAGCAAGAATGATCTGATACTGTCAGCCGATTACTCGCAGATCGAGCTTCGAGTCATGGCACACATCTCAGGAGATGAGGCGCTGACGGAGGCATTTCGCAATAACGAAGATATCCACACAACCACAGCGGCGAAGGTATTCGGGGTCGCAGTCTCCGAAATCACCAAGGACATGCGCAGGAAGGCAAAGGAAGTCAATTTTGGCATTATGTACGGGATCGGACCGTTTGGCCTCGCCAACCGCCTTGAGATTCCGCAAAGTGAAGCCAAGGACATCATCGCCCGTTACTTCGAACGATTCCCAAAGGTCAGACAGTATATCAACGATACAATCAGCTCAGTGCGCGCCAAAGGTTACGTGGAAACTCTTCTTGGACGGCGACGCTATCTCGCCGATATCACGAGCGGCAATCACAACATTCGACAGAATGCCGAACGTCAGGCGATCAATATGCCGATTCAGGGAACCGCTGCCGATATGCTGAAGTTGGCCATGATCGAAATCGACAAAGCCTTCATCCGACAAGATATTCAATCACAGATGCTGCTCCAGGTACATGACGAATTGGTTTTTGAAGTGAAGAAGAAAGAGGAAAAGGACGTTCGGACTATTGTGGAGAAGTTGATGCGCAATGCGATGAAGCTTGACGTTCCCATCGTTGTGGAGATCGGGGTTGGTCCGAACTGGCTCGAAGCGCACTAGCATAACCATCAGCAAATCTCGCACCTCAACCCAAAAACACTCGTCGTTATATACTCCGCCCTTCCCTCCTCAAACTGTTTTGGACAAACCTACGAATAGCCCTTCGGAGGGCCACGCTCCGTTTACCCGCCGAAGGCCCGGAGGGCGCAGACGGGTCTTGGCCGCCAGACTCGAACGTGACAGAACACGTCCCTTCACTGTCAACAAAAATCCCGGCGAGAGGCCGGGATTTTTGTGAACTCGTGTATCACTACGTCAGTCCGTCTACACTTCCATTATTTCCTTCTCTTTCATCACGAGGAGCTTATCAATTTCCTGGATGTATTTGTCCGTGAGCTTCTGTGATTCCTGTTCTCCCCGTTTGCGTTCATCTTCCGAGAAATGCTCGAGCTTCTCCGATTTCTTCAAGTGCTCGATAGCATCGCGGCGTACGTTGCGGACGGCAATTTTCCCATCTTCTCCAAATTTCTTAATCAACTTCACAAGCTCCCGCCTGCGCTCTTCGTTCAGAGGGGGAATAGGAACGCGCAGAATACTACCGTCGTTCACGGGATTCAATCCAAGGTTAGCACTCAGGATCGCTTTGTCGATAACTCCAAGCATGTTTTTTTCCCACGCCTGGACCGTTACGGTATGAACATCGGGGGTGCTGATGTTTGCGACTTGTGCCAAAGGAACGATACTGCCGTAGTACTCCACTTTGATTCCATCGAGAAGTGCTGTCGTGGCCTTGCCCGTCCGAACCTTGACGAGCTCATCACGCACCACTTCCACCGCCTTCTTCATCCGGTCTTCCGCATTCTTCAGAATCTCCTTAACCATACGATTCTCGCTATTGGTTTGTGATCAGGATTTGCTGAAATGAGTCATCACCGATTACGACGCTGGAGCAAAAACCTTGGATCCGATTGCCTCACCTGAGACAACGCGAAGCAGATTCCCAGGCACATTCATGTTAAAGACAATAATAGGTAATTTGTTTTCTTTGCACAAGGTGATTGCTGTCAGATCCATCACCCGCAAGTCTTTCCGAAGGACATCCAGATAACTAATTTCGGGAAGACGGATAGCATCGGCATTTTTCTCAGGATCGCTGTCGTAAATACCGTCAACCCTTGTTCCTTTGAGGATGACATCCGCCTCGATTTCAATTGCCCTCAGCGCTGCGGCGGTGTCAGTCGTAAAATAGGGATTTCCCGTCCCAGCCGCAAAAATAACCACTCTCCCCTTCTCAAGGTGCCTGATGGCGCGCCGCCGTATAAACGGCTCGGCAATCCTTTCCATATTGATGGCGGAAAGGCATCTCGTATACAGGCCCTTCTTTTCGAGAGCATTCTGAAACGCGAGGGCGTTAATGACCGTGGCCAGCATCCCCATGTGATCACCCGTCACCTTGTCGATCCCATCGGCAGACAGATCCACGCCGCGATAGATGTTTCCTCCGCCGATCACGATGCCGACTTCGACGCCGGACTGTTGCACGTCGCGGATTTCCACGGCGAATGCGTTCAGGACTTCCGAATCAATGCCGTACTCCTTTTTTCCCATGAGCGACTCGCCGCTCAGTTTTAGGAGAATTCGCTTGTAGGGGGTCGGTGCCATAGTCATTCAAGGGCGAAAAAAATCCCGAATCGCTTCGGGATTTTTGGTGGTAGATTATTGTGCAGACTCTCCAAGATGATACCGGATGAAACGTCGGACGCCAATCTTCTCTCCGACTTTTCCGGTCGCGTCGGACAGGAGGTCCTTTATCGTCTTTCCGGAATCTTTGATGAAACTCTGTTCCAGGAGGCACACCTCCTGGTAGTACTTCTCCAGTCGGCCCTGGGCGATCTTTTCCGCAATCTGCGGGGGTTTTCCCTCGTTGACAGCCTGCGCCTTATAGATCTCGATCTCCTTTTCAAGAGTCGCCTGATCGACGTCTTCTTTGCTGACAAACAGCGGGGTCATCGCGGCAATCTGCATCGCGATATCATGCGCCAGTTGCTTGAACTCATCCGTCTTTGCAACAAAGTCGGTTTCGCAGTTCAGTTCAACCATTGCTCCGATGCGTCCACCGGCGTGGATATACGCCTCGACCACACCCTGATTTGCTTCGCGGTCAGCTCTCTTCGCAGCCACGGCTGCTCCCTTCTTCCGAAGGTATTCCGTCGCCTGTTCAACATCGCCATTGGATTCTTCGAGCGCCCGCTTGCAATCCATCATGCCGGCACCCGTCTGGTCTCTCAGCTTCTTTACGATTTCAGATGTGATAACAGCCATACCTCAGAACAACCTCCTTTACTGAGATTTCTCGTCATGGTGTTTTTTTTCGGATGCTTCTTTGCTGTCTGCACCCTGAGACATCGTTTCTTCAGCCTGACGCGAGGCAGCCCTTTGGTTTCCGTCAAGGACCGCATCCGCAATTGCTTTGGCTATACACTGCACCGACTTCAACGCGTCATCATTGGCAGGGATCGGAAAATCGATCAAGTCAGGATCGACATTAGTGTCGACGATGGCCACGACCGGAATTCCGAGGCGATGCGCCTCCTTCACAGCAATGGCTTCCTTCTTCACATCGACCACGAACACGAGGCCCGGGAGTCGCGACATCTCGACGACACCGGAAAGAACATTCTGCAATTTCTGGCGTTCACGATCGAGGAACAACCGCTCCTTCTTCACGATCTTCTCAAACGTTCCGTCACTTTCCATCTTGTCGATGTTCGTGAGACGCTTGACACTCTTGCGGATCGTTGTGAAGTTCGTCAGCATGCCGCCCAGCCAACGCTCTGTGACATAGAATGCGTTGCAGCGCCTTGCCTCTTCTTTCACAACATCCTTCGCTTGCTGTTTTGTGGCGACAAAGAGGGGCTTACGGTTTTGCGAGACGATATTGGAGACGGCATTGCAGGCCGATTCCAGCATCTCTTGCGTCTTCTTCAAATCGATGATATGAATCCCATT
This sequence comes from Ignavibacteriota bacterium, assembly GCA_003170475.1. Taxonomy (GTDB): domain Bacteria; phylum Bacteroidota; class Ignavibacteria; order UBA10030; family UBA10030; genus UBA9647. Next base: position 40,473 of record PMZI01000051.1, on the reverse strand, counting down.
GCGCTCCATGAAAATGTAGGGCTTCATTTTGGGATTCCAACGGCGGGTGATGTGCCCGAAGTGGGCACCAGCATGCAGCAGTGCTTCGAGTTCTACGCGAGGCATACGTGGTCCTTTTGAGTTAGTTCTTCTACTCTCGTCATTTCGTCCCGGAATCCCACGATCAGGAAGATCGCGAGACACTCCCGTTCGGATCGGAGAGTATGAGTGATAAAAAATACCGAAAGCTCCAGATTAACGTTTGCTAAACTGGAACCGTTTGCGCGCTTTCTTCTGACCGTATTTCTTGCGCTCCACCATGCGAGGATCCCTTGTCAGGAGTCCGGCATTGCGAAGATTCTGGCGGTGATCTTCATCCAGAGCAACGAGCGAGCGAGCAATCGCCAGCTTCACTGCGCCAGCCTGACCGGTCGGGCCGCCACCATTGACCAGGACCTTCGCATCATAGCGGCCCTGCGTCGAGGTGGCCAGAAATGGCCGAAGCACTTCTTCGCGTAACAAGTCGATCGGGAAATATTTCTCCAGATCCTTTTTATTGACAGTAACCTTGCCGGAACCTTCTGTCAGCTTTACGCGGGCAACAGCAGTCTTCCGACGACCAACGGTGATAATAGATGCCATCGATATCCTTACAGAATGAGATCGTTACAGTGATAAGATTTCGGGCATTTGAGCACTATGGGGATGCTCTTTGCCTGCGTACACTTTCAGCTTCTTCGCCATCTTCCTGCCAAGGCGGTTGTGCGGCAACATTCCTTTGACGGCATGTTCCAGCACCATCTCTGGCTTCGTCTTCATCACGTCCTGGATCGATTCGAAGCGAGCTCCACCCGGATAGAAGGTGTTGTGGTAGTATTCCTTCAGCTCTTGTCGCTTGCCGGTAACAACAACCTTTTCGGCATTGATGATGACAACGAAATCGCCAAGGTCTGCGTTGGGTGTGAAGGTCGGTTTGTGTTTACCCCTGATGATATGGGCAATCTTCGAGGCAATTCGTCCGACGGTCTTACCGGCTGCATCGACCAGGAACCACTTCTGCTCGACATGCTCGGTCGTGAAGAACTTTGTTTTTGGTGCGGTATCCACTCTACCTCCAAATCATAGAAACATGTGCGGCTTCACTTTTGAGTTTTAAATATAGCGGTCTTTGGCCGGAAAGTCAACGATTTTCTGATCCATGAGGCAATCTCGTGGAGAAAACGATCGGAACCGATGGGAAGGATCGCTGGTTCGCTTGAAAACGGCGCTAGACTTGCTTTTCGGCGTGATAGGAGCTTCGAACAAGGGGACCCGACTCCACGTGCCTGAATCCGATTTCAAGCCCAAATTCTTTGAGCATTTTGAATTCGTCAGGATGAGCATACCGTTCAACCGGCAGGTGCTCCTTCGTAGGCTGCAGATACTGGCCAAGTGTGAGGATGTCAGCATTCGTCTCTCGAACGTCTTTCATCACCTCCATCACCTCATCCGTTTTCTCTCCAATGCCCAGCATCAATCCGGTCTTTGTGACGGAGCCGTGGGCTTTCGAGCGTTCGAGAACTTCGAGCGATTGCTCGTAGTTGGCCTGTGGACGGACCCTTCGATAAAGTCTCGGAACGGTCTCGAGGTTGTGATTCAAGATGTCGGGCCTGGCATCCAGCACGACATTCAAGGCTTCCTCGTTTCCTTTGAAATCGGGAATGAGGACTTCGACGGTGACGCCTGGTATCTCATTGTGAATCAAGCGTATGACCTCAGCAAAAATCGGAGAGCCTCCGTCCGGCCGTTCATCGCGATTAACGGAGGTGATGACGGCATGCTTCACGCCCATGAGCTTCACAGCATCTGCAACTCGTCGAGGCTCTTCCCAATCCAAACCATAGTCTGGACGGCCGGTCTTGACAGCGCAGAACCCGCACGACCGTGTGCAGATATCCCCGAGGATCATAAACGTCGCCGTTCCGGAATGCCAGCACTCCCCCATATTCGGGCATCGCGCTTCTTCGCACACCGTGTGAAGCCGATGGCCATCGATGATATTCTTCAGCTTCGAGTACTCTGCCCCACCCGGAATCTTGGCCTTGAGCCACTCCGGACGTCTCAGTCGCTGAGGCTCGTCCTGCGTCGCCGGTATTTCCTGTATGATATGCCCCACGTCAAAAGACCTTCGTAAAATCAAATTGTTCCAGGTGGGCAACGACTTTCGCGAGGAATTGTCCCCCGACGGCACCATCGATGATTCTGTGATCGAATGCCAACGTCAAGTACGTCATCGATCTGATGACGATCGAGTCGTTGCCTTCCCCATCGGTCAGGACAACCGGTCGTTTCTTTATCGCACCAACCCCGAGTATAGCAACCTGCGGCTGATTGATAATCGGTGTTCCGATGATATTCCCGAACACCCCGTAGTTCGTGAGAGTAAAGGTGCCTCCGAGAACTTCATCGGGGAGAAGTCGTTTCGATCGAGTTCGAACAGCGAGATCGTTGATCGTTCGGGCGAGCTCAACAAAACTCATTTTCTCCGCGCTCTTGATAACCGGAACAAGAAGTCCGATAGGAGAGGCGACCGCCATTCCGAAATTGACTGACTTCTTCAAAATGATCTTGTCCCCTTCGACCGAGCTGTTGACGATGGGGAAATCCTTCAGCGCCCGGACTGCGGCTTCGACAAAGAAAGGCGTGTAAGTGAACTTGAAGCCTTCCTGTTTCTCGAATCGTTCGGCATTGTTGGAGCGAAACTCCACCATCTTCGAAACGTCGCACTCCGAAACAGCTTCAACGTGCGGGGATGTATGAACGCTCCTGATCATGTGTTCGGCCATCTTCATCTGCACATTGTCCATCTGCACAATTTCGTAGGCCGGAGGCGGGTACTTCTTTCGAAGCTCTGTAATATCCACACGTTGCAGAGGGCCCGGGGTCCTGGCAGCTTTCAACACACGTTGTTGCAGATGTTGTAGGAGATCGTTCTTGGTTACGCGGCCCCCGATTCCCGATCCCTCCAATTGATCCAACTCTTCGGGGGCAACACCTTCTTTCTTGGCCATTGATCGGACAAGTGGCGAATAGAATCGGTTGCCGTCGAGCTTTCGGGGTGTCCTGGCGGGCGCCTGGGCCGAGAAACCGTCCTCTGCAGAGACTGTCGGAATTGATGCGAGCATCAGTCCACTCATTTTCCCGAGAGTCGATGTTTCCACTTTCAATGAGGCTTTGTCCGTCTCGACGACAGCGATGACTGTCCCCACCTCAACCGTCTCGCCTTCCGGGACAATAATTCTCGAAAGGAATCCGGCTGCCGGCGAAGGAATCTCGGAATCCACCTTATCTGTGCTGATCTCAAGGATCGATTCGTCCAGTTCGATTTTGTCGCCGGGTTTCTTCATCCAGCGAAGGATCTTCCCTTCCTGGATGCTTTCTCCCATCTTCGGCATGACGACATCAACGAGCATGAGAGTGTTCCTCTAGTAAGCTGCGAGTTCTTCGAGAGCAGACAGGATCTTGGCTTCACTCGGCAAGACCGCGTATTCGAGTGGCGGACTGTATGGAACTGGTGCGTCGAGCGCTGCAATTCGCTTTATCGGAGCATCCAAAAATCTGAAACAGTGTTCGCCGATTAACGCTGCAAGCTCGCCTCCGAACCCACCGGTCAAAGTGTCCTCATGAGCGATCAGCACCTTTCCCGTTTTCTGGACGGAATTGAAGATCGTTTCTTTATCCAGAGGATTGATTGTGCGAAGGTCGATGACCTCCACGCTGATCCCCTTCTCTTCCAGTTTCCGCGCAGCTTCGAGCGATTTCTGAACCAGAGCGCCGTAGGTGATCACGCTTATGTCGCTCCCCACCCTTTTGATAGAAGCGATTCCAAACGGGAGAACATAATTCTCGTCCGGTTCCGGACTGGAGGCATACCCTTGGCGATACAATCCCTTGTGTTCCATAAAGATAACAGGATCGTCGCCGCGAATAGCGGCCTTCAACAAGCCCTTCGCATCGGCAGCGTTCGAGGGAAATGCAAGTCGGATCCCCGGAATGTGAGCCATGATGCTTTCGATGCACTGACTATGGTAGTGTCCCCCATGGATGTAACCTCCGACCGGTACCCGAATAACCATCGGACACGACCAAGTATTGTTCGACCGATACCGGAACATTGAAATCTCATCGCGCAGCTGCATAAAGCCGGGCCACACGTAGTCGCCAAACTGAATTTCCGGGACGGGCATCCATCCTTTAAGTGCGAGACCGGTGGCAACACCCATGATGCTTGCTTCGGCCAACGGCGAGTTAAATGCGCGCGTGCTACCGAATTTCGTGGAAATTCCTTTCGTTGCTGTAAAGACTCCGCCTTTGCCATCCGCGACATCTTCTCCGAAGACGACCATCTTCGGATTACGCTCCATCTCCTCTTTCAAAGCGTGGTTGATCGCATCGACGAGAACGATCTTCTGCCCCTTGTGTTCAGGCTCGACAAAATCCTTCGGTGGATCTGCATGAGCTGAGCCATAGACATACAAATCAGCGGTTGCTGCCTCCGGAAGCGGTCGAGACTCTGCCCACGACGCAGCAGCGTCAACCGCGTCTTTCACTTCTGCCTTCAGATCGTTCGCTTCCTTGTCCGTGATGTACCCTTCCTCTATAAGATAGTGGGTCATCTTCGGAAGCGGATCTTTCGCTTTGTCTTTCTCAACGTCTTCTTTCGCGCGATACTTCAATTGATCATCGGAAGAGGAATGCGGCAAAAGCCGGACGACATTGGCGTGAACCAGCGAGGGGCCTTCGCCCTTCCGCGCTCTTTCAACAGCTTTCTGCGTTGCAGCGAATACTTCGAGGAAATTCGAACCGTCGACCTCGAATCGTTCCAAACCCTTGAAACCGCTCACGACATCATACACGGAGCCGCCGGCGGTTTGATGCTCGACAGGGACAGAAATTGCCAATCGGTTGTCTTGAATAAAGAAAATCACAGGAAGTGATTCCCGGGCCGCCCAGTTCACCGCTTCAAAGAACTCACCTTCGCTTGTCGCCCCTTCGCCCGAAGAAACGTACACAACTTCATCCGTTCCGTCTTTCTTCGCGCCAAGAGCAACTCCCACTGCTTGGAGATATTGTGTACCGGTTGGACTTGACTGTGTCGGTATGCGGAGGTCGGGGCGGCCGTAGTGTCCCTGGGGTTGGCGTCCGCCGGTTGCAGGATCTTCCGCTCTGTGGAGGGAGATGAGGAACATCTCTTCGGCGGTCATCCCAAGCTGAAGAGCAAATGCCTGATCGCGATAGTATGGGAACGCCCAGTCGTGCCCTGCACGAAGTGCTGCCGCCGCAGCAACCTGAGCTGCCTCATGCCCCGAGCCACCGATGTGAAAGAAGCTCTTGCCCTGCTTCAGCATGATCAGGATCTTCTCATCACAACGCCTCGACAGAAGCATCGTACGATACGCCCGCAGCAATTCCTCCTTCGAAAGCAAGGTCTTGCTCGCTTCGCTTGGAGCTACATGAGTCTGGGTTAACGACATGTTCCCGGTTTCTCCTCCCGAGGGGACGTCCTGATTGAGGATCGCCTTAGGATGGTTCAACGTGAACCAGCTTGACACGCTCTAGAAGCGCATCCGGAGCAATATCCACAGCACTAGAACCAAAAACAGAGACAAAAGATTCCGTGAGCTTTCCCCCGACCTCGACGAGGGAAATTTCCCTGCCGAGGAGCTGTTTCATCGAGGTCACCCCTTTGTGGAATATCCCACAGGGAATGATTCGTGCGAATTTCTGAAGATCTGTGTTCACATTGAGCGCAAATCCATGCATGGTCACCCAGCGGCTCACCTTCACCCCTATTGCCGCGATCTTGTCGCCTCCGGCCCACACTCCGGTCATACCCTCTTCCCGTGTCCCTTGAATGCCAAAGGTGCCCAAGGTCGCAATCAGGACCTCTTCGAGCTGCCGGAGATAGGCATGAATGTCGGGGGTATGTTGACTGAGATCGACGATTGGATAGCCGACAACCTGACCCGGTCCGTGGTAGGTGATATCTCCTCCACGGTCTATATGAAAGACTTCCGTTCCGTCTTTGGTGAGTTCCTCCTCAGAAGCAAGGAGGTGGTTGTCGTCGCCCCCTTTCCCGATGGTATAGACGTGATCGTGCTCGGTGAAGAGAAGCACATCTTCGATCCGACCGCGCTGACGGAGATCAAGAAGCTTGTGCTGCAAGTCCCACGCATCCGCATAGCCTGTTCGGCCGAGATGAGACACCAGGATTTGCTTTGTTGCCACCGTTTGCGTGCTCATTTAGATGTTGATGGCCTGGCCGAACGCATCGCCGGCTGCTTCCATGATTGCCTCGGAGAGCGTCGGATGAGCGTGCATCGTTCGGAAGAGCTCCTCGTTCGTCGATTCGAGTGCTCGCGCGAGTACCAACTCCGCTATGAGTTCTGTCGCTTCGGAGCCGATGATGTGCGCGCCGAGCAACTCGCCGTACTTTTCGTCAAATACGAGTTTGACAATGCCTTCAGTTTCGCCGATCGCCATTGCTTTGCCCAACGGTCGGAATGGATAGCGCCCCACTTTGACCTTATGGCCGGCTGTGATCGCCGCTTCCTCTGTCAACCCAACGCTGGCAACCTGAGGCTGACAATACGTGCAACTCGGGATGTTGGTTCGATCGAAGCCGTGCATGGATTTCCCGGCGAGATGCTCCGCCGCGACGATTCCCTGATGGGAAGCTGCATGCGCAAGCCATGGAGCTCCGGAAACATCTCCAATGGCATAGATGCTTTCGACGTTCGTCTTTCCGAATTTGTCGACCACAATCGCCCCCTTGTCCACCTTGATGCCAAGCGATTCGAGACCGAGGTTCTCCACGTTCCCTTGCACTCCAACTGCCATCAACGCCACGTCGCCCTTCAATTCCTGTGTCCCATCCTTCGTCGACACTTTCATAGTCACATCGTCACCCACAACCACAGACTCGACCTTCGCATTTGTTAGAATTTCAATTCCTTGTTTCTTCAGACTTGATTCAAGGAGTTTGGTGATCTCTTTGTCTTCTTTCGGGAGGACCGATGGCAACATTTCGACGACGGTAACCTTGGTCCCAAGCGAATTGTAGAAGTATGCGAATTCGATCCCGATGGCTCCTCCTCCAATCACCAGCAGCGACTTGGGGAGTTCGGGGAGCGTCATTGCTTCAGTGCTTGTGATGATCTTCTTGCGATCGATGGTCACTCCCGGAATGGATCGTGGCCTTCCGCCCGTGGCAACAAGCGTGAACTTCGTCTTGATCGTGTCGACGACTTTTCCGTCCTTCGTCACTTCGATCAAGTTCTTTCCTGTCAATTTGGCTGTCCCGCTGATAACCTCGATCTTGTTCTTCTTCATCAGGTATTCCACGCCCTTAGAGACGCGGTCAGCGATATCCCGGCTGCGTTTGATAATCTTCGTGAAGTCGAATTTCAGGTCTGTAAATGTAAAACCGAATTCCCCTGCTTTCTTGAACGAATTATAGAGCTCAGCACTCTTCAAGAGAGCTTTTGACGGTATGCAGCCCCAGTTAAGGCAAATACCGCCCAGTCGGTCACGTTCGACGAGACCAACCTTCATCCCGAGCTGTGCGGCCCGGATTGCCGCCACATATCCACCCGGTCCGCCACCAATCACGGTCACATCAAATTGTTTCTCAGCCATGGAAGTCCTTTCGGGGTTAAAAGGGGAACACTGCCGGAGGTTTCATCTCCGAGGAAGCACGTCAAAGGTCATCGTTGGGAGCAACTTCGCATCGCGCACAATCAATATACCCATAAGTGAAAAAAAAGGCAACCTCACCTCCGGCTCTCATGCAAACACCGTCGCGGGTGCTGAGGGTTCCTTTCGTCGGGCACTCCGTCCAACCGGAAGCCACTCATGAACTCCTTCATCCGGGGAGAATGCAATTGATTCTCTTTCACTTTTACCGTACTATAATTCAAAATCTGGCGCGGGATGACTGAGAAAGAACAGCGAGTCGCCGTTTCGAATCGCAAAGCACGACACGACTATTTCATCCTCGACAAAGTCGAAGCAGGATTGGTGCTCAAAGGGACAGAGGTGAAATCCCTTCGAAGCGGCAATGCAAACCTGTTGGATAGCCATGCCGTCATAAAGAACGGAGAAATCTGGCTCTTCGGAATGCACATCAGTCCATATGATCAGGGAAGCTATCTGAACCACGATCCACGGAGGACGCGCAAATTGCTCCTGAGCAAACGCGAAATTCGAAGGTTGTTAACGAGAGTTCAGGAAAAAGGCCTCACCCTCATACCACTATCGATTTATTTCAAGGGTCCCTACGCGAAAGTGGAACTGGCGATCGCCCAGGGGAAAAAGAGTTACGACAAGCGCGAGGCGATCAAGCAGAGAGATGCCAAGCGTGACATTGCACAACGGTTACGACACAGAACAGACTGACAGGAGAATCACTTAAGAATTGTTCCCCGGCATACATGAACAGATGGATCTGATCAAGCGAGGCGCTTCCGAGATAATCCCTGAAGAGGATCTCGTGAAGAAGCTCGAACGATCCATCAAAACCAATACGCCCCTCCGCGTGAAGCTCGGATGTGACCCGAGCCGACCGGATCTTCACCTCGGCCACTCTGTTGTCCTCCGCAAGTTGCGCCAATTTCAAGACCTCGGACATCAGGCAATCTTGATCATCGGTGATTTCACCGGAATGATCGGTGACCCTTCCGGGCGGAGCAAGACGCGTCCGTCACTGACTCTCGAGCAAACACGGGAATTCGGCCAATCGTATTTCGAACAGGCGACCAAGATTCTTTCGTCCGAACGCATTCAGATGAAGTACAATTCTGAATGGCTCGGCGCGATGAGTTTCACCGATGTCATCAAGCTCTCCAGCAAGTACACCGTCGCACGGATGCTTGAGCGGGACGATTTCACTTTGCGCTACAAAGCCGGTGAGCCGATCAGCATGCACGAGTTCCTCTATCCGTTGGCTCAGGGAATGGACTCTGTTGCGATCAAGTCCGATGTGGAACTTGGCGGCTCCGATCAGAAATTTAATCTCCTTGTCGGACGAGATCTTCAGCGGGAATATGGCCAGGAACCGCAAGTGATTCTGACGACCCCCCTTCTCGTCGGCACAGACGGCGTCGAGAAGATGAGCAAGTCGTACGACAACTTTATCGGAATCAATGAGCCTCCGGCGGAGATTTATGGAAAGACCCTCCGGATTCCCGATACTCTGATCTACACTTATTTTGAGTTGACGACCGACATACCCAACGCAGAACTGGCCACGATCAAGAGGCAACTCGAGGATTTGTCTGTTAATCCACGTGATTTGAAACGACGGCTGGCACGAACCCTCGTAGCCATGTATCACTCCGCCGAAGCAGCGCAGGACGCCGAAGCACAGTTCGACAAGATTTTCATTGACAAGGAAATCCCTGAGAACATCGAGGAATACGTCATCCGGGATCGAGATGGTGAGACAAACGTCGTCGGGTTGATGATGACTGCCAAGATGGCCACTTCAAAAAGCGAGGCTCGGAGATTGATTGAACAGGGGGGCGTTTCCATCGACGGAGTGAGGGTCAGCGACCTGAACGCGCCGGTGCCGACTGCGAAACAATTCATCCTGAAAGTCGGAAAAAGAAAGTTTCTCAAAGTACTTCACCCATAGGCATCAGTAGGATCTATTCACTCTTTAAAGACGGAGATGAGGAAGTGTTCGTACCAACCAAGATGTTCTTCAGCAAAGGGGTCGGCCGGCATAAAGACTACTTGCAGTCGTTCGAGCTTGCCCTGAGAGACGCAGGAATCGAGAAGTGCAACCTCGTCACTGTCTCCAGTATCTATCCGCCGAATTGCAAGCGAATTTCAAAAGAAGACGGATTGAAGCTTCTCGAACCCGGCGCCATCACGTTTTGTGTCATGGCTCGAAATTCGACCAACGAGCCAAATCGGCTTGTTGCTTCCGCCATTGGAGTCGCTCAACCGGCGGATGCCAATATGTACGGGTATCTCTCCGAGCATCACCCGTTCGGGGAGACCGACGAAAAGGCAGGCGAGTACGCCGAAGATCTCGCTGCAACGATGCTCGCGTCGACGCTGGGATTAGAGTTTGATTCGAATACAGCGTGGGATGAACGAGAGAAGATGTACAAGATGTCTGGAAAAATCGTACGGACGTTCAATGTGACGCAATCCGCCGAAGGTGACAAGAATGGATTGTGGACGACGGTTATCGCTGTCGCGGTCTTGATCCCGTAGGTTTCCTCATCATCCAATGGAAAAGCCCACAAGCAGAATTGCTTGTGGGCTTTCTTTTTCTCAAACACCTCTGTTGGTTCTCCCGGAGAGACAGGTCTATTTCGCCTGTGCCTCCAGCAACATCACAAACTCCCCTTTCCTCTCCTCCTTCAAGAAGCGTTTGTAGAGCTCCGGTGCAGAGCCATGGAAGATTTCTTCCGTAGGAAGCGTCAGATCGAATGCCACACACACACGTCTCGAATCTCCGAACACTTCAGCGACATCTCTGATGAGCTGAACGAGACGGTAGGGAGCTTCCATCAGCACGACGGTCCGTGGTTCGCGTTTCAATTTCTGCAGTTCTGCGACGCGGCGCTCGCGTTTTGGAGACAGAAAACCTTGAAACAAGAATTCGCGAATAGGAAATCCTGAGACAATCAGCGCCGGCATGAGTGATGATGCGCCCGGAATCGGAACGATGCGAACGCCCTGTTGCAGAGCACGTTGCACTAAGGTCCGGCCGGGGTCGGAAAATACCGGTGTCCCAGCATCCGAAATGAGCGCAACCGAAACGCCCGACTTGATGCGGCTGAGGATGGTATGCGTTGCAGCGGCTTCGTTGTGTTCGTTAAGGCGCTCGACTGGCTTCTCAATCCCGTAATGGCGCAGTAGTCGTGACCCCTCTTTGCGCTCCTCGTACACGACGAGATCCACTTCCTTCAAAACCCGAAGCGCTCGAAGGGTGATGTCTTCCCAATTACCGATTGGTGTCGCGACCAAAAAAAGAGTCCCCGCCATAGCAGATCACTCACGCGCGCTGGAGTGGTACTCTCGCGGCGAGATCCCTCGTCGCGTTGCCTCCCATTCTTTGATGAAGGTAATCATCAAAGCCGTTGTGGGAACTGCGATGAGCAGCCCGAGAAATCCGAGAAAGTAAAAGAAGACCAGGATCGAGAAGATGACGAGAAGAGGATGCATGCCGACTTTGCTCCCGACAATCCGCGGCGAGAGATACATCGTTTCGAAAAGGCGGAGAGACTCAATGGACAGCATGCTGAATAAGACCTTCGGAAGCACAGGCGGGTCGCTGAACATTGAAACGATGACGGCCAGGACCATCGTAATGATCAAACCGAAATACGGTATGAGGTCGAAGATCGTCGCGATGACTCCCAGCATGAGTGCATACTTGATTCCGACAATGGAAAAGATCGTCGCGATGATGATCCCTTGCATGAGAGCAACAGTGATCGTTCCGCGCAAGTACAATCCGATCACCGCATCTGCAGACTTCAGATACGACTCGACTTGGTCCCGGTATCGGTGAGCAAACAACATCAGGAAGCGTTGTCGTATTTTCGGCAGATCCGCAAGAGCATAGAACGTCAGGAATGGAACCAACACGACGTAAAAAATCTGAGTCACGAGATTGCTGATACTGCTTGCCACGAGGAGAAGACCTTTGAGCACATTCTTAAGAATGTCTTCGAGTTTCGGAGCAACAGAGCCTGTCAGCGTGTTGCGAATCTCCTCCGACGATACTCCATACTTCTCCAGCACCTTGAGGAAATTACTATTCCAGATCCATGCATCAAAGTCACCAATGAGACGGGACATAGAATCGAGGATTCCCTCAAACTGCGTCAGCACGACCGGCATCACGAGGAAAAAGAACAGCACGATTAATGCAAGCAGGATGATGATGAGGAACAGAGATGTAACCCAACGCGAAACCCCCCATCGCTCGAATCGCTCGACGAAGGGATTCATCACATATGCCAGTGCAAGCGAAATGACGAACGGCGCCAACAAGGAAGAAATCGATGAGATGAACCAAATGCCGAAAAGGATGATGCTCAACCACATGATTTTCTTCGCGAGGTTGTACCCCCGAAGCGGATACAACAGAAAGATAATCGCCCCCAATACAAGAAACGGAGAGAGAATCGATTGAATCGTGTAGATCAGTACCAGGAGCAGAAGAATCGCTCCGATGAGGAGAACGATCTCGATTCGTCCGAGTGACTGAAATAGGGAATCCCAGTGAGTATCCAGCGCATCGGGCTGAGGACCCGGGCGTTTGCCTGCCGGTCGTGGATTTTTCTTGGCACTCATCAGCTTTTCCCCTTCATCGATGAAACGCCAGTGTGACCAAATCCTCCGCCGCCTCGAGCCGTCTCATCCAGGGTCTTTACTTCCTCCCACTCAACACGTGCGTAGCGCTCAACAATCATCTGAGCAATTCGGTCTCCCCTGCGGACAATGAATGGCTCTTTGCCGAAATTCGAAAGAATAACCTTGATCTCGCCTCGATAGTCTGAATCAATCGTCCCGGGAGAATTAAGAATCCCGATCTGATGCTTGATTGCAAGACCACTTCTCGGCCGCACCTGTGCCTCAAATCCCTCCGGCAATTGAATGCTGCAACCCGTTGGGACCAGAACTGTCTCGGATGGGCGGAGCGTCAGTTCGGCTTCGACTGCCGCAAAGAGATCCATGCCGGCAGATCCTTCGGTCGCATATGTCGGCAATGGAAGATCGGTTGTCTCAGGGTTGGTTCGACTAATGCGGACTTTAATGTGTTCTGACAAGTGGTATTTCGCTCGATGGTGGGTTCTATTTTGACAAATATAGACAAGACTGCCAAGAGAAGCAAATATGGCAAAAAAGCGAAACCCCGGGCAATTTCTCGTCCGGGGCCCCCTACACACAGATACCAAATCGTCCAAGGATACAGAACCGCGATCTACTCTTGCCTGTCCTTCTCCTTCAGTTCCCGCACTCGACGTTGTTCACGCTTATCCATCTCGCGCATCAACGAATCGAGTTTTGAACGTCCGCCCTTTTTTGCCAGGAACACGCTGTCAAGTGCCCGTTTGAGTTTGCCCGCATTCATTTGCGGTCGCCCGTCGTGCCCCGGAATATCTCCCATCAGGAATTCAAAACCGGGAGGGACACCTCCCCTCAGCATTCGCTCCACCATACTGTCCATATCCATGTTATTGAACTGGAAGTTGATGTAGGGTGACGGGAATCGTGGTCTTCCTGTGGTTCCAAAATGCCCAGGATAGCGTGGCTTTACCCAAATCTCCGGCATTGGCACCGACATCTCTTCTTCCGACGTGCTCCCAATTTGAATGCTGATGAAATCCGAATCGCTCGTCACCCGCACTTGCGGCATCGATATCGTGAAGCTCTGTCGGCCCATGTCTTCATGCTGTTCAGCAATCCGGCGAATAAGTCCGTTCATATTGACCATCACGCGCTCGCGGCCCTCTTCAAAATGCTGAAAATGGCGGCGGAGGCTGTCCATATCCAACCGCAGGTTCGACATGACGACCGTGCCGGGGGTCAGAACGAGGAATGGCTCAGGTCGCGACGTGACTCGCATCGTGCGCAGGATTCGTTCCGAAGATTCCGATGCCTTCCGACCGCCGGAAATCATGTAGGGTGCACCCCGGACCCGCAGAAATGTCTCCATCCGCGACCGTTGCTCAGGTTCCAATGCTGCTGCAATTCCCGAAAGCATCACACGGTTAAATCGCGCAAGCTGCGGATCAATCGCTATGGCTTTATCTTCAGCGACAAACACCGAACCCTCAAGGCGCTGCCTCCCCAGATCCAGCAAGGAATCGATGATCTCACGTTGGACGCGTGTCGGATGAACTTCGTCGACAAACTCTTTCACGGTCACGACGGGAGTTTTTCGGGCTCCCTTCTTATCGACGTCGATCGTATACCCTCGCGCGGAGTCTTCGTTCACACGAAACTCCGTCTCGGCTTTGGCGTCGAGCGGCAACGTGCCGAACATTGCGAATTGTAATGCCTGGTTCTTGTCGACACGGGAGAACAACGGCATGATGGAGCCCTTCAGCACATTGTCCCCGACTGCTTTCTGGACACGCTCGGTCTGCCTGCTCACGAAATTCACTACCGATGCGCGCTGCTGGTAAAGAACGACACCAACGACGATTGCAAAGACGGCAGTCGCACCGAAAACGAGAGGGAAGTAGCGCCGGGGAAACGGAAGAAGATTCTCTTCCTCCTTCTTTTGGCGTTCGATCTCGGTTGAGACGCGAGTCCAGAACCCAATAGACTCGGGAAGGCGTTTCTTTGCCGCGACAAGATTCTTCAGAGCCCTCAGCTCTTCGAGCTCTTTGCGTGCCTCCGCGTCTTTCGCGACGATCTCTTCCACAAGCAGCGTTTGCCGATCGTCGAGCTCTCCATCGACATACGATGAGAGCAATTGAGAAAGCTCCGCCTTCAGAAGAGGTTTCATATCACACCCCCTCCTTGAACAGAGGCTCGAGGACTTTGCGCAGCATCGAGCGTGCGCGCGACAATCTTGACTTTACTGTACCAAGCTCACATTCCATAATCTCCGCGATTTCCTCATATGACAGACCATCGATATCTTTTAGTACAATTGCTACTCGGTATTTTTCCGGAAGCGACTGCAAACCAGCGGCAAGCAGCTCCTGGTTTTCCCTGTCCTGAGGTTCCACAACAATTTTGCTTCCGAGTTCTTTGTCGGAAGTCTCCATCATTGTCTGAAGGGAAAACCATCGCCGGACCTTTCGTTTGCGCAGCTCATCGCGGCTTTTATTGACCGCGATCCGATACAACCATGTATAGAATGAAGATTGAAACCGGAATTGCGACAGCGCTTCATACGCTTTGATAAATACTTCCTGCGACAGATCGTCCACGATCTCCCGTTCGTGGAAAATAGAATAGATCAGGTTCCTAATTCGCTCCTGATACCGCTCGACCAGAATACGATAGGCGCCGTGTTCCCCCTGATGCACCAGCGTTATGAGAACCTCATCACTTTTTGCCTGAAGAGGGACTTCCGCCGGCTGCGCTAACGTTTGGTAAGCCATCGGCCGTTTTATGTTTCCGGATTCACTCATATAGACGTAGGGAAAAGGGTTCGTGTTCCTTCTCCGCTCTTCCACCTCAACATTCACAATATACAGTGGTTCCAAGCCTTTTGTTGCAGTGGCGGAGGCTTGCCATCTTCCCAAGAAAGGCAAAAACCCGTGCAGGTTCCCCTCTTCCAGGGATCTCTGCACGGGTCTTCCCATAGGCCAACGGGCCCAACCCTACAAAGCGATGGTTGAACTTCCCATCGTTAACGACTTGGCCCGGTTTTCAAACTCATCGCGAAAACGTCGTATCATCGACTGGACAGGCCACGCTGCCGCGTCACCCAATGCACAAATAGTGTTCCCTTCAATGTTGTTGGCGATATCCATCAACAGATCGATATCCTCTGTTCGTCCCTCTCCCCTTTCGAAACGCTGGAGGATTTTCCAGAGCCAACCCGTCCCCTCGCGACATGGAGTACATTGACCGCACGATTCGTGGTAGTAGAATTTCGATATTCGTGTGATCACCTGGATGAGGTCTGTGTCCTCGTCCATCACGATCAAGCCTGCAGTGCCAACAGATGACCCTGCCGCCTTCAGAGAATCAGCGTCCATACAAACACCTTCGAGCTGTTCTCCTCGAAGAATCATCGTCGATGACCCGCCCGGGATAACCGCTTTGATCCTCTTGTCACCCGGAATACCCCCGGCAAACTTGTAGATGATTTCCAGTAACGGGAGGCCCGTGGGCATTTCATACACCCCGGGCTTGTTGACATGGCCGCTGACACCAACCAGGATCGGGCCGGGGTGTTTCGGGGCGCCGATCTTTGCATACCATTCTGCTCCGTTGTTGATGATCACCGGAACATTACAAATCGATTCGACATTATTGATCGTCGTCGGGCAACCCCAAAGTCCGGATTGTGCAGGGAATGGCGGCTTCACGCGCGGATATCCCCGACCGCCTTCAATCGAATTCATGAGAGAGGATTCTTCGCCGCAGATGTACGCCCCTGCGCCCTTGTGCACGACGATGTTTGTCGAAAACCCTGATCCAAGAATGTTGTCACCCACATATCCATGGCTCGAGGCATCAGCGAGAGCCCTCTCAAGCATGCGAACCCACTTACCGTACTCTCCGCGCACATAGACGAAGGAGGTGGTGATTCCCATGGCATACGCGGCAAGAACAATTCCTTCGATCAGGAGATGAGGATTGAACTCGAGAATTTGCCGGTCCTTGAACGTGCCCGGCTCAGCCTCATCGCCGTTCACACAAAGATACTTCGGCTTCGCTGACTGCTTCGGCATGAATGTCCACTTCAAACCAGTCGGGAAGCAAGCGCCTCCACGTCCGCGAAGTCCGGACTTCTTCACCTCATCCGTCACTTCCTCCGGCTTCATGCCAAGCGCTTTGCGGAACGCTTTGTAGCCGCCGTTCGCTTCGTAGACAGCGATGGAGTGAAGGTCAGGAATATCAGGGAGAATGTACTTTTCCATATCAGCCTATTTGCGCTCAAGCGTTGCGAGCAGCTTGTCCACTTGCTCTGTGGTGAGGTTTTCGAAGTACTCTTCCCCAACAGCAATCATCGGCGCCGTCCCACAGGATCCCATGCATTCAACCTCGGACAACGTCCACTTCATATCCTTCGATGTCTCGCCAAGCTTGATGCCAAGACGCGATTCAAGATGTTCAACGATCCTTGCAGAGCCCCTCAACATGCATGACACGTTCGTGCATACTTCGATATGATGTTTCCCGAGCGGTTTCTCGTGAAACATCGTGTAGAAAGTCACCACGCCAAGGACATGCCCAAATGGAACTTCGAGGAGCTCACCGACGTACCGCATCGCATCTTCGGAGATGTGCCCGTGTTCTTCCTGAATCATCCACAGCACGGGCAACATTAAGGCCTGTTTCGAAGGATAAAGCTTCTTCAGGTCGTCCAGCTTTTTTATGTGTTTTTCAGAAAGCACGTGGGGCATTTCCAATTTACGATTCTCGATTTACGATTTGTTGATACACAGGTTGCCAATTCCCGATTTATGATTTCCGATTGATGAGTGGGATTGAAATACCAAGTCGCTGTTCCATCGACAATCGAAAATCGCCAATCGGCAATCTACTTATCTGCTTCTCCCATCACCGGGTCCAGACTGCCAATAATGGCAACGACGTCTGAGATCATACATTTGTTCATCATCACCGGCAGGGACTGCAAATTGGTAAATGACGGGGAGCGAATCTTCATCCGCCAGGGATGTTCTTCCCCATTACTATAGAGATAGAAGCCGAGTTCACCCTTCGGCGCCTCGACAGCGCTGTAAATCTCCCCAACAGGAGGCTCAACGCCGAAATTGACCAGCATGAAATCGTGAATCAGTTCTTCCATCCTGGTGTAAATTCGGTCTTTCTTGGGAAGAACCTTTTTCGGCTTGAACGCGTGCACTTCGCCTGAAGGGATTTTTTGAAGTATCTGCTGGATGATCTTGACGCTTTCACGCATTTCGTCCATGCGGACATAGTAACGTGCGAGAGCATCTCCTCCCTCATACACAGGGACATCAAAATCCATCGCGCTGTATGCGAGGTACGGGTTCGCCTTCCGCAGGTCGTGTTCAACACCGCATGCTCGAAGACACGGGCCTGTCAGTCCAAGGTCTATCGCCTGCTCGCGCGCAATGACGCCTATCCCATCGGTCCGTTCAAGGAAGATACGATTCGTATTCAGCAGTTTCTCGCATTCCCGGATATGCCCAGGCAACTCGTCGACGAACTTCTTGACGCTCGCCATCGTCTCAGGACTAATGTCCTGAGCAAGTCCGCCGATGCGAGTAAAACTTGTCGTGAACCGGGCGCCGGCGATACTCTCGAAGAGATCGTACTCCTTTTCCCTCTCGCGGAACGACCACATCCAGACAGTAAGTGCACCAACATCCATCGCAAGGGATCCGAGAAACATGAGATGCGAAGAGATTCTGGCAAGCTCAGTAATCATCATGCGAATGTATGTTGCACGCGGCGGCGCTTCAATCCCCAGAAGCTTTTCGACGGCAAGGGCGTAGGCCGTGTTGTTGCTCAACGGTGAAAGATAGTCGAGACGGTCGGTGTGAGGGATGAATTCGTGATAGCTGCAGTTCTCCGCAAGCTTCTCATATCCACGATGGAGATAACCGATCTCCGGAACACATCCGACCACCGTCTCTCCGTCCAGGCGAATCAGGAGACGCAACACACCGTGCGTCGCGGGGTGCTGAGGACCCATGTTGAGAATCATCTCATTCTCAAGTGGATCATCAAACGACACGCTCGTGTTTTGATCCTCAAGCGCCTGAAGAATCCTCGATTTGTGTGGGATATCGTCTCTGCGGGTGTCCATCACTTATTTCTTCGGGAGAGAAAGGGAACCGGGGATACCCATCAGTGGAAAATCCTTCCTGAGAGGATAGTGCTCGAAGTCGTCCGGCATGTAGATTCGGCGAAGATCGGGGTGACCTTCAAAAATAATCCCAAACATGTCGAAGGTCTCGCGCTCATGCCAATTTGCAGTGCCAAAGACACCCGTCACCGTCGCGACTTTCGGATCATCCTCTTCGGTGAAAACCTTGACGCGGATCCGATTCTTGTTCTTCATGGAATAGAGATTGTAAACGACTCCAAATCTTTTTGTCGGCGTGTACATATCAATACCGAACACGTCCGCCAGAAACTCAAATTGAAGCTGTGGATCCTCCTTCAGGAATCTGCAGACTTCCACGATCCGCTGTTTCGGGACGACGACGGTGAGCTCATCCCGGAATTCCTTCACTTCGAGAACGCCGTCTGCGAAACGGCTCTTCAGTTTCTCAAGCACAACTTCATTCATCTCTCAACCTGTAATGATCGATAAGGGTTGCGGTTGGTTGAGCTTTACGTCTCCGACATACGCAGGGAAGCTTCCTTTGCTTTCGCCACGCTGTACCTTCTCCTGGAGCTTCATCAGCGCATTGATCAAATTATCGGGTCGAGGCGGACAGCCGGCGACATAGATATCCACAGGCAGAAACTGGTCGATGCCCTGCACGACGGAGTATGTTCGATACATTCCGCCCGAAGATGTGCAGGCACCCATTGCGATGACCCATTTCGGGTCAGGCATCTGATCGTAGATCTTCCGTACCACCTTCGACATCTTGTAGGTTGTGGTCCCGGCCACGATCATGAGATCCGACTGGCGAGGCGAAAACCGGAATACTTCAGAGCCAAATCGAGCCACGTCAAACCGAGGCCCCGCAAATGCCATCATCTCAATCGCGCAGCAGGAGATCCCCATCGGCATCGGCCACAGAGAGTTTTTGCGGCACCAATTGATCGCTTCGTCAATTTTCGTTGTTACAAAGCTGTCACCGAATACATGTTCTAATCCCATTCCAGCGCTCCCTTTCTCCACACATAGAAATATCCGAGAAACAGCACAAAGATAAAGACAGCCATCGTCACAAATCCACCCAGTCCCAATTGCTTGAATGAGACAGCCCAAGGATAGAGAAACACAACTTCAATGTCGAAAAGGATGAAGAGCATGGCGACCATGTAAAACTTGACAGAGAACCGTTCGCGGGCACTCCGGATGGGTTCCATGCCGCTTTCATAGGTAGAGAGCTTTTCATCGTTGGGCCGATGAGGGCCGAACCATTCATTCAGCTTCACCATGACGACGCCGAAGATAACACCCCCGGCAATCATCACAAAGATCGGGACATAGCTTTCAAGCATAAGAACACTCAAAGGGGAGGAAACGTTGCGGAACGACGGGTTCGATTCTCACAATTTGAATGAGGGTACAGAAAATTGCTCAAAAAGTCAAACAAATCAACGGGTTTTGAGATCGTTTGGTGAACGCGGAAGTTCTCCCATCAATGCAGTTTGAGTTCCACTCCTTCCAATGGCCAACGCGCACGGACCTTGAGTGTGTCCGGGTACTGGACAAATCGTTCAGAGGGTTGATATGGATGAATGAGACCGGAATCGTGTCTCTTGTTTCCATTACGATCTCGGAAAACGAGCAGAACGTATTTGCCTTCAACGATATTTCGCAAGGCGAATGGCCCATCCTGTCCCAGGCGAACCTGATATTCTTTTGAGTCGCGTTTCAGGATGTTCCGTGCGACCACAAAAAGATCGCCCTTTCGGTCAGTTGAATCGAAATCGCTTACCGTCCCTTCGATACTGGTGTAGAGTTCCTCGTCGATCGTCTGGAATCTGAATACCTTCACCGAATCCCGTCCCCTCCGGCCAAACAGATCGGAAATACTCCGCATGCCGACACGGCACACATACCACGTTTTGCTCGCGAGTTTGACGGTTGGAGTCAGTTCCACCGAAGCATCCGACAACCATCGGAAATCAATCGGGATCGAATTCCTGGAGCTATCAGCGAAACTGATAGCCTTTTCAACGCTCCCCTTCTCAACGGCATCAGAGAACTGCAAAGAGAGCTCGGGATTGAGCTGGACATCCTTAGAAGTATCCGGCAATGAGGACGACAGAATTCGAAGCGGCAAAGAGTCTTTCGCTTCAGAAGAATTGAACACCAGTGAACGCGCGGTCGGATTGACGCGGAGACCATTGGCCCCTCGGAGAGAGTCGACTGAAAGCCTATAGACCGCCTTCGAAGATTGAGTCTCGGTCACCACGATCACGGACGACATTTGGGGGAAGACGGGATATATCGAGACAACTTTCAACACGGACTGAGTGAGCGTGTCGGCAAGCCGGAAGCTCTCGAGCTTCAATGAACTGGTATCGACCGGAGCAGAGAACTCTGTCAGTACATGTCGTTGATTCGTCGACGCCACTTTGATAAGCCGGACTGCCGTTGTGTCTTCTCTCGCAAGCTTGAGCCAGAGATCCGGTATCAGCGTATCCGCGGGTGTGACGGCAAGATCGGAGGGAGCTGCCGCATAATCATCCACTTCCGGATCGTAGAGCAAGTTCTTGTATTCATCCCGGATCGCGAAAACACGATAGACACCGAAGGAAAGATGCTGCAACGCAAACTCCCCATTCTTGCCCGTCTGCGTTACATAGTCCGGTTTTGTGATCATGGGATTGAGCGTATCGGCATTCAGGTCATGTAGCCTGTAGGCAAATATCATGACACCGAGAGGTGGGTCGGAGTCTTTGCGGGGAAAGATCCTGCCCGCGATCGAACCGCGGTCGATATCGTCGCCGGTCGAGAAGGCAAGCGAGTAGGCCTGTACCATCTTGTTGTGGTTGTTCAGATCCGCGGCATCCGTGCCAATCGTCACGACGTAGGTCGTGTTACGGCGCAGCTTCTCGACAAATCCGATCTCGAGCTCCCGACCGGACCAGTTGAATTCGAGCGTGCCGAGGGATGGAGAGATGAAGACCGCCCCTTCGACCGTTCTGTGATCGACATACTCGCTGAATTCAATCGTTACCGATCTGCCAGTGAACCGGGTGGTGTAATTCGGAGGATTGGTTGAAACGATGACGGGGGGTTCCGTATCGACAGGTCCGCCGTCAGGAGGTCGCTGACCGGCACACGACGCCAGGACCAAGCCCGCAATCAGCAAGCATGCACTATTTCGGACCAGCGATTGAAAAAACATTCACTCTTGAGATGATGTGGTGAGGCAATATAAAGAAAACGGAGAGAAGAACAAACGTGCAGATCAGGCTGGGGAGTATGCGCAGCGAAGCTTAGCTGGGAGGATTTTGATTCCTGATGGCTTCGCGTCGAATCCTTCGATACGAATTGACTGCCTTCTGGTGTTCAGCATAGTTTCTGGAGAAGACGTGCCCCCCGTTACCGTCTGCGACAAAATAAAGGAATGCATTCCTCTCCGGATACAGAACAGCCAGTATCGATTTCCTTCCCGGATTATTGATCGGTCCCGGCGGAAGACCATAGTAGAGATAGGTATTGTAGGGTGAATCGTACCGGAGATCCGAAAACAGAAGTCTCCTCGGTCCATTCGGAATTACATATTGCACTGTTGGGTCCGCTTCGAGTCGCATCCTCTTTTTCAGGCGATTCAGATATACTCCGGCAATGATCGGGCGTTCGCGGTCCAGATGAGCCTCGCCTTCAACGATAGACGCCAATGTGAGAATCTGTGACAACGTGAGTTTCGACTCCTCCTGGCGTTTTCGAAGGCTGTCCACATAGAAGATTCTGAATTCCTCAACCATTCGTTCGATGATCTCTTCCTCGGTCGTTTCCCACAGGAACTTATACGTGTCAGGCATCAGATAACCTTCGATTGATGCGGCATCGACGCCGAGTTCTTTTCGGAAATCCTTTCTGTCACAAAGAGCAATAAACCTCTGCGAGTCAATCCCGAGAAGTTTGCCGAACTGCAAGGCAGTACGTTCCATCCTCCACCCTTCGGGGATAAGGACCTGAACAAGGACACGCGACTTGCCTTCCGCCAGATCATTGAGGATCCCGACATTGGAGAGCCCTCGCGGAAAGAGGTACTTACCGAATTTTACCGACTTGGTGCGTCCCAGCGTGCGGCCTGCGAGGTCGAGAGTCCAGCGAACGCGGATGACCCCCGAAGCCTGCAAAGAATCGAGCACCGTCTTGAAAGAGGCGCCTCGCGGAATGATGACCGCCCGCTCGGAGGCGTGAGAGTTCGTGTTTGCAGCAAAGAAGACAAGATATGTCGCCGAGAGGATGATGACGACGATCGCCGTGAGGCTCAGCTGCCGCCATCGCGGGAGAAGGAAGGATGATATGGAAGATGCTGTCGCCACTTTCCTAAGGACGCTTTTGCTTCTTCTGTTCGTGCATGTAGATACGCTCTACGCTTCGAGATTCGTCAATGATACGCTCGAAGAGCCGGCGGATCGCCTGAGCCGACATCGGTCCGGAATTGTTTGCCGTGACGTGTTTCATCACCTCTTCCTCCCGGCGCGGCGAATAGGCATCCATTCCAAGAGTCAGTTTGACTTTCCCAATCTCAGTCGCATAGCGAGCTCGATCATTGAGCAGCTTCACAAGCTGAAGATCGATCTCGTCAATCTTGATTCGCCAAACTTCGAGATCATTCATACGGAGAACTTTAAGTAGGTGAACGAAGTGAACGGAGGAAGATCGACGCCGCACTGAGCGCGTCATCTCTGGAACCGGAATTAGCTATTGCATTGATCAACGAAGAACCGACCACAGCGCCATCAGCATGCTTCCATACCTGTTGAACGTGCTCCGGGCGTGAGATTCCGAATCCTACGACAAACGGTTTCGTCGTGTTGGCCTTTATGCGCGCAAGAAAGGCATCGAGATTCCCTGAGTCGCCAAGCTGTGTGCGTGACCCGGTCACTCCGGTGAGAGAAACACAGTACGAGAAATCTGTGGAAAGCTGGTCGATTTTCCGGATTCGCGCATCATCGCTTGTCGGCGCGATAAGGAAGATATTGCTGATACCGTATCGTTCACTCGAAGCAACGAAATCAGAAGATTCTTCGGGCGGAAGATCGGGAACGATAACCCCATCGACGCCTGCTGCTTTGCACGCGGCGAGGAAATTGTCGAAGCGCAAGTGGAAGATCGGGTTGATGTAACCCATCAACACGATTGGCAGCTGACTGGTCCTTCGAAATTCGCTCACGTTTTTGAGGATCGTCTCGATCGTCGCACCATTTCTTAGAGCGATCTCTGAGGAATGCTGTATCGTTTCGCCATCGGCGAGAGGATCAGAAAATGGGATACCGACCTCAATCAGATCTGCCCCCGCTTTTTCAAGAGCCAGCAGCATCTGCGTTGTCATTCCCTTGAACGGATATTCCGGTGTGATGTACGGAACGAGCGCCTTCCCTCCCGACATTTTCAATGCTTGGAATGTTTTCCGGATTCTGTTCATTCTGTCTACCAGTGAGCGCCGTCTATGAGGAAAGGGAGAGATTCGGTTCTGCGGTGAGCTCGAGACTCGATGTTCGGCCACCCATGAGCTTTTCATAGCCCACCATCGCCACCATAGCACCGTTGTCTGTGCAATATTCGAGCTTCGGAATAAAGACCTGAATCTTTCGACCGGCTGCGACTTCCGTCAGCCGTCGCCGCAGTTCAGAATTGGCAGACACTCCGCCTGCCACTCCGATTTGACGAACTCCGTTTGCCTCGGCCGCCCTGATTGCCTTCGCGATGAGTACATCAACTACTGCAGCCTGAAAGCTCGCACAGAGATCGGCAAGAAGCTGGTTCTTCGCGGGAGAGTCCGAAGCCTCGACGGGCTTGTATCCTGTTTTCCGAAGGTAATAGAGCACTGAGGTCTTCAATCCGCTGAAACTGAATTCCAAAGAGCCTTCCTCAAGATACGGACGTGGAAAGCTGACAAACGCCGGGTTTCCCTTCGCTGCATATGTGTCGATGAGCGGACCACCGGGATAGCCGACACCCAGCATTTTCGCAACTTTGTCAAATGCCTCTCCGGCTGCATCATCCTTCGTCTCTCCAAGCAGTTTGTACTCGAACGGCCCATTGACGAACACGAGTTGTGTATGCCCGCCTGACACCGTGAGATTGATGAAGGGGAATGAGGGTTTTGGATCTTCAATCAGGTTTGAGAAGATGTGGGCTTCCATATGGTCTACGCCGATAAACGGAATTCCCAAACCGAGCGCCAGCGATTTGCCAAAACTGAGCCCCACGAGAATTGCCCCGACCAGACCGGGTCCATAGACCGCAGAGACGCCATTCAGCTCCTTCTTGGAAACTTCGGCGTTCAGGAGCGCCTCTTGCACTACCGGAATAATACGACGCTGGTGAGCCCGGGAAGCCAGTTCGGGGACGACCCCTCCAAACTTCGAATGGAAGAGCTGTGTCGCCGTGACATTAGCCAGGAGCCTTCCATCGCGCACGACAGCCGCAGAAGTCTCATCACAGGACGATTCAATACCGAGTATGGTCAATACTATTTCCGATTTCCGATGTTCGATCTCTGAATTCCTATGGTCGGATCCACTTTTTGACCTGCGATCCTCCATGGCATTCCCTCTTTGGTTCATGTTAACCAAAAAAACAGGCTTGCGCAACCTGGCAGAAACGCACATCCCTCCCCACTTCACTTACAAAATGGCCTTGCCTCTCTTCTTTTTTCTGGGTATCTTGAGAAAGTTATTTTGAACTTTTGAGATGGAGTAATCAGATGGCAAGAATTTGTGAAATTTGCGGTAAGAAACCTATGGCGGGCAACCATGTGAGTCACGCTCACAACCGGACACCCCGACGCTTTCTTCCGAATCTGCAAAACGTGCGGGCAAAAGTCGACGGTTCCGTAAAGCGCATGACGGTATGCAGCAATTGCATCAAGTCCGGCAAGGTACACAAGGCGGCCTAACGCGGGCAAGCGGCACAACATAGATGTTGCTGTAGGAAATCCCGCACGTACAGCGGGATTTTTTGTTTCGACATGCAGGCAGACCAATCATCGTCAATGAAGATCGAATTCACACCTCCCAATCAGTTGACATTTCTGCGTATCCTGCTGACGCCGGTCTTCATCGCGTTTCTGTTCTCTGCAAATCCATTGTTGCGACAACTCTCCCTCGTCGTGTTCGTCCTCGCTATGCTCACGGATTGGTACGACGGCTGGGTTGCTCGTCGTTGGGGGTATGTCACAAGATGGGGAACGTTTCTGGATCCGCTCGCTGACAAAGTTGTGACGTCCGCAGCGCTCATTGCGTTCATCTACCTTGATCTCGTGCCACCGTGGACCGTGTGGGTCATCGTTCTCCGCGATATTGCAATAACATTTCTTCGATCCTATTCCGAGCTCAAAGGCAAGCCGTTCGATACTACGAGAATGGCGAAAACAAAAACCTTTCTTCAATTTGCCCTTATCTATTACGTCTTGCTCGCGTATGTTGCGAGGGATACGGAATATTTCCGAGTGCGCTACGAACGTCTGCTCGATCAGCTGCTCAATCCATCGCTGTTGTATGCCTTCATGGTCCTGATTGCAGCCATCACGCTTATCACGGGTGTTCTCTATATTATCGACAACTGGACGACGGTCAAAGAATTGTATGGATCATCCAACCGAGTCTCCGAACCTGAATAGCATCCCCGCGGAGACCACAAGCGCAGCCGCCCCCTCGGTGGGATTCTTCACGAAGGCATTCGCCTCCGGCCTCTTCTCAGGGTATTCACCAGTCGCCTCGGGCACTGTCGGAAGCGCCGTCGGCCTCGCCTTCTATTGTATTCCGGGTTTCGAACAAGCATTTGTCATTCTTCCGCTTTGCATTGCAGTGTACTTCGTCGGCGTGAAGACGGCAGAAGCGATGGAGAAAGTCTACGGACAGGACCCCAGCGAAGTCACGATCGACGAAGTGCTCGGTATGTGGATCTCTCTTCTGTTCTTGCCCAAGACGATCATGATCGCTGTCATCGCCTTTTTCGTATTCCGGATCCTGGATATCGTGAAGCCTTACCCTGCCAGACGATTTGATAATACTCCCGGTGGGTCCGGTGTCATGCTTGACGATGTGATCTCCGGCATCTATACCAATCTTCTCATCCAGCTCGCAGTCCTCCTCAAGATCATCTGAGGAATTGGATCAACACGAATTCTCCTTCTCTATGAACGCAGAAATCATTTCCATCGGCGATGAGCTTCTCATCGGCCAGGTCATCAACACCAATCAGGCATTCATCGCCGAGAAGCTGAACTCCATCGGCATCTCTGTCGGGAGAATGACTACGGTCGGGGATGACGAGAGTGATATTCTCCAGTCGTTCGCCGAGGCTCTGGCGACTCATGATCTCGTGCTTGTGACCGGCGGACTCGGACCGACCCATGATGACATCACTCGGACTGCCGTCTGCAAATTCTTCGGGACGGATCTGGTGGTCAACGAGGAGGCGCTTGAACGAGTGAAGGGGTTCTTCGAGAAAAGGGGACTGCTTCCGAAGAAAATCAACGAGGACCAGGCTCTCGTTCCGCGAAGTTGCACCGTCATCCAGAATCATCACGGCACTGCTCCCGGCTTCCTCTTCGAGCGACACGGACACCATCTCATGGCGATGCCCGGCGTGCCCTTCGAGATGAAGGCGATGATGGAAGGCTTCGTTCTACCGTTCTTTGCTCACAAAGCCTCGGGCCTGGTGATACAGCATCGGACACTGAAAACGACGGGTATTGGAGAATCGTTTCTTGCCGAACAGATCGGAGACGTGAGCACGCTCTTCGGCCCAGACGACGGCGTAACGCTTGCGTTCCTCCCGGGTCCAACCGGAACGCGACTCAGAATCACCGTGAGAGCGAAAAGCGCTGAAGACGCACGAAAGAAATCGCAGTTGGTGGAACAACGTTTACGAAGCAAGGTCGGGAAGTATGTCTACGGAATAGATGAGGAAGAACTCGAGCAGGTCGTCGGGAAGCTGCTTCAGGAGCGCCGCCTGACGCTCTCCGTTGCCGAATCATGCACGGGCGGGCTGATCGCTGACAGAATCACGAACGTCTCTGGAAGCTCGAACTACTTCGAGCGATCCTATGTCACGTACAGCAACGAGTCCAAGATCGCAGATCTCGGAATCCCCTCTGCCCTGATTCTCCATCATGGTGCCGTCAGCGGCGAAGTGGCGGAGGCGATGGCGGCGTGCGCAAGAATGAAATCGAATACGGACATTGGACTCTCCACGACGGGCATCGCAGGACCCATGGGCGGTTCGAAAGAAAAATCCGTCGGCCTGGTCTGGATCGGCTACTCAGACCGTGGAGGAACCCTGGCCCTGCGATTCAATTTCGGCGATGACCGACGAAGAACAAAGGAGCGGGCAGCGCAGGCGGCTCTCGAGCTGTTGAGGAGAAAACTCCTCAAGATCGAATTGTAAACTCTATGTCAACAATCCGAACATTTCTCGCGTTGCCGATGCCACCCGATGTCATGTCCACGATGGCATCCGTTCAGAAACAGCTCGTCGCGTCCAACGCGGAGGTCAAGTGGGAGAGTCGCGACAAATTCCACGTCACGCTAAAATTTCTTGGCGACACTGATTCATCTCTCGTCACTGAAATCACAGAGCAACTGAGAAATTCCATTGGCACTTTGTCAAGCTTCGACCTCTCTTTCGTGAAGCTTGGCGGCTTTCCCAATGTGGACCGGCCCCGAGTCGTCTGGATCGGGACGAGTGAACACCAGCAGATACTTCATCTTCAGCGTCAGGTGGAACAAGTTTGCAGTTCGTTCGGTTTCGCGATCGAGGATCGTCCTTTTCACACACACATCACTCTTGGCAGAGTGAAAGGCAATCGTAACCTCGATCGCTTGACAGCATCACTAAAATCCATTACTTTTGAACCGTTGCTTGCCCGCTGCACAGAGGTTCACTTCGTGCGCAGTGAGTTGAAACCAACCGGTTCAGTGTATACTCTCTTGAATTCAATTCCACTAGCATCATAACGAGGAGTCCCCATGTCAGAAACCATAAACAAAGAAGCTCGCTTCCAGGCACTCAAGATTGCTATCGACCAGATCGAGAAGCAGCATGGCAAGGGGGCGATCATGAAGATGACCGATGGCCCCATCGCGAAAATCGACGCCATATCGACAGGCTCTATTTCTCTCGATGCAGCGTTAGGCATTGGCGGAGTTCCGCGCGGCCGGGTCATCGAGATTTTCGGACCGGAATCGTCCGGCAAGACAACAATCTGCCTCCACATTGTCGCAGAAGCCCAGAAGAATGGGGGCGTAGCGGCGTTCATCGACACAGAGAACGCACTTGACCTCGCCTATGCGAAGAAACTCGGCGTGGATGTCAACAACCTCCTCCTCTCTCAACCGGAATTCGGCGAGCAAGCGCTTGAGATCGTCGAAACGCTCGTTCGCAGCGGCGCTCTCGATATCATTATCATCGATTCGGTCGCAGCGCTGACACCCCGCGCTGAAATCGAAGGCGAAATGGGCGACCCTTCCATGGGCACTCAGGCCCGCCTGATGTCTCAGGCACTGCGAAAGCTGACATCCGCCATCAGCAAATCAAAGACGACGGTGATGTTCACCAACCAGCTTCGTATGAAGATTGGTGTGATGTTCGGCAATCCCGAGACGACGACCGGAGGCAATGCTCTGAAGTTCTACGCTTCCGTCCGAATGGATGTCCGGCGCATCGAAGCCCTCAAGGACGGAACGAATATTATCGGTAACCGTACGCGCGTCAAAGTCGTGAAGAACAAGATGGCTCCCCCTTTCAAGGAGGCGCAGTTCGACATCCTCTACAATGAGGGTATATCGAAACTTGGCGACCTGATCGACATCGCGGTAGAACAGAACATCATCGTCAAGTCGGGCTCATGGTTCTCTTATAAAGAAGAGAGAATTGGACAGGGCCGGGATGCAGTGAAGACTTTCCTCACGGCGAACCCAAACCTTGTCAAGGACATCGATACGGCGGTCCGGAAAAAACTGGGGCTGCTCCCGGCAGATCCTGCGCCGCTGCCAGCGACGAAACCCGAACCGGCAGCACAAAAGAAGCCGGCGAAGAACTAACCGGGTCGCTCGCGATGCTTATCACGAAGATCCTCAAGAGCCGCAAAGAACGGAGCAAGTACGAGGTCTTCATCGATGACAAGCCCGGTCTTCGTGTGAGCGAATCGACGTTGGCGAAATCGGGACTCTTCACAGGGAAGGATCTTGACGAAGGTGACATCGAGCAGATCCTGCAGGCGGATTCCCGGGAACGCGCTCATCAGACGGCGGTGAATTTCATCTCCTATCGTCCCCGAAGCTCAAAGGAGATTGTCGACAAACTCTCACGCAAAGGGTTTTCGCACGAACTCGCTGTGGAGATCATCGATAAATTGAAGGAACTCAATTTATTGAACGACGTTCAATTTGCACGGATGTTCGTGCGGGACAAGCTCCTCGGCAAACCCATGGGAAGAGCGATGCTGCGGCGAAAGCTGCTCGAGAAGGGGATTCCCTTCCAGTTGAGCGAAATGGTCTTGAAGGAGTATGTGACTGAAGAGAACGAGCAGGAAGCTGCAAAAATTCTCGCCCTCCGCAAGATGAAGATGAGTCGCTCCAGGTTTTCCACCCTCGATCCAAGGGCAAAGCAGAAACGCCTGATTGACTACCTGCTGAGTCGTGGTTTTTCCCAAGACATCGCATTCAAGACAGCCCGGAGCATCATCCAGTGACATTCGGCAAACACCTGATCTCGCCCGAGCAAGCCCTCGTGAGAGTCTCCCTTCTCGTCGCTCTCCTGCTGCTCCTGGTATGGATTCTCTCCTGGTTTCCGGATCTCATGCTTGCATTCATCATCGCAGGATTGTCGGCGTTCGTTATGAGTCCGGTGATTACGTTCCTCGAGATCAAAGCCGGCCTGCGGCGAATACCTGCTATTGCATTCACGTTTCTCGTGATCGTCGCTGCGCAGATTGCTGTCGTCATCGAGGCTATTCCTTACTTGCTGGCACGAGTAGGGGAAATTCAGGAACGGTTCAAGAACTTTCCGTTTGATGAAAAGCTCAGTGATGCAACAAAAGGAATAGAGACAACCCTTCCGTTCGTGAACAGTGCTGCTGTTGCCCGTACGATTCATTCTCTGATCGGGAAAGTCGCCGACAGCGCGAGTTCCTCTCTTCAGGATTCCTTCGGAACTCTGATGACGCTCACCATCGTCCCTTTCATCGCTTACTTCATTCTCGCCGATGGGAAGCGGGCGTACACGTCGCTCGTGGAACGCGTCCCTAATCGATATTTCGAAATGACCCTCAATGTCATTGACAAGATCAAGCGCCACCTCGTGAACTATCTCAAGGGTTGGATCCTCGATTCGATGATCATTGGGTTTCTCAGCATGGCCGGACTCCTGATTCTGGGGGTCAATTATGCGCTCGTCATTGGCATAGTCGCCGGGATAGCGAATCTCGTCCCGTATCTTGGCCCGATCGTCGCTGCCACGCTTGCGATCCTCGTGTCGCTTACTCAGGTCGGCAACTTCTCGATGGTCGGCCCCATACTCATCTTGACGCTTTTCATTCGGTTCACGGATGACTTTGTTGTCCAACCGCTGTGCTTTTCGCGCACGATCGACATGCATCCGCTCACCGTGCTCCTTCTGCTCATCCTCGGCCACGAGATCCTTGGCGTCGGCGGAATGCTGCTCGCCATCCCCCTCGCGACGATCATCAAGGTCTCCGCGGTGGAAACCTACTGGGGCCTGAAGAACTATCGAATCACGGCATAAGAATACAGGGAACGATGACAGCCCATTTTAGTCGACCGTCTTCGAAAGTGGCAATCCTTCTCTTCGTTCTTGCAGCGTGTTTTTCCCTTGCAGCCCTGTTCCCCATGCTGCTGGCAGCACTCATTACCTCGCTCCTTCTGGCTTTTATCCTGAGACCTTCGGTGAAATATCTTGAGGTGCACCTTGGATTCCATCGCACGATCTCCATTGCATCGGTCTTCCTGCTCTTTGGCGGAGTCCTCTCCATTCTGGCGATTGAAGGACTTCCATCGCTTTTTGCCACCATCTCAAATCTTTACAGGTCCTTCCGTGATTTTCCGTTTGACGCGAAGTTGGACGAAGCCGTTCGGAATATTACTGCGAACGTTCCGCTCCTGGACCCACAGGCTGTCACACAAAAAATCCACGGGTTGATTGACAGCAGCATGCAATCGGTGGGAACCAACGTTGCAATCGTCGCAAGTTCCGCCTTCAGCCTTCTTGTGATCCCTTTCGTCACCTACTTTGCCCTTTCCGACGGGGACAAGGCAGCGAAGCGACTCCTCGAAAGGGTCCCGAACAAGTATTTTGAGATGACTCTTAACGTTATCAGCAGAATTCAGGAGGATCTCGTAGGATATCTTCGCGGCTGGCTTCTTGACTCGGCTATTGTTGGAGTGATGAACATCGTTGGATATTACCTGATCGGCATCAATTACCCTATCCTCTTGGGGGTTGTCGGCGGGGTAACCAATCTCATTCCATATGTGGGGCCGTTTGCTGGATTAGTTCCGGCCGCCCTCGTCGCGATTACACAAACGGGAGATCTCAGGTTAATCCTGCCTGTCATCATCGTCAACCTCGTCGTGCAGGCGATCGACAATATCATCGTCCAGCCTCTTTGTTTTGCCAAGGCTGTCGACATGCACCCCCTCACAGTGATCGTCGTGCTCGTTGTCGGCAATCAGCTGATGGGTGTCCTTGGAATGCTCCTTGCCATACCGCTCTATGTTATCCTCAAAGTAACTGCCATCGAGTCTTACTGGGGTTTGAAGCACTATCGCATCACTTCCTAGGTTGTCGCGTGTCTCGTCTCATCATCGACATTGAAACCCTTGCCGCTCCGTTTGAATCATTCGATGAAGTGCAGCAAGCGTACTTGCTGAAATTTGCCGAATCGGAGGAAGAGCGCACCGAGGCGATTCAGAAACTGAGTCTGTATCCAACGACCGCCCGGATCGTGGCCATCGGATTGCTGAATCCGGACACCGATCGCGGTGAAGTGTTGTTCCAGTCTGACGAATCCGTCGACACTTTTTCAGAAGACGAACACGTTCACTTCCGATCCGGGACGGAACAAGAGCTTCTTCAGGAGTTTTGGAAAGACATCCTGAAGTACGAACAGTTCATCACGTTCAACGGCCGCGGATTCGATTGTCCCTTCCTGCTTCTTCGATCGGCCATCCTTCAGATCAAACCATCGCGCAATCTCATGCCGTACCGATTCGATCATTCCATTCATTGTGACCTGCTCGACCAACTCACCTTCTACGGTGCGTTCCGGAAGTTCAGTCTTGATTTCTACTGCAAGTCCTTCGGAATCGACAGCCCAAAATCCCACGGCATCACCGGACTGGATATTGGAAGACTGTTTGAGGAAAAGCGCTTCCGGCAGATAGCAGAATATTGCTTCGGAGATGTGAAGGCAACGGCCGAACTGTTCCGGCGGTGGGAGGAGTTTCTAAAGTCCTGACGCAACCCGCTTCGCTATCCAGGATAGGCGCCTTCACAATCCAGCGACAAACAGTCAGCAGTCCCCAACGACGAGTTCGAGTACTGCGTTCCGCTGAAGGGGATGACGCTATTCTTGGAGGACCGGTCGGAGGGCGCAATGAAGCCGTTGAACGAATCGTGATGGCGGTTTCGCAGAACATGAAACGGAAAACCCCGCATCGGCCAATCAATCAGGGAGTGGCCGCGCGGGGCTCATCAACCAGTCGAGGGATGCGCGTCTACTTTACGAACTTGTATCCTGCAGTGTGAATCGTCAGGAGATGTTTCGGTTTGGAAGAATGAGTCTCAATCTTTTTCCGGAGCGACAAAATGTAGTTGTCGACCGTCCGGGTTGTCGGCATCGCCTCGTATCCCCAAACGTCATCGAGAAGTTGGTTGCGAGAGATGACTTCTCCTTCGCGTTCCACGAAATACTTTAGCAGCTGAAATTCCTTGGCGGTAAGATCGAGAGTCTTCTTCCCTTTGAGAGCCTCCTGCTTCTTAAAATCCAGATAGACATCTCCAAATGTCGCCTCTGTCATTTCTGTGTGAATGCCGGCTTGGCGTCGCAGGAGGGCTTTGACCCGCGCCAGGAGTTCTTTCACGCTGAACGGTTTTGTCAGGTAATCATCCGCGCCAAGTTCGAGTCCCATTACCTTGTCGATCTCTTCACCTTTCCCCGTCAGCATCAGAATGGGTGTTTTGACGCCATCTGAACGAAGCTGCCGGCAAATGTCAAATCCGTTCATTCCGGGCAGCATCACATCGAGAATGAGGATATCGCATTTGCTTTTCTTCGCCAAGGAGAATCCCTCCACGCCATCCGTTGACGTCTCCACTGCGAAGTGCTCGGCCTTGAAACTGTCGACAAGACCGCGAAGAATTGCTTTGTCGTCTTCAACGATCAGGACTCGTTTCATTGTTTCTTCCTTCGAATCTGACGGGTGATTGGAAGTTGAATAGCAAACGTGGTACCACCACCGACAGTGTCTCGAACAGTGATCCTCCCGTGATGAGCGTCGATGATGTGTTTCACCAGGGCAAGACCAAGTCCAGCACCGCCAACCTGACGAGTGCGCTCATCGCGAACACGATAAAATCGATCGAAGACACTCGAAATCTCGGCATCAGGAATGCCAATCCCCTTATCAGCAACAATGATTTCGATGTTTCCCTTTTGTTTCGCAACGGTCAACTCAACTTCCTTTTTCTTGACAGAGTACTTCAGAGCATTCGACAGGAGGTTCAAGAGCGCTTCTTCGAGCGCATCACCATCGGCTTCAAGGGTCGGCAGGTCCTTTTCCACTCGCGTGCGCAGTCTGCCCCCGTGCTGGAGAAACTGATAGCGCATCGCCATCTCAGAGCGCTTCACGATTGTTTTGATCTGGACCGTTCCGAATGAGTAATCCTTGATTCCGCGTTCAATCTTGGCGAAATCGAGGATGTTCCCGATCAACCTTGAGAGTCTGTCACTTTCCCCTTCAATGATCTCGAGGTACTCGCGCTGCTGTCTCCGGGAGCCCACCGCATTCGAGCGGAGCATTTCGGCAAACATGCGTATTGAAGTCAGCGGCGTCCTAAATTCGTGAGATACGCTGGAGATGAAAAATGATTTCAGTTCGCTCAGCTCCTCGGATCGCCTCCGTGCTTCTTGAGCGAGGATGATTGTTTCCTGCAGGACCAGCCGCTCGAGGATTTGTGATGCTTCACCGCAAATAGTCGCGATGAAATTGATCTCCTCCTCTTCATAGTGTTCCCGCGCATGGAGCGGTTTGAGCGCCAGCACTCCGAGCAGTTCCTTCGCTTCCGAGGTGAGCGGCGAGAGCATACCCCATCCACACTCTGAAAGCCATTCTTCCTGCGAAGCATCGATTCGAGATTGATCGGCATACGATGCCTTTTCTCTGACGAGGGTCTTGCCAAGGGTGAACAAACCTTTGCGTTCCTCGTTGATCAGGATGGGGGCATGCAGCTCCACTCCGTTTGTTGGACGAAGGAGAAGGTCTCCTTCTCTTATTCTGTAGAACGCGACCGACTGCCCCCGAACGCACTCTTGAACCGCAGCAACAAGCTGCCGGAAGAGACCTTCTCTGTCCAATGCACTGTGGAGCTTCTCCACTGCCCCGGTCAATGAGCGCCGATAGTTGGTTCGTACGGGGAAAAGAACACCATCGACAACATGGTGCAACTTTAGCCGCAAGGGGTTGATCATCACACCGATCACCAGCGTGAGGCCAACGACCATGATATAGCGATCGAAGACAACCCTTTCCCCAATGATCGAGACAACGAGTAAGACGATCATGCCATAACCGACCAAAATAAAAAAAGAAAGCACTGCGTACACAATCGTGCGGTTGATCAGAAGCTCGATATCAAACAGGCGATATTTCAGAAGAGCGATCGAGAAGCCGACGGGCACGGACAAGAAGAAAATCGTAGTGAACTCTTCAGGGACGATATACGTCGAGAACAACACCTGCGGAAGGATGTGAAAGACCAGGTACGGAAGAACTCCTATGGCCAATCCCCACAGCACCCAGTACATCTTTTGTCGTTCTTCATTCGATGAGGCACGTACGGTCGCCCGTGCAAGATTGACGAGGCCGCCGCCGATAAAGACAAAGAGAGAGATATGGAATATGTTGAACAACCCCTGGAACAAATCGACAGATTCCGACGAACCACGCTGGAGAGCCGAAAGATGGAACATTCCGAACGCGACGCCTACCACCAGCACAACCAAGACCAGCATCCAGGAGTGCTTGGACAATCGCGGGTAGCGCTCCCTGGGAAACACAAGCGAGAAAAAGAAAAAGGAAACGGCAACTCCGAGATACGACACGAACCAGATAACCCTCGAGAGATACGTCTCGATCGCCCCTGGCATCGCCAGACCCCACGTCATCATCGTGGTGGTGGCCAGAGTGATCAACGCCCAATGCAAAGCCCGTGCAGCCATGTCCGCCTGCCTGCACACCAAGATGAAGACCCCAACGCCAAAGACTGTGAGGCCGACAAAGAGTGAGATGATCAAGAACCGCAACGAATCATAGTAGGGGATGAGACGCACGTCCGTCGTGATCGCCTGAGCGTCTCTCCGGACTTCCACAGGGATGATCGAGCCAATCGGGGACACATCGGCAAGGTACTCGACAGCTTCCGGTACGATGACAGGCTCGCCATTCCAACGAGTCAGACGGTCTCCGATCCGAATGTTCTGCAGCGCGGTCGAATCGACACTGACGATACGGAGGAGTGTGTCTTTCCCTGCAACTTCGAACGGCGCCTTTGATCTCTGAACAACATACGGCACGTGCAACAGGCACACGGCGAGAAGGATTGCATCAAGAAGCATGTAGAAAACGGTGCGGAGGGTGAAACGACGCATGCACCACCAAGGGCGTGCTGAGAGATGAATTCAGTGCAATTGTAAGAAGTTCGGGAGAGATATGCAAGCGAGAGTCAGTTCAGAAGCTGGGCGTTGCACAATTCTTCCGGAATTGCACAGATTCTGCGATGGAGAATCAAGATTGAGAACCGGCTCGAGAAAATCAACCGACATTCAGAGAGTCTTATCGCCTTCTCAGCTCTCGGCAGATTGTCGTGGCAGCGACGAGTTTCAAAACATCCCAGGGTGAGAAGATCAAAAAGCCAGATTGAAACGCAAGGGTCCAGTTATGAAAATAAACTATGTTCAGTTGGAGAGTTCCCATAGCGAACACCACGAGCAATCCGGCAATCATTGCGCCCAACGTCCAGACATAGGCAAGGATTGATTTCGAGGATACGACCGCCGGTTGAGAGGAGACCAAGGACCCAACGACAAACGCAGCGACTGGAAAGCTGAGAAGATATCCGCCTGTCGGACCAAGAAGTCTTGCCAACCCAAAACCGCCCCCGGCAAATACTGGCATTCCAACAAGTCCAAGGCCGAGATAGAGCATCATACTGAGGAATCCGTTCCTGCTCCCGAGAAGTCCGCCTGCCAGAATCACTGCCAAAGTCTGAAATGTGTACGGCACAGGCAGATGCGGGATCTCCAGCTGTGCACCGATCGCGGTGCAAACGGCAAAACTCACAACCCAGAAGGCCTGAGCGACCATGTGCTCGCTTCCCAATGCAATATATCTATTCGGTGAGAGCGATCTCACTTCAGCCATAGCGTCTCTCCTAGAGTAGTTTGTCGGCTTGAAAATAACAATTTGTGCCGCGAAATGCAAGGCTGTCCGGTTTGCAATTCCGGCATTTTGCAGTACATTGACGAGCAAATTCTGAATCCGGAGAACACATGAAGAGACTCCTCGTTACACTTTTCTTTGCTTCAGCTGCCATCGCACAGACGACACTCAAACTCCTACCCGATGGCATCTACGATGCCTCAATCCCACAACCGAGTGCTGTCCTCGGATATGAGATCGGTGAACGATTCACAAACTACGCCAACCTGAACGGCTACTTTGAGAGGCTCGTTTCAACATCGAATAGAATTCAGCGCATCGTCTACGGAGAGACCTATGAGCACCGGATCTTGCAGGCATTTGTGATAGGGACACCGCAGAATCTGGCGCGACTCAACGACATCAAACGAGCCAACAAGAAGCTGATAGACCCGCGAACCTTGGCAGAAGGAGAATCAGAAACGATCATTGCATCGCTTCCCGTGATCGTTTTCCTCTCCTATGGTGTTCATGGCAACGAGGCATCCTCTCCGGAAGCATCGATGATGGCGGCCTATCAACTCTGCGCGGGCACAGATCGTCGCACGCAGACCATGCTCGAAAACGCGCTCGTGATCATCGACCCCAACGTCAATCCCGATGGACACGAAAGGTACGTGCAGTGGGCGAATTCCGTGGCCGGGGCCAAACCCAACGTCAATCCATTCTCTTTCGAACACACCGAGCAATGGCCGGGCGGCAGGACGAATCACTTCTTCTTCGATCTGAATCGCGACATGTCGTGGCAGACTCAGAAGGAAACGAAGGCAAGGGTACTCCTTTATAGAGATTGGATGCCGCACGTTTATGTTGACTACCACGAGATGGAGTACACAAGCACCTATTTCTTTTATCCCGCGGCAGTTCCCCTGCATGAGACACTTCCTCAGGAAGTCGCGAAATGGGGAAGGATTTTTGGCAAAGGGAA
This sequence comes from Ignavibacteriota bacterium, assembly GCA_003170475.1. Lineage (GTDB taxonomy): Bacteria > Bacteroidota > Ignavibacteria > UBA10030 > UBA10030 > UBA9647. The sequence continues at coordinate 2,279 of PMZI01000051.1, read as the reverse complement.
CGCGGAGGCATTCGACAAGCTAGGCCTCCCTTATTATGTCGGCGAGCATTTCGACATGTTCTACCCGGGATATGGTGATTCGTGGCCTACGTTCAATGGATCGATTGGCATGACATACGAGCAGGCGGGCGGATCCCGCGGAGCTCGGGCAGTTCGGAAACCAAACGGTCAAACTCTCACTCTTCTGGATCGCGCTCGCGATCATTTCATTACCAGCATCGCGACGATCGAAACGAGCGTCAAGAACAAGAACGAACGTCTGCAGGATTTCGTGAAATTCTGGACGACGGCACTCACGCTGAATACTCCTGTCAAAGGGTACCTGATCAGTCAGGTCGAAGATCCTTCCCGAGCATATCAGGTCATTGAGACGCTTCTGAGACAGGGCATTGAAGTGTACCAACTTGCCGAGCAGACCACATTGCAGGTACAACGATATTTCTCCGCAAAGTCGGCGAAAGAGAGCTTTCCGAAGGGAGCGTATTTTGTTCCATTGGCCCAGCCGCAATCCAGATTGGCCGAGGCTTTGCTTGAACCCGTCACGATCGCTCGTGATACATTTTTCTACGATGTGTCGGCCTGGTCACTTCCTGTTGCTTCCGGACTCAAAGCGTGGGTCTCCTTGTCTTCCCTGCCCCCCAACGCAGTGAAGATCAGTGATCCATCAAAACCGAGCGGTGGGATCATTGGCGACAAGCGAGCATTCGCGTACCTCATTCCCTGGGATCGCAACAGCGCGGTTCGACTTGTCTGGCAACTCCTCGAAAAGGGGTATCCCCTGTCAGTCGCCCGGCGGTCATTTGAAACCGGCGGACGATACTTTGGCGCAGGGACAATCGTTGCTCTTGTCGGCGCGAGCGGTGACACCCTCTCACGTGACATTGGCAAATTCGCTGAACAGGTCGGAGTAGACGTATATGCAACGCCGACGGGCTACACGGAGAAGGGAATCAGTCTCGGATCAAACTATGTATCTCCTCTCAAGAAGGCGGAAATCGCGATCGCGGTGGGTGCACCGGTCAGTTCCAGCGACTACGGGGAACTCTGGTTCCTGTTCGAACAGGAACTGGGGATTCCATTCTCAGGGATTCGGGCGACCGACCTAGGAGACATGGACCTCTCGAAATTCGATGTCATTATCCTCCCGGATGCCTCCAATTATCAATCTGCCTTCGATAGTGCAAAGACTGACCGACTCAAGCGATGGGTTCAAGGAGGGGGAGTCCTCATCGGAATCGAAGGAGGAGCCCAGTTCCTCACAAAGGGAAAATCGGGCATTACTGCGGCGGTGATCAAGACCGAAAAGAAGGACGATGAAAAGAGCAAGGAGGAAAAGGAGCAAGACAAAGCCAAAAAGGAGCAGACCAAGAGGCTGACATTGTTTGAGAAGGAGGAGAAGAACCGTCTCGACCATATTCCGGGTACAATATTCAAGGTTCTTGTCGACACGACGCATCCCATAGGTTTCGGAGTTCCGGGTGAGGTCTTTGTTTTCAAGAGCGATTCTCCACCGATTGAACTCTCGGACGTTGGGCACAATGTTGCCCGGTTTTCAAAGGATTCGATGCAGGTCAGTGGTTACGTCACAAAGGAAAGAGCCCAAAAGGTCGCTGAGGCGGCCTTTGTGCAAGATTACCGGATCGGAAGAGGCAGAGCGGTCCTTTTTACTGAGAACGTCACATTTCGGCGATTCTGGTCGGGCTTGGAAAAGCTCTTGTTGAATGCGATTCTTTTCCTTCCTCAGCCCGACTAGGATGGTACTGTAAGCGCGCTTGGCTAGAATTTCGTTGACTGATAGCCCTTTTTTGGCTATCTTAGAAGCCCGATTCTTTAATAGAGTTGGGCTTTCTTTTTTGTTGAAGCCTCTGCTCGGGCTAATTGGGGTGTAGCCAAGTGGTAAGGCAGCGGCCTTTGGAGCCGCCACTCCCAGGTTCGAATCCTGGCACCCCAGCACGGTTTCGGGAGAAGGCCTGGACATGTTTTCGGTTTACGTTCTGAGAAGTCTGAAGGACCAGAAGTTCTACATTGGCCAGACGAACAATCTCGACGAGAGAATGCGTCGGCACAACGAAGGGCGAGTCCCTTCGACCAAAGGAAGAAGGCCGTTTGTCCTTGTTTGGTCTGAGGCTTTCGAATCACGTTCTCAAGCTGTTGTCAGGGAGCGAGAACTCAAGAGCCTGAAAGCGAACAAGACATTCAGAGAGTTGATTCAGACGTAACAAAGTGGTAAGGCATCCCGTCAGCTTGCTGACGGGACACTCCCAGGTTCGAATCCTGGC
>PMZI01000041.1 GCA_003170475.1 Ignavibacteriota bacterium | reverse complement strand
CTCGATCAGGTGCGAGGGAGTGAAGTGGAGAATGTGATCAATGAAGTCGCATTGCGCTCGATGGCGAAGGCGGTGTATTCAGAGCACAACATCGGACACTATGGGCTCGGGTTCGGCTATTATTCACACTTCACGTCACCGATCCGGCGCTACCCGGATCTGGTGATTCACCGGCTTCTGAAGGAATATGCGCTCTCAGCCTCCCTGGAGCGGAGAAAAGAGATCGAGCGCCGGCTGCCCTTCATCGCAAAGCAGTCCTCCGTGATGGAACGCGTGGCCATGGAAGCCGAACGGGCTGCTGTGAAAGTCATGCAAGTCGAGTTCATGAAGCGGCACGTGGGGGACGAGTTTGAAGGGATTATCTCCGGTGTCATGCGTTTTGGTATTTTCATTGAGATCACGGACCTGTTGGTGGAGGGTCTGGTGCACGTGCGCGATCTGAACGACGACTATTATGAGTACGATGAGAAAAAATACTCGCTCGTCGGAAGCAAGACGGGGAAGCGATACCGCCTTGGTGATACTGTCCAGGTGAAGGTCCTCAGAGTCAACCCGGAAGAGCGGGAAATCGATTTCGGGATTGTCGGTGCCGAGGAGCCTGCGAGATATCGAAAGAAACGCCACCGTTGACAGCAAGGAACTGAGAGGATGGGAGCTGTTGTTCAATAAGGAAACCCCGGTTCGTTGATTTTTCATGCGCTTTTGGCTACAATAATGACAGGTCTATGAAATGAATATTGCAGAGGGGGCGTCTATGAGAAGGATCTTGGCAGTCGGTGCTCTGGTACTCTTGGCCTCGAGCCTGGCGCTGAGTCAGAATTCCGTGTTCGGGAAAAATAAAGTCCAGTACAAGGATTTCGATTGGGAGTACATACAGACAAGCCACTTCGATATCTACTACTCCCAGAATGGATATGAGCTGGCAGAATTCACGGCGGATGCCGCTGAAGATGCGTACAGTTCCATCCGGAAGATCCTTCGCTATGATATTAACAACCGTATACCGATCGTCGTTTACAATTCGCATAATGAGTTTCAGCAGACAAATGTCGTGAGCGAATACCTCGACGAAGGGATCGGCGGAGTCACCGAGCTTTTCAAGAACCGCGTGGTGGTTCCGTTTGAAGGAAGCTACAGCCAGTTCAGACACGTGATCCATCATGAGCTCGTCCATGCTGTATTGAATGACATGTTCTACGGAGGATCGATTCAATCGCTCATCTCCAGCAGGGCGCCGTTTGTACTTCCTATGTGGGTGAACGAGGGGTTTGCGGAATATGCGTCGATGCGATGGGAGACAAACTCCGACATGTTCATCCGCGACGCGACGATTGAGAATAACCTCCCTCCTATTGAATACCTCGGCGGATACTTTGCCTATCGCGGCGGTCAGTCGGTGTGGTACTACATTGAGAACAAGTACGGGGAACAGAAGATCGGTGAGATCTTCAACCGGATGAGGAGTACGCGCAGTGTGGAGCAGGCGTTCAAAAGCACTGTCGGTTTGACGATGAAGGAACTCTCGGAGCGATGGCAGAAGGAACAAAAGGTGCTGTACTGGCCCGATGTCGCCAAGCGGGAAGAGCCGGCTGACTTTGCCCGTCGCCTGACCGATCACACCAAGGATAACAGTTTCTACAATACCAGTCCAGCGATCTCACCGCAAGGGGACAAGATTGCTTTCATCTCGGATCGCAACGACTACTTTGATGTCTACCTGATGTCTGCAATTGATGGTCAAATTCTTGAGAAGCTTGTCAGCGGACAGCGGACCAACGATCTCGAGGAGCTTCACCTTCTGACCCCCGGCATCGCCTGGTCGCCGGATGGGAAGAAGATCGCATTTGGCGTCAAAGCGGGTGGTGAAGATGCCATCATGATTGTCGATGTGGAGTCGGGCGATAAAGAGAAAATCGGGCTTGGCCTCGATGGTGTCTTTTCGCTGAGCTGGTCTCCTGACGGTAAGAAGCTGGCGTTCGAAGGATTGAAGGGACCGAATGCTGACATCTATGTCTACGATCTTGATTCCCGGAAACAGACAAATATCACGAACGACGTTTTCACCGATCTCGACCCGGTTTTTTCTCCGGACAGCAAGACCATCTACTTTTCGTCCGATCGCCGTGATTTCACGTCGCCTGGCAAGATGGTCCCCGGGTTGAGAATGTCGCAGCTCGACTATAGCCAGCTCGATATCTACGCCGTTGACGTCGAAACCAGAGCCATGCGCCGCGTCATCGACTCGCCGAACTCCAATGAAACGTCGCCTGTAGTTTCTCCGGACGGGAAAAAGCTGCTGTTCATTTCAGACCGGAATGGTATCAATAATATTTATGAGCGAGTGCTGGAGACCGGCGTGGACCGACCTATTACGAATTCACTCTCCGGTATTTATCAGCTAACGCTCTCTCATGATGGCTCAAAACTTGTTTTCAGTTCGTTGCACAAGGCCGGTTTCGATGTGTTCCTGATGCGCTCGCCGTTCGAGCATAAGCTGAGCGTTGCTCAACTTGAACCCACAGAGTTTATCAAACGAAAGTTCGAGCTTCCACGCGCGGAAAAGCCTCATCAGGTCTTTGCGGCGACCACGCCGAGTGATACCGTTGCTATTCGCGACAATATCGTGATTATCCAGGACACGACGGCGGCCTCTTCACGCTATCAAACAAGTACGAAGACCGATCTCCGCGGCTACATTTTTTCTCCCGACAACGTTCGGGATACCATGGCCGCCCCAAAATCATCGATACGATTCAACGTCGCGAATAACCGCGACGCCGACGGAAATTATGTCCCGCGCAAGTACAAACTGAGCTTTACACCTGATCTGGTCTATGGAACTGCGGAATACAGCACCTTTTACGGTGTTCAGGGAGAAACGATCATGGCGTTCAGCGACATGCTGGGCGACCACCAGATCATTCTTCAGACAAACCTGCTCATCGATCTCAAGAATAGCGACTATGGGTTGACGTATCTGTATCTCCCCGACCGCATCGACTACGGGTTTGAGGGATTCCACACGGCACGGTTCCTTTATCTTGGCGACGCAACCGGAAGCAATGCCATGTTGTATCGATTCCGCTCCTGGGCCATCGGAGCCGTTGCTTCGTATCCTATTGATCGATTCAATCGCCTGGATCTTAGTGTCAATTGGATGAATCTCTCGCGGGATAATCTCGATGATCCGACGGAACCGTCGCAGCAGCGTTCGTTTATCATGCCGATGCTCTCGTACGTCAATGACAATTCCCTCTGGCAGGGCGGATGGTTTGCTCCGAACAACGGTTCCAGATTCAATGCCCAGTTCTACGGCAGTGCGAAGATCAGCGATCAGGCGCTCGATGTACAGACCTTTACCTTTGACTACCGCAGCTATAACAAACTGGCGAAGGAGCTGATTTTTGTTTACCGGCTCACGGGTGGCGCAAGTTATGGCCAGAACCAGCAACGGTTCTTCATTGGAGGGACCGAGGGATGGATCAACCGCCGGTTTGATCAGGGTGGCGGCGTTCCGATTGTCAATGTCGAAGATTATGCATTCCTTACGCCCGGTTTGCCGGTGCGAGGCTACGATTACAATGCCCTGAACGGCACGCGGTTTGGCATCGCCAATTTGGAATTGCGTTTCCCGCTGGTGCGCTATTTCATCCTTGGCGCATTGCCGATCGGTTTCCAGAACATGCTTGGTGCAGCCTTTATTGACGTGGGATCAGCGTGGAGTAATACGAAAACGTGGCAGGCATTTCAATCCACGCCCGACGGAATGCAGAACAAGGATCTTCTCGTTGGGACCGGTTTTGGCGGCAGGTTCTTCTTCTTTGGATTCCCACTGCGGATCGACGTTGCATGGAACTTTAATGGCAACAGTTTCTCCAGCCCGGTCTGGTATTTCTCTTTGGGCCCCGAATTTTAGCGGTTTGCTGCAGGATAAAGAAAGAGCCCCGCATGGTTGATGCGGGGCTCTTTCTTTTGTAGGCTCTGCTTGATGGTGCGACTGACAAACACCACCAGCTCTCCGAGACTATTCGGGTGCCCTCAATTTAATGTGCTGAGTCCCTGGTACGACGTTCTTGTCAAGGAATATCCTCTGTCCATCCGCGGTTGCGACGAATGTGGCAAATCCTGACGCGAAGCTTGCAACGGGTCCAAAGCTGTAGGCGTAGATCGCGCGCTTCAGGGGATAGTAATTCCGATAAACGTTCGCCGGGTGCGGCGTGCAGAATTTCCCGATTCTCTCCGCTGGGATGCTGAAGGCGGTGTCCTTCACTTGTCGCGTCTCCGCAATTTTCAGGACATTCGCAGGAACACGTGCAGAGTCGACCCACAAGACGCCAACGAGTCCGAGCGAAAGCGGTCGTTCAACGACCGCTTGTAGCGTCGCAAGGCTCGAACCAGACTTCACCAGATTCTTTCGCAACATCTTGCCTTGCAGAAGGCGGCTCTCTGCAAAAAGTGAGACATCCGAGGAGTCCTGATAAACGACCTCGATGGTCCCTTTCATCCCCTCAGCATTGGAAAGCTGCTCCCACCGGCGAATCTCACCGGAGAGAATCTTGGTAAGCTCCGTTGTTGTCATCTTTTCAACCAGGTTCTTCTGGTGAACCACCACGGCCATTCCGTCGTACGCGACGACGATCTCATTCAAATCAAATCCTTCGACTTTCGGAAGTTGCTGCTTCTCCGCTGGACTCATTGGTCGAGTCGACACGATGTACCGGAGCGTGTCGCGCACCATGCGTCGGATAGCCTCATCCGATGACACGAGTTCAAAACTGATGTTTGCGCCTGCCTTTCTGTACGTGGTCAAGAATTGGCTGACTTCTTGAGCCATCGCCGGAGCGGTGGATTCGGCGAAGAGTGCATGCAGATTACCGCGTGTGGTTGTCTCTGTTTTCTCGCGTGCACAACCGGCGAGAGCAAATAGACAGCACAATGTCAAGATCACTGAGGTTTTCATGTTGTACTCCTGCTGAACGAGCTGTGGATCGGTGTCATTGTTGCAGGGGGGGCGTGCGCCTCCACTCGGGTTGCGTCACGCCCTGCACCAAAATCAATCCAGCCAGGAAGAACAAACCGATGAAAACGACAGCAACACGCTGGCTGGTGAGATAGGCAATACCGCTGTAGACGAGCGGACCGAGGACGGCAGAGGCTTTTCCGCACAGTCCGTCGTAGAAGCCGAAGAACTCAGCTTCCCTCTCCTTCGGCGTAAGCAAGGCCATCAAACTTCGGCTTGCAGACTGGGACGACCCAATGGCCGCTCCGGCACCCATGGCCACGACATAGAACTCAGCCACCGATGTAACAAAGTACGCTCCGACGGTAATGGAAATCCAGATGCAGAGGGTTATCGAGATGGTTTTCTTCGGGCCGATCTTGTCGGTGACAAAACCGAAAAGGAAGGACCCGAGAATCGCGCTCGATTGCACGACGGCAAAAAAGACGATGATCTCCCGCGGCTGCATGTGAAGCACGCTCTCGGCGAAAATTGCGGCGAATGCGATGACAGTAAGAATACCATCGTTGTAGATGAAGAATGCAATCAGGAATCGGGCAATCGATGGGTATTTCTTTTCGATGAACAATGCGCGAAACGTGTGTAACGCCTGTTGGTAGCCAGTGCGGATGACGCTCGACGTCTTCTGTTTTGAACTTTTTGGCTCCGGGACCCAAAGAAACATGGGAAGAGCAAAAATGAGGAAGAAAAAGGCCGCCACGACGAACGTCAGCCTCACATAGAAAAAGTAATCCGGTTGAGAAGTGTCGGGCAGCATCAGTATCACGATCAACATGACCGCGAGAGCGCCGAGGTAGCCCATGGCAAACCCGTACCCCGAAACCCGGCCGTAGGAATGCCGCGACGTAATGCTCGGAAGAAACGCATCATAAAAGACGATGCCGCCTTCAAAGCCTGTATTCGCGACAATAAAGAGAAGCATGCCGACGAACACCATTCCGGGTTCCACAAAGTACATCAGCGCCGTGCAAATGATGCTCGCCAGCGTGAACAACCCGAGGAAGAGTTTCTTGTTGTGTGAAAAGTCTGCGGCAGCTCCAAGAGGGGGGGCGATGGCGGCTGCCAGGATCATGGAGAGGCTTACGGCGAGGCTCCACAGCCAGAGGCGTCCTCCTGCGACCTGCTCGGTGAAATATCGGGAATAGATGACGGTTACCACAACGACGGAGAAGGCCGTGTTCGCAAAGTCGAACAACGTCCACGAGAAGATCTTGCTGCGCGAATAGAATTGGGAGGGCTGCTCAGGCTCTGATGGCATAGGGGCAGACACGTCTTCCTGCAAACTACTTGACCGGTTTTTGTTTTGTCGAAGTTTCAAGGAGCCCGCGCCCGGATTTCCTCATCCGGCCTGATTTCTTCAGGTCATCGAGGACCGAGTCGAGGACGCCGTTGACGAATTTGTCGCTCTTTTCGGTGCTGTACCGACGGGCAATCTCAATAGCTTCGTTGATGGAGACTTTGGGTGGGATATCTTCGAAATAGATCAGTTCACAGATGCTTATCCGGAGGATGATTTTGTCGATGACGGCGAGTCGGCCGAATTCCCAGTTGGCAACACGGTTCGTGATCAGCTTGTCCACTTCGTCTTTCGTCTCAATGACCTTCAGGAACAGTTCCTTGGCGAGCTCGAACACTTCAGGCTCCTTCTTCAGCGTCCCAACGATCGTGTCGAGAATCAGGTCCACCGACTCATGGGAAAGCTCGTACGCATACAGCGCTTGGAGGACCTTTTCACGTATTTGTCGTCGGCGGATGGACATGGGGCCTTCAGTTGGGAGTAGTTGGGTGAGGAGTGATACGTTCTGATTGCTTCGATTTCTTGTTCGCAAGTGGGAGTAATGAAATCCTTATCGCGGAGGAATCCGGCAATTGATCAACAATCACCGGAGTTTGATAGATCTGTTCAATATTTTCCCGGGTAAGGACGTCCTTCGGCTGACCGATGGCAAAGATGGAAGCGCCTCCCATTTCGGTGCCTGCAAGCAGAAGCGTGCGTTTGCTGAAGGCGGCAGCTAGGTTCAGGTCATGCGAGACGGAGACGATCGTCAGGTTTCGCAGCTCGTTTTGTTCCCGTAATATTTGGAAAATCTCTATCTGGTGACTGATATCAAGATGTGCATTGGGTTCATCGAGAAGGAGAATCTGCGGTTGCTGGCTCAGTGCCCGGGCAATCAACACTCGCTGTCGTTCTCCGCCGGAGATTCCTGTGATGAGTTTGTCTGCAAGATGATCGATATCCGTCAAATGCATCGTTTCCCGTGCGATTTCGAGATCCTGTTCATTCTCGAAGCCGAAGCGTCCGACGTACGGTGACCTTCCCATCAAGACAACTTCCAGCACAGTATAGGGAAAAACCCACAACGTGTCCTGAGGAACATAAGCGATCCTCTTGGCCAACTCACGTCGGCTGAATTCATTAAGTGGATGCCCATCAAGGGTGATCGTGCCGCTCTGAGGCAGGAGAATTCTGTCGAGGAGGCGAAGCAGCGTTGACTTGCCGGAACCGTTCGGTCCAAGCAGACTCAGGAAATCTCCTGACGGAAGATCGAAGCTAATATTGCGGAGGACCGGAATGTCCGGGTAGTGAAACGACAGGTTTTCAACTGAAAGAGTCATCGGGGGAACACAGAACTCAGAGTAAGCAACGTGATCACGTACTAGTGCGCTGCAGAAAATAGGGAAAAAAGGAGTGGTAGGCAAGGATTGCAGGCAGATAGTCCCTTCATCTCTTGACATGTTCTCGCTGACCTCGTATATTGATGCAGTTCTTTTTCATCATGTCATTGATTGTTCCGTTAGGGGTGCATCCCGTTCCGACTCATCGGAATGGGACGGCTGAGAGCAGACCCTCCGAACCTGAACTGGGTAATACCAGCGAAGGAAAACGGTACCGTGGTTTTCTTGTCTGAGCCGTCTTCCGTCGTCACTCCCGACTGGAATTCGGCTTTTTTTTTGTGCGGAGGACAACATGCGTTTTGCTGTCGTGCTTGGGATTATCCTGGCTCTTCCTCAGTTGCTTCTGGGACAAGAGACCGGGATTCTTGAAGGGAGTGTTCTGGATGCAGATTCGAGACGCCCACTGGAAACCGCCAACGTCCTTCTGCTGGGAACGACCATCGGCGTCAGCGTCAACCGTGACGGCTCGTTTCGGATAAGGCAAATTCCACAGGGATCCTACACACTGCGTATCAGCTACATCGGTTACACTCCAAAGGTCATTCCCGTTCGGATTGTTCAAGGCCAGACATTGAATCTCAATGTCCTTCTCGAGCCGACGATCCTGCCCGGTCAGACAATCATCGTCTCTGCAATGAGGGCGCGGGAGAGGGAAAATCCGGTTGCATTTGCGACTCTGAGTGCCCGCGATCTTGCGGAGCGGTATTCCACACAGGATATCCCGCAGCTTCTCTCCGAGCTCCCATCAACGACTTTCTATTCGGAAAATGGGAATGGAATCGGCTACAACTACCTCAGCATCCGTGGATTCGACCAACGGAGAATCTCCGTGATGGTGAACGGTATTCCCCAGAATGACCCGGAAGATCATGACGTCTATTGGCTCGATTTTCCTGACCTTGCCGCGAACCTCCAGGACGTCCAGGTACAGCGTGGAGCCGGAAGTGCGTTCTATGGGCCGCCGGCGATCGGGGGCACTGTCAATCTCATTACAACCAGCTTCTCGAAAGACCCGGGGGTGAGTTTTTTCAGTGGATTGGGAAGTTACAACACCAGGAAGAACTCCGTATCGATCAACTCCGGACTTGTGGGAGAACGGTACGAGCTCTACGGACGGATCTCGCGCATCCAGAGCGACGGATACAGAAATCAGTCGTGGACGGATTTCTCGAGTTACTTTCTCGGGGCCATTCGTTATGACGAGCATATGACAACGCAATTTAGCTTCTACGGCGGCCCCATTGCCGACCACCTTGCGTACTATGGCATCTCGAAATCCGACGCTTACTCGCATGATGACGCTGTGCGCACTCAAAATCCTATCCGGCGACCGGAGGAAATCGAAAATTTCAGCCAGCCCCACTACGAGCTTTATCACGAATGGCGCCTGTCCGACAGGCTCACAGTGAACAACACCTTCTTTCTCGTGACGGGATCCGGGTTCTTTGACTATGACGGCTCGTGGGCGCCGAATTCGTACTATCGAATAACGAAGGAGAATGGTTTTTCTGTCGCGGGAGATCCCGATACACTCTATATTTCCAATGCGCTCATTCGCGCATTTGTCGACAATCGACAGTACGGCTGGTTACCACGGGCAAGCTATCATCACGACAGTGGCGAACTCACCGTCGGCGCTGAAGTGCGAGTTCATCGATCTGTCCACTGGGGTGCTCTTCGATGGGGGGAAGGTCTGCCCGCAGGTGTGACACCGGATTTTCATTATTATGAATACAGGGGGGGGAAGAATATCCTTTCCTTCTATGCACAGGAGATCATTAAGCTGAACTCTGATCTGACCCTGCAGGCTGCACTTCAATATGCCTACAATCAGTACCGCCTGTACGACGAGAAATACATTCATACAGATTTCTCAGTCCCATATCACTTCCTCAATCCCCGGATCGGGCTGAACTGGAATCTGAATGAGAGCTTCAATTGTTACACACAGGTTTCCCGCACTTCTCGTGAACCGCGCTTGGTCAACCTTTACAATGCAGCCGAAGCGAGCACGCCGCTCTCGTGGGGACCGGTGACTCCACAATTCAAGTCGCTGCCGGGCGGCGGGTATGACTATTCCAGCCCGTTGGTGCATCCTGAGGATTTGGTTGACGTTGAGCTTGGAGCTGGGTACAACGATGAAAAGGTGCATACATCACTGAACCTGTTCTATATGAGCTTCAAAGATGAGATCATTAACAACGGACAGCTGGACCGCTTCGGCATACCGGTGACGGGGAACGCGGAGAAGACACTGCACCAGGGAATCGAATTCTCCGGGAGTATTCATGTGCACGATGGTCTCGAAGTGAGCGCGAACGCGACACTGAGCAAGAACCGTCTGGTAAAGTACACGGAGTTCGAGAATTCGGTTCCGGTCTCGCTCGATGGGAATACGATTGCGGGGTTTCCTGATTTCCTGGCGAATGTGCGGGCCACCTATCGAACCGACGGACTGACCTTGTCGCTTTCCCTTCAGCACGTGGGGAAATCGTACTCGGACAATTTTCAAGGCCCCGACAAAGCCGATCCCGGCAAAACCGTCGATCCATACACGGTCGTGAATGGGTGGTTCTCCTATCGGTTCAAGATCGAGCCGATCGGTCGGGAAATGGAAGCGCGGGTCCAGGTCAACAATCTCTTCAATGCATACTATGCGAGCCATGCCGAAGGGGATGAATTCTATCCTGCAGCGCTGCGCAACGTCTTTGCCTCTCTACGAATTGATTTGTAATTTGGCTGGGGATCAACCGCATCATGAACTGCTTCCGAGTCCATGCGTAAACAAGCACTGATCATAGCAAATGGGGAGCCACCCTCTAAGAAACGGCTGGCGATGCTCGTCAAGAAAGCCGGCATAGTTATCTGTGCCGACGGCGGGGCCAATACTGCGCTCAAAATGGGTATTACGCCGGATGTCATTGTGGGGGATCTGGACTCGATACATTCCGAGGCGCTCGTCAAGTTCCGGCGCATCGAGATGTGCGAGGATCGAAACGATCAGACAACAGATCTCGAAAAGGCCATAACCTGGGCGATTCAATCGAACTTTGATCACATTACCGTGGTTGGAGCTTCGGGGAAACGGGTCGATCACACGGTTGGAAATCTTGGAGTGTTGCGGAAATTTTATCCGGATGCGATCATCTCCATGATTGATGACAGTGGTGAACTCTGCTACGTGGGGCGAGAGTACTCCTTCGAGGCGGAGAAAGGGGATGTTGTCTCTCTCATCCCGTTGAATCGTTGCGAAGGCGTGTCTACCAGTGGACTCAAATATGCACTGGACGCTGAGAACCTTGAGCTTGGTGTCCGCGAAGGGACGAGCAACGTGGTTGTGGCGCCGCCTGTAACTGTCAAGGTCAAAAAGGGCCATTTGCTGCTCTTCAAACTTTTCGACCGCTCCTGATTTCCTCCATGGTCCATTTCAGCCTGATTGATACCCTCCTTATTCTTCTCTATTTCTCGGCTGTCGTCTTCATTGGGTTTCGCGCAATACGTCGGGGTCGGCACGAATCGGAAGACTTTCTGCTGGCGGGGCGCACCCTGACACTCCCGATGTTTGTCGCGACGCTGGTGTCCACATGGTATGGAGGCATTCTCGGCGTCGGGGAATTCTCCTACAGGTATGGAATATCCAACTGGGTTGTCTTCGGCGTGCCGTACTATTTCTTTGCTCTTGTCTTTGCCGTGTTCCTCGCGAAACGCATCAGGGCAACCAACCACATCACAATCCCGGACAAACTTGAAGCATCGTACGATCGCAGAACGGCTCTTCTTGGCGGCGTTCTCACTTTTTTTCTCATCACACCTGCAGCCTACGTTCTCATGGTAGGCATTCTCATCCAGCTCATCTTTGGAATCGATCTATTCACGAGTGTCACGTTGACCACGATTCTGACGGTCTGCTATCTTTACTGGGGGGGATTCAGGTCGGATGTCTGGGCGAACGCGTTTGAATTTGTGATGATGTTCTTCGGTTTCGCGATGATCCTTCCGTTTGCGTATCATCAACTGGGAGGATGGGACTACATTGTCTCGCACGTGCCACCGCTGCACATCACCTGGCATGGTGGAAATTCCTGGCAGTACATCACGGTATGGTTCTTCATTGCACTTTGGACTCTCGTTGATCCGGCCTTCCACCAGCGGTGTTACGCTGCAAAGGACGGAGCGACGGCGCAGCGCGGGGTCTTCATCTCCATTCTCTTCTGGTTCGTATTTGATTTTATGACAAGCATGGCGGGTCTGTATGCGCGCGCTGCGCTTCCAAATCTAAGCAATGCGGCGTTCTCCTATCCCATGCTCGCCGAGTTGACACTGCCGCCGATCGCGAAGGGACTGTTTTACATCGGGATGCTTGCGACAATCATGTCGACGCTGAGCAGCCTCATGTTCATTTCTGCGTCGACGATCGGCCGGGATATTGTCGGACGTCTGTCAGTTTCTTCGGTGCCGGCAACGCAAGAGATTCTGGTCCAACGATGGACGAAGATCGGACTCGTTCTATCAGCCATTTTCTCCATCATCCTGTCTCTCATCGTCCCATCGGTCGTAAAGATCTGGTATACGATTGGAACAGCCATCGTTCCCGGACTTCTGGTTCCATTGATGGCAAGCTATTTCGATCCGTTGAAGATTCCTGCCCGCCATGCCTTTTGGGCGATGCTCCTCGGATGGGGTGCATCCACGCTGAGCCTGCTATTTGGACAGGTACATCAGCTCAACGGTGAGCCATCATACTTCCTCGGCATTGAGCCAATGTACCCGGGGTTCGTGATTTCGATTGTCGTTTGGGGAATCGGCAGGATTCAGTACAAAAAGCAGAGCCCGGTTTGAACCGGGCTCTAGGTCTTTAAGGATTACTTATGCAGAAGTTTGATGGCATGAGACCATGAGTTCGTCCGGAATCCGTACGTGATCCACACCATCGCTAAAGGCTCGAGATAGCGAGAGCTCTCGATTCCACCCAAATCGATTGTCGACCACCCGAAAGCCGTCAAGATATCCGTCACACTCTGCTTCGCTTCCGCGTTGTTTCCACAGATGAACATGTCCGGAGGGCCTCCCGGGAACTGAGGGTTGACCATGAAAGGGTTCCCGATGATGTTGAACGCTTTCACGACATGCGAGTTTGCGAGCCATCGTTGAACCTGCTCGCCGCCCGAATCGGTATGACCGAGTGCCAGCGTTGGTGGGCCGCCAGCTGCGAAGCTGAGCGGATTCGTAACATCAATGACAACCTTGCCAGCCATGTTTCTCTTATCGGCGAGTTTAATCGCGCTCTCAGTTCCAGACCATGAGGTCGCAAGGACCAGCCGTTCCCCGAACGCTGCCGCTTCAGCAAACGATCCGGCGGTTGCCCGCGGTCCTGTCTTTGCTAACCACGTTCTAACCTTCTCTTGATTGATGTCCCGTGTTCCAAGTTTCACTTCGTGCCCCAAGTCGGCGAACCCTTTGCCCAAGGCTTGACCGACAGCGCCAGAACCAATGATTCCAATCTTCATTGAATATCCTCTCACTTTAGAATTGATGCCGGGTGATTCTCTCTGCTTAGCCTCTAGAACAACAAGTTCTCCCAAGAAGTTCATCGTGTACAATAAAATGCCACGCCGGAAGCAACGGCGTGGCACAAACAATGATAGTTCCAGTAATCGTTACTTGGTATCCAGAATCAACGGCAAGCCGTCTTTCCCTGCGCCGATAATAATCACCTTGGCATTGGGAGAGGCTGCGATCTTCTCTGTTGCCTCAATCCCCTTCCACCGCAACAACGGCTCACTGATGCCGCGTGTCACAATATTCTGGAAGTCTGAAATACCCTGAGCTTCAATGCGTTTGCGCTCGGCCTCTTGTTTTTCTTTCGTCAGAACAAATTGCATCCGCTGACTCTCCTGTTCCGCCCGCAATTTCTCTTCGATCGAAGCAGTAAGACCGGAGGGCAGCCCAACGCGTCTGAGTGGCACGGATTCTATGGTTATGCCTCGTGGTTCCACGAGTTTCTCGAGATCCACCATAATTGTCTGCGCTAGAACCTCGCGCTCGGATGTATACAGTGCACGGGCATCATATCCTGCAGTCACCCCACGGGCGACAGATCGAACCTGAGGCTCGAGGAGGATCTCAACATAGTTCTCGCCAACAGATTTGTACACCTCGGCAGCTTTCTCGGGATTCAGATGATAGAGTGCGCTGATTTCCAACTGGACGGTCAATCCTTCTTTGGAAGGAACATCCATGGTTTCCTTGATCTCCTCCGTCTTCACGCTGAACTTGATGACACGCGCGAGTGGGTTGATAATATTGATGCCGGCTTTGAGAGTGTTCTGAGAGACCGTCCCAAAGAAGTCAACGACTCCGACGTTTCCGGCGGGCACCACCGTGATCATCTGGCCGAAGGCGAGCAGGACAAAGAGCACAGCGGCGGCTCCAAAGATCGCCGATGATCCTCGGGAGAGCTGCGTAGAGACTGATCCCCTGCGAGCGGACCACCACGCAATCGCCGAGCCAATGGCCACGAGAACGCTAAGAATGAAAAACATATGAACCTCCTCTTGATATTTTGATGACAGTTTCGGTAGAAGTACGTTTTCGTTTCATCAGTCCATGGAATCCGGACCGTCTTTTTAGTGTACGGAAAGTTGTGTCACGGGTTGTGGTTCAAATCCAATTTAATGTTCCGATTACGCCTAAAATCATTCGTTTTGGAGGCCCGTCCCAGTGGTTCCACTGCCGCCAACTCTTGACTGCCTCAATATTCCTGAAAAAGAAATCGGATAAAAGGCAACTCTCAGTGATCGAGGAACCGGCAGGAACGCGGAACGATGCACACGATTGAGACAAGTGTACTTTCAACTTATAGATTTTTGAGTTGACGAGCAATGAGATGTGAACCAACACGAACTGAGCTGGAGGGGGAACCAGTTTTTCCGTATCTTGTTGTCCACAAAGGAGACTCGCATGATCCAACTTGCAATCGAAGCTGCCCTGGCAGCGGGAAAATTCCTGAAGCAGAGCGTCGGGAACATCAAAACGGTGGAAACAAAATTCGGTCAGGAGACAAACCTGGTAACCGAGATCGACAAGAAGTCAGAAGAACTTATTATTGGTATGATAAGGAAGCAGTATCCCGATCACGATTTCCTCGCCGAGGAATCCGGAAGCCACGATAGAAGATCCGAGTATCGGTGGATCATCGATCCCCTTGACGGGACGTTAAATTTCACGCATGCCGTTCCGCTTTTTTCTGTTTCCATTGCTGTGGAGCACCGTGGTGAAATCATCGCAGGCGTGGTGCACGAGCCGAACCTGGGCGAATTGTTCACTGCTGAGAAAGGGAAGGGGGCCTTTCTCAATCAGAAGCCGATCCGTGTTTCAAGAGTTAACAGGCTCATCGAGAGTATGATCGTGACGGGATTCCCGTACACCATTCGTGACAACCCCGACAACGCAGTTCAGCATTTTGTCAATATGCTCATGCAGGCCCAGGGCATACGCAGACTTGGATCGGCAGCAGTCGATCTTGCGTACGTCGCATGCGGCCGCTTCGAAGGATTCTGGGAAGTCTCCTTGAGTCCCTGGGACATGGCTGCCGGAGTGCTGCTCGTTCAGGAAGCCGGGGGACGGTTCACGGATTTCAAGGGGAGTGCTTCGAGCGTCTACGGCAAACAAGTGGTCGCGAGCAACGGGCTGATTCACAATATGCTCGTGGATATCCTTGGGCGCGGGCTTTCGCCGGAGGCTGCTACATCCAGGTCTTGACGCCCCCTTTTTCCACGTAGCTGAGAATCAGGGGCTTTTGTTTGGGGGGGGCTGACTGGATCCGAAATGCTGCGCGAATGCGTTCGCGGGCGGGCTCAAGCGCCTCATCTTTGTCAGTAGAGAATGTCGCTAGTACATCCCCGCCTTCCACTGCGTCACCGACCTTCTTCGCCAGAACAATTCCCGCCTTTGGATCTATTTTGTCCTCTATCCTTGCTCTTCCGGCACCAAGTGTGATGCTGCTGATGCCCAGCTCGAGCGAATCGATCGCTCCGATGTAGCCGCGTTCCATCGTTTTCACTTCCATCGTATGTTTGGGGAGCGGATATCGCTCAAGATTCTCCAACGCGGAAGGGTCGCCTCCCTGTGCGGCGACGATTTCAAGCAACTTGTTGAAGGCTGTGCCGTCCTCAATGCTCGCTCTCGACAAAGCGACTCCTTCGGCAATGGTGCCTGCCTTCTTTCCAAGCATGAGCATGGCGCCGGAAAGCACATGCGTCACTTCCATGAGGTCACTCGAAGCATCGCCCTTTCCTCTTGATCCTTTCAGACACTCCACGGACTCCACCACCTCCAACCAGTTACCAATCGTGGACCCAAGCGGTTGGTCCATGCTCGTGATGAAAGCCACGGTTTCCTTGCCGAACCCCGTTCCGATACGCACGAGTGTCTGAGCGAGCTCCAGCGATCGATCGTACGATTGCATGAATGCTCCCCGGCCCGTCTTCACATCAAGGACCAGTGCATCGATCCCTTCAGCGAGCTTCTTGCTCATGATGCTGCCGGCGATGAGCGGGATGCATTCAACAGTCGCAGTGACATCGCGGAGAGCATACATCTTCTTGTCGGCGGGAACGATTTCGTTCGTCTGCCCGATGAGAACCGCCCCAACGGCACGGATCACGGATTTGTATTCCGGGATGGAAAGGGCCGTGCGGAAACCTGGGATGGACTCGAGCTTGTCGAGTGTGCCTCCGGTATGGCCAAGTCCCCTGCCGGAAATCATGGGAACCGGCACGCCGCAAGCTGCCACAATCGGCGCGAGAATCAGAGAGACCTTGTCCCCGACTCCCCCTGTTGAATGTTTGTCGACTTTAATGCCGGGAATATCTGTGAGGTCGATGGTCTCGCCGGAATGGAGCATCAACTTGGTGAACGTGAGGGTCTCTTCTTCGCTCATTCCACGAAAGAAGCATGCCATCAGAAAGGCCGACATCTGATAGTCTGGGATGCCCCCCGATACGTATTCCTCAATGAGCCAACGAAGCTCATCTTCCGTGAGCGTGCCGCCTTCACGTTTCTTCTTGATAAGCTCGACGGGGATCATCGGCCCCCCCCAGGAAGACGTATCGTTCCTGAACGGATTTGCCGTTCAACCATGAAGATGCCGCAAATCGTTTTTCCATCGATGATGACCTGGTCCTCGATCATTTGGATAACCTCAGCGAGGGGGATTGCGTGCACTGTCAGATCCATCTCTCCTTCTTCGAGTCGCTGGCCTGTGGACAGCTTTTTCAATTCGGTGGCCACGTAGAGATGTAATTGTTCGTTGCAGAATCCAGGAGTTGTGTAGATTGCCGCTAGCTTCGCCAGCGTTCCGGCCGTGTATCCTGTTTCCTCTTCGAGTTCCCGTGCGGCACAAGCCTTTGGATCCTCACCGGGGGAGAGCTTTCCTGCGGGAAGCTCAAACAAATTCTTTTTCACCGGATAGCGGAACTGGTGGACAAGGAGCACTGAACCATCGTCGAGCACCGGGACGACCACTGCTCCCCCGGGATGGTCTGCAACTTCACGCACACTGCGGTTCCCCGAGGAGTATTCGATCTCGTCAACCACAAGATTGAACACCGTGCCGTGGTACCGTTGTTCGCTTCGAAGAGTTTTAGGGTGTGACATTGAGAGGGCTTGTGAGATGGACCACGCGTTCCGGTAACGCAATCGGGATCTTTTCCTGCAGGAACGTCTTGTAGATCTGCTCGCGCAGAGTTGTTTCGATGGGAAACTTCTTCCGGTAATCGCCGGTCCGGGCATTCAGCAATAGATTGAGCGAAGACTCGCCGAAACCGACAACGGAGACTGATGAGGGGGGAGATTTGAGCACGTCCGGATGTTCCCCCGCAATGTTCAATATGATGGCTCTGACGCGATCGATGTCAGTTCCGTACGGCACGGAGAGCTCGACGAAAACGCGGATATGCTCGGACGGATAAGAATAGTTGACAATTTTTCCCTTAATCAACTCGGCGTTGGGAAACACCATGAGGTTGTTGTCAAAGTCGAGCACTCTCGTGCTGCGGATTCCGATTTCCTGAACGTCGCCGATTTCTCCAGTCGGTAGTTTGATGCGATCACCGACCCGAAACGGACGATCCGTCATTATGACGAACCCACCGATCATGTTGGCAATGGTTTCCTGGGCCGCGAGGGCGATGGCGAGTGACCCGACTCCGAGGGAAACGACGAGACTGCTGACATCCTGGCCGAAATGATGCAGGATGGTGATGACGGAAATCAGAACGATGAGGATGGTAATGAGGCGGTTGAGCAGGGGGAGAATCGCCTCGTTCAATTTCGAGGACGTCCGTCGCGCATGCCGCTCCATGAAATACTTTACAGACGTGTCTGCGATGCGGATGAAGAGAACCGTCACGACGGCAACAAAGCAGACGAAGATGACCCCTTGTGCATATCCGAGCCATTGTTGTGCGGTGAGGTCGGCGGCGTCTGCCGCCCGCGACAACTGCTCTGTCGCAAGATACACGCCGGCGACGACGGCGATCCACTTGATCCGATCAAGGACAATTTCCAGGAGAATGTCGTCGAGGTCGCTTGCGGTCTTCGCCGCGATACGTCGACCAAGCGTGCTCAGGAGTCGTTTGGCGATCCATCCGAGCGCCATCGCGGCAACGAACATCAGAAACGCACTGACGGCGTGGAACAGCATGCCATTGCCGAAATATGTTCGTAGTGCTTCCATGGTGATCAGGAATTTCCTCGGCTACCCGGTTTTACGACAGGGATCCCTTCTTTGCACAAGGGACATTCCTCCGGTTTGTGGGTGACAACGTCCATCTGCAGTACAGAGAAATGCTTGGCGTCGAAGCTGATTTTGCCGTTGCTCCGGTCGACGATGTACCCTACCCCGGCCAGCCGTGCATCCGCCTTTTTTACCAAATCCACGATCTCAAAAACAGATCCTCCGGTGGTGACAACGTCTTCTACGACGAGAACACGCTCTCCGGGATGGATCTCGAATCCGCGACGCAATTCCATCTTGCCATCCTGCCGCTCTGCAAAAATCGTTCGTACCTGCAGCATTCTGCCCACTTCCGTGCCAACGACCACTCCTCCGATGGCAGGGGAGATCACCAATTCCACGTCTGCGTATTCAAAATGCTTCGCGATCTCACCGCAGAACAAATGAAGATATTTGGGATACTGAAGCACCCGTGCACACTGGAAATATTGCGGGCTGTGAAGGCCGGACGTGAGTCGGAAATGCCCCTCGAGAAGGGCCTTTGTCTCACGGAAAATGTCGAGAACCTGTTCTTTCGGGAGTTTCACGGCGATTGAGGGATGAAAGTGGAAGAATAGTGGTTCAACAATGCGTTGAAGATAGCAAGAAGTCGCCTGAGGTGCAACGACGAGAATTGTGTTCTGCCGGACGTTGGAGCAAAGCGTGCGGTAAGAAGCAGAATGCGTTGCGAAGACGAAGAAGGACGCCGATGGAAGCCCGGAGCATAACAATCTTTGTTGCTTCAGATTTCTTCGAGCGCTTTTGCGAGCATGAAGTCAAGAGAAGTGAGGCCGCCGGCACTGTGTGTGGACAACGTCAGGCTGACTTTGTTCCATCGAATGTCGATGTCGGGATGGTGGTTGAATTGCTCGGCGATCGCAGCGACAGCGTTTACGAATTTGAGTGCGTGGACAAAATCCTTGAACTCCCAGGTTTTCCGTATTTCTTTCTTCACAAGGGACCAGCCATCGAGCTTCTTGAGCTCGATGGCAATCTGGTCCTTTGGCAAAAGCGTACGGCTCACCTTCGCGGTCATTGGGCTCCTGACCGCATCACAGCATGGAAGTGATTGTTGTTCCCTCTGTCGGCATAGGAATCAGCCCTGTGCTGATCAGAACGATAGCAGCAACAATCGCAAGCACCATAAAGACAAGGCCAATGATCAGAATCCAGAACATCAGCGTATAGAGTTTCCGCAGGGAATTGAGGGCATTCATGAGATGTGGAATATCGTGCCCCTTCGTGTCGACGACAAGCCGGAAAGACTTGCCGGCGTTCAACGTCCAGATTCCGATCAGCAGTTCGGGCGTCATCATGATCAGATAGAGCAGTCCGATCCATGCATTGAGAAACATGAAAGCCAGACCAGCGAGCCCGATCAGCCCGCTCACGACAAGATAGAAATAACCCACAAAGTTCATCTTCTTCGAGAGCGTGCGAATAACATCATCCTGTACCAGTGTGAATTCATAGCTAGGACCGGCAGGTTTCGCGCCCAAGGGCTGGGTGCCTTGGAGTTGATCGACTGGTGGTGGGTCTGGAGGCATCAACGGATCGAGATTCGGGGGCTGAGTCATTTTGGAACCTCCTTGTTGTTAGACGAACAGCGCATGGGTTTTCAAAATGGATCGACGATTGAACGCCTGACGAAGCTGCTGCTCAGGCAGAGAACACTACAAAGCGACAGGCGATTTGTGATTGAGTTTCTCAAACTCGCTTCTCAGAATGATATGCTTTGAGTCGATCGCTCGGTCGATTGCGAGAACGCCATTGAGATGATCGATTTCATGTTGGAGAAGCTCAGAGAACGACCCCTCCGCCCGAAGCTGTTTCTTTTTTCCCCGTTCATCAACAAACGCCACATCGATGGAATAGTTTCTCTCAACGTGAACGAGAATGTCGGGAAATGAAAAACAATCATCCCAGAGCCTGAATTTCTTCCGGCTTCTTTTGACGATGGTTGGGTTGATCAGAGGGCCGATGTAGTCCGCGTTGACAAAGATCACTTTCTGAGTTACTCCGATTTGAGGAGCGGCAATGCCGCGTCCGAAGCCGTGTTGTGCGCGAAAACCAGAGAGCGTGTCGCGGAGGTCAGCGATGGTCGACTGAAGCTCGTATGCCAGCGGAGTCTTAACCGCGGTGCATAATTTCCGAAGAATAGGATTGCCGAGGAGCAGGATTTCTCTCACAGGCATCGGAGGATCTCCACTAATGGTGGAGCAATGTACTCAAATCGCGAAATCGAAGCAAACAAACCACTTTGGCGACAAGTATCCAGCATGCACAATCTACGCCGCAAATCCCGAGACTCTGTGCACCTTGCCGAGCTTCTGCCCAAGAAATTGTTCACCGATCTCGGTAAACTTGAAGGGGACATCGCTCACGAAGAACTGAAGGTTGGGTTTCAGCTTGCTGGAATTCTTCAGATCCAACTCATCAAGCAGGCGGGACACAGTCCCCGCGGTGGCTTCTCCCGAATCGATAAGTGTTACTGTCTGATGAAGGACCCTGCTGATGACGTCTTTGAGAAGCGGATAATGTGTGCATCCGAGTACGATGGTATCGATTTTCTCCAGCGTCAGCGGGAAGAGATACTCTTTGGCAATGAGCTCAGTTGCCTTGTGGTCAATCCAACCCTCTTCCGCAAGAGGAACGAACAGCGGACACGCTCTGCTGAATGTCTGAATGGCCGGATCAATTTGCCGCAGGGCGTTGGGATACGCGTTGCTGGTAACAGTCCCAATCGTTCCGATGATACCGACGCGCTTCTTCATTGTAGCGCGTGCTGCAGCTTCTGCGCCGGGGAAGATAACTCCGACTACGGGAACCTTTGCCCGCTTCTGGACGACGTCAAGCGCCACGGCGGAGACCGTGTTGCAGGCGATGACGATCATCTTCACATCGTGACCAAGGAGGACGTCGGTGTCCTGGGCTGCGTACTCCCGAACAACTTGGGCGGACTTCGGTCCATAAGGAACGCGCGCAGTGTCGCCGAAGTAAACGATGTTTTCATGCGGCAGATGGTGGGATAATGCGCGCACCACCGTCAGTCCGCCGATGCCGGAATCAAATACGCCGATGGGTCTGGAATTACTCATGGTTGCTCCTGAGGGGCCAGCTACTGTGTCACAAGTTCTGATTCGGTCAATTCGTTGATGATATTCAAAATCTCATTCCGAACGTAGGTCCGTTGATGGTCGTTCGCAAGCTTGTTCCCATGGATGTCGAGAACGTAGAATGAATCGACGATGCCGTCGACCCGAGTGGCGATTTTTGCGAACGAAATATTTAAGCCGAGCATGGACATCGTGCTGGTGATTCGGTACAAGAAACCCAACATATCAGGTGCATAGACGTCGATGATCGTGAAGCGGGGATGATCCTCGAAATCCACATCGATGCGAACGTTCGGGTTTGCGATTCTGCTCCGGCGTTTCCATCGCATTCGGTGGCGATCCAGCAGTTGCTCTATATCGGCCGTCTCCTCAAAGACCAGGTTCAGCTCCTGGTGTATCTTTTCGCACCGGGTGGTGGTGAGCGCTGTCTTGGAGACAAAATCTGCCACACGGAACCGGTCGATAATCAAGCCGTCGTTGCGGGTGAAGATCCGAGCATCCAGGATGGTTGCGTCGTTCGCAGACAGTACTCCGCAAAACCTTGAAAGGGCAAACGGCGCATCACGAGCGATGACAGTGACTTCTGTATAATCTTCTTTCTGCCTGACAATCGTGCTTACGGTCTCGGCGGTGCCAATGCGCCGTATGTGCTCTGCAATTTCTGCGGCATCGAACGTGGCCAGATAGGCCGGACTGTCCACAGCTTCGAGATGATCACGTGCCTGGCCTTCCGGAAGCGTCGAGCTCAGCTCTGCGACAAGATCCTGAACTACTGTCTCGCGACGATCGGCCTCTGCCCGGACAAATTCTTCCTGCGAGAGCTTGTGCTCGAGGATCTCCTGTGACCGTCGATAGAGTTCTTCCAGGAGCATCGCTTTCCAATCCGTCCAGACGTTCTTGTTGACGGCGCTCAGGTCGGCATAGGTGAGAAGATACAGGAGATCGAGCCGGTGGACGGTGCCGACTTGTTTTGTGAAGTCAAGAATAGTCTGCGGATCGGCCAGGTTGCGGCGGAATGCGACCTGTTCCATCAACAAATGATGTCGGACAAGAAATGTGACATCGTCGAGGACGTCTGAGAAATGGAGGCGCGTGAGGATTGTCCGCGCAACATCAACCCCGATAATCTCATGGTCTCCGATCCTGATCGGCTTCGCAATATCATGACACAGGGCAGCCAGATAGAGTGTGTCACGCCGGGTGATGGAACGGAAGATATTTCCCAATGTAGACGGCTGTGTTGCAAGCGCTTCTACATTGGCGAGCACAATGAGGGTGTGTTCATCGGCGGTGTAATAGTGATACTGATTGTGCTGAAAAAAGGCAACCAGGCCCTTCCACTCAGGAATCCAATGTGCCAGGAGTCCCAGATCATTCATCTTCTGAATAGAGTGAGCCACACCATGGGGTTTGCTCAGCAGCTCGCGGAACAGGGATGCCTCTCGGGGGCGCTGCAAAGGTCGATACGTCGGGGCACTTCGAGTCAGCGCATCTTCAAGGTTGTGGGAAAACGAGACACCGTGCTCAAGAGACAGGAGAAAGGCCTGAAGCGCCTGTTCGCCGGTCAGTCTCCTGGCTTTTCCGTCGTGGTCGAGCTTCTTGTTCTTGATGACAAATGTCGCATCGAGGCGTTGAACACCCTTTGATTCGGGCGCACCAAGATAACGATCGTGAGCCCAGTTCATCATCCTGCGGGCGAGTTGTGACACAGAACGGGCTGCGAGGTAATAGTCCTTCATGAAGCGCTCGACGCTCGATCGCCTGGAGGAGTCCTTGTATCTCAGTGCCTTCGCAACCGTCCGTTGAAGATTGAACTCCATGGTGTCATGGAGTGACTGTGCCTCGAGATGCATTTCATTCCGCACTTCGAGCAGAAAATCCAGGCTGCTTCGCGCCTCTTTCAGGAAAGGAGCACCGAAATGTTTTCGCAGCAACGGACTCCTTAGCATCGCTGTGAGTGCCGTGTCGCCGGGGCGAAGCTTTGTCGGAAGAACTGCGAGGCCAGTACCCCGGATGAGCCACATAACCGTGTGAAGATCCCGGAGTCCTCCCGCGCTGTTCTTGATATTTGGCTCGAGAAGCTTGGTGGACAGACCGTACTTTTTGTGCCGAAGATCTGTGGAGATGATCAGGTGTTGGGCGAAACTCGCAGCATCGAACGATTTGACATGTCTCTGCAGGCGGGAACGAAAAGTGGAGTGCGCGGACGTGTTGCCGCAGATAAATCTGGATTCGAGCAGAGAATTCCAGGTTTCGGAGTCCTCCCGTCCCGATTCGAGACATTCCTGAATCGTCCGGAAGCTGTGGCCTATATCAAGTCCATAGTCCAGTAGATGATGGAGAAGATCTCCGACGACGGGCGCCGCAACCGGTTTGTCCGATTCATCTTTGATCAGAAACATGATATCGACATCGGATGAAAAGCAAAGCTCTTTCCTACCGTAGCCACCAAGTGCAACTGCAGCCACGAGCTTTTTGTCCGAGTTTGCGAGCGAACGGAACACAGAATTGATGAGATGATCGAGGCGTCTGGTCAAGGCTAGCGCAACTCTGAGTCCCCCGGCGCCTCGGCGATGGAGTTTGACAATCGACTGTAACTGCTCAGCAAGTTGCTGTTTGGTGGGAGGGGGCACGCCTGTCTGGTTTCTATGATTCTTCGCTTGCGTGCAATATACTGAAAGGGGGAGTCGATTCAAAACTTGGATTCAAATCTCGGTGTTCCCTCGATGATTCGGCGCAACCTGGATTCGCACGCCCGCTCGATTGCCACCCGTACGATGAACGACTGAGGGGCGTCAACGACCGCTCTCTTCTATCTAAGATCGACCACAACAGAATCTTCCACCATCGCTCCAAATACTCCGACCCCCCCAACAATATTGGTAAAGTCGGGCTGGTCCTCTCTGATGGAGTACGGGTCTTGAAATCCGTTGGCAATCTTGTAGTACTTGTAGAGATTTGTCTCGACTTGCGTGAGAATGAACGTTGCGCTTATGATCTGAAATGATTCGTACTGACTTGCCAGACCCTTGAGAAATGCAACGTATATGTCACGAGGGAAAAAGGCGTTCAACAACGATTGTGAGGTCCGTCGCTCTAGCGTTGGGTATGTGAACTGAGCTTGCTGAAATCCGGTGGGCGCCGTCCCGGTTGGAACTTCCAATCGCTTTCGAGCGAGATTCGGACCGAAATACACGTCGAGATACAAGCGAACGAGGTATGCCTGAGTGATGGGCGAGAGCTCAATTGAGGCGACGATGGGCTCGGGGTCGGTGTCCGGGGCCTTGAAGCTAAGTGGATAGCTGCAGTAGATATTCCCGTGAGTTGGAGCAGAGACTTTCGCAGTCGCATTACCCTGATCGGAGGTGATCGCCAGCGAATACTGTTTCCCAGGCCGGAGCGGACAAGGGAATGCAAAATAGGCCACCGGATTGGTCGAATAGCGGCTGGTGTCATAGCGCGGAATGATGGTTTGCTTCAGATGGTAACTCGTAGAATCATCCGTCATCGTCACGCTAGCGCCTCGAACATCCGTGTCCGTCGTGTGTTCAGCAGGGTCAAAGCCAGTCAGGTTATATGTTGTGTACACCCTCACGAACTGAGTGTCGGAGCGATTCGAAAGAACGGAGTAAACCACCAACCGCTGCTGGTAGTCTCCCTTCGGACTGAAGTTATCATCGCAGCTTGAGCACAGCACAAGTATAACCAACGATGTTGCCAACAGCAGACGATGTCGGATCAAGTATGAAATTGGCGTATCTCCTTCAGATCAGTATTCGATGCTTACTGTTGCTGTCGGGAAAAATGGAAGCATGTTCGTTTTTTGTCCTGTAACGCGATCAAAGTAGAAGATGTTCTTTCTGTTATACACGTTTACAACGTTGACTCCAACCGTTCCCTTGATCGGGCTGAGGGTAAAGCGATAGGTAGCGTTCGCATCCAGCCGGTGATAGGATGGCAAACGAGTCGCATCTTTGTCACCAAGAATGATGTAGCTCTTGCCGGTTTCCCCGAGATATGAACCACGAAATAGGTTCGGCATATTGAAGCGATCGTAGTAACCAACGGTTTCTGAGAACGGAAATCCTGATCCCAACTCCCAGCGCAGCGTAACCTCGAATCCCGTCGCCACATGAATGACAGACATGAGATTCAGATTGTGCCGCCTGTCGTAGCGGGGATAATACCTTGAACCATTCGACGTCACCGTTGTCCAACCAAGCGTATAGGCGGCATAGAGATCGACGATGTTATCAGCATAGCGAATAAGAGACTCAAAACCATACGCTTTGCCCGAACCTGCAATGTAATCTGGATCCACCGCGTCGATCTTGTCCCGATTGTAGAGCACCAGCGATCCATAATCCTTGTAATAGGTTTGGAAGCTGGTCGACAATGACGGGAGAACATTTCCGTCAAGACCAAGCACGTAGTGATCGGCCCGCTCGGTCGGCAGTCCCTGTGGTATCTGTATCCACGCATCAAAAACCGAGATGACATCATCCTCATTATTGACCGTGATCATACTTTGCGTGAATCGGCCATATGCCACCTTCGCCTTCCAGGTATCCCAGAGGCTATAACTTAGATTGACGCGTGGCTGAAGCACTTCCATTCCCCCGCTTCTTGTAAGCAGGCTCCCAAAATCAAGGAACAGGCCCGCATCAGCCTGTATCCTGTCCATTTGTGCTTGGTAGCGCACGTAGGCTGATCCGTCAACGAAGGAACTCATGAGCTCATTCCTTGCGCCGATGCTGTTTATGGTCGTGAAATCGAGCCTCGGAAAGTTGAACTCGAAGCCGAAGAAAAACAAATCCCGTGAGTCCGTGAAGATCGTGGCATTGGCGCGCACCCCCGCCTCGTTCACGCTTGTCGATGCAGGGGTAATGTCCGTAGATTGCTTCGCATCCCGTTCGCCATCGAACCGGTTCTGGAACGCGACCACCGTGAAGAATACCCTGTCCGCGATCAACCCGGATGCGACGAACCCCATGGCGCTCGTCTTCCACGAATAGTCGGGCTCAGTGGGATCCGATGATTTCACGTTGTCGCCGCTCATAAATGCTTGTACGCCGTACTTCATCTGGGATTCAGTGCGGATGGTTAGCTTCGCGAAGCCGTCGTAGAACGAGATCGGGAGATCTTTGTTCAAAAACTTCGTCAGAGTCTCTGAAGAAAGCGATTTTCGTCCGCTGATGAGCAATGTCGCTTGATCAGTCACGGGACCGTCAAGCTGGAGCTTCGTGGAAAGGAAATTGATATTCGCACGCCCTGAGAATGCATTCGCTCCGCCGTCTTTCGTTGTCATGTTGATGACAGATGACAGCCTGCCTCCATATTCAGCCGGGTAGGCACCCGTATAGACCTCGGTGGTACTGACAATGTCGGGATCGAAGACGCTGAAGATACCGAACGCATGGTAGGGATTGTAGATGCGCATGCCATCAAGAAGAATGAGATTCTGGTCTCCAGCTCCACCGCGGACATAGAACTGTGAGCTCACATCGCTTGTAGAAACGATCCCCGGGAGGATACCAATCGATCGAAAGATATCTTCCTGAGCTGCAACCGGGACAGCTTTGATGTCGCGCTGCTCCAGGACGTGGACGCTTGTGTGGATTTCGGACAGCTCGCGCTTCGCCGCACCTGTCACCGTGACTTCGTTGAACTGGACTGGTTTAGAGGGAAGGTGAATATTCACAACGATCGGCTGCGTCCCGCGTACTTCGACACCCACTGAGCGGGTGGCGTAACCGACGGAGCTTGCTGCAACGGTGTATCGGCCGGGCAGAAGATTTGGGATGAGGTAGAATCCCTGGAGATTGGAGCTTGCTCCGCGTCCGACATCTATGATTGTGACATTCGCAAAGGGAATTCTCTCTCCGGTCGTACTGTCGGAGACAACGCCGCGAATGTCAGCCCCTTGAGCAAAGATAATGCAAGGAAGCAGCGAAAAGAATAGCATCCGACAGAAAATCCGGATGAACATCGAGAAACCTCCCTGTGCGATTCTAAGAAAACAGTACAAATATGCCCAGCAATGTGCAATACCGGAAATCCGAAAGCGTGTCGGTTTACGGTTGCTAATTTAGGTGCTTTTTAGACAGTTTTTGAGCCAATCCGGATGAAGACCTCTGATTTTAGCCGCCGCCAACCTGGATTTGCCGTTCAGATGCTTTCTGCTTCCCCGACAATCGGTGTAGGGTTTCTGCCGAAGGAAGGCAACGAGAAGGTTCGTGTAGTGTATCGCCGTTGATCGGTACTGGAACGCCTCAATAGTTTTGTACCGTCGCTGCAACTGCTTGTTTACATTTTCAACCAAGTTGGTGGTCCGAGGAAGACCCGGAACGTGATGATGCATCATCAACTGTTTCCATCGACGCTTCAAGAACCTCACCGCTTTACGATGTTGCACTCGCGGATAACACGTGTCGTTTTCTAACGCATCGTAGATGATTCGTGCCTCACGTTCTGTTTGTGCTGACAAAATCCTACGACACGTTTCATGCAATGCAGCAATCGAGCCTTCCTCAGCAGGAACTACACGCTGCGGCTTCTGCACCCCAAGCAGAGCTCCATCTCTCGATACGTCCCCTTCGAGATCATGAGCCGGTCGCTCAGCAACTTCCTGACTAATCTCCGAATGACCATTCCAACCTCGACGGGCATTCCTTTCAACGTATCCTATTAATATGCCTATCGCCGACAATGCGTGTTTTATGCAGTATTGATGGGGTATTTCTGCATAGACAACTGCAACAGCTCGAGTCAGGGCTGGATCTAAGTCGCTTGCCACGGCCTTGAGGTGAACACCCATCGATCGCACCTCCTCCAAGAACTTCGCCGCTTCAGTGCTGCTTAGCTCCGGCACTGCGCGACAATGCATGATGTCGCCCGTCGTGTCCACCGCCAAATAAAACCATTGCCCCTTTCCTCTGACTGGACACATCTTCTCATCCACCAACACCACACCATCCCATCGCGGTCGCAACTCTTTGCTCATCTCCCACGCCGTCTTGCATCGGCTCGCTACTTCTTCAACTACGCGTTGCAAACTCCCAGCGGATGGTTTGCGCCCGCTCTCTCGCTTGATCCACCGTGCGATGCTCCGATAGCTTTCTCCTCCCTCAACATGTCGTCGTACGATCTCTTCACACAACTCGTGACTGATTCGACTTCCCGTATACTGTCGAGCGATAAAACTTCGGTGACAGTCACAACAACAAAACCGCTGCACCTTCCGGATACGTTCTTTGCGTTCACCTCGCTCTATAATTGTTCGATGACCATTCCTCTTCACATTCGATGACCCACAATGGGGACAAAACCGATTCCGCTTTTTTTTCCACGGTACTCCCTTAACTCTGGTGACATTCCTTATTTGTTCTTACTCATTCAAACTAAGGAACTTACAGCGGAAATAGCAACCGGGAAGCGACACGCTTAGGGAAATCCGGTATTTTGGGGAGGTTGCCAGATATGAGAAAAACGACTATAGCTTTGTCGCCACCACCACGACTGCCTTCGCTGTTGCCAGCACACCGGCTTGTCCATCAATCGCTTCAATGAAAACGATGTAAGGCCCAATACGCACACGCTGCTTCGCATCATCGAGCCCGTCCCATACAATGTCACCTTTCGGGCCGCTGAGTTCTGTGTTTGCCAGCGTCCGCAACAATCGCCCCCTTACGTCGAAGATGGAGATACGAATGACCGAGGTGGTCAGGGGTAGGTTGTAGTGGATAATACAGAAATCCTCAAAGCCGTCGCCATCCGGCGAAAACGGGTTCGGGCTGATCGAGAGGGATGCAGCGCAGGGAAGCCTGGTGGTGAAGACGCCGTTTGTCTGCCCCGGTGTACCGCCGCTGGATGATGGCGATGTGCTCCAGTTACGCTGGTCATTGGAGGAAATCTCGGGACTGATACGCTCGAGCGATCTGCCTTTCGTTATGGCCACATCGGGATGATGCCAGGAAGAAAAGAAGCAGACGCTGTCGATCGTGTTCCCCAGAGCATCTCGAAGGACAACATCGTCCCCGTCGTTGTTGAGTCCAAAGCCGTTCGTCCTGTTCAAAACAATGAGATGCACCGTCGGCGATGTTGTGGCGAGGGAAGGGAACTGTGAAAAGATCGAGGAATCGGCTGCCACGACGATGAAATCGTGGGGTTGCACGATGATTGGTGTTGTCGTGATGACGAAGGAGTTTGCTCCCGATGAAGTCGGGCGGTCCGAGAACCGCCACCGTGCGATGTCAATTGGATCGTGTCCGCGATGATAGAATTCAACCCACTCGTTCTGTGCGGGAAGTGGATCGAACATGATTTCATTCACAACGATCGAGAGCGGTTCTGAGCCCACCATCACGTCAACAAAGGCGGTATCGTTCCACGGGTTCGAGTCTGGGGGCCACGAAACCACCGCGATGAACCGATTATCTCCGGCGATCAAGGCAGGCGATGTTGCCATGATCAAAGTTGAATCCGCCGCTCGTGTGCTCGAGCCGTTCGCGGTAGCAAATTCCTCCGGTGGCTCAGCGTTTCCATTTGAATTCGCATCTCGAAAGAAGTGAACGGAATATTCCGCCGCATTCTGGGTCCCGGAATTTTTCACCGTTGCCTCGAGTGTGATCGTCTTGCTCGGGAGAAGGGAAGGAGTATTGGAAATCGCCTGGAGGTGAGTCAGTTCAAGGTCAAACGATGGGATTGTTGAGATGGTTACGTCATCGAGGCGAAAAGCCCCGGTTGTGCCGCCGGAAGGGACTGCAATCAGTCGCCAACGGAATCGTACGCTCCGTTGATTAGCCAGGAGTGGCGGCAATGACACAGAGGTAAGCGCGTAGGTTGACGATCCCGGGTTGCGAAGAGTGTCTGTTAATGCTAGCGCAAATGTGTTCCCATTGTCGATCGACGCCTCGACAAGGAGCCCAGCGGTGTGGGTGCTTGAGCGGGAGGTGTAAAACTCGAGTCGGACCGGAGTGCCGTTTGCAAAGTTCAGGGGCGGTGATGTCAACGATTGCGTAATCGTCGCGTTGATGGAGAGAACTGCATTCGGCGAAGATCGTGGAGACGACGTGGTGGTGACGAAATCACCCGCCAATGAGCGATTCGTGGTTGTACTCCATTCGATTGGCAGGAAGGGGGCTGAGGTGGAATCGAATCGTTCCACGTATGCGGGTCGGGACGTCTGCGCGTGTGCGCAACACACGGCGAGGATCCATGCAAGGAGGAGGGTTTTCATATTGGGGAGGAGGATTGAGAGTGGGAGAAACGAGGTTGACTAGAACTCATCTCAAAAATAC
>PMZI01000005.1 GCA_003170475.1 Ignavibacteriota bacterium | reverse complement strand
TTTGCATTGGCACCACAACAGGGAGCTGGTCAGTCGGGTTTCAACGCGAAGATACGGGACCCAAAATCTGCAAACGCTTGGTGGGAATCACGATGGAGGAATACCGCAAAACCCACGGGAAAACAGGATGCAAATGATGAGAAACCGGGCTACTTCCTGCAATCACTGTCCAAGCGATATCAAAGCATTAGCGGGTAACAGCGAACGTTAATTGATAGAGGCAACCTCTAGAGACAACCGCCATGGTCAACCGATAGACTCAACCGATGGCGGCAACCGATGAAGGAAATTGAATCTTGTTGATTCTCCATCGAATGGGGATGATCTTGGAGGGAATTCACAATTTTCCTCAAGTGAACAGCGGAGGTAAGATGAAAAAGTCCTTGTTGATCATATTTGCATGCTTGTTGGTCTTGAACATCATGAACGTTCTCGACAACAAGGTGAATGCAGAGAACCCCCAAAATTACAAACTCAGCTTCGGACAGTACCCTTGTCCTCCCGGCCAGTACATGGCGGGATGTTATACGGAGGGGCACGAATGCAGCCAACTGAACCCAACTTGCTTCAATTATTGATTGTTCCCTGCAATGCGCTGCTTAATCCAAAATTGCGAAGCCGGTATGGAAACCATGCCGGCTTCGCCCTTTCGAGTGCGAGGCCTCTCATGTTAAATGGTCTGAGATTTGTTCAAATGATAGTTCTTACTGCTTCCTTCATGAACTTTGGATCCAGTATGCAGCTTGAGGGGAATCGTGATGAATTTGGAGAGTATTTCAAGAAAGTCAGGACCGTGCAACTGGACCCGAACGTTGTAGTGGGTCAAGTAACACACCTCGACATTGATGCGGCTAATCATTTGTTGGTAACAGATATGATGGCTAAAGGTGTATTCATCTTTGATGCCGAGGGAAAGTTGAAGAAGAAGCTTTCGGCCGAGCCATGTCATCCGGGCTTCAACTGGAGACCGATCAGGGCGGTCTACAGCCCGAATGGCGAAATATTCTTGATCAATTCCGCTCCATGGGGGTTTCGATTCAAGAATGATGGAGACTGCCTCGGTCCTGTTGACCGGTCGTTTAGACCTCCCAGCCACATATGTTTTCAGCCTAGTGGAGACATCGTGGGTTACTATACGCTTGATGATGGTAACTGCTTGAGAAAACTCACGCCATTGGGGATGGAGATAAAAAAGTTTGGCGTTTTTCCAGACGAATTTAAACAGATAATTTCACGCTACGATGGGGGAGGAGGTGTAATCTGCGATTTGGAAGGGAAAATATATCAGGTAGATATGGTCAGCCCCGATATTCTTGTCTACAACCAGAACGGGGAGCTAGAGAGAAAGTTCGGACGCACTCCGCCATACTATCAACGCATTTCCGAAGATCTTCCCGCGAGTTCTAATCCAATGGAGATCATAAGATCTTTTAGGAAGATAATGCAGGGGAAGACTGTGACTACCTCTCTCTACCTGTTGGGAGCGAAGACGCTCCTTATACAATATATGGATGGAGTATCATTCGGATTGGATATTCTCGATATCAATGGGAAGCGTGTCGTTCGAAAAGACATTAGATACAAGAACATGATCATCCAGGCGAAGAATGGATTCGTATATATCGCTGTCCAGCATGAGCCAGATAAGTCAGGTAATCTTCCAAATCCCGTTATTGACATTTATGAATTCCGGCAATAGGTGGACGCCATGATGTTCGTCAAGAAGAATGCGGTAAACATTCTTTTGGTGTTTGCAATCATATTCTTGTCGTACCGATTTTTGGAAAAGGATCGCGCTGGGCAAACGGATTGGGTTTCATACCGGACGGAGGTAAGGGGGGCCTACAAAGCCTTGGCGGATAAATTCGTCGGAATGAAGTTCCCGGGACTCCATTTCAGAAATGCATTCACGGATTCAACAATGAATTGCAGTTTCCAAGGCATTCATATCGTAGCTGTTCTATCTAGCATGGGCTGTAATCCTTGTCAACTGAGAGAACTGAGGAATCTTGACAGTCTGAGGAATACTCTGAAAAATGAAGTGAAATTCGCAGCGTTGTTCGTACAAGAGGGCAAGCTTGAGGCAATGGTGATACGGAAAGCCGCAGGCGTAAATATCGACATATTCTATGCCTCGGATACTTTGGCGGCACAATTCAATTCTTCGAGCAAGTATCCAATTGTTCTTTTGATCGACAATCAAGTGATCCGACGGTGCTATTTTCCCATTTCGGTTGATGAAGAATACTCCAGAACGCGATTGAGTGGATTTGAAGATTATGTGGAGAGATCTTTGTCTCGCCGATAGACGATCGTGCTCCCTCTGAAAGCCAGAACACTGTCTGGCGAGGCCAGATGGAGAGCGGCGAGCTGAGTATTAGTTTGGGTTCGCGGGAGTATGAGAAAAGTCTAAAGTCACCAGGTTTCTCGAAGTTGAATACTCCAAGGGGAACCTCGAAGGCAATTGTGATCTCGTCGCAAAATACGGCACTGACAGCCAGGTATCCTGGTTGCAGCTGAATTACGCAGCGTCACGCAAGTACGGCCAAACTCTCGACAAGATCCAATTTCAGAGAGTTGCGAAAGAGAATGTAATCTCTTAGATTGTTGGCAAGTCCACGTGTTGGCTCCGGGATTTGCTGCTAACTGGTGCTAACGATGAGTGACTCGCGAGCAGCGAAAAGCACTGTCGATAGAAGAAGCGATGCGCCAGCTGGGCATCAGCGATGCTACATACTACAAGTGGCGGAAAGAGTATGGCGGCCTGAGAGTTGATCAGGCAAAACGGTTGAAGGAGCTGGAACAAGAGAACAGCCGATTGCGGAAGGTTGTATCAGACTTATCGATCGACAATGCGATTTTGAAGGAGGCATCCCGGGGAAACTGGTAAGCCCGGTTAAACGGCGCCGGGCGGTGAGAGACCTCACAGAAGCGATGCAGGCTTCGGAACGACGAGTATGCCGTGTATTGGAACAGCCACGATCAACGCAACGACGTCCGGTAGTGGTCGGGACGGACGAAGCGGCGCTGAGAGAACAGATGATAGCCATAGCTTGTGAATATGGC
>PMZI01000079.1 GCA_003170475.1 Ignavibacteriota bacterium | reverse complement strand
TCGAACTTCCGGCCGGTAAAACGCGTTGCGGATGCTATCCGTGTGTTTAATGAGGTCCTGAAGAAAGTACCTTCGAAGCTCATTCTCGTCGGCGACGGGCCCGATCGCTCACAGTGCGAGATTCTTTGCCGCGAGCTCGGAATTCAAGACCATGTGAAGTTTCTCGGCAAGCAAATTGATGTGATACACATCCTCGCTGCCGCTGACCTCTTTCTCATGCCAAGCCAGTCAGAGAGCTTTGGTCTTTCCGCGTTGGAAGCAATGGCATGCAGCGTCCCCGTCATTTCATCGAGCGTTGGTGGTCTCCCGGAGCTTCAGATTCACGGCCAGACGGGATTTATCGCTGAAATCGGAGACATCGACCGCATGGCCAAGTACGCCATCGATCTTCTCTCCAATCCTTCCAAGTATCAACTGTTCGCCGACGCCGCACGCCGACGAGCGATGGAGTTTGATGCCCCGAAAGTCGTTGATCACTACGAGCGATATTATCAGAGGGTGCTCGACGGAATCGAAATCCCTGCAAAATAGATCTCTCACCTCAAGTTTCGGCCGTCTTCTTTATGCATTTTCGGAATGACCCCGAGAGACATTCGGCACTCATCAAAGAACTCCTTGACATCTTTCGTGAACGGGGCTTCCAGATCCTGGGAGCGGATGGTGTCGTCGATCTTCCCAGAGCCCGGCCCCTTCACAATGATGGTTATGGAGATCAGGAAGACAAGGCTCCTGACATCTATGCCTACGATACACGACGCCGCTGCACGATCGTCGGAGAGGCCAAAACGGGAAACGGAGATTTTGAGACTGAACATGCGTTGACGCAGTACAACGTCTTCCTCGATCAATTCGACAAGACGAGCGGTCTTCAGGCGGATTTCTACATCATCGTTCCGGCATCCAAAGTGCCTGAGTTCAATTCACTCATTACGCACTATATCCATCCCGACTATCTGGAGAGCATCGTTGTAGTGAGTTCTAAAACATTGGTGGAGTAATGCTTCTTCCGGAAGGACATGCAGTGTTTTGAAGCAGGGGATTCCGTAGAACCCGGCGCGAACTACGCGGGATGCAGGCGGGCGAATTTCACAAGCAGATTCTTCACTCCGTAATCATCAAAATCCACAACCACTTTCATCGTATCTCCCTTCCCCGACACACGCACAACCTTCCCTTTTCCAAACATCTCGTGCCGAACGGCAGTCCCCTGTTTTATCTCAATCGACTCCTGACTCTCATTCTCGTAGTCAGGCGACTGATCGGCAAAAAACTGTTCTTCGCGTACGGGGGTCCGCTCCGACGCAATCTTCGGGCGGTGAGGAAGTCCTCGTCTGCCACCCGTATGAAGCGCTCCCTGCGAAGATTTCCCTTCGACGATCTCCAGTTTGTCTTCACCAATTTCGGTGAGGAATCGGGAAGGAGAAGCAAAAGCCGACTCTCCAAACCTGTATCGCATCTGAGTTTTCGATAAGAAGAGCTTTGTTTGAGCCCGAGTGATCCCCACGTAAAAAAGACGTCGCTCTTCTTCAAGTTCGCCACGTTCTATCGTGCTCGAGTAGAATGGCAACAAGCCCTCCTCCACTCCAGAAACAAATACCACCGGAAACTCCAATCCTTTTGACGCATGCAGAGTCATCAGGGTCACAACGTTGCGAGTTTCATCCCAACCGTCGATATCGGCCACCAGCGAAACCTCTTCCAGAAATGCTTCGAGAGTCCCATCCGGATGTTCATCGCCGAATTCGGTGATGGCGGAGAGCAGCTCTTGCACGTTTTCCCAGCGTCCCATCGACTCCGCAGTCCCCTCGTCCTTGTACACCCTGAGAATACCCAGGTCGTCCACCATGGATCGCGCAAGTTCACTCAAGGAAACCTTTGCTCGGAGGGAAACATACTTCTTCAGAAATGACTTGAATTGATCTATGGACTTTCTCGTTCGCTCTTGGATTGCTGTGATTTCACTCAAGCGCTCGCAGGATTCAAAAAGCGTCAGCGTTTTTTCCCGCGCGAACTCTGTGAGTCGATCAATACTCGTATCCCCGATCCCGCGTGCCGGAGTGTTGATTGCCCGGAGAAGGCTCTCATCATCACGAGGATTTACCAGCAATCGCAAATAGGCCAGTACATCCTTGATTTCCTTCCGTTCGTAGAACCTGATTCCTCCAACGATGACGTACGGCACCCCATTGCGTCGCAAAACGTCCTCGAGCGATCTTGATTGCGCATTCGTCCGATAGAGGATAGCGAAGTCACGGAGTGCCCGTTGTTCCGCAGCTATCTCTTCCCGTATCACCGAGAGTATCTGATGTCCTTCGTCGCGGTCGTCGACACAGCTCAACAGCCGGACAGGTTCGCCCGAAGGGTTTTCCGTCCAGAGATCCTTTTTCAGCTGATCAACATTGAATTTGATCAAGGTGTCAGCGACTGCAAGGATATTCTTCGTAGACCTGTAGTTCTGCTCCAGCCGAAATGTCTGGGCTTTGGGATAGTCTTTCGAGAAATCCAGGATGTTGCGTATATCAGCGCCTCGGAACGCATAGATGCTCTGCGCATCATCACCAACGACACAAATGTTCTCATGGCCTTCCGCCAGGAGCTTGATCACTTCGTATTGCGCCCTGTTCGTATCCTGAAACTCGTCGACGAGCAGGAATTTAAAACGATGATGATACTTCTTGAGCGTGTCGGGATGCTTCTTGAAGAGCTCGATTGGCTTCACCAGCAGATCGTCGAAGTCCATGGAGTTGCTTCGATGGAGAAGTGCCACATACTCGGCATACACCTGTCCGATCTTTTCATCCATGAAATCTGCGGCCAAGGAAGCATACTCCGCCGGCGGGATGAGCTGATTCTTGGCTCCGCTGATTCGAGAACAGACAACCTGCGCAGGAATCTGTTGAACGGAGAGGTTCAGTTTCTCCATGCAACGCCGGACAGCCTTCTGCGAATCATCGGAATCATAGATGGTAAACGAATGCGTATACCCAAGAAGAGGGGCTTCTTTTCTCAGGACGCGAGCAAACATCGAATGGAACGTCCCCATCCATACATCGGATGCCTTCTCTCCGACGAGCTTGACGATTCGCTCTTTCATTTCGTTCGCCGCCTTGTTCGTAAAGGTCAGCGCGAGAATTTGGTATGGCGGAACGCCGCAACTGATGAGGTACGCGACACGATATGTCAGCACGCGGGTCTTCCCGCTTCCAGCCCCCGCAATGATCATAACGGGGCCGTTCAGCGATTTCACCGCTTCTTGTTGAACAGAATTGAGTTCACTTAGGAAAGACATGGGGTCGCTAGATCACTGCCTGGAAATGAGGAGAAAATGCTTGAGAGTATACCGAAAACGCAGCCGAAAGGCAAGAATTCAGATGAACCTGGATGTCCCGTCGCGAACATTCGCATCGCGGGTGAAGCGGGTCCTCGTCGTTCAGAAGTACGCCCGCGCTTCAGCACGCGCAGTGTGCACCGCCGCTCTTCCTCCTTCGGATCGTCCATCATAATTGAACGTCAACTGGAGAGATTGGCTCAATCTGTAATCGAACGCAACATGCCATTGAAAAGTTTTGCCAATTGCTTTGCCATTGGTGAATTCGAATGGATAACTCGAACTGCTATTAGACTGATCGTTCGCGATGACTACCTCCTCTCTCTGCAATTCGGCTCTCAGTTGTCCGAGCGACAGAAGAGCGTAGGTCAAGCGAACAAATTGCTCATTTATATTTGCGGACGCATGCGCATCCTCGTAGTGATTTGTGGCAGCTGAGAGCGCCGCCCCAAACGAAACATCCCATTCCGAATAGGGACGGTAAGAGAATTCAGTTCGGAACTCGTCGGAGGATAAATCTCTTTGTCTCGGGGAAGCTGCACTCGGTAACAATTGATCGATCCTGTTCGTGAAGTCAGTCTGATTTCCTATCTCCCGCAAGAGCTGGCTCCTGAGGCGCACGGATTGCTCCCGGAGGTACGATCGTTCAGTGAGACCCACCAGACGCATGAGCCCCTTTCGTTCATTGAAACGATAGCGTAATGAGAAGGAAGGGTCCGACTCAAAAAGATATACATCTTGCGTGAAGAGATTCGTGCCCGCAAGGGTGGTACTGTCGTTGCGAAAACGCGACACCTTCACAAGATAGACATCACTCGCGTCGGCGGTCGTGGATTTCTCCTCAATACGAGCAACAGTTTCTGTCGAAACCGCGGCGAGAGCTTTCTCAAGCAAGGTCGCCCTTTCAGCAAGCAGCTTTGCTGCATTAAATCGCACGCGCAATCCGGTCTTGAGGTCAGCGACAGGCACAAGTTGATCTCCCGGAACGGTAATGGCAACGTAGTCACCATCGAACCTGGTCTGCTCGAATTCATTGTCGTCGCCCACACCATTCTGGTTCACGTCACCTACATATCGAAAATTTCCTGTCCCTTTTGGCACACGGACATAGATCCTTCGCATCGCTGCCGATCTCTCTCGGGCAAACTCATAAAGGAGATCGACATCAAGCGCCCGTCGCCATGGTGCATATTGAAGCTGCGAACGGATTAGCATCGTATTGGAACTCGGGTTGCCATTGGATGCAAATGGGTTGTCAACGTCGCTCTTCCTCAAAGAAAGTGCGATGGAGCCTGTGAGTGAATTCCACTGGCGGAGTTGTATATCGTAGAGTTGCGTCACTGCGTGTATCGCTCTGGCCATGATACCGTTCGAGGCGCTGTCTTCCGAGCGAACCTGAACTTCGCCTGCCAATCTGATCGGGTCGAGATTTAAAAGAGTGAGGCTTGGAGCTATCTCGACAAACTGAAAACTTCCTTGCGCAAGAGAACCGGAAGAATCTGGAATCTGTCGGCGGTCTTCCATCTCAACGCGCAAGGCCGGCAGCAGTCGCCAGACAAGATATGAAATGCTGCCTCTTTGACGCGTCCACTCCGAAGAGCTCTTAAGCTGATAATCCTGACTGCGGATCAACTCGGATGAGTACGAGAGCTTCGGAGCGTATGAGTCTGTCAAGGCGCCGCTGAACGTGGTGCGCTCCGATCGAATACTTCCTCTCCTCTCGAGAAATCCATACGAGCCCACCAAACGGAGTGTGCGGAAGGGAGTGTAGTTAAGACCCATTTCTTGTATTTCCTCGTCCCCCGTACTTGTTTGATCGAGGTTCCACGCGCGGCTGAACTCGACTTCGTTTGATCGGTCGAGCGAAGCGAATCGCCGATCTACAAACCGATCCGCGAGCGTTATCCCCAGCTCCCCGAAGTGAGTGCCTCCGAGGATGACATCCCTCGGGTGATATTCGGCCCGAACTTTGTACGCTCCCCCCTGCATGCTGCTCCCGCTTGAACCCGACAATCTGTTAAGGTTCTGATCACTCAATGCATACTCCGCGGCGATTGTGACGTCTGAGACCGGAGAAAAAGTCACAATACCATTTGCCACTCTATGAAGTTCGGGAACCGGCAGAAATTGAACGGGGAGATAGCTTCCCTTCCCGAGCCCCGACAACGCGAACCCCCCCGCCACTCCGCGATCGTACCCCAGGGAATCCGCCGGCATCTGACTTACATACGAAAACGAAACGCTGTATCGCGATTGAGCATCCCCCGGTGCGTAGACCAAGAAATGCCTCTCCTTTCCTGCGAGAATCGTATCTCTCTGGATGTACTGACCCTTCCCGAGCAACGTAAGCGAATCGCGTCCCACATCTTGAATCCCTGAGAGAGCGGCTTTGAACCTGTCCCCGCCACTCGCACTAATGATCGATCGAAGAGTGTCATTCAGCGCGATGTCAATCGGTGAAGAGGGGTCATCTGCCTCCTGCGTGATGGATGAAACGAAATGGAGTCGATTATTCAGGGCATCGATCGTGGCGGAAGCCCCCAGAAGGTTCCGTATGAACTGCCGATCAGTATACTCGAAATCCACCGTGATTCTGGTCGCGTTCGTTATCAATCGCCTTGCGGAGAAATACACTTCCCCCGTACTGTAATCGATAGTGTAGTCGTTTGTTTCACCCCGTGTCATCAATTGCCCATTGAGGTAAATCCTCTCCGTGCCCGCGATAATGACTGGGCGAATCCCGGGGTCTTGGCCCGTCAGGCGATATGGACCCTGATTTCCCTCGGTTCCTTGAAGTTGATTTGTAGTGAATTTGCCGCGGGCAGTCGCACCGACAAGCGACACAGCCATCGAGCTCCCTTCTCCAGCCACATCCTTCACATTCGCCGTTCCCAAAATTCCTTGAAGCTTTCGCGACAGTCTCCCGAACTCACCCCCTTGACGTTCACCACGTTCATACACAAAGTCGCCCAACGTCGCTCCATAGTGAGGATTTTTGAGCTCGATGAACACTTTGTCCAGTTCCTGCAGCGTTTGTGTCGTCCCTTCCGGTTGAAGAGGGACGTTTTCGTCCGTCAAAGCGGCAACGAGGTCAAGATCAGNNGGAGAGCTTTCCGGAGAGCTGCATTCTGAATCCCGAGTTTATCGTCAAATCCCTGTTTGATCCTACTTGCAGTCCTCGAAATATCGACCCGCTCTTTTGAAGCCCAGGGCCGAAGACGTCGTCCATAGTGAATTTGCTGCTCGGAGAATCCACTCTCCGACTAATGCGTCCCGCAGAATCCTTCAGCGGTACGATTTCGCGAAGAAAGTATTGCTGCCTGAACATGAATGGGAGCCGGTCGAACGAGATCGTGAGGGTATGGTTCGATGAGTCAGAAAGAATGTGACGGAGTCTTGAGAACTTCAATGTCAGAACGCCCGTCCGGTATTGCAAGTCATACTCCGGCCCTCGCTGCAGGACACGGTTCGAATCGAGCAGAACAACCTCACTGCCGGCAGTAATGAATTCAGATCCCAACGAGTAGNNAATGTCACGTTGCGCGAGGGAGCAGATATCGATCGCACAGCTTCCTGGGCAAGAAGACAGAGCGGAGAAATTGCGAAGAGAAGTATGAAGAGTTTTCGAAGCAAGGATGTTCTACAGGATACCACAGTTTCGGAAACCACGAATTCGTATCCTTATTGCATCAACATCCTCCTGTGAGAATGGGGTGCCGAAGGGGGGACTCGAACCCCCACTTGGGGTAAGCCAAACTGGATTTTGAGTCCAGCGCGTCTACCAATTCCGCCACTTCGGCAAGGAAAACACTTCTGCCCGTCGTCGCTCCTCATTGCTTCAAGGAGTGAATCCCGCATGAGAGCGGGATTCAGAGAAATCAAAGGCGAAAGGTTTTCGAAAAATCTCAACGCGTCCTGACGTTGTGCACCCACCAGGACTCGAACCTGGAACCCACTGATTAAGAGTCAGTTGCTCTACCAATTGAGCCATGGGTGCATAGTACCATCAGCCACATTATTTCTTGGCTGGCGTACCTGTAGGAGCCGTTATTGGAGCAGGTTGCTGCGTGGGCGGCAATGACGTCGGCTGCGGGCCAGATTGTATGATGCTCTGCTGAGTTTTCTCACCCCGCGGCAAAACCACAAGGTTGATGAACAGCGCAAGCACCATGAACAATGTCGCCAACACCGTTGTCAACTTGGTGAGGAAATCCGAAGTTCTTCGAACTCCGAAGACCGTTCCAAGATTGCTCGTGCCCAATGTACCTGCAAGCCCACCACCTTTGCTCGCCTGCATCAGGACGACGATCATCAACATTATGCTGACAAGAATCTCTACGACGATAAAGAATGTATACATAATCCTTCCTCTCAGACAGACAAAAACCCCAACTTCATTGGGGTTCTACTTAATATATTATGTATCACGTCAAAATGCAAGCCAATTCTCCCTTGCTCGGGCAGCTCTAGTTTCGGAGGTTGAAAGATCTGACCTTGGTGTTAAGATCGAAACCGCCTAGATCATCGCCATTGACATCGAAATTCCCCTCATAGCCCAGCCAATTCCAGTTCTTCACGAGTTTCTTTCGTTCGCTCATCTTGAGCTTGCCGAATTCAGGAATCATGTTGCGGAATGCTGGGTGCCTGTTGTATTTCTCAGGATCGACGTGGGAAAACACGCGCTTTGTCAAGCAAAGCTCTTCCACGTTCAGCTCAGCCGTCGCCTGAAGCCTCTCCACCTCAACACAGCCGTCTTTGAAGTCGGCTTCCCCCGTCTTGACAAATCTCCCTTCGTCTTCGACATGAATTCTGGCATTCGGGCAAAGCGTCGAAGCTTTCAAGAGAAAATCGCATACGAGGTACGCGTTCCATTCGTTGTCAGCGACCCTTGTGTATCCGCTTGCAAGGCAGTTATCGTAGTATCCTCCCCACTTCACCACAACCAGGTTGTCTTTCTCCATCTGAGAAATGATGTCGGGCTCAGAAAGCCCCTCAATGCGAAGGCTCGCATGACGTTGACCGATAACTTCCCAGATCGGAGTATCCATGTCTCGGAAATCTTCTGCATTCGGAAAGAGAATATATCGCTTCACAGCAAGTCGACCCGTG
Source organism: Ignavibacteriota bacterium (assembly GCA_003170475.1). Taxonomy (GTDB): domain Bacteria; phylum Bacteroidota; class Ignavibacteria; order UBA10030; family UBA10030; genus UBA9647. The sequence continues at coordinate 89,487 of PMZI01000079.1, read as the reverse complement.
CTCCAGACAAACTCCGAATTATACCAATGCTGGAGGCGATTAATCTCCTCCCACTCTCCTTCCGTAAACCGATTTCCTTCCTTGTCATAAATCCGATAGATAATTCGTCTGCCCACGCTGCCCCATCAACATATGTTCATGATTTGCACTCGCGCATAAAGGACCCACCGACGGTTCAGTTCACCTTGCCTCCATCATGAAATCGAAGATTCGCTTCGAAATCAGCGCAATCGCCTTTTTCCCCGCTTCCACATCCTTCAATTCCTTTGACAGAATCACCAACACGTATCTCCGTCCGTCCGGCAACAAGACGATACCCGAATCATGTTCCACTCCTGTGATGTTTCCAGTCTTGTGCGCAACTCGCACGTCAGCTGGCAACAGCGACGGGATAAGTTCATTGAATTTTTGCTTCAAGAGGATTTCCAACATCTCTTGTGAAGCAGCGGTATCAACAGCTTTCCCCGCAGAGATCGCTTTCATGATCAGAAGCAAATCGAAGGCCGTTGTTCGGTTGTTCAATCCTTTTTCAAAAGCCTTTCCGTCTTCGACGCCGCGGAGCACTTCAATATCAGACGCGCCTAGTGATCGCATTGTGGCAGTTACGTTTCTCGCCTCGGCGAGGTCCATCAGTAGATTTGTTGCAAGATTGCTGCTGACGGTGATCATTTGCCGAAGGAGTTCACGTATTGATGCTTTTGCCCCAAGCTTTTTGTACATCGAATCATCGCTGTCATCCTTGAGATCGAGTTGAAACGACGACCCATCAACGATACTCTTGAATTCGTTTCTGACAACCAGACTGTCATCGAGCGAAAACCGACCCTCCCTCGATTGTTTGAAGACTTCAATCATCACGGGTGTCTTCATGGTGCTTGCAGCATGGAACATCATCTTCTCATTCAGGAAGAGGTGTGCTTTCCCGTCGAGTGACTCAAATGCAACGGCAAATATCCCCTGGACGGGTTTCACAATGCTCTGTATGTCGCGTTGCACAGATTCCAGGTTCTGGCTCAACGTTATTGTGGGAAGAAGCATGAACCACCTCAAATGTTTTGTCATCGGCCTTCCTTGAATTCGATATGCAGATCGTCATTGTGTCTCAATCCGAGGTATGAGGCAGCGCTCCTTCGGTTCATCACGATTTCCACCAGTCCGCTGCTCCCCACGATGAGGCTAATGTTTCCGGTCGCGATGGATTCATAGGCATCAGCCCATGTCCGTATTCGCCGTCTTCCTACCCTGAGCGAAAGGAGGCGGCTTCGGACCCCCGGCACGTTGCTCCGAATATTCGTGACCACATTGCCAAATGTGTCGACATGAAGAACTTTGGCCGTCAATTCAGATGAATCCTTTTCAAGGAAGGGAGCCTGTACCCAATTTACACGAGTTTTTGCGCCAAGCGAATCAAGGCGTGTTCCCTGAGCAAGGTGAGCAGCCAGCGGCGCGAATACATCTCTCCCATGGAACGTGGAAGAAATCAACCCAGGCAGAACCGACCTTGTTGCCGCCTTTTCAAGTCGAATCGTTGTTGCTTCCGTTACGTGTTCCTCCCAAAGCATCATGTCCAAGAGACCATTATTCGGCGCAAGAAATGTATGCTTTTCCGTTTTCACTCCGATGATTCCGCGGCTGCCGCCAACTCCCGGGTCGACCACCGCAACAATGACGGCGCCTGTCGGAAAGTACTTGTAGGAGGCCCAAAGCAGGAATGCACCTTCGGAAACATTCTGAGGACTTACGTCATGCGTGATATCGACTATTCGAATGTCCTGGCACAGCGATACCAGAACGGCCTTCATCACTCCGACATAGTGATCACGAAGACCGAAATCCGTCACTAATCCGACAAGAGGAGTTTTGCCCTGCATGATATTGAGAGTGGAGGTTGCCTGATAAACCTAACGAAGACAGAGATACAGATGCTGCTGAGCCATGACGAAGAACGGATGACCGAGCTCACTTCACAACGACACTCTTTCCTTTACGCGCTGACTGATAAATCGCGTCAACAATTTTCATCCGATGAAGAGCTTCTTCAGCTGTTGAAACGACAGGATGAAGTCCACGCAATGCCCCCACCCAATGTTTCAATTCATTGTCGTACGACTTCCAGTACAAGGTCTGGGGTGTCTCGTGTGACACAGGCGTCACATTCACCAAGTTGCCGTGCATTCGTTTCAGGATACGGAAGGGATTCAACGCCCCACTCCCGTCAGTGCCGAAACAATCGCAGTAGAAGAAATCCGAATCCGATTCAAAGGACCAACTCGCCTCGATGGTCAGCGTCGAGCCATTCTTCATCTTGATGAACACCACGGAAGAGTCCTCGACACCTTTCGTGTTGTGGGAATAGTTCGCGGCAATCACTTCCTTGGCCTCAGGAAAACCCATCAGCCAGAAGGCCAGATCGAACATCACAATCCCCAAATCGAGAACGACGCCGCCTCCCGATTTTTCCTTTCTCGTCAACCAGGGACTTTTCGTCATGAGCTTGCGCAGCCACCCGGCTTTGGCGTAGTAGATTTTGCCGAGTTCACCACCCTGGATCATGCTCTTCAGGATCATCGAATCAGGCCGAAATCGGTTGTTCATCCCAACCATGACTTTTCGCTGGTTCTTCTTTGCTGCGTTTACGATTTTCAGTGCCTCTTCGTAGGTCCTCGCCAACGGCTTCTCTACAAGAAGATGCTTCTTCGCATCCAGCGCAGAGACAGCTGAATCCAGATGGTTGAATGTTGACGTGCAGATGTCAATTCCCGTGATATGTTCTTCAGTCTTTAACATCTCCTGAAGATCAGTGTAGTATCGCGGGATTTCATATTTCTTCGCCACGAATTCAGCTTTTGCCGCATCGAGGTCGCAGACGGCAACGACTTCCACCTCCGGGATCTTCGTGAGAATTGGAAGATGGACCGATTGACCAATCGTGCCAAGCCCGACTACTGCAATACGCACCTTTTCCATATGCTTTCCTATCGACTAGCTCGTCATCAGTTGTGCCGCAGTTGCGTCGCGTCTCAATTGGAGCAGTTTCTTCGCAACCTCTGCAATTCCCTTTTCGTCAAGCTTGAGCATCTGATGGAGTTCATGAGGCATGCCATGCTCCACGAATTCATCAGGCAACCCATGCAACTTCACAGAAACTCTGTTCAATCCCTGCCTGGCCAAGGACTCAAGAACCGCAGAGCCGAAGCCTCCATGAATCGCGTTGTCTTCAACAGTCAGAATGACACCGATATTCTCGGCGATCGTTCGGACCAGTTCATCATCGATCGGCTTCACAAACCTCATGTTGACGACTTCCGCTTCCACGCCGTTTTCTTTGAGGATTTCTGCAGCCTTGAGCGCATTCGGGACCATGTTTCCGATTGCCAAAATCGCAATGTCTTTTCCACTCCGCACGGTTTCTCCCTTGCCGATCTCAAGTCTCTTGAATTCCGGGCGCAGCGGGACACCCTGTGCGTTCCCTCTCGGATAACGCAGTGCAATAGGTCCTCCTCTGTACTCGATGGCTGTGAAAAGCATGTCGCGCAATTCTTGCTCATCCTTTGGTGCCATCACGACCATTCCCGGAATGCACCGAAGGTATGCAAGATCCAGAGCGCCATGATGCGTGGGACCATCGGCGCCGACAAGCCCGCCACGATCCATGACGAAAACAACATGCAATTTCTGGATTGCACAGTCGTGAACCACCTGATCGAAAGCCCTCTGAAGAAACGTGGAGTAGATTGCCGTCACAGGAATGTAGCCTTGCGTGGCCATCCCTGCGGCGAAGGTAACTGCGTGCTGCTCCGCGATCCCAACGTCGAAAAAACGCTCGGGCATCTCTGATTGCAGCAAAGTGAGTCCGGTTCCATCGGGCATTGCCGCGGTGATTCCTACCACCTTCGGGTTCTTGCGACAAATCTCTACCATCGCTTCACCGAAGACGGTCGTGTACGATGGAAGTTCATTCGCTTTTTTAGGTGAAACGCCCGTAATCTTATCAAATGGCGTCACTCCATGAAGCCGCGTGGCCTCCTTTTCCGCAGGACCGTATCCCTTCCCCTTCATCGTTCGGACGTGAATAAGGATTGGCCCTTTGAGGTCACGTACATGCTTGAATATCTCGACCAACTTGAACACGTTGTGACCATTGAAGGGTCCGAAGTACCGGAAGCCCAAGGCTTCGAAAAGCATCCCCGGTGTCACCACTGCCTTTACACCCCTCTCGACTTTCTGTGCAACCGAACGCAATCGATCGCCAAACGTGTCAAGTTTCCCCGTCAGTTCCCAGACGTTTGTCTTGAACTTGTTATATGAGGGGTGGGTAAGGACTTCGCTGAAATAGTTATGGAACGACCATAGCGTGGGGCGAACGGATGATAGAGAGACCATCTCATTGTCATTCAGAACTACAATCATGTCCTTGCGAAGCAATCCCGCATTGTTCATAGCCTCGTAGGCCATTCCCCCCGTGAGCGAGCCGTCTCCGACGATCGCCACCACCTTGTAGTCATCCCCCGCAAAATCCCGCGCAGTGGCTATCCCGAGTGCAGCAGAGATTGCAGTGTTCGCGTGTCCCGCCCCGAAGACATCATATTCGCTCTCTGTCCGCTTCAGAAATCCGCTGAGGCCGTTGAGCTTCCGAATCGTGTGCATCTGATTTCGACGACCGGTGAGTATCTTATGCGGATATGCCTGATGCCCCGTGTCCCAAACCAGTTTATCTTTCGGTGTCAGGAACGCATAATGGAGAGCGACAGTCAGTTCGACTGTTCCTAACCCCGCCCCAAAATGACCACCCGTTTTTGAAACGGAATCCACCAGGAACTCGCGGAGTTCGGCACAGACAATCCGGAGGTTCTTGAGGTCAATCTTCCGAAGATCTTCCGGAAAGTTGATCGTATCAAGGAACTTGTACTCAGCCTGAGGTTCGCTCATTCTTCATCCGTCTCTGCAATTTCAAAATCACCGCCGACTGATTTTGCGAGTTTCCTGATCTTCAATTCAGTCGCTTTCAGTTTCTCGGCACAATCCTTGGAGAGTAAAATCCCCTCTTCGTAAAGCTGAACAGCTTCGTCTAATGACACTTTTCCCTCTTCCAGGGAATCGACGATTTCCTCCAGGCGCTTTAATGAGCCTTCCAACGACCCTCTTTGCAGTTTCTTTGAAGCCATCATTGCACCTTCGTCATGACTTTTCCGTCCTGAAATTCCACGCTTGCCTCATCGTTCCGAGCAAGCTGCTGTGAACGTGTCACAGGCACACCGTCTTTCCGCACAATCGCATATCCACGCTTCAGCACTCCCTGCGGGCTTACCCCGAGCAACCTTTTCCTGAGCGATTCTACGTCCTGCGCTCTCCTCTCCATTCTGTGAGAAACCGTGGTCGCCATGGACCGTTGGAGCTCGTCGAGCTTCTGCACGAACTCCCGTACCATATCTTTCGGACGGTTGAACGCGTAGCTGCCAATCAGACTTTCAACACGCTCGCGGTGTGCCAGAATTCGCTGTGTCACTGCCTGCCGTATAGTATACTCATAGTTGCGTATAACTTCAAGAATTTCGAATCGATCCGGTACAACCATTTCCGCTGCAGCAGACGGAGTTGGAGCTCGCAAATCAGCGACAAAATCCGCGATCGTGAAATCGATCTCGTGTCCGACAGCGCTGACTATCGGAATCTCGGACGCGAAGATTGCCCGAGCAACAATTTCTTCGTTGAAGGCCCACAAGTCCTCGAGCGATCCTCCACCTCTTCCTACGATCATGACGTCGACTTTTCCGTAACGGTTCATATCCCGAATTGCCTGAGCGATCTCATCAGACGCCCCCGCACCCTGGACGCGCACGGGGAGAAGAATGAGCTCAACACCGGGAAATCTTCGTGACAATACTGTTCGTACGTCCTGTAACGCCGCGCCCGTCTCGGACGTGATGATCCCCACAACCCCGGGATACTTCGGGAGCGGTCGTTTTCTCGACTCATCGAACAATCCCTCACCGGCGAGTTTCTTCTTCAACCGTTCAAATGCGATCTGAAGCTCTCCAATCCCGAGGGGAGTCAATTGATCGACATCAATTTGATAGCTCCCTCGGGGAGGATACACCGTGATTCCCCCACGTGCGATAACCTTCATCCCATCTGCCGGTTGAAAGAGCAATCCTGCAGCCCGACTCCGCCACATCGCGGCAGACAGCTGCGCTCCCTCATCCTTCAGTGTGAAGTAAAGATGACCCGAAGTGTGGCGCTTGAAGTTGGAAATCTCCCCCTGCACCCAGACACGCGTGAATCGCTGCTCGAGAGAGGACTTGATCTGGCGGGTTATGTCTGTGACAGTTAGGGTTTGTTCCTCAGATGCCATCGGCTCTTCCTGCTAGCTTTTCTGCAATATATGAAACATTGTTCATCGCCGCACCGCCATTGTGCTCCTTCGTTGTGATTTCCTTCTATGTCCCGGGCACTGAACGGGCCTGAACATTGTTTTCCTTGTGCTGATCTGAGTGTCGCTAGCAGCTTTCTTGGTTTTCAGGACTCGGATAGGTATATTTTGTCTACATTTTCGAAGGAAGAATAATGAACGCCGATATTTTAGCAATTGGTGCACATCCGGACGATCTTGAGCTTTCCTGCGGCGGAACCATCGCCAAACTCGTCAAACAAGGCTACAAAGTTGCTCTCGCCGACGCCACCTGTGGTGAATTGGGTACCCGAGGCACAAAAGAGATCCGCTCGAAAGAGGCCGAAGAAGCCGCCCACATTCTTGGAGCAATGACGCGAAGAAATCTTCAGATTCCGGATGGAAACGTCGAGGTCAATAAGGAGAACACCCAGAAGCTCATAACCCTCATAAGGGACTTGAGGCCGACCGTCTTGATCATTCCTCACGGTGTCGAACGACATCCCGATCATGTGCATACGCATCAACTCTGCAGAGAGGCCTGGTTCTACGCCGGCCTTCGGAAACTCCAGACGCGTTCCAAGGGACGGAAGCAGGAACCGCACCGACCGCACCACTATTTCGAATTCATGCAGTGGCATGAGTTTCAGCCGGCATTTGTTGTCGACATCTCCGGCACGTACGAGATCAAGATGCAGGCGATACGCGCACATGCATCACAGTTCTTCAATCCGGCAAGCAAAGAGCCGGAGACGCGCCTCAGCAGCCCCTCTTTTCTTGATACAATTGAAACTCGCTGTAAATATTACGGACAAAAGATCGGCGTTCTGTACGCAGAACCATTCTTGACTCAATTCACTCTCGGTGTTGACGACATATTTGACCTCGTCGTTCACAAAGGCTGAACCATCGAGACGCTTGACGATCGTGAGAAGGAGATCATGATACGCAGACGTGCGAAGTCCATCTTCCGTAACAATGACGAAAACAAGGACCTTGGCTTTGGTTCGAGAGTCGTTCAGCAAAGCCATGAAAGATTCCTGAATCGGGATGGAACATATAATGTTTCCCGGACAGGACTTCCTTTTTTCCGCTCGCTCAATATCTACCATTACCTCCTCACGATTTCGTGGGGCGCATTCTTCCTTCTTCTTGTAGGATTCTACTTCGGCGTCAATATTCTGTTTGGCTTTGGTTATTTTCTTTGCGGACCTGAGGCCCTCCATGGTTCACAAGCCATGACTGCCGGGAGCCGTCTTCTAGAGGATTTCTTCTTTAGCGTTCAAACGCTAGCGACGATCGGGTACGGAGGTCTGAGCCCGACCGGCCTGTCGGCAAATATGCTCGTTACCATTCAAGCATTGATTGGAGGTCTTGGGTTCGCGCTGGCGACCGGACTCGTGTTCGCAAGATTCTCCCGTCCCAGTGCGAAGATCATTTTTAGCGAGAAAGCGATTATTGCGCCATATCGTACCATGACGGCATTTGAGTTCAGGATCGTAAACGCCAACAGCAATGAACTGGTTGATGTCTATGCCACAGTCTCTTTGAGCCGACTTGAAGAGCATCATGGCAAACGTGTCCGGCGATTCTATGGATTGACCCTTGAACGCGATCAGGTGAGGTTCTTTCCGCTCCATTGGGTCATTGTGCATCCTATCGACAAGAACAGTCCCCTCAATGGGATCACGCTCGATGAGTTAGAGAAATCGGACGCGGAGTTCCTCGTTCTCATCGCCGCGACAGATGACACATCATCGCAGACCGTTCACGCCAGATCTTCCTACAAGCACAACGAGCTCCTGTGGGGAGCTAAATTCAGCGATATGTTCACATCGGGCTCCGGAGAAATGGGAATTGATGTGCGAAAGCTCAATAAAGTCGAGCCAGCGAGTCTCGAGCCTTGAATGTCCAGCCCAAATTCCCTATCTTGCTTTTGAACATTGCTGTGTTCTCCATGCAAACTAAACGACTCAACATATTGATCGCTTCAATGCTCGCGGGCCTCTTCACGATTTTCAATGTTGGGCTTCCGATTGCACTCTATGTTTGTCCTATGATGGCCAATGAACGCTGCACGTGCTCATGCACAAAACCATCGACGGACCGACCCGTTCTGACGTACGTACACACATCATGCTGCAATCATTCTGTTCTCGCTGAGCGAAACACCATCCCGTTTCTTGGATCTCACCGATACGTACCGCCGCCTTCTGAAGTCATGTTCGTCCTGACGTTCGGCACTCCCTGGACGGCACAACAACCATTCCAATTAAGTTCGCTGGCAATATCCGACACCGGACCACCGGCTTCCGACATCCCCCTGTATCTCCTTTCGTCTTCGCTGCTCATTTAGCGTTCACCTCTCTCTCCACGGACATCCTGAGGCTGGAAATCTAGCCTCTCATCGCACCCTAATATCAACTTCAAAGGACCAACAATGAAGTACGCAAGCGCGATACTTCTGTGCATTGCTCTCTTGCTTGGTGAAGCGAATGCCCAGAGCATTTCCGAACGTCCGGCCGTGTCGCAAAAGGAGAATCTTCCGTCCCTCATTGCCGAGGCGCTCTCCCAGAATCCGGACATTGCAGCAGAAATGCACAAGATGGATGCTGCCGTTCGACGAGTGCCGCAGTCGGGAGCACTCGACGATCCCGAGCTTATCTTCAAACTGATGGAGATACCCGGGATCAAATTCAATGAGGCGATGTATGCGAACATCGAGCTCATGCAGATGATCCCCTTCCCCACGAAGCTCTCCGCTCGTCGCTCTCTGGGGAACCTCCTTTCAGAACACGCTCATCACGACCATATGGAGAAGATTGTTCAGGTCGTAGCCGATCTGAAGATCGCGATCGCCATGCTTTGGTACAGCCGAGAATCTCTTTCAATTAACAAAACGAGCCAGGAGCTCTTGAAGCGAATTCTGAAAGTCACTGAGACCTCGTATTCCGTCGGCAAAGCCACCCAACAAGAGCTCCTCAAGACCAAAATTGAGATCGCCAAGCTCGTGGCGGACCAAGCAGGTCTCCAGGAGAAAATTACAGCTTCGGAGAGCATGATCCGCAGGTTACTCAACCGGTCTCCCGAAGTGCCAATGGGCCATATCGATCTCGAGTCGCCGACGACCCTGCCCCCGTTGACCGATCTGCTGAACTATGCAGAACACCACAAGCCGATGCTGATTCACGATTCGCTGAATGTCGTTGAAAAGGAAATGAATGTTCGCCTCATGAGGCAGGAGTATCTACCGGACCTGAAGCTGTCACTTGAGTATGTCCGCCTCCCTATGACCATGGAGAACCGATGGAGTGTCTCCGCCGGCATTACGTTGCCGTTCGCCCCATGGACCCTTTCGAAGGCTTCTTCACGCGTTCAAGAAGCAGAGGCAGAACAACTGATGCTGTCTTCAATGTATACGTCTTCGAAGAACATGATCCAGAGCGAGATCAGGAACAAATATGCATCCCTCGAAGCGCTTGAGTCACAGCTGCACCAGATTCGAGATGTTATGCTTCCACTCCTCGAGCAATCAATTGATCTCCTCTTGACGGAATACGAAACCGGGCAAACGTCGTATCTGATGGTGCTCGACGGATACCGAATGTACAATGAAATGCGGAACGATCAGGCAATGACCATGATGAAGTATCATGAAACAATTGCCGGTATTGAGCGAGAAGTCGGAGTCATCGACATTCTGTCAATCAGTGGCTCTGGAAAGGAGCAACATCCATGAAAGCATTCTTCCAATATCCCGTCCTCATTTGCCTTGCCATCGCGCTCGTGATTGTTAGCTGCGGACCTCAGCCGCAAAGCAAGCAAAGCCTGGCAGCTTCAAATCAGGAACCCCAACCCGCAGAATATTACACTTGCCCCATGCACCCTTCTGTTCGAAGTGACAAACCGGGCGCCTGCCCAATTTGCCACATGACACTGGTGAGGGTCTCGGCAACGCAAGTCCATAGAGACTCCAGCCGCTCTCAGGATTCTGTTGAGTTGTCGGCCGCAGAGCAGATTCGCGCCAACATCTCCACGACATCTGTTCATAGCGCATCTCTCGTCAAGGAAATCTCGGCAGCGGGGAAGATCGATGTGGCAGAAACAAGCACACGGCAAATTACAGCAAGGTTTGGCGGCAGAATTGAGCGACTCTTCGTCTCCTTTGTCGGTCAAACTGTCAAATCGGGCGAGCCGGTCGCAGAGATCTACAGCCCGGATGCGATAACAGCGCAACGAGAGTTCCTTGTTGCCCTGAACTCACCGAGCATTAATCAAGACGGGTCTGATCTGCTCAAGCAATCTAGAGTCAAACTTAGGCTCTGGGGGTTCACCGATCAGCAGATCGACAAACTCGCGAAGGATCAAACGCCCGAGACTTCGGTCACGATCTATTCCCCTCTCGAAGGCACCGTTCTTAAGAAAAACGTCGACTTGCAAAAATATGTTTCTGCCGGTGAGTCATTGTTCGATATCTCCGATCTACGGACTGTTTGGCTTCAGCTTGATGTCTATGAAACCGATGTAGCTTCGCTCCACCTGGGTCAGACTGTCGAAGCTTCCATGGAAGGCATTCCAGTGCACACCTTCTCAGGCAAGGTATCATTCATAAGTCCGACTATGGACCCTACAACGCGCACTGTGCGCGTTCGCGCTATTCTGGAAAATCCAACCGCACGGCTCAAACCCGAAATGTATGCACACGCGACAATCCTCGTTCCCCTCTCGAAGTCGCTCGTCATCCCGGCGACAGCTGTTATCTCGAATGGAAAGACGGATGTTGTATGGATTGAGCGTGAGCGCGGGGTTTTTGAACCCAGGCAGGTTGTCCTAGGCGAACGAACCGATAGGTTCTATCAAGTCCTTGGCGGGCTCCTTGAAGGCGAATCCGTGGCCGTAAGCGGAGCATACCTCATTGATTCCGAGAGCCAGCTACGACAAACAAACACCAGCAGGTGAAGAAATGATTCAACATCTGCCTGCAGCCAGTTCAACGTCCATCCAGATTTCGAGGCGAGGTCTTTCATGATCGAGCGAATAATCGACTATTGCTCACGCAATAAGTTTATCGTCATCCTGGCGTACCTCACTGTCATCGCCTTCGGCATCTGGGCAGTGCTCACGACACCCACGGACGCAATCCCTGATCTCTCAGAGAATCAAGTCATTGTTTACGCTGAATGGATGGGTCGTTCCCCTCAGACCATAGAAGACCAGATCACCTTTCCGCTTGTTACAGCTTTGCAGGGGATCCCGGCCGTTCATGCAGTCCGTGCCCAATCGATGTTCGGAATGTCATTCGTTTATATAATCTTCGATGAGTCAGCAGATATCTACTGGGCTCGGAGCAGAGTATTGGAAAAGCTCTCTACCGTTCAATCTGCATTACCGCAAGGAACGAAGGTCCAGCTTGGCCCGGACGGTACGGGTGTTGGCCACGTTTTCTGGTATACGGTTGAAGGGAAACAAGATCTCGGAACGTTACGCGCCATCCAGGATTGGTACGTCAAGCTCAATCTCCAGGGAGTCCCGGGAGTGGCCGAGGTGGCCTCCGTCGGAGGATATGTGCGGCAATACCAGGTGAACGTCAGCCCGGAGAAAATGAAAGCATTCGGCGTCACGTTGAACGACGTCAAGACTGGCGTCATGCGGTCGAATAATGAAGTCGGCGGCAAGATTCTCGAGATGTCCGACGCTGAGTATTTCGTGCGTGGACAAGGCTATATTACCTCGGTTCGTGATGTCGAGAACACCGTCATCTCCATCGGCAACAATGGCATTCCGATCTATGTCCGAAACGTCGCAACCGTTCAAATTGGCCCAGACATCCGCCGCGGCTCTCTCGAAAAGAACGGAACAGGCCAGGTTGTCGGCGGAATTGTCGTGATGCGCAGCGGCGAGAATCCCAAAGACGTCATCGAGCGAGTTAAGCAAAGAATTGCCGAGATATCTCCCGGTCTGCCCGATGGCGTAAGTATCATCACCGCCTATGATAGGAGTGAAATCATATCGGCGGCCATCAACACACTAAACAGAGCCCTGACAGAAGAGGCCCTCATTGTTGCCTTGGTCGTGTTGATTTTTCTCCTCCACGTTCGAAGCGTTCTTCGCATCATCATAGAAATACCAGTGGCAGTACTCATCGCTTTCATATTTATGAAGATCTTCGGGGTGACGTCCAACATCATGTCCCTCGGAGGCATCGCCATCGCGATCGGAGTTGTTGTGGATTCTTCGATCGTGCTGGTAGAGAATGCATATCGCAACGTCGCGAGAGCACAGGTCAAACAGCCTCACCTCACGACTGAAGACTACATCGAGATCTCTATCCGTTCCGCGAAACAGGTAGCGCCTGCGATTTTCTATTCTGTCGCCATCATGGTCGTGTCGTTCCTGCCCGTCTTTCTTCTGGAAGGTCAGGAGGGCAAGCTCTTTCGCCCTCTTGCGTTCACCAAGACGTTTGTCCTTGCCGGTTCGGCCATCATCGCTATTACGCTTGTTCCTTTGTTGATGACCATTTTCACACGCGGAACGTTCCGTATGGAAAACAAGAACCCTCTGACAAGATTCCTCAACGCATTGTATGCACCGGTCATCCGATGGGTCTTGAAGTGGAGAAAGACCACTATCGCGCTCAACGTATTGGCTTTGCTCATTGCGATTCCGATGCTTATGAGAATGGGATCTGAATTCATGCCGCCGCTGGACGAAGGCAACATCCTCTTTATGCCGGTAACCCTTCCTTCTGCATCCATCACGGAGGTGAACCGCATCATGCAAGTGCAGGATGGAATTATCAAATCACTTCCGGAGGTGGAATCCGTTCTCGGCAAGGCTGGCAAGGCTGAGACATCAACGGATCCTGCGCCAGTCAGCATGATCGAGTCGATCATCATCTTGAAACCCAAGTCTCAATGGCGACCAGGAAAGACGAAAGCTGATCTCATCTCAGAACTGGATGCCAAGCTCCAGATACCCGGAGTGCGAAACGGATGGACGCAACCGATTATCAATCGCATCAACATGCTCTCGACGGGGGTTCGCACAGATCTTGGCGTAAAAATCTTCGGCAAGGATCTCGACACACTTGAGCAGCTGGCGATCCAAGCCGAACACATTCTTCGTCAAGTGCCGGGAGCAGCCGATCTCTATGCTGAACGAACACAGGGTGGGCTCTTTGTCGATATCGATATCAATCGGACTGCTGTCGCGCGATATGGAATCAATCTGGGCGACGTGCAGGATGTCATCGAAACGGCCATCGGCGGAGAGAACATTGGAACCGTCATCGAAGGGAGGCAACGATTTCCGATTCGTGTGCGATATCAACAAGACTTTCGCAACAGTCTTGAAGCTCTTCGAAACGTCCTGGTTCCTGTAAACGCCGGCAGCACAACAACAACTGAAGATGCTGCCTCAGGATCACGACAGATGACACGATCGCCTCGGATGCCTGACGCTGGAATGGTTGAAGGCTCGTCGCCCTCCGCCTCAGGTCCAAGAAAGGAGAGAAACACTCCCCTCTTCAGACGCGGCTATGTCCCGTTGGCTCAGTTAGCCACGGTCCGGATCGTTCCGGGTCCTCCGATGATATCGAGCGAGCAAGCCCAGCTTCGATCGATCGTGTTTCTGAACGTGCGCGGAAGAGACATGGGAAGTTTCGTAACCGAGGCAAAAGAAACTTTGAATCAACAACTTCACCTCCCCGTCGGATATAACCTGCAGTGGAGCGGACAGTGGGAGAATCAGATCAGAGCAAAGCAACGGCTTACGATTCTCATGCCACTAGTGATCCTCATCATCTTTGTGATGCTGTATTTCGTGACGAAAGACACCCTCGAAGCGCTGGTTGTGATGCTTTCCGTCCCTTTCGCTCTCATCGGAGGAGTGTATCTTGTTTACATCCTGGGATATAACCTCTCAGTAGCAGTTTGGGTCGGGTTCATCGCACTCTACGGGCTCGCTGTCGAAACCGGTGTCGTGATGGTCGTCTATCTGCATGAGGCACTCGACAGGCGCTTGCGCGACTATGAACGCGGCACGCGAGCTCCGCTCAATGTGCAGGACATCATCGACGCGACGATCGAAGGGTCCGTGCTGCGCTTAAGGCCAAAAATCATGACCGTTGCCACTGCGATGCTCGCTCTTATCCCGATCATGTGGAGCACAGGAGTCGGGGCCGATGTCATGCAACCTCTGGCAGCGCCCATGATCGGTGGCCTCTTCACCTCAGCGATTCACGTACTTGTGGTCACGCCAATTCTCTTCAGCTACATGAAAGAGCGAGCGCTCAAGAAAGGGGCCTTGAAGAAATCACATATGACCGATTGGATGAAGGACTAACAGATCGTTGCATCGACGAACATATTCGAATACATTCAAAGCATATTCCTCACACATCAACCAGGGAGATCATCATGAAACGGTTCATCGTGTTATTCATCCTCACAGCCCTTGCGGTGGCAATCGCCGCCGCCCAACTAAAACAGAATCTTGATCTCCTCAAAGGAGATGCGCAAGTACTCACAACGATCATCAAAGTGCCGACGATCGTTTGCGGCTCTTGCGTCACCACGGTCACCAAGGCTCTTAAGAACGTTGACGGCGTCAAGACAGCGAAAGTCGATCTCAAGAAGAAAACTGCAACCGTAAAGTACACATCGGCGAAAGTAACACTGGAGAAGCTCGAAAACGCAATTGCCGACGCCGGCTATGACGCAAACAGTGTCAAGCGCAATCCCGAGGCCTATGAAAAGCTCGATGCCTGTTGCAAGACCGACACAAAGAAATAGTCGAACTCAGAGACTCTCACGAACACTGCCTTCAAAAAACAAAGTCCCGTCTGCTGATGCCGACGGGACTTTTGTTATCAAATATTTCCTCTCCCGTTCCTAGGTCTCCTTGCTCCACTTGTCACCTTCCCGCTTTGCTTCTTCGACGCGTCGGGCAATCGTCAACAGGAATCCGATTACGAGGGTAATCGTCCCGGCCCAGACCAGATTGATCATTGGTTTGATGCTCGCCTCAATGACGAGCGTTTCTTCCCTTTTGGCGGTGGTATCATCCGCGGGCAGGTCGATCACGATGTCCACAGATGACTTTGACGGGTCGTCCTGACTCGGCAACATTTGATTGATGACGAATTCATAGTTCTTGCCATCGCTCGCAATGAAGCCGGCGGGGATATATTCCGCCCCCTTCGAACCGGTCTTCATCTTCAAGTCCAAATGTTTCTTCGCGTTTCCATCAGACACCATCAGCTTTGCATCGATGGTGAATTCCTTTCCCTGCATCATCGCAGCACGCTGGGCTTCTGAAAATTCGAAACCGTCGAACTGCACCTTGAGATTTGAGACAGTCTCTGACTGTCCGCGCATGAGCTTGATGGATTTCTGGGAATCCTGTCCGCCTTCCTCCACCGATACCGGAGCCACATAGAAATCCCGATTCAGGAAATTGATGAGATCCGGATTGCGAATTGTTGAATTCTCCTGGGTATTGAACCGCATAAGGGGCGACACCACCTTCTTGACGCCTCCATGTTCAACCTCGACGTTGAAAGCATAGCGCTCCTTGTCGATTTGTTTGTAGCCAATGTAGGTCATCCGATACCCCAGAGCGTCCACGGGTTTGCCGCGTTCCAGGGAAAGCGTGGCCTTCGTATCATATCGGGAAGAAGTTACAAATCCGAGACACATGACGGCAATTCCAATATGGGCGATTGAGCCTCCGACAAATTTCGGATTGCCCATGAAGACGCCATAACCAACCTGCATGTTCGCAAATAGCGAAAAGGCCGCACAGAAAGCGAACAGCAGGATGAGCAGATCTTCCGGTCCAAGCAGGACGTAGATCATCGTGGTTACTCCCAGCGCCAGCAATACAGGCGTCGCAACGCTCCTCAGCAATGAACCGGTGTTTGAGTGTTTCCACCAAAGCAGCTGGCCAAGGCCTGAGAGAAGGCAAATGATGATTCCGAGCGGAAGGTTTGTCTTGACATAATATGCGACCTCAATGGCGGAGGCCTTCCCTTTCAACAGGGAGGTAATGAGCGGAGACGATGTCCCCACCGCGACAAAGAGAGCGACGAAACTCAAGGCAAAAGCACCCAAGAAAAGAGCGAACTCCCGTGAGAAGATCGTATGTTGCGACTTCACTTTGGGCATTTCGCGAAGGCGAAGAAAGAAGACGCCAAAGCCAATACTTCCAAACAGTGCGATGCAACCAAGAAGCAGCCAGTACACCCACATGCCGGGATCGACAAATGAATGAACGGAGGTGTCTCCAAGAACACCACTGCGCGTTAAGAACGTGCTGTACAAAACCATCATGAAGGTCAGCAGGCTGAACACAAAATTCGTTCTCACGAACGCCCCGCTCTTCCGCTGATTCAGTGCTGTGTGAATTGACGCAGTGCAAAGCAACCACGGAATCAGGGAGGAATTTTCAACGGGGTCCCATCCCCAGAAACCACCCCAACCTAAAGTCTCGTATGCCCAGTAGCCGCCCATGATGATGCCCGTTCCAAGAATCATGGAGCCAAACACAGCCCAGGGAGTGGCTACGCGAATCCAGGACGAGTAATCCCGCTTGAGCATCGCCGCGACTGCCAGCGTGTAGGGAACTGCCATCGCCGAAAAACCCGTAAAGAGGATCTGCGGGTGAATCACCATCCAGTAGTTTTGCAGGAGGGGATTCAGCCCCTTGCCTTCAGCCGGATACTGTGCCCACAGCCCTTTTACAGCGTCCAGCATGACAATGTTCGTCACACCAGGCGGGATTGGACCAGTTTTAATGAGGTCCGCGGGAAACGCATTCCAGATCAACTCGAACGGATTCTTCACAACCAACATCACCAGGAGGAAGGCGAGAATCAGAGAGTACACCGACATCGCCTCTGCCTCATATTCCCTGTGTGATGAATACACCATCAAGAAGATCCCGATAATGGACGTATAGAGCGCCCAGAGCGAAAAGCTTCCTTCCTGCCCGGCATAGAACGTAGAAAAGAGCAACGGAAGAGAAAGCGTTGTTGAGCTGTACTCCCAGACGTACTTATACATGAACTGATGCTGTACGATCAAGTACAGCAAAGACCCCGCGGCGCATATCAGAAGCAGCGTCGCCAGATGATAGCTCGTGCGTGCCAACCGAAGCACACTGTTCGCCGCTCCGCGATGAACCCTGTAGTAAAAAAAAGCCGCGCAGAGCGCGGCCAGGAGTCCAACACGTATGAGATTCTCTGCAATCGTTCCCAGCAGTAGCATAGTTCCCCCGCTCCTAGAGAGTCTTCTTTACAGCTTCGGATGTTCCTTCATATTTCGATGGACATTTCGTCAGGATTTCTGTTGCTTGGAACTCACCATCCACGAATTTCCCCTTCGCCACAACGCTCGTCGCCAACTCAAAGTTGTTCGGTTTTGCACCATCGAGAACAACCTTCACCACCCTTTGCGCATCATCCTTCATGTAGAAGGAAAACTTCACTTTGGAAGGATCGAAGCTCGAAGATTGCTCCTTCACCCACTCGCCTTTGACCTGGACCTTCTTGTGCGTCTTTTGCGCTGTCGCGAAATCAGCGTATTCGACATTTGATTCCAGAAAATTCATAGCGGCAAGAGCAATTCCAAGAACCACCACCACGCCACCGATAATAATCTTCGCTTTCATTCACGTATCCCCTTTTTCGAATGGCCTTCCAACTGCGTGAGTCGCTTGTCAATCCTTAAAAGATACCACACAATCCCCGCCCAGATAAGCAGGACGATCACCAAGACGATGTACATCTGATTCTGACTTAAAAAATCCATCATTGGATACCTCAATCATGATGTATGGAACGTTCATATTCGATTCTGGCTATCCTCACACGAAGATTCAGGAGCCAGACGTACAGCAGCGTAAATCCGAGCAGACCAAGGAGGAAGAGAACGAGCATGTTCGGTGACATCTTCATCTGCACCACCGGACCTGAACCCTCTGCATCACCTTTTGCCCCGGGATGAAGGCCGCTCATGATCCTGGGCATCACAAAAATAAAGAACGGGACAGTGATTCCGGCAATCATGGAATAGACCGCCGAGAGGGTTGCGCGTTTCTCCTCTGTCTCAAGAGCTGAGCGGAGCGCAAAATATGCTCCATAGATCAACAACAGAACGAAGATGGAAGTTTCTCTTGGATCCCAATTCCAGAATGATCCCCAGTTGAACTTTGCCCACAAAGCTCCGGTAACGGTCGCGAGAAAGCAAAACATGAAACCGAGCCCCGCAGAGGAAACAGACTTAATATCATAATCAATGTTTCTCGTCTTAAGATATCGAAAACCATAAAAGGTACTGACGAGAAACGCGACAACAGTCGTCCATGCAATCGGAACATGATAGAGAATGTTGCGTGCTTTTTCCTCGAGGCCGGGAATGACCGGGAATTGCAGCCAGTTTTGTGGCGACGGCGAGAGCGGAATCGCTATCCCGGCGAAAAGGACAAACGTAATCAGTAGAATGGAACCGTACTTTACAAACGTCATTCTAGTCCTTCCATACATATTCAAAAAGAAGATACGATCCGCCTGTCATGGCAAGAAAATATCCGATCAGGATCTGAAAATCTGGGAGAGCCGTTGCGAACTCCTCTCCATCGAGAGCTTTCGTCGTCGCACCCATAACTGTCATCAGGAGAACGATAAGAATGGGAAAAGACAAAACCGGATACAGAGTCCCCCGGGTATTTGCTTTGGCCACAATGGCGGCGATGATCGTCGAGGCCGCTGCAAAACCAAGGCTTCCCAGAATTACGGTGCCGGCAAAAATGGAAAACGTCTTAATGACAAACGAATTCGAGAAGACCGTCATGTAGAGAATCGTCACCGCAATTGTCATCGAGAACGTCAGCGCCGTATTAAACAAGAGCTTTGCGAAGTAGACAGTAGAAGGAGATGCAATGAGTTGAAGCGTCATTGTCGTCCCTCTCTCTTCCTCGCTGACAAATGTGCGGGAGAGTCCGGACATCGCCGTGAAAAAGACAACCACCCAGTAGAGTCCCGACAACACGCTGGAAGTCGGTTGATCCGATCGCAAGGCGAACAGGATCGTGGCAACCGCCGTCACGACAAACATGAGCAGCGCATTCAGGGCATACCGAGTCCTGAGTTCTGAATGGACGTCTTTGCGAATCAGGGCATATGTACTCGAGAATTGGCTCACGCGTTATCAAAAATAGGAATAATCCTTGCTAATGGCAAGGTGTTTGCTGCCGCCTACGGTAGACCGAGTTCGATACTTGAAGAACACCATGCGGCCTCATCGGCGTCGTTCGTCGCCACGATCAAGATCCCGGACCGATTCTGCTCAGCGACAACCTGCGCCACCATGGTTATGCCGTTTTGATCCAGATTGGATGTGGGCTCATCCAGAAGGAGAAGCGACGGGCGATGGAGGACGGCAAACGCGTATTTTAGTCTCTGCTTCATGCCGGAAGAGTACGTCCTCACATAATCTGATCTTCTCTCCCACAAACCCACGGCTTCGAGGACTTCCTGAATGCGCTTCGAATCGCTCCCGAGGTCAGACCGGATCTTTGAAAGAAGCTCCAGATTCTCACTCCCTGAAAACTCATCATATAACTGAAGGTACGGACTCACTAACCCGATATGATATCTCAGGTCTTCTACATTCAGCGAATTGCCATCAACTGTATAGGCAACCGTTCCCCGAGTGGCAGAGAGCAGGCCTGCAATCACTTTGATGAGCGTAGATTTCCCGGACCCATTTCGGCCCGTGATGGCCAATGACTGTCCTTGAGAGAGCGAGAAGGACACATCGCGGAAGATCGACCGTCGATTGAATTCCTTCGCCACTTTGTCAACTGTGAGGGTCATAGAATTCATTGCAGGATAGCGACCTTCCACTGGAATTCCTTGTCGCCGCACATCACCTTCACAAAATACACTCCTGATGGTACACCGTTGCGCAGATCGGACGACGGCACAAATAACACGGGCAAACCAAATGACTCGGTCACGTTGTATTCGCGCGACAAAACCAACTCCAGTGCGGCGTTCAGAAAGTAGACAACAGCTTTCTTCTCCGTTGATCCACCCAGAGGAAGACCCAATTTCGCATCCTGAGAGACACGAAGCGGGTTCGGGAACGGGTCCGATGCAGCGCCGGCAATCGACTTCGTGGATGACTGAAGATAGAGAGTTCTCCAGAGCGATTTGTCGGCAGGAACAAACGAGAGCGACAGACCGCCGGTAACCTTTTGATAAGGAGTTGAAGCATTTGACGAGCTCAGTTGCAACTGATACGCAGTCGCTGATGCGCTGGGGCTAACCGCTCCCGTCGCATCCACGTTGACCAGAATCGCCGTCACTGTATCTCCCGGCACAGCAAACTGACAAAACTGGGTTGACAATGGCAACCCAGCACTGGACACAGATGAAGACAATCCGCCAAACGTCGATGAAACATTTGGAAGGAACCGTGGCCAATCCGCCGCATTGTCATAGTATTTTCCAGTCTGAGCTCGTTCAGCCGTGAAATAGTTCCAGTAACTGAATTGCGAGAATTCCGATTCAAGAGTGGTGCCAAACCCTTGAAGCACCTTCCCGATGCTCACGAGAATGGGGTCAGCGATCACACCTATCCAGATCTGCCTCATGATGTCCGTTCCAAAGCGCTTTGACAGATACTGCGCCCAGATCGATCGTTCGTATCCCTGATAACCCGACATGTACGTGGTGAAAGAGTAGGGCTGGTTCTGGCTATTACGGAATCGCTCGAAGTAGTTTGGCAAGTCATAGTAATAATCATGAATACTTCCGTAGGCCATATGCTCCATCCACACAGCGGTCAACTCATAGAAGTAGAAATCATAATTTGGCATATTCGACCAGAAACCGTAGTTGCCGATCTGAATAGCATGATGAAACTCATGAGCGCAAGTGATGCGCAGACCATCCATCCCGGGAGTTCGCATTCCAAGAAAGTCGTTATCAATTTCAATATATGTGCTGAACGTCCTTCGTGTGCCACTTGCGATGAGATCTCCCGGATCGCTCCACAGAGTCTGGCCGAAGAGGTCGGTCCCGAGCTCAGACACGTACACATCGTATTCTGGACCTCCACCCTGCGTTCCGTCTGAAGGCGGAGGAAGAAATCCCAGAGCGTTGACTTCCAAAGCCCAAGCCGCATCAAAGTCTGCTGCGACAGAGTCGATGTATTGTTCCACTGAGTTTGGAATCTTCTGAGGGTTAGACCCGTTGGTGATCATGGAGGGAGAATCGGAACCTGTGGTATCATAATGAATTCGAAATCTTCCGGTTCGGCTGAGGCGGTCTTTCTGCTTGGTTGGCCTGCTGAGCACCTTCTGAATGCTGTTCCTGGCTTGAGCACTCAGTTCATTCCAATGGAGAGAGGCGAAAATCAAATCGTTCGTGCCGCACTTTCCGGTTGAAGCGGGTGAGATTCCCAATATGCCACTGATACTCCTTCGAGGTCCTACGGAAGACGTCGCGACCTGTGCACAGAGCGTGCCAACGCTCCAAGCCAGAAGAACGATCATCGTACTAGTGAATCGTTTCACGATCTTGCCTCAGCAGAAATTTGCCATTGTAGATACGAATTATCCCCTGGTCTCCGAACGTCACAGCCAAATCGGGAGTTCCGTCGTTATTCAGATCTCCCAGGGCAAAGTGACTGCGCCGCGGAATTGAAACCAGCGGTCGAAAACCTTCGAAGGAACTGCCATGTCCTCTGAACCACCCAATTTGTCCCTTGTCGACATCATTGACGATGAGATCAATATTGCCATCCCCGTCAAGATCACAGAATTGAATCTGCGCCCAGTCACTGATTTGCACATCCAGCCCGATCGTGTCGATGGGTGTATAGAAATTCTCCCGAAGGTGTCTCACTCTTTCGAGCACGGAAATCGGTCCGTCATTGAGCATAAGAATATCCTGTCGCCCATCGTTGTCGAGATCGACAACCCAGATGTAGCTCCGGGAGAGATTCTTCTGAGGAAGTTCAACAAGGTCCGTTTTTTGTCTGAAGGAGTAAAGCGTATCACCAAGTGATACTGCCAGTTGATATTTCCCCGACGTGTTGTTCCTGTAGACGAACGCGACGTCAGGAATCGAGTCGCGATTCAGGCGACCGACTCCCGCTCCGAGAAGAGTATTGTTCGGCGACAACGTGAAGTTACGTTCGATAAATTGATGAGATTCAATTTCCTGAAATAGCGTGAGAGAGGCCGGGGTGGCAGCAACACTGGGTCCGAAACAGAAGAAATCGACTGCCGGAGTTCGCGCCGTGTTACAGTAGAGAAACTCAACGGCCCTTTCTGTTCCGATGGACGCGTTGATGCCGGATCGTTCTCTCAGATCGAGAGAAAAAAGTGATAGCTGCTTTGATTCTGGGTGAGAGATGAGAATACGAGCCACAGAATCCCTGAGCGAATGGAAAGCAATATCGTGAGCGCTTGCAGGGAGAGCGTACGCTGTTTGACCCATCAGACCCAGCCCGGGGCGATTGAAGTAGAGAGACAGCGAACTGCTTCCGGCCGTTGCAACCAAAACATCATTCAGGCCATCCCCATTGATATCACCGATTGCGATCCCGCGTGGTCTTGCCCCCGTTGAAAGATCAAGCGAATCAATCAGTTCAGAGTGATACATGGCATTCATCAGCCAAACCAGCTTTTGCGAATCCTTGTCGAAGAGGACTGCATCGAGGACTCCGGGCTTTGCGGTCTTGGTGAGCGCCATTTCACCGACTCCCCGATTGCCGGTGAAATCCAACCGGTCGTCAAACGTGTTGTCTCCGCCATTCAAATAGACCCGAAGCATAGAAGCTCGGTCCCAGCCCACGATATCCTTGGCTCCATCTCCGTTGATGTCAGTGACAAAGATCGAGGTCAACCGCTCTTTCAGGGAAATGCGATACGCAGGCTTGAATTCACCCATACCGTTTCCTTCGAGTATCTCTATCCTCGCAGGATTGCTGCAAGAAAGAATCAAGTCAACATTCCCCCTGCCCATCAGGGGCGTCGCGACAAGTTGGCGCACCGTGCCATCAACACGAATTGCCGCCTGGTCCAGGAACTTGCCTTGTCCAACTCCGTACAGAAGATGCACCTCACTCCTCACCCAATCGTAGAAAACGATGTCGACTAAATTGTCGTTGTTGAGATGGACAAGCTGCAAATCTTCAATCGCATTGTCCAGTGCGAAGGGTTTCCCCTCCCGGAACCGATTGTTCCCCATGCCAAAGAATGGGATAATCCCAGGGGTTTCCCGGTCGAAGACAACGAAATCTGTCCTACCGTCGTTGTTCAGATCACCAAACACAATTCGTCCCGCTGAAATCGGCAATTGGAGCGTCGAAGAGGAGCGAAGGGTGTCAGCGTCCAGATGATCATAGAATGTCAAGACGTGTTGGACACGATCCACGCCAACACCAAATTGTTTATGTTCGGCCGTGAAATCAACTACCATGAATTCATCCACCGGAGCCGACAAAGTTTGCAAGCGCCAATCGATGAGTTTGCCGGCCGAATCCAGGGACCCCGAACCGATCGTCGCCGATCGTTCGGACCAGAAGTACAATACGGAGCCACCCCGGGACCCGGTGGTCAGGGAAAATCTGTCGAATTTACCGGGAATGGTCACAGCGAGTGTTTGACCGAATGCCGTTTCGCGAGATTGGGCATTCGCTTGAAAGACAGAAAGCCAGAATGAAACGAGCGTTGCGGCGAAGAAATGGGATGTGTACAACGACGGCTCTGAACGATAGATCACGGATTTCTGGCACCTCAACATCGGGAAGGGATTACACATACATTCAAGAGTGACTCGTGCCTTCATTTGCGATGACGAAGCCGTAGCTCTCGGCGTCGTGCGGCATTCGCATAACGTCTTTTCTCGTCCTTTGTCATTGGCTTGATCGGGGGTACGGGCGTCGGCTTGCCATCTTCATCGATGGCAACAAACGTGAGATAAGCGGTGTTGGTGAAGACTTTTTCACCGGTGATCAGATTCTCCTTTGTCACACGTACGCCTACCTCAACGGAGGTTGTGAACGCCCGGTTCACGGAAGCTTGAAGTGTCACCACGTCGCCCTGAAGGATCGGATGATGGAAATTGAGTGAATCCACTGATGCGGTTACGCACACACGATTGGCATGGCGTGCCGCCGCAATCGCCGCTGCGATATCGATCCAGTGCATGAGTTGGCCTCCCAACAGATTCCCCAGCCGATTCGTGTCAGTGGGCAATACCATTTGCACCATTTGAACCTGTGATTCTTTCACTGTCCGAAGAACAGCACGAGGCATTGTCAACTCCTTGATTCCGACTAGCGCGATGGATTCGTTGCTGGGTTCTTCACCTCTGCAGGCGCGCTCTCCAGTCGGGATAAGACATCCCTCCGGATCCGCTCTGCATCAGATTTCCATTGGCTGGAGGAATACTTCAAGAAAAATTTGTCGATTTCGGTCTTTGCATCATGGACGTGATTGCGCAACAATTGCGCTTCTGCCTTCCGCCATTGCGCCTGCTCAGCATAGGGAGTATCGTGGTATTTCTCAAGAACATGGTCAAACGAAACGACGGCAGATTTATAGTACTCCATATGGATATACGTCACGCCATTCTCATATTCCTTTTGCGCGAGCTTGTTGTTCAATTCGCCAATCTTCTTTTCCGCATCTACAACTAGGGAGTCGGCAGGGTGATATTCAATAAATGACTGAAATTCATCGATCGCTTGTTTACTGTAGTTCTGATCGAGGTTAAAGGAGGGTGACAGTTTGAAGTAACACAGCGCTTTCGAGTAGCGCGCCTTCGCAACATACGGACTGTTTGGCATCGTGCGAACGAGAACGTCGTACTCATAGGCAGCAAGAATGTACTCTTCCCTCTTCATTCTGCATTCTCCCATGTAGTACTGGGCGTCATTTGCAAGAGCGTTTCCCTGGTACTGCAGCGTCACAATTCGAAAATCTTCGTAGGCCTGCAAGTAGTCTCGATCATCGAAAAGCGATTTTGCATTTGCGAAGCGCCTTTCGACCGACATTTGTTCCACCTCTTTCGTGGCAGTGCAGCTTCCAAAAAGGAACAAGATGCTCAACGCACATCCGATCAACACCGATTTTCTATCTCTCATTGTATTCATCTCTTTTTCTTATCTGAACAAACCATGATCCATTATTTTGATAGACCTGCGAAGAAGACAACTTCACGAGTCGTTGGAAAAAGGCCCGCTCCTCGGTTGCTGAAAGTACAAACGAAGGCTGCAACCCGGCTCGAACCGCCATCAACTGCGCTTGACCAATCGTCACCGCCGAGTCGCTCCTAACGAGCATCAATTGCACACCCAACCCCATTTGAGTCCATTCCAGTTGAGGCTGGTAAAAAACGAAATTCCCCAGCGAATAGAAGAACAGCGTGTTCTGGTACCATTCGATTCCCTGCACATAGTGAGGGTGGTGGCCCACGAC
The DNA here is from genome assembly GCA_003170475.1 of Ignavibacteriota bacterium. Taxonomy (GTDB): domain Bacteria; phylum Bacteroidota; class Ignavibacteria; order UBA10030; family UBA10030; genus UBA9647. Next base: position 63,602 of record PMZI01000079.1, on the reverse strand, counting down.
TACGTCTGCTCCTGCATCTGCAATAACCTTGAAATCATGCTTCACTGTTCCCGGAGGCCGGTCCACATACTCGCTGCCCCCATGGTAACTCACGATGATAAAGTCAGCCTTCGCGCGAAGAGCGGCGACATCCTGCGCGATACGATGTTCATCGAACAAGGCAACGTGGCCCTTCCACGTGCCTTTAAAATTCATGAACTGTGTATAAGCTAAAAAACCAATCCGGATACCCGAGTGCTCAAGAACGACGGGAACAAACGTCTCCACAGAATCGATCGATGTCCCGACCGAGGCAATCCCTGCACTATCCAGATTCACGAGTGTTTCCCGAAGAGCCCGACGACCATAATCGTATGCGTGATTGTTCGCCGTCGAGACGATGGTGACGTGTGCACCTTTCAACGACGCCGCACCCACCGGTGGACCACAGAAAATCAGGTTGTACTTCGGGTTCTGAGTTTCTCCGTTCTGTTCCGTGAGCTGGCTCTCCAGATTCACGAACACAATGTCCGACTTCGCCAGAGAGTCCTTGACATACCGGAAAGGATATCCGATGTCTCCCTTCAGCAGTTCCTGACCGACGGAGCGTCCGAGATTCACATCGCCGAATGCCGCAATCGTCGTTCGCGCCTCTGGGGCCACCTTCTGACCGAGCATCGTGCTTACACACATGCAGACCAGTACGGTTGTCAACACCTGCATCCGAAAGCTCAATTCCGCACCGTGAAAAACAAGTACACAATGAGGAAAGCTCCCCCGATGAGGAGGACTGGACCGACAAGCTTGTCAAAGAGCGTACGCTCACTCTCTCGGGCAAGCGGCAACAATCCAATATCCTCACGAAACGCCACGGTATCAACATCGACGCGGCTGGACATTCCAAGGTACCGAGTTACAGACGAGTCCTGTTGCACATCACGAGCTTCGATCGATGTCCGCACTTCTCGTCGGTACTCCCCTGTAGGAAGAGTGGCATACCGAACACCCTGCTCAAGGACGATTACCTGAAGCACTCGTTTTCCAGCGGCCTGTACAGACTGGAGTGAGCTGTGAATTCCCTGCCGATCAAATATTTCAAGAAAGGCATTTTCGATGAGAACTCGGGAACTCCCCCCCTCCACATTCAGGGTCACCTGATCATGACCCTTCAACGACGTGCCCAATTTCCCGAGAGTCTCTTCCGCGAGACTTCCCGCCTGCGATCGCAGGATCATCGTTCCACTCGATCTTACCGTCTGACCATAAAGTACCGTCCCGGCAAGCAACCCCGAAAGGCAGAACGCTAGAAGTATTCTCAGAAAGGTTCTTTCGTCCAATGCAGTAGAGGTAAATGTCCTGAGCACATCAATGGACACCGCTCGTCGCCATTTCTTCCAGGCGGGCGATTCGTTCTTCCGTCGGCGGATGCGTAGAAAATAGTTTCATAATCCCACCACCCACAAGAGGGTTCACGATGAACATGTGAGCCGTAGCCGTTCCGGCGTTTTGCATTGGGACACGCTCGACACCTTTCTCCAATTTCCGGAGAGCGTTGGCCAGACTCAGAGGCCGTCCACAAATCTTGGCGCCTCCTTCATCGGCAGCAAACTCGCGCGAACGGGAAACAGCAAACTGTATCAACATCGCAGCAATAGGCGCAAGAATTAGGAGCAGAATTTCGCCAATGGGATTCGAGTTTTCGCGATCCCTGCTTCCTCCACCGAAGATCGAAGCAAACATTGCCATTCGGGTGAGGAAAGTAATCGCGCCGGCCATTGCAGCGACAATCGTTCCCGTCAGAATATCCCGATGCTTCACGTGTGCCAGCTCGTGACCGATAACTCCTTCAAGCTCGTCTTCGCTGAGCAGATCGAGAATTCCCTCAGTTGCTGCGACAGCGGCATGATCCGGATTCCTGCCGGTAGCAAATGCATTCGGTGAGTCCCCGGGAATGATATAGACCTTTGGCATCGGCAACTCAGCCTGAGCCGAGAGCTTTCTGACGATCGCATACAATCGTGGTGCTTCCTCTTCCGTTGCCTCCTTCGCGCGGTAGCTCATCAGGACCAACTTATCCGAAAACCAATACATTCCAAAATTCATCAAGAGCGAAATCCCAAAAGCAAGAACAAGGCCCTGTTCCTGGCCCAGCCATTGGCCGACGAGCATCAACAATGCCATCATCAACACCATAAGGCCAACAGTTTTCACAGTACCCATTGAGTATTCTCCTCTTCACGCACTATCAGACATCGATTCGTGAGATTGCAATTTATGAAAAAAACCCAGCAGATTCAATATCATTCAGAGATTGCGCCTTGCAGATGCTTTCGAGGTTCTTCAGGTTGGACGAAGGAAAGATCAAAACAGTCGCAAAGCACTACGAGGAGGCCTCGTCAGTGGTCTTCAGGCCATTCGTCGCGCGGATTCGGGCGAGGGCCCGATGCGTGATAGCCAAGTCTTCATCGAGAAAGTGACGGGAGAATCTACGAGCTCTTTGTATCTCAAGCGAGTCTAGGTCAGCCATGATCATGTCTTCTTTGAAGAACCTTGCGGAACCAGCCATTGTGCCGCCGGGCGTGACAATACATGATCCGCCCCAGAAATTGACTCCATCTTCGTACCCAACGCGGTTGCAGAACAACACGTAGCTGCTCAGAAGTCTCGCGTACGTCTTGTGATGCTCGTGGTTCACTTGAGCGTTCGCCATCTCCTGCCCCCCAGGGGACATTCGTGAGGGACTCGCCGTCAGCGAGAGAATCACTTCGGCGCCATCATAGGCAAGCAGATAGGGAAGAGAAATATGCCACAGATCTTCACAGATGAGGATTCCGAACCTGCCCAGCTTCGAGTCAAACGCAGCGACCTGATCGCCTCTGCTGAAGTACCGCCCCTCCTCAAACATGCCGTACGTCGGTGGGTAGATTTTCCGATGAACATGCCGGATGATTCCATCCTCGAGAAAGAGCGCTGAATTATAGATCCCATGATTCGATGCGCTTTCCACGAACCCCACCACGATCGAGATTTCCTTGCTCGCCTCCCGCAACGGGTCAAGGCGCTTATCTTCGAAGGGATCAATGGCGAGATCCCATGCCAGATCGCGGAGTGTGTATCCCGTCAGACTGAGCTCCGGGAATACCACCAGCTTTGCACCTTGTTGTTTCGCCTTCTCAATTGCGATGAGGTGATGCTGCAAATTATCTTGCAGATCACCGACCTTGCAATCGATCTGTGCGAGCGCTGCTCTGAATTTCATAGGGAATATTCGATCAACGGATTCGGTAGTATGATGCGGAAGGCACCGTTAAGAAATGTCGACCTTGTTCGAAAGTTCATTTTTGTCGCCCGCCTTTGCTGGAAAGTGTGCGGCAAGATGCTCTCCCAGGGAACGAACGGCATCCAAAAGACCTTGACGGAACTCCTTTTTCGCGAATCGTCCTGCCATGGCTTCGGCCACCGAATCCCACGATCGGGGTGCGACCTTCTGATTAATGTGTTCGTCTGCTAAAATAAAGAACTCTTTCGCTTCGAGGAGGAGGAAGATCAAGATTCCTGTACGATCCACCGTTTTCATCATCCCCAGGTGAACGAATTCGTGCCGCGCCAACTGCTCCACCGTGAGCGATTTCTCCTTCTTCGAGCGTTTTTGCCGAATCGCAACTCGGATTTCGCCTGCTGTCCGCGTTTCCGCTTCCTTGATCGCAGTTTCGACATCCATCAAATCCTGTTTGGAAAGAAATTTTCTGACAAGGTTCGCCAAGCATCACCTCATGACAGGTCAATCATTTTGATATCTTTGATGTACTGAACGGTCTTGTCCTCTTTGAGATTCAACAGCTTCTCCATTTTTGATTCGATCCGTTCCACATTTTCGCGTATAATCCACAGATATTTCGAACTCTTCTCTGATCCCCCCCGCCGGATAAGGGCGTCGGCGATTTCTTTCATCGCGCCCAGGGGAGAGCTGATCTCGCTGGTGATCCCCACAATCATCTCCTGCATCGCCTCCAATCGCTTCTGCCTGATCTCAAGTTCCGCGACCTCTCTCTGAAACTTCCGCTTCTCAACCACGGTGAGGATCGTCTTCGGCAAGATCGGAGTACTGATTTCCTCTTTTACAAGATAGTCCTGCACACCCAGTTTCATGACTTCGACAGCCAGATTCATATCCTTGTTCACGGTCAGGAACACCACCGGGATGTCGATATTCTTCTCCTTCAACGCCCGCGTAATCTCCAATCCATTCATTCCGGGCAAAAAGTAATCCATCAGGATAGCATCAATCTTCGGATTGTGCACCGCTTCTTCAATGCCATCCGGTCCGTTTTCCTTCCAGATGATTTCAATCTCTGCTTCTTCGAATCTGCCGAGGTATATCCTTACCAATTTGGCGAAGTCAATATTGTCTTCCACCAGAAGGACGGTAATATGATTTCCTGGATTCATGAGCTATTTTCTATTAGGGAGTTTCGCCGCCGAACCCCAGTACGCTTGGATCGTCTGAAGAACGGGATTCACATCATTCAGAAGAGTCGACTTGGACAGATAACTGCTTGCCCCAAGTTCATAGGCTTTGCGCACATCTTCTTCCCTCTCAGAACTGCTGACGATGATCACCGGAATTGCCTTTGTGTCCTCTTCGGATTTCAGGAGGCGGAGAACTTCACGACCGTCGAGACGTGGCAAGTTGAGGTCAAGAAAAATCAAATCGGGCCTAACGTTTGCTCCGTTGTTCGCAGACTTCAAGTACTGAAGCGCGCTGCTTCCGTCATCGAAGTACGTAAACTCATCCTTGCGTCCTGTCTTCTTGAACGCCCATTGCAGAATTTTGGCGTGATCGTGATTGTCGTCGATCAGCAGAATCCTGAGCGATCCCTCCACTGGCTCCAATGTTTCCCCCTAGACTCTCGGTATGGTGAAATAAAACGTTGATCCCTGGCCAACCGTTGACTCGACCCAGATCTTTCCCCCGTGCGACTCGATAATTTTCTTTACAATGGTGAGACCTGCTCCCACTCCTTCATATTCGTCTTTCTTGTGGAGGCGTTGAAAGATGAGGAAAATTTTCTCGAAATGCGCCTCCTCGATGCCGATTCCATTGTCTTTCACGAAAATCGTCGTTCCTTCCGGGGTGAGTATCGCTCCGACTTCGATACGAGGAATCGGTTTCTCGCAGAATTTTAAGGCATTTGCCACAAGATTGCGCAACACAATTCGCAGATGAGTGTCGACTGCGGAAACGCTTGGGAGATCTTGCTGAACCACGATCTGCGCTTTCTTTTCACGAATTGAGAACTGAAGTTCCTCCACCACATCCCTCATAACACCAGAAAGAGAAACCATTGTCCGATTTTCAGAGACTTTGCTCACACGCGAGAGGAGGAGCAAGTCGTCGATCAAGCGCTTCATGTGAGAACAGGAATCGACGACGGCTTGAAGATACTCCCTACCCGTCTCGTCGAGCGATTGCTGATACTCCGCACGCATCATTTTCGCATATCCTTCGACGCTGATAAGCGGTTCCTTCAAGTCATGAGAAACAACATAGGTAAAATCGTCGAGCTCTTTATTCCGTGCTTCGATCTCCTGCGACTTCCGTATTGTCTCTTGATAGAGCTGAGCCTTTTCAATTGCGAGCCCGGCCAGATGCGCAATACTCTGAACCAGCGTCAGATGCTCGTCTGAGTACGCCTTAGCTTTTGATGAATGCACAGAGAGTACTCCGATGGTCTTCTGCTTGGATACCATCGGCACTGTCATCGTCGAGGCAAACGACCGCTCAGCAGGAATGCCCCCCTGGCTGAGGACTTGCTGAATGCCGTCCCGCAACTCGAGCATCGGCTTCCGGGAGGAAATCACTTTTGCTTTCGTCAGAGATCGATCAAGAGCAATGGGGGCAATTCGGACGGGTATTTCGAGACGCTTTCCGCCGATGCTCTCCACCGCGAAAATGGGCACGACCTCCTTGCGTTCCCCGTCATACAAGTCGATGAAAAACGTATCAATCGGGAGAACCTTGACCAGTTGCTGATACGTCGTCCGGGCAATCTCGCCGGAATCGAGGGAATTCGTCAACGCACTACTGAAATCGTAGAGGACCTGGAGCCGCTGCAGCTGACGGCTGAGTTCTTCGCGTGACGCCTGACGCTCGCTGATATCTCTGGCGATGTTGACCATCAGAACAGGTTCCCCGCCGGCGTTCCGAAGCAGCGTCGTGTTCAAGCTCACTGCGATACGGTCGCCTCCCTTGCGCAACCACGTGATGTCAAAGTCCCTCAGCACGTTGTTTTCGCGCAATTTCTCAAGCCAACCAATATAGGATCGAAGATCCTCCTCAGGAACCCACGGATAGGGAATCTCAGCTCCGAAAGCTTCACGTCGGGAAAATCCAGTGAATCGTTGAAACTCATCGTTCACGTCGAGAACTTTCCCCTGCAGGTCGGTGATGACAAGGGCATCCACCATCGAATTGACCACATTGCGCAGCAGACTCTCCGAATCGGTGAGCCGTTTCTCCAATTCCTTACGGTCGGTAATATCGTTGATCGAAAGGTTGAGCGCAGGGGCTCCCTTGTACCAAATGTGCGCGAATGAAGTCTCGACGTCAAGTGTTGAGCCTCCCTGCCGCATCATCCGCGTCTCGAACCGTGTCGGTACTGCCTCACCACGATAGACCCGATGTTGCAGAAGAGAAAAGAACATCCTGGATCCTTCATCGAGAAAATCTCTCATTTCCTTTCCCACGATTTCGTCGCTGGAACGATATCCGAGAAGCTTACAAAAAGTGGGATTGATCACCTCGATGCGGTCGTTCTGGAGAATACAGATCCCGTAGGGCGAATGTTGAAAGAGCGCTTCAAAATCAGTGTCCTCATTTCCCCACGGAAGGGGAAAGAACTCTTCCAGCAACGCGTTGCTGCCTGAAGGGTGCCAGGTGTTATGAGCCTTTGTGCCGGGGTCCGGAATACGCGTGAGGCTGATCAGCCAGAGGTCATGTTCGAGCCCGTTCGCACGCAGTCGCAGACGCACCGGCGAAGCATCTTTCTGCCTGACACGAACCTCGACATCGAGAATCTCTCCTCCCAGCAGGCGCGTCTGTATACTGCCCCCGGGAGCCGGAGGTGGAAGTTCGAATACGTCGTCAAGTTGTTTTCTGAGTAGCGCACTTCTGCGCATATGGATGAGCTTCGCCGCATGGTCATTGGCCTCGATACATTGTCCGTTCCGATCAGCGATGATCATCGGAACCATTGACAGAGTGAAGGCTGATTCAAATGCACGCAGAGGAAACGAAGTCGTCGTCGGATGTTTCTGACGCTTCGCGAGATGTCGAATGGTGGAGGTCTTTCGCGCCTGAGTGCGATTTCCCCTGCCATATGATGGAGAAGTTGGACTCACAGAGAAGAGATTGACTTTCCGTGGAATTCCGTTGTCTGACACGATGTGTTCTTACCAGCTGCCCGTCGCACCGCCGCCACCACTCATACCGCCGCCCCCACTCCATCCCCCACCTCCTCCAAATGAACCGCCGCTAAATCCACCCCCACTGCCAGAACCGCCATAAGGCCAACCCCAACCGGATCCATACATCGATCCTCCGGAGCCAATCACAAACCGTCTGCGTCCGGCCAGGAACGGAAGAACAAACGCCCCCATGATTCCAAAGAATATCATCACCAAGATCACGGAGATCACGGGCGCATTCTTGCCCCTGGACTGCACCTTATATTCACCCGCGGTGGCCGCAATAATCGAGGACACGCCTGATGATAAGCCACCGTAATAATTATTCGCCTTAAAGTATGGCTTGATATCCCGTTCCATGATTTGCGTCGTGAGAGCATCTGTCAAGACTCCCTCCAGACCGTACCCAACGGTAATACGGATCTTGTGATCATCCTTGGCGACAACAATAAGTACGCCATTGTTCTTTGACTTTGCGCCGATCTTGTTCTCATCGAAAACCTTCATCGCGTAGTCGAAGATGTCCGCCCCGTCAAGAGAGTTCAAGAGCACGATCGCAATCTGTGTAGACGTCGAGTCTTCATACACTTTCAGTCTCGTCTCCAGTGACCGCCAATCATTGTAGGTCAACGTGTTCGTGAAGTCGGTGACACGCTGTTGCAGGATCGGCACCTCGCGTTGTGCAAAGACACTCACCAGGCTCAGCATCAACAAGAGGAACAGTACAGAAATCCGAACTTTTATCATGGCTCTTCCTTAGAAGTTTACTTTTGGCGCCTGATCCGAACCAGCGGCCGCTGAGAAGTATGACTTCTCTTTGAATCCACTCATAGACGCGATAAAAGAGGCTGGGAAACGCCGGATGGTAACATTAAATGACTGGACCGTCTCGTTGAATCTCTTCCGCTCAACTGAAATACGATTCTCGGTGCCTTCCAACTGTTGCTGCAAGGCCAGAAAGTTCTCGTTGGATTTCAATTGCGGATAGTTTTCCGTCACGACCAACAATCGAGACAAGGCCGAACTCAGCCCGTCTTGCGCTTGCTGGAATTTGGCGAAAGCCTTTGGATCGTTGAGAACTTCTGGAGTTACGCTCAACTGTCCGACACGCGATCTCGCATTGGTGACCCCTTCCAAAACCTCTTTTTCCTGCTTGGCGTAGCCTTTCACCGTCTCCACCAGATTCGGAATGAGATCGTACCGCCGTTGATACTGATTTTCTACCTGGCTCCAACCGGATTTCACACCCTCTTCTGCCGAGACAATCCGGTTGTACGTCGAGACTCCCCAGCCGACAGCAAGCAAGACTACCAAAACGATTGCTCCAATGACCCCCAACGTAATAGCTAATGTTCGATTCATGCTCTTGCTCCCGTTATGTTTGAAATAAATACTCCCTTGGTGTCCCGAAGCCCCAATTCCGCTCAGGGACTATTGCCTGTTACGAGCGTATCGGCACCTTGTTGCTGCAGAAGGACTGTTCTGAAGAATTTGCATCGTGCATTGAAACTCTTACGCTTGCACGATTCCAATAAAGAAGTTCACGAGCATTGTAGCAAAAGTTGCCAGCAAAAACAAGGACACGGCTAGCCGATCAATCCAACCAACGAAATTTGCGAACATCATTAATATGATCTTGTGCTCCAAATCAACCGCCCTGCTGCATAACGAAAAAGGCGACAGAACCGTCGCCTTTCAAGTAGTGAAATGAACCCGGTATCCTATGACTGCAGCAGAGCGCGAGAAATCACAATTTTCTGAATTTCAGAAGTTCCCTCATATATTTCAGTAATTTTTGAATCGCGCAGAAATCTCTCCACGTGGTACTCACGCATGTAGCCGTACCCCCCGTGGATCTGCATCGATTCAAGAGCGCATTGAACGGCGATTTTCGAAGCAAAGAGTTTTGCCATCGCCGCAGCTGAACCAAACGGCTGCTTTCTATCCTTCAAGCACGCCGCGTTCAGTATCAGAGAACGGGCCACCTCGATGTTTGTGGACATTTCTGCGAGCTTGAATTGCATAGCCTGTAGTTCGGCAATCGGACGATCAAATGCCTTCCGCTCATGGCTGTATTTGAGTGCTGCTTCAAGCGAAGCCTCTGCGATCGCAAGAGCTTGGGTCGCTATCCCGATTCTCCCCCCGTCAAGTGTCTTTAAGGCGAACTTTATACCGAACCCTTCTTCCCCGATTCGATTGGCAAGGGGTACCCTGCAGTCTTCGAACGCAAGTGAGACTGTATCAGAGCTCCTGATCCCCATCTTCTTCTCTTTCTTCGCCACAGCGAACCCTGGCATCCCTTTCTCAACGATGAATGCACTGATTCCCTTCGACCCTTTGGTTTTATCAGTTGCGGCGATCACCAGCACGACATCGGCGTTTGATCCGTTGGTTATAAAATTCTTCGTGCCATTGATGATATAGAAGTCGCCGTCACGGCGCGCGGTCGTCCGTTGGTTTGTCGCATCACTCCCCGCTTCGGGCTCAGAGAGTGCAAACGCCCCCAACTTCCGCCCCGAGGCCAGATCAAGAAGATACCGTTGCTTCTGATCCTCTGTGCCATGCGTGTCAAGACCCCAGCACACAAGCGAATTGTTGACAGACATGATGACACATGCGGACGCATCTACTCTTCCGATCTCTTCCAGAGCGAGGACATACGACATGGTATCCAGGCCGGCCCCTCCGTACTTCTCAGCAACCATCATGCCCATGAATCCGAGCTCTCCCATTTTACGAATGCTCTCATAGGGGAACTCTTCCTTTTCGTCTCTCTCGATGACGAAGGGAGCCAATTCCTCCCGGGCAAACTGTCGTGCAGTCTCCCGAATCATCTGGTGCGTCTCTGAGAAATGAAAATTCATAGGATGTTATGAGCCAGTTGTATAGATGTAGAAACCTTTGCCGGTCTTGCGACCCAGATGGCCGGCAGCAACCATCTTCTTCAACAACGGACAAGCCCGATACTTCGAGTCTCCCAATCCCGTGTGAAGCACTTCCATGATGGAGAGACACACATCAAGTCCAATGAAATCGGCAAGAGCGAGTGGGCCCATCGGATGGTTCATTCCGAGTTTCATCACCGTATCAATCGATTCAGGTGTTGCGACTCCCTCCATAACACAGTACATCGCTTCGTTGAGCATCGGGAGGAGCACGCGATTTGAAACAAAGCCCGGATAGTCATTCACTTCCACCGGGACTTTCTCGAGAGATTCCGATAACGCCTTGATCGTCTGAAAAGTCTCGTTCGACGTCGCAAGACCTCGGATCACTTCGACCAGTTTCATCACTGGCACGGGGTTCATAAAGTGCATGCCGATAACCTTGTCCGGACGTGAGGTCACCGCTGCAAGTTCCGTGATTGATATGGAGGAAGTGTTCGAAGCGATGATGCAGCCGGCAGGCGCAAACTTGTCGATATCCTTGAAGAGCTGCTTCTTGAGCTGTTCGTTTTCTGTCGCCGCCTCAATCACAAGATCGGCCCCTTTTGACGCGCCCTGCAAGTCCAGGGTTGGATGGATTCTGCCAAACGTCTGGGCTTTTTGCTCCTCTGTGATCGTCCCCTTCTTCAGTTGGCGATCGAGATTGCCCCGAATGATGTTCAAGGCGCGATCAAGGAACTCCTGCTTCACATCGCACAGCGTTACGGAATAACCAAATTGGGCAAAGACATGAGCGATGCCGTTGCCCATGGTTCCCGATCCAACAACCGTGACAGCCTTCTTCTCTGCGCTCATACTATTTTGCCTCTTCCACAAACTTTGTCTGCATAGTCTGATCAGTTCATCATTTCCACAATAAGAGCGCTGGCCTCACCGCCCCCGATACAGATAGCCGCCATCCCTCTTTTTTCACCTCGCTGCTGCAGGGCATGCAACAAAGTAACCAGGATGCGGGCGCCACTGGCACCGATCGGATGACCGAGCGCGACAGCTCCGCCATTCACATTAAGCTTTTCCGACTCGATCCCGACAATTTTTTGAACAGCGAGCGATACTACTGCAAACGCTTCATTGATCTCAAACAAATCAATGTCATGAACACTGAGTCCGGCTTTTTTGAGCACTTTGGCGATCGAATCCGCCGGAGCGGTTGTAAACCACTCAGGTTTCTTCGCCGAAGACCCGTGAGCAACGACCCGAGCGATTGGTTTCACTCCGAGTTGTTTTGCCCGCTCGGCTGACATGAGAACGAGGGCTGCTGCACCATCATTGATCTTTGATGCATTGGCGGCAGTCACCGTACCATCCTGCTGAAACGCCGGCTTCAACTTTGGCACCTTTTCAAAATTCGTCCTGAACGGTTCCTCGTCCTGCTCGATGATGGTATCGCCTTGTTTTCCCTTGAGCGTAATCGGGACGATTTCGTTCTTGAACTTTCCTTCAGCGATTGCGCTCTGTGCTCGCTTATAACTTTTAATTGCGAATTCATCCTGTGCCTCACGGGGGATAGCGCATTCCTTCGCACAAATCTCCGCCGCATTTCCCATATGGAAGTCGTTGTAGACATCCCAGAGACCGTCACGAATCATCGAATCGATGAGCTTGCCATGTCCCATCTTGTAACCCTCCCGAGCTTTTTCAAGGAGGTACGGGCTGTTCGACATGCTTTCCATCCCACCAGCCACAATGACCGCGGCATCACCGAGAGCAATTGCCTGGCTCGCCAACATCACCGATTTGAGTCCCGAACCGCACATCTTGTTGATCGTGAGACACTCCACGGAATCCGGCAGTCCTGCGTACAACGCTGCCTGTCGTGCCGGCGCCTGACCCAATCCCGCCGTCAGCACATTTCCGAGAATAACCTCATCGATATCAGTCTTCCTGATACCCGAACGTCGCACGGCCTCATCGACAACCAGTGAGCCAAGACGCGGTGCTGCCATAGAACTGAGTGAGCCCATAAATGAGCCAATAGCAGTCCGGCAGGCACTAACGATGACGACATCGTTTGCCATAGACCAATCTCTCAACGTGATAGAAAAAACCGGGGAGAATCAGCGTCCCGAGTGATTCATTCTCAGGTGGGTCTCCCTCTCCGAAAGGTCAACTGTTCATCGACTTGAGGAATTCCTTATTGGATTTTGTTCCGCGCATTTTCTCCAACAAGAATTCCATCGCCTCAACAGGTGTAAGATCACTCACCAACTTGCGAATGATCCATACCCGGTTGAGCTCCTCAGGATCCTGTAACAATTCTTCTTTTCGTGTTCCCGACCGATTGACATCAATTGCGGGAAAGACACGGCGATCGCTGATTTTTCTGTCGAGCACAATTTCGTTGTTGCCCGTTCCTTTGAACTCTTCGAAGATCACTTCATCCATCCTGCTTCCGGTTTCAACCAGCGCAGTGGCGATGATGGTAAGGCTTCCACCCTCTTCAATATTCCTTGCTGCTCCGAAGAACCGCTTTGGGCGGTGCAACGCGTTTGCGTCAACACCACCAGAGAGGATTTTCCCGCTGTGGGGAATAACTGTGTTATGGGCTCTGGCGAGCCGGGTGATACTGTCGAGTAGAATAACAACATCCTTCTTTGCTTCTACGAGACGCTTTGCCTTTTCGAGAACCATGTCTGACACTTGCACGTGACGCTCAGGCGGCTCATCGAATGTCGAGCTCACAACTTCGGCAGCTACGGTTCGCTCCATGTCCGTTACTTCTTCCGGCCGTTCATCGATCAGGAGAACTATCAGCTTCACTTCCGGATGATTACGAATAATACTATTCGCTATCTTCTGCAGCAGGATGGTCTTGCCCGCCTTAGGCGGAGACACGATCATGCCTCGTTGGCCTTTGCCGATCGGCGCCAGGAGGTCCATAATTCTCATCGAGTACTCACCCGGCACGGTCTCCAGCTTCAAGCGATTTGTCGGATACAGAGGCGTGAGGTTGTCAAAAAGCGTCCTTTCGCGGATCACATCGGGATGGTCGTCGTTAACCGCCTCTACCCGCAGGAGCGCGAAGAACCGTTCCCCTTCTTTCGGGGGGCGGACCTGGCCACTGACGCTGTCTCCCGTCCGGAGACCGAATTTCTTGATCTGCGATGGTGAAACGTAGATATCATCGGGTGACGGCAGGTAATTGTAGTTGACGGAACGCAGAAATCCATATCCGTCCGGCAGCACTTCGAGAACACCCTTACTGAAGGTCAGACCGTCTTTGGCCCCCTGCGCTTCCAGAATCTTGAAGATGAGTTCTTGCTTACGAAGATCACTGTAGCCGGAGATGTTCATCTCCTTGGCAATCTGGTTCAGTTCAGCGATCTTTTTGGACTTGAGTTCAGTTATGTCCATTGGCATGTTGGAAAAATCCTATAGAGGGAATGAAGTTGGAAAAGTGTGCAAGATGAAATCCTCAATCAAGAAACTGAGGAAGTCCTTCCATCGAAGTATCAAAGGTTGGGAAGAGCGACTTGGCGAATTAGAAGTGAATTGGATGGATAAAAACACCGGGAACGGAAGAAACCCCAAAACTTCACTGGTAATATAGCCCATCCCCCCCCTATTGTCAAGCTCTTTTTGGTGCCAGCACGGACAACGCTTCACCGACGACAAAATGAGATCCCGTGACGAGAATCAGACCATTTTTCGGTACGGTCTCAAGAGCTAGTTGCACGCCCTCCTGCACGCTCAGGGCAGCTCGGACGCGACATCCTTCTGCCGCAAATGCCGCGGCCACATCGCTCGCAGAGCGTGAACGCTCAATATGCGCTGCGACTGCGATGGCTTGGTCTGTTATCGCTGCGAGGCGTCGAACCATAGATGCGTGGTCTTTGTCTTTCATGACTCCGAACACCACGGTGAGCTTCTTCAGCCTCAATCGCTTCAAAGAGTCGACCAACTGAGCTGTCGCCTCCGGGTTGTGTGCCACGTCGACGATCACTCGTGGCTTCACTGCTACTGTTGTAAGACGTCCAGTGAGCCCTGAAAGTTCCTGAACGTGGGAGAGACCCGATCGAACCGAGTCATCGCTCAAAGTGAACTTCCCCATGGTGCGAACCTGCTTCAAGGTCTCCAAAACAACAGCAAGATTCGCAAGCTGAAAATGACCCGCCAGCGATACAGAGAGACGCCCGAACGACATCCCGCCGATCTTCATGTCGAGGTACGATCCATCAAGCGAACTTTTGCGCTCTTTGCACTGATAGTTTGTGGCGACGAACAATGGAGCGTTCTGCTCTCTACACACTTTTCGAAGAACCTTCAGCGCCTTGAACTCCCGTATCCCCGTGATGCATGCAGTGTCTTTCTTGATGATACCGGCCTTTTCACGCGCGATGTCTTCAATCGTATTGCCGAGGATCTCCTTGTGCTCAAGACTGAGGTTGGTGATGATCGATACCGACGGCCTCAAGACGTTCGTGGAATCAAGCCTGCCGCCAAGTCCCGTTTCCACAATGGCGATATCCACTTTCTTTTCGGAAAAATACTTCAATGCAAGCGCCGTCGTTGCTTCAAAAAACGTCGGTTTCTGCCTCACGATCGACGGGCGCAATTCCGTGAGAATCGACGCAACGGACTTCTGTGATATCATCTTTCCATCAATCCGTATTCTTTCTTCAAAGCGCACGAGATGCGGCGACGTATAAAGCCCGGTCTTGTACCCCGCCGACGTAAAAACGGCCGCAAGCATGGACGCCACAGAGCCTTTCCCATTTGTCCCGGCGATATGGATCGCTGGATAATCTTTGTGGGGATCATCGAGGCGGCGCAAGAGTCGGGTGATACCGTCAAGGCCGAACTTCATACCAAGGCGTTCGAGACTCAGCAACAGGTGAAGCGATTCAGAATAGGTCATCGAGGGCGGTTCACAAAGAGGATCAGAGCCAGGATTGGAGGATGGAGAATTTCACATCTGATTGAAGAGCGCGCACCAGTTGGCCGACGTCTGACAGTCCCTCGTTCTCTGCGAACGAACGCAGTCCCTCGGCAACCTTCACGCCCGTCGAAGGGTCGATAAAATTTGCCGTTCCGACCTGAACAGCCGAAGCGCCGACGAGGAGAAACTCCACTGCATCTTCCGCAGTCATGATCCCCCCGATACCGATAATCGGTATCTTGACAGCCTGTGCAACTTCATAAACCTTCGCAAGCGCGATAGGTTTTATGGCGGGCCCCGAAAGGCCTCCCGTCACTGTCGAAAGTCTTGGTTTTCGTGCGTGGATGTCAACCGCCATCCCGATCAGTGTATTGATCACCGAAATAGCATCAGCGCCTGCATCTTCAACTGCCTTCGCGAATTCCGATATGTGCGTGACGTTCGGCGTCAGTTTCATCAACAGTGGCTTGTTTGTCAGCGCACGAAGTCTTGACGTGATCTCGCGAGTCATGGAGCAATTGGTGCCGAAATTCAGCCCACCCTCTTTCACGTTCGGACATGACACATTGATTTCGTATCCGTCAACCGCATCGTACTTCTCGAGGAGACTAAGAACGTCGCAGTACTCCTGGATGGAACTTGCAGCGATATTCACGATGATCGTCGTGTCCAATGAGCGAAGATACGGCAGCTTTTGTTCGATGAAAGCATGCACGCCGATGTTCGCGAGGCCAATGGAATTGAGCATCCCCCCCGTCGTCTCAACGATTCGGTGAGGAGGATTTCCGTCACGAGGTTTCCATGACAGCGACTTGGTGCAGATCCCACCAAGCTTATTGACGTCCACCAGGTCCTTCACCTCATCACCGTACCCAAAGGTTCCGGACGCAACAAGCACGCGATTCTTGAACTCAACGCCACGAAGGGAGAAGGATTCCTTGATCATTTATCGCAGTATGATGTCTTTGCTATTGAACGTTGGACCCTCGACGCAGACGAGAGAGTATTTTTTCTTCCCGTCGCTGCGTTCGACGGGGCAGCCCTGACACAAACCCATTCCGCATGCCATGTCTCCTTCGAGGGACAATTCACACTCCATCCCTCTCACCCGCGCAAATTCAGAGAGTGCGCTCAGCATTTTTGTAGGACCACATCCAAAGATTTTCGTGCTGTTGGACCCGTCATTCGGTACGATAGTTTTCAGGAGATCGATGACCGTTCCGCGAAATCCCTGCGATCCGTCGTCTGTTGCGAGTTGCACGTTGAGAAGGTGACGGACCGTCAACTGTTTCACGGAACGAGCACCGACGACTGTCAGGACCTTCTTGTTCTCACGAAGCAATACGTCTGTCAGGAATGGAAAGGGGGCAGCTCCGAGCCCGCCTCCGACAAGAATCGCTGTTTCATAAGGCCCGTGAATTTTAAACGGCATTCCCAGCGGACCAAGAACATCCAGTGGTTCGCCCGGACGCTTCTGTGAAAGTAGGGAGGTCCCCTTCCCAACAACACTGAAGAGCAACTCGATGGAGTCATCTTCAATCCGTGAGATGCTGAAGGGACGCCGGAGAAGAGGAAGACATCCATCTCCACACCGGATGTTCACAAACTGCCCAGGCGCTGCATTCCTCGCAATTTCAGCCGAACGGAAGCTCAGAACGAATATCCCTTCGAGGATTTGCCTGCAATCTGTCACAAATGGAGAAATTTGTATCATCCGTGGTTTCAGTCAGTTACTCAATGACTTCCTTCTTCGTTTTGCGAACGGCCGCCGAATCGGTCAGCGCGCCCCGGCGCAAGACGCGGTCATCGAATTCACCCTTCTTCAAGAGTGAATCCGGCCGTAAAGGGTTCTTCAAGGGGAGCTTTATGGCCGTATCTGCGTCCGGCATTCGAGGCCCGAGTACCGGAATCTTCGCCGCCGTATCGGCTGCAGATTTCTTCGTTGGACCGATGACGGCCTTCTTGGTAGTATCGGCGACGACGGGTGGAATTCTCCGCAGCGCTGCATCACCATACTTCGTTCCCGGATGCTTCTGCACCACCAACTTGTAGTGCGAAAGTGCACTGTCCGGATTTGCCAGATTATTCTCGTAAATCCAGGCAATCATGTACCGGCTCTTCGGAGCCAATGGTGAGTCCGGGTAGTCCTTTGCTAATCTCCGAAGCGAGTCGATTGCGGGTTGATACCTACCGGCCACCATCAGCGACTCCGCCACAGTGAACACTCCTTCGGCTGGATCTACTTTCCTCGGTGTCGGCGGAAACCCAAGTCCAATGCGTGCCTCTTCCGCATACGACGACTTGGGGTATTTGGCAACGATCTGTCGATACAGGTCTTTCTCATCCCCGAATTTCTTCTCCGGATTTGCGCGCGCAACTTCGGACAGAACATACAAGGCGCGCGCAGACTTGATGCTGTCCAGACCGAGTTTCATGGCTTGGTTCAACCACATGAACGCAGAATCCGGCACATCGAGATCTGTGTAGAATAGCTCTCCCAACTGAAATGAGAGATTTCCAAGTGATGCCACCAGCGTATCCTTACGAGGCTTCACGAGAATCATCGGGAGTTGCCCCAGGTTTGCCTCGGTAACAACCTGGGCCTTTCGGAGAGCAGCCGTATCTGCTACGGGGAGAGTCGCATTGTTGTCCCGACGACGCCCCGAGAGATCGCCCAACGCATCGAGCGTGTCTCTTCTGACAAGGGAGGCGGATGAATCCACTTTAATTTTTTTCGCGGTCAAGGCGGAGGAATCCACCCTCATCCACAGGCTATCGATGTCGATGATAAAATACATGCTGTCGATCTTCATGAACTGGTCCGAAAGCCGGGAGTACTTTTCGAGGGCTGCTGCCCGTCGCTGAGCTTCCTGCGTGAGATTTTGAGGGCCTCCAACACCAGCATGCGTGTACGCAATCTTCGCACTAACATAATCTCCCATTCGAAATTGAAGCAACTTGCCGAGCTCAAAGGCGGCTCGGGCTCCTTGCTCTGTTCGGGCGTAGGTGGTATCGACAAGTCGATAGAGATCCACCGCTTCGTCAAATTTATGGTTGGCTGCAAAGGTTGCTGCGAGCTCAGAACGTATGGTTCCCCAAAAGTCCATGAATCTATAATCAGACTCGAGCTTCCTCAGCACCTCGATTGCCGCATCATACTGACCGACTCTTCGATATGCGATCGCCGCTTGGAGTTGACTGCTGTAGAGACCATACGGATCAGGGGAGTATTTTGTGACTTCTCCGTAGGCCGAATCAGCTTTGCCATAGTCTTCGGCGGAAAAATAGATATCTCCTATCTTCGCTTGCGCTGTCGCTCTCAGCGGTCCATTGTCCAAAACATTGACTGCTTTCGTATATAGCTCGATCGCCCCCTCGGATTTCTTCTGGGAGACTGCAATATCTCCCATGATTTCCAGAGCCTCTCCTGCGATCTCAGATTTTTCTGCCTTGGTTGCCGCGTCAACAAGTTCACTCCCTACTCGATTGGCATCGTCGTAACGAATGAGCCGTTGAAGAGTCTTCAGCAGCCAGAGTTGAGCACTCAAAACGTACGGACCACTGGGGTCCTGAACAATGAGCTCTGTGAACTTTCTTTCCGCTCGAACAAAGTCGTCCTCGTAAAAATAGGACTTGCCGATGAGAAACAGAGCGTCGTCCACGACACTGCTTTTAGGATAGAAGGAAAGGATATTCGAGCATTTGTCAATAACGGCGTTGAATTTCTGCTTTGTCCCCGAGCTCGTCTGCTGAGGGACCGGAGGCTGATATATCGGAGGGGCCTGGGCAGCCTGAAATCCCCGCAGGGACGAACCGGCCGGACCATCGAGATTTCCCTGCACGCCAGGAAACGTTGGAGCGCCCGCGTACGCCGTCGACTGGGCGACCGGCGTGGCAGGTTTTGACTTCATTGCAGACTGTGCAGCCAACACCTCAGCCTCCGCATCATCAAAGAGCGTTTTTGCGTTGTAGTAGGCATTGAAATATGATACGGTGTTGTCGTAGCCCTGCGAAATCCAGCCACCAAGTGTGCTGAAGACCGAGCAGCCCGATTGGCTGAGACTCAGAAGGAGGATCAGAGAGAAGAGTATTGCGCGGATCGATCGCACGTTCACCATTTCCGTCTCCAATATATCAAAAGTGATCTTGGATAGCAAGAAGTTCGACAGTTCATCTGTAACGGTTTCAGGGAAAAACGTCATTCCACGGCGTACCAAGGATCTCATCCCTCAGAGGATCATCGCTATCCTTCGACGAGCCGAGAAAGGTCCGCGAAGACAGCACGCGTATCGAACACAAGTCTAGAGAGACAAGGATTACTTGGTAGCAAAGTGCTAGGGGTTGGTGGGTCGGATATCGATTTCACTCACCATGGCACGGTCGGGGAGCTTGAGAGCTGCCACCACCGTGTCAGCAATATCCTCGGAGTGAAGGATCTTGGCCGATCGCGAAGGGTCCTTTGGGGATGAAGAGAACGAAGTGTCAACAGAGCCCGGGCAGATCGTGACCACACGAATATTGTGCCCGCGCACTTCCAGCATAAGAGACCGTGAGAATCCAATGAGCGCCCATTTCGTTGCCGCATACCCCGCCCCACCGACAAAGGCGTTTCTTCCCGCAAGCGATGCAACATTAATGATCGCGCCTGAATTCTGAAGTTCCATCAGTTTCAGAGCTTGCTGTGTGCAGAGCACAACAGCGCGCATGTTCAAATTCCACATTGCGTCAAAATCAGAAATCGAAAGGTCGCGCACCGGCGCGAACACTCCGATTCCAGCGTTATTCACAAGAATGTCGAGACGATGAAAGCGGGACGAGATCTCTCCGAACAGGTGTTGAATGTCAACGTCTTTTGATAGATCTGCTCCAACGACCGACGCGGATCCACCCGCTGATTCAATCTCCTGCTTGACTTGTTCAAGTTCTGCAATTGTCCGCGCAGTCAAAACGACCGTTGCGCCTTCTTTTCCAAGCTCGAGCGCAATCGCCTTCCCTATTCCGCGACCAGCACCCGTAACGAGAGCAACCGTGTTTTTTAACGTCATACCTTCAAATCTCCTATTTGCGGTCTAATGATGATGTCTTCGATCATCATCGATGCAGGCTGCAGGCTGATCTCGTAGAGCAGCTTCGCTACTTCCACAGGCTTCATCATGAGATGGCCGTACCGTTCTCGCTGCTTATCATGCCAAATAGGTGTCAGGACCGCGCCCGGAGAGACGTTGACAATCTTAATTCCTTTGTCGCGAGTCTCAGCCCGCACAACATCCATCATCGCTTCTGCACCGGATTTCGCAGCAGCGTAGGCCGATGATCCGGTGTAGGTGACTTTTCCCGCATAGGAAAGAATATTCATCACGACGCCATTCCCACGCTCGATCATATCTGGGAGGACCGCCTTTGTTGTCAAAAAGAGTCCCCGAAGGTTCGTGCGGACCACTTCATCAAACTCCTGGGTGGTTGTTCCGAGAAAGCTCTTGAAGGACGTCACCCCGGCACAATTAACAAGAAAATCGACTGCACCAAACTCCTTCAGTATAGCTTCGCCTACAGTCGCCACCTGACTTTCCTCCCCCACATCGCACGGAAAGAGCCGACAGGTTCCCGGTGCAGATGAGAGATCTTTCTGCAGCGCTTCCAGGAGAACGATGCGACGCGCGGAGGCCGCAACCGTATCTCCGTGTTGAACGAAAATCTCCACGAGAGAGCGGCCGATCCCCGAACTTGCACCGGTAATCCAGACGATACGCGGCGATGGCATCTGCTAATTCCCCATTTTCCGATCCAGCAATGTGAGAAACTCCGACCGAGTTTTCACGTCATTTCGGAAGGCCCCGAGCATCGCGCTGGTTGTCGCAATGGAATCGTGCTTTTCAACTCCGCGCATCATCATACAAAGATGACGCGCCTCCATCACAACACCCACACCCAGAGGCTTCAGATGTTTATAGAGAGTGTCGGCGATCTGCTGAGTGAGACGCTCCTGAACCTGCAACCGCCTGGCGAACATCTCAACGATTCTCGGAAGCTTGCTGAGTCCGATAATCTTTCCGTTTGGTATGTACGCAATATGGCATTTGCCATAGAAAGGTACCAGGTGATGCTCGCAGAGACTGAAGAAGTTGATATCTCGAACGATGACCATTTCGCTGTAACGTTCCGTGAATACGGCCTTATTCAGCACGGTCTCAACCTCCTCATGGTACCCCTTTGTCAGGAATTCATACATCTTCGCAACCCGCGCCGGCGTTTTTTCCAGACCTTCCCGCCGAGGATCCTCTCCCATGTAGCGGAGCAGTTCCCTGACGGACCCTTCAACATTTCTCGTTACACCTGATTTTCGCATATCTATTCCCCGCGATATTCCACAACATTGTTCTCCGTTTCGTGAAGCCGAATCGAAAACAGTTTCCCGTCGGGAATCTTCGGCTGAAGAATCCTCCAAAACACCTTCGCGATGTTCTCGGCCGTCGGAATGATTCCTTTCAAGAAATCGACGTCTTCGTTCAAATGCCTGTGATCCACCTTGTCGACAATTTCCTGCCTCAAGATCTCTTTGAGCGTTTTGAGGTCGACAACATACCCAGTATGCTCCTGTGGCTCACCTACCACCGTTACTTCCATGATATAGTTATGACCATGTCCATTCCTGTTGGCGCACTTGTCGAACAGTTCTTCGTTCTCTTTGTCCGACAGACGGGGATTGAAGAGGCGATGCGATGCGCTAAAAGTCACTCGACGCGTTACGTAGATCATGAGACACTCCTTCGTCCATCAGAGGACATCCAAGACCTCCTCGGAGTGTCCGTCAACCTTAACCTTTTGAAAGATGTGCGCAATCTCCCCACTTTCATCGATGACAAACGTCGTGCGCTCGATTCCCATGTACTTCCTGCCGTACATGCCTTTTTCCTTCCAAACATGGTATGCTTTGAGGACCTCTTTCTTTTCGTCGCTGAGGAGAGGAAAACTCAGATCGTATTTCGCCGCAAACTTCGCGTGCGAGCTCGCACTGTCCGCACTTACACCCAGGAGAACTGCCCCTTTCTTCTTCAATGCAGAGAGGTTCTCCTGGAATGAACAGGCTTCCTTAGTGCATCCGGAAGTACTGTCCTTGGGGTAGAAGTAGAGCACTACTTTCTTTCCCTTGAAATCCTTCAGGCTGATCGTCCTTCCGTCGCCGGTTGGAAGCGAAAACGCCGGGGCCTTCTCACCGAGCTTCATCATCCTCTCTCCTGTTTGCATGTTGGACATCCGAGCTTCGGCATCAGGGCCGCGGATTCATTCTTTATACGATGGATGCAAGAGCTTTTGTCACTTCGTCGTAGTTCGGTTCCACCCCGGGATTATCGGACACCCATGCATATCGCACGACCCCGTTTTTGTCAAGCACGAACACAGACCGTTTCGAGGCTATATATCCCGTGAGTCCGGCGAAGCCATCGTGGACGATTCCATACGCCTGTATCGTCGTCCTGGTGAAATCAGACAGGATCGGAAATTGGAGATTGTTCTGCGCCGCAAACGCCTTGTTGGCAAACGGCGAATCAACACTGATGCCGACGACCTGAGCATTGAGCTCATTGAATCGGGTCATCGAATCCCGCAACGCGCAGAGTTCCTTCGTGCATACTCCCGTGAATGCACCCGGATAGAATGCGAGCACGGTCTTCTTTCCAAGGAATTCCGTGAGCGAACGAACTTTCTTCTCTGTGTCGAAAAGCGCAAAATCAGGCGCTTTGTTTCCTATGGTTACTGCCATGATTCCTCCATTCAGCTATCGGTTCGGGTAGCTCAGGCTGCAATTAGTGATTTAATCACGATTTCAAGCAGAGTTCCTCATCAGGAACACTCATGAGCGCCGCTCCTCCGAAACAGGGAGAGATGTCCCTTGGCTCTCACGGCACTTGAGGGTTTGCATTCACAACTTGAAGAAGCGCACGACACTTTGGCAAGAAATCGATATGAGGTTCTCAGCTTTTGCTCAGACAAGCAGTACATACCCCGAAAAAGTCGAGGCGATGCCCCGTGACCTTGCCCGGAACAAGATCACGTACTCGATCATGGAGGTCTTGCTGAGGTGGAACGTCAAGGTCCATCACGATACCGCAGTGTTCACACACAAAATGATAGTGCTGATTCACTGTTGCATCGTAGCGATGAAGCCCTTCTCCAAAATCGAGTTCCTGAATTTTACCCTGAGCTGTGAGGATGTGGAGGTTTCGATAGACGGTGCCAAGTGACACCCGGGGCATTTGAGTACGGACTTGCTCATACACCCACTCTGCGGTTGGATGCGCAACGGTCTTTTTCAGGACCTGGTAGATCTTCTCGCGCTGCCTACTTCGTTTTGTCCCGATGGCTTGCATGGCACCACTTTGTTATCATAAATCAAGTGGCAATATAGGCAAACCACGAGCGATTGTCAAGATAACGCCCAGCACCTCAACGAATACTCCCTCCGTTTTCCCAAATAAAGGAACGATCTCATTCGACTACAATCTCTAAACATTTCATGCGCCAGAAATGTTCCCCCACCACGTTGGCATCGCTGAAGCACCATCGAAGAAGTGAGACGAGAAGAGTTCGAAAAACAAAAAAGCCGGTACGCGATGACCGGCTTATTGTTACTGCGGAAGGGGAGGGATTCCCCGCCCGCTCGACCCCACGTTGATCTTTGAGAGCGGTCGGGCGGGGAACCCTCGATACCGCTTCGCGGTATTCCGGTTTTCGAGACCGGTCGATTCTCCGTCGGAGGCGCCTGCCCGCCAATCGTGAAACACTTTGGCGGGCGGGGATGAGCCTCTGACTCAAACCACTCTCGCTCTCCGCCAAATGATTTCGGCCTCCCAGCAAAAAGACTCGGCCCGGGAATAAATTGAAAAAGCCGGTATCTGCTGACCGGCTTCTTAGCTATGCGGAAGGGGAGGGATTCGAACCCTCGATACCGCTTCGCGGTATTCCGGTTTTCGAGACCGGTCGATTCAACCACTCTCGCACCCTTCCGTGTGGTTTACCCTGACGTGATAATTTACAGATAAATTTTACGAAGTTCAATTCTTTCGCATCCAATACAAATACCTCAGAACGCCAAACGGACCTGTAGGATGAATGTCAGAACCTGTCATCACTTTCAATGATGTCTTGATACTGTTTTGATGCGAGCAGTGGGTTTGTTTGGATAGAACGGCTTTGCGATGCAGTCGTCTGCACCAAGTTTAAGGCGCCTCAGAAGCTGATCCTCTCATTTAAGGGTGTTACCGCCAAATGGGGGAACATTTCGGGCTATGCCGTTTTCGAGTAGCGCTCCTAGGACATCGAACCCCGTCAGGAGCGGCATCATGACGTGCTGGAGAATGCGTTCAGGGACAAGCTCAACTACCTTCACATTGACAGCCCAACCATTTTCCACACTTACAACTGCGTAGCCGTTGGTCCTCAATTCATCGTCGATAAGACTGCAAACGGATTGCTGGACCGCCACGACAAGAATGCTCTAGGCGTGGATTCCGCCCCAAGCGAAAAGGACCAGCATGACAAATGATTCTTCTGGGAATTTGGTGAGAAAACTCACTCAAGGTCAGACCTCATTGCATTTCGGCACTTGTTTTGCTATTTTCAAGGCCGATAAAGCCTCGGAGAGATGCAGGAGTGGCTGAACTGGCACGCCTGGAAAGCGTGTGTGCCTGAAAGGGTACCGTGGGTTCGAATCCCACTCTCTCCGCTCGTTGACCTTATAGATTCTTTCGTTGCACACTGTAAGCTCCAACAATTCTCGACAGACCTTGCGTTCCCTCTCGAAACGCGCGAGGATTCATAGAAAGAGATGATGAGGAGCTCCACATGAAACACATTCAAACTGCGACCTTTCTCTTCCTCTTTGTGACACTCGTGCCCTCGCTGACATTCTCTCAAAAGGGATATGTCATCAAGATCGACGGCTCAATCAATCCTGCTTCGGCAGGGTACCTCCATCGAGCGGTTCAAACTGCAGCAGAGAACAACGCCGAATGCCTCATCATCGAGTTGAACACGCCGGGTGGACTTCTCAAATCCACCCGAATGATGGTAAGCGACATGCTTGAAGCCAAGATCCCCATCGTCGTGTATGTCTCTCCGGCAGGTGCTCAATCAGCTTCGGCAGGTGTCTTCATCACGCTCGCGGCAAACGTCGCTGCAATGGCGCCCGGCACGAATATCGGAGCAGCTCATCCCGTTTCGATGCAGGGTCCCATGGACTCCACGATGACAGAAAAAGCGACGAATGATGCCGCGGCATTCGTCCGAACAATCGCCGAGAAGCGACAACGCAATATCCAGTGGGCGGAAGAAGCCGTGCGGAGAAGTATTTCCATCACGGAAACAGAGGCGCTCCACGCGAACGTGATCGACTTGATCTCTCGAAACCTCGACAGTCTCTTACTTCAGATCGATGGCCGAATAGTGGTGCTTCCTTCGGGTCCGAGGACTCTTCACACGAAGGGACTCGTCATCGAGCAATCCGAAATGGGATTCTCCGAGAAGGTGCTCGATACATTCAGCGACCCCAACATAGCCTACATTCTGATGCTTCTGGGCATCTATGGCCTCCTCTTCGAACTCTACAATCCCGGAGCCGTGCTCCCCGGAGTCGTCGGTGGGATTAGTTTGATATTAGCTTTCTACTCCATGCACACCCTCCCCGTCAATTTCGCGGGATTGGGCCTCATACTCTTTGGCATTCTCCTCTTCATCGTGGACATCAAAGCGGTAAGCCATGGTGTTCTCTCTGTCGGAGGCGTCATTGCGCTCGTGCTTGGATCCATGATGCTGATCCGCTCCGACTCCGCGCTCGAATTTGTACAGATCTCGTGGAGTGTCATACTGACAAGCGCCGCCCTTTCACTCTTGTTCTTCATGTTCGTCGTCGGCTACGGCTTGAGGGCACTGAAATCGAAACCCCCGACCGGACGCGAGGGCCTCATCGGCGAGATCGGCGAATCTCTGACCACACTCCATCCCGAAGGTCACGTCCGTGTTCATGGTGAAATCTGGAATGCGATCGCTGATTCAGGTCCGATAACGAAAGATGCAAGAATTCGTGTCGTAAGTGTAGAAAACCTCACATTGCACGTCGAAGAGGTAAAATCATAAGCGTTGTTGAAGCCGAAAGGAGTTTTCCATGACACCCTATGCAGTGCTGCTGCTTATCGTAGTTGCGTTTGTTTTCATCATCATCGCGAATTCAATCAGGGTACTCCGCGACTATGAGCGTGCGGTCATTTTCCGACTTGGGAGGAAATCCAAGGCGGCCTTCAATCCGGGCGGAGGCGGCAACGGCCCGGGGCTCATCGTTCTTGTCCCCATTATCGACAAGATGATCAAGGTTAGTCTCCGCACCGTCGTCATGGATGTCCCTCCCCAGGATGTGATCACGAAGGACAACGTGTCCATCAAAGTGAACGCGGTCGTCTACTTCCGGGTGATGGACCCCGACAAGGCAATTCTGGATGTGGAAAACTACTTGTTCGCCACTTCGCAGCTGTCTCAGACAACGCTTCGAAGCGTGCTGGGACAATCGGAGTTAGATGAGCTTCTTTCAGAACGCGAAAAGATCAACCTGAAGCTTCAGCAAATCATCGACAGCCACACCGAACCATGGGGAGTCAAGGTGTCAAACGTCGAGGTGAAGCAGATCGATTTGCCGCAAGAGATGCAACGCGCGATGGCGAAACAGGCCGAAGCCGAACGAGAGCGTCGTGCAAAGGTCATCGCTGCCGAAGGAGAATTCCAGGCTTCCCAACGCCTGGCAGATGCCGCACACATTCTCGCCGATGAGCCGAGCGCCCTGACGCTGCGCTATCTGCAGACGCTACGGGAGATTGCCACCGAAAACAATTCAACAACCATCTTCCCGGTTCCGATTGATTTGCTCAAACCCTTTCTGAATGTCGAAGCGAACAAGAAGTGATGTTGCCAAACCGGATCGATCGATCCCGATCGATCCGGTTCTCTATGGGCAGAGCGAACTGCAAGGCGTCGTCGCGGTTCAACAGCTCGGTGAGACTTCTGTTCGCATCTACACGCGTCCGCCCGAACCGAGTGAAACTGCGCAGAGACACGGACAGATCCAACACTCGGACGTCGACTTTTTTCCCTTTTTCTTCCTTTCCCATCCCGGTCTCATCGAAGGCTTCCCGAAGCGTTTCTGGATCAAAGAACTTGCCGGAACGAACTACTATCGCTACCTCTCTGCATTTTTGCGATGGAGTGATCTCTGGGAGGCCGTACGATTCTGCCTCGCGAACTACAACAAGAGTGCTTTACGGAGAGCGAACCATTATTCGGAAGTGGAGCCTCTGTTTCTGAAGCCTGACCCTCTCACTCAGTACCTCCTTCAATCCGGTGTGACCCTCTTCAAAGGGATGACGTTCGACGACCTCCACCGCCTCCAGGTAAGCATCGAAGTCCATTCGAAAGCAGGCAAGAAAAACGATCCACGCAAATCCGAAGACCGGCTTCTCGTCGTCGCGTTGTCGGACAATCGCGGATGGGAAGAGGTTCTCGACGGGCGAAAGTTGAAGGAAGAAGAAATTCTGCGGCGATTCGTGGCGCTTGTGGCGGAGAAGGACCCGGATATCATCGAGGGGCATGATCTGTACGATCGAGTTCTCCCCTGCCTCGCCTGCCGTGCAGAACTCACTTCTGTCGAACTCTACATTGGGAGGGACAATGCAGAGATAAAGTCCTTTTCGCTGCGAGGCAATCCGCTCGAGCCTGATCTTGAAAACACCATGTTCGAGATTCCCGGACGTCACCTCATCGACACAAAATCACTTGCCCACACATATGACATGTCCAAACGTACTCTCAACCAGTACGGGCTTCGCTCTCTTGCTCAGCACTTCGGTCTCACGACATCCAAAGCTGAGAATGTCCCTCAGGAGAAAATCTCTGCGACATGGGCAAGTCAACCGGAGCTCGTCGTGCAGCAGGCTGAGCAGGATTGCAGGGACATTCGGTCCATCAGTGAACGTCTGACCCGAAGCCCCCTCTTCCAGGCACAGATGGTTCCTCTTTCCCTCGATGCTCTCCTCCGTGCCGGCAGTGCGTCCAAGATCGAATTGATGATGCTGCGGGAGTACATCCGACAGAAACATTCCATCCCGAAACCTCAGCTTGGTTCCCAAAGGACTGGAGCGTATACCGACATCTTTGTCACGGGCATTGTGGACAATGTCCTTCATGCCGACATCGAGTCGCTGTATCCTTCCATCATGATCTCGTTGCAGATCAAGCCATCAAGCGACCAGCTCGATGTATTCCAACAATTGGTAAAATCGCTCACAACAACCCGGCTCGACGCGAAGCATGCTGTGCAATCATTGACCGATGAAGGTGAACGTCAAGCTGCTGATGCCTTTGAATCCTCTCTCAAGGTCCTCGTCAATTCATTCTACGGGTATCTTGGCTATCCACGCGGTCTCTTCAACGATTATGAGCAGGCCGACCGGGTGACCGCTTCTGGTCAGGAGCTGCTCCGCTCCATCATCCATGAATTGGATCTCCGTAACGTAGTTGTCATCGAAGCCGATACGGACGGTCTCTATTTCGTTCCCCCCGACAACGTGCGAAGTGAAGAACAGGAACTCGCGTTTGTCGAGAAGCTCTCTCAGGCACTTCCACCCGGCATCAATCTCGTTCTTGCTGGCCGCTATAAAAAGATTCTGAGCTACCGAAAGAAGAACTATGCCTTGCTCGACTATCGGGATCGGCTCACGATCAAGGGAAGTTCGCTGATCTCGCGCTCATTGGAGCGCTTCGCGAAGAACTACATTCAGCAGTGCATCAGTTGCTTGCTTCAGGGGGATGTAAAGAGTCTCCATGAGCTGTACGTTTCTTTCTCCCAGGACATCTCACAACATCGATGGGATGTGGCCGACTTCTGTCGTACTGAGTCCATCCGCGATTCCATAGAAACGTATGATCTGGAACTTACCGGGGGGAAAAGAAAGGCTTCCGTTGCCTACGAGGTGGCAAGACGCTCTGGGCTCCGTCCGAAAACTGGCGATCGTCTGTCCTACTACGTCACTGGGCAACACGCAGGCGTCAAAATAATCGAAAATGCCAAGCTCGCTGCGGAATGGGAGCCTCACTTCCCCGACGAAAACACTGCATATTACATTGATCGACTCGACGAGTGTTCCAAGAAATTTGATCTTTTCTTCGAACCGGATGAGTTCAAGCAGGTATTCGCCGGAGAGGATCTCTTTGGGTTTGATCCCCAGCATATCCATATTCAAAAAAAGAAGAGTGTCTCCAAGGAAGAGGCAAGCCCTCCTGAAGAGGAGGCAGGAGAATTTGGCATTTGGCTTGACGAGTCAGAAATTGCATAGCACGGGTCCGAAAGCCACAAAACCTTTGAATTCCAATGCGTTAAGGCCTGTGTCCTCGTCCAAAAAGAGGCCCGCCACACGAACTCATGGCATCTGATGCAAGCTGTGGTCTCAGGCTTGCTTTTTATTTCAACAAGTGCTATACTCGCAGTGTAATTCACCAACACCGTTTTTGTTTCAACAGAAGTGGTTTTGGCTGTCTCTCTCCGTTGACTCATGAACAGGTCAGACGGGGGTGTATGCAACAACCTTAATGATGAAGGGTGTCAAGCCAGCTAGACATCTTTTGTTTTTGAGAGACAAAAATCGGGTGTGCATGTTCAACCCTATAAGGAAGAAGTAACCTTATGGAACAAGGTACAGTCAAGTGGTTCAATAATGCGAAAGGATACGGCTTCATCAAGCGCAGTACTGGTGAAGATGTGTTCGTCCATTATAAGTCTATCAACGGTGAAGGCTACAAGACGCTCAAAGAGGGCGACACTGTGGAATTCGAAGTTGAACAAGGCGCCAAGGGTCTACAGGCTGTCAATGTGAAGAAGGCACCCTAATTTCTGCCTCTCTTAAAACCAAAAACCCGCTCCGAGTATTCGTGAGCGGGTTTTTTTGTTTTCAGTCAAGGGATCGTCTCAAGGAGGAGATTTCCGCCTCATCCTGCATCACGGGTTTCAGTCCATCGCTTCAGATACTTCACAATGTCTTGAGTCGATGCGCCGGGCGTAAACAACTCCCCCACTCCCATCGTCTTCAGCGCTTCGATGTCCTTCTGAGGAATAATCCCGCCGCCAAACAGCAAGACATCATCGAGCCCCTTCTGTCGCATGAGCTGAAGCACCTTTGGGAATATGGTCATGTGAGCGCCACTCAGGAGGCTAATGCCGATCGCATCAACATCTTCTTGCAGAGATGCCTCAACAATCATTTCGGGTGTCTTCCGCAATCCGCTATAGATCACTTCCATGCCTGCATCTCGAAGCGCAGCAGCAACAACCTTAGCACCTCTGTCGTGGCCGTCGAGCCCCGCTTTTGCGATGAGAACCCGGGTTTTCTTCTGCATGATTTTCACTTTCTCCTTCTCGGCAGGGTTTGACGATGCGCCACGAAAGATTGGAGCGTCTGATAGAACTTCGTCAAAGGAAATCCCACGACATTGTAGAAACAACCTTCAATACGCTTCACGAAGACGGCGCCATAGTCGTCCTGGATGCCATACGCGCCCGCTTTATCCATCGGAGAACCGGATCGCACGTATTCCTCAATTTCTGTGTTCGACAGGACTCGAAACCATACTTTCGTTCGTTCAATTCGCACAACGCGTTTGTTCGTTTCGACATCGATCAACGCGAAGGCCGTATACACTGTGTGCATCCTGCCGCTCAATTTCTTCAACATCCTTTTCGCTTCAGACGCCGTGCGGGGCTTTCCCAGAATCGATTTCCCCTGCACCACGATCGTGTCGGCTCCAATGACAATCCCTCGCTTCACTTTTCTTGAGACTTCCGTCGCCTTGCTCAAGGCAATTCGTTTCGCGTTGTGCTCCGGCGACTCGTGATCCCAGATATCCTCACGCACGGCGCTCGGACACACAACAAATCTGAGTCCGATTTGCCGGAGGAGCACTCTCCGACGCGGCGACTGTGAAGCAAGGATTAACGGTGGTAGTTTCATGGGCCAGAAACAAAAAAAGCGATATCAATGTATCGCTCTCATGAACAAACGTATGATCTCTTGACTACCGGAACAACGCTTTGATGCTACCCCAGGTTTGCTTGAAGGTCGAACTCAAAACAGCGGTGGTAGTCACTTCTGAATCTGAAGAGGTTTCATCCTGGAATACGACGCGCACTTTGTACGCGAACACGCTGCCTGTCGTCTTGAAAACGTTTTTATCGATAAATTCGTATGGTCTTCCGGGACCCTGAGGATCGACTGATCCGACCTTCGCGAAATCGCCGATGACATTTTTTATCACCTGCGCTCTGAAAACCTCAAACCTCAGCACGTTGGATTCGCTGATGGTACTCCAGCTCACGTAGACGTTTCCATTTGAACTGGATGCCGTTGGCTTGTCCTTAATGACCGTCGCGTCAAGGGTACCAACGATCAGGACCAGCAGAAGCAAAGGAAGTATAAGGGTTGCGAGATTCTTCATGCGATGTGTTGAAGATAAGCCTTCACGGGATAAAACACAAGTACTTTTTTCATGTCCTCATGACGGTGACAATTCTGATATCAAGACACCTCCAACAATGACTCCCCCCCCGATCATTCCGGCAACTCCAAGCACCTCCCGCAGGAAGATGTAAGCAAACACCGCCGCAAGCACGGGCTCGATTGAGAAAATGACGGCGCTCCTCGTGGGGGTTGTGTCCTTTTGAAATCGAGTCTGAACGAACAAGGCGATCACAGTTGCAAAAATGATAAGGTAGATCAAGGCTCCATAGGCTCCCGCTGTGGGGTGAAATCTCATCGGCTCGAACAGAAAAGACGAGATGAAACCGAGGAGAGCGCACACCACGAACTGTGCAACCGTCAGGTGCACGGGGTCCTGACCCTTTGAGAAGACATCGAGATAGACGATGTAGAGGGCAAACGTGACTGCGCAAAAGAGGTTGAGTCCGTCCCCAATATTGAACTCTGAGCCGGCAGGCGATGTCAACAAATAAAGACCAAGAGTGACGAGGAGAATGCCGACGATATTTCCAACCTTTGGAGTTCTACGCTCGATCACAATCTGACAGAGTGGGGTAAACACCACCATCATTCCGGTGATGAACGCCGATTTTGAGGCCCCCGTGTACTGTAGACCGATCGTCTGAGCGGCAAACCCTGAAAACAACAGAGCTCCAAGAATGGCTCCCTTGATGAATCCATCTTTGGTTGTCGCAAAGACACGTTTGGAGGCAAGAAGGGTGAAGATGATGAGCGCAACTGAGAAACGGACTCCGATGTAGAAAAGCGGCGAGATTGTGTCGAGAAGGTACTTCGAGAGCGCGAAGGTGCTTCCCCAGATGAGAGTGATGGAGAGGAGAAACAGTTCAGCTCTCGTTCTGAGCTTCATACGCACTTCGTGATAATAGGCTGCTGAATAAGAACGGCTCAGGCAGAATCGCTTGTCCGCCTCATCGACCTACACAGATTGCCGCGGGTCATAGGATGCAAACAATGCTCCCCATTGCGAGGATTTCAGCCATCGACTGAATACCCTTCGGTCTCTCAACGGCCAGCGGTAGTAGTCGTGGTACGCCTCGGAGCCAAAGATGAAGAGATTGACCAGCGGAGTTCTGAAGAATAGATTCTGGAATTTACGCAGCGGACTGAACCACAGCAGATCTCCTGCAAGGCTCGCAGCGTTATCCCCGACAGAGAATTTCCAATTGACCTTGGAGACGTCTTCCCCCACCACCTTGATGACGCGCGGATCGCCACATCCCAGACCGCGTTCATGCGCCAACCGGATATAGGGTATGCTCATCGGATCAAATCCCATCATTTTCGCAGCGACGGCGTCAATTGCCACTTGATCTGCACTTGCGAGAATGAGATTCTTCTCTTCCGGATACATCGTCCGGGGACCCGGCCCATTGCCAACAGTTGTCCCGTCCATCACGGCGAAAAGCCCCGTATGGATTTCCTTCTGGATTGCCAACAAATCCACCAGCGTCTCATGAATCCACGAATGCGTATAATGTCTGTAGGTACTGAGAAGACCTCCGAAGGCGTTTTTCATCGCTCCCGTCGTCGTCGTATAAATATGACACTTCACGGTCGGCAAATGGACGATGTTCGTTCCAAAAAAGAACTCGGGCAATCGAATTCCCTCGGGGTAAATCTGGTCAAGGACGAGAAGCGGAGTCTTTGGTTTGTACACCACCCATTTCATATCTTCTTCTTTGAAATTGAACTTCACGGGAATCTTGTACTTCCGGAAGAGCGGCACGTACTTGTTCAGATCCTCGCCTTTGAAAGCATCCGTGACCACCGTTTTGTTCTGCACACAGACAAGGTTTTCCAGCCCTGCCTTCTGCAGTCCCAGGATCGTTCCTTCAAGCTGCCATGGAGTTGTGTTGGCTGCAGGAAATGGAAAATGCCACGAGATGTTATCCTTGAGGATGGTTGGCGATTTCGGATTCAGAGCTGAACGAACGCCGGCTTTCTCCATCGCGCGTTGGATGTCCTCCAGCACTGTCGCCGGAGTTGTTTTCAAAACAACGACCGTTGGGTCAACAGGAGCGAACCCTGTAACCTTGGTCGGAGAAAGTGGGACAGGGAGTTTCATCGTACACCGATTAGCGCTTTGATTTCCGTGAAATAGATAATGATGACGCACACAGCGAACCACGCAACGACGTTGAGTATAGTCACCAGATCCGTCGTAAGCATGTGCGTTGGGTTGTCTTCCGTTTTCCGCACTCGAACGAGATAAAGGTATCGAAAAATGCCGAACAAGACAAACACGGTTGTAAAGATCAGGCTCGAGGTGCCAAACACAACGATCGTTCGCTCAGCGACAGTGTAGAGAGCGTACGAAATTGCAACACCGGATGCGGCGATGGTCATCATCTGATCAAGAAACTCCACATCATACTCGCGGAGAACCGCACGGCCTTCATAGTTGGGGGTGTTCTTCACCATCATCAATTCCGCTCTTCGTTTCGAGATCGACAAAAAGAGAGAAACAAACAGCGTGCAGAGAACCAGCCATTCCGAAACCTGGACGTTGATGGCGAATGCGCCGGCCAGTACCCGAAGCATGAACCCGGCGGCAACAATGAAGACATCGACGAGGATCACCTGCTTCAGGAAAAAGGAATAACCGATATTCAGGACGAAATAGACGGAAGCAATAAAGAGGAACTTGGCATTCAACGTGGTCACGAGGAAACCGATGATGACCAACAGTACAATCGCGATGCCGATCGCCTGCGGTATCGAGATCTTCCCTGCGGCGATAGGTCGATTCCGTTTCGTCGGGTGAAGACGGTCAGATTCTCTGTCGGCGATGTCGTTGAAAACGTACACCGTGCTCGACAACAGGGCAAAGACCACAAACGCCTCGCCCGCGGAGAATACATACGCCTGATCAAACAGGTGCTTGGAGAAAATGAGGGGAGCAAAAATGAAGAAATTTTTCAGCCACTGGACAGGACGCAAGAGACGCAACACTGAGCTCATACTGACTCTCCGAACATTGTGGTTGATCAGAAAACTGCCGGCTCTTCGTAGACTCCAAACACGTCAGCGAGCGCGCTGCACATCTCTCCGAGTGTGACGTACGCGCGCGTACAATCCAGGAGCCTGGGAATCAGGTTCTTCTGGTCGACGGCTGCCTTTCGCAATTCGGCCATAGATTCCTCCACCGCCCGCTTGTTTCTGCTCTGACGAACGTCACCAAGCCGTTTCCGCTGCTTAACTTCAACTTCCGGAGAGATCACCAGAATCGGAATCTCGACCTTTTCATCGGTCTCGACGAATTGGTTCATACCAACAATAATTTTTTCGTTTGCATCGAGTTCGCGCTGATACCGGTAGGCGGCGTCGGCAATCTCTCGCTGGAAGAAGCCCGCCTCGATCGCCGGAATCACACCACCCAGAGTCTCGATCTTCTCGAAATACCGTTCCGCCTCCGCTTCCATTTTCGTCGTGAGAGCTTCAACAAAGTAGCTCCCTGCGAGCGGATCGATCGTATTTGCGACACCCGTTTCAAACGCCAGAATCTGCTGCGTTCTCAGAGCAATCTTGACAGCCTTCTCCG
This sequence comes from Ignavibacteriota bacterium, assembly GCA_003170475.1. GTDB lineage: Bacteria > Bacteroidota > Ignavibacteria > UBA10030 > UBA10030 > UBA9647. The sequence goes on along the minus strand of PMZI01000079.1, from coordinate 28,202 downwards.
ATGGCAAGGCGAGCGTTTCGTCCATGGAGTTCGTGTGAAGCGACTGCGTTCCGCCTAACACCCCTGCAAGAGCCTGATAGGCAGTGCGAACAATATTGTTCTCGGGTTGCTGTGCCGTCAGCGAACATCCGGCGGTCTGCGTGTGAAACCGCAGCATCCAGGACCGCGGGTTTTTCGCACCGTACTTGTTCTTCGTGCGTTTTGCCCAGATTCGACGAGCAGCCCGATATTTCGCGATCTCTTCAAAGAAGTCGACATGAGCGTTGAAGAAGAACGAAATGCGCGGCGCGAACTCGTCAACATTCAGCCCCCGGGCGATCCCCGCTTCAATGTACGCAAAACCATCGGCAAGCGTGAATGCGAGTTCCTGCGCGGCAGTTGATCCGGCCTCTCGTATATGATATCCACTCACCGAAATCGGATTCCATTGCGGCACTTCACGGTTCAGGTATTCAAACATGTCGATAATCAGCCTCATCGACGGCTCAGGAGGATAGATCCACTCCTTTTGTGCTATGTACTCTTTCAGAATGTCAGTTTGTGTCGTTCCCCGGAGAGATTTGAAATCTCTCCCCTGTTTCTCCGCCACAGCCAGATAAAACGCCATCATCATGGCGGCAGGTGCATTGATGGTCATTGACGTGGAGATATCATTCAGAGCGATACCCTTAAAAAGAATCTCCATATCCGCAAGCGAACTCACGGAAACGCCGCAAATGCCAACTTCTCCCTCGGATTCCCGATGGTCCGCATCACGGCCCATCAATGTCGGAAGATCAAACGCCACAGAAAGTCCGGTTTGGCCGTGTTCGAGCAGATAGTGGTACCGTTCGTTTGTATCCTCCGGTGTGCCGAATCCGGCAAACTGACGCATGGTCCACAGTTTTCCGCGATAGCCGGTGAGGTGAATACCACGAGTGTAGGGGTACTCTCCCGGAAATCCGATGTCGCTCAGGAAGTTGATCTGCTCAACATCTTCCGGTCCATACAACGTTTCGATCCGCTCACCACTGACAGTGGTAAATTTCACGTCCCTCCCTCCGCCGCTGGTCTTGACATGCTCTTCCCACGCGCGCCGGCTCTTCCTGATGTCATCCTGACCATGCAGCATACGCCTCAATCCTCCTCGTGATTATTTTACCGTTCTTCCAAATCGTCGGTCAAGCTCATCCACAGATATTTTCACCACGATAGGACGTCCGTGGGGGCACACATAGGGCATCTGCGTAGCAAACAACTGATCAATCAGCACAAGCATCTCTGTCGTGTTGAGCCTATCCCCTGCCTTTATCGCTGCCTTGCACGCGAACGATTTGGCAAGGTTGTCCCGCGCATCCATCGTTTCGGTGTGTTCGTTGTTTCTGAATTCATCGAGCACGTCCTGCAGGATCTGCGTTTCGCTTCCCACTCGGACATCTGCAGGGATTCCTTCAATGACGACGGTGTTCTTTCCAAAGAGCTTGAGGTCAAATCCAAGTTTCTCCAGATGCGGAATGAGATCCTTTGCAAGGGTGTAGTCGCTGGCGGTCAGTTGAATCGTCTGGGGAAATAGAAGTTGCTGCGTTGTGGGAAGACTGTTTTCAAAATTAGCGACCGCTTTCTCATACAGAATTCTCTCATGCGCAACGTGTTGATCGACAATGAGCAATCCCGTCCTGATCTGGGAAAGAATGTACTTGTTCTGGACTTGCCAGATTGGCTTTCCATCCTGAATCGCCAGTTGGTCGCCGGCTGACCCGATCGGCAAGTGCTGAACGACGCGCTCCGGCGGAACAGGAGGCTGATGGTCCGTATCGGTTGGGAAGGTCGCTTCCCCATCTTTTTGAACGACGTCATTGCCAATGCGGCGTTCCACCTTGCGAAACACTCTCCCCAGGTCGATGTCTGCACCGGGAGACTGAACCTGCGGAATGTCCCCAAGATGTGTCTGAGCTCCAATCCCGGACAGGAAATGGAGTCTCCCCTCTGGACCCAATGAACTCTCGGCCGAGCCGAGGGAAACCGATGGCACAAGATCATGCTCGCCAAGCGTTTTCCTCACGGCATGAAGCACGAATCGATACATCGCCGATTCATTTTCAAACTTCACCTCAAGTTTCGAAGGATGGACGTTGACGTCGACCTTTGCCGGATCGAGAGTGAGATTGAGGACGTAGAATGGAAATGCCCCCTTCACCATCAGATGTTCATAGGCCTGAAACACCGCATGGTTCAATGACCGATTCATGATTGACCGGCGGTTGATATACAGGAACTGCTCAGCCCTGCTCTTTCTCGCGAAGTCCGGACGCCCAATGAATCCTTCGATAGTCAGAAAGTCTGTCGTTTCCTTCAGGGGAAGGAGTGAACGGAATTGCTTGTCCCCGAAGAGATCGGCCAAACGGCCTCCAGCATCCTTCGGTTTCAGGTCGAGCAGCTGCTCTTCATCGCTCACGTACAAAAAAGCCACCTCAGGATAGATAACCGCCATCCTTGTGACAACATCGGAGATATTCTTGAGCTCAGTGTTCCGAGTCTTCAGAAAATTCCTTCGTCCCGGAGTGTTGTAGAAGAGGTTTCTCACCGTCACCGCGGTGCCGCACTCGGCGGCCGTGGGTGACTGCTCTTTCAGTTCGTTCCCTTCGATGCGAATCAGAGATCCAAGATCATTCTCCGATTGCCTGGTTTTCATCTCCACTTGTGACACGGCGGCGATGGAAGCGAGAGCTTCTCCGCGGAAACCAAGGGTCCTGATCGCTTCAAGATCCTGAGCGGTAGAAATTTTGCTGGTGGCGTGTCGCTGAAAAGCGAGCAGCGCGTCGGCGGGTGACATTCCATTTCCGTTGTCGATCACCTGAATGGACGTGCTGCCTGCATCCTTGACAATAACCGCGAGAGACGTCGCACCGGCATCGAGCGCGTTTTCCAACAGTTCCTTTACGGCAGACGCGGGGCGCTGAACGACTTCACCCGCGGCGATCTTGTTCGCAATATCAGCCGACAATATGTGGATAGTGTTTGCCATAGGTCAGACGAGTTTTGTCACTCCGATTCCGGGCCGGTCGTTTAAAGATATCGAACCATCGAGGCTGCGAACCCCATCAAACGGATCATCCGTGATGAGCACATTGCCATCAAGATCCGCATAATCGACCAGAGGAGAGAATTGAGCCGCGGCGGAAATTCCCACCGAGCTCTCGATCATACATCCGATCATCACCTTCATCTTACAGGCCCTGGCAGTATGCGCCATTTTCATTGCCTCGCGCAACCCCGTGCATTTCATCAACTTGATATTAATGCCGTCAAAGACTCCCTGCAGCTTAGGAACATCGTGCAGCCTCAGAGAGTTCTCATCGGCGATCAATGGGAGATTCACCCGCTCCCGCACCCATGCAGTTCCACCGAGGTCACCGGCAGGCATCGGCTGCTCTACAAACTCCACTCCCTCCTGCTCCAGCCACTTGATTTTCTCCACGGCCAGTTCTTTGCTCTTCCATCCCTCGTTTGCGTCCACGCGGAGAGTCTTCTTGGTGACATTGCGGATGGCCCGAATAGTTTCCTCGTCGTTGTCTCCCCCAAGCTTGATCTTGAGAATCGGATATCGCTCAGCTTCCCGAACCTTTTCCTCGATAACTTGAATTGTGTCGATGCCAATCGTGAACGACGTCTTGGGGGCAGCTCCTTTTTCCAATCCCCAGTACCTGTGCAACGGAACGCCAAGTTTCTTTCCGATCCAGTCATGAAGTGCAAGGTCGAGACCCGCTTTTGCGGCAGCATTCCCAACGGCGCTTTCGTCCACCGAGGAAAGAATTGATTCGAGATGGAATGGACTCTCGAATGGAGTCAAATCGAGTCTCGATAAAAACGCCGCGACGGTATCCACAGATTCCCCGTAGCGAGCGATAGGCGCCGATTCGCCGTACCCGATGATGCCATCATGCTCGAGTTCGAGAATCACCACCGGAGAAACATCGCGTCCCCCCCGTGACGTCGCAAACGTGTGCTTTAGACGAAGATCATATCGACGAAATGTTATCTTCATGGCATACTCGGCTGCGGGAATCCATCAAAGAGTGCGTCGACGAACGCTTTTCGATCGAAAGCCTGAAGATCATCAATTTGCTCCCCCACGCCAATGAACTTGACGGGAATCTTCAGTTCGTTGCTGATCGCCAAGACGATGCCACCTTTCGCCGTTCCATCGAGTTTGGTGAGAACAAGCCCTGTAACCTCGACCGCTGCTGTGAACTGTTTCACCTGCTGAAGCGCGTTTTGGCCCGTGGTCGCATCAAGCACCAGCAAAACTTCGTTCGGTGCGCCGGGCAAGCGTTTTTCGAGAACCCTGCGCATTTTTTTCAGCTCTTCCATCAGGTTGATTTTCGTGTGCAGGCGACCTGCGGTATCGATGATGAGAACATCGGCCCCCCGCGCAAGAGCCGAACTCAGCGAATCGTACGCCACCGCCGCAGGGTCTGCCCCGTGCTTCTGCTGAATGATGTCGACCCCTGCACGCTGTGCCCAGATCTCCAGTTGTTCATTCGCTGCCGCTCGAAAAGTATCCGCGGCACCAACGATGACCTTGTAGCCTTTCTCTTTGTAAACGAAGGCGAGTTTTCCGATGGTCGTCGTTTTCCCGACCCCATTCACACCGACAACCATAATGACATAGGGACGAGGCGCAGCCGGCAAGTCTGTGTTTCCACTCTCGTTCTGCCCGTCAACATGCAACACCCGCGCAATCTCATCCTTCAGGAGAGTGGTGAGTTGATCGGATGATTCGGTCTTTTCCTGTTTGACCCGATTCTTGATGTTCTCCAGAATGAGCATCGTTGTCTCGACACCGACGTCTCCCGATATCAGGATTTCCTCGAGGCGTTCGAGCATATCGTCGTCGATCACACTCTTCGTGCTCACAAGCGCAGCGACCTTGCTGAACAAGGTCTCCCGTGTCTTGGTCAATCCTTCTTTCAGTTTCTTCAGTGCATTTCCGAACAACATCAACCAACGCTCCTTTTCCCCGACAATCTTCCCACGAACAACCTTTGAACATAAATTGCGAACGAGACGGCCATCATCAGAACACTCAGCCAGATCGTGAATTGTCTGAATCCTTCCAGCCGGGGACTCTCCATTCCCGAAAGCAAGAGAACCACCGCAATGAAGAACACGGCAATTTTCCCGGGCCAGTTCGATTGCGTCACGATATTCTTCTTGATCTTGATGTAGACACCGCCGATGAGTATCAGCAGATCGCGCGCGACGACGACGATCAGGTACCACAACGGCAACAACCCCACCGCCACAAAAAGAATCGCAGCCCCGGCCGCAGTAATCTTGTCTGCCAGCGGATCGATGACCTTGCCCAGGTCCGTAACCTGGTGGAGCTTTCTCGCGAGAAAACCGTCGAAGAAATCAGTCAATCCTGCCAGAACAATTATCGCAGCCATCCAAGCCTGACGATTCGGAATATCGGAAAACAGGACGTAGGCCAGAGGAGCGAGCAGGAAAACGCGACTGAAGCTGAGCAGGTTGGAAATTGTCCAGACTCGTTGCAGCATTAGGCGTCGTTGACGTCCTTTGTTGTTGGTCGTTCGATCGGAACCGGATATTCCCCGGTGAAACAGGCAGTGCAATAGTGCGCGCCGTTTTCTTTCGGAGCACCTTCAAGCAGGTTTTCCATTGACAGATACGCGAGAGATGTGACACCGATTTCTTCCCGGATCTTCTCAACGTCACTGTCGCATCGGTTCGCAATCAATTCAGACATGCTCGGAAAATCCATGCCGTAATAGCACGGATACTTGATGGGGGGAGAGGTGACCCGGAAGTGAATCTCCTTTGGCTCAGCCTCCTGAATGAGGCGAACCAACTGACGCGATGTCGTCCCGCGCACAATGGAGTCATCGATAATGACAACCTTTCGACCCTTGATAACACCCTTCACGGTGTTGAATTTCGTCTTCACCCTGAATTCCCGGCTTCCCTGGTCCGGCATGATGAACGTGCGGCCGACATAGTGGCTCCGGATAAGACCGATCTCGAGCCGAACGTCCTCACCCATCTTGTTCATCTCCCGGACAAAACCCAACGTTGCCGTGTTGCTCGAGTCGGGAACGCTGATGACAATCACGCGGTCATCGTCATCCTCCGGCTTCACGGGCGATTGCTGTGCCATGAGCTTACCGAGTTTGCGACGGACCTTGTCCACATTCTCACCGAAAATCTTGCTATCCGGCCTCGAGAAATAGATGTACTCGAAAATGCAGTGGTGCTTTCGCGGTGTCTTCGAAACATGATATGATTTCAGGGTACCGCTCTTAATCCCTTCATCGTCGATGACGAGAATTTCTCCGGGCTCGACTTCTCCAACGTAGTGCGCCCCGATCAAGTCGAATGCACACGTTTCCGACGCGACAACAAACGCATCACCAAGCCGGCCGAGAGAAAGCGGCCGAAAGCCATAGGGATCCCGTGCAGCAATAAGTCCGGTGTCCGTCAGGATGACAAGGGAATAAGCGCCTTCGACCGTTTCAAGCGCTTCTTTGATCTGCTGTATCTGATCTTCTTTTCTGCTGCGTGCTGCGAGGTGAAGGATCATCTCGCTGTCGGAGGTCGACTGAAAAATCGTCCCTTCGGATTGGAGGCGTTCACGCACCTCGCGGAAGTTCGTCAGATTGCCATTGTGCGCGAGAGCAAGATTTCCGCCCCGATAATTGACGACGAACGGCTGGATATTGAACTTATTCTCTGATGAGCCCGTTGTGGAGTACCGGTTGTGACCAATCGCGGCTCGGCCCGAGAGGCCCTCCTTCAGAAGGGACGGATCCTTGAAAACGTCAGCGACGAGCCCAACTCCCTTGTGCGAGTGGAAACGAACCTTGGCTTTCTCGGGCACATACTCGCTCGAGACGATTCCCGCAGCCTCTTGTCCCCGGTGCTGCAACGCGTGCAGTCCGAAGTATGTCATCACCGCGGCCTCGGGATGATTGAAGATTCCAAAAACCCCGCAATGACAGCGGGGCTTCCCTTCCACTCGATCTTGTTCGTTCATAAGCATAAGGTAAGGAAAAACTGATGGCTACACAAGAAACACTTTCAGGACTTCCGAGCGAACAGCGGGAGAAAGGTGACAGGTGGTGATTTCGCAGGAAGCCGAGCGAACATTCCCTTGAAGAAACCCAACTCTTCTTAATGATGAAGATCAAACTCGAGCGCAGCGACGAGTCTGACGGAATTGATTCGCCAATCTACGTTCTTCTCAACGTTGGTAAAACCGTATGCAATCATCAATCGAGACGTCAATCGGGATTGAGGGTCAATCTTGAAGGCGTAGCCAGCGCCCGCATTCAACTCAAACCGCGTATTGATATCCTGAAGATCGTTTGTCGTCGTTTGAGACGCGAAGCCATTCGAGTAGCTGTATCCCGGTGTCGTGACTGTGGCCGTCACCTCCGATTGCCCTGCCACTTTGAAGCCAATGCTCGGTCCGGCCACAAAGAAAAAGCGATCGTCCGGCATGGTGAACTTCAGAAGCGGCTCCACACCCGCATAGGCGATCGTCACCGACACATCCACAGAATAGTCAACGCCGCCAGAGTTCACGGGGTAAGTGTACTTGCCAATTCGATTGTCGTAGGCATAAATAGTCGTCAGGAGCCCGATGGACTTGCTAAACGAAACATCAATCTGACCTCCGCCCACAAAACCCACTCCGGTCCCCGTCTTCTGCAGGTCCGAGCCGGTGTGGACATTATAGTTTCCGCCGACCACCAAACCCAGCGCCACGTTTGTTTGTGCAGGCAATGCACCTGCAAAGACAAGGAGAATTGCGAGAATCAAAACCAGCCTTTTCCGCATAGGTTCCCTCGAGCATCAATCCAGATTGAGTTTTCTGCGATTGCATATGCAATGACGATTTGAAAATAGGAAAAACTGTTCCCGAAATCACGCAGATTCGTTGACATCCTTAGGACTCCACTCCTTTGCTGGAAGTGGCTACCCAAAAAACGCAGAAGGGCAGAACCAAAGTCCTGCCCTCCGTTGAAACGAATGCGCGTGTTGATTAGAACTTGAAATCGACGCCGATATCCAATGCGCCATAGCTCAATGAACCGTATCCAATGCTTCCCACGATTGCCAATGTGGGGGAGATCCAGTAGCGGCATCCACCGTGAGCATTCAATACGAGACCGCCAGAGCTCACCGACGGTGTAAATCCGTAGTAACTGGATGCTCCCGTCCATGTCGCGGACGAAGCATCGTAACCAAGAATAATACCCGCATACGGATCAAGCTTGCTGCCGGCATCCATCTTGAAGTGATAGTTGCCCTGAGCACCAATGAGGATATTCGAATACTTGAACTTGCCGTATCCCCAATCATCGCTGTAACCCCAGTAACGGAAGAGACCACCGATACCAATTGTTCCGAATTCCATTTTCATTCCATATTCATAGTTCAAGCCGAACTCCGGGGTGGAACCAAGGAATGACAGACCGATGGACGGACCGGCATAGCTCTTTCCGGCTTCAAAATACTGGCCGAACGCTACGAACGGAATAGCCAGAAATAATACCGCCACTGTGAGTAGTAATGATCTCTTCATCGAACACCTCGCTTTGAGTGATTGGAAACAGTTTATTGGTTGAACGATCCGTTTCTTCCCTTCGATTCAACCCCGACAACATTTCTTAAATCTAGTGATCTGCGAGCACAATGTCAATACGGACTAGAGCGACAGTTGGAATATTTGTTCCAGAGCCGCTCGTGCACGAATCTGACGAAACAGAAGACGCGCTCTACTTCACCACATCAATTTCCCACGATGCCAACAATCCAAAGGAGAGAATCTTCCAATTCACATCCTGGACCACATTCGTAAGGCCATAGCCAAAAGTAAGTTGGGTGTTGACTCGCATCGTTTTCGAAATGGGATAAATGTACCCACCCCCGCCTTTGAGCTCGAAGCGCGTATTCATGTTCTGAATCGTTGCCTTCTGAGTCGAGGTTTGATTATTCGCAGTCGTCTTCGCTTCATACGAGTTTTGCATGTTGAACCCCAGAGACGGCCCGAGAACGAAATAGATAGGAGCCTCGTCGAGTTTTAACTTGAAGAGCGGCTCGATCTCAAAATATGCGACGCTCGCGGAGATATCCTGGGTGTAATTGGTGCCGTAGTAGTTGCCAGTTTGCGTATACGATCCGCTGCGATTATCATAGAAGTAAACGGATGTCAATACTCCGATGGTTTTTGAAAATGACATGTCAGCCTGACCTGCAACAGCGAATCCAATTCCGGACCCGCCATTCACGTCGGATCCACTATACAGGTTCAGATTCAATCCCATGCCCCCTCCAACCGCCATCTTGAATTGAGCCGGCGCCAGTCCCACAGAGACGAACATCAAAACCACGAGAACTGCAAACGACAGCTTTTTCATGGTTTCCTCCTTTTGATGATGGAAAGTGTGAAATGTGATTTATCCAACAGCTCTACCCAAATGGTTTGATGAGGTCGCTATTTCTTGGCATGCGACAATACACCCAGAATACGTGTGAGAGCCTTGACCAGCGCATCGCACTCTTCGCGAGTGATGATGAATGGAGGCAGAAACCGAAGAACCGTATTATGCGTGCAATTCACCAGGAATCCTTGTTCTTGAAGTTGATCGACGACTGGCTGTCCGTCCTGAGTGAGCTCGACTCCAAGCATGCAGCCGAGACCTCGAACATCTTTCACGAGATCCGGGAATTCCTTCTTCACGCCTTCGAACTGCGTTTTCAAATAGCCACCGATTTCGCCGGCTCTCTTCATCAACCCTTTGTCGATTACTTCCTGAAAGACCGCCACGCCCGCCGCACATGCTACAGGGTTGCCACCGAACGTCGTTCCGTGAGTACCGTACGTCAATACATCTGCAACCCGTTCGTTTCCAAGAAAAGCCCCTAGCGGAAGTCCGCCGCCAATGGCCTTTGCTATGACCACAATGTCTGGCCTGACACCGAAATGTTCGAATGCAAAAAACTTTCCTGTCCGTCCCATCCCGGACTGGATTTCATCAGCAATAATCAGGAAACCGAATTTCTGCCGCAGTTCGTTCAACGCTGAGGCGAATTCAGAACTGACCACGAAGATGCCTCCCTCTCCCTGAATGAATTCCAATATGATCCCAAGTGTCTGTTCATTCACCACTGCCCGCAACTGGGCGACGTCATTGAACTCGATGTGGCTGACGTTTTGAAGAAAAGGCTCATATCCTTCGCGATACTTCGGACGCTCCGTCAATGACAACGCACCCATCGTTCGACCGTGGAACGAATTCGAGAGTCCGATCAGTTCGGTCTTGCCGTGTTTCTTCCCCCACTTTCTTGCGACCTTAATTGCCCCTTCCACCGCTTCCGTCCCGCTATTCGAGAAGAACACGCGCTGAAATCCGGACGCCTGGATCACCCTCTCCGCCAGATCCACCTGCGGCTCCTGGACATAGTAGTTTGACAAATGGATGTATTTGTGAACCTGGTCGATGATCGCCTTGTTCACAGCCGGGTGATTATACCCAAGTGCATTCACTGCCAAGCCGCCAAAGAAATCGAGATAGCGTTTCCCATCGCGCGCAATAAGATACACGCCTTCTCCACGATCAATGTCGAGACCCAGGCGCTTGTACGTGCGAAAGAAATAGCGTTCTTCTTTCAGAAAGAGATTCTTGTCTTCGTTCATTGTTTCTTGCTGATAGTATGAAGGATGATTGAGAGGAATTGGACTGAAGATTCCAACTCCGACAGCGAGCCCGTATTGTGGATAAGGTAATCTGCCTTTGCTGCTTTTTGTTCTGCTGGGGACTGTGCTGCGATGCGCTTGCGTACTTTTGCCGAGGACAACTTGTCGCGTTCGACAACCCGCTTGATTCGCTCAGTTTCCGGAGCATCGACAACAATCACTACATCGAGTCGTTTATCATATCCAGCTTCATAAATCAACGCTGCTTCTACAATTCCGATCCGCTTCCCTGATCGCTCCATTGCCAGGAACCTACCGTCAAGCATTGCTTCGACTTTCGGGTGAACGAGTCGGTTGACCTTCTGCTGCAGCGATTTGTCAGAGAAAATTCGATCTGCCACATAAGTCCGATTCAGGGATCCATCAACCCGAAAAGATGATTCCCCAAGCAGCACACTCAATTGCGAGCGCAATGAGGCATCGTTTTGCATCAAATCCTTTGCAATCGCATCGGCAGAGAGACCCGGAATGCCCCTCTTCGCAAACAATGAGCAAACAAGCGACTTGCCGCTTCCAATCCCCCCTGTCACTCCTACACGAAGAATCGCCGATGACTGAGATTTGCCCAAGCCAAATCCTTATGTATGCATCAGATCTTTGGAATCATTTCGCAAACGAAACCGAGCGGAATTCCCGAATCACCATAACCTTGATCTGACCCGGATATTCCATTTCTTGCTGAATTTTGTTGGCGATTTCATGCGACAACTGATCGGCAGCCGCATCATCAATAAGTTCATGATTGCAGATGACGCGAATCTCCCTCCCGGCCTGGATTGCGTATGTGTTTACAACCCCTTTGAACGATTTTGCGAGGGACTCCAGTTTTTCCAGGCGTTTCACGTAACCTTCAACGGATTCCCTGCGCGCCCCTGGTCTCGCACCACTTATCGCGTCGGCTGCTTGAACCAACGCGGAGATGGGATGCTCCATCGGGATATCTTCGTGGTGAGAACCCACTGCATTCACGACTATAGGGTGCTCGTTGAACTTCTTGCATAGCTCATATCCCAAGAGCGCGTGAGGACCCTCCACACTTCTGTCGATAGTCTTCCCAATATCGTGAAGCAATCCACCTCTCTTGGCCAGCATCGGATCCAGATTAAGCTCGGCGGCCATAATGCCGCTCAGGAAAGAAACTTCGATGCTATGTTGAAGTAAATTTTGACCATAGCTTGAGCGATATTTCATCCTTCCAATGTGCTTGATGATCTCAGGATGTCCGCCATGAAGACCAACCTCCAGAAGCGTATTCTCGCCTGTTTTGACAGTTTCTTCCTCGAGTTCTTTGCGGACCTTTTCTACGACTTCCTCAATCCTCGCCGGGTGAATTCGGCCATCTGCGATTAAGCGCTCCAGAGATACTCGAGCTACTTCTCGACGAAATGGGTCAAATCCTGACAGGATAACAGCTTCAGGTGTGTCATCTACTATAACATCTACGCCTGTAGCAGCTTCAAACGCCCGGATATTCCTTCCTTCCCGGCCAATGATCCGCCCCTTCATCTCATCGCTCTCAAGATTTAGCACACTGACAGTGGATTCAACGGTATGGTCCGCAGCGGTCCTTTGGATCGCCTGAATGATGAACTTTTGGGCTTCTCGTTTGGCCTCTTCCTTGGCCTTATCCCGGGCCTCTTTCATGAGTTGGGCCGATTCGGCCTTCACGGTTTCAAGCAGATTGTCACTGAGCTGTTTCTTGGCCTCTTCCCTCGTGATACCGGAAATGCGCTCCAGCCGGGTGTTTTCCTCTCCCATGAGCCTCGAAAGCTCTTTGTCCTTTTCCTCTATTCTCTTGCGTTTTTCGACCAAATCCTTGTCGACGGCTTGCAGGGCAATCTCTTTCTTGCTCAGAAGGTCCAACTTTCGGTCAACGTTTTCTTCACGGGATATCAGCTGTTTTTCGAAGGCCTGATGCTTGTTCTTCTTGGACTGCACATCGGCCTCGAACTCTTTCTTCTTCTTGTACCATTCATCCTTGGCCTCCAGCAGCTTTTCCCGTTTGAGCGTGTTTCCGTCTTTTTCCGCGTCTTCCAGTATGCGCTTTGCGCGTTCGTGGGCACTCGTGATCTTATTCTGACCCGATTTCGCGTTCAGGTACCAACCGGCGTAAAACGTCAAGCCAGCAGTAATGACGACAATCGGTATGAAAATCAACAATTCCATGACAGCTCCTCTTCGTCAACTCTCGCGCAAGCAAAAAAAATCCGCACTCGTCGGCCGAAGATCAAGGTGTATTGAAAGAACCTCNNGAGTCATCGCTTGGCATCTCCACCAGAGGCGGAGAGGTGGCTTGCGCTCCACGCTTATGAGTCAAGCTCCCTATTAAAGTAACTGTCAGGTTCTTTAATAAGTTTTGATCACGGCAGACGGTGCGGAAACTTGCCCGTCCGTACTTCATTTGAGAAGGAACACTCGAGAATCAAATCAGATTATTCAGTCTTCGGACCTGTCGCGTCAACTTCCAGACAATTGTCCAGGTAGTTCGACAGTTTAATGATCTCCGTTTCCAAATGTGTCAAGGACTGCTGATTGCGTTCTCGTTCTTTCATTAAGTCTTCAGTGATGTTCAATGCTGACAGCACCGCCACGGTCAGCGGCGGTTGCTCAGGTATCTTCTCATGAATGGTGGATATCATCGTATCCACATAGGCTGCAATCTTTTTGGTGAAATCCTCGTTTTCCCCGCGAAGAGGATACTCCGAACCGAAGATTTTTACTTTTATGCTCTTACCGTTCATAGACTCTCACGCATCGATTGAGGGACATTAGCAGGTTTCACCATCATTCAGCCTTTGCCGCGACCAAAACAAGAACCCGAGGACTACAAGTGTGAACTGATCTTCGTAATGAGGTCCTTGATCCTTGCTTTCAGTGCCTCCTTTTCTTCTTTCGTGAGCATGTTCGATCCGTTGGATTGTACACGAAGTACCTCCTGACGCAGACGTTCCACTTCACGTTCCTTGTCTGCCAAATCCAGCATGAGGCGCTGCTCCACAGCTTCGAGATCCTCCATCCTTTTCCGAAGATCCACGTTCATTTCTTTCATTTGAACGAGGGCTTCGGAGACTCGACGCGCTTTTTCCCAAAGCGTTTCGAGAGAGGTCTCGAGACTCCGGACGTCTTTGCCGCTCACGACTTCAGCTTCCGATTGCTGATCAGGCAAACGAGGTCTCCTTCAGATTCTCTGGAACAGTCAGGCGCACATTCATGTGGCCCGCAACTTCGCTTTGCACGCTTCCTCAACCCGCTGAACGATACGATTCACTTCTGCATCGATCTCGCGATCGGTCAACGTGCGGTCCAACGGCTGGAATTCCAATGAGTATGCCAGGCTCTTCTTGCCAGCCCCAACCTGGTCCCCCTGATAAAGATCGAAGAGGACTACATTGGCGAGCAGGGTTCCACCAGCCTCCCTGATGGTACGCTCAACAGTTTCGTGCTGCACAACCGAGTCTACAACGAACGCCAGATCGCGGTCAACACTTGGAAATCTTGGGAGCGGGGTCAGCTTCTTCTCTGCTGTCCGTCTCCCGACAAGTGCGCTCACTCTCATTTCACATACAAAGATGGCATCGTCAATATCAAAACGTTCTGAGATTGACTTGCCAACCTTTCCGAGAAGTCCGGCATAAGTACCATTGATTTCAACTGCTAGAGCGCTTTCAATTAAAGCGCCCGCGGTATCATATGAAATAAACCTGTATTTGTCAAGGCAAAACTTGGAAAGCAACGCCTGGACCTCACCTTTGAGGTCAAAAAAGTCCACTCCCCTGTGTTCCGATCCGTATTGCTGTGGGACAACGCTGCCACTCATTACCATGAGAATCCTCTCATCCTCAAGAAAATCGGCCAAATCGTCAGTCGGCTTCTCTCCCTTAAGGGCAAAAACATTTCCAATCTCGAAGAGACGCAGATCGTTCAAGCCATGAGCTCGATTGTGCTTCACGACCGTCAAAGCCCCGGGAATGAGGCTTGTTCGAAGGACAGACGCCTCTGCACTGACAGGGTTCAAGACTTCTACAGCCCTCTCCCCCGTCATCAATCCCTTTGCCTTGTCCTGCAAGCTGTACGTCAGCATCTCGTTGAAACCTGCGCCGATGAAGTAGTCGCGCAAGCTCTCTTGCAACGAACCTGTGTTCAAAGGCTTCGTAAAGTCGATCGTCGTTCGCGTTTTCGTCTCAATCTTGTCGTAGCCGTAGGCTCTGGCCACTTCTTCAATCAAGTCAATTTCCTCAACAAGGTCATAGCGAAAACTCGGCACAATGAAGGTGATGCTGTCCCTTGTTCGCTTCGCTACTTTCAGCTCAAGCCGTTTGAGGAAAGAAACGATCTCATTTTGCGTGAACGAAGTTCCTAAAACTGCATTCGTCCGACTGACACGAAGAGAAATCTTTGCTGGCTGCAGTTTGCGAGGGTAAACATCAATCGCTCCTTTCAGCACTTCCCCACCTGCCAACTTCTGTAGAAGCTCCGCTGCACGATTCGCTGCGTAGAGGGACATCTCCATGTCAACTCCGCGCTCAAATCGCTGCGAGGCATCCGTTGAGAGGCCGAGATACTTCGACGTCTTCCGTATACTGCTCGGGTCGAAGTTTGCGCTTTCGATCAGAACGTTCGTTGTTCGCTCACTGATTTCTGTGTTTGCACCGCCCATCACACCTGCGATGGCAATCGGTTTCTCGGCATCACAGATCATCAGAGTGTCCGCACGAAGAGTTCGCTCTTTACCGTCGAGCGTGGTAAACTTCTCACCATCCTTCGCACACTTCACGACAATGGTGTGTCGCTCGAGTGTATCATAATCAAATGCGTGAAGCGGCTGTCCGGTTTCCATCAGGACATAATTCGTAATGTCAACGATGTTGTTGATCGGCCGAAGACCGATCGCCATCAATCTGTCCTGCAACCATTTTGGAGAAGGTCCCACTTTAACGTTCCGAACAACTCGTGACACATACCGCCGGCACTTGGCCGCATCAATAATCTTGATCGTCGCGTGTTTACCGACCGGAGTCTTGCTCTCTTTGATGAGGCTCGCCGGCAATGATGCCTTCGCATCCATGATCACCTGAAGTTCGCGTGCCACCCCAATGTGACTCAACCAATCACCGCGATTCGCGGTAATCTCCATAGAGTACACGACATCTGACAATCCGAGGTGCTTGGCGAACGGTGTCCCCGGTTTTGCTTTCGGATTCAGAACAAGGATTCCGTTGGCGTCGTCGCCGACAGCGAGTTCATATTCTGAACAGATCATTCCACTCGATTGAACGCCGCGAATGCTCACCTGCGACAGAACAAACGGTCTACCATCGGAATCATGCTGATTCCTGGGGACCGTTGCTCCGACCAATCCAACGACGACTTTTTGTCCTGCATCAACATTGGGTGCACCGCAGACTATCTGCAGGTCTTCGTTTCCGACATTGACTTTGCAGACGGACAATCGATCGGCATGAGGATGCTTCGTTCTCTCGAGAACCTGCGCAACGACGAAGCCCTGATACTTCGCGGCAAGTTCTTCAAATCCCTCCACCTCCAACCCGATCATGGAAAGGTCTTCTGCCAGTTGCGATGGCTTCAGCCGAACAGGGATGTACTCCTTCAACCAATTGTGAGAAATCTTCATAGGTGGCTCGTAACTAGAACTGTTTCAAGAATCTGACATCATTTTCGTAGTAGAGTCGCAGGTCATCGACGCCATAGCGAAGCGACGCCGTACGCTCGATGCCCATGCCAAAAGCAAATCCAGTATACTTCTCTGTGTCGTAACCCACGTTCTTCAGTACGTGCGGATGGACCATTCCCGATCCCAGAATTTCCAGCCAGCCCGCCTGCTTGCACATACGGCACCCCTTTCCCTTGCACAGGAAGCACGAGATATACATGTCCGCACTCGGCTCCGTAAAAGGAAAGAAGGTTGGGCGGAATTTGAATCGCACGTCATTCCCATAGAATTGGCGAGCGAAGGCAACCAGCGTCCCCTTGAGATCGCTGAAGGTCACACCCTGATCGACGTACAGGCCCTCAATTTGGTAGAAGCTCACCAGGCTTCTGGCACTGATCGCTTCGTTGCGGTACACTCTTCCCGGCATGATCTCGCGTACCGGCGGATTCTGCTTTTCCATAGTTCGAATCTGCACCGGGGAGGTGTGCGTCCGCAGGAGAATATCCTTCGAGATGAAAAAAGTGTCCTGCATATCGCGGGCAGGATGATCAGCAGGAAAATTCAAAGCGCCGAAATTGTAGTAATCCGTCTCAATCTCAGGCCCCGTGGCAACCGAAAATCCCATACTGACGAAAATTCTCTTGATATCGTCGATGGTTTGCATGAGGGGATGCTTGGTACCGACTGGCCTTGGCCTGCCCGGAAGCGTGAGATCCACCGTGTCACTTCCACGGACTGTTGACGCATCCAGCGTTCGCTTCTTTTCATCGAACGCGGCCTGTGCTTCGAATTTCAGGACGTTCAGCAGTTTCCCCAGTGCGGGCTTTTCGGCAACAGGAAGCGACCTCATCTCTTCGAAGAGGTTCGCAATAGCTCCACTACGAGAGAGGAATTGCACGCGAACCTGGTCGAGATCGGCATCTGTTTGCGCTTTTTCAAGCGCCGTCTGGAAAGAAGCCCGTGCTTCGCTTATTCTTGCATTCATGAGATTTGATTTGTTGAGGTGTCCGGAGAATCCGGTTCGAAGGAGGGATCGGCTATCCTCGTTTGGCGCTTGCCTCGGCTCCGGCTTTTTGGACTTCTTCTCCGACGGGTGGTTGCTTGATCTTGCCACTCCATCCGAAACGTGCAGCGAGGCATCCCTGAGACCTGCCGACTCCAACGCCGACGTAGTCCGGCATGAGTTTCTTCAGCTCTGTCAGCGTGGCGACAAGATCATCCGCGCGCCTTTTTCCTTGAGCTGACTTGAGGAAGTATGCTTGAAACATCTTTGGCTCGACGTATGCGAAGTAGTCCGCTCCGCAGGCACTGAAAACGCCATAGAGCACATTGAAATGCCTTGCATCGAGGACCTTGTCCTCCGTGGCAATAACTACATCAAAATCGAGAGCGTGTGTACCAAATCGCGGCATTGTGCACCTCCCAGCTCTAGATTGTCGAAGCTTACCTGACGGTTTTCATCCTTCCGCCAACACGCACCTGATAACGAAAAATCTTCCTGCCCATCGTCCCGTTCTCTGACTGCTCAGCGAACGGGACTTGATCGATTGACAGGAAGATCGCTACTAAGCAGCCACAAACTTTACCACTTCGGCGAAAGCTTCAGGATTATTGACAGCCAGATCCGCCAGCACCTTTCGATTGATTTCCACCGACTTCTTATCAAGTGCGGCGATCAATTTCGAATAAGTTGTTCCATGAGTACGGGCGGCTGCGTTGATGCGGGCAACCCAGATTCCTCGAAAGAGACGCTTCTTCGTCCTTCGATGCCGATAAGCATGCGTGAGCGCTTTCTCAACGTGATGCTTTGCTACGGTGTGGACTTTGCTTCGAGCGCCCCAGTAGCCTTTCGCTTTCCCGAGGAGTTTTTTTCTGCGCCTGTGAGAGGCGACTTTGTTTTGTGAACGCGGCATGAAACTGTCTCCTTCTTGATTATGCTAGCAAAAATCGTCGCACTTTGTACGCCTCGGTCTCAGAGACGAGTCCTGGCTTGCGAAGATGGCGCTTTCGTTTTGTGGACTTCGAAGTCAGGATGTGACTTCGAAACGCTTTCCGCCTTTTGATCTTTCCTGACGCTGTCACCTTGTATGATTTCAGCGCGCGGCGTCGGCTTTTCATCTTTGGCATACGGTACTCCGTTATGATGGTTCTGTCGTTTGTTTACTACCTTCGGTCGTCTTCTTTTTAGATTTATCGGCGACATAGTATGCGATCATTTGACGTCCTTCCATTTTTGCCGGAGCATCAATTCTCGCGATATCCTCAAGCTGAGTTGTAAATTGATCCAGCATGGCGCGTCCCTGGTCCTGGTAGGTGATTTCACGGCCCTTGAAGACCACCGTCGCTTTCACCTTATGCCCTTCTTCGATGAATGAACGGGCATGGCGCACTTTGAAATCGAAATCATGTGTATCAGTATTTGGGTGAAACCGAATTTCTTTCACCAACGTGACATGCTGATGCTTCTTCTGCAATTTGTCCTTTTTGGCAATTTCATACTTGTACTTGCCAAAATCCATGATCTTGCAGACAGGCGGATCCGCCGTCGGAACGATCTCAATCAGATCAAGTGCTTTTGCTGTTGCGGCAGCAATGGCATCCTTCACTGCCAGGACTCCAAGCTGTGTCCCCTCTTCATCGATCACCCGAACCTGGGGTGCCCTGATTTCAGTATTGATGCGCGCGCGTTCTTGCTTAATGGGGACTTCTCCTATAGAGTGAGTGATTTCTGATGAACGAGATCGGCGACTTTTGCGATGAATGCCTCACGGCTCATCGCTCCAAGATCTCCCTTTTTGTGCTGTCGGACAGAGACGGTATTGCTCGATTTTTCTTTCTCGCCAACCACAAGCATATATGGAACTTTCTTCAATTCCCAGTCCCGAATCTTATAGCCGATTTTTTCGTTACGGTCATCAAATTCAGCCCGCACACCGGCATCTTTCATCTGCGCAATGACTTCCTTGGCATACTCCGCATATTGATCTGTGATGGGCAGAACAGCTGCCTGCACGGGTGCAAGCCACAACGGAAACTCGCCGGCAAAATGCTCAATGAGGATTCCAATGAATCGTTCAAGCGACCCAAACGGAGCGCGATGAATGATGACCGGCCTATGTTTCTTTCCGTCGCTTGCCGTATACTCCAACTGAAATCGCTCCGGCATAACATAGTCGACCTGGACCGTGCCGAGCTGCCACGTGCGTCCCAATGCATCTTTTACCATGAAATCGATTTTGGGACCGTAGAAGGACGCCTCGCCAATGCCGATAAAGTAGTCCAGCTTCATCTCATCAGCAACTTCTTTGATTTCTCGTTGTGCCTGTTCCCAAAAAGCCGCATCGCCGCCATATTTCTCAACGTTCTTGTCGTCCCTGTACGACAAACGGATCTTCACTTCCATGCCAAACGTCTTGAACACCAACTGGGTAAGCTCGACGGTCGACGTGATCTCGTCCTTCAGTTGATCATGTGCACAGTAGATGTGCGCGTCGTCCTGTGTAAATCCTCGGACACGTATCAGGCCGTTCATCTCGCCCGACTGCTCGTAGCGATACACCGTTCCGAATTCAGCCAGTCTCACCGGAAGATCGCGATACGACCGCGGTTTCACCGAGTAGATCTGATGGTGATGCGGACAATTCATCGGCTTGAGCATGTACTGCTCACCATCGGGCATCGTGATGGGAGGAAACTGTGAATCCTTGTAGTACGGATAATGTCCCGACGTCTTGTAAAGATCCAAATTAGCGATGTGCGGGGTCATCACAAAATCGTACCCGCGCTTCTTCTGCTCGATGCGAAGAAAATCGACCAGATTTTCACGGATGATTGTTCCCTTCGGCAGCCAGAGCGGAAGCCCGCCTCCGACAGCCGGTGTCAACAGAAAAATTTCCAGTTCCTGGCCGAGCTTTCGATGGTCTCTTCGTTTTGCCTCTTCGAGGCGGAACAGATACTCGTCGAGCTCTTTGGTGTTGGGGAAGGTCACCCCGTAGATGCGTTGAAGCATCTTGTTCTTTTCGCTCCCTCGCCAGTACGCGCCGGCAACACTAAGCAACTTGATTGCCTTGATGGGCGCTGTGGTGGCCAGGTGCGGACCATAGCAAAGATCTGTGAACGCTCCGGAGTGATAGAAGGTGATCACTTGACCTTTTAATTCCTCCAGCAACTCAAGCTTATAGGGATCCTTCTTCTCCTTGAAATACGAAACCGCATCTTCCCAATTTCGTTCCTCTCGAACGTACTGATCGTTTTTCGTGGAAAGCTCAACCATCCGATCTTCAATCTTCTTAAGATCCTCGCCTGTCAAAGTATGATCTCCCATGTCGAGATCATAGTAAAATCCTACCTCGATGGGCGGACCAATCCCGAATTTTGTCCCGGGGAAAAGGGATTCGACAGCGGCGGCCATCAAATGGGCGGAGCTGTGCCAGAAAGCATACTTTCCGCCATCATCTTTCCACTTCAGGATCTTCAAGGCTGCATCCGCCGTGATCTTACGGTTAAGATCCCATACCTCTCCGTTCACTTCAACCGCAAGCGCTTCACGCGCCAGTCCCTTGCTGATGCCTTCTGCAATCTGCAGTCCGGTGACTCCGGAGTCGTAATCCTTGGAGTTGCCGTCTGGAAATGTAATTTTGATCTTCGCCATTGTTCCTAAGACAAAAAAAATCGGAGAAAATCTCCGATTGGCAACCTCATCCCACTCAAACGAAACTGCGCTCACAACCGATGTGTATGGGTTCTCTTGAGCTCAGAGCGTTGACCTTATCAAAAGTCCTATGCCAATTCGAACTCGCTCCTCTTGCAGGAGCAGACACAAAAAAGCGTAATCCGGAATTTCCCTGGTGGGCTCTATAGGACTCGAACCTATGACCTCTACCATGTCAAGGTAGCGCTCTAACCAACTGAGCTAAGAGCCCATAGAAGCTGTACTTGGGCCTGCCTGTACTGAAACAGTGAAATAATACGGATAATTCAAGGGAAAATCAACAAACTAATTCGCGGAATCGTTGCCATTTTTCTGAGGCAGCCAAACGAGAGGAATCTTGGCCCTCGGCGAAGTCCAATTAGCGGTAAAAATTGCGATCCCACCGATGGTTTTTGAGCTCGAGCATCATCTTCTCGCTAAGAAGCGTTCCATCTGACAATTTGCAGTTTGTCTCGACATTTCTGACAGTCCTCATTCCGGGGATGACAGTCGAAACGGCCGGATGACTGAGAACATATCGAAGAGCCAGCTCAGGAACAGTCTGAGCTTCTTTTCCCAGCAGCTTTTCGAGTTTTGTGACATGCTCAACGATCTGCTTCTTTCGATCATCCCGGAAGTATCCAATTCTGAAATCACCATCCGGAAACTGTGTGTCTCTAGTGATTTTTCCACCAAGACCACCTTCATCGAGCGGGACTCGCACAATGACACCGATGTTCTTCTCGAGACAATAGGGATATAGCTTTTCTTCGGGCGATTGATCAAATATGTTATGAATCACTTGAAACGTGTCGACTTTTCCAGTTGCAGCGAGGCGAAGTGCGTTATTTGGCTGATGATCGTTTATCGAGACACCAAAATGGCGTATTTTCCCCTGCTCCTTCAGTTTCGCAATAGCATCAGACCACTCTGAATCATCCGTCCAATCGTCATTCCACACATGCAGTTGAAGGATGTCCACTGAGTCCGTTCCGAGGTTGCGAAGGCTGGTTTCCGCAGACTGAAGAATATAATCGTAGGGGAACGCATCACGCAGCTTTGTCCCCGGTCTGGCCGGCCACTTACCATTTTTCGGTGGGACTTTCGTAGCAACATAGACCCGCTCTTTCCTTTCTTTCACCACCTTTCCGACCAACTGTTCGCTGTGTCCGTCGCCATAGACCAGAGCCGTATCAATGAAATTCAACCCGAGGTCAATCGCGGTGTGCAACGCCTTCAACGACTCTTCGTCCGTCGCCCCTTGCCACATTGCTCCGCCGATTCCCCAGGCGCCATAGCCGATTTCCGATACGTCTATTCCGGTCTTACCAAATCTTCTATATTTCATAGACTCTACGCCTTTTCTTGATCAGGATTTGAGGTCATTTTTCGAAACAGTTCTTCAATTTCTTTCTTAGTCTTTTTCACTACCAGTCGTTTGTGCATAGTTTCAAGCTTCGCCCAGGCGAGTTGATCTAGCTCCTCGTCGTCTTTGTCGCGCTTTTGCATCATCTCGAATTCATATCTCTCGCCGGACGTCATCTTCCCAACGTAGGCTTTGAGTTCGCTCACGAGTTTGTGTTGATCAAGGATACGCATGGTTCGTTGTCTCTCGTTTTCAGTAGGGTGGCCAACCCAGGGGCTGTCGGCAGAACATTCGGTGCGTGCGCTGGTTAAAATACAAAAATACTTCAGTGGAGGCAACACAGAGAATAATCGGGAGATCAGGTGAAATTCTCCCACGATCACTGAAGGGACTTTTTGCTTGACAGAATGGCAGCGAAAGCACACGATTCCCAGTTTCCACACCATCATCCTGTAAGCACTCATCAAGATCATCTCGATGCTGACAATTCCCGCACATGAAACGGTCTGGGAGAGAACGTCGTCGCGCATCGATTCGATCATAGTGAAGATAAGAACAGTTCAGGTCATGAATGAGACGTATGTAAAGGTTCGGATTCATGGGATTTGGTGACGAAGACTGATCAACATTCAACAGAACCAATGCGTCAATGATTCAGTGAACCAATAATTCTCCCTTATTTGAGGATTGATTTTGTCCGGATATAGTCTCAACATCCACTGGCGTTGCCCCCAGCGACGATTTCCAGTCCGCCACAAGAAGCAGTGAGATTGAACACCCCATGAATTTATCCTCACACCAATCAAGGAGAAAACATTCCATGCGCTGTCTCAACGTTTTTGCCATCGTCCTGATAGCGGGGATTTTCCTGGCCGCATCCCCGCAACGGAAAATAGTTCAAGATGCAAAGGTAACAAAGGTCGTTGTGGTTGCCAATCCGAAGGCATACTCCGGGCCGGCACCGACGACCCTCGAGTTCGTTGGGACAATATTTGTGAACAAGCAACCGGCTACAGTGGAGTACCAGTGGGAGCGGAGTGACGGAGCCGTTGGACCCCGGAAAAAACTGACCATCCGGGCCGCCGGAGAGGGAGTTACCGACACGTGGAAACTCGGGGCGCCGGGAGAGCATATGCGCGTCTGGGAAAAGCTCCACGTCTTTGTTCCGAACGAAAAGACTTCGGCACCTGCTGGAGTAAGTCTGAAGTTTGAGAAGAAGATGCGGTAAGAAAGGATTGATTCAATGCGAGGCTCTGCAGACGCAGAGCCTTTTTTATGTACGGGCCATGCTGTCTCGGGCGGCAGACGCCCCGCCCTTAATCCAGTTTGCTCCAGGATTGATCTTGCCGATTCCGTGCGGATCAGCCTTCCGCCAGAAGTCAGCAGTCAGTCAGTTGAGAAGCTCCTTGTGTGTGCCGAGGGCTTGATCCTTCGACTCCCCCCCGACTCGCTTCGCTCACTCGGGGTCGCTCAGAATTCCCACTCATGTGTTCTCGGGTGAGTTCTTTCGTGCCGAGGGCGGGACTCGAACCCGCACGCCCCTTGCAGGACACAGGATTTTAAGTCCTGTGCGTCTACCAATTCCGCCACCCCGGCAAAGAAATTTCCGATTGGCGATTAATGATATCTGATTTGAGGAGATTGGTTCAGGTATCACGTGGTCACAATCGATGGTTTCAAAGTTAGCAAAGTTTGCGGGTGAAGGCAAGGAGGAATGGCCCAACTAGTGTCGAGCCATTCTAACCTGATATTTGCCGGCTGGCGTCGCAGCAGATTGAAGAGAGTATTCATCACTACGCCATTTGTGGGACCCATCATGAAAGTGAGGATCCGTTTGTACACCAACCACGGGCGAAAGTCAAAACAGCAGTGCAGTCCCTAAGCAGCCTAAATCCGACAGACAAAATGTCCTCAGATTACTTTTCTCGTTTCAACAACCCTGATCTCTCGCCTATGAGTGACCAGTCCGTCGGACGAGTTATGCTGAGTGATCTATCTGGAGAATAGTCGAAGGAGGTAAGTTGCAGAAAAACAAAATGGCTCCATCGGAGCCATCGTTAACGTCTCACATCTCTTTGTCGCTTTCGAGGCGCGGGCCGGGATCGAACCGGCGCATAAAGGTTTTGCAGACCTCTCCCTTACCACTTGGGTACCGCGCCAATGACATTTTCGATTGGCGATTTGGTTCATTGGAAATTGGACAATCAACCTGGGATTTTCTCTATTCCCTCTTCTTCCACAAAAAAAGACCCCGTTGCCTGGTGGGAGTTTGTGGCAACGGGGCAAGTTCATAGAGGAAGTTCTGGCAAACAGAGTGCTTGACAACTGCGTGTCAGATGTCCCTTCCCCCTCTACAGGGTTCGGGACAGAGCGGGAAACGGGACTCGAACCCGCGACATCAACCTTGGCAAGGTTGCGCTCTACCAACTGAGCTATTCCCGCAGAAGGCGACTGAAATATATCAAACTTCGACTGCCAAATCAAGAACTTTATTTCCGTCACCCTGCGGTGTCCTCAAGAACCGGACATCCAAAATATAGACGCCGCATACTAGAAAGTCAAGCGCGAAGTTTTCAGAATTTCGTTCCGACCAACACATATCGTACCACTGCGTTACCGCTTAAGCAACATGTCACTATAAGAAACACCAATCAAGGACGATGGATCGACGTCGAATTCTTCCCGCAGAAACGCCATCAATTTCTGAGCCTGTCGCTTCCCCCGAACAACAACAACTTCAAATTCAATATATCCCCCGAGTCCTTCAACAGAATCAATGTGAATGCGGGAATTCTTGTAAAGATACAGTTCCCGTCTCTTCTTCACGATCACCGCCGCCTCAAAAAGCGAATCAAAAATCCGTTTGGCAGCTTGTTTCTTTGGCAATTCAAGGACCGTGTAGTCTGAATACCGATTTCCCCTTGTATTGTTCCTGTGATAGTAGATCAACTCCAGTTTCTTTCCGTCGATTTCACGCAGTTTCAGCCTTCCCTGCTTCACTTTAAAGTAGGTGTCCGTTTGCTTCAATAACCCGCCAAATCTCGCTCCGATGGTTCGTGAGACATTTCGGGCATGAATCAGTGAAGGGCATTTTGCTTTGATTTCAAGGTTCGTTGGCATTTGAGCAGCTACGATCGAAAAGCAGGTTATGCGGGGAGGAATCTGAAGATGAGGATTTGTGCAGATACCAGACACCCGCGGTTGTCGAATTCAGAAGTATCTTGCCGTAAACTCAACGACGGATTTCGAGTATTTTGTATTTCAGTTCTCCTGCGGGCACACGGATGGAGACCACATCTCCCTGCACTTTTCCCATCAGGCCCGCGCCAAAGGGAGACGTGACTGATATCTTGTTCTTTTCGAAATTTGCCTCTTCAGGTGCAACAAGCCGATATTCTGTCGTTTCGCCTGTTTTGAGATCTTTGAGTTTGACGACGGAGAGAATATAGACTTTGTCATTCGGAAGGTCAGAGCTTTCAATGATGCGGGCACGCATCAAGGTTTCCTCGAGCTTTCCGATCCGAATTTCGAGATGTTCCTGAGCTTCCTTTGCAGCATCGTACTCCGCGTTTTCGCTCAGATCGCCGTGTCCGCGAGCCTCCGCAATTTTCGCAGCAATCTCTTTCCTTTCGCGAATCTTGAGATCACGGAGCTCTGCTTCGAGCTCGACCACACGCTCACGCGTCAGATAGATATTGCCGTTGGCTTTCTCACCCATAAGTCCTCCAGAGTGTTTCTGCACTCCGATTGATAACGCCCGATAACACAAAAATAAAAGCCATCATCTCTGTCTCTAGAGATGGTGGCTCTGCTTACTTCGACAGCAAGCTATTGGAAAAAACTGTCAGACGCAAGAAGAAAGTGTCCAGATGAACCCACCCCGCATTTCCAACTCCGAATCCTCAAAAAGCAAGCTCTCTCACAACAAGGCAATAAAGTCAACCCGAGATGTTCCGCTCAGTGAATCCCGTTATGAGCGGACGCCTGAAAGGCGCGGCTTCTGCTCGCGGTCTGAAAACGAGGTCCCGAACATCCTTCCCCGCCCCCGCCAGATCATCATAGTGCGATAACGGCGGGCTGGTGCTCAGGGGGGCGACATTTCGGGACGAAGGTATCTTTGTGGAACGGCCTCTCGATCGCACATCCTTTGAGGCATCAGCCCGCTCACCTACTTCTTGGCTTCCGGCGTGGCTTCCTTAAGCACCGATCCCACCGATCCGCGTTCAACTTTCACTTTCACGTTGTCTGCGATCTGAACGAGAACCGTTTTGTCTTCAATGCCCACGACCGTCCCGTAAATCCCGCCGGCGGTGAGGATCTTATCCCCTTTTTCCAGGGCGTCCAACATCTTCTGACGCTCTTTTTGCCGCTTTTGCTGCGGACGGATGATCATGAAATAGAAGATCACGAAAATCAGACCAAAAACGATCAGCATGCTGAAGTCTGGCGCCGCCGCTTGCGCTATAATGAGATGATGTTCCAAAGCGTCCTCCGTTAATTCGTATGAATGATTGTTTATCTACAGTGACGTACTCATGGTCTCTTTGTCTTCTTTCTCTGAATCCAGACGCTGCAGGGTTTCCGTCTTCCAGGCAGAGAAGCCATGCGCGAGAATTGCGTTGCGGGCTTCCCGCATGAGCCAGAGATAGAACCAGAGATTATGGATCGTGGCCAACTGAAGACCAAGAATCTCTTTGACCTGCAACAGGTGCTTAAGATATGCTCTTGTAAATGTTCTGCATGTGTAACAACCGCATTCCCCATCGGGAGGCGTGAAATCGGCTTTATACTTTGCATTCCGAAGATTGATGGTCCCTGTTCGCGTAAACAGGTTGGCGTTTCTTCCATTCCTCGTCGGCAGAACACAATCGAACATGTCCACACCCCGCGACACAGCTTCTATCAAGTTCGCCGGAGTGCCGACTCCCATCAGATATCTCGGCTTGTCGGTTGGAAGCACGGTCTGGCACACATCGATGATATGATACATCACTTCCGCTGGTTCGCCGACAGCCAATCCTCCAATCGCGTAGCCATCAAAACCGATCCGAACGAGAGCTTGAGCGCTTTGAGTCCGAATCTCCGGATACACACTCCCCTGAACAATTCCAAACAGAGCTTGCGAATGTCCGTACAGTGGTCCCTGGTTTTCGACTGCCAGCTTGCAGCGCTCAGCCCAGCGAACGGTCATGGCATTTGAGCGCCTTGCGTACTCCAGATCACACGGGAACGGCGCGCACTCGTCGAGCACCATCATGATATCCGAACCGAGTTGCCGCTGTATGTGTACGACCGATTCCGGGGTGAACACATGAGCCGACCCATCGAGATGGGACTTGAACGTTACTCCTGCCTCGTCGATGTCCCGGAGGTCATTGAGGCTGAAAACCTGATAGCCGCCGCTATCTGTGAGGATCGGCCTTTTCCAATGGATGAACTTGTGAAGGCCTCCCGCTTTTTTTATGACCGCGAGTCCGGGGCGAAGATATAGATGATAAGTGTTGCAGAGAATTATCTGCGCGCCGATCTCTTTTACCTGAAGCGGAGTCACGGCTTTTACGGAGCCCTGTGTTCCCACCGGCATGAACGCCGGAGTATCGATCACTCCGTGAGCTGTATGCAGCTTCCCCGTCCTTGCTTTAGACTTTTTACTTTTGCAGGTTATTTCGAACATCGCTTATATTATTGTATCAGCATCGCGTCGCCGAAGCTG
>PMZI01000070.1 GCA_003170475.1 Ignavibacteriota bacterium | reverse complement strand
CTACTTTTTGGAACCGGCACTAGCTAAACAAACCCGCACAAGACTTGGAACTACCAACATTCACTTCCAATCGGAGAACACCATGAAACCAGATATCGAAATTGCTGAAAACCACATGAAAGATGTCGCACTTCTCCTGAACACACTACTGGCTGATGAGTATGTGCTCTACACGAAGACTCGCAACGCCCATTGGAACATTCAAGGGCCGAACTTCATTGCGCTGCACAAATTCTTCGAAAGCCAGTACGACACCCTGGATATTATCATTGATGACGTCGCCGAACGAGTACGAGCCCTTGGGCACTTTGCATTGGGGACACTCAAAGACTTCACGGCCATGACCCGGTTGAGCGAACACAATCACGATTTCACCGACTCCAGCCACATTATGCAGACCTTGCTGCAGGATCACGAGACACTGATCCGTTTGCTACGAAAGGACATCTCCGGCATTGCCAAAGAAGACAAAGACCTGGGCACGATCGATTTTCTGACCGGACTAATGGAACAACATGAAAAAATGTCGTGGATGCTGAGAGCACATTTAGCCTAGAGCAACGAAGGAAATCACAATGATCGACCGATGTGAGCAAGTGAGTCATCATTGAACATCGAAGATGTCAAATCAACATCAATAACAAAGGAGACAAATCATGTTGTACACTATCGCTGTTATTCTGCTCGTATTGTGGCTCTTGGGGTTGCTCGCTTCCTACACCATGGGTGGTTTCATACACATCCTTCTGGTGATCGCCATTGTCGTTGTATTGCTGCGAGTCATCCGCGGAGAAAATGTGCTCGGGAAGAAGGCCTGATTTCGAACTCTGAGAGAACAGAACCTCTCAGTGAAAGGATCACTGTCATCGGCAAAAAGACCTCTCTTGGATGAGGGAAACCCGTTGACGCAATAGAAGGACTCGACTGAAAAACATCGGTCAATATCTCTCCTGGGTAGGCGTTGCGCTCATTACGCTTGTTCCCATCATCAATCCCGTGAGCACGGCATTCCTTCTTCTTGGCATCAGTGCGCATCTCAGCCCGAAAGAGCGAAACAGGCAGATCATGTGGGCTTGCGTTTACATGACGATTATCCTTGTCACATTTCTTCTGCTGGGACACTTCGTGATGATTGCGTTCGGCATCTCCATCCCTGGTATTCGCATTGCTGGCGGATTGGTCATCAGTTTTCTCGGATTCCGGATGCTGTTCCCTGACGAAGGCAAGATCACCAGAGAAGAGAAAAAGGAAGCGCTGCTGAAGTCAAATATTTCCTTCAGTCCGCTCGCCATGCCGAGTCTGAGCGGTCCTGGTGCCATAGCTGCCGTCATTACGATGTCATCATCCATCAATGGAAGACACGGCGTAGACAAGGTATTCGCCTACACCGGAATTATTTTGGCAATTGTCATCACTGCAATGCTCTCGTGGATTGTTCTCCGGGGAGCAGGATTCCTGCGTCGCATCCTTGGCGTGAACGGAGTCGACAGTCTTTCGCGGATCATGGGGTTTCTTCTCATCTGCATCGGCGCGCAGTTTGCGATCGATGGTGTGCGGGATCTGGTGCTTGATGTCAGTTTCTGGACAAAATAGACGTTTCCCCTTGTCCATTCGCGGCGAAGGGGGAAATGCTCTTCAGGAGTCGAAGAATCGTCACTCCGAGCCTGCCACACGGAATGAACTAATGTTTCGTCCCTTTGGACGACAACAATCTTATCGAGATCACCATATGCAAAGAGAGCCGGAGAGCAACACTGTTCAGAAGGAACATCGTCCTTATTGGAAACGGGCGCATCAGGATTGGCGGTTTTGGCTCGCGCTGATTTTGATGATCGTGGCCATGGGCATCTATGTGATGACCGAGGACTTGTCAATACGACCGCAACAGCCAATACCAAGCAGCCTCAGAAAATAGTTGAGCGGGATAACTCTTACTCGAATCGACCTTCTCGATACTGACTTGCACGCCTGACAACGGCATCGCCAGCGACAGTCACTCCCCCGCCGTCGACCAACCGATCACACTTGAATTACCAATCCCTCACCTCTTGAGCAGCAGGCAGTGGACCCAGTGTTTGTTTTAGCAATCAGGGTCTCCTCGTGCAAGTAATTAATCCCTCTTTCATCCCTTTGGGCGATACCATTGCGAAGCGGTATTTGATAGCTTTCAAGCGGTTCAACGCGATCAATCGACCGGATTTCGTCGAATAGTCCCGTTGTTATTATCGGAATCCGTGTTGCTCTGGACAAGTCCTTGACCTCAGAAATTGAATCTTGGCAAGGGGCTGGTTCCGTGGGTACAAGGAAAATGAGCGGATCGATCCGGATTTCATGAATCTCAATGCAAATGACAAGGAAAAATCTTGCGCGTAAATCGAAACTCGAATAGGGATTCAAAAAATGAACCCGCAAGAACCCTGAGAGAAGACGGCGGCTTCAGACATAACGGCCGCTTTGTGACGATGCGGGACATCATCGAGAACTATGACAGTTTCTTGAATCCGTCATTGACGGCTCAGCAGAAGATTGCCCTGGTTACGTATTTGAAATCGTTGTAAGGATGAAACCTCCTGCCACCCATGGGGCGGACGAAAACGTCAGAGACTTTAGCGAGAAGGAAATCTTATGTCATACACACTTTACATGGTTGGGTTTCTGATCGTCATCGGTGGCTTGGTTTATGGAGCCGTCCTGATGCATATCCCCACACAATGGATTGTAGTAGGTTCAGTCGTTCTTGTTGGCATGGCTATTTTGAAAGGCGTGAAGGCCACGCGTCAACGGGATCCGAGCTAGAGCCAGTCTGGATAGGTTGCGAGCACATGACGCTCGTCTCAATCATCCCGACCACGCCGCGGACTTTCTTCAGCGAGACGCTGCTTACGATGAAAAGGTCGTTCCATCACATTCAAAAAGGAACACGCATGTGAAACATCCCTGGTATGCTTTCATCGCACTCTGTTTGTTTCTGACCGTCCAGGTGTCCGTTGCCCAGGAGCGCAACTTTGGACTCGGCGTGATTCTCGGTGAACCTACAGGAATCAGCGCGAAGCTATGGACATCGCCCGGAACCGCGTTTGATTTTGGCCTCGGCTGGTCGGTGGGTGGAGATCGGATCGGTAGATATGACGGTTCCTATAACGGAGGAAGCCGCATTCATTTTCACATGGATTACCTCTGGCACGCGTTTGACCTTATTCCGACAGCTGAGCGAGTCCAGATCTTTTACGGACTCGGCGGACGACTCAACAACGGTGCAGGCTATAATAGCTCGCTGGCAATTCGTGGTGTTTTCGGCGCCGCATGGTTTCCAAGTGAGACGCCCATTGACATGTTTCTCGAGCTCGTTCCGTCACTTCAGGTCACGTCGTCAACGGGTTTTGGCTTTGACGCTGGTATTGGGGCACGGTACTACTTTTGACAATNNAAAGGCAACTGGAATGAGATTGCCGGCACACTCAAACATCAAGCTGCTGATCCGATTGACAAGGATCTGAAAAAAGGCAAGGCGAAAGAACTCTTGGAACCTCTTCCGAAGAAACTCGGGAAGGCCAAGAGCGGACCACGCAAACCGATCGCAAAGACATCATGATGTGAGCGGTATCATCGTGAACGACATCGTTCTGCACTTCAAAGCCATGACCCGACGTATTGACAGAAGTCGATATTCTCGCTCATGAGGATGCTCACGCAGTGGATGTAATTCGACAATGCTTGAGAAACTCGAGGCGCGATCTAATGCGACTTGCAACAATCGATGTTCCACAAAACTTGTGAAGAAAATGAAAAACAAAGGCAACCACACCAACCAGCCTCTTCAGCGGCCGGACAAAGATGGAAAAGCGGACCTACCGGGCTACCCGCTCTACCCGGCCGCCCAGGACATTTTCGTCAAAGGCAAGGAAGAGAAGAACCTCAATCCTGAGGATACTACGAAAACAAAAGAATCTGGTGACGATGAGAAGGCCGGAAAGAATAATGAGAAAGATTTTGCTGAGGATGCATCAGGCAGCGATTTAGATGTTCCTGGTCCAGAATTGGATGAGGAACAAGAACGTATTGGTAACGAAGACGAGGAGAACGACTACTATAGCTTAGGCGGAGATGACCACAACGATCTGGACGAAGACAAAGGGGGCTAAGTTGTTTTCGGGCGTACGTTGTTCTGAGTTGTAAAACGCGGACTTGCTGATGTTCACTCATAAACCAAGGAGATCTCAAATGAACACGTTCACGATGAAAGGCAACTGGAATGAAATTGCCGGAAAACTCAAACAACAGTTTGCGAACTTGACAGACGATGATTTGCTCTTTAAACAGGGGAAGGAAGAAGAACTGCTGGGACGACTTCAGCAGAAACTTGGGAAGACCAAGTCAGAACTTCGCAAGCTGATCGCGAAGATATAGCGAGCACCCTTTCCGTGCCGCCAGGACAATTGGTATCTCGTAAAGGTGTTTAAACAGGAAGAAACCGAAAACAGGTATTCACGAGAATGGAAACGCTAGACATCGACCCTGCGGCTAAATCCGCGGCGACAGTTCACGATCCAGTTGCAACGCCTCCGTCGGTTCATCATCCAAAATCTCGGGCCCTCTTGCGGAGACCCAGCCTTTGGCTGATCGTCGGACTCCTTGTTATCGGCGGAGGCGTTCTCTGGTATTTCTGGCCATTCGACGGAGCTGCTCCCCTCTACTCGACGGCCGTCGTCGAACGCGGCAATGTGGAGAGCACTGTATTGGCAGCGGGCATCGTGCAACCCATTACCTATGTCGACGTCGGCGCTCAGACTTCCGGTACGCTAAAGTCGCTGAAGGTCAAGCGCGGCGATAAGGTGAAGAAGGACCAACTGCTCGCGGAAATTGATCCGGTTTTGGCAGCGACCGCGCTTACAGCAGCCAATGCATCGCTAGACAACATGACCTCTCAGCGCTCTGTGAAGCAGGCACAACTCGTTTTGGCGACATTGCAGCGCGCCCGCAACGATACCCTCTACGCTCACCAACTGATTTCCGCCAGCGATCGCGACATCACGCGGGCGAATTTCGATGTCGCTTTCGCCGACGCTGCTTCGCTTTCAGCCCAAATGAGGGGAGCCACGGCATCCGTCAACACTGCCAAAGCCAATTTAGGTTATGCCAATATCAAGGCGCCGATGGCAGGCGAAATAGTCTCCATCAGCACGCTCGAAGGACAAACAATCAATGCAAATCAGCAGGCTCCGAACATCCTGCGGATTGCAGATATGGACACCGTAACAGTCTGGGCACAAGTTTCAGAGGCTGACATTGTCCGGGTCAAACTTGGTCAGGACGTTTATTTTACGGTCCTTGGCCAGCCCCGGCGCTGGGACGGCAAAATCAGGCAGATCCTTCCCACCCCGGAACTCATCAACAACGTGGTGTTTTATGACGTACTGTTCGATGTTTCAAACCCGGACCGTGCACTGAATATTCAGATGACAGCACAGATCTTCATCGTGCTCGCGCAGGCAAAGAGCGTCTTGCTGATTCCGACTGCCGCCATAGGCAATGCAACCGAGGGCTCGGAAACCAAGATACAGGTACTCAAACCCAATGGCAGCGTCGAACTGCGCACGATCAAGATCGGCATCAAGAGCGAGATCTCAACGGAAGTCACAAATGGCCTAGGAGAAAAGGAACAAGTCGTCATAAGAGCGATCACTCCACAGGGTGGTTCAAAAAGCGCACTGACCGCTCGGAAGGGTCCCTAATGGCGTCCCCGCTGCTTGAATTGAATGCCGTGAGCCGAACCTATACTTCGGGCGGCGAGCCGTTGACAGTGCTCAAGGAAGTCAGCCTGTCGATTCAGAGCGGCGAATTCGTCGCCATCATGGGTGCATCAGGTTCGGGTAAGTCTACACTGATGAATATTATCGGTTGCCTTGACAAGCCATCGAAGGGAACCTACAGTATCCGTGGTATCGACGTTGCCACTCTCAGCACCGATGCGCTTGCAGCATTGCGGCGAGACACGTTTGGCTTCATCTTTCAGCGTTACAACCTGATGTCAGACTTGAGTGCCGTCGAAAACGCGGAAGTTCCAGCCGTCTACTGCGGTATGGCGAAAACTGAACGACAGTTACACGCCAGTGATTTGCTGCGGGAACTCGGACTTGGCGATCGCCTGGAGCACCACCCCAATCAACTCTCCGGCGGTCAACAGCAGCGCGTCAGCATTGCCCGTGCGCTTATGAACGGTGGACCGGTAATCCTGGCCGATGAACCAACAGGAGCCCTGGACAGCAATGGCGGGAAGGAAGTCATGGCCATACTGGAAAAACTCCACGGACAAGGGCACACGATTATAGTCGTAACCCACGACAGCGATGTCGCCGCATATGCTCATCGCATCGTTCGAATCACTGATGGTCGCATCACTTCCGACGAAGTGCAGCAGAAAGCTGAAGCAGTTCATCAGGCGATGACCGGTGAAAGAGAAGCGGACGCCAGCCAGGGTGTGGCAGTCCTCGGCGAATCGCTGAAGATGGCGTTGCGTTCCCTGCTTCACAATCGTATGCGAACGGTGCTGACCATGTTGGGCATCATCATTGGTGTAGCCTCCGTGGTCGCATTGATGGCGATCGGTAACGGTGCAAAGCAAGATGTGCTGGACCGGATCCAGGCCATGGGGACCGACCTGTTGACGATCAATCGCGGACTGCCCGCTGTGCGCGCTTCAGCTAATATTGTGACCAGCTTTGTACCTGAAGATCTTCCATCCATCTGCAATGTGACGGGCGTCGCCATGGCGATTCCCGAAACGAACGGGTCTTCCGTGCTTCGCTTTGGCGACGAGGACCTGACCGTAACGACAGTCGGAACAGGCGAAGACTTTCCGCAAGTACACGATTGGCCGACGCAGTCCGGTGTATTCTTCTCGGCGGAACATGTCATGCACTATACCCAGGTCACCGCCATCGGCCAGACCGTGGCAAAGAACCTATTTCCCGATGGAACAAATCCGCTCGGTCAGTATGTGCTCATTGGCAATGCACCGTTCCTGGTCATTGGTGTTATGAGCAGTAAGGGCTTGACACCGCGTGGAGACGACATGGATAATTCCCTCTGGCTGCCGTACACAACGGCAGGAGCGAGAATTCTCGGACGTCGCTATTTCAACAGCATCGTGGTGAGAGTGAAGCCGGACGCGGACATGGGCGTGGTACAGGCTGAACTCCATGCGCTCCTGATGAAGCGCCATGGTAAAGAAGATTTCAATATTCGCAACATGGCCGATACGATCGAGACGGCAAGCGAAACCCAGAATACGCTCACGTATCTGCTTGCAGCGATTGCCGTCATTTCGCTCATTGTCGGAGGTATCGGCGTGATGAACATCATGCTGGTCTCGGT
>PMZI01000076.1 GCA_003170475.1 Ignavibacteriota bacterium | reverse complement strand
TTCCAGAATCACTCAAAATCGGGCTCACTGTGGGGATCGGCATGTTTCTCAGTTTTATAGGATTGAATGAGACAGGCATCGTACGCCTCGGCGTAGAAGGAGCCCCGGTTCACGTCGGCAACTTCCACCAGGCAACAGTGCTTCTCGCGATCTTCGGATTTCTTCTGATCGGATTTCTTCTGATCAGACGCATCAACGGAGCAATTCTGATCGGAATTCTTGCTGTCACGGCGATGGGGTTCATCTCTGGCGTTGCGCCTCTCCCGGATCGATGGGTGAGTATGCCCCCCGACCTCAGCCCGATTTTCCTCAAACTCGATATCGCCGGAGCTTTGAGCTGGGGGATGTTTTCGGTCATTCTCACGATTTTTGTGATGGCATTTCTTGATACTCTTGGCACGCTCATCGCACTTGGATTACGCGCGAATTTGCTGGACAAAAAGGGGAATCTTCCCGACATCGAAAGACCTATGATGACCGACGCCGTCAGCACAGTGGTCGCCTCGCTGGTCGGCACGACAACCACCGGCGCGTACATCGAGTCGGCTACAGGAATTGCAGCCGGTGGCAAATCAGGTCTTACGGCCGTAGTCGCGGCTTTCTTGTTTCTCATGGCATTGTTCTTCGCTCCATTTCTTTCTGCTGTGCCGTCTTTCGCATATGGCCCATCACTCATCATCGTCGGAGCAATGATGATCGCGCCCATCACTCGGCTGAAGTTTGACGACTACTCGGAAGTCCTCCCCGTCTTCTGCATCATAGTGATGATGAGCTTCACCTATAACATTGGCATCGGAATGACGGCGGGGTTTCTCTTGTATCCGCTCTTCAAGATCCTGAGTGGGAGAGGAAACGAGGTGAAGCCGGGGTTGTGGGTGCTTGCGGCGCTTTCGTTACTGTTTTATGTCTTCTATCCATACTGACCTTCAAAGACTTCGGTTTTCTTCCTCTCTCTCAAAACCAGAGAACAACTCTTCCCGGATATCGAAAACGAATTAGTTGCCGGTAGCAAGCATATGTTTGTTTTCTGACAACTATTCCCATTTTCGACTTGATTGTCGTTCTCACTTTTGGTAAGATAGTAATAAATACTCCCTGTTCTGTTTCCAAATCCTGAGAATGATTCAAATCCAAGAAGAAAATCGGTTCTCGTTCTTTGTCCTCGGTTCAATTCTCACAATTGGGACAGCGCTTTTGTCTCTCTCGTGTCAGTCATCCGAGGCAGAAAAACCTGACCCGTACTCCCAGCCATCTGTCCCGAGTGACTTCCAGCTCGTGATTGGAGAAGGCGGCGGATTCACCGGACAGTGGAACGGCTACATCGTTGACAGCACTGGTATCGTCTCGTCCTGGCGCGGCACTTCGCCTGAGCAAAACGTAAAGCGGACTGCCAAGCTGGCTCATCAGCAACTCGACAAGCTGTGGCAGACGATCGCTCACGCGCGGTTCTTCGATATTGACACCACTGGGACCGGAAACATGACCGTCGCTCTGCAGGTAACGGCGAACGGAACGGTTCACCGTACGTCATGGGCAAAACCCACCGGCACTCGAGCACATCTCGCTTCAGTTCAAGTACTCTACGACTCGTGTCGAACGATCGTGATACGCGGGAAGTAGTCGCACTGACCATCAGAAAAGCATTTTCAAAACTCATTCGACTCATTCAAACCTACGGAGGCTCTGCTATGATCCTTGCGCGCCGATTTGTTCTCTTTTCTTTGACACTCATCCTGGCGGCTGCACTGGGCTTCGCCCAGAAGCGGTCAGGCGATCCGAGGCCGCTTTCCGGTCTGGATGCATCATCCATCCCAACATACAAATCGATCCAGGAATACCTCCAGGCGAATAAAGGCCCAGGTCTGCTCTCCGCATCCCGCATTGTCGGCTCTACGCAAAAAATGCCGCTTGCCACAGGCGCTCCCCAACTATTGCAGAGCACGCAGCAATCGAATCCTCAGCTGAAGATTCAACGATCTCCAAATGGTACGATACGATGGCTGGAGGGAGAACTCATCCCCTCGCAGATTGGATTGACGCTCCAAAAGCAAGCGCAGACAACGACTGAGCGAGCTCTTGCGATCTTGAAGGCGCAGTCGATGGTATTGCGGCTGAATAATCCTTCGGAGGAATTGTCTGTCATGAGTTCGACGCGGGACGAGTTGTCCTATGAGCACGTGCGGTTTCAGCAAGTATATCATGGGGTGCCTATCTGGGCGAGAGATCTCTACGTCCATTTCAATGCACAAGGCATGGCGTATCTCGTCAACGGGACCTATGAGCCAACCCCCGTGGGGATCGAGACAATTCCGACGAAAAGCGCTTCAGACGCCCTTCAGCTCGTTGTCAATACCCTGAAAGCAGA
Source organism: Ignavibacteriota bacterium (assembly GCA_003170475.1). Classification (GTDB taxonomy): domain Bacteria; phylum Bacteroidota; class Ignavibacteria; order UBA10030; family UBA10030; genus UBA9647. The sequence goes on along the minus strand of PMZI01000076.1, from coordinate 13,978 downwards.
AGGAAGATATCAGCCTCTTTCTCCTGAAGCATCCTCTTTCCTGGGCGTTTCCGGTCCAACAGAAGAGTTGGTCATCTATCCGACGTCAGAGGGATCGTTCCGGCTTGGCTATGAGGTGAACATCCATCCGAATCTTGTCGAATGGTACGCCTTCATCATCGACGCTCAGGACGGGAGCATCCTGAATAGGATCGCACGTCATTGTTCACTTCTGCCCGAGCACAACATACAGGCGCCGATCATCGCCGGCGAATTGAACATCCGGCCGCCGCATGCATCCGTCGGATTCGCCGGTTCGTTTGCCGACGCCACCGCGAAGGATCTGAACAACGTCAATCAGAGCCTGAGAGTGTGGAACAACGGCACTGGAACGTATTACATGATTTGGGATCTGCCAAACTTGAACGCGGGCCAATCACAACTGCCGGACAACCCGTCCGGCGGTGGCTTGACCATATCGGCAAACAACCAAGACCTCGGTCAAAACACACAACTCGCGCACAATACATCACCGAATAACACATGGTCTGACCCAGCGGCAGTTTCAGCGCACTACAACATGAAGGTCGCCTACGACTACTATACAACGACCCACCATAGAAAAGCCATCGATGATAAGGATGCGTCAATCATGTCTATCACTCACGTTACACAGGGCGGAAAAGGGATGGACAATGCGTATTGGTCTGATCGTCTCATGGCCTACGGTGACGGGGATCAGTTATTGAAACCCCTTGCTGGTGCCCTGGATGTTTCCGGTCATGAGATGACTCACGGCGTTATCCAGAATTCCGCAGGTCTCATCTACCAAGCTCAATCCGGTGCATTGAACGAGTCATTTGCAGACGTGTTCGGCATCATGATTGAAAGATCCAACTACTTGCTCGGCGAGAATATTATGAAGGCCAGCACAGGAAAGACTGCTGTGCGCGACCTTTCAAATCCGAAAAACCCTAGTGTTTTATCTCCGCAGCCGGCGGCCATGAGTGAATACCAAAACGTCGGGACAAACGACGACAACGGAGGAGTTCATGCGAACAGTGGAATTCCCAACAAGGCAGCGTACAACGTTATCATTGCGATCGGACGCACCAAAACGGAACTCATCTATTATAGAGCTCTGACCAAGTATCTGACAAGAAATAGCCAGTTTGGCGATTGCCGCAAGGCCATCGCTCAGGCTGCGACTGATCTCGTTGGCCAATCTGGTATCACGAACGCAGATGTAGCTTCCTGCAATGCCGCGTTCGACGCAGTAGGAATCACAGCAACGACCGGGAGCAGCACCGGATCAACCGGGAATGAAATCCCGCCAGTGTCCGGAGGCAAGCAGTACATCACATTCATGCTTGACAACGGTCAGATTGGCGTCTATGATCCATCGACCGGCCAGGCGGTCACATTCACGAGCACCAGTGCAGCCGCGCGATCATTGAATGGCGACCATGCACAGCTCTCCACCGGCCTCAGCGGCGCGCGTATCTGGTTCATCAACCAATCCGGACAGCTCGCGTACGTCGACATTGCCTCAGGTGCAGTCAGCGTTTTCCAGACGCTCAAGATCCAGCAAACAGGCGATCTCTGGAACGCCTCCGTCTCTCCTGACGAAAAGTATGTGGCGATATCATCAGCGTATGCCAGCGATCCGAATCTGTACATTTATGATGGCACCCAGCTTTCAAAAATCCTGCTGGATCCCGAGAGTTCACAGAGTGGCATCAAGGTCCAGACGATTCAGTATCCCGACGTAGTCTCATGGTCGCCGAACATGAACAAACCGAAGATCGGATTCGATGCGTTCAATCAGGTTGATGTTGGGACGAGCACGAAAGTCAGCTATTGGAGCATGTACGAAATCGACTTCACGGCCGGCAAGATCTACAATCTCATCGGTTCGCAACCGAACAATGTGAGTATCGGGAACCTCAGCTACAGCAACACAAATCCAGATCTCATCGCGTTCAACTATCTTGACGCGACAGGCAAAATGGACACCTACGTCGGCAATTTTGACACAGGCCAGATCAAGGCTCTCAATATTCCGTCTTTTACACTCAGCGGGCCAATCATCGACGCGGAACGTCCGACATTCTCCCCCGATGATACCAAGCTCTGTTTTTCAAGCCCGGCGCAAAAAGCAATTTTCTTTTACACCGCGGCGACCGGGGGACTATCATACCAAAGCTTTCAGGTCGCGCTCTACAATCCGCGCTGGTTCATCCAGGGCGGGAAAGTCACCAGCGGTGCCGAAAGTGTAGACATTCCAACGTCCTTCCGGCTGCAGGACAACTATCCAAACCCGTTCAATCCTTCAACGAAGATTGAGTACGAGGTACCGTTCAGGGCGCATGTGCATCTTGCGGTCTACGATATTCTCGGACAGCTCGTCCGAACGCTCATCAATTCCGATCACTCCAACGGCCACTACACGGTCGCATGGGACGGAACAAATGAAACGGGGCGACAGGTGGCGACGGGAATGTATATCTATCGATTGGAAGCCGCAGATGGATCGGGCAGCGCCACCGTTCTTTCAAAGAAGATGGTACTGCTGAAATAAGATGTCATGGAATCATCCCGTCTTCTCCCGAGAGCCGGGATGCGAAGCAACGGAATTCTACTATCATGGAGGACGACCCGATGAAAGTGATTTTCCCCCTATTCTTGTTTCTCCTCTTGTTCCAGCAATCATTCGCTCAGACGATCCTGGTCGACGATTTCCCGGTGAGCGACGCGACGAATACAAGCGTCTATCGGCCGATGGTCGCTGCAGCTCCAAACGGATCGTACGCGGTGACCTGGGGAGACGAGCGCTATGGCAACACGAACCGCTCAAGCGGAGCAGGGAATATCTTCGGACGCATCATCGGCAGCAACGGAAGCGCGTTGACCGCCAATTTCAGGGTGGACGATGTCGTCGCCAACACTTACTACACAGACTACTGGGTATTCTTCAGTACCCCACTGTTTCTTCCTTCGGGACAGCTGGTCGTCGTGTGGCACGTCAATGGAGCCAGCGGGATCTCGGGGATTCAGTCCAACGACGTCTATTACACAGCATTCAACGGTGCGACGAAGTTGGGGGCTGGAGTTCAGCTGAATACTGAGGGGAGTGCGACGGGCGCAGGTGCGAGCAGGCCGAGTGTCTGCTTTCGTCCGCCTTCAACATTTCTCGCTGTGTTCGAATATGCCAAGAATGGAAATAACATCGCAGGGATGGTCGTCGATGCGAACAGCGGATCAAAAATCGGCAATGCCTTCGGCATGAGTGACAACACCAGCAACAGTCGCATCTACCCGCACGTCGCCAGCAATGGGAACTATTCTGTTTGCGTGTGGACCGACGGGCGAACCGATACGCAGGTCGGCGATGTCTATGCCGAGCGTATCGAGGGAGGTAACCTGGCCAGCACGAATGTCAAAGTGAATGATGACGGACCTGGAGGATACAATCAATACGCCCGAGTTGCCATGGACGCTCAGGGGAACTATGTGGTCGTATGGATTGACACGCGCTCCAACTCGGGAGGCGATCTCTACGCTCAGCGTTTCGATGCTCAAGGGAACCGTGTTCGGTCAAATTTTAAACTGACGAAGAGCAATTCAAAATTCTGGGAATACCCACCGGGCATTGCTATGAAGAACGATGGCTCCTTCGTTGTCACATGGGCTGATGACCTTACGAAGACCGGCAACAACTTCACGGTCAAGAGCCGTTTCTTCAGTTCCAGCGATCAGCCCCTTTCGGATGTCATTCAAGTCACAACCGCGCCATCCGCCCAACCGGACGTGAAGATCGGTGCAACAGGAGCGGTCTTCTATGCCTGGAACGATGGGCGTGAGAATGCCACTCTTGGGCGAATCTATTCGAAAGTCTATTCTGGATTTCCTACTACCGGGGTCGAAAACAACACTGCTCCTTTGTCATTTCAGCTTGACCAAAACTATCCCAACCCGTTTAATCCATCTACCTCAATCCGTTATCAGATCACTTCGGCAGGATATGTCTCGCTGAGAGTTTTTGATGTTCTCGGTAGGGAGATTGCCACATTGGTCGATGAACACAAAGCGGCCGGAGCATACGCTGTACGCTGGGACGCCTCGAATGTTCCCAGCGGGACGTATTTCTATCGCCTCGCAAACGAGGGAAAGATTGCTTCGAAAGTGATGGCATTCATCAAATAGGAGTGAGCCGCAGTGCATGTCGGCTCACTCTTTCTATGTTCATTTCAGATAGACAAGTTTTCTGAACTGCTGCATCTCCCCCGCCTGAAGTCTGTACACATACATTCCGCTCGGCAGATCCTGCGGCTGCCATCTGATGGTATGCTCGCCAGACGAGAGCACTGCCGAAAACAACGTCGCCACCATTTTTCCCAGGAGACTGTACACTTCCAGGACTGCGAATTCCGACCGCGGCAGCGAGAAGGTGATCGACGTACTGGGATTAAAAGGATTGGGATAATTCTGATTCAGTGCAAACTCCAATGGCCTTGCCGCTTGATCAATTACTCCGGTTGCTGTCAAAGTCACCGTAACCGTCTGACTGAGGGAGTTCATATTGATCACAGCGCCGGTCTGATCGATTGCGACGACATCCACAATACTGAACGTGACAACTCCCGTATTCGAGCAGCTGAACTGCGCCCGGCCCACCACTCCACTCCCGCTGACGCCGGGGGTCGCAATCCTCGTGACGCTCATGTCGACCGTCTGCTGATCCAGCGTGCGCATGAACGAGAGTGGATTCGTGCCAAGAAATGTTCCCGCTACAGCGCTACCGTCGACGTACGAACATTGCGCCTGGTCGCTTTTCAATTTGAACGAAATCCCATACAACCCTGTGACAGTTTTTGCATCACCGACCCGAACATCGACCCAGAATGGCGCCCGAGGCTGGACCTGCGCCGCGGCGGACGGCGTAATCGTTGAGCCCGATGAGACGACGATCGAGACACCAGCGGTGTCAAACTGGACCGGCGCGCCGGTCGGATCGACTGCTGTGACATCGAGGACAGAAAACCTGACCTGCTTGTTCGAAGAGCAAATGAACTGCACCCTCGCAAATACTCCGCCGCCGTTCACACCCGGAGCCGCGGTTTTTGAAATACTCATGTCCACAGTAGTCGGGTCAGCAGCCTGGAAAAAAGTGATGGGTGCAGTGCCGAGCAAAGCGCCGGCTGTCCCACTTCCCGGGACATAGGTGCACGCCCCGTCGCTGCTCTTCACTTTGAGGGAAACTCCATAGAGGTTTTTCACGGCAGTCCGATCACCGGCGTGGATCTCAACCCAGAACGGTTTGCCCGGATCGTACGGAGCAATTGCTACAGGCTGCACAACAGGGAGTGAAGTGATGACATTGATCGTTGCACCGAGGGTGTCGAGAGACAATGAGTTGCCGTACGCGTCAACAGCCTGGACATCCCGCACGGAGAACCGGACAGTACCGGTCTGAGAGCTGATATATTGGGCTTTTGCTACAACTCCTTTTCCGCTTACTCCAGGGGCGGACGTTTTGGAGATTCCGAAATCCACCGTTTGAGCATCAACTTTCTGTGAGAACGAGACCGGCGCAGTGCCGAGAAAATCTCCGACAGCAGCAGAGCCGTCGACGTATGTACAGGTCGATTGGTTGGAAGTCAGTTTGAATGAAGCACCGTACAATCCCATAACGGTTTTCGAATCGCCAACGTGAACCTCCACCCAGAATGGTGTTCCCTGAGTTCCCTGTGCCGGAGAGACCGCCGCCAGAGAGGGATAGGATGAAACATCCGCCGCATAATAGAAGACCCCTTTTCCCTCCGTGCCGGAAAACAATCGAGTCGCTCCAAACCGGTCAGGAGCGAGAATCAGACTGTGAACGGTGCTATCAGCAAGACCTGAATTGATCGCGGTCCACTGCCCACCGTTGTTCGGAGAAACGAATACGCCATTCTCTCGTGTTCCGGCAAAGAGTGTCCCAGCCGAGAGCACGAAACTATTGATTGTCGCGTGCTGAGGAAATCCTGTGCTCGTATGCTTCCACGTATCCCCCATGTCGGTCGAGGAATACATGCCGTCACCTTCGATTCCAGCATAGAGAAATGCTCCGCCGGCCGGATTCGGGACAACAAGCAGTGAGTAGATCCAGGAGGCTGCAGGAATTCCGCTGTTGATCGATTTCCAGGAGCCGCCGCTATTGGTGGATCGATACATCCCCGCGCCGCCCGTCGCGGCAAACACATACTGCCCGGATGATCCGAACGCGTAGACAGTATTCACTGAAGGAACGCCCGAGCCGGCCCCCTTCCAGGTTGATCCGTTATCAGTTGAGATATAGATCTCGCCCCCATAGGGTCCCAGGTAGATCTCTTCCCCTCGCACGAAGATCGTCTGCACGTTGCGATTCGGCAACCCTGTGCCAACACCGTCCCAATGCAATCCCAGATCGGCTGATCTATAGAGTGGCAACTGGTCCGTCCCGGCGAAAACGAGTCCGCCTTTGACAGCCAGCGAAAGCACGCTTGCATTTTGGCCCGGCGATTTCAGTCCGTTGTTCGCTTCGATCCAGTCCACCCCACCGTTCGACGACGAATAGACGCCACCGCTCTGTGTGCCGGCAAGGATTGCCACACCGCTCACAGCAAGAGTCTGTACTGCCCCTTGCAGCGGACCGGACGTCTGCACCCATTGGGGAAAGAGCTGACTCAACGGCACGACCATGAGCATGAGAACTATGGAACGAAGATGTCGTGAATTCATTTCGAGTTCCTTTTGATAGACTTTTTACTTTACGACCGTCATTCGCCGGGTTTGTGTGAACACCTGTCCTGCTTGAGTTCGCGCGATCAACCGGCAATAGTACACTCCGCTCTGAACTGGAACCCCTCCTCCGTTCTTCCCATCCCATGAAATTCGGTAGATGCCTGGTGCTCTCTCCCCATCCAGCAATGCCACCACTTCTCTTCCCAGGACATCGAATATTTTCATGGCGAGGTGAGACTGCTCAGGAACACTCAGTTCAATTGTCGTGCTTGGATTGAACGGATTTGGATAATTCTGCTGCAGCCCAAACGACAGAGGCACCTGGCTATCAACGTTCGTCGCCACGGTCGGATATGTCAGTCCTGTGATAGTCACACTTTTTCCGTCAGCATCGTTCGCCGTCACGGTGGAGATCTCAAACTGTATCTCTGACTCCCTCCCCACCGGGACATCCATAACGAGATCCATCAACCTTCCTTCGCCCGTATAACCTGTTCTGTCTGTTTTTGTGATCCCTACATCAGCCCCTGCCTCTGAGATCTGGCTGATCATCAATCCTCTCGCGAGCATAGTGCCGGAAGTATCGACTTGAATGATTTTTGACGCCGATGTCTCTCCTCTTGCATACTTCAGACTGAACGCAATCCCGTGGACAGACTTCCTGGCCCTCAGGAGGATAGGCACGTGCACCCGCGTATTATTCGTCCGCTCTCGCACCAATGCTCCAACGACGAGCGATCCGTCCGCGCTTTGTGCTGAGGCAGGAGATGTTTTGCCGACTGATCCTTGATGCTGACGCCCGTAATTCAACCCTATGGTGAGCACGTCGGCAGAACCGACAATCCCATCTCCGTCGGCATCTGCATACACCATTTTCCGCAACGAGTCACCGGGCCAGGACCACCTCGTAAACTGCTGCCATTGCATTCCCGGCATATTCTGCCCTCCATAACTCTGTCCATAATAAACACCAATCGGCAACACGTCAGCAGCATTCACAGTACCATCGTTGTTGCAATCTCCCGGCCACACACCCAGCTCAGTGGCCACCCGAATTTTCAGGACATTCGGCGACATGCGGATAACGTTCCCAAGCGAATTCATCGCAACAATGTCGGTGAGAGAGAAACTGAGATCCTGCGGCGTGTTCTCCAATGGTATCTTGAACTGAGCATCCCAATATGACTTTGTCCCATCGAGGCCCGGGAGAATGGCCTTCCTCATGCTCATACTCACCGTCTGCGCATCGATCCGCTGAAATTGATGGACGAAGCTTCTATCAACCTGGGTCGAGGGACCTGTGGCACTTCCGTCGATGTAGGTGCAGGCCGGCTGATTGCTTCGCAGCCTGAGTGAGAGACCAAACAAATCATCCACACGTAAAGGGTCACCAATTGTGACATGCACTGTGAACGTTGCACCGGTGCTGACCTCCGTGACGCTCTCCGCAGTGACACTGGCATCATATGCCCCCATGCCATCCCAGCGAAATGCTCCTCCTCCGGATGTGCCTACAACGATACACTTCGGTGCGAACGCCACGCAGTTCACAGAAGAATTCGGAAGACCACTCCCCAGCAGGGTCCACGTAGCGCCATCATCCGAAGATAGAAACACACTACCGCTCGATGTTCCTGCGACAAGATTTGTCCCGCTCGCATCGAGCGAACGGACGTCAAGACTTGTGAGACCGTTGTTTCGCGCTGTCCAGTCGAGTCCATTGTTCGTGGAAACAAACATACCCGCCGATGTCGCTGCAAACAAATTGGAGCGGTGTTCAATCATGGCATGAACGAAGAGGTTCGTCAAACCACTATTTATCACGTTCCAGCCTGTGTAGTCGCCCTGGAAGAGGTAGACTCCACCCCCGCTCGTTCCCGCCAGCATCCTCGTCCCAGCAGCGCAAAACGAAGTAATAAACTTGTTCGCCAGTCCGATGTTGAGCGGTGTCCAACTCAAACCTTTGTCGGTAGAGCGGAATATGCCACCACCCCACGTTCCCGCATAGAGACCGTTGCTGCTCCAGGCAAGCGCCGTCACATGATTATTTGTCAGTCCGTCGTTGGCCGGAATCCAGCTTGTTCCATCATCCGTTGACCGATAGACTCCCCCGCCGTTCGTCCCGACATGTAAAAGATTCCTCCCGTTCGACACGATCGCAAGAGCATCATCTCTTCCGAGACCGGAGTTGAGGACTGTCCAGGCCAGGCCATTCGTGTAAACGAAGATTCCTCCGCTGTTGGTTGCGGCATAGAGGTTTCCCTTGTGAACGACCAACGCGTTCGTTGCAGAACTTCCCAATCCGCCGCCGATATCGACGGAGTTCAGGACATCCTGAGAGGAGAACAATCCGGAGAAGCCAGAATGGGAAGACCCATAGCAGCCCACCAACAGATTTTGACCATCAAACACAAAGGCACCGAACGATCCGATGTAGAGATTTCCAGTTACTGGATTCCAGCTCATGCCGGCGTCAGTTGAGCGATAGATATCTCCCCCCTCACTTGCAGCGAACACATTCATGCCAACTGCAAAAAATTTTGTAGCATGCGTCAACGCGGAAGTAAGTTGCCAGGTCCACCCCTCATCGGAGGAGACATAGATACCGTCGGTCGCTCCAGCGATGAGATGTGTCGTGCCTTGTCTGTTCGGCGCCGCAATCAACCCCTGGATGCGGGGAACATCCGTTAAGAGGCGGTTCCAGGTTGCACCTTCATCGCTCGAACGATAAATGTCTCGAAAATCCAAGATCCCTTGACCCATGATACTATATGCACCTGCAAAGAGCTTTCCTCCGCTGACAACGAACGAATTCAAGCCGGGTGCTCCAAGCAAGACGTTCCATGTTGTCCCGCCATCCGTTGACGACATGATCCTGGCACTGTCCCGCACAATGGAGAAGATTGTCTTGCCCAGAGAGCCAACAATGGTCATACCGCGCGGCACACCTGCCAAACGAGTGTAGCTCTTTCCCGTATCCGGCGACACAAAGACACCTGTCGTGTCCGACAAGAAGAGGTTCGAACCTATCGTGAAGAGCGAGTTGACACTGAGTATTCCCGGGCACACAGGTTGCCAATTCGCTCCACCATCGGTTGAGCGAAATACACCCCCGGATCGACCGCCGGCAAACAGACTGGTGCCAAGCATTGTCAAGGCGCTGACATCCTTTTGGGGTGGGCTTTTTTCCACCCACTGAGCAAGGAGACTTGTCGCAGTTGATAGAATGCTTATAACAATGACGAGAACGTGTAAAAGCTTTCTCATTGTGCGGTCCCTTCTTTCTGAACTTATTTCTAGCGCCAGAGAGGAATGTTCGGTCATATCGTGCCGATCTTTTTCAATCTTGACTACTTCAGAAGCACCATCCTACGCGTCTGAACGAACGATCCGCCTTTTACTCCTCGTGCGGTCAGCTGATAACAATACACTCCGCTTGGCATCGCGCTCGCGTCCCACTGGGCAGTGTACTGTCCTGCGGCACGCTCCGCATTCACCAACACAGCAACCTCTCTTCCCAGCATGTCAAACACTTTCAACGTGACAAAGCCGGCATCCGGCAACTGATATTGTATCGACGTTGTCGGGTTGAACGGATTCGGGAAATTCTGCATGAGCGCATACTCGGTCGGGATACTCGATGATCCCGTCGCGCCTGTTGCATCCGACCGAAACACAGATCCCGCGAGATTCACTGCGTTGCCATGCTCATCATTTCCTGTTACGTTACTCACCTCCACCCACAAAGGAGATTTCGGCGGAGCATCCAGGAAAAGATTCAGGACAACCCCTTGTGCCACTCCAACTCCCTGCGTTTTCGTCAAACCGATCTCTGCCGTTCCTTCTTCATCAGAGATCCGGCTCACCATCAACCCTCCTCCGAGCATCGAATTGAGCGTATCAACGCGGAGAAGCTTGACGCTGCTTGCGTTGGAAGAACTGCTGGATCCGTACTTCAGAATGAATGCAACTCCATACACCGGTTTCGACGACTTGAGCGTGATGGGAATTCTCAGCGTGCTTCCGAGTACCGGTTTGTTCTCCGGTGTTCCGACCTGAAGAACTCCATCGGCCATTTGAGGAGAAACGGTTTTTCCCAGGACAACGGGCTGATGCGTTTTTCCGTAGTTTAAGCCGATGGCGAGCACATCGACGGAGTTGACGCTACCATCTCCATTTGCGTCCGCCAATAAATTCTTCCTTGCATTGTCGGAGGGCCAGCCGTCGCGCAGGTATCCCTGCCACGAAATCCCCGGTTTGTTCTGGATACCTATTGTATTGCCGTAGTAAACCCCGATCGGCAAAACATCTGCTGCATTGACTACTCCATCATTATTACAATCTCCGGGCCAAATCTCTCCACCTGAGAGCAGAACGTGGACTGTCGCTGTCCCGCCCCACAATTCGATCGGGTTGCCACCGGAGTCCATAGCTCGAAGATTGCTCAAAGAGAACTTGACGTCGCGTGAGCCTGTGAAACTATCAGCCGTTTTGAACCTCGCCTTTGCCACAACTCCCTGACCGCTCATTCCCGGCTTGAGTTGNNCACGTGAGCGAAATTGAAACTGTCTGCGCACCGGGTTTCCAGTACAACGACAAAGGAACGATGGTACCGATCGGAGGCCTGGGCTGAGTCAGGAAAGGCCCGTATGTGGCCGTGCTGTCGACGTAGGTGCAGTACGATTGATCGGATGACAGATAAAATGAAATAACCGCGAGATCGTTGATCGGCGTTGGATCACCAACCTTAACCTCAACCAGAAAATCAGACCCGGAAGGCACCTGGAGAGATTGTGGTGCGGGTGTGAGATTAGAAACTGGTGCGATAGATCCGGTGTACCGAAGTACTCCACTGCCCAGGGTCCCGACGTAGAGCCTCGAACCATCTGATGCCAACGAAGTTGTTTTGAGGTTGGCAAGCCCGACGTTTGCAGGGGCCCAGTTCGCTCCGTCATCCAATGAAACAAACACGCCTCCATTGTCTGTCGATGCAAAAACCCTCGATCCGCAGGTTTTGACATCGGCGACATGGAGATCCGACAGCCCGTCATTCGAGGCAATCCAGGTGCTTCCACTATCGGAGGATTTGTAGACACCCGCACCATCCATCCATGCCAGGAGAGATGAACCACTCGCCACAAATCCCTGTGGCGGCGTGTAGTCAAGAATCGTTTTCATCACCCAGCTGGAACCGTTGTCGGTCGACCGCATGAAAGTGGTACTGGGGCTTGAGTTGACGAAGATCGCAGATCCGCCAGCCGCCAGAGGCACGACTGAAATCGGTCCGACCGCCATGTTTGGAATTCCCTGGACTTGAATCCAAGTTGTTCCTCCATCCGTCGACCGATACAGAATGTAATGGGAACACATCAGGATATCGGACCCAATTGAAGCAAGTCCATCCACGCGGTCCAGGCTCTTGCCTCCCAAGCTTTGCTGATTCCAGGTCGAGCCGCCGTCTGTCGACATGGAGAGCCCCTTCACGCCACCGGCCAGGACATTGTATCCTCCCACTTTGTTTGCGACTGACGCGATCCATTCGACCCCGGGATTCGACGCAGCAGACTGCAACCATGTCTGCCCATTGTCCGTCGAGGAAAGAATTGCTCCCCCGCTGACGGCGAAGAGCGTCTCTGTTGTCGGACCGGTCCGTACTAATGCGATAGCCTGAACCGAACTATTGACGATTCCCTGATTTGCTCCGGCCCAGGTTTTTCCATTGTCTGTTGACTTGTGAACCCCGGCAGCATCAGATAGTAAGAGACTTGACCCGGCGTCTACAACACAAGGACTCACAACCGATGGATTCGTCACTACCAGGCCCAGGCGATTCCAGGCTATATCGTCCCAATTGCTTATGCCGGTGGCGTAGGAGAGAGTATACGGAGCGGCGTCAGAAAGATAAAGATTATCAGGCAACCAGGCATAGAGATTTGCCTTGTTCGTCCCACCATGCGCAATGATATACTTGAAATTCCACACATCGGTTTTACCCAGCGCAAACATACGTTCGACGGCATAAAACTTCCACGCCAGCGAATCAGCATGGAAATCACTGTGGAACATGTGTGAGCCCAAGACACCCCCTAAGCCCATAAAATTCGGATAAGCACCCCCCCAACCTGAGGCAAAGATCCTGTTCCCCGCAACCTCAATTCTTCCACTGAACGCATTCACTCCGTCAACGCCACTGAAGGGAACCAGCTTGTTCCATGAGAGGCCATTGTCTGTAGACTGAAAGAGTCCGTGAGAATCAACACTCGCATAAATACTTGTGAGCCCCGCAGTACTCGAAGTAGTCGCCAGAGAGACCGCGGGCGAGTTGAAATTCCCTGCCGTCGTCCACGTACTGCCGTTGTCGGTGGATCTGAAGACTCCTCCATCCGTCGCGACAAAGACGGTATTGCCGGCTGATGTGAAATCATTGACCTTCAGGTTGAGGAGCCCGTTGTTCGTTTTGCTCCACGACAGTCCATTATCAGTCGTCCGAAAAACTCCCTGCGACGTTCCCGCAAACGTGGTGGTACCGTTCAATCCGAATACCGTAACGGGAGTAGAACCCAGAGCAGGATTCGTCCAGGTCAATCCGTTGTCCGTGGAACGATACACGCCCGCATCTGAACCTGCGAACAATGTCGTTCCGTTCAGCGTCATCGTGTTGACGGGTCCCCCGGATGGTCCGTTCGTCTGCTGCCATTGGGAAATCAGCATTGTGGGAATTAGCAGCCCGAGGACAACAATCATTGATCCGACGATTCTCATAACGCTCCCTGATGAGTGTTGAAAGCCAATTTTCTTCGTATCACCTGTCACTTGACGAGCAACATGCGCTGAGTTTGAGTAAAGACCCGCCCCGCCTCATTCTGTACCGCCATCCGGCAGTAGTAGATCCCGCTCGACATCTTGCTTGCATCCCACGTGACGGAGAATCTTCCGGCCGCCTGCCTCCCATTCACGAGTGTGACANNGGATTGAAAGGATTCGGGTAGTTCTGCATCATCGCATTCTCCGTGGGAATGCCTGCCGAACCGTTCTCAACATCTGACTCCGGACGAAACACCGAACCTGCGAGATTGACCGAGTTTCCAAGCTCGTCATTTCCAATCACGTTGCTCACTTCCGCCCACAAACGAGCGTTCGGCGGAGCATCGAACACAAGATTCAGAACAACCCCTTGTGCAACACCTGTACCCTGCGTCTTCGTCAATCCGATTTCTGCCGAACCGTCTTCATC
>PMZI01000046.1 GCA_003170475.1 Ignavibacteriota bacterium | reverse complement strand
TAACTAATTTGAAACGGCACTAGCTGACACATTCGAGAGAAATTCAGCGCAGATTGCCGCCAAATGGGGAGGCGCATATTTGTCTGTGTTGACTTCCGGCTCTGCGTACTCTGTGGATACGTACGGAGTATTTCAATGGATAGGTGGGAGCTGGATTTCTCGGCTCCAGACGGTCAAGAACACAGAGAGTGTCTTTGGAACAGGGGACGACAATCTATTTGTGACCGGTGTACATGGATTACTGATGCACTACAATGGCTCAGATTGGTATGAATATACGTATCTCGCTCAGCCCAATGTAATATACTCTGGAGGTTGGGCAGATGAGAAGCAGGTGTTCGTCTTGGGCTGGATCGACGGAGAAAATTCGCTCGTTCTGCATGGTAAAAATCCAGCCATTCTGTCTGGTAAATAGTGACTGGGCGCGTGCCAAGAAAGGATTGCAGCAAACCAAGGGGGAATCTCGAGGGAAAGACCAAATTGTAGGTTTTGAGTCGGATGTCGTGATTCGTTCCTGATCAGTTGAGGATTGAGACNNCTGCTCACCTCGGTCGTAAGGCCTGGACCACGTCGGGTATCATCATGATACGGGAGGAGTCAAAGTGAAAGAGGGAAGTGACAGAATCGTACGATACTGCACCAGCAAAGCAACACTTGCCATTTGGGGAGTGATTGCAGTTTGCATGTCGTTTCAATTTGGCTGCACGCGCGGCCCAACCGAACCTGGAATCACGGAACCGCGTAACTATCGGTGGCAAATTGATACTGTAGCAATACCCGGGGAGGTGATCTCGATGAACTGCATTTGGGGCAGTTCGCCGGCAGACATCTACATTGGAGGAAATAGATCAACCTGGTCCATCGCCTCACTGTTTCACTATGACGGCAATTCTTGGACACCGGTGACATTCGCCACGGTATACGATTTTGGGAACATCTTCGCCATGACCGGTTTCGGGCCTAATGATATATATACCGTGGGAGCACGATTCGATACTGGCACGGACTCCAGCGTCATTATGCACTTTGGCCGCAGTCAGTGGGTTGAACAACACGTGACAAACGGAAGGGCCCTTCTCTCAGTGTGGGGCAGTTCACCCAGCGACGTGTGGACAGGAGGGCACGCAGGCACCTTGTTTCATTCCGATGGTGCGACTTGGTCGAGGGTCACAGTTGATCCGCGACTTGATGTCAAGTCCATTTCCGGCATGGCATCAAACGATATCTACCTTTTGGGAACCCATGTCAACGATGACGTCAACTATTATCTCAACTACACAGTACTCTATCATTATGATGGAGCGAAGTGGCGGATCATTGACTCGATGAGTGTAGCGTCATCGCAATTTGGTACCAGGTTTGGCGAAGCTAAGCTGGGCTACATCGGAGGGACTCTCTACTCAGTAGGGTACGGTATTTACGCGATGCACAGCGATGGATGGCAAAAGGTGCTTAATACAGACTACGCGATTCAGTGGCTGTATGCTTCTTCTCAGTCCACTGCTTTCGCCGTCGGACAGGGCTCGCTTATCTACTACTTTGACGGTCAGAGTTGGGAGCAACTGACGAACGTTGTCGGATCGGGACACTCGCTAAGAGGCGCATGGGCCACCGCCACCGATGCGTTCATTGTTGGCAGCAACGATCTGCAAACAGACAGAACTCTCGTGCTGCACGGACGATAGACTCATCAAACGGGGGATCCTCAAAGCAAAAAAATAAGGGATGGTGTGCGACCACCATCCCTCTTGTCGCAAGCAAAAGGTTGAGGCTGCTTACCTCGGTCGTAAGGCCAGGAGTACGTTGGGTATCATCACGATATGGGAGGAATCAAAGTGAAAGAGGGAAGTGACAGAATCGTACGATACTGCACCGGCAAATCAACACTTGCCATTTGGGGAGTGATTGCAGTTTGCATCTTGATTCAGTTTGGCTGCACACCCGGGCCAACCGAACCAGAATCCAAAAAACCGCGCGAATACACATGGACGATCGACACACTTTCCTATCCGGGGAGCTTTCAGACTCTGATGTTGAGTGTATGGGGAAGCAGCCCGAAAAATGTGTATGCGGCTGGACATAACTGGTCGGCCTACGGGTTCGTGTACCACTACGACGGATCGTCATGGCAACCGGTGAGCACGCCATTCAGGATACTCAGCCTGACCGGTGTGTTTGGATTTGGGGCGAATGATGTCTGGGTCGTTGGCCAAAAAGACGTTTATCCCGATCCCTCGCGATCAGCGGTGGTAGTTCGCTACAATGGATCGAGGTGGTACGAAATGTCCGCGGGGAACGTGAGCATGCTGGAGTCGATATGGGGAAGTTCTTCCTCCGATGTTTGGATGGGGGGACTCGATGGAACACTGCTCCACTATGACGGAATGTCAATTACCCCAGATTCGGCAATGATGACACTTGCGAGATCCATCGACCCGGCATCGCAGTTCTTCAGCGGAGCAAGTTCGACGCCAAATGAGACGTACGCTGCGTTGCTTGCGGCTATTCCAGGTTCGAATGGGTATCGATGTCATATTTTCAGACGCCATAACAGTACTTGGAGTCGCGTGGACTCCACGTACGGTCAGACGATCAGTTGTTTGTGGTCTGCTCCATGGGGGAAGATGTATCGCGGAACCACGGGTGTGGATGTGCTACAGGATGGTACTTGGAACAGGCTGTTTTACGCACCAGCGATCTACCGCATCTGTGGTGTTGCAGAAGATAACTTCTTTGCGATAGGATCGTCGATCTATCATTGGAATGGCAAAGATCTGTTTGAGTTTAAGGATCTGCACATTCAGGGCATTGAATTGTCTGATGTCTGGACAGATGGGACCGAGGTATTTATCGTTGGTAACGATTACAAGAACACGGTTGTCTACCATGGGAGGTGATGAAAAGGCAGGATAATCAAGTGTTCCGTTCAATAAGCTGAGGCGGTGGGTCTAGCACCGCCTCAAGCCAAATCGCAGACAAAAGAGAGAGGTTCGGATCAGTGCGTCGATGTACTCTGCTCAGCGCACTGATCTTTTCTTTTGTTGCCTCGTGCAATCCTGGACTGATAATGACATCATCGTAAAAGCTCCGAAGGATGGTCCCGAATACATGTACTATGTGTGCGGCATTGACAATCAGACTTCAAACGAGGGATATGAAGCGACCGTCAATCAGTTCGGCCAGGAGGTTGATGTGTGCGACGGCACAAACTTGACTGCCGAGAAAAGAGTTGCAGCGGAGCCGACAGTGTTCTCCATAGGGAGTTATCCGAATCCGTTCAATCCAAGCACAACAATCTCATACTCGGTTCCGGAGAATTCATCCGTCAAACTCGATATATACGATGTCGCCGGAAGGAAAGTGAGGAGTCTGGTAGATGAAAGCAGGTCGGCAGGCTATCACAATGTTGTCTGGAATGGAAGAGACGAAAACGGTAGCCAAGTCTCAAGCGGAATGTATCTCTATCGGTTCACGGCAACTCCGATCGGCGGGGAAAAGGCATTCACACAATCAGGGAAGCTGGTTTTAATGAAATAGTCTGTTCGATCTCCGACCTCCGTATAAGTATTCTACACAGAAGACCGGCTTTTACCATGTCAGAACATCCGCAGCAAAAAAAAGGCGACCTCCAGAGGGGTCGCCTTTTTTCGTTTCAATAGGCAATAGGATAAAGCGGGAATCATTTTCCCTTCTTTTTCGGGGCTGCCTTTTTCACTGCCGGCTTCGCAGGAGGCGCGAGTCCGGCCTGAACAATCTTGATCTTCGCTTCCAAGTCCGCAACAGACATGGAGAGCTGGTGGAACAGATTTTCTTCCAATTCCTTTCGCTGTCGCTGGTATTGCCTGAGCAGAGCGTACATCAACAGAGCCGCGATGGTGATGATGCCAAGCATGACGTAGATCAGTATCATCTTTGCATCAAGATCTCTCCTGAGAAGTTCGGCATTGTAGATCACGATGAATTGGAGGCTGTCGACGCGTTTTGCGATCTCCTGCACCGACGAATCCTTCTGACCGAGACCCATATTGGCTGTCGTCTGACCCGAGGCTGCACATGTCAAGCCGACGGCAAGAAACAACAGGAATACGAAGACCTGATACGGTTTGAAGTGACTCATGAGATCCTCCGGTGCAGTGGGTAAAGGTCAGCAATGCATTTTCGGTGTTCCTCAAATTAGAGACTTGGGAGTGGAAAGTCAACTCCCGTTCCCCCGCCTCGTGAAACGTTGAATTTCACTGCGTCTTTGGCTATCTTTTGCCCACGCCTGTTTACCCACGCCTCGACCCTCAAAGAAAGAGGAACCCATGCGAACGTTTTTGATCACCTGTGCGCTCCTGACGGTAACCATTGCCCTGAGTCAATCTCAAATTGCTGACATCGTTTTTGTGAATGGAAAAATATGGACCGTTGACAGAGCGAAACCGGAAGCTGAAGCAGTTGCTGTCCTTGGCGGACGCATTCTCTCTGTCGGTTCAACTGCGGAGCTCAAGAAATGCATCGGTCCAAAAACAAGAGTGATCGATTTGAAAGGGAAGCGCATGCTTCCGGGATTCATCGATAACCACGCTCATTTCATGAGCGGTGGTTTTCAGCTTCAGAGTGTGGATCTCCGTTACACGAAGAATGAAGCGGAATTCGCGAACGTGATAAGGCAGCGGGCGGAGAAGCATCCTGACCGATGGATCACGGGTGGAGATTGGGATCACGACAATTGGCCCGGCGGGAACCTGCCGGTGAAAGAACTCATCGATCAGTTTACGACCTCCACGCCCGTCTTCGTCAACCGCTATGACGGTCACATGGCCCTCGCAAATTCGAAGGCACTGAAGCTTGCGGGTATCGACAAGCATACCCCCGATCCGCAAGGGGGGACCATCGTCCACGACAAAAAAACCGGCGAGCCCACAGGAGTGCTCAAAGATGCGGCCATGAGTCTCGTCTACGCCAAAGTGCCGGACCCGAGCGAGCAGGAGATGCTTGAAGCAGCGAGGCTGGGGCTTGCTGAAGCGCGAAAATACGGAGTCACGAGCATACAAGACGTTTCCTCGGGCGCGGACGTACGGATCTATCAAATGCTCCGTGACAAGGGAGAACTCACTTCCCGGTTTCACTGCCGACTGCCTCTGAGCCAGTGGCAACACCTGGCTGCTTCAGGTATCAGAGTTCCCTTTGGTGATGAATGGGTGCGGCTTGGATCGCTGAAAGAATTCGCGGACGGATCGCTCGGTTCGTCGACGGCACTCTTCTTTGAACCGTTTACGTCCGATCCCGGAACCCGTGGCCTTGCTATGGATGTCGTCCTCGACGGCAGATTCGAAAAGTGGTCGCTTGCTGCTGATCGCGCGGGCCTTCAACTCTCTATCCATGCCATCGGCGACAGCGCAAATAGTCTGACGCTGGATCTGTTTGAGAAAATCACGAAGGAAAATCCGGCGTGGGACCGAAGATTTCGGATCGAGCACGCGCAGCACATTCGTCCGCAGGATTTCCAGAGGTTCGCGAAACTTGGCGTGATTGCATCCGTCCAACCGTACCACGCGATCGACGACGGACGATGGGCGGAGAAGCGGATCGGTCATGACCGGTGCAAGACGACATATCCGTTCAGAACATTTCTCGACAACGGCGTGAAGATGTGCTTCGGGAGCGACTGGACGGTTGCCCCGTTGAATCCGATCCTGGGTATCTACGCTGCCGTGACACGCCGCACGACAGACGGTGCGAACCCAAACGGCTGGTTCCCCGAGCAGAGGATTACGGTGAAGGAAGCGATCGAGGCGTACACGATCAACTGCGCATATGCAGTCTTCGAAGAAAACGAAAAAGGATCCGTCACCCCCGGCAAGATGGCCGATCTCATCGTTCTCTCCGAAGACATTCTTTCCATTGACCCCGTGAAGATCGAGTCAGTGGGAGTTGAACTGACGGTGGTCGGCGGAAAAATCGTCTACGATAAATAACTGCGATCTCAAAAAAGAGAAAAAGTCATTCCCGCATGTTTTTAACGGGAATCCAGACAGCGCGTCCTGGACTCCCGACTAGAACATTCGGGAGTGACATCGATGTTTGGTGTGGGCCGGCGTACTTAGATCATCAGAGACGAGGTCGATGAGGTGAGTATTAGATGAAGATCAAATTGTTCGAACTGGCGGCTCGGTACCGGAAGGGGATCCTCATCGCCCTTTCGCTGGTCGTTCTCGAACAGGTGGCATGGATCATCGAGCCGGCAGTGTTCGGAAAGGTGATCGACGCGCTCATCGAACGAGTGAGTTCAGACGGTCCCAGCCTGAAATCGCTTGATGTGTTTCCATTGTTCCTTTGGATTCTCGTCTTTTTGGTCAACTCCGGTACAGGAGTAGTTCGTCGTATCGTCGACGAGCGAATCTATCTTCGCATCTATTCAGAGATTGCTACAGGGATTGCCTCCAGTGGCCGGAAGAGAAAGACCGCGGTCTCCAAGACGGTCGCGCGAGCGCAGCTGTCCGAGCAGTACATCAGTTTTCTTCAATACAGCATGCCGGAGATTGTCGAACAGATTATTTCGATCGGCGGCGCCGTGATTGCGCTCGCGGCATTCGACTGGCGAATTTCCGTGGCTTGCTTGACGATTATACTCCCCCTCGTGCAAATCGCCCGCGTCTACACCAGAAAAGTCAGTTCTCTGCAAAAAGAGTATCATGACAACTACGAAACAACATTTGACGTCTTCGCCCGGCAGAGTCAAGACGAGGTAAAGGCCTACTATGGCAGGGCGACGGTTCTCAAACAGAAAATCGCGAACTGGGGGGCGCTGAATTTTGGTGTCATGCGGGTGGCGCTGCTCGCGATTTTCGTTGCAGTCCTGTTCATTGCCATCGACCTGGACGATTTCAGCACCGGGGCCATCTATTCCATCGTTGCCTACATCTGGACGTTCATTTCAACATCCGAATACATGCCGCAGCTGATGGAGAATTGGACGTCGCTCGAGGATATCTCCCAAAGACTCAAAGAAAGCACCGAAGAACCGGAGAAAGAAACGTTGCCATCTACCAAATTGAGCACACCGTAGTACTCGTGAGCACGTGAACCGAAAACCACCATCCAAATCTGTGAGCAACCCTCCTCAGGCAGGATCGCCTCTTCAATATGTAAAGGGTATCGGGCCCAAGCGGGCGGCCGCCCTCGAGCAGATTGGCATCCACTCCGTCCAGGAATTGTTACACTATTTCCCTTTCGACTATCTCGATCGCAGCAGTATTGTGAAGATCCATGATCTCCGCAAGCACGTCGACGCCGAGAAGCCCGTCACCGTGATCGGAGAGGTCTTCCGGCAGGAACTGCGTCGATCGCGACGATCCAACCGCCTGGTGTTTTTCCTGACCCTCAAAGATGAGACGGGGAGCGTGACATGCGTTTTTTTCCAGGGTGTCCAGTGGTACAAAAATGCGTTCGAGCAGGGTGAATTGCTCGCCGTCTCCGCGTATCCCGACTTTGACAAGCTCGGTCGTATCCAGTTCACCCATCCGGAGTTCGATCGTCTGAAGGGAGCGGAAGAAGAGGATGAGCCCGACTGGGGAAAGCTCTTCAACACGGGAGCGATTATTCCAAAGTATTCCTCTTCCGCTGACCTCACAAATGTGGGATTGGACAGCCGCGGTTTCCGGCGCGTGATACGAAACGCGTTGAAGAGTCATCTCAACAGCGTGGAAGAGATTCTTCCTGAGGAAATTCGATCGCGCTGTGGTCTGCTTCCGCTCGGCGCAGCGCTCGATCAGATCCATTTCCCGCTACACGGCGAAAATCTTGCCGCTGCCCGAAAGCGTCTGAAATTTGATGAACTCTTTTTTCTGCAGTTGATGCTCGCCTATCGAAAACGTCGCATTGGCCAGGAACAAAAAGGCATCACCTACTCCATCGAAAGCTCCTTAGCCCGAACGCTGGTCGAACGTTTGCCGTTTGATTTGACGAAGGCTCAACGTCGCGTCGTCAACGAAATCGCCGGTGACATGAAATTGTCGAAACCGATGAATCGCCTTCTCCAGGGCGATGTCGGCAGCGGAAAAACGATCGTCGCGCTGCTTGCGATGCTTGTTGCGATCGACAACGGGTATCAAGTGGCGTTCATGGCCCCGACGGAAATTCTCGCTGAGCAGCATTTTCGGACGTTGGACGGCTATCTGAAAGACCTGCCCGTCACCGTTCGGCTTCTTATCGGCGGACAGAAAAAGAAATTGCGCGAAGACATCCTCGGGGACATCCACAACGGTCGGGCGAACATCGTTGTTGGCACGCACGCGCTGATCGAAGAGAACGTCACCTTCGGCAAATTGGGCTTCGTGGTGATTGACGAACAGCACCGGTTCGGCGTTCTGCAGCGCGCTACGCTGCGAGAGAAAGGATTTAATCCGGATGTCCTCGTCATGACGGCGACGCCAATCCCGCGCACGCTCTCGCTTACCGTCTATGGCGATCTCGATGTATCGGTCATCGATGAAATGCCGGCGAACCGCAAACCCATTAAGACCGGATTGCGGACGGAAGCTGACAAGGGAAAGGTCTATCAGTTTGTCAGGGAAGAGGTCGCTCGCGGCCGGCAAGTGTACATCGTTTTTCCGCTGATTGACGAATCGGAAAAAGTTGACTTAAAAGCAGCGACGGTGGAATTCGAGCAACTGCGGTCGTCGACTTTTCCCGAATACCAATTGGGCCTTCTCCATGGGCGAATGAAGTCCGAAGAGAAGGATGAAATCATGGCGCGTTTCAAAGCGGGCGAGATTCAGATACTCGTCTCCACGACCGTGATCGAGGTTGGAATCGATGTCCCCAATGCGGCAATCATGATCATCGAAAACGCGGAACGGTTCGGACTCTCACAGCTTCACCAATTGCGGGGGAGGGTAGGCCGTGGAGCTGATCAATCCTACTGCATTCTGATTGCGAACTATGGCTGGTTCGACGAACACCACAAAGGGCTTGAGTCCGGCGAAGTGAAGAAGGAAAAGCTCAATGCCCGGACCCGTCTGGAGACCATGGTGCAGACGGCGGACGGGTTCAAGATCGCAGAAGTTGACCTCCGGTTGCGCGGACCCGGTGAGTTCTTTGGAGTCCGGCAGAGCGGCATCCCGGAATTCAGGATTGCGAACA
The DNA here is from genome assembly GCA_003170475.1 of Ignavibacteriota bacterium. Lineage (GTDB taxonomy): Bacteria > Bacteroidota > Ignavibacteria > UBA10030 > UBA10030 > UBA9647. Next base: position 89,801 of record PMZI01000046.1, on the reverse strand, counting down.
TCCTCGAGGACGGTGAGCTCATCGTCCTTGCCCGAACGGAGGCCTTTCACCTCGTCGATGGTGATCCCCAGCTGCGCTCTGTCGCCCATCAATCGCTGCGGCGACACTTCGAACAACGCTACAAGGATGCGTTCGCGCTTGGTAGCGTTGGATGATTCGCATCTTCCGTCGTCGTTGACCTTCCCCTTCATCAGTCGCTCGTTCCTCTCGTTCGTTTTGTCCGACGATCGTCACGTGTTCCGGAAATGTCCTCTGAAGTTCTTCCCGCGACGCGGCGCGACCTCGCGGTGACACTCTCACCCTCGTCCGATCGCGAGTCGTGTCAAGTCATGACACGCGAAAGATGAGCGAAAAGAGGCTCTCAGACTTGACAACGACGATTAAAACATTATATTTGTATCAGCGTTTGATGTTCATTGATAGGTCGTCCTCCCACAATTGAAAGGTTGAGCAACCTGCTTGTTACCGCGATTGCATGTCGCGCTCGTCTATAACATGAAGAAGGAAAACGCGGATGATGTTTCCAATCATCCTCGGAGTGAAGAGACTGAAGAGAGTGGAGTAGCAGTAGCATCTCGAACGAAACTTCAAGAGACGAGACACGACACATACGCAGAATGGGATAGTGAAGCAACCATTCTCGCCGTGAAGGCGGCCCTGGCGGAGCGACACAGCGTGACGATGATCGAAGCGACTGATCACGCTCCCCACCAGCTACTCGAAGTTCAACCCGATATTGTGTTCAATATCGCGGAAGGATTGAGAGGACCCTCCCGAGAAGCGCAGATTCCTGCCGTTCTGGAAATGCTTGGCATTCCGTACACAGGTTCCGACCCTGTGACTCTCGGAATTTGTCTTGATAAGGCGCGCGCGAAAGAAATTCTCTCCTATTACAAAATTCCAACCCCTGAATTTCATGTGATCTCTTCCATCGAGGAAATGAATCGTCGCGTCATTTCATTTCCCTCCGTTGTGAAGCCACTGCATGAAGGCTCCAGCAAAGGGGTTCTGAATTCGTCGATTGTTCGTACGCAGGCAGAACTCACTGAGCAGGTGCAGCGTGTTCTCACCGACTACAACGAACCTGCGCTTGTTGAAAAGTTCCTGCCCGGCCGAGAATTCACCGTTGCACTTCTCGGAAATGGGCCGACATTGAGGGTGTTCCCAATAGTGGAAATTCGCCTGGACAGACTTCCACCGGGAGTCAACCCCATCTATTCTTATGAAGCGAAATGGGTGTGGGATCAGATAGAACATCCGGTCGAAATGTATGACTGTCCTGCGAAAACTGACCACGATCTCGAACGCCTCATCAAGGAGACGTCTCTAAATGTATTTCGCGTCTTGAGATGCCGCGATTGGTGCCGGATCGATTTGCGACTCGACGAGAACGGTATCCCGAATGTGATTGAGCTGAATCCACTTCCGGGGATTTTGCCTAATCCGGATGATCATTCCAGTTTTCCGATGGCAGCACGCGGAGCTGGACTCTCATACAACGCAATGCTGAACGCCGTATTGGATGAAGCGATTCTTCGGTACGGGATGCACAACGGTAAGTCGGGGAGCGCGAAGGCTTCAGGCGGAGTTCATTAGGGCGAGGAGTGTATGGCCAAGAAGATCCATGTTGCTGTAGTGTTTAACGAACCGACGGTTGAGACGACGACCGGCAGAAAGTTCATCTCCGAAACGGGGAAGATCGAAGCCGGTGTGACGCGCGCCCAGGTGATTTCGGGAACTCAACCCTCGGCGGTGGATCTTTCAGAAGTCGGAGTGCTTGAAGAGCGAACGCACGTAGCGGAAGCTTTGCAGAAGAACGGGTACAAGACTTCGCTGTTCAATATGAATAGTGATATCAAGCGGCTGATTCAGTTTATCGAGGAAAAAGAGCCGGACCTGATTTTCAATCTGTGCGAATCTGTCGGAGATGAATCGACGCACGAAATGTTTGTGGCCGGTCTTTACGAGTTGCTGGGAGTTCCTTATACGGGGGCCGGCGCGTTTTCGCTTGGCATGTGCCAGAACAAGGCGAGAACGAAGCAGGTGCTGAGTTTCCACAAGATACGGGTCCCGAAATTCGCTCTTTATAAGAACGCCAATGAAGTCAACGAGGAGGAATTCGACCTTCGATTCCCGGTCATCGTCAAGCCATCTCTCGAAGATGCGAGCGTAGGGATCGACAATGGCTCGATTGTGGACAGCATTCCTGCACTTCGGAAGCGCGTGCGGACAATTTTTCAGAGCTACGATCAACCTGCTATTGTTGACGAGTACATCGAAGGGCGCGAACTCAATGTCGCCGTGATCGGAAACCGGCGTCCGATTCCACTGCCCATTTCCGAGATAGACTTCTCGGGATTGCCGGCAGACTACCCGCACATCGTAACGTACAACGCGAAGTGGATGGAAGCGACGACCGAATACAAGGGTACCGTCGGAGTCTGTCCGGCACCGGTGCCACAGGAGATCGAGCGGCAGGCGAAAGAGATCGCTCTCAAATGCTACCGCATCATGGGATGCCGCGACTATGCTCGCGTCGACATGCGGCTCGACAAGAACAATAATCTTTATGTCATCGAAGTTAACCCGAATCCCGATATCAGCGATGATGCGGGCTTCGCCCGATCAGCCCGGGCCTACGGCTTCACGTTCGACCAGATCATCAACAAAATTGTCGAGTACGCTCTCGAGCGTACTCCCTGATGAGCGCTATGGCGATTCGACCGTTCCAAAAAGAGGATCTGCAATCTCTGGTTGCGCTGGTAGAAGCGACACAGGTGTTTCGGGAAGAAGAAGTTGCCGTTGCTCGTGAGCTGATGGAAATTGTTGCTGAGGTTGAAGACCAGAAGGATTATGTGATCGCGACGTATGTCGACGAGAAGAATACGGTCCGAGGGTACTACTGTGTCGGGCATACGCCGATGACGGAAACGACCTATGATTTATACTGGATTGCGGTCGATCCTCAAGTCCATGGCAAGGGAGTTGGGAAACAGTTGCTCCATCACTGTGAAGAATACGTTCGGCAACAGGGAGGCAAACTGATCATCGCGGAAACATCGTCGATGGAGAAATACAACAAGACGCGTTTGTTCTACGAGCATCATCACTACACCGAGGCATCACGGATCGAAGATTACTACGCTCCGGGAGACGGCCTCGTTGTCTACTTCAAATACATCTAGGAGGAACAACAACCTGTATGGAACTCTGGCAAGAGATGTTGCGGCAGAGTGTGGATAGCGCCAAAGATCTCATTGAGCGCTTCGGATTCGAAAAAGAACAGGCTGAAAAACTCAACAAGCTCTTTCACATTCGTGTGAATCCGTATTACCTGAGCCTGATCCGTTACCCGAACGATCCCATCTGGCTGCAGTGTATTCCTGATGCGGTGGAGCTGGAAGACCACAATGCTCCCGAAGATCCGCTGAATGAAGAGTCCGACAGTCCGGTGCCAAGCATCACCCATCGCTACCCGGATCGCGTCTTGTTCCTCGTGACGAGCCAGTGCTCGATGTACTGTCGGTTCTGTACGCGGAAACGCAAGGTGAGTGACTCCACGAAAATCAACTCAAAGTGGATTCAGGACGGCGTTGACTATATCGCTGCACATCCGGAGGTACGCGATGTCGTCCTCTCCGGCGGCGATCCCTTGATGGTGACCGACTATGTCTTGGAGCGCGTTCTGGCAAGCCTGCGGGCGATTCCGCACGTTGAGATTATCCGGCTCGGTACCAAGATGCCCTGCGTGCTTCCGCAACGCATCACGCCAAAGCTCTGCAAGATGCTGAAGAAGTACCATCCAATCTATGTCAACACGCACTTCAATCATCCATGGGAATGCACTCCTGAGGCCGAAAAGGCGTGTGCGATGCTTGCAGACGCCGGCTGCCCGGTGGGCAATCAGGCTGTGTTGATGAAAGGTGTGAACGACGATGCCGACATTATGCTCGACCTGCATCGCAAACTTCTTAAGATGCGTGTTCGGCCGTACTATATTTACCAGGCGGATTTGACGAAAGGAACAAACCACTTCCGCACACCGGTCAGCAAGGGGCTGGAGATCATGGATAAGTTGCGCGGCCATACCTCCGGTCTTGCCATTCCCTACTACGTTATCGACGCGCCGGGAGGAGGGGGAAAGATTCCTTTGCTGCCCCAGTACGTCCTTGGACGAAACGGGAAAGATATTATCCTTCGCAACTACAAATATGAGATCTTCACCTATCCGGACGTCGAAGAAGAACAGCCCGAACCACAGCTGGTCGTCGAGACGAAATACCGGCGCCGCCGCAAGATGACCGAAAAGAAGGTGGTTCCAAACGAGCCCGCCAAACGGGAACTCGAGCCGGTCGGCAAATAGCAGCGCTGTACTCACGTAAAAAAAGCCCGCGCTTGAGAGCTGCGGGCTTTTTTCGTTTATTAGAAGACACGCCAACTTTCAGACAGGACACGGATCAACCTATCGTACGGAGATGACTTCATGGCAACGCTCGGACCAGAAACAATCCAGATGATTCAGGAAGCACTGCGGGAAGAACACATCGACGGATGGCTCTTCTACAATTTTCGAGGCTCCAACGTTTTTGCAACGCGCATCCTGAACCTTCCTACGCACATCATGCAGACTCGCCGGTATTTCTACTACATTCCGGCACAGGGGACTGCCCAGAAGCTCGTCCATAATATCGAGCAATGGAATCTCGACAGCCTGCCGGGTGAGAAGACGCTGTATGTCAGTTGGCAATCTTTGCGCGAAGGAGTGAAGAAGATTGTCGGCGGCGCAAAAAAAGTGGCGATGGAATATTCCCCGATGAGCAACATCCCGTATGTGTCCAACGTCGATGGTGGAACGATTGAGCTCGTCCGGAGCCAGGGGCTGGAAGTAGTTTCCTCTGCAAACCTCGTCTCGCGTTTCGAAGCGACATGGAACGATGAGCAGGCGGAAGACAACATGGTGACGGCGAAACATCTTCGCCAGATTGTCGACCTCACCTTTGGATTCATCAAACAGCACATTCTCTCGAATACGCCGCTCCATGAATACGATGTCCAGCAGTTCATGCTTTCTGAGTTCAAGAAGCGCAGCATCACAACAGAGAGCGACCCCAACTGTTCGGTGAACGCCAATAGCGCCAATCCACATTACGAGCCGACAAAAGAAATCCATAGCCCGCTGAAGAAGGGGGATTTTGTCCTGCTGGACCTTTGGGCAAAGACGGACAAACCGCATTCGGTGTACGGGGATATTACCTGGACCGGATTCATTGGCGAGACGGTACCAGAGGAGTACACGAAAATCTTCGAAATCGTAAAAGGCGGACGCGATGCGGCGCTTCGTTATGTGCAGGAGGCGTTTAAGGCGGGCAAAGAGATCTGCGGATACCAGATTGACGACGCTGCGCGAAATTTCTTCAAGGACAAAGGATACGACCAGTACTTTGTGCATCGTACCGGACATTCCATCGGCGAAGAGATCCATGGCAACGGAGCCAACATCGACAATCTCGAAACACGCGATGAACGCAGGATTATCCCGCGGACTTCGTTCTCGATCGAACCGGGAATCTATCTGCCCGGCAAGTTCGGCGTGAGAAGCGAGATCGATGTCTACATTTCGAAGAACAAGGAGGTCATTGTGCCGGGGCAGCCTCTCCAGGACAAGGTCATCGCAATACTGGCCTGATGTCGGCTACTTTTGCACCCGCATAATATTGATGACGGCAAGAAGAAAGAAGATGATATTAGCGAGCCAGGCGGTGAGCAACGGGTTCAGATCCCCGTTGTAGCCAAACACCTGGCTCGTTTTCATGAATCCAAGGTACAGAAACGTCACAGCAACGCATACTCCGAAGTCGATGGCAAGTCCCCCCCGCCGTTTGATGGAAGCGAACGGCGCTCCGAAGAGCACGACGATAACGCTGGCAAAAGGAAATGCGATCTTGTTGTGAAAGTCGACCATCCATCGTGAAATATCCTGCCCTGCCCGCTCCTGATTCCTGATGAACTCCCGCAATTCGACATAGTTCATCTCGTCCGGTTTGCGCTGTTTCTCCTCGATATCTGTCGGTGTAATGCTGAGCTTTCCGAGCGGCAGACGCTCAAACGTTGTGAGTCGCTGTGCCTCGCCGCTGAATTCCCTCAATGTTCCGTTCATGAGAATCCATCCCTCGCTCACAGTATCCCCCGGAGTGTTCCGAAGCCGTCCCCAGTCCATTTGCCGGGCGTCATAGCGGCGATGCAAGACTGTCAAATTGGTGTCTGCCAATTCTTCGATGCTGACGCGATAGCCGATTCGGCTCACACTCTCATAATAATTGACGGAAACGAGCCGGGTTCGGCCGTCCTGAAAGAAGAGGGGAAGCGAACTGCGGTTGCCCTGCACGGGGTGCAGGTGCGTTCGCTCGATGAAGGCTTTTTGAGCGTTTGCGTACGGCACGACCCAGCCATTAAAGTAGATCGATGCGACGCTGACCACCAGGGCGACGATGACAAAAGGAAGGAGGAATCGATAAAGGCTGAGCCCGCTCGACTTCATCGCAGAGAGTTCGTTCTGGTTTGCCATTCGTCCGACAACGAACAAAGCGCCCAGAAGCATCGCGACCGGAGTCATCAGCTTGATAATCTCGGGTGTGAAAGCGAGGTAGTACTGGAAGACAACCATGATCGGCGTGTTGGCATCGATGAAATCGTCGAGCCGTTCCATCAAGTTGATGACAACGAAGATCAACAGAAACGTCAGAAGTCCGAAAAGGAATACCGAAAGCAACTGTCGAACAATGTATCGATCGAGAATTGTCATTCGGCCTCTTCCTCGACCCGCCAGCCCTTCGGTGTCAGTTTTCGCAGGAACGACCAGTCAATGGCGAGGTTTTCGCGTGCTGTCCGGAATGTCAGATACATTCCCATCAGACCGAGAATGATATTTGCCGACCACATGCCAAACCACGGATCGATAAATCCCCGGTCGGCAAGCTTCTCTCCGCCGATGAGGCAGGCCCAGTACATCAGAAAGAAGCCGAGGCTGAGGCTCGCCGCGACACCGAATGTGCCCCGCCGCGCCATGATGCCAAGCGGTGCTCCGATGAGAACAAACACAATGCAGGCAAACGGTATCGCATACTTCTTGTCAATCTCCACAGAATACTCATGGATCCTGCGGGCATAATAGGTCGCCCGTGAGAACTCTCCGTCCAGGATCATGCTCGCCGTTGAGACGTGAGCGTCGGCCGCGGTGCGCGGATCAATCGAATTCGGTGGAACCATGGCCGGCTGTTTTATCGGATGGAAGAGAGAGAACACATCCTTCTGTACGAGGAGCGCGATTTGCGCGTTCGAGGAATCCATGAGTACCCGAAGGCTGTCGACCATGGTACTCATTGCCTGGGCGCTCAATTCCCTGTCGCCTCGGGAGAACGCGCTTTCCTGTGAGCGTTGAAAGTCGAACCCTTCCGCGTTCATCGCGATCCGATGTTTGGTGAACCGGATTTTTCGGTACCGGTTGAAATCGGTAGTGCTCAATTCATGAATCTCGCCGTCGTAGAGATCCATGATGAGTTTTGTCAGGTCCTCAGAAAACGATACTGTCCCATGTTCTGCGGTCACGGTAGTGATGACAGCAGGGTTTGTGTAGTCGAAAATGGTGACCCCTTCGAGGTCGTTGAGCCGGTTCTCGGTTTGGAATGTCTTTCGGACGAGGATGCTGTAGCCCTGAATATCTTTCGGATCGGAGAACATGCCGGGTTGGAGCGCAAACGTGGGCTTCTTCCGGAATATGTCCGTCATCAGGATCTTCGCCTGGTGATTCGCGTCTGGCAAGACCCGGTTATTAAAGAGGATCATTCCGTAGCAGAGAACGAACGAAGCGAGAAGGACCGGTGCGACCATTCGATAGAGGCTCACGCCGCTCGCTCGCATCGCAGTGATTTCGTTGGTCGATGAGAGATTTCCGAATGCCATGAGTGTAGCGACAAGCACGGCCATCGGAACGGCGAGGATGAGCATCCAGGCGATGTTCAGAGCGATGAGTTCGGCGATGACACCGGCGCTGAGTCCCTTGCCCACCAACTGGTCCATCTTCTGCATGACGAACTGAAGGAGGAACACAAAGACAAGGACCAGCACGGAAAACAGGAATGGTGTTAAATGCCGCTGCAGGATATGGCGCGAGAGAATGATCATGCCGGTGAGAATATACTGAGAATGCGTGCTGATTACAAGTGACGTCGAATTCTTCTCCTCACAAGAATATCCGATGAAGGGAGCGCCTGAACGGCGCCCGTGCATTTGTTGATTTGAGTCTGGTCATTGTGTATCTTACCCCGAGCAATGGTGACCTGAGAAACCTCAACGAAGAAAACGGATGTCCGTTTGATGATGAGTTCTGACGACCTGGCGCGCGTTCGCAAAGACTACTCCCGCCATTCTCTGGATGAGCTGGAAGTCGACCTCAATCCGTTCGTGCAGTTTCATCGTTGGTTTCAAGAGGCATTGAAAGCCGTACTGCCCGAACCGAATGCCATGGTTTTGGCGACAGCGAATTCTGATGGCAAGCCTTCGGCCCGCGTTGTGCTCTTGAAGGGATTCGACGAACGTGGGCTGGTGTTCTTCACGAACTACGACGGAAGAAAATCAGCCGAGTTGGCGTCGAACCCTCAGGCTGCAGCACTGTTCTTCTGGGTCGAGCTCGAACGCCAGGTCCGGATCGAGGGAACGGTTGAAAAAACGTCGAAGCTGGAATCTGAAGAGTATTTCAAGACGCGTCCGCTCGAAAGCCGGCTCAGTGCCTGGGCATCAAAGCAGAGTTCGGTCATTCCCAGCCGGAGTTTTCTCGAACAGAAGATGTCGGATTTGAAAAGCCGTTATGGAAATCAGGAGATTCCTCCCCCTCCATTTTGGGGAGGTTTTCGGATTCAGCCGCAGGTCTTCGAATTCTGGCAGGGTCGTGAGAACCGTCTCCACGATCGTGTCCGGTACATGCTCCAGGGTGGGGTTTGGCACATTGAACGCCTTTCCCCGTGACGATGAGAAAATACCCAAAGTCATATTGACGTGATCATCAGGATCTGAACGTGGACCTCTTTGGCACTGCGAGACTACTGCTTCTTGCGCTCGCGATCATTGCATTCTTCTACACTGCAAGACGCCTGAAGGGCATTTTGCTCCCCGCGCTGGTACTCATCGGTACCGGATTTTCGCTCTTCATGATCGACTTGATCCTTCGATCGTTTTTCGGAAGCGGATTTCTCTTCGAGACATCCTCAGACAGCACCACCGCGTTTATCAGTCTTGTCGCCAGCTATGTCGGCCAGATCGTAGGACTCGTCCTGCTCCTCTTCGGGTTCTACCGCGTCAACCGCGTGGTTATCGATATCACGGAACGGCAACGCATTGAGGATGAGCAACGCATCATCACCCAGGCGTTGGAGGACAGCGAAAAAAGGTACCGGAAGTTCTTTGAAGAAGATCTTGCCGGTGATTTCATTGCCACTCCCGATGGACGCGTCCTTGCCTGCAATCCTTCCTTCGCAAAAATGTTCGGGTACACCTCAGTGTTCGAGATCATGAATTCTGACGGCCTTCGTCTCTACGAAAGTGAGCGGGCGTACGAGAATTTCCTGGAGATCCTTCGAATGCATCGGAGCCTCAGCAATTATCAGATGGTGATGAGGCGAAAAGACGACGCGCCGGTGTACGTTGTGGGCAATATCAGCGCCGAATTCAACGAGCAGGACGAACTGATCCAGATCCAGGGATTCGTCATTGACGAGTCTGAGCGCGTGCGGGTTGAGCAAACGCTTCGCACCAGTGTTGAGCAATTCCGAAAGGTTTTTGAAGAGGGACCTGTCGGAATGATGATGGTGACCTTGCATGGCGAGATCATCAAGGTGAACAACGCGTTTTGTGCAATGGTGGGATATCCCGAGACAGAATTGCGTCGCCTCACCATCGACGGAGTGACGCATCCTGAAGACGTTCGGAAGGACATTGAACGCTTGCAGTTGCTGCTCAGCGGCGAGATCGCCACCTACCGTACGGAGAAACGGTTCATGACGAAGAGAGGAGATGTCATCTGGGGCCTCCTGACGGCGTCTGTGGTGAGAGAGGCTGACGGCGCTCCGTTGTACGGTTTGCGCATTGTGGAGGATATCACCGCCCGCAAGCGGGGAGAAGAAGAACTGGAACAATCTCTTTCAGTCTTGCGTGCGACCTTCGAGGCGACACCGTCATCGATCATGGTTGTCGATCTGAACGGAAGATTGCTGAACTACAATCAGCGGGTCGTGAACATGTGGGGCATACCGCAGGAACTCCTCATGGCTCGCGGTGAGAAGGAGGTTGTCAACTTCATGGTAGAGGAGGTTGAAGACAGAGAGTCATTTCTGGCCACCATCAAAAGAGCCTATGCCCAGCCCGAGGTCGAGAGTTTTGACGTCGTCAGACTGACCGACGGGAGGGTGATCGAGCGGTATTCGAAACCGCAGCGTGTCGGCGGAAAGACCGTTGGAAAAGTATGGGCGTTTCTCGATGCCACACAGCGTGTCAGATCCGAGGAGCGCATTCGCGCGTCCGAGGAGAAGTACAGGACCCTCTTTGAAGAATCCAAGGATGTGGTCTTCATCAGTACGCCCAGCGGAAGGTTCCTTGATATCAATCAGGCGGGCGTCGATCTCTTCGGCTATTCGAGCAAAGAAGAGCTTCTGAGCGCTGAAATTTCCAGCGAACTCTACGCCGATCCTTCGGATCGGGAAAAGGCCCACCGATTACTTGATCAGGAAGGCTATATTAAAGACTACCAGACCATTGCCAGGACCAAGGACGGTCGTGCGTTGGTCGTCCTCGAGACCACAACGGCTGTTCGGGGTATGGTAGGGGAAGTCATTGCCTATCGAGGTATACTGCGGGATGTCACCGAGCAGCGCCGACTCGAAGATCAGTTGCGACAGGTTCAAAGGATGGAGAGTGTCGGGACGCTTGCCGGTGGAATCGCTCATGACTTCAATAATATTCTCTCCATCGCCGTAGGCTATCTCGCTCGATTGGAAGGTCCTGAGGTTTCGCATGAGGTTAAGGCCCATACGGTGGATTCGATCCGAAAGGCTCTTGCGCGTGGGACGGGGCTGGTTCAGCAATTGCTGACATTTGCCAGGAAGACGAGCGGCGTGTTCGAAGCGGTCAGGGTGAATGATGTGCTTCGGGAATTCACGAAGCTTCTCTCTGAGACATTTCCGCCGAATATTCGTTTTGAACTCATCCTGAGCGACAATCTTCCGCTTCTCCTCGCTGACGTTGGACAGCTGCAGCAGGCTGTGCTGAACCTCTGCATCAATGCACGCGACGCGATTGCAGAACAGGAGACCTTTGAAAGAGTCGGGGGCACGGTCACTATCGAGTCGCATGTCGTTGCCGGAGATGATTTGCTTGAGCGCTTCCCCAATGCGAAAGAGAATCACTATGTCCTGATTTGTGTGCGTGACACGGGAACAGGAATGGATGAGTCGACGAAGGGGCGAATCTTTGAACCATTCTTCACCACAAAGCCTCAAGGCAAAGGGACCGGGCTCGGGCTCGCTGTTGTCTACGGCGTGGTCAATGGACATCAGGGTTTTGTCGATGTTGAGAGCGCCCGCGGCAAAGGGACATCCATCTCACTCTATTTCCCCGTGCAACCGGTCGACGAACCGGTTGAGCTGGACAGATCACAGAAGGAACCGGCTCGTGGCGCAGGACAGACCGTCCTCTTGGTTGAGGACGAAGAGATGCTCCTCGATCTTCTTGAGACACTGTTGCAGGAACATGGCTATAGAGTATTAACCGCACATGACGGCCAGGAAGCGGTGGACATTTACAGACAATTCGGAGACGGAATCAGTATCGTGTTGTCGGACATGGGATTGCCAAAACTCGGCGGCTGGGAGGTATTCCGGCAAATGAAGGAGATGAATCCGAAAGTACGCTGCATCCTGGCAAGTGGGTATTTCGACCCGGACCTGCGTCTTCAGATGGTGAATGAAGGGGCGGTAGACTTTGTCCAAAAGCCGTATGTTCCCAATGTCATTCTTGGTCGCATCGGTGACGCGATCAACAACTTCGTCGCAGGCGAACAGAGCGGCAAAACGTGAGCGTGCATCCCTCGTCAGAAGATTCTTGCTATTGTTCTTCATTTTCCCTATGTTTTTTGAAGCTGTTCGTTTCAACATATCTCTCAACTGCCGGAGCGTTATCGAGCAATTCGCTACCATACCAATGCATTGATTCCTCGAGAATGGGTTCTCGGTTTCTTAAACAGTGACATCTCGTAGAGCGGCGTGAAACACGGTAGCGAGTTACGGAGTTCGATGACGTCGAAAGGGCGTAGTTCGGCCATAGGGAGAGTGGTGGGCGCAACAGCGGCCATCTTCTTCTGCTTTGCCTTTCTCGTCTCGTTCCTATTCCCCAAAGATCGTTCATTCGCCGAGCCAAGCCCCGGCGCAGGGGATTTCTCGCTCTCCGAGCCTTCGGAAGGCCGCGTCGTCGATGAGGGGAAACCCAACTCGCCATTCTCAGACCTCATTGCATTTCAGGATACGACCAAGCGACTTTCAACAGGAGTTCTTTCCCGACGGGCGCGGGCCCTTTTGCAGAAGCGGGCCACTGTCGACACTTCGACCGTAAAGTCCGCGGCAAAAATCCTTGAGGCCATCAAAGCATTGCCGCGCGACTCATCTGCCCGTTTGCTCCACTTCGGCCATGTGCGTCGCGATGCTCCTACGGTGGATCTTTCGCAGGAGCCGACACATCCGATGTACCTGCCGGATCCCTACACCGTTCGCACCCAGCAGACCCTCGACTCTACAAGGTTTGTCTATCATGTCCGAAGGCTTCTCGGCACATCCGACACGCGGGTTCCGCTCGATCTGTCACTCGACGAGTACCGCAAAGTTCGGCTGAAGCAGTATCTTCAGAAGAATTGGGAGGACGCAGCGCATGCCTATCAACTGGGATCGGATAAGAAGAAAGGCCTTGGGGACCTCTTTGGGTCGGTCACGAATATCGAAATACCTGTTCCCAAGAACCCACTCTTCAGCATCTTTGGACCGAACAAGATCCTTCTCAGTATCAACGGTGCCGTCAACATTCATGGAGCATTTCGAAATACAACGTCCGATCTGTTTGTGAACAATCCTCTGGGTCAGAGCCGCAGTGAGCCTGATTTCAGCCAGGAAGTGCAGGTCAACGTCAAAGGGACGATCGGAGACAAACTCAACATCAACGCTGACTGGAATACACAGCGGACATTTGAGTACGAAAACCAGCTCAAGGTGAACTACAAGGGCTATGACGACGATATTATTCAGAGTGTGGAAGCTGGAAACGTCTCTCTTGTGACGAATTCATCATTCATCTCCAGCAGTTCGGCGCTCTTTGGCGTCAAGGCGGGATTTCAGTTCGGTCCTTTGAAACTGACAACGGTTGCTTCCCAGAAGAAAGGCCAGATCAAAGCGCTCGCGGTCTCCGGCGGCGGACGTCCATCGCCATTCGAGAAACGGGCGACGGACTATTCACACGATCACTATTTCATCGATACCACGTACATTGCGTGGTTCGATTCGTCGTTTCTCTACAACCCTCCCAAAGTAAACAGCAGCAAACAAATAAGGGACATGGAGGTTTGGGTTACTCGTATCGGCAACGAGGATCCGAACGAGCGCGACGTTGTGGCCTTTCTCGATCAGAACCGGGTGCTCCACACACAGATAGATCAGTCTGCCCGCGCGCGGGACTATGATATGGTTCCCGGAGAAGTGGAGGTGGGGCGTTTCATCCGGTTGGATCCAGCAATGGACTACACCTATCACGCCTACGCCGGCTACATCACCTTGAACCGGTCGCTTCAACCGGAACAGGCCATCGCTGTTGCCTACACCGTGCCTGACACGATCGATCCCCGGAAACCGATGGATATCGGGAATTTCGGTTCGCGCGACACTTCGCGGTCACTCAAACTCGTGATGAAACTCGTCCGTCCTCAGAAACTGGGGCCACAGTTTTCCGCAGCATGGCGGATGATGCTCAAAAATATCTATCCCCTAGGAGGGCGAGGGATCAAGAAGGACGGCTTCGATCTGAAAATCCTGTACGAAGTGCCGGGAAAAGATCCTCAGGACAACATCCTCGGCGCATTCAATCTTTTGGAGATGCTCAGCCTCGATCGGTTTGGGGAAACATCCGGATCTCCTCCTGACGGCAAGTTCGATTACTCCCCAGGGCTGACGATCGACGAGTCCCGCGGTGAACTCATCTTCCCTCGGACGGAGCCGTTCCGTGAGGGTATCCGTCGGTATTTCCTTTCCAAGGGCCGGACGATAGCAGACGCCGATTCGTTCATCTTCGCGGAGGTGTACGACACGACGTTCAATGGCGCCTCCAACAGCCAGCGGAACAAATTCATTATCCGCGGATCGATCACATCCTCGATCGCCTCGACGTACTCTATCGGATTCAACGTTGTTGAGGGAAGCGTCAAGGTAGTGGTTGACGGCAATCCTGCGCAGCTCAACACAGACTATTCCGTGGACTACATCTCCGGCCAGGTGACGGTCAAGAACCAGGCTCTGCTCGCTCCGGGGAGGAACCTCTCTATTGAATACGAGGCGAATGACCTGCTGCAATTAGCATCCAAGTCACTGCTCGGCGCCCGGGCGGAGATCGATCTGGGGAAGAACTCGTCCCTCGGCCTGACTCTTATGAACCTGAGTCAGCAATCGTTGAGCGACAAGATCCGGCTTGGGGAAGAGCCGATCAGTAATACCATCTATGGCATCGACGGCGGTACGACGCAGAATCTTGATTTTGTGACTCGGGCTCTCAACTGGCTGCCGGGCATACAGACGAACGTTCCCTCGAGCATCATGGTCAAAGGCGAAGCTGCGTACATGTCTCCGAATCCCAACACGAGAACGAGTCCCATCCCTATCGACGCGGGAGCGTCGGTCGCGTATATCGATGATTTCGAAGGAGCGCGTCGCACCATACCTCTTGGTGTGAATTACGGCGGATGGAGTAACGCCAGCGTACCCGATTACATCGCCGGATTGGATGATCCTTTCAAGCTGACGGCTCTCGACAAGATGGAGTACAAGGCAAAACTTGTCTGGTTCAACTTCCCTCCGGGAGATGTTGTTGTGACCGACATCTGGCCAAAGAAGCAAGTGGCGGCGGGAAATGAGGCGGTGACAGTCATGAATTTGTGGTTCAGGCCGAAGGAGCGGGCGCCGTATAACTATTCTCTGGATCTCGAAGGCAAACTCTGGTCGCATCCGCAAAACGCCTGGTCCGGAATCCAGCGACTGATTGGTTCCACTGCCTCTAATCTGCTCGACGAGAATATCAATTTCATTGAATTGTGGATCAATCTACCAAAAGTGCAACCAACGGCCAAATTCACTATTGACCTCGGGCTCATTAGTGAAGACGTGGTCCCTGATAACAAGCTTAACACGGAAGACGGCCTCGATGGCGGCATTGTCAATGGAATTCTGCGTCAGGGGGAAGATGTCGGCCTCGATGGTCTCTCGGATGACCAGGAGCGACAGGCGCATGCGGATTTTGTTCTGAAGTATCCTCAGTATTCAGCTGACCCGGCAGGGGACGACTGGTCACGCCCATCGACCACTTCGTTGACATGGTCTGATTATAACTCGATCAACGGCACTGAAGGAAACGCGGCGAGCGATGTCGGCCGGTTCCCTGACACCGAGGATCTGAATCGCAACAACGTGCTTGACCGGGCGAACAGTTACTTCGAGTATGAGTTTTCGCTTGATACGATGAGCTTGGACTTCCGGCACTACCTGGTGGGCGGAAACAAGGGATGGTTTCAAATTCGCATTCCTCTCAATGAATACAAACGGACGGTCGGAGATCCAACATTCGGCACCGTGGAAGCAATGCGCGTGTGGGTGTCGGGAGCGCAGGACGAAACGATGTTGCGGATTGCGGAGTTCAATCTTGTCGGCAATCAGTGGGAAGAATTAGTCAAAAACGACAGCACATTCCGCATCAGCGTCGTAAATATTGAAGACAACCCCGACTACATCTCGCCGCTTCCCCGGTTGCGCGACCCCAATCAACCGGATCAGGTGATTCTTCTCAACGAACAATCGCTGAATCTGAACATCAATGGCCTCAAAGACGGGCAATCGCGTCAGGCCATCAAGCGGTTCCCCACCCGGCCGTTGGATTTGTTCAGCTATCGTGAATTGAGAATGTTTGTTCATGGCGATGAGCGTCTCGGAACACAGATTCACTACGTCGATACGACAAACTACGACCTGGAACTCTTCCTCCGGTTTGGAATCGATTCTCTCAACTACTACGAATACCGGGCACCGATCCACCCGGGATGGGATCCAAACAACATCAACATCATTTTCGGTGAGATCACGGCGATCAAGCTGGGCCGGGACAGCACAGGGGTGAGTGCCCGTGTGCCGACCTCAAACGGTCCGCCCGGTTCGACCTATCAGGTCGTTGGACAGCCGACACTCACCAATATCGGGATGATTGTCGTTGGTGTTGTGAACCCGGAAAGAAAAGGAGCAACGGTCGTTACGAGCGATGTCTGGGTTGATGAGCTTCGTTTGACAGACGTGGACAACACGCCCGGCTGGGCCTATCGTGTGGATGCACAGATCAAGCTTGCAGACGTGGCCAATGTCTCGTTCAATTTGACACAGCGCGATCCGAATTTCCATTCGTTGGAGGACCGGTTTGGTACGAGAATGCAGGACCGCAATTGGTCCCTGGCCGCCAACGTCAATTTCGAACGATTCTTGCCTCAAAGCTGGAACGGATCCAGCCTTGCGTTCTCGTACTCCCGGTCGGAGCAGATACAAAGTCCAAAGTATCTCCCGGGCACGGACATCCTGGTGACTCAGGCAGCGCAGCGAACCGTTGACCTGCAGCAGCAGGCTGGTGTGTCGGCAGCAGAAGCTCAGAAGGCCGGACAGGATGTCACCCTGAGCAGTCAAACGCTCAACGTCACGGAGACCTATTCGTTGCCGAATGTGAGGCTGCTGATTCCGGTCAATTCGTGGTTGATAACGGAAACGATCAACAAGTTGCAGTTTGCCTATTCGTTCACGCAGACAACGAGGCGAAGTCCGGTCACCGAGATGTTTGACCAGTGGCAATGGAACGCAAGGCTGGGATATGCGCTTAACTTCAGTGATAAAAACTATATCTCTCCGATGGCATGGATCGGAGATTTCTTCCTCTTCCGGCCGTGGAAGGATCTGAAAATCTATTTCACTCCCCGGGCGTTCAGCGTATCGTCGACTATCTCCAGGGGGCAAACCATGGAGCAGTCCCGGGACCAAATCGACCCGAAGCCGACCGTTCGGAACTTCGTTGCCACGCGATCGATGAACTTCAACTGGCAATTTGTCGACGGTGGACTTCTGAATCTGGGGACTGAGTACGCGCTGGATGTCCAAAGTACGTTACTGGACTTTGAGCTGGATCAGTTCGGACGACAGCGCACGTTCACAGAGATCATTTCAGAAATGCTGGGGAAAGCCAAGCTCATCGATTTCGGAACAGATCTTGCGTACGGACAGACGATCAACTTCAATCCGCGCATCTTAGTACCCGCGACATACAAGCTGGACAGGATGGTGGGGATAAGCCTGCGCTACTCGGCGAGGTACGACTGGCAGAACAATCTCCAGGCCGGTGAGCTCGGCAAAAATGCAGGCAATTCCGGAAACCTTACCGGGACGTTCGACATCAATCTCCGGAATATCGGAAACGAGATCTGGTCGTCGAACCCAATGTCTCAGTCCGCGGCGCCGCCCGATACGACTCACACCGGACGACCATTCAACGTCTGGGAGAATATAGACCTCGTCACGCGGTACGTGTTCAAGATCCCATTCTTCGATTTCGAGAAGCTGGGGATTTCCTTCACACAATCGAACAGAAGTCAGAACAGCGGTGTCATCGGCCGTCCCGGTTTCGCCAACATCTTTGGGCGTGTTCCGTTCTTTCAGAGTTCCTTGCCGGAAAACGGTCCCTCATTGATGTATCAGCTTGGTCTCTCATCGGACCCCAGTGGCGATGTGATCATGAAAGCGAAACCCGGGTTCCCGTTCTTTGAAGGATTTTCGACCCCGGGAATTCGTGCACCAAACGGCAATCTGACGGACATGTACTCGCAAAGCAATAGGCTTACGATGAGGACGTCGCGTCCGTTGTGGGAAGGTGCCAACCTGGAGATCAACTGGAATCTCGGATGGTCGTACAATGTCAACCGGACGATTCAATCCGATAGTCTCGGATTTACTACGGAAAGCAACAAAGTGGTGAGTGGAGACATCGACCGTTCGTTCCTTTCGTTCCCGGCGTTTCCAATCTTCAAGTTCCTCAACACAAGTATTGTTGAGGTGCAGCGGCGATATGCGATGGCGCGCGACAACCCGGATGATGTACGCACCGATGACGCGAAAATCGCCGACGCTTTTGAGAGCGGTCTGGAGGCTCTGCCGTTTGGGAAGAAGATCTTCGGCGATATCTTTCCCCGACCCAACTGGACGCTTCGATGGGATGGAATTGAAAAGCTGTGGCTCTTCAGCTCATTCGCCAGCCGCATTTCGTTCGATCACAGCTATTCCTCCGGATACAAAATGCGATGGCATACCGATCCATCAGGCACGCAGGTGACGGAAAGCCAGCAGGCGACGTACGGATTCGCTCCGCTGATCGGCCTCAATATTACGTTTAAACAGATGGCGAAAGGGAATTTCACGGCATCGTTCCGCTATGGTCTTACGACGAGCTACGACCTGACTCCGTCGAACCAGAACATCGTGCAGGCAGACCGAACGGAAATCTCGCTTTCTGCTCAATACACGCGCCAGGGATTTGAGATCCCCTTCTTTGGGCTGGCACTTTCGAACGATATCGATGTCTCTGTTACCTACGGATACACGAAGGACGCCCGGCGTGTCTACGACTTGAAGGCTGATCCATTTAATCCCTCCGGTACTCCCCTTGAGGGGCAGAACCAGACTCGCATCGAACCGCGCATCAGGTACATCCTGAGCTCACGGGTGACGGCCACCGTCTACTATAAGTACACGAAACTGGCCCCGGATCAAGGAGGCTCCCGCATTCCCGGTTCGACGACGAATGAAGGGGGATTGGATATCCGTGTTGCCATTCAGCCATAACACTATCATTTCTCAGTATTCTTCCCGGAGGACCCCACAGAACTTGTTCCTGCGTTTCTCATTCACAGATCAGTGAACACATCGTTCTGGAGGTCTTCATGCGTACCGTCGTTCCCAGGCTTGGGCTGATTGTCTGCCTGTGTTTCTCCATTCTCTGTACAAGCAGTGGCGGTGTCCCCGCCGATTCCATAGCGAAGGTCGAGATCCGATGGCTGCAATCTCCCTGGACGCTGCCGACCCCTCTTCAACACGAAAGCACAGCACATCTCGCTCAGTGGCTGCGGACGAGAGGCATACAGGTCGCGGACAAAGCCAACCGGATATTCTGGTGCGATGTCTACACGTTTGATGGACCGGACTCCAATAACGTTGTTCTCAGCGTTGGAGTTGGTCAGACATTGCCGGCGAGGGTGATCGAGCTGGGGAAAAAGGCGGAGGTCCTGTATTCCAGCACGTCTGCCAAGCAGAAGGCAGCGCTTCCAAAAGAGGGGAAATGGGTGAGGGAGTCCCTCAGCGAAGATTTTCTCTATCAGTACATGCAACCGCTCGATCACAAACTGGTCATCGTGGCGAAGTCGCATCTCTTTGAGCGGCTGGATGAAATTGCAGATGAGCTCTATCAAAGGCACTTCAGGCGTTGAGGCGCCGACGCGGCGTCGAAAGCCGAAACCGCGTCTGTCGTTTCGTTGATTCTCTAGGCTTTAATAGGTATTTTCGAAAAGGATGACAATGACGAAGAAGATATTGTGGGTTGATGATGAAATTGATCTTCTGAGGGCTCATGTGCGCCTTCTGGAAGAAAAAGGGTATAGTGTCGACATAGCAGCCAATGGCGAAGACGCCGTTGAGATGGCTCGCGTAAAAGGATATGACCTGGTCTTCCTCGATGAAATGATGCCGGGGATGGGGGGACTGCAAACTCTTTCCAAGATGAAAGACATGCAGCCGAACCTGCCGATCGTGATGGTGACGAAAAACGAGGCGGAAAGCCTGATGGAAGAGGCCATCGGAGGGAAGATCAGCGACTACCTCACGAAGCCGGTCAATCCAAGTCAGGTGTTGCTTGCGTGCAAGAAAATTCTTGAATCCCAAAAGATCGCCGGCGAGTACGTTTCTCGAGACTACTCAGCGGAGTTTTCCCAGATCTCGATGGCCCTGACGACTCCTCTGGACTACAACGATTGGTTCGAGCTTTATCAGAAGCTCACGAATTGGGATCTTGAGCTGGATGAACATCCGGAGCTCGGCCTGCGTCAGACACTGCTGGATCAGAAGCGGGAATGCAACGCCGAGTTTGGCAAGTACATCGAACGAAACTATCCGAAATGGATCTCGCAGACGACGGACCGGCCGGTGCTTTCGACGCAGATCGTCGATCAGTTTGTCATTCCCGAACTCGACAAAAGCGGTTCGGTGTTTCTTTTCATTATCGACTGCCTTCGGTTGGACCAGTGGATGATGATGGAGAAACTTCTCTCGAGCTATTTTTCCGTCGAGAGGTCGTTCCAGTTCAGTATCTTGCCCACAGCTACGCCGTACTCCCGAAACGCGATCTTCAGTGGTCTCTTTCCGATAGAATTGGAACAGCGGTTTCCGGAGATTTGGGGACCCGGTGATGACGACGAAAACAGCCGCAACCGTGATGAACATCTGCTTCTGGACAAGCTGCTGGAACGCAGGAAAATCTCTCTGAAACCGGAATTGAAGTATATCAAGATCCTCGACGCGGAGTTCGGAAGACAAGTGGAAGGAAATATCCTCTCCTACACAAAAAGTAAACTGACTGCCGTCGTTGTCAACTTTGTGGATATGCTCGCTCACGGGAGGTCGGATTCTCCGCTGTTGAAGGAGATTGCACCCGATGAGGCCGCCTATCGATCGCTGACGCGCTCCTGGTTTCAGCATTCGGCGCTCTTCGGGATGCTCAAGACTCTCTCGACGCAGAAAAATGTGACGATTCTTCTGACATCCGATCACGGCAGCGTCCGGTGTTTGCGAGGCTCAAAAGTTGTCGGTGACCGTGAAGCGTCGACGAATTTGCGCTACAAGTTCGGTCGGAATCTGAAAGTCGACGAACGGCAGGCCGTTTTCGTAAAGCATCCTGCCGACTACAAGCTGCCGAGGGCGAGCGTCACAACAAACTACATCCTGGCGAAGGAAGACTACTACTTTGTGTATCCGACGGACTATCACAAGTACCTTCAGCAGTACCGCGACAGCTTCCAGCATGGCGGCATCTCCATGGAGGAGATCATGCTGCCGGTCGTCAAACTCACACCGAAGCAATAGGACTTGACTCAGGTGGGCGAAGAACATTGGACATCTTCTGAACAGGACACGCTGGCACTTGCGCGGTCGTTCGCTTTGCAGCTGCATCGTGGCGATGTTGTCGCTCTACGGGGAGAACTTGGCACTGGAAAGACGGTGTTCGTGAAGGGAATTTGCGAGACATTCGGGGCACTGGCGCACGTCTCGAGTCCAAGTTTCGTCATTCTGAACCGGTACGAAGGGAAAGACCGGAACGATCGCGAATTGTTGATCTATCATCTGGATCTGTACCGGGTACGGTCGCTCGACGAGATTTATGATCTCGGCTATGAGGAATTCTTCTACGGCGATGGGATTACCCTTATTGAGTGGGCTGAGCAACTCGGAGAACTTCTGCCCGCGAAACGGTACGACGTCCATCTGACCTATGGCGAATCTGATTCTCGCCGCCGGATAACCATTGAGTCGATGATTTCTCCCAAGGAACCGGTGATCGCGGGGAAGAGCAGAGGGACGCCATGACGATTCTCGGCCTGGAGACATCGACTGCAGTCTGCTCCGTTGGTCTCTTTCGCGAGAAGAGGCCCGATATAGAGATATCTCTCCGTGAGTCCCACATTCACTCTGAGAAGCTTCTGACGCTTGTACAGGATGTTCTTCGTTCGGGAGAGACGTCGCTCGACCAGCTGGATGCCATCGCCGTCTCGATCGGTCCGGGTTCGTTCACAGGACTGCGCATCGGGTTAAGCACGGCAAAAGGGTTGTCTTTCGCTCTCGACAAGCCGGTGATCGCAGTGCCGACGTTTGAGGCGATGGCTGAAGCAGGGCGGCAGAAACATCCCGAGGTATCATCCGTTGTTGTTGTAATCGATGCGAAGAAGGATGAATGGTACGTCGGTGAGTTTCATGTGGAAGGGGGGATGGTCCTAGCTTCGGGGGGTGTGGAAATCAAGCCTCTTGCCGATGCGCTCTCCACCGTGAAGGCCGCTCCGTCGCTCGTCCTTTCCGACAGAATCGAAATCGTGAGAAAGCAACTGAAAGAAACCGTGACGGTGGAAGACGCGCTCTCGTTTTGTCGCGGCAACATCATCGCTCTTCTTGGATATCGAAAGCTTGTGAAGAAAGAGTTTTCGGATGTCGCAGCACTGGAGCCGGCGTATCTGAAAGATTTTATCGTTCGTTCAGCAGCCTCTGTTTTATAACAGCTCGGGCACAACACAAGGAGATTCCTATGCCATGGTTCAGACGTTCCAAAGAGAACATCACATCGGAGGGGCCGAAGAAAGACATCCCCGATGGCCAGTGGACGAAGTGTGACGGCTGCGGCGAGATGGTTCACAAGAAGCAGCTCGAGCAGAATTTCTTCACATGCCAGAAGTGCGGGTACCACTTCCGGATCGGCAGCAAGGAGTACTTCGAGATTCTCCTCGACGAGAAAACGTTCAAGGAGATCGATACAAAAATCAGGTCCATCGATCCGCTGACTTTTGTCGACACGAAGAAGTACTCCGACCGGCTCAAGGAGTCGATGCGGAAGAGCGGACTCAATGAAGCCGTGCGTACCGGTACGGCGAAGATCAATGGTATGCCCATCGTCATCGCGTGCATGGATTTTTCCTTTATCGGTGGGAGTATGGGCTCGGTCGTCGGAGAAAAAATCGCCCGTGCCATCGATCTTGCGCTCAAGAAAAAAGACCCCCTGATCATCATCTCTTCGAGTGGGGGCGCAAGGATGATGGAGGCGGCGTACTCGCTCATGCAGCTGGCAAAGACGAGTGCCAAACTCGCCCAACTCTCTGATGCCGGCATTCCGTATATCTCCGTCATGACGGATCCGACCACGGGCGGCGTCACGGCGAGCTACGCGATGTTGGGGGACGTGCATATTGCCGAGCAGGGTGCACTGATCGGATTTGCCGGCCCGCGCGTCATCAAGCAAACGATTGGACGAGACTTGCCGAAAGGATTTCAACGGGCCGAATTCCTCCAGGAAAAAGGATTTGTTGACGTGGTGCTCCATCGTAAAGAGCTCAAAGAGACGATCTCAAAGATCTTGAAACTCTTGCACGATTAGTCGAAACCCGATGAAGAACTCTCAGCATGCACTCGCGGCGGTCATCATGGCGGCGGGACAGGGAAAGCGAATGAACGATCCCTCCCGCGCGAAGGTGATGTACGAACTCAACGGCCGCCCGATGATCCATTATGTGGCTGACCTTGCTATGGCGCTGGGAGCATCACGCATTGTCGTCATTGTCGGTCATCAGCGACAGATCGTCATGGACTACCTCCGGAAAAGCCATCCTACGATTATCTGTGCCGTCCAGGATCCGCAATTGGGAACAGGGCACGCTGTCATGCAGTCGAAAGAAGCCCTCAGATCGTTTTCAGGACATGTTTTGGTGCTCTCCGGCGACGTGCCTCTGCTGACAGAAGCGACGATGCTGAGGCTTCTCAACCATCATTCTGAAACTGGTGCCGTTGCGACGATCCTCACGTCTAATATGTCAGATCCCACGGGATACGGCCGCATCATCCGCAACGCCGACGGTTCCGTCAAACGCATTGTGGAACATCGGGACGCAACAGAAGCGGAGCGGAGAGTAAAGGAAATTAATTCCGGGATTTATGTGTTTGAGAAAGAGAACCTGTTCGACGGTTTGGAACACCTCACGACAAACAACTCTCAAAACGAGTACTATCTAACGGATGTGTTCGGTTATTTTTGGCAACACCAATGGACGGTTTCGGCGATGGTCGCCGAGGATGAATATGAGATCCAGGGCATTAACACCGTCGATCAGCTCGACCAAGCTCGCGTTGTCATGGAATCCCGCTTCGCCAGTCAGCTGAGGTCGTGACGGTCGGGAGGGGAATCTTGACAATCAATTCACATTTGAGTATCATTCTGTGTGAAATGGGAAGCACCACCAGGAGGAAATCGTGAAGAAGATAACGATTGTGTTAAGTCTGTTTGCTGTGACGCTCTGCGTCTCGACAGCATCGGCCCAGTATAAGTCGACAATTGATCCGCGTCCGTCGGTGACAGAGTCTATTCTGCGGACCGGCGACGGCGATTTCTTGTCCGGCTTGCTGGATCCGAGCAAATTCAATATGCATCACAGTTTTTCGCTTTCGTATGCTTCATTCGCCGGACAGGGATTGTCTCTCGGCGTCTATACGAACAGCATGCAGTACAAATTTTCCGATCAACTCGATGTTCGGACGGATATCAGTTTGATGACCTCCCCTTTCAATACGCTGGGTAAGGATGCGCAAAGCAGTCTGAGCGGATTGTTTCTCAACAACGCCGAATTGAATTACCGGCCCTGGAAGAACACCCTGCTTCAGATTTCGTACCGGCAAATGCCTTCAGCGTACTGGCTTGGGTCCGGATATGGATACGGCATGGGGGGGATGAGCCCATTCTTCGGGGTTGGCCGATACCAGGACGACATTCATTAGTCACGATCCTTGAACTTTTGCTTCTCTTCTGATACCGAGCGTGGTGGGTCCGCTTGTCGGATCGACGCTCGGTTTTTTTGTGTCCATCATTGAGCAGGAATGGAAGAAGAACAACAACCCAAAGAGACTCCCGAGCAGAACGCCGGGCCCACGCCGCCGCCGATCGTCTCGCGGCCACGCGCCCGGAAAAAGCCGTTCCAGTGGAAGAGCATGAGCACGAACGGATTGTTCGTCCTCTTTGGACTCATCGTCATTGTTCTGGTCTACTCGTTTATTGATAGAATGTTCATCGATCCGCCGGTCAATGTTGAGACGAACAGCGGCGGAAAAACGCACATCATCCAACTGGATGTACTGAACGGGTCAGGTACTCCCAGACTCGGTCAGCGATTCACGGATTACTTGCGAGCGCGTGGATTTGATGTGGTCGAGATGGGGAACTTCAAGGAATCAGGTGTGGAGTTCACGCGCGTGATTGATCGCGTCGGTGACCTGACTGCCGCGCGGCAAGTTGCAGAAGCTCTCGGTGTGCCGAAAGAACGGGTCGTCCAGCAATTGGACAAAAATGCGTATCTTGATGTATCCGTAGTGATTGGAAAGGATTTCAAATCCCTGAAACCCCTCAAATAACAAGACGGAGGGTTCTCTCTTGACCTCGAGAACGTTTGCAAAGAAAACTGCCGTGTTCGCCCTTTCCAAGAAGGCGTCTGATGTTGTTCTGATGGACCTTCGGAAGCTCAACGCTCCGGCCGATTTCTTCGTACTGTGCTCTGCTGATTCAGACACTCACGCGAAGGCTATTGCACAGGCGGTTCGCGATGGTGCGGAAGAGATCGGGGTTGTGCTTCTGCGCTCGGAAGGATTTCGGGCTCTTTCCTGGGTGCTGCTCGACTACTTCGATGTGGTCGTTCATGTGTTCAAGAAGGATGTTCGCCACTACTACAACCTGGAACGTCTCTGGGGGGATGCAAACGTTATTCCTGTAGAGGACAAGCTGCCTGTCTCCAAAAAGGCCAAATCCTCGCGGTCAGCGACAGCTCGCCCAAAGACCCGACGTCGCACCAAGAAAGCTCTTCTGTAACTTCGGTGAAAGAAAATGAAGCGTTACCTGAATGAAAAACTCTCTGAAGCAATCGCTGCGCTGAAGTACACGAATGTCTCAAAGCTGACCTTCGAAAAGCCGCGCGTAGAAGCTCACGGTGATCTGACAACAAACATCGCGATGCTTCTGGGGAAATCTCTGGGAAAAAACCCTCGAGCGATTGCACAGGAACTGGTGAACACCCTGAAGGTTGAACCCGAGTTTGTTTCGGCGGTAGAAATTGCCGGACCGGGATTCATCAACTTCAGATTCACACAAAGGTTTTTCAACAAACAAGTCGATTCGATCCTCGAGCAGGGTGACGCGTTCGGCAGTTCAAACGCCGGCGGGAAGAAGAAGACGCAAGTAGAATTCGTCAGCGCGAATCCGACGGGCCCATTAAGTGTCGGCCATGGACGGCAAGCGGCGATCGGAGACACCCTCGCGAACTTGCTTGAATGGACCGGCCACGTCGTTACGCGGGAATACTACTATAACAATGCCGGCAGGCAGATGAGGATGCTGGCGGATTCAACGTATGCACGGTACCGTCAGCTGTTTGATGCCTCGTTTCCTTTTCCTGAAGACGGGTATCAAGGGGATTATATCCGGGAGATCGCTCAACGGCTCAAGGAGGAAAAAGGGGATGCCCTTTGCTCCATGGAGGCGGAGAAAGCGATCGAGCAGTGCAAAGCATTTGCGGAAGGAACACTTTTTGATGCAATCAAGGCTGTGCTCGGCCGTATGGGGGTGCATTTCGACGTCTTCTTCAATGAGGATTCCCTCTATTCCAGCGGCAAGATCCGTGAGGTTATTGAAGAATTCCGCACTTTGGGGATTGCCTACGATCAAGATGGGGCCGTCTGGCTGAAAGCAACGGCGCTCGGTCTTGATCAGGATCGGGTGATTGTCAAGAGCACCGGAGAACCGACCTACCGACTGCCGGACATTGCCTATCACCGGGAAAAATTCCGACGCGGGTTTGAACTTGTCGTTGATGTCTTCGGGGCCGATCACATTGCCACCATTCCCGATGTGCTCGCCGGCATCAAGGCCCTCGGATATGATCCCGAAAAAGTGAAAGTGGTCATCCATCAGTTTGTCACATTGATGAGGGATGGTCAGCAGGTAAAGATGTCGAAGCGGTCGGCCAATTTTGTCACGCTCGATGAATTGATTGAAGAAGTTGGCGCTGACGCGGTGCGATTCTTCTTCCTTATGCGGGGAGTCTCGACACATCTCGAGTTTGACTTGAACCTTGCTCTTGAGCAGTCGGACAAGAATCCGGTCTACTATGTTCAATATGCTCATGCTCGCATTGCAAGCATCCTCCGGCACGCCGAGAGCCAGGGATTACTCTCACCCGGTGCACTCGTGAAACCGGGCGCAGCTGATCTTGGCCTCCTTGTGCAACCCGAAGAAATCGCGCTCGTCAAGATGCTGTTGGACTTCCCGGAGATCGTCGACTCCGCATGCTTTGGATTTGAGCCGCAGAGGATCACCACCTATCTGCATGAAGTGGCCACGGCGTTTCACAAATTCTACCACGAACACCGGGTCATTACGCCGGAGCGCGATCTTTCGATTGCCCGGCTCGCCCTTTGTCAGGCATCGAAGACTGTACTCGCAAATGGCTGTAAAATACTAGGGATTTCCGCTCCCGAGCGCATGTAACAGGGCATTTCCGTCGTTGACACACGCCCGATTTTTTGCTAGATTACTCTGGCACTGATACCAACACACTGAGGTCTCCCGCACCTTCCTCTTGCTACTGCATTCTGATCCAATCGGTTCGATTCGTTCCACAACTCTCTAGTCGTGTTCATTGTCGATGCGCGATGGCGTTCTTCTGTCTTTTATGTTCGCGCATTCTTTTGTAAATTGAGCAGATTTTAAAGGGTGAATTGTGTCTTTTCGTTCCGGAGAAATCGACGGTGTGGTCATACGAGAACTCTCGAGGCACTCGGATGACCGTGGATGGCTGGCGGAGTTGTTTCGTTCGGATGAGACGCCGCACGAAATGCTGCCTGTTATGGGCTACGTTTCGTCCACTGAGCCGGGAGTTGTGCGCGGCCCGCACGAACACCGTGAACAGTCCGACCATTTCTGTTTCGTTGGTCCGTCGACCTTTCGGATCTACCTTTGGGATAACCGCAGGGGATCCGCGACGTTCGGGATTACAAGTGTTCTTGAAGCAGGAGCGGAGCAGCCGAAATCGATGATCATTCCCCCGGGAGTGGTTCATGCTTACCGGAACATCGGAACGACCGCGGGATGGGTCTTCAACCTGTCGAACCGCCTCTACGCAGGAGAGGGGCGAAAGGAAGAAGTTGACGAAATCCGGCACGAGAACGATCCGAACACGATGTTCAAGCTCGACTAGCGCTTCATTGGAAAATGTCACGCAAAGGCGCAAAGACGCAGAGCAAAACGAAGAGATGAATGTTCTTGGCGACTTTGCGTCTTTGCGAGAGTTTCTTCTTCCTTCGTATTGGTTTTTTGAGATAGTTACCAAAAGATCTCTCATAAGAAGTGGCACGAACAAGATATGAACATCCTTGTCACCGGCGGAGCAGGTTTTATCGGCAGCAATTTCATCCGGTACATGCTGGAGCGGTACCCTGATGACCGGATGGTGAACCTTGACAAGCTCACCTACGCCGGGAATCTGGAAAACCTGAAGGATGTCGCTGCTCACCCGCGGTACCAGTTTGTTCACGGCGACATCTGTGACGCAGCGATGGTGCAAGCGTCACTGAAGAGGAATGAAATTGACATCGTGGTCCACTTTGCTGCGGAGTCTCATGTCGACAGAAGCATCATGGGAGCCTCGGAGTGCGTTCGGACAAATGTTTTGGGAACGAGTGTGCTTCTCGAAGCCGCGAAGGAGTCCAAGCTAACGAAATTTATCCATGTCTCAACGGATGAAGTCTATGGATCGCTGGGGTCGGAAGGACGGTTCTCCGAATCGACTCCGCTGCATCCCAACAGTCCGTACGCAGCGAGCAAAGCATCAGCGGATTTACTAGTCCTGGCGTATCATCACACGTTTGGGTTGCCGGTCGTCGTGACACGGTGTTCGAACAACTACGGACCATATCAGTTTCCTGAGAAGTTCATCCCGCTGATGATTGTCAACGCGCTGAACGACAAGCCGCTGCCGGTGTACGGAGATGGAAGCAATGTGCGCGACTGGATCCATGTGCTTGACCATTGTGCCGCAATCGACACTGTGCTTCACACGGGAAGAATCGGCTCCGTGTACAACATAGGCGGGAATTCGGAGCGAAAGAACCTGGATGTGGCGAAGCGGATCCTGCAATCGCTTGCAAAGCCGGAATCACTCCTTGCTTTTGTAAAGGACCGCCCCGGGCATGATCGCCGCTACGCCATGGATTCTTCGAAGATAGAGGATGAACTCAGATGGCGTCCGCGCATGAGCTTCGAAGAAGGTCTGGTCGAGACGATTTCGTGGTACCAGCAACACGCAGACTGGTGGCAACGGATCGTGAACGGGGAATACAAGGATTACTATAAGGCAATGTACGAAGGAAGGTAGGTACATTTTCGATTGTCGATTCGCGATTTACGATTTGTGTCTGGAAGAATGCAGAATTCAGGAATCAGAACCCAAAACTCAGAACTCGGAATTACTGAATTAACCAATTAACTCGTTAACCAGCTTGAAGACCATCATCAGCGTCGTTGGGGCCAGACCGAATTTCATGAAGGTTGCCCCGCTCCATAAAGCATTTCAGAAGCATGCTGGCAGCGTACGGCACCTGATCGTGCATACGGGGCAGCATTACGACGAAGCGATGTCCAAGGTCTTCTTCGGAGATCTGGAGTTGCCGCAGCCCGATTTCTATCTTGGTGTTGGCTCAGGAACGCATGCTCAACAGACCGCCAAGATCATGGTGGAGTTTGAGAAAGTACTCGAACAGGTCCATCCCGATTTGGTGATTGTGGTGGGCGATGTGAATTCCACCGTTGCTTGCAGCCTCGTCAGTGTCAAGCTGGGGATTCCCGTTGCACACGTTGAGGCAGGATTGAGAAGCGGTGACCGCACCATGCCGGAAGAGATCAATCGCCTCCTGACCGATGCAATCGCTGACGATCTCTTTGTGACAGAAGCGAGCGGAGTTGCCAATCTGCGCAAGGAGGGAGTTGAGGAAAAGAAGATTCATCTGGTAGGAAATGTCATGATCGATTCACTGATGCATTATCGCGAAAAGGCGAAGCAATCCACGATCATAGAGACCCTCGGCGTGAAGCCGAAGCAGTTCACTCTCGTAACGCTCCACCGCCCAAGCAATGTGGACACCGAAGAAGGGTTAGGGAAAATCCTCACGATTTTTGAACGGATCGCAGCACACACGGAAATTGTTTTTCCCGTTCACCCGCGGACCACGAAGATGCTCGCTCAGCATGGGTTGGGCGCGCGTGCAAAGGCGATCCCGAGCCTTAGACTTCTCGATCCTATCGGCTATCTCGATTTCCTGAACTTGGTGGATAACGCTCAACTCGTGCTTACAGATTCTGGTGGAATTCAGGAAGAGACCACGTTCCTGGGCATACCGTGTCTTACCCTTCGCGAGAATACTGAGCGACCGATTACGTGCGATATTGGTACGAATGATCTCTGTGGGCTCGATGTTGAAAAGGTGGTGGCCCGAAGTGAAGCGATTTTTCTGGGAACCCAAAAAAGGGGACGCATTCCTGAACTCTGGGATGGAAATTCAGCCAAACGAATTGTTGAAGTGCTTATCAGCAAGATCTAAGGAGATTCAATCATGATGCATGTGCATATGCGGAACTTGACATTGATCACGCTGGTCGGTTGCGTCGTTACACTTGGTCAAGTGAAGGAAACGACTCCGACGACGCGGGAAAAGGTCTTGGATCTACAGCAAAACGCGAGTGCCTTGACGAAAGAAGATCTCTCGGCTCGGATCTCTGCCATCCCGATGGAGGGACCCATTCGTCCTGATCGATACATCGTGGGGCCATCGGACATATTTCAACTGGGACTTTGGGGGCCGTTCAGCGCCACCTATCCAGTGACCGTGACGCCGGAGGGTACGGTCATCATACCCACGGTTGGTGAAGTCTCTGTCGCTGGCATAAAACTATCTGAGGCGAAGAACCGAATACTGCAAAAGGTGCGGACCAAGTATTCCACCGGTGACGTCACCTTCACCCTCTTGAAGCCTCGGTCGATTGTCGTCACGCTTCGAGGGTCAGTCCTTCGTCAGGGCCAATATATCGTTACATCCGTTGACAGAGTGGAAAAGCTGCTGTCGCTGGGTGCCAATGTCGAGACGTCGCGTCCTAATCTGGCTGTCCAACCATCGCTGCAGGTATCGACGGAGGCCTTGAAGGAGGAGTACATCAAGGCACCAAAGGTCGTCCAGGTGGAAGAAATTTACAGCCGTGCCTCGCTGCGGAATATTCTCTTGATGCGGAAGAACGGAGATACCCTGAGGGTCGATATTCTCAAGTTCTACGCGACAGGTGAGGATGTCTGCAATCCTTTCCTGGTCGACGGCGACATAGTCCTCGTTCCCCAGCGCATGATATCTATGAATTCTGTCGGTGTGTATGGTGCTGTGAATGCTCCCGGTCAATACGAGTGGGTTGATGGCGATAATCTCCTTTCCCTGGTTCAGATAGCTCAGGGAGCGGTGAAAGGATCGGACCTCGAGCATGTGACGCTCCAGCGTGTCAATGATCAGGGGGAGAAGGTGAGCGAGTTGCAGGTCAATCTGTTGAGTATTCAGAATGGTTCACAACCTGATGTCCTGCTCCAGCGAGGGGATCGGATCGTTGTTCCTCTGAGGCCGGACAACAGGGGGGTGTATGCAGTGACGGTGTCCGGCGAGGTCAACAGGCCGGGAATGTACCCTATTCTTCGGGGAAGTACAAAACTCTCCCAGATGCTTAACCTCGTTGGTGGGTTCAAGGATGATGCCCTGCTGAGTGGTTCCTTCATCCTTCGTCGGGACGATGAAGGACAGGATTTGTTTGGTCCGCAGGTTTCGCTCCTGAGGAACTATCGGTCTCAGCAACTGACGGCTAGCGACAGCGCCTATTTCTACATGGACATGAGAACCTCACACCATCCTGTTATCGTTGATTTTGCAAAACTGATTCAGAAAGGCGATTCGACGCAGGATGTGATTCTGAGAAACGAAGACATCATCTATGTCCCTTCCAATAACCAGACTGTCCTTGTTCATGGTCAGGTACAGAAGCCGGGTTACACACCGTTTGTGCAGGGCATGCGGTACAAATACTATGTCGAGAAGGCGGGAGGGTTTTCGGAGCTTGCGCTTTCGGGCGACACGAAAATAATTAAGAAAGCGACGCTTGAATGGGTTGACCCGAGTGACACCGTGATCGAGCCGGGAGACCAGATATGGGTCCCAAAAGATTTCATCAAGGACTCACGGCAAACGTGGCCGTTGGTGCGCGATATCATAGGCGTTGCCGCCTCGGTGGCGACGACGATCTTGATTGCCATTCAGGTGACTAAGTAATAGATACTGAAGTGAGAGGTTGTGCACAGTCACAACCAAGACGAACGTACTGAGGGGAACCGGACGCATTACGTTCTGAAACGACCCAAGCGACACCGTTCTTGAGCCGGGCGATCAGATTTGGGTCCCCAAAGAGTACATCAAGGATCCCCGACAGTCCTGGCCGGTTATTCGGGATATCATAGCGGTGGCCGCATCGGTCGCGACGACGATCCTGATCGGTATCCAGGTGTTTAAGTAAGCATGTAAGATACCAGGCCGTTGGTTCCGTGGTCGGCGGCGCTCGCGAGTGAAACCCATATCACAGGACAGCTCAGAGAGAAAGATTCATGGGAAACATGCTGAGGTTAAGCATTCGTTTTGTTGTTGGGAAATTGCTCCCTCGGTGGCCCTATCCCGTCGTGCGAGGACCTCTCAGGGGTGCCCGATTCATACTCGGATCCTTGGCCGGTGAAGGCGGGGGGAGTTCAGTCTATCTGAATTTGGTCGAGCCCGAGAAGACAACGTCCTTCATCAACATCTTGAAGAACGGGCAAGTGTGCTTTGATGTGGGTGCGAACGTTGGATACTTCACGATTCTCGGGTCTCGATGTGTGGGCTCAACCGGCAAAGTCATAGCGCTTGAGCCTGCAATGAGGAATTTAGCATATCTGTATCAACACGTTAGTTTAAACAAAGCGAATAATGTCACCATAATTTCGGCGGCATGTTCGGATTCAGAATCTCTTGCGGCCTTTTCGTCGGGCAAGAATTGCGCCGAAGGACATATCCTATCCGGCACCGTGTCTGAACCAGCCATCAACGAATATGTCTCTGTCGTACCGACTGTTACGATCGATGCTGTTGCAGAACGACTCCGTCTTCAACCAGACGTGTTAAAAATCGACGTTGAAGGTGCAGAACTTTCTGTCCTGAAGGGAGCATTAGACACGCTCCGAAAATCAAGGCCGATAATCCTTATAGAGATACACTCGGAGGAATTGCTAGCGGCTTGTATCGCTTTTCTTGGTCCGCTAGGATACGAATTTGAACCAGTGGTCCCGAATATGGAACTTCCGGCAGATTTTCTAGCCAAATATGTTAAACCCTAGGAATGATATCCCCAAAATTGCGCTACAGGGGAATCGCTAACGACCACGCCGGGCAGACTTGCCTGGAGGGCGCTGACCGCTTGTGAGATTCTAAGGAGAATCCTAAATGACGATGAGTGAGAAACCACACAACCAGGAACCGACTGGCCTGAAAACCGTGAATGTCCTCGATTATCTGGTCGTGATCACGAAGCATAGGAAGTTCATATTTCAATTTGTCGCGATTTGCGTGCTCGTGGCTGCGATCTTGTTGTTCCTGGTCATGTCGAAGTGGTTCA
This sequence comes from Ignavibacteriota bacterium, assembly GCA_003170475.1. Lineage (GTDB taxonomy): Bacteria > Bacteroidota > Ignavibacteria > UBA10030 > UBA10030 > UBA9647. Next base: position 55,868 of record PMZI01000046.1, on the reverse strand, counting down.
AAGCAACGACGGTGATCATGCCACCGAAACAACAGAATTCACTTGGCATGTTAAGTTCTGTGCTTCGTTCCGGCGCCACTTCTTCCCTGAGAAGCCTGGGTCTCGGGGGGCAGGTGTCTGATGAACTATTGCAGTATCAGGCGATTCTCAAAAGTCGGCGTTGCATGGACGCGGTGATTGATCGGTTTGACCTCATGCATGTCTATAGCGCTTCAACGAAGTACGATGCTGTCAAGGAACTCGACGACAACATGACGATCGCCCTCGGCAAAGAGGAAGTGTCTCTTGAGATTACGATGTATGATACCGATCGGCAGCGCGCTGCGGATATGGCGAACTACTTCGTCGAAATGCTCGACAAGATCCATATCGAAATGTCCACCGCAGAAGCAAAAAGCAACCGTGAGTTTCTTGAGCACCGGTATATGCAAAATATCGTGGACCTCCGCAATGCGGAGGATAGTCTCAAGGTGTTTCAGAAACGGACAGGGATTTATTCTATCCCCGAACAACTCAAGGCGGGCATCGAGGCGGCAGCCGACGTTCAATCGCAAATCGCATTGCGAGAGGTCCAGCTCGGCATTCTTTCGAAGACGACAACCCCGAACAATGAACTCCGGGAGCGGATGATGTTGGAAGTGAGCGCCTTGCGGCAACAGATGTCTACTCTTCAGGTGGGAGATGACAGGGCAAAAGGTCAGTTTCAGATATTCCCGCCGTTCGACAGAGCTCCCGAGCTCGGCGTGCAGTATTTCCGATTCTTCCGACAGGTTGAACTTCAGGGGAAAATCATGGAGCTGATGCTCCCACTGTATGAACAGGCAAAGATCGAAGAACAGCGGGATACTCCTTCGATGCTGATTCTTGACCGTGCCACTCCGCCAGAAAAGGCATCCAAACCACGGAGGCTTCTTGTCACTGCTATCGTGTTCCTCGTGAGCATCATCATCGGAACAGTGCTCACGTTTTTCGTCGATTATCTGGAGCGGGCAAAGCAGGGAGCCCTGGAGGAGGATCGCGAGAAGATCCGCGAAATCCGGACGTCCTTGAATCCCCGCAATTGGTTTAAGTAGGAATCGGATCGGCGACACGCCATGACCTCGGCGACTCGAACATATCAACCGGAGTCCTCACTCTTCGATCTGCCTCTCAAAGAGTGGATGGTGTATCTCTACCTCCTGGTGAGTCCGTTTTACATGTTCGCGCTTGTCACCACTCGCGACTGGCCGGCGCTCTGGATAGTGGGGATCATGTTGCTTCTTTTTATCGTTCAGTTCTTACACAGCGGATTCCGGTTCTGGCTCGACAGCTCAAGTTATTCTCTTCTGTTCTTTTTGGCTGCGTATGTTATAGGGACAATGATTATTCTTTTCGCCGACCTACCGATGACTTTGCTTGGCCGCACGCCTCCGGAACGGGCCGTCACGACTCTCGTCCGGGTCATCTACATTGTCATCGTCTATGGATTGTTCATCAACTTTCTTGCTGACGCCGACAGCAAAATGCTCAAACGTATTTTCGTGGCGCAGATCGCGATCGGCACCGTTATCGCTCTTTTTGGTATTGCACAGTACGTCACGGCGACATTTTTCTCATGGGGAGGATTCGTTGGTATTGAGGGGACGAATGAGACGTTCAAGATGGGTTCCAGTTTTTTGCGTCTCGGCAGCTCGCGGGTGTATCGTGCTGCCGCAATTTTTTCGGAACCTTCAGCGTTTGGGTTCTTCCTCGTTCCGCTGTTCATCAAGGTCGTGCTCTCGTACATGCAGAATGCTATCATCGTAAGCAAAAAAATCCACTTGACGCTGCTCGGGATCTTCGTTCTGGCGATCCTCTTTAATCTTTCGTTGACGGCGATCTTTTCCATTGCGATACTCATGATGATCCTGTTCGGCACAACCTTCGCCGGTTCGCGGACGCTCCTCTGGATCACAGTATTCACTCTCCTCTGCTCCGGCCTTATCCTTCTGACTCCCGTGGGGAGTCTGCTTATTGGCCGAGTCGATCGTGTTTTTCGGCTAGGCGATGTCTCCACGCTTGATCGCCTGTTCAGAGTCTACGTTGGATTGCTTGTTGTGCTATCATCTCCGCTGATCGGTGTCGGACCCGGGTTCTATTCATTTCTCTACCCGATCCACGGCGGCGTCGACAAGTTTGTGATGGCAACTCCATTGAATGTATGGCTCACGTTCCTGACGGATATCGGCATTTTCGGCATCATCCCGTTTTTGTTCTTCCTGAAGAACATCTTGGGCCGCGCGAAGAAGCGAATCGACAGAAATCCTCTCGTCCGCGTCTACCTTTGGAGTACCGTGAGCTTCTTGTTGCTGCTCTCGACAGATGATTTCTGGTATCTTGAAATGTTCTGGTTTGATGTCGCAATGCTTGTGGTGCTCTCCAACGGCCTCTTCTCATCATCGCCGCGACCGCAGGAGAAGCTGGCTTTTGCCTGACAACAGTTGAACTCCAGGAGAAGCGTTGTTGTCACCGGATCCTGACGTTCTCTTTTGCGTCTGCGAATGTCTGTTACCGTTCGCCTGCTGTTTCTGAGTATTGCCGGACCTGTCCGGATTCTCAGGACAAAGGCAAGAACGAATTCGTCCCTCAAAGGGCTACTCGCTTTGATCTCAAAGAAAATCACGAAGAACTTCTTTTCTCTGTTTCTCTCGAACGTCATCGGTCAGGCGTTTATTCTGCTTGCGTTCGTGCGCATTGCCTCCTTGTTCGGGCCGGAAGGTTTTGGCAAGTTCGCTTTCGCACAGGTCGTTGGGCTCTATTTCCTTTACCTGGCAGACTTTGGTCTTCAGACTCTTGGGACCCGGACTGTTGCGCAAGCGCGTGGTGACATCTCCGCTCACGTGCGGAATATCACCTTTCTCAGGGTTCTGTTGGCATTCGGAAGCTTCATCCTGCTCCTGATCTTCGCTCTGGTGCTTCGAAAGTCACCCGATGTCCAACTGCTTATCATAGTCTTCGGCATCGCATTGTTCCCCTCAGCTGTCCTTCTCGAGTGGGTGTTTCAAGGTATTGAGGAAATGGAGTACGTGGGGTTGGGAAGAGTACTCAAGGGGATAGTGTTCGCCGGACTGGTGTTCGTGTTCCTCAGGGGGACAGAACATCTGGTCTCTGCGGCCGCATTCTACGTTGCAGGCATCCTTGCGGCCAGTAGTATTCTTCTTGTTGTGTATGTGCGGAAGTTTGGAGGATTCTGGGGAAGCCTGAGTCGCCCGGGATTGAAGACGATTCTCGTGGCTGCCGTTCCGTTGGCTGCCGGATCATTGATTACCCAGATTAACTACAACTTCGGAACCATCGCCCTGGGTCTTTTCATGACGGATGAGATGGTGGGGCTTTTCTCCGCGTCGTACAAAATCGTATTGTTCATCTGGGCATTTGCCGTCGTTGCTGCGTCGAACGCTGTTCTTCCACTCTTGGCGCGATCTTACAAGGAGTCCATGACCGAATTCGGCAATTCTTTAAAGAGGCTTTTTCGTCTGTTCGTTCTCATCGCGATTCCGATGGGGATCGGCGGAACCATCCTTGGCTCCCGGATTGTCGGTCTTCTCTTTGCGCCGGAGTACCAGAAAGCGGTGATCGTGTTTCAGCTTTCCATCTGGTCAGTGGTGTTCGTCATTTATCGCGTGGTATTTGAGAACGCGCTCGTGGCCTCAAGCAGTCAACGCAGTTATATGGTGGGATATGTGCTGGCGGGTGCTTTGACAGTCGTGGGTAATCTGATCCTGGTTCCCGTGTTGGGGCTTGTGGCACCATCGATCGTGGGCATGGTGTCTGAATTCGCGTTGTTGTCCTACTTTATCTCTTCGTGTAAGTTCATTCGTCTGATGCACATTGTGAGGATGACGGTGAAGCCCCTGCTCGCGGGTCTCCTCATGGGGGGAGTTCTTCTGCTGTTTCCAGTGAATCTCTTTCTTTCGTTGGCCATGGGAACGGCAGTGTATTTCATGTTACTTCTGGCATTCCGCTGCCTGACGATTGAAGAGGTCAAGGGATACGTCGTTGCGCTGATTCAATAAAAGTGATTTCAAGAATCGCCGGACCCAAGAAAAAGGGGACAGATCGCTGAGAGAGCATATTTGACGATCATCGGGGTATNNGAAAGAAAGCGGCTGAAAGAAACAAAAGTGCGACATTTAACGCACCGAGGGCCGCCCTTCCCGCATGCCGTAACTACCGGACGTGCGTCGAAGGTTCTATACTAAAAGCGTCCGGTAGTTAATCGCACGTGGTATCGCCGCCTCCCCACAAGCAGAAATGTCGCACGCTAGGTTATGTTGTCAGCAAGATATCAGACTCAGCTGTATCAAAACCGACTGGCATCTTGGATTAGGTAATGCTCAGATGCGAACCGGCCTCTTTTGACAGCGCCACCGAAATCGTCGGCGGTGTGCGTTGGACGGCTCGATAGTGCGTTTACTTTCCGTGCAATTGAACATCGGGTAGGGTTTCGTCTTGCCTTCCGCACGGAAAGTATGGCAAGTGGGGGGGGATTGCTCTCCATGAGGGTTACGATTTCGGGAAGATTTCTTTGGTTACTTTCTTTCTCGGAAAGAAAGTGATACAAACAAAGGAATAGCCCATCTGGGTTGATATGGTTTGCATAATTGATGAGAGAAAATCTACCAGTGGAAGATATTTGCATCTTGTGTGAATGTTGGGAAACACGTTCTAATTTCGTGTTGGATACTCATGCAACCTAAACGACATCGTCTCTGGGTCCTTTCTGAACTGTATTATCCCGAGGATTCGGCGACCGGATTTTATGTGACGAAAACCGCCGAGGCGCTCGCCGCGACGCACGAGGTTTCCGTGTTGTGCGCGCAGCCGACGTACAGAGCGAGAGGCACAAAGGCCCCGGCCTTTGAGGTGCTCAATCAAGTCCGTGTCCATCGCTGTGCCGCGACAACGCTGAACAAGGATGTGCTGAGTTTCCGGATCGTGAATCTGATTACCATCAGCGTGTCACTCTTTTTCAATGCAGTGCGCAAGATCCGTCAGGGCGATGTTGTTATCGTGGTGACAAATCCGCCGACGCTTCCGTTTGTCGCCTTTCTCGCCTGCAAGCTGAGGGGGGCAAAACTGATCTTGCGTATCGAAGACGTCTATCCTGACGCGATGATCGCTGCGGGTATGGTGCGATCAGGATCTCCCGCTGTTCGTGTGCTGAATGCCATGCATCGCTCATTGTACAGAAACGTTGACCGGGTTATCGTACTCGGCAGAGACATGTTGCAGCTCGTGCAACGGAAACTTCAGCGGGATTCCCGAAATGTTACGGTCATAACGAACTGGGCTGATTGTGCTGAGATCACACCCCTCGACAGGGATGGAAACCCTCTGTTGAAGAAACTCGGACTCACGAACAAGTTCGTCGTTCAATATTCCGGAAATATGGGAAGGACTCACGATCTTGAAGGGTTGGTGCAGGCTGCACGAATTCTTGCACCGGAGCAGGGAATTCATTTTCTCTTCATCGGCACGGGGGCGAAAGAGGTGTGGCTCACGCGAACAACGCGAGAGCTCGCTCTCGGGAATGTGACCATCCTTCCGCCGCAGCAACGGTCAGATCTTGCGCAGTCTCTGAATGCATGTGATCTCGCAGTGATATCGTTCGTCAAGGGGATGGCAGGCGTTTCCGTTCCAAGCAGAATGTACAATATCCTGGCTGCGGGAAAGCCCATTCTCGCTGTGGCTGACTCGGATTCCGAATTGGCGCTCGTCGTTCGGGAAGAACGTGTGGGTTGGCTTGTGCAACCGGCGTCGCCGGAAAAGACCGCCGACGCAATTCTCGAGGCTTTTGCGAACCCGGCGCAGCTTTCTGAAATGTCGAAACGAGCCCGGGCGTTGGTATTGAGGAGTTACACGCAGTCACAGATCATAGTAAAATTCGAAGAGTTGTTAGAGAACGTCACTTCATTGAGCAATCATGGTTCGGGGGGCAGGTCTTGAAAATCGGATTGAATCTGCTCTTCATGATTCCTGGCGTGGTGGGTGGTACGGAGACGTACGCGAGAGGTCTCCTGGAAGGTCTCCGGCGACTCCGACCGAATCATGAATTCGTGATATTTCTGAATCGCGAGTCCGCAGGTTGGCTACCGGAAGATGAATCCGGATTCAAAAAGGTGATCTGCCCGGTGAATGCCACGAGTCGGAGACAGAGATTTGTCTATGAGCATCTGCACCTTCGTAATGTTGTGCGTAAGCATGGTATCGATCTCCTTCATTCGCTGGGATATACGTCGCCGATTTTCATGCCGTGCCCGACGGTGGTTTCAACGCACGATTTGAACTTCCGTGCGTTCGGCAATCTCATGCCGCTTTCCCGTCGATGGATGCTGGGTCTCACCGTGAGGGAGTCGGTGATTCATTCAGATAGAGTGATTACCATATCGGAGTTCTCTCGTCAGCAAATTTTGAACGCCTACAAGATCTCTCCTGACAAAGTTGTCGTTACGTACTTAGCGTCGGACGTTGATGCACAAGAATCAGCATCGCGCCCGGCTCCCGAGGAGTTTCCCGAGTTGGATTGGATGCGAGAGCCCTATATGGTCGCATTCAGCAGTACGTATCCAAACAAGAACATGCCGCGATTGTTGGAAGCATTCAGCGAAGCGAAGCGGCTGCAGAACATAGATCAAAGACTCGTCTTGATCGGTCATCCATATTCATCAGAGAACTGGAGCCCTCTTGTACGGGGACTTACCGAAAGGCGTGATGTGATCTGGACCGGGTATCTGGAGCGTCGGCAGATGTTCAATGTATTGAGGCGGGCGGGGTTTATGGTATTCCCGTCGTATTATGAAGGGTTCGGCTTGCCAGTCCTCGAGGCTATGGCTGTCGGTCTTCCGGTGGTCTGCTCAAGAGCGGCCTCGTTGCCGGAGGTTGCCGGTGACGCAGCTGTCTTTTTTGATCCATATTCAATCAAGGATATTGCGGAGAAGATCGTTGCCGTAGCGATCAACCCATCTCTTCGGAATCAGCTGCGTGCCAAGGGCATTGAAAATCTGAAGCGATTTTCCTGGGAAAAGACGGCCGTGGAAACCGTGGCAGTCTATGACGATCTTTTGCGACGGAGAGTGATGAAACATGATTCACACTGAACTCGTCGCTTATTGCCAAAGATGTTTTCGCAGCATTATTTTGATCGTGCAACTCTTATGAGCAGACGCACAGAACGCATACTTCTTTTCCTTCTCGATCTTCTGATGATCTGCCTCGCCTACCTCGTCTATTACATGATGAGAGTGCGAAGCGGTTGGTACAGATATCCCATCGAGCCGGAACTGTACTTGCCTATGCTCGCGATTTATGTGTACTGGCTGCTGCTCTTTTCCTTCTTTGGACTCTATCGTTCATGGTATGCCCAGTCTCGCCTTGACGAGATCATCACCCTGTTTCGAACCACTGCCGCCGGCGTCCTCGTGCTGTTCTTCGTCATCTTTATCGACGACGAGTCCGCAAATCCACAAGCAGGAATCAGGACTCTTATTGCCGGGTACTGGTTTCTGCTCTTCGCTTTCGTCAGTCTCGGGAGACTTGCCCTCCGTGCTGCACAAAAACAACTCCTCCAGGTGGGAATCGGTGCACGCAACACGCTGATTGTCGGCTGGTCTGTGAAGGCCAGGGAACTCTGCGATATGGTTTTGAAGTATCCGGCGTTGGGCTATAAGGTCATAGGCTTTGTCGAAGCCGGAAAGATCAAAGGGGGGAAGCGACGCCGCCTCGAGTACAAGGCAATTCCGCTCGTTGGGTCATCGGACAATCTGTCCACGCTCATTGAACAGTACGATGTTCGGGAGGTTCTCGTCGGTCTCGATTCCTACGAGCATGACAAGCTTATCCACATCATCAATGAGTGCAACGGGTATGAAGTCGGACTGAAGATGATGGCGGATTTGTATGATATTGTGAGCGGACAGGCGCGAATCAGTTCGATCTACGGCGCACCATTGATCGAGGTGACGCCGGAGATCATGAAGCCGTGGGAAGAATCGCTCAAACGAATTGTCGATGTCATCGTTTCAATGCTGATTCTCGTCGTGGGTGTGCCATTCTGGTTGATCGTTGCGGCGATCATCAAGATCAACTCTGCGGGACCTGCTCTTTACAGGCAGGATCGCGTCGGAAAAAACGGAAAGAATTTTAAGATTTACAAGTTTCGATCGATGGTTACCGATGCAGAAACAAAGTCGGGTCCTGTGTGGGCTGCAAAGCGGGATCCGCGCGTGACGAGCGTCGGCAAGATCATTCGCCGCTTGCACATCGACGAAGTTCCACAATTCATCAACGTTCTCCGCGGTGACATGAGCCTCGTCGGCCCGCGTCCCGAACGTGCATTCTTCGTAGAGAAGCTTGCCGCGGAACTGCCTCTCTACAAGCGTCGTCTGAAAGTCCGTCCGGGAATCACTGGTTGGGCGCAAGTCAAACACAAGTACGACGAGTCGATCGAAGATGTGAAAGTGAAGCTGAAGTACGATCTCTTTTACATCGAGAACATGTCGTGGCGGATGGATTTGAAGATTCTTTTCAATACATTCTACGTTATGCTAATGGGAAAAGGACATACCTGAGATGAGCACACCGAATATTCAAATGGTTGATCTGTTATCACAGTACAAGAAAATCAAAACTGAAATCGATGAAGCCATTCATCGCGTTCTCGATTCGGCCTATTATATTAATGGAAAAGAGGTTGGAGAGTTCGAAGCCGCATCGGCGAACTACCTTGGTGTCAAGCATGCAATCGGCTGCGCATCAGGAACGGATGCCCTGCAGGTCGCGATGATGGCGCTGAACATCGGACCAAGGGACGAGGTGGTGACCACGCCATTCACGTTTGTCGCAACGACGGAAACCATCGTTCTGCTCGGCGCAAAGCCGGTCTACGTGGACATCGATCCGGCATCGTTTAACATTGAACCCGCCGCTATCGAAGCAGCCATTACGCCGAGGACCAAGGCGATCATTCCGGTGCATTTGTATGGTCATGCGGTGGATATGGATCCAGTGATGGCCATTGCGCGAAAGCACGGAATTCCTGTCATCGAAGACACGGCACAGGCAATGGGGTGTGAATACAAAGGCAAAAAGGTTGGGGGCATTGGTGAGTTTGGATGCATCAGTTTCTATCCCAGCAAAAACCTCGGTGCGTTCGGTGATGCAGGCATGGTGGTTACCAACGACGACCGCCTGGCCGAGAAAGTGCGCATGATCGTCAATCACGGATCCCGGAAACGATACTACCATGAGACCATCGGTGTCAACAGCCGTCTTGATACATTCCAGGCGGCCATTCTCAACGTCAAACTGAAGTACCTCGAGCAGTGGCATCAGGCCCGCCGTTCTGCAGCTGCGTACTACAACGAGCTGTTTAAGGGCTCTGATCTCATCACACCGTCAGAAGCTTCGTATACGCGTCATATTTATCACCAGTATACGATCCGGTTGAAGAACCGTGATCAGGTTGACGCAACGCTGAACGAGAAAAAAATCCCGCACGCGGTGTTCTATCCGATCCCGCTCCACCTCCAGGAGGCTTTTGCGGGCGCTGGAAAGCTCAAAGGTTCGTTCCCGATTACCGAGCGCATTGCGGGTGAAGTGATATCGCTTCCGATGCACACGGAGTTGACGCAGGAACAGCAGAAGATTCTCGCGCGGGCGGTTATCGAGGCGCTCTGATTTTCAAGCGATGGAATGGTCGATGCTGAATCAAAGTTCAGTGTTGTGACCACCCCTTCAGAAGCTGACTAAACAGTGACTTTGTCATTTCGATCCCGATGATTTCTAATCGGGAGAGAAATCTTTCTCTTTGATCAGATTTCTCAGTCGCGGGGCTCCTTCGAAATGACAAACGTGACTTATGATACAATCTCAAATGGTCCGCTTTGAAGGACCAGGGGTGGTTGGCAAGCTTCGGGTTACGAATGCAGTTTATCGAACAATGGATTTAACAAAGAACCAAAGAGACGGACTCTATGAAACGCTGCCTTGTTGTTATACCGACCTACAATGAAGCCGACAATATCCCACAGCTTCTGCCGACAGTGCTGAAGCTCGGCGATCATTTCAATATCCTGATCGTGGACGATGGTTCTCCGGACGGCACTGGGAAAATGGTGAAGGAGATGCAAAAGACCGAACCGAGGATTCACCTCATCGAGCGGCCCGGGAAAATGGGGCTGGGAACGGCCTACGTCGCCGGCTTCAAATTCGCGATTGCCAATGGCTTCGACTTCGTGTTCGAAATGGATGCCGATTTTTCGCATGACCCTGCAGAACTTCCTCGCTTACTCGAGAAAGCAGAAGAATACGACCTGGTCATCGGGTCGCGCTACATTCAGGGAGTGAACGTCGTCAATTGGCCAATGAAAAGACTGTTGCTCAGCTATTTCGCGAACATCTACACAAGAGTGATCACCGGGATGCCGGTGCGCGATGCAACCGGTGGATATAAATGTTTTCGACGAAAAGTACTTGAGAGTATTGACCTCGACCTGATCCATTCCAATGGCTACGCCTTTCAGATAGAGATGAATTTCAAGACGTGGCGCAAAGGATACCGCATCCACGAGATTCCCATCGTCTTCGTCGATCGAAGAATCGGCGTTTCGAAGATGTCCAAGAGCATCGTTTACGAAGCGGTTTGGATGGTGTGGAGGCTAAAGATTAAAAGCTTGTTTGAACGAAGGCAATTTCTCGCAAAGTCGCAAAGCGATGGTTGACGTCAGGGGTTGCCTCCTCACGCAAATCGCTTGTTAGCGAGTCTTCTGTGTATTCGCTTGAAAGCGTGACGATCCAGCAGGTGTTGTTGTCATTTCGAGCCCGATGGTTCTCAATCGGGCGAGAAATCTAGTCACAGCACGTCAAGATTTCTCAGTCGCTTCCTGCCCGACTGCTCGCCGGATTCCGTCGTTCGAGCGGGCGTCGGTCAGGTCCAAAGGACTCCTTCGGAGCGGGCGCACCTTCGAAATGACAAGTATGCCTTGTTGTACAGTCTGACCACCGGATATTGTTGCCCTTTGCGTGACGCCTTACTAAATGCCAGCTAAACCAAAAACCATAGCGCCCCTCGTTTCCATCATCATCGTCAATTACAACGTTCGCGACTTTCTTCACCATGCGCTCGTGTCGTTGCAGAAGGCGATGAAGGGTATTCGGGGAGAGATCATCGTCGTCGACAATGCGTCGGACGACGGCAGCATCGAAATGGTCCGTCGTCGCTTTCCTAAGGTCCAGCTGATTGTCAGCAAGGTCAATCTTGGATTTGCGAAGGCCAACAACGTCGGTTTGAAACGTGCCCGAGGAAAATTCCTTCTTCTGATCAATCCCGATACACTCGTTCAGGAAGACACGCTTCGTGTGATGGTCAACTTCTTTCAGGAAAACCTCGACGTCGGTCTGGCCGGTTGCAAAGTGCTCAATCCGGACGGAACGTTTCAACTTGCCTGCCGGCGGAGCTTTCCGCGCCCCTGGGTAGCATTCTCCAAGATGATCGGACTCAGCAGCCTCTTCCCGAATTCGCGTCTGCTTGGCCGCTACAACCTGACATACCTCAGCCCGGATGAAACATACGAGCTGGATGCGGTGAGTGGTTCGTTCATGATGGTTCGTCGCGAGGCTTACGAGCAGGTTGGAGGACTCGATGAGGAGTTCTTTATGTACGGGGAAGATCTGGACTGGTGCTACCGGATTCAGCAGGCCGGATGGAAGAACTACTACGTTCACTCGACCCAGATCATTCATTACAAAGGTGAAAGCACAAAACGGAGCAACCTGGATGAAATCCGGACATTCTACCAAGCGATGCATCTTTTCGTGCAGAAACACTTCAGCAGTTCGAAACTCTTCGCGTTTCTGATTCGTGCTGCGATCTCTGTCTCTTCGCGCCTGGCCATGATTAAGGCCTTTCTCCGACCTCTTGCCGTGGCTGCCGTTGACATCGCGCTTGTCGACCTTGCAATCCTCCTGGCGGAGTTGACTTGGTTCGGTACTATGTTTCGGGTCCCGAGCTACGCGTATCCGATGGTCTACACGGTCCCCTCCGTGATTGTTGTGGCCGGATTATATTCAGCAGGTGTCTACACGCATCGCCGGATGTCCGTTTCGCGCTCAATGGTCTCAACGGTGGTGAGTTTCATCGTCATTTCGGCGCTGGTTTTCTTCTTCAAAGACTACGGATTCAGCAGGGGGGTGACGATCATCTCCGGGATACTGAGCACGGTCTTTCTGCCGGGATGGCGCCTGCTCTTGCGCGTCCTGGGCCGGAGTTCATCGGAAGGTCGACGGAGCATTCTTGGCCGCCGTACGCTCATCGTCGGTACAGACAAGTCTGCGCAGGAATTGCTGCGACGTCTCCGGAGTCGTGTGAGCGATGGATACGATGTGCTGGGATTTATCGATGTCAATCGAAAAAGAATCGGAGAAGATCTGGCGGGACTTCCCATCGTCGGCAGCACGGAGAACATCGGCAAAGTCATCAAAGATATGAAAGTCAGCGACGTCATCTTTTCCACACAGACTCTCCTGTATGCGGACATCCTCGCGGTGATCGGGCGAACGCATGCCCAGTCTGTCAATTTCCATCTCGTACCAAACACGATGGAGGTCATCATTGGCAAGGGAAGCGTCGATTCGCTTGATGAGCTGCCGCTTGTTCAAATCACCTACAACATCGAGAAAGCGACGAATCGCACTCTGAAGCGGCTCTTTGATATCTGTGTGTCAGTTGTTCTTTTGATTTCGATCTATCCTTTCCTATATTTGAAAAAGGTCTCGACGGGAAAGATCCCATCAGGGTTCATCCTCCGCATTCCGAAAGTTCTCGCGGGGAATTTCAGTTTCGTCGGACCTCCAGGCAACAGCACCGCAACCTCCGGACCGAACCGGCACAGTGCACTCTTTCTTGGAAAACCCGGACTTACGGGTTTGATCCAGCTCCAGGGAAGTCGTGTGCTGGAGGATCAGGAAAAGGAGCAATACAACCTCTACTACGCTAAGAACCAATCCCTCGCATTGGATGTTGAGATCCTGTTGAAGACCATGCTGCGACATCGGCGCGAGGTTTGAGAGTTTGCGCTGCTTCCAGCCGCAAAAGGAGCCTTTCGATGGCAAAAATGGTACTGGAGTTTGAGAAACCGATTCTTGAGCTTGAGCAGAAGATCGAGGAAATGAGGAAGTATGCCGACAACCTCGATATCGCGGACGAAATCTCGACCCTCGAAAAGAAGGTTGACCAGCTCAGAGAATCGATCTTCTCCAATCTGACGCGCTGGCAGCGCGTCCAGCTCGCACGGCATCCGGATCGGCCGTATACACTGGATTACATCCGTCTGATGACGGAGGATTTCGTTGAGCTGCACGGCGACAGGCTGTTCGCCGATGACCGGGCCATCGTGGCCGGGTTTGCGCGGTTGGGTGATCAAACCGTATTGATCATGGGGCAACAGAAGGGGAGAGATACAAAATCCAACGTCTACCGCAACTTCGGCATGATGAATCCGGAAGGATATCGCAAGGCACTGAGGTTGATGAAGATGGCAGTCAAGTTTAAGAGGCCAATCATCACGCTCCTCGATACGCCGGGCGCTTATCCCGGCATCGGTGCCGAAGAACGGGGACAAGCTGAAGCCATTGCCCGGAATCTCTTCGAGATGTCACATTTGCCTGTCCCAATTGTTGTTGTGATCATCGGAGAAGGGGCTTCGGGAGGCGCGCTCGGGATTGGCGTTGGCGACCGCGTCCTGATGTTCGAAAATGCATGGTACTCGGTGATCGCGCCTGAATCGTGCTCCTCGATCCTGTGGCGAAGTTGGGATTACAAGGAACAGGCTGCGGAAGCGCTGAAGCTGACGGCAGCTGACCTTCTGGAACAGGGAATTATTGACCGCATTGTTCCGGAGCCCCGGGGCGGCGCGCATCGAAATCACGAAATGTCTGCATCGACACTCAAAAAGATCCTGCTGGAAGAACTCAAGGCGCTCGCCAAGATGAAGCCCGACAAACTCGTCGAAAAGCGTGTGGAGAAGTTCTCGAAGATGGGAGCATGGAAGGAATAAGAAGGGTTGGCACTGAAGAATTCGACGACACTCCGTGTCCGGTATGCAGATACCGACGCGATGAAAGTTGTGAACAACGGAAAGTACTTTGAGTATTTTGAGGTGGGCCGTACAGAGTTGCTGAGATCTCTCGGCTTGCCGTATACAGAAATCGAAAAACAGGGAATCCTGATCGCGGTCGTTGAAGCGTTCGCGAAGTACAGGAAGCCCGCGCGCTACGACGATCTGCTTACCATCGAGGCGTCAATCTCCGAGACGCCCGTGGCGCGTATCCGTATTCAGTACCGGGTTTTCGCCGAAGGGGATACGGAACCGATCGTCGAAGGGTACACGGTTCACAGCTTTCTCAACGAAACCACAGGCCGTCCCACGCGGGCGCCGGCCATGTTCGTTCAAACGTTACAAGAGGCGATGAACGACTCTCGGGAGCAACATGCTTAAGCCTGAACTCCTCGCTATCCTGTGTTGTCCGAAGTGCAAGGGAGACCTCGACTACAAGGCAGACCAGCAAACGTTGACCTGCAGGTCATGCGGACAGGTCTATCCGGTAAAAGATGATATCCCCATTATGCTCGTCGACGGCGGCGGGAAAAGCTAGGAGCTATCTCGAAAATCATTATTCTGACGAAATATTGACGCGCAGGGCAGTTTACCTCTGTGTTTCTCTCATACTTTCTCTGTGTCTCTCTGTGTAATGTTTTATTTTGGGACACAGAGGTACACAGAGAAGCACACCTGCCCGCCCATGAGAATCAATGATGGCAGGCGGGGAGTTCCACGAGAAATACTCTCTGTGTCTCTCTGTGTAACGTTTTGGTTGGTGATACAGATGAAAACTCTTTTCGGCTCCGCGTCTTTGTGTGAGAATTGTTGAGAGTTCTGGCCCCCTACTAGCGCATACCTCCTTCATGCTCGATCGCATTTTCAAGCTGGGAAAAGAATCGGCTATTTACGGCCTGAGCTCCATCGTAGGCCGGTTCCTCAATTTCCTGCTTGTACCCCTGTATACCAATTTTCTCGCCAAGGCTGAAGTCGGGATCTCCGGCTTTTTGTATTCGTACATCGCATTCGCGTTCGTGATCTATGGCTACGGCATGGACAGCGCGTATATGCGGTTCGTTGCTTCGGCGGAGGCGAATGAAAAGAAACATCTTGTAAGTGCTCCGTTCTTTTCTCTTCTTGGCAGTTCATTTCTCTTCTCGCTGATCATCTATTTTACTGCCGTACCCATCGAAGGCCTCCTGAACGGCGCCACGGGCCGCGGTGATCTCGTGGGTCACGCTGCATGGATTCTTTTCATCCGGTATTCCGCGTGGATCCTGTTTTTCGACACGCTTGCTATCGTTCCCTTCGCGTATCTCCGGATGCAGAACAAAGCGAAACTGTTCGCAGGGCTTCGTATTCTGAACATTGTCATCACCATCGTGCTGACGGTCATCATGTTCGTGTTGCTCCACATGAGAGTGGAAGTGGTCTTCATCGCCAATCTCATCGCGTCCGCCCTGACGTCGCTCGTTCTTTTGTGGATCATCTCACCTGAGCTCACCCTTCGCATCCCTTGGAAGCTGTATAAAGAGATGCTCGGATTCGGTCTTCCGTATATCCCGGCCAGTCTCGCGGGAATCGCAATTCAGGTCATCGACAGACCCATTTTGAAGGCGATGACGAACGACGAGACGGTTGGAATTTACACAGCGAACTATCGACTCGGCGTGTTGATGATGCTTGTTGTGGGGATGTTCGACTACGCCTGGCGACCGTTCTTTCTTACACACGCCAAAGACGCCGATGCACCAAAAATGTTCTCCCGGGTATTCACGTACTTCCTTGCCCTGTTGATGCTTGTCTTCATCACCGGGACGATGTTTATCGAAGATATCGTGCGGATCCGATTGTTTGGCGGACATTTCATTGGCTCTGAATATTGGGGTGGATTGAAGATCGTTCCCGTCATTCTCCTGGCATACGTGTTCACAGGCGCATATGTGAATTTTGTCGTTGGCGTCTACCTGGAGAAGAAAACGAAATATCTGCCCTATGCGACCGGGGCGGGTGCAGCTGCGAATATCATCGCAAACTACTTGTTGATCCCTCCGCTGGGAATCATGGGTGCCGCCCTTGCAACGCTTATCAGTTATGTCGTTATGGCGGCGGGAATTTATTTCCCATCTCAGAAGTTCTATCATGTGGAGTATGAGTGGGGCCGTATTCTCCGGTTGTGTCTTGCCACCGGAATTGTTGTCGGCCTGTTCCTGGCATTCCATCCCGACCCCGCCACCCTGAGCGGTGTCTCCACGAAGCTGGCAATGACTGCACTCTTTTTCGTGCTCGTGTTTGTTCTCAGAGTTTTCGACCCAGCCGACATCAAGGAGACGAAAGACGCGCTCACAAAAATGTTCACACGAACATAGCTCCCGGCTATTGCATCCACTTGGTTCCCACCGCGTGACAACCGCTCTGCCAGTTCTGCTGACGGTTATGTTCTTGTGCGCGTGCGGTGGCCAGAAAGAACTGGATCAGGCGACTTCGGTTCTTGTCGGAACGGTGTACGTCATCGGCAATGAACCGTTTACCGAGCTCTCAATTCAGACGGATGCCGGCAGAATATGCATCGTTCAGAAGGATACGAGCCAACTCTATCGCAGACTCTGGCAGATGCAAGGACAGAAACTCCTCATTCACTTCCGTCCGATGAGCACAACATCGGATTCAACGCATATCATCCCTGAGCGCTTTGAACTTGTCAAGGACTAGAACCTCTCTCAAAAACCATCAATGTCATTTCGAGGAGTCCCGCTTCTTCTCTTCGGGACGACGAAGCAATCTATACCAAATCCCTGTCATTCCCGAATGCTCCTATCGGGAATCCAGAACTGAGCTTCACATTTGCTCCTGGCCGATGCAGTTCACGTTCTGGATCCCCTCTAACAACGTGAGGGGATGACGGAAGAAGTCACTTCGCAAACAGCGCTCGCAATGACATTTTTGCCAGAAGTTATTGAAGGAGAGAATAGCATTTCTGAGATGACTCCTAAGAACATCATAGCGTGGGCTGTTGTGCTCTTGACTTCGTGCTTCGGCACGTTGAGAGCGCAGGAGCTCGCGCCAACGGAATTTGGCGGTCGTGCCGTATGTGCGACATCTGAAGTGAACGATCCGAAAGCCATTCAGGATGCCTGGCTGAACACACGAATTCAGCATCCGGGACTTATCGAGGCAGTTCAGCTAGGGAAATTACAGAAAGTGATGGTTGACCCGAAGGTTGGTGATCAAAATTTGTTCTGGGTCTACAACATTCAAAAGAAGAGCTATGATACCGTTCGCGCCGAACTCAAATCCATCGGGACCATCAGTTACATCTGGGTTGCATTGTCGGAATGGAGTAATGGGCATGTCACCGCCGTTGAGGTTGATGCAATGGCGAAGGCGCTGGAGCGATCAACTGGTGGCACTTCCGTCGACTCTACCCTGGGGATCCTATCCATCGATCGACAAGTGTACGGGAATCCTCCGAATGTCAATGCGAGTTTCCAAAAGGGGAAAGGAGACGGAAAGACCCATTTCCTGATTTGTGACATACAGGACGGTTTCACTGGGGCAAACAGCTATATCGCCGGTTTCTTCTATTCTGTTGATGTCGATCCAAACAGCGGCGTCACCTCCTACAGCAATCGTCGCGACATGCTCTACATCGATTCCTATCCGGGGATCTATTTCAGCGGCGTTCGTCGAACGTCGGGCGCGCTTTCCACGCTGGCTCATGAATTCCAGCACCTCATCCATTGGAACTACGATCCTCATGAGATTGCTTTCTTCAACGAAGGACTGTCGGAATATGCAGAATATCTCTGCGGATTTTCTCTGCGGAGTCCGTCGGGGTACTTGACCAATACGAACGTTGCGTTGACAGGGTGGGACGGGACCCTTGAAGACTACAGCCGCGCAGCGCTCTGGACGCGATACGTCGCCGAACAGTATGGGCTGACATTTCTGAAGAACTTGACGCAGAACCCATACACAGGTATCCAGGGTTTCGACATGTCCGTGAGTCAATCGGGTCTCTCAACGACGTTCGTAGCGACGATGATGAATTTTTTCACCGCAAACTGGATGGGTTCGGGAGGATCGGATCCTGCGTATCGCTACAAGAATCAAATGAATGTGCGGCCGAGCTTGAGGGGGGAATACCTCGATCCGAATGTTCAACGGCCAGACACGCTCCAGCAACAGGGGGTTCAGTATGTCTCATTTTCAGGGGCGCGAAACTTCCACATTACATTCACAGTACCCGCCGGCGTAGCTGTCCGGTCGATCGAATCAGGTCCCACTGCTCTCCGCATCCAGAATCTCTCCGGCGGAGTTGACTTCGTCTCGCCGGATCTCGGGACGACCTATACCTCGATCGTTTTTGTCGTCATGAACACCCAGCCTGTTTTGCCGATGATGTATTCCTATTCCGCATCGGGCGAACTTCTCCATTTCATCACGGAGGAAAAGTATGATAGTGGAACCCCGCATTCGTTTTCTCAGGGTAGCGCTCCGTATTTGGGATTCGGCAACAATGCGACAACCCTCGGAATGGCGGTACGATTTCAACCGTCGGTGAAAGGCAATGTCCTTCGCAAAGCCCGGTTGATGGTCGCGTTCAACCAGGAATTCTCCGGAGGCACCGCGTCACCCACAGACAGAAAGAACTTTGTATTCCATGTATGGAGTGACCGGAACGGCAGACCGGGATCCGATATCATTGCGCCGTTTCTGGTAAATGTCGACCGCAACGCAACTCCTTTCGGATCTTTCGTGGATATTGATCTTTCCGCATATGAAAAGAGCCTGACAAACCTCGCGGGCCCGGTCTATATTGGATTCATGGAGGATCTCGGAGATACCGTTGGGACATATGTGGCAGTCGACAACTCTGTGCCCGACGACTACTCCTATGTGTTCCGAGGTCCGAACTACACCCGACTTCCGAATATGTGGGAAACAATGAGAGAAGCCAGTGTCGTCAACAATCACATGCTGGATGGTTTCAATCTGATGATGAGGGCAGTTTTCGAATATAGCGACTCGAGTGCGGCACCGCCGTTGGCGATCGGATATCTCCAGAATCCGCTCCTGAGTGAATTCATCGATGTGGTGGCTGCAAGTCCGGCTGACCTGAGAGTGGGGAGCGTGAGCGGCACATTTTCTCAGACGAGCGGTTCCTCGTCGCTTCGGTTCAATCCGATTTTCGGGACAACGAAAGCTTTCATCGACACGACTCAGAAACTGAAAGGAAACGGAGTTGTTTCCTTGAGGGTCCGGGCCGCGAAGAAATATGGTGTTTACTATGCAGATACCACACTCTCTCTCAGTGCAAGACTCCTGAAATCTGACACGCCTCTGACTATCCCGGCACCGAGCGGGTCGGCGAATGTCACATTCGAACCAGGATCCGTAAACACATCAACTTACATCACGGTCTGTGATGGCTCGAATGAACCTCAATCCGCCCTTGTTTCATCAAACAAGGTGCTGAGGTCATTCACTGTCGGTCCCGTGGGAATGAGACTGAGCCGACCGTGCACGATGAGCATTTCCGGATTTCCAAACGGGAACGAATTGACCATTGCGATGTTGCAGGATGGCAAGTGGCTGTCAGTCCCAACAACTCAGACTTTCGCGTCGGGAGGGTTGAGCGGTTCGATCACTCAGCTTGGTGTTTTCAGCGTGATGAGAAGAGAGGATGTCGATGGCGAATCGGCACCTGTGCCGACTCAGTATGCGCTCGAGCAAAACTATCCAAATCCATTCAATCCCTCAACCACCATTGAATTTGAAATCCCCCGCCCGTCCAGGGTCCGATTGATTGTCTACGATCTGCTGGGAAAAGAGGTGGTCCGGCTGGTTGATAGCGAGATGGCTGCGATCCGTGCATCGATTCGGTTCGACGCTTCAGGGATTCCATCCGGAGTGTACTTCTACAGACTGACAGCTGACGGATACTCCCGCACCAGAAAATTGATTGTTCTCAAATGAAGACGGTCCATCAAATCTTGACCGGCCTTCTGAGCTTGCTTCTCGTTTCCTGCGGCTCGAGCCGATTGGATCTCAAGGAATCGGAATCCCAACCTGCTCGATATCAGGCTATGGCGTTTCAGAAGTATGGCCGGGGGACTGAATTCGTTTTCAACGAGAGCAAAACCGTCGTTCTGTGTCTAACGCGGTCAAAGCCATCGGCGATTCATCCGCAACAGCAGGTGTCCTTCTTCGTGTTTGATTTGTCAAGCGATACCACGATATTCGAAGATGAGATTGTCAATGGATCGGTCGATTGGAAAGATAGCTTCACTCTTCTTGTGAGCACTATACCGGGGATGGTGAAAAGTGAAGAATCTTCGGCCGGGCAAATGTCAGGATACATTTTTGATCTTCGCAGCAGAAAAAAGAGGAGCCTCGATGCTTCCGGTGTGCAGTAGCCAAAGCAGGGAGTCTTAGCATGAACCGCAGGATGTGGTCTCTGACCTTGTCGGTGATGGTCTGCGCATCGTTCATCACGCTGGTGCAGCACTCTGGCGGTGGGAAGCGAACGGCTCAAACTGAGCTTCAACCAATCGGATTGTCCGAGAAACACGGGAGTGAGGAAGAAACAGAAGCAATGGACGCTCCGGAGGAATTCGAGCGCTACCACCGTGAGATTCGCACACGGGAGGGTGAGGCCGGTCCGTCCTATCCCTTGAACTACAAGATCATTGAAGTGGATAAGGCTATCACCGCGAAGGCGACTGCACTCTTTAAATATACGGGATTGCCCTGGACCGAGCGAGGCCCGGGGAATGTTGGAGGACGAACCAGAGGGATTGTTGTTGATCCGGACGATCCAGCCAGGAACACGTGGTTCGTTGGCTCCGTCAGCGGCGGAATCTGGAAAACGACGAATGCCGGAGCGACATGGGTGTGCAAGACGCCCAAAGTGCCGAACCTGGCGACCGTGACAATAGCGATGGCTGCGTCGAATCACTCGGTGGTTTATGCCGGAACCGGTGAGGGATTCAGCAACCTTGACGCCGTACGGGGTGATGGGATCTGGAAGAGTACCGATCACGGAGAAACTTGGACTCAACTCTCATCGACGGCGGCCAAAACCGATTTCTCGTATGTCAATCGTGTCATTGTCGATCCGTTGAACGAGAACAACCTTCTCGCTGCGACAAACACAGGAATCTTCCGCTCGACAGACGGTGGAAATACATGGACAACAGTCTATTACGGCGGGGGAAGGATACAGCAAATTATCGAGAATCCTGCAGACTTCAGTGTTCTCTACGCAACTCGCAATGGCAGCGGAGTGATCAAGTCCATCGATCGCGGATGGACCTGGACAACGAGCTCCGATGGCATTGGAGCCGGCGCGAGGGGTGAACTTGCAGTGTCACCCGTCGATCCGGCGCGCCTCTTTCTCTCATTGGAGGGGAACGGCGGAGTTTCCGATCTCTACGTTTCGGATGATGGGGGCTCCAACTGGGCGAAAACCGTGTACTCGGGCGGAACGTCGCCGAACTGGCTGGGCACTCAAGGTTGGTACGACAACGCCATCGCGGCGCATCCGTACAATCGGGATATCTGTTTTGTCGGCGGATTGTATTTGTATCAGGTTCAGATCATTGGATCGGCAACCCAGACGGCCGGTGTTTTGAGCGTCTCGCAAAACAACACGTCGGCCTTCCTGACATTCGCTAACTGGGACGGACCGTACGGCGGGGGAGGCATTGGTTCCGGAAAAGATTTCTATGGCACAACGACGGCTCCCTTGAGTCTTACCGACGCAGACTACGTTTCAATTGAGATTCGGTTCGGTCCGGGGATGACCCAGAAAGCCCATCGATTCAAGTACAGATCGGGTTTCCAGTATCAGTATGTGGATTATGTCACCGTGCCGTTCCAGGTGTGGGATGTGGTGAACAACCGTCAATTGATGACTTCGTTCGTTGATTCAGATTCTTCGGGTGCGTTCAAGCTGGTTCCTTATGATTCAAACAATCCCCAAAGAGAATACCTCTTTGTGAACGCGGTACCATATGACCCGAACGGTCCGAATGCAAGCATTGCGATCGCCGGGGGAGAGCGGTACAAGAACATCAACGCCATTTGGCCGGCGTCGGTCGCCAACGTCACATGGAACCCAAGCATCCAGCCGAGCTCTCGTCTTGCCATTACCAACGGGCTCGTTCAGAGTCGCACCAGAACGACAAGCCGAATGACGACCAGCATCCATGTGGACCAACACAACATCACCATCATTCCGGTTGATCGGTCCACACAGACTTTCCGGATCGTGCATGCCAGCGACGGCGGCATCGCGACGTCGACGAACAGTGGCGTCTCATGGACCAATCCAAATCTTGGATACAACACGAGCCAATTCTATGGAGTCGACAAGAAACCCGGCGTAAGTCAGTACTTCGGTGGAACGCAGGACAACGGCTCGTGGATCTCGCCGGCAAGCCCGACATTGACGTCATCATGGACCACGCCTCTAGGCGGTGACGGTTTCGCGAGCATCTGGAATTACAAAGACCCCAATAAGCTCATCGGGTCGCTGTACTACAACAGCCTGTATAAATCCACGAATGGCGGGGCCTCGTTTCAATCAGCGACCACCGACCTCGCTGATGTCGGGAGCGGACTTGGTCCTTTCATCACGCAGATCGGGAAGTCCAACATTGATCCGGACCTCCTGTTTGTCCCCGGCTCCACTGGCATTTGGAGATCAGACAATTTCGGAGATAATTGGACACTCTCCCCCGTCTCCTTGGGAAATTGGGGATGGTACAATGGTACAGGTGCGACTGCTGAAATTTCCCTGGCAGATCCTCAGATCGTCTGGGCCGGCGTCAGGATGGCGAACACTGGCACAACAGGGAAGGTCCAAGTGTCGACAGATGGCGGCATAGCATTCAATCCAACAAACAATCCGGTCAGCTTGGGACGCCTATCGGGTTTTGCAACGCATCCGAAAGAGCCGAAGACGGCGTACGCTCTCTTCTCTATCGCCCACGCTCCAAAAATTTTCCGCACGATAGACCTCGGATCTGCATGGGAGGACATTTCGGGATTCGGATTGGGTACCGTGAGCACCACGGGTTTTCCTGATGTGGCAACATATTGCCTGCTTGTCATGCCTCATAACCCGAATGAAATCTGGGCCGGAACCGAAATCGGTTTATTCATTTCAACAAACAACGGTAGTTCCTGGACATACGCAAATGATGTGATACCGGCAGTAGCTATCTGGCAGATGCGCGCCGTCGACGATGAGATTGTGGTTGCCACCCATGGCCGGGGTATCTGGACGGTAAAGATTCCTGAGCTTCTGACTGCTCCGCCTCCGGTGATGACATTGTCCCCACGGTTGAACAAATCCACTCAAAGGCCGGACGGCGCCTTGTCAATAAATATCAGCCTCCGCTCCCCTTACGACTCAACGCGTATATTTGTGAAGGGAGTGAGTTTTGCTACGCTCGCGGCGAATGCAGTTGTCAAAGATACGCTCCTTCCGTTCCCGGTCGTGAAAGCCGATTCCTTAACGATGAGCATCACGTCGTACAAGAACGGAAAGGCCTATCTGTCTGTTCAACGGGGGATAAAGGTTATCCTTCCCCAGTCTGCCCGCCAATCCTATGTAGATAATTTCAACACGACGAATACGAATTTCACTTCGAGTGGATTCACGTTGCAGACACCTTCAGGATTTACCAGCCAGGCCTACGCGACTCCGCATCCTTATGCGAACAATCAGATGTACTCGCTTTCTCTCAACATTCCGATCGTCGTCCAGTCGAACAACACATTTGTGCGTTTTGACGAAATCGCGCTTGTTGAACCTGGCGAGCCTGGTTCGCTCTTCGGAAGCAATGCCTTCTATGACTATGTTGTCGTCGAGGCGACAAAGGATGGAACCAACTGGATTACGCTTCAGGATGGATATGACGCCAGGTTGTACCCCGAATGGTTGAGCGCGTACACTTCCGGGATCACTCCGACCGCATCGCTTCTTCGGAAGCATGAGATGAACCTTCTCAACAAGTTCTCGGCGGGTGACCTTGTTTATCTTCGTTTCCGATTGTGGACCGATCCTGGAACCACAGGATGGGGATGGTTGATCGATAACCTCGAAATACAGGCAAATCTCACTTCTGTCCGGAGTGAGCAAGCGACATTGCCGGCGACGTTCGCTCTCTCGCAGAACTATCCGAATCCGTTCAACCCAAGCACGACCATCCGTTACGATGTCCCAGTGGAATCGAAGGTGACTCTGACCATCTATGATATGCTCGGACGAAAAGTCCAGACGCTGGTTGATCGACAGCTAAAGCCGGGCGTGTATTCAGCAATTTGGGATGCATCGTCGCTGGCAAGCGGAGCATATTTCTATCGTATGGATGCACAGGATCTGAGGCCGGGATCGAGCCAGAGATTCAATGAGACAAAACGACTGGTAGTATTGAAATAGAAAATACGCAAAGGTGTGAAGCGCGATGAGATTGTTCATCAGTGTAAGCATCATCGCAGTTCTTGCGGGTGCCGGCTGTTCGAAAGAGAGTTCGTCGTCTGGTCCGGATCAGAAGCTTTCGGATACGGAGTATATTGCCCTCGGGTGGAGCGACTTCGAGGCGCAGCGGTTTGACTCGGCCGTGAACGACTTCACCCAGGCGTACAACCAAACGAGTTTACCTGTTGTTCGTGGAGATGCTCTGAACGGCCGCGGTTGGTCCTATGCTTACAAGCGCGATCTTGCAAAGTCGAAGAGCGACTTCGTTTTCGCGATCAGTTTCAACGGAATCAATCCCGCTGCACTGAGCGACGTCAAGGCAGGAGCAGCATTTGTTTTTTACTCGTTGAATGATTTTCCCTCCGCCATCACCTATTCAAATGCCGTCTTGACCGAGATTCCAACCTACACGTTCTCTCACGATGCAAAGGTGACATCACGTCGGCTGCAGCTCCTGCTTGTGCAAAGCTACTACGCCAATGGCCAATTCTCCTCTGCGGCAAACCAGCTGGACATTTTCGATCCGGCTCGATCACCGCACTCATCAGATCCTTCCATTCTTCTCGCTTCAATCACTTCTGCGTTGAATTCGCTCTAGTGGGGCAAGCAAGAGTGCCCTCGGAAACCATGTCACGCTGAAATGTTTCTGCCTGCCCCGACTCATGTTTCGGGGTAACCGTGCAGCGAATGGTCTTGAAGGGCGTTGAATATCGTAGCATTCTTTGGTATATTATAGTTTACCATCATTCAAGAAGGGGTGAAGATTGGCTGAAGAGAAGAAGATATCGAGCTGGGTACCGACGAATCCACTGTATGATCCGGCCAACCCAATGCAGGTGGGGGGACAGGCGGTCATCGAAGGTGTGATGATGCGTGCTCCGGGATCTGTGGCGACGGCTGTCAGGCGTGCCAATGGCGACATCGTGGTGAAACAGGAAAAGTACGCTTCGGTCACAGAGAAATACAAGTTCCTCAAGCTTCCCGTGCTGCGGGGTGCCGTCGGTCTTGTTGACATGATGTATCTCGGCATCAGGACGCTCAATTTCTCTGCCGAGATCGCGATGCTCGATGTTGAGGAAAAGGACCATCCATCGGGCGGAAACGGACAAACAAAGCCTCAGTCGAAACTGGCCCTCGCCGGGACGCTGATCCTGGCGCTCGCGCTTGGTGTGGCGGTCTTCTTCGTCCTGCCCATCTTTGTGACGACGAAGGTCTTTCACATTGAACAAAACGCGTTCGCATTCAACCTGGTTGCCGGTCTTATCAGAATTACCATTCTGCTCGGATATCTCTCGGCGATCGCGCTGTCGAAGGAAATTCAACGACTGTTTCAATTTCACGGTGCCGAACACAAGACCGTTTTCGCCTTCGAGCTCAACGATCAACTTCTTCCGCCCTCGGTCCAGGAGCGCAGCAGGTTTCATCCTCGCTGTGGGACGAGTTTCCTGTTAATCGTGATGTTTGTGGCCATCTTCGCATTCGGGCTCCTCGACATGGTCACCATCTCGCTGCTTGGGAAGATTACTATTGTTACCCGTCTTTTGACGCACATTCCATTTATCCCCGTTGTTGGAGGGATTTCATACGAGGTTATCAAATTCTCTGCCAAACATACGACAACCTGGTGGGGGAGAATGTTGATTTCGCCCGGCCTCTGGCTGCAGCGAGTGACCACCCGCGAACCGGATGAATCTCAGCTCGAGGTTGCCATTGTCGCATTGCGGTGTGCGCTGGGGATGGAAGATCCGGCGAAATACACCCTGAAAGACTCGCTTCCGGTCGAACGGGTTGCTGTCACCTCCGGTACCTAACGATCCATTCTCCAACGCAAGAGTCCAGATTTCTTATGAGAAAATATGTTCGACAAGGTTGAAAAAATGGTAGCGCGTGCGCTGGAGATCCAGCAATTGCTGTCGGATCCTGCTGTCATGGCCGACCAGAGGCGTTTCCGCGATCTCGGACGGGAACTTCGATTGCTAGAACCGATTATCGAGGCATATCAGAAATTCAAGAAGGCGAACAACGATTTCAAAGGGAGCAAACAGCTGCTCGAATCGGTGAGTGACCCCGAACTCAAAGCAATGGCGCAGGAGGAGTACGACACGCTCAAAGTCCAGCTTGTCGGCCTCGAAGAGAGGCTGAAAGAACTCCTCGTTCCGGAAGATCCCAACGACACGAAAAACTTCATCATGGAGATTCGTGGCGGCACCGGCGGTGAAGAAGCAGCGCTCTTTGCCTCGGACCTCCACCGAATGTATACGCGGTACGCCGAGCGGAAAGGTTGGAAAGTTGATTTGATGGACTGGAATGAGACCGGCAAAGGGGGATTCAAGGAAGTGGTGTTTGGCGTCTCGGGTGATGGGGCCTACGGCTTCATGAAGTTTGAAAGCGGAGTTCACCGTGTTCAGCGCGTCCCCGAAACCGAAGCACAAGGGCGTGTTCATACCTCTGCAGCTTCTGTTGTGGTCCTGCCCGAGGTCGAAGAAGTAGAAATCGAGATTAACCCCGCAGATCTTCAGTTCGACACGTATCGTGCGGGAGGAAAAGGCGGGCAGAATGTGAACAAGGTTGAGACCGCCGTGCGGATTACGCACAGGCCTTCGGGCATTATCGTCGCTTGTCAGCAGGAGCGATCACAATTCCAGAATCGTGAGCGGGCGATGAAAATGCTCCGCTCAAAGTTGTATGAAGCGAAAATGAATGAACAAACCGCTTCCGTGGCAGCCACGAGGAAGTCGATGATTAAGAGCGGTGACCGGAGCGATAAGATTCGAACGTACAACTTCCCTCAGAACCGTGTTACAGACCACCGGATTGGACTGACGCTCTATAACCTCGCGCAGATTATCGATGGCGATTTGGATGAACTGATCGAGAAACTTCGTGTGGCAGACAAGCAGGAGAAATTACAGGCGGAGGCCTGATTCAGGCATTCCGACGTTTAGCAGGAATTGTTCTTACCTTACCAAAGAACCTCTTCAGTAGTTCTTCACTTTCACGGTCGCAGACCCCCGAAACCACATGGACAGTGTGATTCAACCGCTTGTCGTGGGTGATGTTGTACAGAGTGCCGCTGGCTCCTGCCTTCGGATCGAATGATCCAAATACCAATGTCGGTACGCGTGCAAGCACAATGGCACCAGCGCACATGGGGCATGGCTCGAGTGTCACGTAGAGCGTGCACTCGTCCAGTCTTCGTGACTCCAGGTGATTTGCGGCGGCAGTGATGGCGATCATTTCCGCATGGGCCGTGGGATCCTGCAGTCGCTCCATTTGATTGTGACCGCGACCGATAATCCTGCCGTTTTGAACGACGACCGCACCAACGGGAACTTCTTCCTGCTCGTAGGCCTTCTCTGCCTCAAGCAGAGCGTGCTTCATCCATTGCTCGTTTAGCGTCATCTTTCTTGGTGGGTGTGACAAGATCGCCGACGGGGGAGTCAACAGTTTCGATGCCTTGCGCGTGGGCAAACTCTCGGAGCGTGGTGGCAATCCGTTCGGCTCCGTTCTTCACCATGATCAGGTTTTCGAGGTCCTGCTGGTTGTTCTCTGCTTTGCGAAGTGCCCGCTGTACGTAGAGGAGAATAATGGTGAGAGGGTTGTTGATTTGATGTTGCAGCGTGCGGATCATCTGGTGCGTCGTGGAAAGCTGAGCACCTTTGACTTCGAGTTCCTTTTCGTGCTCGAGGCGCAATCGTTCCTGAGCGTTGAGTCGATTCCGGTATTCGATGACTTTCACCAACACAACTGCAAGGAGCCACATCCAGATCAATGCGTCAAATCTCTCAAAGGTGCTCAGGACTCCGACATTATGCGTCTTCTTGAAGTCTCTGTAGAAATCCATCGTCGTAATGAAGAAATACGCATAGATGATATAGCCAGAGAGGAGGGCGGGATGCTTGATGAAAAAGTCCCTCACTGGTTTGTATATCGTGAACAGTATTTTTTTCATCCCGGCGACCATCTGGAGTACCTGAGTACAGGCTAAAGTTATCGGACAATTTGCACAAAATAATTCCGGGAAGCAACGCCAATGACCGTGCCCTGAAACGACGTGCCCGAAAATCGAAGTCCTGCGATGTCAGATTGTTGAGGAAACATGGGTTCTCTCATGGGGTTGTGGATGAGGGAAGCATTTGCTAATCTCTGGTGAAGACTGTAGGAAAGCATTTTCACACCCGAACATCCGAAGCGCGCCGTGGCATCAAAGAAACCCACCAAATCGAACAAGTCCATCCTCGACGTTGTCATCGATCAGTTTGAGATCACACGGGGACAACCTCTTCCGCTTGGGGCAACAGCCGTCCGCGGAGGGATCAACTTTTCCGTGTTCTCCAAACACGCGACCGAGGTGAGTCTGGTGCTTTTCGCTCCCGATCAGATCGATCCTCTGGCTGAATTCCCTCTTGATGTTCGTTACAACAAGACCGGCGACACCTGGCACGCGTGCGTCCGCGGCGTCGATCCCGGTATCGAGTATGGATATCGCGTCGGAATGTCCCGAAACCCAAATCCCCTTGTGTATCGATTTGATTCCTCAAAGATCTTGCTGGATCCGTATGCGCATTCCCTGAGCGGTGGAGAAGTGTGGAGAAAGCAACAGGCGAATCGTGGTGCCGCGTGGCTTCGCCGTTCGAGAGTCGTTGACCATCAGTTCAACTGGGAACTGGATCAACCGATCAACAGGCATCTGGCCGACTCCATCATTTATGAACTGCATGTCCGGGGATTTACGAAGCATCCATCATCTGGAGCCCGTCATCCGGGAACGTACCTCGGTCTGACGGAGAAGATTCCTTATTTGCGTGAGCTGGGGATTACCGCCGTCGAGCTCATGCCTGTCACGGATTTTCTCGAAACCGACTGCCTGGTTCGCGACCCCTTGACCGGCGAGCAGCTCGTCAATTTCTGGGGATATCATCCCATCAGTTTCTTTGCGCTCAAAGCGTCGTACGCCTCTCATGCAAAACTCGGGGCAGAGGTTCGCGAATTCAAAACGATGGTGAAAGCCTTCCACGACGCCGGCATAGAGGTGATCCTCGATGTGGTCTACAACCATACCGGTGAAGGAGACATTCAAGGAGCGACACTCTCGTTTCGCGGGCTTGATAATTCGATCTATTATATGATCGAACCGGACACAGGAACGTATCTGAATTTTTCAGGATGCGGCAATACGACCAACTGCAACCATCCCATCGTCAGAGATCTGATCCTGGATTCGCTGCGATATCTTGTGACGGAAATGCATATCGATGGTTTTCGGTTCGATCTTGCATCGATCCTGGGGAGAGGGACGGATGGAAGTGTGCTGGCAAATCCTCCTCTCATTGAACGCATTGTAGCCGATCCGGTGCTCGCGAACGTGAAGTTGATTGCTGAAGCTTGGGATGCAGCCGGGCTGTATCAGGTGGGAAGTTTTCCGAGTTGGGGGCGGTGGGCCGAATGGAATGGTCTGTTCCGTGATGATGTGCGACGATTCTGGAAAGGATCACCCAATGCCGTGCAAGCCCTGGCAACGAGATTCTGCGGGAGCGCCGACCTGTACGTCGAAAGCGGCCGGGCTCCTCATCATAGCGTCAACTTCGTGACGAGTCACGATGGTTTCACGCTTTCGGATCTCGTTTCGTACAATGAAAAGCACAACGAAGCGAACGGTGAGAGCAATCGTGATGGGATGATAGAGAATGACAGCTGGAATTGCGGTGACGAAGGTCCGACGCAGGATCCGGAGATCATGAACATGCGTCACCGTCAGGTCAGGAACCTGGCGGCGACGCTGATTCTTTCCCAGGGTGTTCCGATGCTTCTGGCCGGCGATGAACTGGGCCGTACTCAACGCGGGAACAACAACGCATACTGTCAGGACAACGAAACCAGCTGGGTGGATTGGGGGATGTTGGGCAGCAACAAGGACCTTTTGAGATTCATGAAGAATCTCATCGCCTTTCGAAAAACTCACCTCCTTTTCCAGCAACGTGAATTCATCGGACAAGCGGAAAAACACATCCCACGAATCGTCTGGCATGGCGTGAACCTGAATCAACCTGACTGGTCATGGCAGTCGCATTCCCTGGCCGTCGAGCTTCAGTTCAACGGACAGGGCCCGGATCTTTACTTTGTTTTCAACGCGTTCTCCGATGAGCTTTCCTTCGAGCTTCCAAAGGCATTGCCCGGAAAGCGCTGGTGCAGACTTCTCGACACCTCTCTCGCCTCGCCGCATGACATGGCGGCGCGGGGGGAAGAAGAAGCTCTTGACCAGGAGGAGGCTTATCAAGTCGCACCCCATTCCTTCATAGGCTTGATTCAGAAATATTCATGAGCTGAGACTATGTGGCTCTATCTGAACGACAAGTACGTCGAGCACGACAAGGCAACTATTTCGCCTTTTGACCGCGGGTTCCTCTTTTCCGATGGAATTTACGAAGTTGTGCGGTCGTACCCTCCGAGGGGGTTCTTTCAAATTGAGGCTCATCTTGAGCGGATGCGATATGGACTGGAGCAACTGCGGATCGGTGGAATGGACATCTCAAAGGTGCGGCCGATCATTGAAGAACTACTTGCACGGAATGGTCACAAAAGCTCGCAAGCGATAGCATATATTCAGGTAACGCGCGGAGCGTACTTTCCGCGCCAGCATTTCTTTCCCCCGCCCTCTACGCCCCCGACTCTCTTGATTTCAACGAGCCCTTTCAAACCGCATGCAGAGGAAATAGAAAAAGGCGTACAAGTGCTTCTCGAGAAGGACATTCGGTGGTCGCGCTGTGATATCAAAACGATAGCGTTGCTGCCAAACATTCTCTCGCGTCAGAGGGCTGTTGAACAAGGTGTCTGTGAGACGATCTGGTCGCGCGACGGTTTCATCACGGAGGGAACTCACACCAACTTCTGCGCCGTCAAAGGCGGCGTACTCCTTACTCCTCGAAAGTCCAATTTCATTTTGTCGGGTGTTACAAGACAGGTTGTCCTCCACATGTGCGGCACTCTCAATATCCCGTGTTCGGAGACTTCAATCAATGAATCGGAATTGGGTGAGTTCGATGAGTGCATGATCGTTGGAACAACAACGGAAGTCACCCCCGTCGTCAAGATCAATGAGCTGACGATCAAAGACGGAATGCCGGGAGAGATTACGAGGAGAATTCAGAAGGAGCTGTACAGGAAAATCGCGGGAGAATGAATCTATTTCCGATTTATGATTTTCGATGGATGATTGAGAAGCAGCTTGATCCGAGCTCAAACCGCAAATCATAAATCATACATCGCAAATCGGAAATTGTTTTGGTGCACCCAGAGGGATTTGAACCCCCAACCCTCAGATCCGAAGTCTGATGCTCTATCCAATTGAGCTATGGGTGCAAATGCAACGCTTTATTGCTTTCGTTCAGATCCCGACGATCCTTCGACTCGCTACGCTCGCTCAGGATGTCGGGACGCGCAAAACGGCGACTGCTCGCTCAAGACGCTCGCAGGCCGTTTTGGCGATTGAGCTATGGGTGCGATGGAGCTACTTACCTATGCTCGTCAGGAAACGCCTTCCTGCACTGGTCTTGAAATATTTCTCTCTTGCGCGTGCTTCAATAACCGACGACACTGTTTCTTCGTATGAGACAACGAAAGGTGCTCTAAGCTTCGTTGACTTTGTATGACCGCTATTGTGTTCTTTCAGGCGTCGTTCGAGATTATTCGTGTATCCGATGTAGCGCTTATGATCGACTATGCTTCTCAACACGTAGACTATAAAACCTGCCTGATTTGGTTCCATAATTGCTCGAGGGTCAGATCCGAAGTCTGATGCTCCCCGCCCGCCTACTTGTAACCATTCTGGTCTGGCGGGGGCGGGTATCCAATTGACCTAGGTCTCACATCAAGATAAAAGTATATCAGAGGAAAAACAAGGCGAGTTTCTGTTGTGATGATGCGTTCCTACTGCTACGCCACTTATATAAATGATGACAGAAGAAACAAAATCGTGAACATCCATAGTCCGATACCAAGACATGACAAAACAAATTTCATATTGCTGCAGAGCAATCTTTGTAAAGCATGTTGGACGTGTATTGAAGTATGTCCCAATGGCGTCATCGGAAAGGTTGACGTGCTTTTCGGTTGGCACAGACATGCTCGTATTGATTTCGCCGAACAATGTAAGGGATGTAAGAAATGCGTGATTACATGTCCGAATCAGGCCATCATTTACACATATGTGCCGACCAAGAAGCAGCCAGAATAATGGATTCAATGGCCTTGGTTGCACCAGCAGGCATCGCAACGACAGTGAGTCTCCGGCTTACCGTGCTTTCCTTCGACAGAATGGCTTGACTATGAAACGATATATTGTGATCGCGGCCTTGTTCGTTCTGTGCAGTTCGCTTTTTGCACAGAAAGAAGTCCCCCACCAACCACCTTCATGTCTTCCCGCGCACAAGGCAACGGGAGTCAATCCAGACACGCATCTGTTGCTCATTTTCCCCAGCAAACCGACATTAGGGACTTCGGGGCAGATTCGCATCTATGATGCAGCAGACAATCGGCTGGTTGACCTCCTCGACCTGAGCATCCCGCCCGGCCCGACAACCGCCATTCAGGTCCCGCCGGTACCGCCTTATTCTCCGACTCCTTACGAATACATTACCGGCCATTTCACCAATGCGAACACGAAACCAGGAACTCCATCTGGAGTCGCGCTCCCTACGCCGGCCACTTATCAGCTCACGATCATAGGGGGTTTCACCGATGCGTTTCACTTCTTCCCGGTGATCATTCACGACAACGTAGCGACGATATACCTTCACAACAATCTTTTGGACTATGGCAAAACCTACTATGTGCAGATCGATCCCGGAGTGCTGACACTGACTGACAGCAGCTTTTCGGGGATTCCGGGGAAAATGGGGTGGACCTTCACAACCAAAAAAGCACCGCCACTCGCCAACGCCGAATGGCTCGTGGTC
Organism: Ignavibacteriota bacterium; assembly: GCA_003170475.1. Taxonomy (GTDB): domain Bacteria; phylum Bacteroidota; class Ignavibacteria; order UBA10030; family UBA10030; genus UBA9647. Next base: position 22,308 of record PMZI01000046.1, on the reverse strand, counting down.
TGCGGCGACGGTACAGGCGATTTTAACACCGTGCAGGGAGCAATCGATTTTATCCCCGATAGAAATCCTGATCGCGTAACTGTATTCATCAAGAATGGCACGTATGAGGAGATCGTATATTTCCGCAACAAGACCAACATTACGTTCCTCGGGGAGGACCGCGATAAAGTCATTGTATGCTATGCCAACAATGAAGTCTTCAACCCGCATCCGTTGAACGTAGCCACCAATGAGATGCCGGGTACCTTTCCATCCCGTCGCGCTGCGTTCATGGGAGATCATTCAAATGGGATTCACCTCGTCAACCTCACGATCAAAACCACGCTGCGAGGTCAGGCCGAAGGACTGCTTCTGGTTGGCGGGGAGAATATCGTTAGCAACGTTAACGTCGAAGGTTCGGGCGATGCCTTGCAAGTGAACGGATCGGTTTACCTGACCGACTCCCGAATTACAGGCGACGGAGATATTGTCCTTGGCCGGGGGCCAGCGTTTTTTGACCATTGCGAGATGATCTCTCACGGCGGTACTTATATGTGGATACGCAACACATCCGCTAATCACGGAAATGTGTTTTTGAATTGCAGGTTCCAAACCACAACGGGAAGGGAGACTGAAATCGCCCGAGCNNGTTCATTATTGGGAGTACAACAGCACGGGCATCAGCGACGGCAAACCTGTTGACGTGAGCCATCGGCGTCCCCTTTCCAGACAACTGACGAAAGAGAAAGACGCTGAGATCATCGCCAACTACAGCAATCCCATTTATGTGCTTGGCGGCTGGACACCTTCGATGGCACCACTCATCTTGTCGCAACCAGAAGCGGTAACTGCAGCGACGGGGCAAACGGCAATCTTCAATATCAAGGTGGCGGCAATTCCGGCTGCGACCTATCAATGGTTCAAGTCCGGCACTGCCATCAGCGGCGCGACGGATGCGACGCTGAGAATAGAACACGTTCGTGCGGGCGATGCCGCGACCTATTCCGTCACTGTCAAGAATGGCTCGAGCTCCGTGAAGAGCCGGGCAGCGGCGTTGGTGGTGAAGTAGGATAGGCAGGAGAATTTATGTCATTCATTCAAAAATTGTTCTTGTGTATTGAGTTTATGGTCATCATGCTATGGCTTTCGCCACAATCAGCTCTTGCTCAGGATAACCTGGTATTCTTCGGAACACATTCTGTTGGTTCTCAAAAAGGAATTTCGGTCGCGCATTTTAATTCTGAGACGGGTGTGTTAACAAAACCGGAATTCGTCGTCGAAGCGCCGGCGCCGGCATTTTTTATTCTTCATCCCGACGGCAAACATTTGTACGTTTGCAACTCCAATGATTTTGCAAAGGGATACACCGGTCAAACGATGAGTGCGTACAGTATCGATCCAAAAAAGGGAATCCTCACATTGCTCAATCAGCAATCGAGCGGCGGCGCAGATCCAAGCTATGTCTGGATGGACGCTTCAGGACGATTCGTGCTCGTCGCAAACTATAAGGGGGGCAGTGTTACTGTTATTGCATTGAAACCGGATGGCAGCCTTGGCGAGATAACGGCGAACATCAAACACACCGGTAGAAGTGTCGACACCGTGCGTCAGACGCAACCGTATGCTCATTCTGTCAAGCTCGATCCCACCAATCGCTTTGCACTCGTTGCCGATCTCGGACTTGACAGGGTGTTCGTCCATCGATTCAACCAAGAGACGGGCGCCCTGACCCAGAACGATCCGCCATTTGTTCAACTCTCTCCCGGCTCCGGCCCGCGTCACATAGCGTTTCATCCAAACGGTAAATTTGTGTACATCATTAACGAGATGGCATGCACGATCACGAGCTTTGCCTGGAATTCTGCACCAGGAGTGCTGACGGAATTACAGACCTCGTCGACACTTCCGCCAAATTATAAAGAAAAGAATGCGTGCGCCGAAATTGAAGTCCATCCGAACGGGAAGTTTCTCTATGCCTCAAACCGTGGTCACGAAAGTTTAGCTGTTTTTGCAATCGATGATCTCACCGGGACAATTTCATTACTTGAACATATTCCAACACGGGGACGTTCACCGCGTAACTTTGCATTCGATCCCACCAACAAATGGATCATTGTCACCAATCATGACAGTGATAATGCCGTGGTTTTTAAAGTCGATGAAAAGAGCGGGCACCTGACACCGAGCGGCGATCCTGTGCCTGTCGTGTATCCATTTTGTATCCGGTTCTTACCGGTCCAAAAACCTTGATTAACTGGGGCTTTCTCGTACGTGCCGAAAGGAACCGGTGTGTCGTTGAGGAAAGCCACGAGCGACAAACGCCATGGTTGCAGGAGTAATGGGCATTGAAGAATTCGGTGCTTTACTGTAACTAACACGATACAAATGCGTCATACTGGGGAACAAAAAGGGGAGTGTAAAATGAACAAAGTGATACAATTCGGAGAACATGTAGAGGGCTATAGCATTCCTGTCTTGAATGAAAGGGAAATTAGGGCATCAGCAGGAATCGTGTTTCTCGTCATGCTCATCTCTTTGATGCTTATTCTGTTTAAGGGAGACTTCTTACTGATAAAATATGTCATAGTGATGTTCCTTGTGGATTTTATCGTACGTGTTTTTGTCAATCCCAAGTTTTCTCCTTCATTGATCATTGGGCGTTTGATTGTTGGAAATCAAGTCCCCGAATATGTTGGAGCTCAACAAAAAAAGTTTGCCTGGAGCATAGGCATAGTCTTGGCAAGCATCATGTTTATTCATCTCGTGTTGGTAAATGCATTCAGTCCAATAACAGGTATTACCTGCCTGATTTGCCTGATATTCTTGTTCTTTGAATCTGTGTTTGGGATCTGTTTAGGATGCAAGTTCTATTCGGTGTTCTATAAAGAAAAGGCTCAATACTGCCCTGGTGAAGTCTGTGATGTAAAATCAAAACAAGAAATTCAAAAAACATCACAGGTGCAGTTACTGATCGTTGCCGGATTTTTCGCATGCATCTGCCTCACAGTCTTTTTGCTGAATGATAGTTTTAGCAAGAAACCATATGACTTGTTCGGCATTACCGGTTCGACACGATCACAGTAGAATATGTCTCTGAGCTTCAACGCGTGTTGGTGGCGGGAACAGACTCCTGAGACCGCGTGAAAATGACACATCACGCCGGTTTTGACCGATTACAACGGTTCCTCTGACAATCCGGTTGGGAATTCATTTATTTCTTTCTACCTTGAGTCGCACCGTCTGAAGTCGTCCAATTCCTGAGATGCTTCCACGCTCGCTCATCTCTCTGAGTGGAACAATCACCGCCTTTTCCCGTCAAAGAAAATGATCTCGTCTTCCTCATTCCAACGTCCAGTTCCCCGGCAAACCCTATGAAGTACGTCATCCTATTTCTCTCGATCCTCCTTCTCTTCGCAGCACCCATTGCGCTATTCTCGCAGCAAGGGACCTACTATAATCCTCGTGATGACCAGTATAAGCTCCTCGGCTTAAAGAGGGCACTCGACACCTATAACATCTCAAAAGCCGAATTCGAGCGTCAGAAATCGTTGTTCGAGAGAGGCCTCGTCTCGAAATCTGATCTCGGGCGGGTTGAGAATACGTTTCGCGATGCCGAGGTGAACTACCAGCAATCGTTTCTCGCAGTGATCTATGAGCGACGCTATATCGCCATCCAGAAGGCAGTGAAGTCTCAGCTTCCGAATGGACAACGTCGAGTGAAAATCACACTGGCGAACATGACGAGCGGCACGAACGAAATCAAGCGCATCCTCAACATCGAGGAGGGTCTGTATTCGCTGGTCCAGCCCGACGTGATCACGGACGTCTACGTCGCCCTGCTGAACGACCAGGGAGCGATCATCAGTCAGCCGTATGAGATCAAGATCGAGGTCCTCAAGGTTGGTGAGAATCCGACGATCGAGTTCACATTGTTGCAGGATGTCGACGTCGCAACGGTGCGGCTGATCTACTCGCAAAACCAGGACTCAAAGAAGATCTATTTCCAGAAGGACGCGGCGTCTAACCGTGTGGCGATCGTGACAGAACAATTCAGCCAGGAAGCTCCGCTCGCCTCCACGGCAACGTACCGCATGAGGATGGAGCTCTTTTCCAGCACGGAAAATACGTTTCGTCTTGAGGTGGCCAATCTTCCGCTTCAGTTGAATGTCTATTTCCTTGATCCTGTGACTCAGGCCCGACTGACTCAAGTGAAATACACGGAAGGGGTAAACACGAAGGACGTGTCACTCAACGTGCTTTTGCCTGCCCGTGCAAACGATGAACTCAAGATCGACCAGCCCATTAAGTTTTTCGTCCTTGCCATCCCGCAGAAAAGCGGCATCCGGATCGACCGCTCCAAGACGATGTCGGAGGAGCAGGTACGCAACCTGGGGATTGGATTTGCGCAGTTGGAACTCGTCCCCCGCGGTATCGGACAATTCCAGATCAGGGCGCAGCAGCTCTACTATGAGATCAATCCGGATCAAACCGTGTCGATGACCCTGGATATCGTGAACGAGGGCTCACGTTGGCTCGACAATGTCCGCATCGATGCAGATCTTCCCTTGAACTGGACAAAAGTGATCGATCCCAACACCATCGATCGGCTCGATCCTTCGGCGGAACGACGAATCAGCTTCACGTTCAAACCGGCCCCGGATGTTGGGGTCGGGAAATATGACATCCGCATCCGGATCTCCGGACGTTCGGATAATCAGCCGCTCGAGGCGGAACCAAAGACCGTGAGCATCCAGGTTACCGCGAAAGCGAGCATCTTCGGGACCGCGGCCATCATCATATTGATCGTCGGATTGGTCATCGGAATTGTGGTGTTTGGGATCCGTTTAACGAAAAGATAAGACAATCTCACGCAAAGACGCAGAGGCGCAAAGATAGATTAGAAAATATGTATGTCTGAGAACGAGATTGCCACAATCATCGTAGATGCCGCATATAAGGTTCACATAACTCTCGGCCCGGGTCTACTCGAATCGGTCTATGAAGCCACCTTAGAGTATGAGTTGAAGAAACGAGGTCTGATGGTTTCCCGTCAACAAGTGCTCCCTGTGGTTTATGAATCGGTGATGTTGGATGAGGGATTTCGGACGGATCTGATCGTTGAAGAGAAAGTGATAGTTGAGTTGAAATCAGTGGAAGAAGTTGCTCCGGTTCACAAGAAGCAGTTGTTAACTTACCTGCGTTTGGCCGACAAACGCCTAGGTCTTCTGATTAATTTTGGAGATGCACTCATCAAACGCGGAATTTCTCGTGTTGTCAATGGCCTTCGCGAGGATTGACCCAATCTCATTCCATCCTTTGCGTCTTGGCGACTTTGCGTGACATTTCTTGATTCTCGTTATAGTTTCATAACTCATTGTCATCAATTGAGGAACCCTCATGGATCAACCCAACATTCTGGAAGCGCAGAAGCTCACCAAGGTGTATGAAGATGGCCTGTGCGCACTCGATCATGTCTCGTTTTCCGTCAAGGCAGGAGAGATCTTCTGTCTTCTTGGTGACAACGGAGCAGGGAAGACGACGACCATCAACCTCTTTCTGGGATTCCTGAATCCCACTGAGGGAATCCCCTTCATCAACGGGATTGATGTCACGAAGGATCCGCTCGCCGCCAAACAGCACGTGGCGTATCTCTCCGACGTGGTGATGCTTTATCCGAACTTTACCGCGCGGCAAAATCTCGACTTCTTTGCCCGCCTGGGGGGAAAGAACAATCTCAAGCGGGAAGACTACTACAATGTCCTTCGACAGGTCGGTCTGCAGGAAAAGGCATTCGAACAGCGGCTCAAGGGCTTTTCAAAGGGGATGCGCCAGAAAGTCGGTCTCGCTATCACCATTGTCAAAGAAGCTCCGGCGATCATTCTGGATGAGCCGACAAGCGGACTAGATCCGAAAGCTGCCAACGAGTTCCTGGCCATTCTGCATAAACTCCGGGCACAGGGTCGGGCGATTCTCATCAGCACGCACGACATTTTCCGCGCGAAAGAAATTTCCGATACGGTGGGCATCATGAGTGAGGGGAAACTCTTGGCTGTCAAAACCAAAGCGGAGTTGGAGCACGAAAACCTCGAGAAGCTGTATCTCGATTATATCCAGGGCAAGGTTGCTGCTTGATTCTCCAACCCCTGATGCGTCCATCGATCCATTGAAGAATATGAAGGTACAGCAATGCTAAAAATCCTTCTTGAAAAAGAACTCCGCGATATCATCTACTCGACAAAGTTCGCCATCACCTTTGCTGCCGCAGCTGTTCTCGTCCTGCTCAGCTTCTATGTGGGTATTCGCAACTATCAGGAAAGTATCCATGAATACGAGAATGCGAAGACCACCAATGCTGCGAACATCGCGGCGCAGACAGATTGGCGACAAATCCAGGACCGCGTGTTCCGAAAACCCCAGCCGCTGGAAATCCTGGTGAATGGAGTCACCAACGATGTGGGCCGCACAACCGACATGAAGTCATCCGGAGAGCTGAACCTTATCAATAGTCGGTTTAGCGCCGATCCGCTCTTTGCCGTATTCCGGTTCCTCGACCTCAATTTCGTCTTTGTTATCGTCTTCAGCCTCTTCGCCATTCTGTTCGGCTACGATGCCATCAACGGTGAAAAGGAGGCGGGGACACTCAAACTGGTGTTCTCGAACAGAGTCTCCCGCGCGAGTTTTATCCTGAGTAAGCTTCTTGGGAGCGTCCTCGCCTTGGGAGTTCCGCTTCTTGTCCCCTTGCTTATTGGATGTCTCATGCTCCTCGGCTTCGGGATTCCGATGAGCGGCCTCGAGTGGGTGCGCCTTGGTATGGTCATCGTCGCAGGACTTCTCTGCTTCGGCGTGTTCCTGACGCTGAGTATCATGATCTCGGCGATGGTAGCGCGATCGAGTGTTTCCTTTCTGCTTTCCCTCGTCGTGTGGATCTTCTCAGTCCTCATCATTCCGAAGGGGAGCGTCTTGCTCGCTTCGCAAATCGCTTCCGTTCCGAGCATCGATGCAGTGGAAACGCAGAAGAGAAAATTCAGTGCCGACCAGCGTCAGAAATGGCTGGAGGTGACGCAGCAATGGTTCAGCTCTCGCATGAAATCGAGCGCCAGTTTCAGTGATTCCGGCTTCGTGAATTCCATGGCTGCATTTCAGGACAGTATGCAAAAGGTCTCGGAGGATGCACGGGCGGAATTCTACAGCAGATTGGACGAAGACTGGCGCAACAAGAAAGACTGGCAAGAAAGATGGGCCTTCGGTATTTCCAGGGTATCGCCGACTGCCATCTTCCAGATTGCAGCGATGAACATCGCAGGGACAGATGTGGGAATGAAATTCCGGTACATGCAGCAATTGAGCCGGTACCGGGAGGCATTCGCAGAAACCATGCGCAAGAAAACAGGATCGTCGGCCGACTACTTCCGGATCGTCATTCGGCGGTTCTCCGGTGGTCAGAATGATCAGGAAGAAAAACAGAAGCAATTGAACCCGTCCGAGATTCCGGAATTTGTCGAGCAGCCGCGAGGCCTCGGTGACACGATCGCTGCCTCTTTGTTCGATATGGGACTGCTCGTGATTCTGAACGCGGTCTTCTTCGGCGGTGCGTTCGCAGCATTTCTCAAGTTCGATTTGCGCTGAGCGCCCTGCGCTCACAGGTACTTGTTTTCGCTCAACGGAAGGATACGATCGTATGTGGAAAATGATTGCTGAAAAAGAATTGAGGGACCATCTTCAGAGTACTCGATTCCTCGTTGCCGCAGGCGTCAGCATGTTGTTGCTCGTGATGAGTATCTGGATGGGCATCACGCACTACAAGGCACGGGCCTCACAGTACGAACAAGGTGTGCAGATGATGCTGGACCTCGCCTCTCAGCAGAGCAACTGGATGACCGTAACGAACTCCGCCTGGCGAAAGCCCGATGCAATGGAGATTCTCTCCAATGGCGTCAACAGTGATATCGGGCGTTACTCCGACATCGGATCGGGACGCGATGTGCGGCTTGTGCGAAGTGAATACTCCGACGACCCGATGCTGGCGGCGTTTCAATTCCTCGACCCAACGTTCGTCATACTGATTGTTCTGAGTCTGATCGCGGTCTTGTTCACCTACAATTCCATCAACGGGGAGAAAGAAAGCGGCACTCTCAAGCTTGTCTTTGCCAACGGGATTTCGAAGGCCGAGTATATCATCGGGAAGCTCATCGGAAGTTGGTTCGCCATTCTCGCCCCGGTGCTCATCTCATTCCTGATCGGAGCTCTTCTGATCATTCTCATGGGCGTCGATCTCAATGGCTCGGGCTGGGGGAGATATGGGTTCTTTTTTCTGGCCTCGGTATTGTACGCAACCTGCTTCATGCTGCTGGGAGTCTTCGTTTCGGCAATGACCCATCGATCCAGCGTTTCATTCCTGGTCCTGCTCGTTATCTGGATCTGTGCCGTTCTCATCGTACCCAAGGCCGCGACGATGCTGGCCGGCCGTGCGATGCCGGTTCCGACGGTCGATGAGATCGAAAGCCGACTGACGAGCTACAACACGCAGGCGCGGATTGAGTTCTTCAACGACATGACGAAACGCTCGCGCGCGCGGTTCAAGTCCATGGCGGACATGAAACCTGAAGAGCGGCAACCGGCGATCGCGGCATTTCAAACAGAGAACGAAGCAAAAAGGAAAGAGATGGAGCAGGGAATTACCGACTATTCTGCCCGCATCTATGAAGACTACTACAATCAGAAAAGCCGGCAGGAACTCCTCGCCTTCTCACTTGCAAAGATCTCGCCCGCATCCCAGTTCCAACTGGCAACGATGAAGCTGGGAGGAACCGACGTCGGCATGAAAAAGCGTTATGAAGATGCGATGAAGCAATATAAAGTGCAGTACACGGATTACGTTCAGAAAAAAGGCGGAGGGGGATTCCAGATGAGGGTCTCGACGGGCCGGGGATCGACAACGGGGTCCATGACAGGACCACCCCAGCAGAAGATCGATATCTCCGAGATGCCAAAATTCAAAGACCCCGACTACTCGTTTGGCACCTCTGTCACCGGGGCGCTCTTCGACCTCGGATTGCTCGCACTGTTCAACGTGTTCGCTTTTGTTGCCGCGTTTGTGGTTTTTCTGCGATATGATATGAGGTGACACGCAACGCATGGCGGGCAGCGACAACCTTCAGCCGAGGCTGTCTTGCAAGCCATATCGTCATTGTTGGGAAAAACAAGACGTGTCCTGTTCACCGTGCGGTGGGCAGGACACGTTGCTATTCAATGGCTCGAAGGTGTGGGACAAACAATGAGACACAGCCTGAAGGATGACCCGAGCCAGCCTTCTCAGGCAATTCATCTTCGCCGTTCGTTAAAACGAACGGCTCCATTGATTGTTCAAACCCCTCCGGGGTTTCGCATTTGATGCAGCCGTCGACTTCAGTCGATGGCTGAAGAAGCTCTGGTAAAGTCCGGTTCAATTCACCTCATGGATCCCCTCTTAAAACATGAGGGGATGACAAGCGAAACAAATCCGTTTCACCCGGCCAGCTCAGAGCACCCTTCGACACTCGCTCCCCGCCCACCCTATATGACCTATCGAGGCGGGTCGCGTTGTGTGGTCCCGCTTTTCCCGCCACCATGATCATTCACAGAGGCGGGATCCCAAAAAAACGGGACAGGCGCTCAAGGTGTGACCTGCTCCTCTTTCTGGCTGCAGCGAACGTTGGGTTGTGATACTGGGCAATGAATTCGGGACAACTGGGGTCCAAGCTTTGGAGCGGTGAGGCGTCAGCGAATGAAGCAATACCACATGGCGGTGGACATCATTTCTTCCATAGTCCCCTGTATGGACTTCTTCACTTCCGAAATGGAGGCGACCTTCTTGTCGGCTGCATCGAAGATGTCCGAGCCGCGGACGCTCATCATGATTCTCTCTTGGGAGTCAAAGAGGCTGTTCCCCCTGATGAAACCGACTCTCTGATTGTCGGCGTCAAAAAGGCTTTCCCCCTTTGATGTCGCAACGAGTTGATGGTGTGAGTTGTAAAGTCCCGGACCCGACATTCTATAGACGCTCATAGTGCTCCTCTCGCTCCTCCGGGCCCAAACGATCGCAGACCGGCTGTTCTTTTAATCTAGACCTCCATCACCTCAATAGCAAACCTCTGGAGTCTTTATCATCGAGAGCAGCTACGAGATTGTCGTTAGTGCAGGCGGGCAGAGTGCTTAGAAGGCTGGTGAACGAAAAGGAAATCGGGAAGGATGAGGCTATCGGGGATTTGCAACTTCCGAGTGCCGATTGTTCATTGGAAAGATGTGACCCTCACTCACGCGTCACAACTCGCAAGTCTCAAATCATAAATTGAAACACTTGCGGTGAGCGACTGCCCGGTGAAACTAGCCTGACCGGCAGGAGTCGAACCATCGCAGATCAGAAATGTGGAGGGAGTTCTGCATCTTAAGGATGCTCTTCAGGCATTCCGAAGTACTTCGCTTCGACAGGGTTGAAGAGACCAGGTTTTTCGAAAACCACCTGCCAGTCGAGCTTCATGTCTGCGATGGATGGGACAACTAGTACAGAGTTTTCCGCCCTTGTGGTCTTATCGTTGTAATACGGGTCCAGCATGGATCCATTGCCCGAGATGGTTTTGCCAACCATCTGCACGAGAGCTGTCACAGAAAAACCATATGGTGGGGTGGGCGCATCGCCCCCGTCGAGAGCCATGCGGGCATAATCATATATTGGATCGTAAATCACATCCCAAATAGTGAGATCATTTCTCCAGTGGTCATGATTCGCATAGACAATCATGCAGCCCATGTAAGGTGCCGCTACCCGATCAAAGTAAGGCGAAGCCGGTTCTCCGACAGGGAGCGTATCGTTCGGACCGCCTTTGACGATTCGAGGGCGGTTTGCAGGAGGCAGATGCGCTAAGCATCGAGTCTGGATTTCATCTTCGAGCCAACTCTGCTGTTCAGGGGTAAGCTTTTTCGTATTTAACCATGGCGTCGTTATGCTTTTCCCAACGAGGTAGTACTTGTAGTTGGACGCTCCGGTCTTCAGATCGCTTCCCACCAGAGCGCTGGACCCTGAGAGGTTCCTGGTGAAGTTGACTGTCTTATAGAGCAAGAGCAATCTGTGGAGGGGCATGCCGGTGCCGGCGTTTGTCTCGACGCTGATGTCGAACGTCCGATCTCCGGGGGCGACTTGACAGGTCGCGACAAAACTCGAATCCCTTCCGTTTGTGATGAACGCACGAATCGTGTGCTTTTCCACGGCGAGCTTAGGAAATGTGTACTTGCCATCGGCATCGACAGGCACTTTTACAATATCCATGCCGGATGTAACCGACACCCAACCGGTGAAAGGACCCTGCATCACCGCGACCGGCCTGTATCCGGCGAGGTATGTCTCCTCAAACCGGTCACGCACTCGTCCGCTGATATCATCAAGAGCATCGAACACAATGTTGATGACCTTCTCCACGGTCCGATTCATCTGGTCAACAACCGTAATTTTCCCCTGCTTCGGTCCATTGTCATCGCGATTGGTGAGATAATAGATGACCGAATCAGTGCTCGCATTTAGCCGGAAGACCAGGCCGGGACTTATCGGGGAAACCGAAATCGTTAGGGAGTCTCCTTCCGAGTCATATGCCAGACCTTTCTTGGAGGCACGGGAGATGGAGCCTTCAGTACCATACAGACCGCCGATGATCTGTGGCAGCTGATTCATCAGGACATAGATTGAATCGGAGGCCATTGCTTTGCGCCCCGACGCGTCTTCAAGCGTAAGAGTAGGTTTGAAGATCCCTGAAACCAAGTAGGCGTGTGAGGTATGAGCCGAGTCTTGCGTCCCGGAAAGGATGAGCGTATCTGTCTTCGTGCCGTCGCGAAAATCGATAATCCCGCGTGCAAGCCCCAATTCCGCTGCTGCACGCAGTTTGAACTGCACGGATTGTCCCTGAGAAATAGTCTTGGGACCGGCACTGAAGGAAATCACTGACGGAAGGATGTGGGGTGGGACGCCTAAATCCTCGCAGCCGGGAGAAACGAGGCTGAGCAGGATCGAACTCAGAGCCGACAAGCAATTCGGATTTTTCATTGTCCTCCCCCGTTCCAATTATCTGAAGCGCGCACGTTTCAAGCTCATCAAGAATCCGGGGTATGAGCAAGTTAACTCCCGCCGTCACCAATATCAATACGCGACAAAGCGACCCGCTGCCGCCTGAGGTCGCGTGAAGTGTGTTGATTTTCAAAGCCCAAAGGGCTATGTTTGCCTACCCCTTTCTCAAGCACCGTCCAGCGATGACACCGTCCTTGAGACTGCATCTGACAACCGAACAATCCTCGTCACCATTCAACTACACGTCCCGACAAATCCCATGAAACGACTTCTCACTCTTGTTCTTGTCTCTCTGCTTCTTGGACTTGCACCAGCTCGAGCGGAGAAAGGCCGGCTCGTGTTCTATGTCTCTGTCTCCGGGAACGATGCGTGGTCCGGAAGGCTGCCCTCGCCAAATGCACAGAAAAGCGATGGACCTTTTGCAACCTTAGAACGCGCTCGCTCTGCCGTGCGCGAGGTGAAGAAGAGTGGAATTCGTGACCAGATGAGTGTGTTCTTGCGCGGCGGAGTCTATCCTATAACCCGTACACTTCGGCTCGATTCAATGGATTCCGGAACTCCCGATGCCTCGATCGTTTGGAGTGGGTACGAATGTGAAACTGTCCGACTGGTTGGAGGAAGCGTTGTGAGGGGGTTTGCACTCGTTACTGATCCAGGAGTTCTCGCAAGACTTCCTGCAGAGGTTCGAGGCAAAGTGCTCGTCGTCGATTTGAAGCACCAGGGAATCTCTGATTACGGGACGATTCCAAACGGCATGGATCTCTACTTCAAAGGAGACCGCATGCGCATTGCCCGATATCCGAACGAGGGATGGCTCTCGATCGCTGATGTCCCTCAAAGCGGGGACTCCCTTATTAACGCCGGGGACAAAAAGGTGATTCGATTCGGCCAACCGGGGGGAAGGCACTATGGCCGCTTTGCCTACAGCGGCGATCGGCCCGGTGGTTGGAAAGAGAGCGGCGATATCTGGATGCATGGATACTTCGCATGGGATTGGAGAGATGCGTATCAAAAAGTCTCGCGAATCGACGCGGCCACCCGATCGATCTATCCGGTTTCCCCTCACCATTATTACGGTTACATACAAGGGCAGCGCTACTACTTTTTCAATGTTCTCGAAGAGCTCGATGCTCCTGGCGAGTGGTACGTCGATGCCACGAACGGACTCCTGTACTTTCTTCCTCCGGGCCCGCTTGTCGACGGCGATGTGATTGTGTCTACGCTCAAGGAACCGATGATCACGATTGACAACGCATCATACATCACGGTGCAGAAACTGACATTCGAGTGTTCACGGACAACCGCCATCAAGATTGTTAGTGGTACCCATAATCGTCTTGCCGGGTGTGTGGTGCGGGATATCGGCAATGAAGCCGCAGTGATCATCGACGGCGGAACAGCCAACGCCGTGCAAAGTTGCGATGTGTACGATGTTGGAGCGCATGCGATCAAGATTCGCGGGGGAGACCGTAAAACTCTGACTCCGGGCGGCCACTCGGTGACGAACAATCACATTCATGGATATGGCCAGATAACGCAAGCCTTTAGCGGCGCAGTTTGGTGCGAAGGTGTGGGCAATACTATTGCCCACAACCTGATTCACGATGCGCCATTCTCCGGAATCCAGTACTACGGTAATGAGCACGTGATCGAGTTCAACGAAATCTTCGATGTCGCACGCGAGTCCGGGGACGTCGGCGGCGTTAACACGGGTGCCGACTACTCCGAGCAGGGGACGATGATCCGCTACAACTATATCCACGATGCTCATGCGCGCGGCGTAGGGGAATTTCGTGCGGTGTATCTGGATCTTCCCGGCTCGAACACAACGATTTTCGGAAACGTCTTCAAGAATGTTGACCTCGGCATCTTCTTCAACAGCGGCCGGGACAATCTCGTTCAAAACAATGTTTTCGTCAACTGCCATCCCTCGGTTGGGATTTATATCTGGCCGCACAAGCAGTACTTTGAACCTGGCGGGCCGTGGCGGCTGGTTGAGAAGCTTAGTGAGATCAACTACAAGAATCCTCCCTACAGCACCCGATATCCAAAGCTGCCGACGTATCTGGATCAGCCTGACAAGGGGCTCCCGTATGGGAACAGGGTCATCAATAATGTCAGCTGCGGCGGAACATGGCTCGACCTCTCCGAGGAACTCGGACTTACGCACACGGTCGTTGAGAAGAATCTCATCGCTGATTCAATCGTGCTGGTCCTGACCAAAAAATGGACGCCGGGTTACGATCCCTACAATATCGGATACGCAGCCGTGTATCGTTTTGGTGACAAGGAGATCACTGCAGAGCTTGAGAAGCGCGGAAATGTTTTGACCGACAAAGATCCTGGATTCGTCGATCTCAAGCACGGTAATCTCCAGCTCAGGGAGGATTCGCAGGTGTACAAGCTGGGGTTCAAGCGAATACCGATGGAGCAGATCGGTTTGAAGGTCGATGAATTCCGCACGCAGCTACCAAATAATTGAGCCGGGCGAAGCGTCCAACCATCGCAAACGTGCCAGGCCCCGCCATGAAAGGCGATAAGAACAGAAACACAGCAAATGCCTCTTTTTGCTCCCTTGACAAGAACGGTTAAGGAATCCCACAACAGGAACCAGGATGGGAGTTGTGGTGTTGAATATCAGGCTAGGGCACAGACTTCATATTGAACGGACCAACCTCGATCAAACAGACCGTTTCGCACTACAATATTTTGGAAAAGCTCGGCGAAGGAGGTATGGGCGTCGTCTACAAAGCCCAGGACACCAACCTTGACCGCGTCGTAGCGCTGAAATTCCTCCCTCCGAGACACTCATCCTCAGAGAACGATCGGCTCCGTCTCATCCAGGAAGCCAAGGCCGCATCGGCACTCAACCATCCCCATGTTGCCACAATCTATGAGATCGAAGAAATTGACGGACAACCATTCATCTCGATGGAGTTTATTGAGGGTGAGACGCTGAAGTCCCGCATCGAATCATCGGCGGGTGATGGAAAAAGGCTGTCCGTAGCGCAAGTTGTGGATTGGGGAGTGCAAATCGCTGATGCTCTGGGTGCAGCGCATGAGAGAGGCATCATCCACCGGGATATCAAGTCCGACAATATCATGATCACGCGGGACGGTCGTGTCAAGATCATGGACTTCGGGCTGGCCAAGTTGAGAGGTGGCGTTGCCCTGACAAAAGCAGGAAGCACGGTAGGGACCCTCGCGTACACATCCCCTGAACAGATATTGGGTGAGGAAGTTGACCACCGGACGGACCTCTGGTCGTTCGGGGCCGTGCTCTATGAAATGCTTGCTGGACACATCCCGTTTCAGGGGGCACATGAAGCCGCGGTCATGTATCAGATCTTGAATACGGAACCGGAGAGCCTTGAAGCCTGCCGCTCGGATGTTCCTGAGAACCTGAAGGTTCTGCTCTCAGGGGTTCTTCAGAAGAATCGATTGAAGAGGATTTCTTCTGCGAAAGAGATCATCTCTGGATTGAACACGGCGGCGGCGCCTCGGACTCAGGCTGCTCCTGAGAAGTCGATTGCTGTTCTGTATTTTGAGAACATGAGCTCTGAAAAGGAGGGGGACTATTTCTGTGCGGGTATCACGGAAGATATTATCACGGACCTGTCAAGAGTCAAAGAGCTGAAGATCATTCCCCGGACAGACGTTCTCCCGTTTCGGAACAAAGAAGTCAACATACGCTCGGTGGGCGAGACCCTGCGCGTAAAATATGTGCTTCAGGGGAGCGTTCGCAAGGCCGGCAACAAGATCCGAATTTCAGCTCAACTGGTTGATGTGCGGGACGGATTCCATGTTTGGGCGGAGAGGTTTGACCGGTTTGCGGAAGACATCTTCGAACTCTGCAACGAGGTGTCACAGCGCATTGTTGATGCTCTCAAGATCTCGCTTTCGGAATCAGAAAAAGAATCTCTGGCAAAGGTCCCGACGGATGATCCCCGGGCGTATGATTTCTACCTGCGCGGAAAGGAATATCTGAACAAACGCGGGAAGAAAAACACTGAAGCGGCCATTCGCATGTTCGAGCGTGCGCTCGCGATCGATCCAGGATTTACTTCTGTATTTGCAGGTCTGGCCGAGGCGTACACCTCCATGTATGAGCTGTATGACGGTGACACGGGTTGGTTAGGGAAAGCGATCGAGATGAATCAAAAGGCACTTTCCCTTGATCCCGCGTCGATCGAGGCCCGGTTTGGGATCGCCATGGTCTATTTCCATCAGCAACGATTCTCTGAGGCAGAGCGAATGCTCAAGGTAATTCTCGAGGAGAACGCAGAGTTTCATCCGGCGTATCTTCGCCTTGGAATATTGTCGGAGGCTTCGGGCGCTCTTGAGTCCGCGCTGAAGTATTATCTGCGTGCTGCCGAATTGAAACCGTACGATGAGGATCCCTGGATATTCCTTGTGGGGATCTACCGAAAACTCGGCAATGCCGATGCGGCGGGGGAAGCGGCCAGAAATGTTATTGAAATCACGTCACACAAGCTCGAAGCGAGTCTCGACGACCTTGTGGTCCTGAGTCGGCTCGCAGAAGCCTATGCGCGGTTCGGCACTGCCCGGATCGAAGCGTATGCGACTCTCAAGCGCATATTCGAAGACGACCCGAACGATGGACTTGTGTTTTACAACTGCGCCTGTGCCTATGCACTCCTGGGAGAGAAAGACGCTGCACTGACATCGTTTCGCAAAGCGTTCGACAGCGGCTTCCGGACAGTGGCGACATGGGCAAAGAATGACACTGCTTTTGATTCGGTCCGGAATGACCCATCGTTCGAGCGATTGCTTGCCGAGCTGCGATGAGCGCTGCACGGTGATATCGAAGTTCGATCAACCAATGTTTCTATTCCATGAGGGAACCCATAACAAAATCAAGAGAGGAAAGATTCTATGCCGAAATATGTAATTGAGAGGGTAGTGCCGGGGGCCGGCAAGATGTCCGCCGAGGATCTCAAGGCTCTGTCACAGAAATCATGCAATGTCCTGAGCAACATGGGTCCCCAGATTCAGTGGATTCAAAGCTACGTCACGGACAACAAGATCTACTGCATCTATGTTGCCCCGAACGAGGAGATGATTCGGGAGCACGCTCGACTTGGCGGCTTTCCCGCGAACCAGGTTTCCTCTGTCAAGACCATTATCGACCCGACAAGCTCTGAGTAATCAGTTCTGGGGGAGAACAAAAAAAAGCAGCCAGCAATGCCGGCTGCTTTTTCTTTTTTACGAGCGCATAGTTGGTGTCAGAACGCGCGCTTGGCTCTGATGCTCGGGAATTCTCGATGTATGATGGTTCGACACTTCGCTCCGCTCGGTGCAGGCTTCCCGCCTGCCGTTCGTGAACACTCGAGGCGGGTCCCGTGGTGTGGTCCCGCTTTCCAGGATCCCGCAACCAGGCGGGATCCCAAAGAGCGGGAGATCCCGAAAAACGGGACAGGCGCTCACCACAAGTTTCCGATTGTGCGCGTTCTGCACCCCGCTGTTGTTGAACGGGGTCGCGTGAAAGACGGAAGTGCTGGATCAGCGCGAAAAGTCAGCGCCCATTCATCTTCCAAATCATACATCGGAAATCAGAAATCGCAAATGAAGGGCTGGGGCGCGGGAAATGTCCTATATCGAACACTTAATTTCGAATTACGAAGTGGGGTGCGTGGGGAGAACTCTTGTGCGCCCAGAGGGATTTCCCGCCCGCCTGACTGTCGTCAGACGGTCGGGCGGGGAACCCCCGACCTAGAATCCACGCTTGTCAAGCCATCGTCGACCGGCAGCAGTCTTGAAGTACTTCTCTCGAGTTCGGCCTTCCATTCGAGTATCAAATGACTCCTGATACAGAAGCACGAAGGGGACTCGAGCTTTGGTAGACTTGACTCTCCCTATGTTATGTTCTTCAACTCGGCGAGGAACATCGGTCGACAGGCCAACATAACGGTCGCCATCTGCGAGACTTCGCAGAACATAGACGAAGAAGGTGGCTTGAGCGAACATATCAGATAAGCTCGTGCGCCTGAATGGGGAGAACAAAAATGCGAATCTCGAATGTGGAAATGCGAACCTAAAGAGGCTCAATTCGCAATCGGCGATTCGAAATCCGCAATGTTTGTGCGCCCAGAGGGATTTGAACCCCCAACCCTCAGCTCCGTAGGCTGATGCTCTATCCAATTGAGCTATGGGCGCAGGAAAAGTAAGATTGAAGAAGGAAGAAGGCAGATTGTAGATTGAACTCTCTCAAAATAGGCATAAAATTCCAAACTCTCAAACACTTCTTTAAGTGACAAGTATCGCCCCTCAAAAGTGTCCGGGATCGGATCGACATATGGAACAAGCTGTTTTGCCAGAGTCATGAAAATGGCGATCGTTACATCAGTACGGTGATCGGGAGCGGACAAACAGCACATTTTGAATCTCTCATTTTCTTTACCTACCTTCTGGCGCATCCTCACCGTGATTCTCTGGTCGACTAACTCCTCGCCTTAACATTGGCTTCAGAATCGAAACATTTACATCCGCTTCTCAGCTCCGTCCTTTCCGGCGCTTGTACTGAGGCTGAAATCAATCGGCTTGTGAGAGTGGCGTATTCCCACGCATCCGTTCGTTTGCATCAACTCGTCAGATCCGGCAGACTTCATCTACAGTCCTTTGCAATCCCGATGGAGGGTGTGGCATTTGACTGCATTGCCGAACTCTTCCAACGCGACGAGGATGGGAGGTTCATCGAGCTTGAAGCGTACTTCTCGGAGGGTCGGGCGCTGGAAATACTGGACGAGCAAGAAGCCGAGCATTACTTCCGACGGCTGGTATTCTCCCAGCTCAATGAAGGAATTTATCGACTCTATCGCGAAAATGACCCGGTCCTGGGGCGAATAATTCGGAACCTGAAGATTGCTGCCCAGGCCACGCCGGAGTTGAAGCAATTCGAACGCCTCGGTCAGACCTATTGTTACACTTGTCGAGAAGACGAGCGCAATGATCATCTCACGGAGTATCCGATTGATGAGATTCAGACCGAACTGGCTCTGGTAAGTCACAAGAAAGAGAACACAGAAGAGTACCTGCGGAAGTTCTTTGACATTCTGAATCACCAGCAGAATTACAGAAGATTCTACGCTCTCATCGACATTGCCATCGTTATCAAACGCATTTACGTGCAGCGCGGAACGACAGTGCAAGAAATGGTAAGCGTCGATGAGCTTTCACTTCGGCATGACCTCGAGAATACTCTGCAAAGAAGCACTCTCGAATTGAAACAAAGCCTTCATAGGAGATATGTGGAGGCCGGCAAGATCCCCTTGCCCGTGTTCCAGTGTTACACCAAAGCCCTGGAAGATATCATATTTGACGTCTTTGCGAACAATGATGGATCGGATCATTCACATGCAGACTATCTCAAGAAATACATTCCGGATTTGACTGTCCAGGAATACCGGAAAACACACAGAACACACTTTGAGTACATGGTACGCCTTGGCAAGCGGTTTGTGAAGGACCGCGTGCGCGAGTTGTTGTAGTCTGTACGTAAGGTATTTGCGATTACGCAATTGCATGTAGATGAAAGGATGAAGGGTGGAGGAGAGAGATTGATACACTACGACGAACATACGATTGAGCTGTTCCTGCTGGGAAGCGAGAAAGTTCTCTCTCAACATGCGGAGATTGAGCAGCATTTGAAGGATTGCTTCAGTTGCCGCGAGATTGCCGAGGAACTCGCACAGTTTCATGGGATGTTGAACGGCTCCCAGCCGCAATTGAAGGAACACGTGGAGATCGAGAGGGCCAATTCTCTGGAGCTTCGGCCGGAGTACGTGAGACTCAGGAATTCAGCTCCGCTGATCCCCGTCATTCGTTCGATCCCGTCCCGGTTCTGGCGTGCGGCAAAACAAAGGCCGATTGTCACGACATGTTCCGGCATTGCTGTGCTTGCCTTGGTCATCACACTCTTCCGCGTCACGACATCCACCGGAGGCAGTGAGCCCGCGTATACGAGAATGAACGAGAGCCAGGGAACTCTGGAAGTCTACAACCAGAAAGACGATAAGATGTGGCAACTCCCCTCCAATTTCGTGAAAGCTACGAAGCATGTCGAGGAGACCACGAGCGCTACGTTTGCGTGTGTTTCTGATATCTATGGTAACGGTCATACTGAAGTCATCACGACCCTGATGTTGCCTTCTGAAGACCAAACGGGTTCGACCCTTAAGGTGTATGATGCCGAGAGGACTCTTACAGGGCAATTACTGCCTCAAGTCCTTTCGGTGAACTATAAGGGGGCACATTATGAATCTCCTTATGTGTACGAATCACTCGCGGTAGAAACTCTTGCCGATTCAAAAGCGAAAAATATCCTTGTCGCTGCTAACAACGGACGTTCTCCCTGGTTCCTCCTCCGTTTGAATGCGCAACTTAAACCTATCGGGCGATACTGGCACTTTGGAGGCATATTCGGGATGAGGCCGATTGGTCTTCCGGGCAGCGGAACCAAGGAGCTTCTCGTCTGGGGTGTCGATCAGGACGGAGCGTTGGAGAAGGAGAGCACTCGGGCGTTCGCGGCGATACTTGATCCTACGAAGATCGAAGGGGACAAAGAGGCCTCAGCCACGAAGGGTTTCGGGATTCCCACTTCGGAGGCCGATGCTTACTATATTCGTTTTCCTGAATCTGATATTCAGAAGTTGCTCGGCGCGCGTCCTCGAGTTGGCTTATTCTCAAGCCCCCGGGAAAGCAACTTGAGATTTGTATTCACCTCAGAAACAAAAGACAATCAGCCTCAATTTGACTTCTTCATCTCACGCGATTTCCACGTTCTTGATGTGAAGCCCAGCAGCGCTACGATTGCAATGCACGCAGAGTTGAGAAAAAAAGGAAAGATCAAAAGCACCCTGGAGGAAGATCTTAAAGAGCTTGGCCGCAGCGTCCAGTACTGGAACGGTGTCAGTTGGTCATATGAATGGACCTCCGTAAAGGCGGCTCCAGCCGTGAAATAAAGTTCCAACCTTCTGTATTCCCGAATCCCGTCTTGCAGAACTCGTGCAAGACGGGATTTTTCTTTGCCCGGTTTACGCAAACGGATATGTATGAAAGGAAACACTCAAGGGCCTATGAATTGATGACATTGAGCCGCTCTACGCGGTCTGAATTGATCACAGGAACGGAAAACCAGCACCAGCCTTCGGAGGATCAATGAAACGTACCATTGTTTTTCTCTTGGTGACTTGCTCCTCCATCTGTCTCGCACAAACCGATTCGATGTTTGTCGAAAAGATGGACGGCACCATTCGAGCTTATCCCATTCCTCTCATAACTCAGATTTCATTTACCGGTCTTCCGACGAGCGTGCGTGAGCAAGAACTCGTCCAAAACGCTCTTTCGTCCTTCTTACTCTTTCAAAACTATCCCAATCCATTCAACCCGAGCACAACGATTCGGTATAGTCTGTCATCGGCGGGTGCCGTCGAGGTGAACATATTTGACGTTCAGGGTCGTCTTGTTTGCCCTCTCCTCAAGTCAAATCAGCCAGCCGGTGTGCACTCGCTGGTGTGGGACTCACGAGGCAGCCGGGGCAATGTCGTTGCCAGTGGAATCTATTTCTGTCAGGTCCTCTTCAATGGCAATTCGCTCGTAAAGAAACTCGTGCTCGTGAAGTAACTGTTGAAATCCATCTTTCGGGGAGACTACCATGAAACGCATCCTTCTTATTCTTGCTCTCATCTGCTTGTCATCTGTCGCTTTTTCTCAAACGAAGATGATCATCAGCAAGACAAACGGAACTGCTGATTCTTTGCTCCTGACAGATATCAGGAGTATATCGTTTGCATCTTCGCAGCAGAACCGCCAGATCCTCTTTCAAGAGAATTTCGAAAACGGGAATTTGAGTCCGTGGCTATCCCGGGTGACGACGCCCGTGATAACAACATCTGACTATGTAAGTCCTTCCCACGCTCTTACATTGCCTCCGGGGAGAGCTGACTATAGCTGCATCTACAGGCAATTGTCCGATACACTGAAAAGTGGGATCGTTGGGATAGAGTTTCGGATCATGAAAAAAGATTCTACTCAAAGAACTGCGTTCTATGGTATGCTCTTTCAGAAACGTTCTGACGTAGCGTCCTACGCCAAAGTGCAAATGGCAATGGGGTTTGGTGGAAGCACCCAAAGTGATTCAGTGTTCGCACAAACCTGGAATTATGCCACCCCCAATACCACCATCTTCATCAAACAGATTGCAAAAATACAATCGAATC
>PMZI01000015.1 GCA_003170475.1 Ignavibacteriota bacterium | reverse complement strand
CGGTTTGCCGTTTGTTAGCTGCCGCCGCAATTGCAGTCTTCTCTGAGAATGCACTTACCCAATGTCGGTGCTCGGTGCCGCACGCGTCAGAATTTGCGCAAAAGGTACTCGACGTCTGTACGAAGCGATCTGTAGGCATTTACAGTCAGAGCCCTCGCACTATCTGGAATGATGCTTCGGATAATCGTTGTTAGAGTGGAACGGGCAGCAATAGTGTCTCGCTGCTGCAATTGCATGCCGTAGGTTCGAACAAGCTTGACGTACCTGTTCATCGCTTGCTGAGATCTGATCCATTTGAGTTTACGCATCGCAGCGAGGTCCTGAACGAGAGACTTCGCATCGACAGCTTTTTCGAAGCGTGCGGGATATCGAGGTGCTCGATGATAGGTGAACAAGTAGGTAACAACACTATCTCTGTCGAGCGGGATGTTGTGAAGCTCAAAGATTGCGTCCTGGATTCGAGTCGAGTCATAGCCTGTGGCCGAGAGGGACAAATTGAATGCGCTGAGTTTTTTCCCCATGATGTGGATCGTATAGATGCCGTCCGCTGTTGGTGAATTAAACCTGCATAAGAACTGCATGGAAGCTTGCATTTCCTCACCGTCGAACGAGTAGTTTGCGCGCGGAATTTCCCTAAGCCAAACCCATTGCGAATGCGTTTTAGCATTGCGAGAGTCAACTCCGGTTTTTCGACCTTGAGGATCGACGACAATGAAATTCACATCATTGCTGGAATTTATTTGCATCAGGAATTCCTGGGGTTCAGCCACCACGGGTCGCCAATTCAAGACTAACAGGATGGACAGAGTAACAAATACGTACGTTTTCATTTTGGAGTCCCGAATTCGGATCGTGCTGCGATTGAAAATTGGGCTGAAAAAAGCTGAGTGATTCCAACAATCTCAAAAACCATGTGCGGCACCGATTGATAGAAGAAAATTTGTCCCACTACATTTGCGGTGGCAGCTAACGTTTAGGCAAACCGCCGTTGTGGCCCGCCGCATATGAATGATTCATTTTCTCGCGGCGGGACACAATGGAGCGAGCACTTTACATCTAGCCAATCTTAGTTTCAACATCGCCTATCGAGTGTGCGAGCGCCGGTTTGCCGTTTGTTAGCCGTTCGTGCGGCACAACTCACTGGCGAGGTCTAGCGAAGCAAAATGAGTTTCTTGGTTTCCACATGGTTTCCCGATTGGAGCCGATAAAAGTACGTTCCGCTTGTGAAGGCAGATGCGTCCCAAACCACTGAGTGACGACCTAATTCCATTTCCTGAGATACGAGGGTGGCGACCTCTCTTCCGAGGACATCGAAGACTGACAAAGAGACAAAACCCCTTACGGGAACCTGGAAGGAAATCGTCGTCGAAGGATTGAAAGGATTTGGGAAATTCTGGAATAGCTGATAGGTACTGGGAATCTGCGCTAGGAGATCCTCAACCTCGGTTACCGGCGTCGCATGCAACCTAAAAGTATATGGAAACATCCAGCTGTATGAGGTTGATCGAGCCTGAATTTCTAAGTAATACTTACCTGGTGAAAGGACCAACGAGGTGTCAATCTGAGCTAGCGCATTGCTAGCCTTGCTGGCCTTGAGTGCATAGAGGTTATCGAATATTGTCGCGCTCAGCTGAGGCACGGAAATATTTCCGACCTTGATGTTCACTTGGCTTCTGACGCTAAGGTTGAACGAAAAGTCATCGTAGTCATCCGTGAATACGCTTGTGGCACTCTGAGTTGTGATTGTACCAAAATATAGGGTGTCTATTCCGACGCGATAAGATTGACTAAAATACGGTGGCTCATCAAGGCCTTCCAGATTGGTGACTATCTCTTTCGGCAAATCCGTGTGGATTTGATTGACTTGAAACGTGTCAGCGTGGATGACATAATATGCGTTTAGGTCTGCTCGGGAAGCGTCGACAACGCCATCGCCAGCAAACCCACCAGTCCCTACCACACAAGAATATGCGAGGTCATTTGGTAAGTTCCTTTGATTCAGGCCCGTGATGTTGTCGCCGACAACACCATTGCAATTGACGTCAGAGTTGTGAAATCCTACCGAACTCAAGTTGTTCTCATTTCCGCCAAAGAGATAAACGCCAGCATTTCCATTTGAGTACGACCAACGCAAATCCCTGACAGCTTCCGAGTAACCGTCTAGGATTCCGAACGTCCACTGATTGCTTCCTCCGTGAGGAGTTCCAATCGTAAGCAGTTTCGCAACGTGGTGGTTTCCGTCGGATTGCCAGTTCACGGAGTTCTGAAGGTACTCACGTGAGGCCAAGCCGCCCATGCTATGACCGACGAGCACAACTTTTTGCGCGCCTGTCTTGTCGAGAACATGTTTTATGGCCGATTGCATCGCCTTCCCCTGTTTAACAACCGCAGACATGTTGCTCTGAACAGTGTTATTGTAAACTGAGCCATCTGGGTTGACATCGAAATTTACAGTGTAATAATCACCAACGTTGAGAGTCGACTGGATTGTGAAATCTCGAAAATCAGGTGCGAGGAGACCCGTTGCGAGGTTCCCATCATAGTTGAGACAATAGTCCATTCTTCCACCAAAGGACCAGCCTAAGTCATCAAGTTGTGATAAGAACGTGCTCCATGTCTGATCGTTGCTATTGAGGCCATGAATGAAGATAACGGGATAAGGGACATGGAGGCCAAAAACGAGACTGGTTGTGATCGTAAGCCGAGTGGATGGCAGATAGAAACCGTTGGTTTCATCGGATTCAGGGACCTCATTGAAGGGATCTACGAGCCAACCAACGTAGTAAGTACCTGGCAAGACAGAAGTCGGGATGGGGACAGCGACCTGTTTCACTTCACTAGTGGCACCGGCAGCTAATGGTTCCACTGACGTGCTACCGATGACAGTGCCATTGGATATGGTTGTGGTGGATGAGAGATAAAAGTTCAAATGGCATCTTGCTGAGTTGGCGATGCCTATGTTTTGGACGGATGCGGTGATTGTGAGCAGTGCACCTCTGGACACCGAACTCGGAGAGAACGCACCAGAAGAGACAACTAGGTTAGGCAGTTGAGCGAATGACAGGGATGTGAAAGTGAGAGCAGTGAGAACCAATGAAACACATCTTCTCATATGACCTCCTGATTCTTGTAGGAAACAGAAACTCCGCGTTGTGCCGCATGACGGCTAACGTTTAGGCAAACCGCAGTGGTTTTTGGTGACCAAGACTTGAATGAGTTTCAACCGAGCCTATCAAATGACACCAAAAACCATTGAGC
>PMZI01000061.1 GCA_003170475.1 Ignavibacteriota bacterium | reverse complement strand
CGATACAATTGCTCATGGTGAGACTTCTACACTGATTGTGATAGCACTCGACGGGGGCGGGCAAGAAGTGCAAATCGACGGCAGCACGCCGCTGACGCTATCTGCCTCCCCAACTGACTATGGAAGGATTGAACCAGCGACTGGGATCACGTATACAATGGTGAGAGGTGGCCAAGTGAAGTTTGTTGCAGATGGAACGAATCCCAGCCCAGAGCAGAAACAGATTAAAGCAACCATTACCTGTTCAGGCGTAGGCAAGAGTGGAATAGGCCAGTTGATCGTGAAGAGAGCGTGCGACGTTCCTTTGGTCGAATGCCCGTCCGGAACCAGGATGCCGCAGACATTTGACCTGAACAATATCCGGTTGTTTTCTGAAGGAGAAACCTTCCAGTGGACTGATGCACTGGGACACTCCCAATCGGCAGTAGTAAGTGCTTGCTCACACGCTCTGTCGACAGATCCAAAGAGGGTTCGCGTTGGAGCGACGGTTCCTCTATCGGTTATTCCACTGGAATCCACTGATGGGTCACGGTTTAGCGTGCTGAGTGACAAGAAAACGAATGTCTGTCTTGATCGCTCCAATAACCGTTGGGCCTTCACCGTTCAGAACGTCATGATACCTATCTTCACGTCTACTTGCATCAAATCTCAATATACTGATCTTGGCAGCGGTGGATTTGCAGATTTCAGCGGGAAAATTGGCGACATGTTTACCTATGATGCTGTGCGTAAAGCTCTTCTGGAGTATTGGATACCGGGGCCATACCAAGCGAATGACAGGGGTATCCCGGCGCCGAAGTTCGTCTTCAGTGGTGGAATTCGACAGCACGAACGATTCCACTGGGTATTGAGATATGAAGAATTCCAGAACAACTTCAACAACGCCTTCCTTGAGATCTTCAACGCCAACTGCACTATCTCCGAATTTCCATGTCCAGAAGAGGCCTTTCGTGATCATGTGGACACACCTCTTAGGATAGCGTGGCAGAATGAGGTCGACTACTTGAATGGAGCATGGAATCAACGCGATGAGGAGGGGCATGCTGATGAGGCCGCTGCACCAGTATATCAGGATATTCTCAACCAATTGGAAACCTGGGTCAAAACCCAAGGTTGGTACAAAGAAGAATAGACATCAGCCTAATGGAGAATCGCACATGAAAAAGCAGATAGTGATATTGACGGTTCTAATCTGTGTTGTATCAAGTCTGCACGCTCAGCGGCTTTGGAATCTGTCTCTGAGCGCTAACGATTACGTTTATGTCGGGACGGACACGACCGTCTCTCATTTGAGGCAATTAGTGCTCAATCAAAGCAATGAGATGGCTGATCGTACCGCCCGCGGTGCAGCGATAAACATCCTTGCATGCAATGGAGGAGCATTTCAGCAAGACTTCCTTCTTGAACAATTGCGCATGCCGGTCCCTCTTGACGCGGCTGGTTCGCCCATCTCGACGAGTTCTCTTTGGTGGGACTACTTTAACTACCAGCGGTTGCGCGGGTACTATGGAGATTTGGGTGCGTTGGCAGGCATGGATAGCGTCGCTCGTATCGCACCAGAGTCCAATATAAAATTGCAGGCTGTCTGCTACTTGTCGGTAGCAAGATTGTTCAAGACAGAGTATTTTGAGTTCTTGAGGCAAGCATACCAAAAGAAACCGGGTTTTGCCACGGCTCAGGCTGCTCTTGTTTTCTATGGATCTGATCTAGCCTATCGCACAGAGGCAGGCAATCTTATGGAAAATGTCATTCGCGACTCTGTCGTGACAGTGGCTGTCCCCACGGCCCGCAGTTTAGCAGAGTTCGACAAGCTTCGGGCAATATCGTTGATGCGTCAACGATTTGAGTCTTCAGAAGGGCACGATCGGTATCAATGCTTCGTGGCGTTGGGTTCTATAGACCCGGAAGGACAGGCCGAAAGGAGCGTGTGGGCTATTCCGCGCGAATTGGACGAGACAACCCGGTCGATTTATTTTCCGAGCTACGGTCAGTACGTCGCCGTATCGGGAGACACTGTTCGGTTCACACCCGGCGCATGCTACCTAACAGCTGGTTTCGTAAAGTTTACGAACGACTGGCTGCAGCATGAAATATCGGTGACGGTTCGCGTCGAAGTTAAGCACTCGTTTTTGCGTGTCTTCAAGCCTCTGCCCCCTTCAATCACGGAGCCCGTGCTGCAAGTGCTAGACAGTCTAGTGGGGGTGAAGGCACAGGTTGCTGCCTTTGGTTGGCTTGCCGATCAAGCCTTTGTGTCAGAACTCAACACCGACCTCGAGCGCGCTCATCAATCCATGAGTCTGCATGACTCTATCACTTGTGCTCGGTCGGTTAGATCGTTCCAGAGCAAGATTGACTTTGTGTACAAAGACTCTCTCAACCCGGACCCGCGCATGGTGACGGCGGAAGGCTGGAAGTTTCTCTACTACAATGCTCAGTACATTCTCGATCGCTTACCGGCGATTCCACCAAGCCCGGTGGTGATGTCACTCAGTCCGTCAACGGCCTATGCTGGCGGTAATGGTTTCTCGCTGACCGTGAAGGGGAAATCATTCGTAGCTGCCTCTGCCGTGCTGTGGAATGGCTCATCGCGCACGACGACTTTTGTCGCCGACTCTGTCCTCCAGGCGACGATCCTCGCATCGGATATTGCATCACCGGGAACAGCAAGCATCGCCGTCGTCAATCCGGGGAACGATACTTCGAATGCGTTGTCATTTACAATCACCCAGCCACCGTCAGGCCTATCCATCAAGCTCATCAACAGCGCCGGCGCAAACCTCACGGGCGGCGCGCTGCAATATTATGATGGTTCTTGGAAAGACGCCGTCAACAACAACGACGGCACCTTCCACGTGAACACAACGCTTGCGACGGTAAGCCTGAGAATGACATACGAAGGGGGCTCACAAACGAAATCAAATGTGGCTGTCGGACCTGATGTTGTCGTGTTTCAAACCGTCAACACGCAAGTGAAACTGCAGAACAGCACGGGAGCGTTGATAGATACCGGGACGGTACAATACTACTACAGCTCTTGGAAGGCTTTTGGCCACACCATGAATGGTGTGGCTACGGCTGAACTCTTGTCGGCGAACTATACATTTAGAATGTCCTATGCCACTGCAACCAGCGACAAGCAGCAAAACATAGGCACCAATCCAACGGTGGTGTTCCAAACGGTCAATACTGCCGTGCAGCTCCTGAACAGCCAGGGAACACCGATCGATACTGGGACGGTGCAGTACTACTTCAACTCGTGGCAGGCTCTGGGAAACACCGTGAACGGTGTGGCAAGGGCTGAACTTCTGCCTGCCAACTATACCTTCAGGATGGGTTATGCCTCAGCGACGAAGGACAAGCAACAAAACATAGGTACGAACCCCACTGTTGTGTTTAACACGGTGAATGCCACGGTGCAGCTGAAGAACAGCCTGGGAGCGTTCATCGATCAAGGGACGGTGCAATACTACTTCAGCTCATGGAAGGCTTTTGGCCACACCATAAATGGTGTGGCTATGGCTGAGCTTCTGCCTGCGAGCTATACCTTCCGAATGGCTTATGCAACCGTGACAAATGACAAGGTGCAGGATATCTCGACGAACAGCACGGTGAGCTTCTCGACCGTTCTGTGCACGGTGACGGTCAAGAACGGTCAGGGGCAGCCTGTCGATGGTGCACAGGTAAGCTATTACTTCAGCTCCTGGGTGCCGATCGGGGCGACAGTTGGAGGCCAGGTAACGAAAGAGCTGTTGCCTGCAAGTCTGACGTTCAGGGAAACCATGGGATCGGCGACACAGAACAAGGTGCAGAACATAGGGACGAATGCGCTGGTGGAATTTGTGACACAGTGAAGCATCAGGGCAAAATCCGAAATTCGAAGCAAAGAGCTGAGGAGTCATCGAAGCTCTGAAGGAGAGTTCACAATGAGATTGGGCACACTAACATTCCTGCTCCTCTTGCTTGCATCATTGATGCAGTTGGGTATGGCGCAGATCACTGGGACCAATGCGGGTCCGGCTCCAAGTGCGCAAGTCTATTCTATTCCCTTTGCCTCGGAGGGGAACACCATCGAGATCACCGTTGCGAACACGGCGGCGTTGGCTGTTGCGGGAGTGAAAATCACTGCGACAAATGTCCCGACCTGGCTCAAGTTCGCTGGACTGGAGCAAAAAGTCGGACTGCTGAAGCCACAGCAGGAGGCACCTGCGACGTTTTCGTTTTCCGTGGACAAGATGGCTCCTGTCAAGCAGAATCAGACGTTAAAGTTTGTTATCTCTGCTCCGACTGGTGAAACTTGGACAAAGGAGATCACGGTGACGGTTGGTTCTCCCGAGAAGTTCGAGGTGTTCCAGAACTATCCCAATCCCTTCAATCCTTCCACAACCATCAGCTACCAGCTCACGGCGAACAGCAAAGTGAACCTGAAGATCTTCAACATGCTCGGACAAGAGGTGGCGTTGCTAGTAGATGGAGATCGGCTGGCGGGATATCATCAGGAAGTGTGGGATGCCCGCCAGACTGCAGGCGGGCTGGCCGGGAGGTTGTCAAGCGGAGTGTATGTGTATCAGCTTATTGCGTCGGATGATCACGGAACGAAGCAGGTTGATCGAAAGAGAATGCTGTTGCTCAAATGAAGACGTCCCGTGAGAAGTCCGTCTCCTGCGTGAGAATTCTCGTGGTGAAGACAGACTTCCTCCAACCAAGATGGAACGAGGGCGCTGGCACCGAAAGGGGTTAGCGCCTATTTATTTGATCTCGATGTCCACGAGTTTTCCGTCTTTGAGCTGGATCACTCTGGCTGGATACTTCCTCACAAGTTCGTAATTGTGGGTTGCCATCAGGACTGCGGTCCCCCGCATGTTGATTTTCCTGATCAGTTCCATGATCTCAGCAGATGCGACAGGATCGAGGTTGCCTGTGGGCTCGTCGGCAAGGATCAGCTCGGGCCTGTTGATAAGGGCCCGGGCAATGGCCACGCGCTNNCTGCTGCTCACCACCAGAGAGTTCGTGGGGCATCTGATTGCGTTTATGGCTTACGCCTACATCAGAGAGGGCGTGAAACACCCGCTTCTTGATATCGCTGCGGCGGGCATTCGTGACGTACAGTGCGAAGGCGACGTTTTCGAAAACGTCCCGATCCTCAAGGAGTTTAAAATCCTGGAAGACAATGCCGAGCTTACGTCGAAGATGAGGAATCTCCCCAGCCCTTGTTGTCACCGAATCATAATCGAGAACGGAGACCGTGCCCGATTCGGGTTTGAGATCCATGTAGAGCAGTCGCAGAAGTGAGCTTTTCCCAGCGCCGGTCGCACCGACCAGATAGACGAACTCGCCATTCTTGATGGAAAGGCAGAGGCGATCCAGGATAACCTGACCGTCGAACGAGACTGTAACGTCTTTGAGCTCAATCATGGTTCTGTGTGAAAGTCACGGCTAGTTTTATGGCCTCGAGCATGCTCGAGATATCAGCCTTTGCCTTACCTGCGATGTCGTATGCTGTCCCATGGCCTGGCGAAGTTCTAATGACATTCAGTCCGGCGGAGAAATTCACCGTCGTTCCGAAGTCGCTCATTTTCACCGGAATAAGACCCTGGTCGTGGTACATCGCCAGGATTGCATCGAATGATTTGTAACTGTGTTTTCCAAAGAATGCGTCGGCCGGGAATGGGCCTTCAGCATTAATTCCGATCTTCTTGATTTCCGCAATGGCAGGCTCGATGATTTCTCTTTCTTCAGACCCGAGTATTCCGTGTTCACCTGNNGATTCAATCCGAGGATGGCGATGCGCGGCTCATGAATCCGAAAGTCTTTCTTCAGTGAGTCCGAGATGGTTTTTGCTTTCTCGACGATCTTCTCCGTCGAAATGCTGTCCGCTATGGAGCGAAGCGGTGCGTGGATGGTCACGAGACCGACCCGCATCTTTGAAGAGATAAGCATCATGATAACCCTGGTCGAACGGCTGAGCAGAGCAATCATCTCGGTCTGGCCGGGGAAGTTGTAGCCTGCGAGTTGCATTGCCTCCTTCGAAACGGGTGCCGTCACAAGGGCCTGGACCTTTCCGAGCATGCAAAGTTCAACCGCTTTCTCGATGGCGATGCCGGCCGTCTTGCCTGCATTTTTCGCGACGCTGCCATAACGGATATCCGCCCAGAGAGCATCGCCGACATCGGCAACGGGAAGGAAGAGGTGTTGCTTGCAGGGAAAGAGAGCTTTTTCGAGTTTCACGCGGATCTTGAGTGACTCGCGAATGTGCTCAAATATGTTGAGGGGTCCAACCAGTACCGGGGTGCAGATCTTTCGGGTGGAAGGATGCGTGGCGGCCTTCAGGGCAATCTCAGGCCCAATTCCATTGAAGTCTCCAAGCGTGATGGCGATGGTTGGTTTCACAGGTTCTCAGATTGGCTCAAGACGTAGTTTCCGTTTTTGCCCGTATCGATGAAGATGAATCTTCGATGGAGGCGTTCGTAGGTCCAGATCTCAGTCGGTGCGGAATTCGGCTGAAGCGATCGGTCTGACTTCTGCGGTGGTCCATACAGAATGTAAATTCGTCCACGGTCGGTTTTGTATCCGTCATTTTCGCGGGCTGTCGAAAAACGCCGGAGTGCATCATCCACCCGGTAGTAGTATTCCGCCATCACTTCGTTAAAAGCCGTTGTCGTATCGCGGTTGCGTTCACGCCAGAATCGCGCAAATGCTTCCGCCCGTCTGGTGGCTCCGCCGGAGAGGAGTTCATCCATTTCCGACTCCTTGGCGATATGGCGGACGGCGTCGATGGCAAGGTCCTGGTCCATAAGCGAAAAAGGTCGAGCCGGCCAGGAAACATGGAATTGATGCTGCTGTTGCCTTTTCATGGAGCCAAACCGATACTCGATTTCCATTGTGTACATACCGGGTTCAAGTCTCTGAAGGGGCAACGGAATAAACACGGTCTTTGATATCTCACTTGTAGGCTTCATCTCATAGGAGATTCCGTTGTCCCGGGGGATGAGTGACAGCAATCCACTCGTCGACACGAATGCTGAGTCAGAGAATCTCTGGATGCGCTCGCCGAAACCATCGAGGATTCCGTGAAGCTTCCAATGTACGACAAGAGTGTCGGTGGCATTCGGCTGGAGGAGTTCGGTCACTACGCCGCCGGCCTCTCCGAAAAGAGAGCTCCCGTTGCGATTTGTCGGAGTGTACATCACGGGTACCGGGGTCGTCGATGGAGATTGCACGATCATAAGGTCGGAGATCTTAAGACCGGGGAGCTTCGCGTCGGGGACCTTAATTTTTTTCGTCTTTTCCATGAAGGTGCGACCCGATTCGCGATCGTCGAGGTTGAAGACGACAGTGTAGTTTCCCGGAGCAACCGAAAACGAGATGACTCCCTGGATGGAAGGCGGGTGGTCTCCTTCTTTCGGCAGAGTAGTCCTGGAGAGAGGAAATTGGCGAATTTCCCGCGCCACAGATACCTTTTGATCATTCAGTAACTCAACCACCAGTTCTCCGCGGGCGACATACTCGAGCTTCGCGGTCGCGGCCTCGTTACGAACAAAAATGAAGAAACTCTGTCCGACTCGATAGTGGATGCTCACGAGTTGTTTCGAAGTGTCGCCGCTGAAGAGAGCGACCGCTTCATATGAGACTGGCAGATTCTGGGACCGCGATTCGATTTGATCGGAGCGCATCTGCGCGTTCGACCGACTCCCCCACACAAGAAGCAAAAGACCAACGGCAACCTTGAGTCTCATGGATTCCTCCAGCTCATTGGATTCTCAGCACATTTCGCGGTGGACAAGCGCTGTCTGCGCGCTTGTTCCGTGGTAAGGTAGAAAGAAATCGATACAAGGGCAACGGCCGTACTGCACGCGAAGCCCCTATTTCCATCGTGTGAGGAGTTCCGTCAGCAATCTCACTCCGACGCCGGACGCTCCCTTAAACGTATAGTCACCGTTCTCCTCAAGGATCGCAGTTCCCGCGATATCGAGGTGAACCCATTTGTAGTTGCCAATGAACTTTCTCAGGAACAGTCCTCCTGTGATGCAACCAGCCCATCTTCCGCCCGTGTTCTTGACATCGGCAATATCACTTCTGATTTGGTTCTCGTACTCGTCAAAGAGAGGAAGCTGCCATACGCGCTCGTATGTTGCCTCACCCGCGATTTTGAGTTTCTCCATGAGAGCGGAATCATTGCCCATCATTCCGGTCGCGTAATGTCCCAAAGCGACAACAACTGCTCCGGTCAGGGTTGCCAGGTCAATAACCGCTTGGGGTTTGAATGTTCCGGCATAGCCGAGAGCGTCGGCAAGAATTAGCCGGCCCTCAGCATCGGTATTGTCCACTTCGGAAGTCTTGCCATTGTAGTGGCGAAGAATATCCCCCGGTCGGATTGCATTGCCGCTGGGGAGATTCTCCACAGCAGGTATCAGGCCGACGATATGAACCGGCAGCTTCAGGCGGGCCACCGCTTCAAATGTGCCAATGACGGCTGCTGCCCCCGACATATCCATTTTCATCTCAGCCATTCCCGCAGAGGGCTTGATGGAGATCCCGCCGCTGTCGAACGTTACGCCTTTGCCCACAAGTACTATCGGGCGCTTCGATTTCGGGCCGTACTCCAGAATGATAAATCGCGGAGGATGAGCGCTTCCCCGGCTGACTCCAAGAACTCCTCCCATCGCGAGATCGCTGATCTCTTGTTCGTCGAGAATCGTCGCACGATACCCGGATCGTTCTGCGGACTGACGGGCGGCCTCTGCCAATGTCTGTGGAAAAATCTCATTGCCGGGTGCATTCCCCAGATCGCGGGCAAGTGCGGTGGACTCTGACACGATGCGTGCTTTGTCCACTGCGGTTTTGCCTTCGATTAGCTTTGCTCGGCCTTCTGTGACAATGGAGATGGATTCCACTTTTGCGGGATCGTCATCATTCTTGGAGACATACTTGTCGAATTTGTAGAGAGAGAGCAGCGCTCCTTCAGTCAAAGCATGAACTGTCTGACCGAATGGACGGGCAATTCCCGGCACATAGATCGCAAGCGTTTTGGCCTTCAATGATCTCGCACGTTTTGCGGCAGTCGCCGCGGCTCTTCGATATCGCTCCAGCGACAGCTTTTTGCGTTCCCCGAGGCCTACGAGGACATAGCGACGCGTGCGAGCTCCTCGTTGCGCATAGACGATGCAAGATTCGCCTTCTTTCCCTTTGAAATCTCCGATTTCTGCAGCCGAGATGCGTGCGGCCATCCTTCGCGCAAATCCCTGGACTTCCCTGGAGAATGTTGCTTTGTCCCGGTGGACAAAGACTGCGATGACATCGGCAGAATTTTCTTTCACTGATGCTGATTCAAAACAAACGTTCATGGCGTCTCCTTTAGACGAGATAGGCTTTCGCTCGTTCCACGACCCTGCTGATGATACCATCGAGCTGTTGCGTATTCGTTCGAGCTCCTGCGGCGTTCTTGTGACCATTTCCTCCGAAATCCTGGGCAAGCTTGTTTACGGCGATCTCACCGCGTGAGCGAAAACTGATCTTAACCCCTTCAGCAAGTTCCGTAAACATCAGTCCAACCTGCACGCCTGCGATGGTGAGCGTGTAGGTGACAAAATTCTCCGTGTCTTCTTCCGTTGTTCCTGTTTTGGCGAACATCGCCCGGCTTGCGTAAACTGAGGCAACCCGCCCTTCGTGATCAATCTTGAGCGTTGAAAGAACATGGCCGAGCAGTTGCAACCGCTTGGCACTTCCTTGCTCGTACGTTTCATAGTAAATCTGTGCCGGATCAGCACCACGTTCTATCAGGTCGGCCACGACCCGGTGAAGCGCAGCATCGGTCTTGGGAAATCTGAACGATCCGCTGTCCGTCATGATCGCAGCATAGAGGGCGGTCGCGATTTCCTTGGTGACGCTTTTTGGATCACAATGGAGAAACAGGTTGAACAGAATCTCGCCAGTCGCTGCAGCCTCTTCGTCAACAATATACAGGTCTGCAAATGGCTGTCGCTCAAGGTGGTGGTCGATGCAGATCTTTATTGCGGCACTCTTCAAAACAAAAGGATGGAGGCTCTGAAGTCGATCGAGCTGGTTGGCGTCGAGGACCACGATGACCTCGGCGGTCGAGATGAGGTCGGCGTGCTGTTCAGCAGAGAATTGTGCGATTGATCTTTCGGGATCGAGGAAGAGGCAGTTTGCAGGGGTTGCGCTGTGATTGAGGACAGCAACATCTTTGCCGCGTGATTTCAGAAACGAGGCGAGCGCTATCTCGCTCCCAATGGCGTCCGGATCGGGGTTAACATGCGTTGAAAGCACGAATCGTTGTTTGTGCTCAAAAAGTGCCAGGCACGCATCGAATTCTTTTCTCATTTGTGACCCCGTGATGTGTCGAAACAAAAAAGGTGTGACCGAATTTCGCGCCACACCTTGTCAACCTTCGTTATCAGTATTACTGTACGACCCACGTTTCTCCGGAATTCAGGAGCTTCTTCATGTCGCCGACGCCCCGTTTTTCCTTTGCAAACGCGATTTGATTCTCGATCTCAGTTTCATACACCGGCCTGTCGATCGCGAGGAAAATCCCGACAGGGCGGGGGAGATGTGGCTTGTAGGTCATGTCTGCCAGAATGAACGCAAGCGTAGTGTCTTTCTCATTGTGAACGAGGAGATCGTTCACGGAATACTTCCCATCCTTCAAGGAGACAACCTCCAGGGTGAAGCCATTTAATCGAATTCCCTTGTCCTTTTCCTTGCCAAACACCAGGGGCTTTCCATGTTCGATGAAGACGACGTTGTCGTCTTTCG
Source organism: Ignavibacteriota bacterium (assembly GCA_003170475.1). Lineage (GTDB taxonomy): Bacteria > Bacteroidota > Ignavibacteria > UBA10030 > UBA10030 > UBA9647. The sequence continues at coordinate 6,560 of PMZI01000061.1, read as the reverse complement.
AATCTTTCTCGGTGAACTGGAAAAAGGCCCCGTCATTAAAAACGTTGCAGTTCTGGTAGATTTCGACGAAGGAAGTGCCTTTGTGTGCTGCAGCTCGTCGGATAATACTTTGCATATGTTTTGGATCGCGATCGAGCGTCCGTGCAACAAATGTGGCGCTGGCTCCGAGTGCGAGGGCGGCCGGATTGAAGGGATAATCGAGCGATCCATAAGGAGTAGATTTGGTGATCTTCCCCATCTCCGAAGTCGGTGAATACTGGCCCTTGGTCAGTCCGTAGATCTGATTGTTGAACAAGAGGACGTTGAGATCGAGGTTCCGCCGCATAAGGTGGATGAAGTGGTTGCCACCGATGCTCATGCCGTCGCCATCGCCTGTGACCACCCAAACCGACAGGTCGGGTCTGGCAATCTTCAGGCCGGTCGCAATCACCGTCGCGCGACCGTGAATACCGTGAAAACCATAGGCGTTCATGTAATAGGGGAATCGGCTTGAGCACCCGATACCGGAAACAAAGACGAGCTTGTGCTTTGGAATGCCAAGATCGGGCATCACACGTTGCGTTTGAGCTAGGATCGAATAGTCTCCGCAACCCGGACACCACCTGACATCCTGGTCACTCTGAAAATCTTTGGCGACATACTTCGGAAGTGCAGTCGAAGAATTGTTCTTCATCATTTCATCGAGAAGCGTGCTCATTTCGTTCCTTTCAGAATTTCCTCAATTTCTTTCTCCAACTCAACCGATCGGAAGGGGAGACCGCGGACTTTGTTGAATCCCGTTGCGGGAACAAGATATTTTGCCCGAAGAACCTTTACGAGCTGGCCAAGATTGATCTCCGGAACCAGAACACGTTTGAATTTGGCGAGCACCTCTCCAAGATTTCGCGGCAGCGGATTGAGGTAGCGCAGATGAAGATGCGACACGGAGTGACCCTTCTCGCGTTGCCGTAGAACCGCAGTTCGGATTGCCCCGTACGTCCCTCCCCAGCCGACAACGAGAACATCACCCTGGGAATCTCCTTCGACGTGTGCCAGCGGGATATCATTGGCAATGCGTTCGATCTTCTCTGTGCGAAGGTGATTCATCAAATCGTGATTCTCTGGATCGTAGCTGACATTACCTGTGATGTTTTCTTTCTCAAGACCGCCGATCCGATGTTCGAGACCCGGTGTCCCTGGAATCGCCCATGGTCGCGAGAGAGTCTTTTCATCGCGAGCATACGGCTGAAATCCTTCCGGGTTTGTTGCGAAGGGATGCGAGATATCAGGCAGGTTGTCATACTCGGGGATGAGCCACGGTTCAGAGCCGTTTCCGAGATATCCATCTGTCAACAACATGACCGGGGTCATGTACTTCAATGCGATGCGGCAGGCTTCAAAGGCAGTGTCGAAACAGTCGGAGGGAGTCGAAGCGGCAATCACGGGGATCGGAGCTTCACCATTGCGTCCGTAAAGAGCCTGAAGCAAATCGGACTGTTCAGTTTTCGTGGGAAGTCCGGTGCTCGGACCACCGCGCTGCACGTTGACGATCACAAGCGGTAATTCCACCATGACAGCAAGACCGATCGCCTCCGTCTTCAGTGCGACACCGGGTCCGCTCGTCGTCGTTGCCCCAAGAGCACCTCCAAACGATGCGCCGATGGCAGAGCAAATGCCCGCGATCTCGTCTTCGGCCTGAAACGTTTTTACGCCATGACTCTTGTACAACGAGAGTTCGTGGAGAATATCGCTCGCAGGAGTGATGGGATACGTGCCGAGAAACAGGTCCAATTGGGCCTTCTTAGCCGCAGTCATCAAGCCCCACGCAACAGCCTGATTGCCAGTGATGTTACGATAGCGCCCCGGAGCGAGCTTCGCAGGTCCGACTTCATAGCGAACGGAGAATATTTCCGTCGTCTCGCCGTAATTCCATCCTGCTTTCAGAACTCTGATGTTGGCTTCAAGGATGTCAGGCTTGCTCTTGAACTTGCCCTTCAGCCACTCGATGGTAGTTTCGAGCGGGCGGTTGTACATCCAGTACATCATGCCGAGGGCAAAGAAGTTTTTCGAGCGATCGACCAGCTTGCTGGTCATGGCCATATCCTGGAGCGCCAGAGCAGTCAGTTTGCTGATGTCAACTTCGAAGAGTTGGTATTTGCTGAGTGAACCGTCGGTGAGAGGACTTTGGGCATATCCAGCCAGCTTCAGGTTCTTGTCATTGAAGCCATCCGTGTTGACAATGATTGACCCGCCATCAAGGAGGCTGCCGAGGTTAACTTTCAATGCGGCCGCATTCATGGCAACGAGCACGTCGCAATGATCCCCTGGAGTATTGATTTCCATGCTTCCGAAGTGAATCTGAAAGCCACTCACTCCAAAGAGCGTGCCCGCGGGTGCACGAATCTCCGCCGGGTAATCCGGCAGAGTGCTTAAGTCATTTCCGAGAATCGCCGTAGTGTTGGTAAACTGTGTTCCAGTGAGCTGCATGCCATCACCGGAATCACCAGCGAATCGGATCGTCACTTCATCAAGATTTTCAGTCGTTTTTTGAGACATAGAAAAGCATTTTCCTCATTTTCGTCGGTTGAATGTCAGCTATCTATCCAAAATCGTCAATTTTCTCATTTTTTGCAACAGGAAAGACCATGGAAAGTAACCACTCGCAAGGTAGATAACAAAAAAGCCCACCGCGAAGTTCTCGGACGGTGGGCTTCCAACCACTCTGTTGCTTCAGTTGCTCTATTCTCGCACAACCCAAACCTTGACTTTTCCGACGACACTGCCAGGCAACTTCACATCGACAGTGTAGATGCCAAGTGCCTTGATGGAGTCTCCGAGATCAATCAAACGCTTGTCAACGGTCAGGCCTTTTTCTTTCAGCGAGTCGGCAATCATCTGAGAAGTGACCGAGCCGAAGAGCTTGTCTTCCTCGCCAACCTTCATCTGAATCGTGACGGAGACTTTTTCGAGTTCGACGGCAAGCTTTTCAGAGGAGAGCTTCTCTTTCTCAAGATGACGTGAGTGCTGCCTTTTTTCTTCCTCAAGCTGGCGGATGCTGCTCGGGGTTGCTTCAAATGCAATGTTACGGGGGATCAGGTAGTTCCGCGCATAGCCATCTTTCACGTCTACGACGTCGCCAATATGGCCAAGTTGCTGGAAATCCTGTCGCAAAATTAGTTTCATGTTCAAACTCCTTCGATCGAATGGACACTCATACAGTTCTTGGTTATTTCACTGCATCCGAGACATACGGGAGCAGTGCGAGATGGCGCGCGCGCTTGATCGCTGTGACGAGCATTCGCTGATGCTTTGCGCAGGTGCCCGTGATCCTTTTCGGGATGATCCTGCCCTGTTCCGAAACGAATCGCTGGAGTTTCTTCTCTGCCTTGTAATCAACATAATCCTCTTTGTTGTCACAGAAGCGGCAAGTTCGTTTCTTTCGTACTTGTCCCGCTGCGCCTCGTTGTGATGAAGTGCCCCGCGGTCCCTGTCGATTTGATGATGGTCTGTTGTATGGCATTGTCGTAGTTCCTTCGCTAAAATTTCCTCAATGTGATGTGAATTCGCCTTGTGCTCTACCCGGCCTTAAACCGTAGTGGTGGTGACCGGAGCAGCAGGCGTGGGAGGTGCTTCTGCAACGGGTGCAGGTTTGGCAACCTCTTCCGGTTTCGCCTCGGCAACTGGTTGTTCAGCAGCCAGGAGTGCGGCTGCTGTGCGAGCTTTCAGAGCTCGCTTGTCCAGTACCAGAGTGAGGTAGCGGAGGATACTATCGTCGAGGAAATAGTGGCGTTCAAGCTTGGCGACAATGTCGCCGCCTGCGCCAAATTCAATCACGACATAGAAGCCGTTGTTCTTTTTCTTAATGGTGTAGGTGAACCGCTTGCGACCCCATTTGACGAGTTCACGGATCTCTCCACCGTTCTTGACGATGAGATCCTTGACCTTCTCGATGACCGCATCAATTTGATGGTCATCCAGAGAGGCGTTGACGATGAAGGTCGTTTCGTAGACCCTTTTCGCATCAGGCATAGAGATTATTCCCTTTGGACTGTGATAATGATTCGGCCCCAGCGCTTATTTGGCTGGAGCAGGGTTTAGTGAATAGGTGTATCGTCTTCTGAAGCTGGTTTCTTGTTGAAAATATTCATCGCCTTCGTCAGACCTTCTGACTGAGCGCACATGCATGCGTCCTTCGCCTGAGCGATCATTTCGTTGACGACAGTCAGTTCGTCGGATGCAAACCGGGAGAGCACAAAATCCGCCATCTGGTTCTTGTCCGTCGGCATTATTGCGGAAGCAATGCCGCAACGAAGCCTCGGAAATTCATCCGATTGGAGATGATAGATAACCGAAGAGAGCCCGTTGTGTCCGCCGTCGCTGCCCCGAAGCCGTAGACGAAGTTGTCCGAGAGGAAGTTGAAAATCGTCGCACACGATGAGCAGGTCTTCGTTTCTCGCCTCGAACTGGTCTCGAATTTCCATCACCGCCAGACCGCTCTCATTCATGAACGTCAGCGGTTTGACAAGCATCAGCGGTTGATCGCGAAAACTTCCTTGAGCGATCAGAAATTCGCCGCGCCCAGGTTTGAATTGCATGCGCAGTTCATGAGCAAGACGATCGACGACTTCGAAACCGATGTTATGCCTCGTACCGGCATATCTTTGCTCGGGGTTACCGAGACCGATGACAAAGAACATAGAGAGAATGAGCGTCCAGAATGACTATTTCTTCTCAGGAGCAGATTTCTTCTCGGGTGCAGCTTTACCGGCAGCAGGTTCCTTTTTGCCAGCGGTCCCTTCTTTGCCTGGCTCTTCTTCGCCTTCCTCAGGCTTCTTGCCCTTGGAGATGACCTCTGGTTCTGCAAGTGTTGCTTCAGCAACGACTGCGCCTGGAACGGCCTCAGCTTCCTTCAGAACGGTCGGAGGCACAACGGCCACGACGGTGCTGTTTTCATTCTCGAGCACCTTGACGTTCGGAATTGAGAGATCTCTCACGTGGATCGATTTGTTGATCTCGAGAGTCTCGACGTTGATTTCGAGCCTATCCGGAATGTTCTTCGGCAGACAGACAATCTTCAATCGATGCAGGATATGCTGAAGGATGCCGCCGTCGCGCACCCCCTGTGCCGTTCCCGTCACGGTCACGGGGAGTTCGATGGTCAACTCTTCGTTCTCATTCAAGCCAAACAGATCGAAATGAACCGGACGATCAGTCACAGGGTCAAATTGAACGTCGCGCAGGATGCACATGTGCTTCGTCCCATCGTCAAGAGCGAGATTGATGACGGTGGCCGCCGAAGCCCTGTACAAAGGTCTCAGAGTGAGTTCGGCAATCGCCAAGGGGATGTTCTTCTGACCGTGGCCGTAGTAAATGCCCGGCACCTTGCCCACTTTGAGCAATTGCTTGGCTTGTTTCCCGACTTCCTTTCGGACTTCAGCGTTCACTGCTATTTCAGACATTGTTGCCTCTCCTCAGTTGTACTAAGCTAGATTTTGTCTTTGTCGATATCAAATAACGTACTGATAGACTGATTGTTATGCGTTCGTACGATTGCTTCGGCGAATATCTTGGCGACGGATCGTATCTCAATCTTCGGTGAGGGTACCCTCAATGGCACGCTGTCGGTTACGACAAGTGATGTGAGTTCCGAGTCATTAATCCGTTCTGTTGCATTGCCGGAGAGAATTGGGTGTGTGCACGCGCCATAAATATCTTGCGCCCCGTTTTCCCTCAAGGCCTTGACCGCATTGACAAAAGTCCCACCGGTGTCGATGAGGTCGTCGATGATCAAAACATTCTTGCCGTTGGCATTCCCGATGATGTTCACAACTTCCGCTACATTAGGTTTCGGCCGCCGCTTGTCGATCAGGATCAATTCTGCCTCCAACCTTCGGGCGTACGCCCGCGCGATCTTCAGACCACCCACATCGGGGGAGACGACCGCAAGATTGGGGATCTTCTTCAGTCGGAAATAGTCCGAAAAAACTGCCGACGCATACAAGTGATCCAATGGAATGTCAAAAAAGCCTTGAATCTGCGGCGCATGCAAATCCATCGTAATAACGCGATCTGTTCCAGCTTCTGTGATCAGGTTCGCAATCAGTTTTGCCGTGACCGAAACCCGCGGCTGGTCTTTGCGATCCTGGCGCGCATATCCGAAATACGGAATCACCGCAGTAATTCGGCGAGCAGAAGCTCGCCTTGCAGCATCAATCAATATCAACAACTCAAGAAGATTATCTGACGGAGGTTGAGTTGACTGAACAATGAAGACATCGTCGCCGCGGATATTGTCGCTGAACTTCGCCCAGATTTCGCCGTCACTAAAATTCTTGATATCGAGCCGTCCAAGCGGAATGCCTGCGGCTTTGGCGATCTTTTCTCCCAAGAGATGGTTCGATCTTCCGGAGAAAATCTTTAGATCACTCATGATCGCACCTAACCGTTACCATTGAGAAAAATGACGCTATCTTGGCGCACACCACTGGGGTGCTATGATCCCCTCATGGAAATCATTTGTCAGCTTCTCCAGGCCTTCTCCCGAAACCGTGCTGGGGTGCCAGGATTCGAACCTGGGAGTG
>PMZI01000063.1 GCA_003170475.1 Ignavibacteriota bacterium | reverse complement strand
CGATACAATTGCTCATGGTGAGAATGCCAAACTCACAGTTCTTGCGGTTGACACGCAGGGAAAAGAAGTGACACTTGACGACAACACGCCGATAACGTTTGCTGCATCGCCGGGTGACTACGGAACCTTCTTGATGGCGGGCGTTATTCCATACTCACAGGCAAAAGCAGGCATAATGAGGTACAATTCGAAAGATCAGAAGATTGAAGGATCAGGATTTCAGCAGATTCACGTGACGGCATCCGGAGCTGGGAAGTCAGGCACCGGTATCGTAGTGCTCAGGAACAAATCTTGCGATGACGCACCACAATGTGCTGACACGCCAATGCTGGCGCCAGTGATTTCACTGCAAATACAGCCCAACGGTTTTGCAGGCTTCAACGTTTGCGGACAAACAGATTTTCGGGGAGGGTTTCTGCCTGTTACTAAACAGCAGGCTGTTGCACCCTTTTCGGTGGAGCCCTGTTTCAATCCAAGGACCCAAAAATGGAATTTCTCTACGCAAGAGATCAAGTTTAATGCAATCATGGACCTCTGTACCAACAATCTCGCGGGATTTCGGGTGATCGACGATACCACAGAACTGCAGGGACTGTCTTATTCGGATTGTCTACAGGCAAAGAAGGATTTCAACGCTCTGCGCACATATCCTTCAGCCGTGGCACAGTTCCTTATTGGTCCAGTGCTTCAGCTGCATGAAACGGTCCACAAACTGCGTTATCAGGGTCTTATGGACATCTTGCGGTCTGCTTGGGAGAAATCGTATGAGGAAGTCCAGTCTCTTTTCGATTGCGGAAGTTTTGCCAACTTCGAAATTGCTCGCGAAAGAGGAGTGACTAGTATACGACCGATTCTTGACGACTTCTATTCGAACATAGATCAAGAGTTCTCTACTAGATACTACAATCGGCAGAAATCGAATGAGCTGCAAGGTGATGGGTCGAAAAATCCCAACTATGATCCAAAAGAAGCGGCGAAGATGCTAGCACAAGAGAATGCGACGCAAAGCAGTGAGCCCGTTAGGGTGATTATCGATGACTATGTTTCTCATCTGTCATGCAAATGAGAAAGGCAAATCATATGCTATCCAGACACATAACAGTTCTTGTTCTTAGCCTAGTCGTGCTCTGCTGGCGGGCGGAATCTCAAGGAATATCAGCAGAACAACGCCAGCAAATACTTAACCAACTTGTGGACCCGGATCCATTCGTGCGAACAGGAGCCCTAGACGATGTGCTCAGGTACCACATCACTGAGGCCACGTCGACTATTGAAAGCAAATTCTGGATCGAATTGACTCATATATATTCATTTCTGAATGCCTTTGACATTCTTGGGTCTCCACATCTATGTGCTTATGCAAGAGCAGTTGCAGACTCCGCAAGGTACATCGAGAGGACGTTGAGTCGTCCTGGCACATATCTGAGATACCGAGTAGTCGCTTCATACTATCTTTTCAAATGTGGTGACTACAGCACGGCTACGGATGTCATCGCGGGGATCAGATCCGGGGACAGATTGTCGGAGGACTTTAGGCTGCTGATGGAGATAGTCAAGCATGTTCCGGCATACGCTGACACCGCAAAGGCCGAGCTGATCCGTATTGCAAGAGAAGGCGTCCTGCCGATCGACAGAGCCAACGCGGTGCGCGACTTGCTCGAACTCTATAACGAAGGGGCATTGCCTCAGTTGGTTCACATGTTCACGAGCGATGTCGATCCTTTGGGCAGCAACAGGTACATTGCGTTTGCAGAGTTGTCAAGACGCAACTATTCTGATCTCAACGCTCTCCTCCGGCAGCAGCTTCGCCGAGACACAGCTTGGGTGTACAGAGTCGACTATGCCGACACTTTGCTCTATCGGTTTGGATCGCCATCGGACTACGCATTTGTCGAGGAATACTGTTCCCAGGCGCCTGAGCCTCGAGAAAAGCGACACATCAATCGTTCTTTGGATGATTTTCGCCCACAAGTAATTCCAGCTTCTATGTCGAGTAGCCAAGCACTGCAATACATCAACGGCCTTGTCCAGGACGTCTCAAGCCGAGGTTGGGTGGGCAATCAGGTCTTGATTGATGAACTCGGCAGGCATGTATCGTCTGCTCAAAGCAAGCTTAATGCCGGCGATCAGGTCGGCTCAGCACGCGAGATCAAAAGATTCCAAGTAACAGTCGATGAAGAATTCCGAGATTCGCTGGACAACGACAGCAAATTCGTCACTAAGGAAGGATGGAAATTCCTGTACTATAGTGCACAGTACATTCTGGATCGCTTGCCGGCGATTCCGCCAAGCCCGGTGATTGCCTCGTTAAATCCCTCAACTGCCTTTGCAGGCGGCAATGGTTTTTCGCTGAGCGTTAAGGGTAATGCATTCGTGCCTGCTTCTGTTGTGTTGTGGAATGGATCCTCGCGCACCACGAACTTCGGCGCCGATTCCGTCCTCCAGGCAATCATCCTCGCTTCGGATATTGCATCACCCGGAACAGCGAGCGTTGTCGTCGTCAACCCGGGGAACGATACCTCGAATGCGTTGCCGTTTACAATCATCCAACCGCCGTCTGGCCTAACTGTCAAGCTCATCAACAGCGCCGGCACAAACCTCACAGGCGGCTCTCTGCAGTACTATGATGGCTCGTGGAAAGATGCCGTCAACAACAACGACGGCACATTCCACGTGAACACGACGCTTGCGACAGTGAGCCTGAGGATGACATACGAAGGTGGCTCGCAAACGAAATCAAACGTGGCTGTCGGCCCTGATGTTGTTGTGTTTCAAACCGTCAACACGCAGGTGAAGCTGCAGAACAGCAGGGGAGCCCCGATAGACACAGGGTCGGTGCAATACTACTTCAGCTCATGGAAGACCCTGGGCCAAACCATGAATGGTGTGGCAAGTAAGGAGCTGCTGCCTGCGAGCTACACATTCCGCATGGCCTATGCGACCGTGACGAACGACAAGGTGCAGGACATCTCGGCGAACAGCACGGTGAGCTTCTCTACAGTCCTGTGCACGGTGACGGTCAAGAACGGTCAGGGCACGCCTGTCGATGGTGCACAGGTGAGCTACTATTTCAGCTCCTGGGTGCCGATCGGACCGACTGTCGGAGGCCAGGTAACGAAAGAACTCTTGCCTGCGAGCCTGACATTCAGGGAAACTATCGGCTCGGCGACGCAGAACAAGGTGCAGAATATTGGGACGAATGCGTTGGTGGAATTTGTGACGCAATAAAGAGACATGCTGTGCGCGCCCCTCGACTTCGCTCGGGGTGGCGCGATATTTTTTGCATTGAGCGAAAGAAACCACCGTCAGTCTGAGCGAAGTCGAAGACTGTACTGAGCCAGGCAGGCTCAGAGCACCCTTCGTCTTCGCTCAGGGTGACTTGATTTGTCATTGATTCACACGGTTTGGCGGGAAGGAACTTCCCTCTCCGACCTGCCCCGAGTTCTGTAGTCGGGGAGGCAGGGCTCAGGGTGACAGACTTTTCTTATTGATGTGGGAGGAATGAAAATGAGAATCGGAACAGCGACACTTGTGTTCTTGCTGTTGGCATCATTGATGCAGTGTGGCATGGCGCAGACGACTGCAAACAATACGGGTGCGGCTTCAAGTGTGCAGGTCTATTCTATTCCCTTTGCCTCGGAGGGGAACACCATCGAGATCACTGTGGCGAACACGGCGGCGTTGGCTGTCGCGGGAGTGAAAGTCAACGCGACGAACGTCCCGACCTGGCTCAAGTTCGCGGGACTGGAGCAAAAAGTCGGAATGCTGAAGCCAGGGCAGGAGGCACCGGCGACATTTTCGTTTGCCGTGGATAAGATGGCTCCGGTCAAGCAGAATCAAACGCTAAAGTTTGTTATCTCTGCCCCGACCGGTGAGACATGGATGAAGGAGATCACGGTTACGGTCGCTTCTCCCGAGAAGTTCGAGGTGTTCCAGAACTATCCCAACCCGTTCAATCCTTCCACGACCATCAGCTACCAGCTCACGACAAACAGCAAAGTGAACCTGAAGATCTTCAACATGCTTGGCCAGGAGGTGGCATCGCTGGTGGATGCGGATCGGCTTGCTGGATATCATCAGGAGGTTTGGGATGCGACGCGGTGTTCGAGCGGTGTGTATGTGTATCAAATTATTGCATCAGATAATCAAGGAACGAAGCAGGTTGCGCGGAAGCGAATGTTGCTTCTGAAATAGGATGAGCTCTGATTACATCCTTTTACCGCCCGAACCCCGGCATAGCCCGGGGTTTGGTGTCTCTGGGGCTCCCGCCTGGCCAAATATCAACCCATTGATTTGTCACATGCCACTCCACGTTCCGCAACCACGCGCGCTGGTGATCGCTACGATAGAGCTTTGCCATTACAAATGATCTGCCGGATCCCCCAATATTCCATCCCGAAACCCCATAGCAGTACGGTGAACATTGGCGTACTGTGCCCCAACGAATTCTGCAGCTTAGCAGGATTCCACCTCCGTGCCTGGTAATCCGAGTGATTTGTAGGAATACTACAAATACCAAATTTTCCATGAAATTCGCCGTGAGTAGGCATTGTTGATACTGAAATAGGTTGTATTATTGTGACTTGCTTTACTTTGATAAGTTGTATTGTTACCTTAAAACAATAATACAACTTAAGGAGAGCCGCATGTTCAAGAAGGACCAACAATCATCGATGACAGAAACCGCTTTGCTGGATGCCTTGAAATCAGCTCAAGAGCGAATTGGACAAGCCGAGAGCGAGCGAAGCAAGTTTGAAGCAGCCATTACAGCCGCCCGAAAGGAAGAGCG
>PMZI01000043.1 GCA_003170475.1 Ignavibacteriota bacterium | reverse complement strand
GCGAGCTACACATTCCGCATGGCTTATGCGACCGTGACGAATGACAAGGTGCAGGATGTATCCACGAACAGCACGGTGAGCTTCTCCACCGTCCTGTGCACGGTGACGGTGAAGAACAGTCAGGGGCAACCAGTCGATGGAGCGCAGGTGAGCTACTATTTCAGCTCCTGGCTGCCGATCGGGGCGACTGTCGGGGGACAGGTAACGAAAGAACTCTTGCCTGCGAGCCTGACATTCAGGGAAACTATCGGCTCGGCGACGCAGAACAAGGTGCAGAATATTGGGACGAATGCGTTGGTGGAGTTTGTGACGCAATAAAGAGACATGCTGTGCACGCCCCTCGACACTTCGCGGAGTTTATCCCGTCGTAAGACGGGGCTCAGTGCAAGCTTCGCTAGGGGAGGCGCGATATTTTTTGCATTGAGCGAAAGAAACCACCGTCAGTCTGAGCGAAGTCGAAGACTGTACTGAGCCAGGCAGGCTCAGAGCACCCTTCGACTCCGCTCACAGAAGACGTTCGCTGCGCTCAGGGTGACGATCGCTTTCTTGGGTTCATGTGAGAAGCCCTGTCAGTTTGAGCGCTGTTGGGCTTGCGACACCCTTCGACTCGGCTCACGGAAAACGTTCGCCTCCCGCCTGCCATGCGTGAACCATCAAGGCGGGTCCCGTTGTGTGGGATCCCGAAAAACGGGACAGGCGCTCAGGGTGACTTTCGTTCTTTCTGGCTCATGAAAAAAATCCCCGTCAGTCTGAGCGAAGTCGAAGACTGTACTGAGCCAGGCGGGCTCAGAGCACCCTTCGTCTTCGCTCAGGGTGACTTGATTTGTCATTGATTCACACGGTTTGGCGGGAAGGAACTTCCCTCTCCCACCTGCCCCGAGTTCTGTAGTCGGGGAGGCAGGGCTCAGGGTGACAGACTTTTCTTATTGATGTAGGAGGAGTGAAAATGAGAATCGGAACAGCGACACTTGTGTTCTTGCTGTTGGCATCATTGATGCCGTGTGGCATGGCGCAGACGGCCACGAACAACACGGGTTCGGCTTCAAGTGTGCAGGTCTATTCAATTCCCTTTGCCTCGGAGGGGAACACCATCGAGATCACTGTGGCGAACACGGCGGCGTTGGGTGTCGCGGGAGTGAAAGTCAATGCGACGAACGTCCCGACCTGGCTCAAGTTCGTGGGACTGGAGCAAAAAGTCGGGATGCTGAAGCCACAGCAGGAGGCACCGGCGACCTTTTCGTTTTCCGTGGATAAGCTGGCTCCGGTGAAGCAGAATCAAACGCTAAAGTTTGTTATCTCTGCCCCGACCGGTGAGACATGGTCAAAGGAGATCACAGTGACGGTTGGTTCTCCCGAGAAGTTCGAGGTGTTTCAGAACTATCCGAACCCGTTTAATCCCTCCACAACCATCAGCTACCAGCTCACGACGAACAGCAAAGTGAACCTGAAGATCTTCAATATGCTTGGACAGGAAGTGGCATCACTAGTGGACGGCGATCGGATAGCAGGATATCATCAGGAAGTGTGGGATGCCGCGCGGTATTCGAGCGGAGTGTATGTGTATCAGCTTGTTGCGTCGGATGATCACGGAACGAAGCAGGTTGCGCGGAAGAGGATGATGGTTCTGAAGTAGTGCTGCTGATGAAGCGTATTCTGGTTGGCCGCATCTTCTGAATTCTGCTTGCCCGCCGAAGCACGCAGTGCGCAGGCGGGACTCCCTGACTTCCGTCCCCTACATCATCCCCTGTGGGTCAACGTCGATCGTCATTTGTACGCGCCGACTCTTTCCGAGTGACGATGTCAAATACTGGTCGCGGGCTTGAGTGAGTGCCGCGCGAACATATGACCCGGCGGGGTCAACAGCCTTGAGGCTCTTGATGACGAGATGTTTGCGGAACTGATTGTTGATCTTCGGTATCGCTGCGTCTGCCGGACCAAGAACGCTGAAATACTTCCCGGCCTTCGGTGACAGATAGTCCGCGAATTTCTTGGCGTGGTTCCCCACTTCATTTTCCTGCCCCCCTTTAAATTCCACCAGCACGATTCTTGAGAACGGCGGATAATCCAATTCGCGCCGGTACTCGAGTTCTTCTTTATAGAATCCCGCAAAATCGTGCGTCGTCGCGTGCTTCAGGCTGTAGTGGTCCGGCTGAAGAGTCTGGATGATGACCTCCCCTGTGAGCTTGCTTCGCCCTGCACGGCCTGCAACCTGGGTGAGAAGCTGAAATGTCCGCTCGGCAGATCGAAAATCGGGAAGGAGCATTTGTGTGTCCGCAGAAATCACGCCGACGAGTGTGACGCGAGGAAAATCGAGCCCTTTCGCGACCATTTGTGTGCCGAGGAGAATATCGGCCTGACCTGCGCCAAACTGGCTTAGCAGGCGATCGTGAGCTCCTTTTCCGCTGGTGGTGTCGAGATCCATCCGGAGGATGCGCGCGGTCGGGAAGAGTTGCGTGAGTTCTTCGTGCACTTGTTGAGTTCCGAACGCGTGATGACGTATTTCTTTCCCGTGGCATGTTGGGCAGAGCGTCGGAGGTTGTTTCACAAACCCGCAGTAGTGGCAGCGCAGGTGCTTCTTGGTTGCGTGAAACGTCAGCGTCACATCGCAATTGTCGCAGCGTTCCACGTAACCACACTCGAAGCATTCGACGACATGAGAAAATCCACGCCGGTTTTGCAGAAGAATCGTCCCTTCCTGCTTGCGCAATCGTTCCTCGATCTGATGCTTCAACTCCGCGGAGATCGATGACACGGCGAACGGCTTGACAGCATCAAAACCCTTCTCTTTGATTTCCTTCTTGCGGTCCGCCTTTTTTCGCAGCCGCTCCTGCGCCATATCGACAATTTCGATCTTGGGGAGTTTCGCGTTGTCTGCGCGCTCGGGCAATGTCAGAAGTTCGTATTTCCCGTTGATCGCATTGTAATAACTCTCTGCAGAAGGAGTCGCAGACCCAAGAACCACGACCGCCTTATTCAGTGATGCACGCACGATTGCCACGTCTCGGGCGTGATACCGCGGGTTCGAGTCGTACTGCTTGTAAGAACCCTCGGGCTCTTCATCAACAACGATAAGGCCCAGGTTCGCAAGCGGCGCGAAAATCGCAGAACGCGGCCCGATGACGATGCGGATTCTCCCTTCAAGGGCGAGTCTCCAGGTATCGTACCGCTCGCCGACGGACATCTGACTGTGCATGACTGCAACATCCGATCCAAAATGCGATTTGAATCGGCGGACGGTCTGCGGAGTCAATGAGATTTCGGGGACAAGGACGATGGCGTTCTTTTTCTGCTGAAGGGCAACACGTATCGCTTCGATGTAGACTTGCGTCTTGCCGCTGCCGGTGATTCCATGAAGGAGGAATGTCTTGTGAAGATTCGACGACAGGGCCGAGGTGATGGCAGTGAGAGCGCGTTCCTGGTCGGGATTGAGGATAAGTGTCGGCGGCGGCTCAATCGGTTCGTCTCCCTGTCCTCGAAGGACCTCGCGCTTCTCAATTTGAACGAGGCCTTTCTTCTCAAGTGCGGTGACAGTCGAAAGCGGAACCCCAGCGAGTTTCACAGCCTGAGGAACGGAGAGGGTCTCGCTTGCGCGCTCCAGCTCAGCGAGGAGTTTCTGCTGGTTAGCAGTCATCTTCATCGACGATAAAGCGCCGGTTGTTTCGGCGCTCCCGGTGCCGCTGGTTCGAAGCTTCAACACCCTTTCGGTCTTTGGCCGTGCATTCGGCCGGCGTTCTTCCTCGAGCACAATCCACCCTCGTTGCTGCATCTCAGCCAGGACGGCGTGGACGCTTTTTGCGTTCGTCTTCTTCTGAAGTTGTGCCGTTGTCTGCGGCCCCGCGTCAGCGAGTGCCCGAAGAATCGCGTGCTGCTTGTGCGCTGTCTTCTTTGTCTGTTTGATCAGCTCGTCGACGGAATCTGTCGCGAGTCGGACAATCTGTCTGCTTCCGGCGGTCGTCCCCTGCGGTGAAGCCGCTTTGAGTACGTCCCCCCACGGCGCGAGATAGTAATCAGCCATCCATCGCGTGAGTTTCAACATTTCATCAGAGAAGGTCGGACGGGAGTCGAGAACATCCAACAACGGCCTGAGCGTATGCGGAGGCGCGGTCGTAGGAAATCCGACGATGACACCCGACAGTTTTTTTCGCCCGAACGGAACGAGGACCCGGCGACCAAGCTCAACCGCGCCGGATAATTCAGGAGGCACCAGATAGGTGAATGTCCGGTCGATGGGAACAGGGAGGGCAATATCAACAAGCATCTGGTTCATGAGAAAGAAAGGGGGGCGACTCGGTGAGCCGCCCCCGGAAATGCCTCGTGCAGGGAACGATCAGCGGCTGAATTCGCGATCGAGAATTGAGTAAACTTCTTTCAACGGGAGATTCTTTTCAAGTGCAATCCGTTTGCACTCCTCGAACTCGGGAATGAGTTTTTCCACGCCTTCGATGATGACTGATTTTGCTGTCACCGTCCCGAGAGACGTCTGCACACTCTTTTGTGCACGCGCCAGTTTCCTTCGCTCAACATGCTGGATCCTGACGCCAAGCGTGGTCGTTTCGCGGAATATGATGGAGAGAATTTCTTCCATTCGAGATCGCTCGACGAGGGCCGAAAGGAGTTGACCGGGCCGCCCCTTCTTCATCAGGATCGGTGTGAGGAATGCATCATTTGCTCCCGCTGTGATCAGTTTCTCGATCACGTAGGGGAGAATTTCAGGATTCATGTCGTCGATGTTGGTCTCGATGACAACGATCTCGTCCCTGTCCGACCGCGGCTCGAGTTCGCCGATCACGACGCGCAGAAGATTCGGGAGTCCCGGTAATTCCCTCGTACCTGTGCCGTAGCCGATAGAACTCACCCTGAGCTGTTCAAACGTCAGTGTGCCGTGGGAGAGCGCCTTGATGATTGCGGCCCCCGTCGGCGTCGTCAATTCAAACGGTATGTCCGTGAGGATAACAGGGTATCCCTTGAGGATTTCCGATGTTGCCGGTGTCGGAATCGGCATGACGCCATGCTGTGTTTTGATGGTGCCGCCGTTCCCAATCTTGACCGGTGAGGAGAACACCCGCTCGATTCCCAACTCCTCCATGCAGATCGAGGTCCCTACGATATCGACGAGGGAGTCGATGGCGCCGACTTCATGAAAATGCACTTTCTCGATCGTGGAATCGTGAACCTTGGCTTCCGCGACGGCAACCTCGTGGAAAATCTTCTTCGCCCGATCCTTCACCGCCAAGTTCAAATCACTTCCCTCAATGATTGCATTGATGTCGGCAAGGTGCCGATGATACTTCGGTGCTTCTGAGATGACGACATCCACTCTCACCGCGGTGATGCCGTTGCGCTGAAGGTGCTTTGCCGTGACCTCGAAGCCGCCCAGTCGGAGCTTGCCGAGCTCTGCAATCAGCCGATCGAGCGAGACGCCCGCGCTGATGAACGCTCCGAGTGTCATGTCTCCGCTAATACCGGCAATCGTGTCGAGGTATGCTATCTTCATCCTGGTGTCGACAATGGTGGGCGCTCTTTCCTGACTGCCGTCTCGAGATACTCAATGAATCTCTCCGTTGCTCCGACATTTTCCTGGACCAGACGGAGGGATTCGGCCCCTGCGCGCAAGCGGGCCTTCTTGTCATTCAACATCTTGCGCAGCTGGAGATAACATTCTTCCGCGTTTGTAATAACAAGCGAGCCGCCCCTGCGTGCAAGTTCCATCGCTTCCTGGGAATTTTCATGTTTCGGCCCGTAGAGGACGGGAATGCCGTAGACGGCCGGTTCAAGAACATTGTGAATCCCCTGCCGAAAACTCCCGCCCACGTAGGCAACATCTGCATATTGATAGAGGGACATCAGAATCCCGATGCTGTCCACGAGGACAACGTTCTCGTTGGAATAATCGTTCAGGTCCGAAAAGCGGATAGATCGCATGGCGTAGTTCAGCGCCAATTCCAGCCGTTCGAGCGTTGGCAGTGTGGGCTCGTGAGGAACCAGGATCATCAACGCGTTCGAATCGTGTTGAGCGATTCGACGGAAAGCCGGGAGCAGTACTGCCTCGTCTTCGTCCCAACTGCTGCCGACAACGAAGACCTTCTTCCGCTTGAGGATCGCCGCAGGGATCAGGTGCCTCGTCTTTGCTTCCAGGCTTCGCTGCCACACCTGGTCGTACCGTGTTTCGCCCACGACGTGGAGCTCCGGATTCTTCAAACCAAAGTCCTGGAACGCATCAACGTCGCCCTGCGATACGGTCAGGATGGAGGTGATCTGCTCGTAGACGTCCCGGTGGAAACTTCTCAGGAAAGGGTAGTAGCGCGAAGAGCTTTTCCTCATGGTTGCATTGGCAATCACGATCGGGATGCCGCGTTTGTGCAGTTCCCAGATATGATTGGGCCATATGTCGTAGCGCACCATGATCGCGATCGTAGGTTTGATCAGGTCAAGGAACCGGCGCGCATTTCCGACAGTATCAAAGGGCAGATATGTTATGAGGTCGGCGGGTTTGTAGTTGCGCGAATGCTCGTATCCCGAAGGGGAGAAGAAACTCACAATGATATCGATGTCATGGTAACGCTTGCGAAGCTCAGCGATGATGGGCTTTGCCTGTTCAAATTCACCCATGGACGACGAGTGAAACCAGAACCTGCGCGCTCCCGTCAGTTGCTTCGCTTCCAGCTCAATCCGATCCAGCAATCCTTTGCGTCCCTGGATGCCCCGGCGGATCTTGGGATTGAAAAGCGCTCCCAGCTGAACGAGAAGCCAGAAGCCCGGAATGATTAAAAAATTGTAGAACAGAAACCAAAATCGTTGCATAAATACGGGGTAACTGTGCGAGAGCGGCGTGAAGTGTTGGTTCAGAGTTTCTGCTGATTGATCAACGTATGGATCGCCGTGCTTGTGCTTCTCAGCGATTTCGTGCGCTCCATCACACGATGCCCATTGCGACATGATCCCGAAAGAGTGTTCTTGACTGTTGTTTCAACGCGCTGACTCTCAGCGTGAAGAAAACTCTCGGGTTTTACCGGAATCGCTCGAGCGAGCGATGCTCTTCGAGGTCTGCGAACACAGGCACGCGTGTGAAAATCATTGTAGACAGAAATTGTGGTAAAATCAAGAAATTGCGTTTCCTTGACAAAATGAGCGAATCTTGGTATACTACTTCTTGCATCTACAGCCTTTGTGTTCACGTCGGAGAACATTGATGTCAACTACAGGTCCACAGATAGAAGTATTGCGTTCTTCTATTGCATTTCGAGGACTAAGTGAGAATGATCTCCAGTCGATCGCGTCTCGTCTCAAGGAAGAGAGCCATCCCGCCGGAGCGGTTCTGATTGAGATTGATGAAAAGGTTGACAGGGTGTTCCTCATAGTTCACGGAAAAGTAAGAATCTCCCGATTCACATCCTTCGGCGAAGAGACCACGCTCAACATGTTGGGCGACGGAAACATCGTCGGCGAATTTGGCGTGGTGGACGATCGAGGCAGTTCCGCGCGGGTGACGTGCGCCGAACCATCGCTGTTCTACACGTTCTCCAAGAAAGATCTCGACGAGCTCCTCACTACCAATCCGAGGGTCTCGCGCAATATTATGCGTGAGTCCACCGTCCGGGTTCGCCAGGCAAACGACAATGTCGTTCATCAACTGGAAATTGAACGATCCAACACTGCAACACAGCTGAAAAAGCTCTCCACGCTCATTGAGGCCAGTCGAAGCGTTAATTCCACGCTCGATCTCGAGAAGCTTCTAGGGTTGATCCTTGATGCCGCCGTCAAGAGCACCGATGCCGATCGCGGAACGGTGTATCTTATCGACTCGATCAAGAATGAGCTCTGGTCCAAGGTTTTTGGGGGCGAGAACATGATTGAAATTCATCTCCCGATCGGGAAAGGGATTGCCGGTTATGTTGGCCAAACGGGTGAAACAATTAACATCCCCGATGCCTACAACGACCCGAGATTCAACCCTGACGTTGACAAGCGTTCCGGCTACCGCACGAGAAACATGTTGTGCATGCCGATGAAGAACAAGGATGGAAAAATCATCGGAGTCTTCCAACTTCTGAACAGGAAGGCGGGCTCATTCACGGCTGACGATGAACACTTCATTGACGCCTTTTCCGCTCACGCTTCGATTGCCGTTGAAAATGCGCGTGTTGCACAGGAAATGGTCGCAAACGAGCGGTTATCTGCCGTCGGACGTATGGCGAGCACCATCATTCATGACATCAAGAACCCGATGGGAACTCTGCGCGTGTACGCCCAGGTGATGAAGAAGAAATCGGGGAACGAGGAGGCTGCAAAGCTGGCCGATGATATGATCCACCAGGTGGATCGCTTCGTGAACATGACTCAGGAGATTCTGGATTTTTCGCGCGGCGTGAGCGCTTCCAACATTCAGGAGCTGGAATTCGAACAAGTCATGAGCAGTGTCCTCGACTTCATCGAAAAAGATTTGAGCAAGAACAATGTTCAGCTGGTTCGCAGCACGCAGTTCGAAGGCAAGGTGAAAATGGACCAGGACAAGATGATCCGCGTGTTCTACAACCTTGCCAGCAATGCCCGCGATGCTATGCCTCAGGGAGGCTCCCTGGTGGTGTCGACCGAGCGCAGCAATGGGAACGTGAAAATCGAATTCAAAGACTCGGGTTCGGGTATGCCGGAAGACGTCAAGGCGCGCATCTTCGAACCATTCATGACCTACGGAAAAAAACATGGCACTGGTCTCGGGATGGCGATTGTGAAAAAGGTCATCGATGACCATAACGGCAAGATCGAGATTGATAGTGAGATGGGCAAAGGTACCACGATTCGCATTCTCCTCCCGGTGTAACGGTTCTCGCGGATTCACCCTTCAGAACAATAAATCCCAATCCTTTTTCACTCTTCATCGAGTTCTCTCCATGAAGATCCATGTCGGCAAAGGCGAAATCACTGTGGGCCTTGGTGACATTGCTGATCAGGAAACGGATGCAATCGTCAACGCGGCCAACAATCACCTTTGGATGGGTGCCGGTGTTGCAGGCGCAATCAAGCACAAAGGTGGAGCAGTCATCGAGCAGGAAGCAATGGCAAAGGGCCCGATCCCCGTTGGCACGGCAATCACAACTTCCGCCGGTGCACTCAAAGCCAAACGTGTCATTCATGCCGCAGTGATGGGGCAGGACCTGCGCACCGACGCGAATCTCATCGAGACGGCAACACGAGGATGTCTCTGGCTTGCTGAACAGGAGGGGCTAGGCACTGTTTCACTTCCTGCGTTGGGGACAGGTGTGGGGGGATTCTCGGTGTTTCACTGTGCGAGCGTCATGGTGGGAGTCGCGATCGAGTTCATGATCAAGGCAACGCTGCTCAGGGAAGTTCGATTTGTTCTCTATGACCAAGAAGCAAAAGACGTTTTTGAGAATGAGCTGAAAAACAGATTCACGGCGCATCATCATTAGTGGTGTGCGCTCAGACTTTTCTCCTCCATTCTTATAGCATCGCGTTCAGGTGCATGGCCACGCTGCGTGCGAGTGCCTGCAGGTTGTAGCCGCCTTCCAAAACAGAAACTACTTTTCCCTCGCAATACTCTCTCGTGTCCTCCAGAAGCAGGTTCGTCATTGCAGCAAATGAATCGTCCGTCAGACGAATGCCTGCCAAAGGATCGTCCTTGTGTGCGTCGAAGCCGGCCGATATGAACAGAAGCTCAGGACGAAAACCGTGCAACGCCGGATGAATGTGGGTTTGAAACGCATCGAGGTAATCCTTTTCCACGCTTCCGGCGCCCATAGGGCAATTCAAAGTGAAGCCCTCGCCGGGTCCCGCTCCTCGCTCGGCGGTTGAACCTGTTCCCGGATAGTACGGAAATTGGTGCAAACTGACATACAGGACGGAATCGTCTTCGTAAAAAATCTGCTGCGTCCCGTTGCCGTGGTGAACATCCCAATCGACGATCGCTACTCGTTTGACGCCATACTTTCGCTGAGCATAGCGCGCGCCAATCGCGACATTGTTGAAAAGACAGAACCCCATGACCGTGGAGGTCCCCGCATGGTGCCCCGGAGGGCGTACGGCACAGAACGCACGATCGAGGTGTCCCGTCATCACTTCATCAACGGCCAAGAGCACACCACCCGCCGCAAGCAATGCGACTTCGTACGAATCCTTGGAGACATGGGTATCTCCTTCATCCAGCATGCGCTCGCCGACATGGCAGCGACTCTTGATCATCGAGGTAAACCGCTCCGGATGAATTGCATGCACCCATTCGAGCGCTGCCGGCTCAGGTCGAAGATGAGACAGTTGACTCCAGAGCGGAGTGCCAAAAAGGTGTTGAACGATCGCCTGAAGGCGCTGGGGCCGTTCCGGATGTCCGATGCCCGTGTCGTGCTTCAGAAAGTCGGGATGATAGATAAATCCTAGCTTACTCATAGAGACAGCCTGAAAAGAGTGGACCGCGGCGCCGGAGTCAACAAAGCGGCTCAAAGTGTTTTTTGAAGCGCCCGAATCGCTATCCAGAAGGAGGCAAACAAAAAGAGGAGAAAGCCCGCAGCCTCCATAAGAATACTATGCAGATCTCCGACACCCAGCGTCAAGAACCGAAGGAAATCAGCATGCCAGCTGAGTGGGTTAGCCATTGCCACGGTCCGAAGCCAGGTTGGGACTTTGTCCAATGGGTAGAAGACACTGCTGAGGAACATCAAAACGAAATAGAGGACATTGATAACCATGTTGAAGGTGTCATTCCGGCGGATGAGGAAAGCGAAGATCGAGAGAAAAAAGAACCAGGCCGCCGTTCCGACGATCATGGCTGCGAGGACAAACGGAATGAGATGCCATGGGACCGAGACTCCAAGGAGAAGTGCACTCACGCTGATCGTCAGCATCGACTGGAGAACGGTCATGACGCATTGAAAAAGAATCTTCCCGAGAAGAAATTGTCCCCGCGTGATCGGATACGTGAGAAACTCGAACAGGATCCCGTTATCGCGGTCTATGAAGAAGCCATACGAAGTGTTCAGCGCATTCCCGAAGCAGGTCATCGAGAGAACGCCGGCGAGGAAGAACGCATTGTAGCTGATGGCCTGGCCGCCGACGTTCATGCCCTGTCCCAATGCGCGGTCGAACGCCACTCCAAACATCAGGAGATACAACAAGGGGACAGCGAGGTCAAAAAACATCCAGGTGAGACCGGTGATCCGGACGAGATACTCGCGATAGACGACGGCCATGATCTCTCGCATCAGGTCGCGCTCACTTTCTTGTCGAGGAGTTGCACGAAGACATCCTCGAGGCTCGCCGTCGTGATTTCAAAATGTCGGACTTCGGTCTGTTGGCGAACAGCCGCCAGGATTGCAAGCGCTGCGGTATCGTCTTTGACGGTCACATCGAGCGTCGTGTTCTTGACGTCAATACGAATCGGCTGATAGGTTTGAATGAGATCAAGTGTGGAAGGTGAGACCGTTGCCAGCGACATCGAAAGCGACATCATACGGAGGCCATATGCCTTGACGCTGTCGACGCTTCCCTGCGCAACAAGCTTGCCGTGATTCATGATGGCGATGGAATCGCACAGCACCTCGGCTTCATCAAGCACATGGGTGGTGAGGACGATGGTTCTTCCCTTGAGCGATTCTTCCTTGATCGCTTGAATCGTCGCGCGCTTGTTGAACGTATCCATCCCCGTGGTCGCTTCATCGAGAAATACCACCGGTTTGTCGATGAGGAATGTCTTCGCAACCTGCACGCGGCGTTTGAGTCCGCCGCTCAGATCCATTCCCTTTTCATTCAAGTATTCGCTCAGTCCAAAAAGTTCACTGACACGGTCAGCGCGACGCTGAATCTCGTCGCGAGAGAGTCCGTGAAATCGTCCGAAGACGCGAAAACTGTTCTGCACGGAAAGGTGAAGCTCGATCGCGTTTTCCTGTAAGACGACGCAAATCTGCCTCCGGACTGCGAGGGGGTTTTGAACAACATCGTATCCCATCACCCGGGCTTCGCCCGCGCTCGGTGTGAGAAGCGTCGTGAGAATTCTAATGATCGTCGTTTTGCCGGCTCCGTTTGGGCCAAGGAGGCCAAAGATCGAGCCTTTCGGAACCTGAAACGACAGGCCATCAACGGCCCTGATGGCGCGTTGATTCCTTTTCGCAAAAACCTTGACGAGGGCGTTGAGTTCGATTGCCGGTGTGGTATCCATACATTGCTACGAGTGGATTGATGCGACAGTTCGAATCTACCAACAAATCGGGACTTTTGCATTTCCGTGCTCCGGTCTCTATATTGATCATGAACTCAGAAACTCGCCGACCACGACAATGCCTCGTTCTGACTCTATGATCTCTCATCGGTTTCAGTTTGCAGCCCCCCCGGGTTTTAACTTCTGGCGCACCATCTACAGCCACGGCTGGTGTTCCCTTCCGCCGTTTTCCATTCAAAAGGAAAGCGGGACCTTCTCGAGGATTGTCTCTCTTGAGGATGAGGTTCTGGCGGAATGCATGATGAGGGAGGAGGGGGGCAAGATCAAAGTTCTTGCCAGAAGCGAATCAGCCCTCACCGCAGATCAGAAAACGTGCATCAAGCATCCACTGAAAGTCTGCTTGCGCCTCGATGAGGAAATGTCAGAATTCTACGCCGAAGCCTGGCGCTTGCCGCGATTTCGCTGGATACCGAAATGGGGTGCAGGGAGAATGCTCCGCGCACCGACCGTCTTTGAGGATGTCGTCAAAATGATCTGCACGACGAATTGCAGTTGGTCTCTCACCGAAGCGATGGTGCAGAACTTTACGACCGTGCTTGGTCAGCGCTTCGAGGAAGGGAAGTATTCCTTTCCGACGCCGGAGGTCATCGCAGGAAAAACCGATGCTTTTCTCAGGAGGAATATCCGGTCAGGATATCGGTCCCCCTACCTGCTTGAATTGGCAGAGAGGGTTTCGAGCGGGAGACTCGATGTCGAATCCTGGCGATCGTCGCCGGTCTCCACAGAAGAGCTTTTCAAGACCGTGAGATCCGTCAAAGGAATGGGCGACTATGCGGCGGGGAATATACTGAAACTGCTGGGGCGGTACGACTATCTCGGACTCGACTCGTGGGTCCGCGGCAAATTCTACGACCTCCATGCAAACGGGAGGAAGGTGAAAGACGCAACCATCGAGAAGCACTATGCTCCTCTCGGGAAATTTCGGGGTCTCTTCTTCTGGTTAGAAATGACCCATGACTGGTACAAGCACAAGTTTCCGTTCTGACATATGCTCCTGCGCCTGCTCCATCGATCCGTTCGAAAAAAGTTCCGTTCTCTCGGCTTTGAAAGCAAAACGCTGATCAGCTCGGTGAGCACGGTTCACTATCTTGTCCGTGAACACTCTCATCCGAAGGGAACAATCGTTCTCGTTCACGGATTGGGCACTTCTTCGAGCACATGGATGAGAATGCTCCCACACTTGAAAGACTCGCACCGCATCGTCGCTCTCGATTTACCGGGGTTTGGATTTTCCACCGTGAATTCAGAGAGAGGGTTCTGTACACTCGGCGAACATGTCACTGCATTGTCGGAGTTGGTCGCCGCGGTCGCAGAGACACCCGTCATTTTGGTGGGACAGTCTCTCGGAGGATGGATCTGCTGTCGGTACGCAGCCCAATCGCCGGAACGCGTCGAACACCTTGTGCTGATCGATACGGCGGGGATCTCGTATCCCGGCGTAGAACACCTCCGCGATCTTTTTACACTGACATCCGTCAACGACACGCGACGACTCCTGAACGCATTGTGGTATCACTATCCATGGTACTTCAAACCATTCACAGTGAGTATCTATCACGAACTTGGGGCGCGCAGAATGAATGAGTTTGTGGACTCCATGGAAGCCAGCGATTTCCTCAACGAGGAATTCTCGCGCCTCACGATGCCCGTCAGTGTCATCTGGGGAAAACAGGACGCCGCAATATCTCTGAAGAGCCTTGACGTGTTGAAGGAGCGTATTCAACATTCGACGCTCGACCTCATCGATCAATGCGGTCATGTTCCTCAGCTGGAACGTCCTGAGAAACTCGCTGCCATTCTCAATAGGGTGCTCGAATGACGAATTGGCGGGATGAAATTGACCAGGAACTCGCGCGAGCGAGAGAGGCGGAACGAAACGGAAATCAGGGAAGGGCTCGGACGTCGGCGCGAAGAATTGCGGGAATCGCGATCGTGGAATTGGAGAAACGGTTTCCGGAAAAGCGGTACGGACGGGATTTCATGGCGCAGCTTCGGGCGTTTGCTTCGGACCCCGCAATTCCGGAAGACGTGCGGAACGCAGCCGACAGACTTCAGGCAAGACTTTCTCCGGAGTTCACATCCGCCTCCAAACATCCCATCGAGGATGCTGGCATCATCGTTCAGTTCATTCTCGAGCGGTTGTCCTGAACTCTACAGTCCCTCAGCAGCCACATAATCATCAATATCGTACCGGATGTTATCATCCTCTTCCTGACGGAATGCTTTCCCCTTCTTCAACAACATCAGAGGGAGAGCAACGGCCGTTGTGAGGATCAGGAATCCGGTAAAAAATGCAAAGCGTTTCATAACAAGTTCACCTTGGTAGTTCCATCTCCCGCGAGCGGTGATCATGAACTTTTGAAGTTGGCAATTCGCACGCGCTCCATCGGGTCTTCCTTATGCTACGCATTCGCGTGGCAGCAGCTTGTACTCGTTGTCACACAGCAAAAGACCATATCAGAAGCCCACTCTTCAAGAGACCCTCGTATCGTTGAACTCCCTGCGTGATGCTCCTGCGGAAGATGCAAGCACATGTCAGAGTGAAAACGGCAAGACCGATCGGTGAGAGGAATTCTCTCGTCGTAGCACAGTGAGTCAGATGTGGTCGGCAGGGGTCGTTGTGCTGTGGGGAACGGGGGAGTCGAATTTCGGGTCGCGGATGTTGGCTAGAACGAACTCCTGTTCATGAACAGTATTCTTAAGCCATTTTGTGCTAAGGATTTAGCCTTGACTTTCATCACACATGCGGATATATTTAACACCCGAAAGGTGCGGTAAACGAGGCAGGAGCACCGTTCAATAAAGAGCCCTCCCAAAGGCCTGCATTCTACTCACGACTGAACTCCTGGTTGAGGAATTGAGCTTCCTACAAAATGTTCCCATTTTCGCGGACCTCGAAGATCCCGAGCTGAAAAAGATCGAGAAGCTTGGTCTCCGGAAGAAATACAAAAGGGGAAACATTGTCGTCCTCGAGAAGGAGACCGGGGCGGCCCTGTTCGTGATCATCACGGGGAAAGTGAAGATCGTACGAACAGACGAGGATGGACGGGAAGTAATTCTTTCGATATTCGGCCCCGGCGAATTTTTTGGCGAGATGTCGCTTCTGGACGGGCTGGCGCGATCCGCAAGTGTTGTCGCTCTTGCCAAATCAGAACTGTTCATGATTCACCGGCGTGACTTCCTCAAGTTGCTTCATGAACATCCCCAAGTAGCCATCTCACTCCTCGGAGAGCTTACCACCCGGCTTCGGAAAGCTGACGCGCAGATCAAGAGCCTTTCGCTAAAAGATGCATCAGGCCGTGTTGCCAATGTCATCCTGATGCTCGCCGATGATATCGGTGTGTTTCGCAAAGGAAAGGTGGAGATCGATGAATTGCCATTGCAGCAAGACATGGCTAACATGGCAGGAACTTCACGCGAAACTGTCTCTCGCATGATTCATCAATTTGTTCGGGAAGGGCATTTGCAGCTGGATGGGAATAAGTTGACCATCAACGATTACGAAGAGTTCCGCAAGCATTATCTCTAGCTGCATTCCCGCCTCGCCGATATCGGTGAGGGACCCCTCCGCTCCGGGTCAATCCCGTCGGGCGCTATCACTGAAAACTTCACATGTCAAACTATCATCATAAAAATTCATGTCGCAGAAGGTGGAGTCTGGGAGCACGGGAGACTTGTCTCAAGTTTCCCCACCCTCAGCAAGCCGAGCAGATCTGCACACGCACACGACGCACTCGGATGGTGCTCTATCACCGTATGATCTAGTACAACGGGCTCATAGTGTCGGGCTGAATGTTCTCTCTATAACCGATCACGACAACGTCGGCGCTCTCGACGAAGCGGTCGAATGGGGAAAAAGCTTTGACATGGAGGTGATTTCCGGTCTTGAGCTGAGCGTATCCCTCGGTGAGAAGGATGTGCACATTCTCGCGTATTTTGTCGACCGTCGGAATCAGGATCTCTTAGACTACCTGACATTCTTCCGAAGGGAACGGCTGAAGCGCGCAGAACGCATCGTCCAGAAACTCAATAGCCTCAGCATCCCATTGCGATTGGAAGCAGTGTTGCAGCAAGCAGGCATCGGTTCGGTGGGTCGGCCTCATGTTGCAAATGCTCTTCTCGACGGAGGCTATGTCGGTTCATATCACGAGGCGTTTGACAGGTACATCGGGACCGGCGGACCTGCCTTTGAAAAGAAGTATCAACTGAGTCCCATCGATGCATTTAAGATGATCACGGCGGCAGGCGGATTGTCATTTCTTGCGCACCCCGGCAAGTACTTGAGTGAATTTGATCTCTCTCAATTGATCAAGAGTGGTCTGGATGGAATCGAAGTGGTTCATCCCGCCCACGATGAAAAACTCATGGGGTACTACCGTGGACTCGTGAACCAGTACTTTCTGCTGGAAAGCGGCGGGTCTGATTTTCACGGCGGCAAGAAAAATGATGACCATACGCTTGGTCTCTTTACAGTACCGATGCACGTAGTTGAAACGATGCGGAGCAGGCTTTTCTCGTAAACACAGGGCGGCAGAGGCAGGGAACGTGAGGCAGAGCGCAACAGGTTTTTGGCTTCGGTATTCTTTCACCGGCATTCGTTTGCACGACGATGCCGCTACAAACCATCACGCAGGCACTGGGACATTCGATGCTGAGATCGCCGGTGTCGCGGTTCTCCCCTCTCTAACACAAATCCCGGAATCGTCAAAAGTAGACAGACTTCGCGCTGCAAAAAACCTTGTGGCGGCGGCTTGCTGTTTGTTTATCTGTCTTCCGGCTGCCGTTGTGGCACGGCAAAGCTCGTTGGATCTTGGGCGCTGGAAAAACTTCACCGACATGAAGGCGGTCCGGGGTGTCGCAGCGACGACAGACTCCGTATGGACAGCAACAGCAGGCGGATTATTCTTGTACATCCCTTCAGCGAACCGATTTGTCAAGTATACAAATTCCGACGGTTTGAGTTCGAATGACCTGACCGCCGTCACTCTCGATGGCGCAGGAAGAGTATGGGCTGGTTCGTCAGATGGATTTGTGAACGGGTTCAATCCTTCCACCGGTGAATGGGTCGAGATTCGAAGTATCCACGAATCTGAACAAGTTGCAAGAACCGTTCGGACGTTGCTCGTGCGCGGAGATTCTTTGTTCATCGGGACGGACTATGGGATCTCGGTGCTTCAGATTTCCCGCAAGGAATTCCGGGATACATACGCGAACCTTGGCTTCGCGACGCAAGCCGGTGTCAACGACGTGAAGATCTACAAGAACAGGATCTGGGCTGCGACGGACCTTGGCGTTGCATCGGCGCAACTTGATGCGCCCAATCTCTCCGCTCCGACATCGTGGACGCAGTACACGGTGATCAATGGTCTGCCAACAAACGTCTCCACATCAATCTCGAACCTTCACGATTCTGTGGTCGTCGGCACTACGTTGGGTGTCGTCATCTTTGACGGAAAGAAGTTCTCCCCGGCTGCCGCTTTTGTCAATCGTCCGGTTGTCGACTTGTTGGCTCGGGCGAGCGATGTGGTCGTTCTCCTGAGCGATGCCAGCAGTTTCCGACTGGAGTCATTCACATCTCTGTCTGCCCCTTCAGCCGTCATCGCTGTCAACGCACAGGTTCAGGCGAGTTCGTTTGCCGCGCAACCACAGTCTACGAATCTTTGGGCCGGTACGGTGTCGCAGGGTATTGCTCGTTGGACGGGAAGCTGGGAGTACAAGGTGCCAAACGGCCCGATGTCAAACCTCTTCAGCAGCATCGTGGTTGATGATCAGGGTGTTCTTTGGGCGGCGTCGGGGATCAGCGGCCGTGGCAGGGGTTTCTACCGATATGACCCATCGGCACCGGAAGATTCCCGTTGGAGGAACTACACCGTTGCAGGCTATCCGGTCATGAAGAGCGACGACTACTACAAGGTTTCGCTTGGATCGTCCGGTTCCGTATGGGTGAGCTCATGGGGTTACGGAATTGTCGAGGTTGTCGGCGATTCGATACGAAGACGACTGGATCAGACAACCACTCCGGCACTGGCCGGCGCAGTAGCCTCGAACCCGAACTACGTCGTAGTTGGAGGAGTTGCTGTCGATTCCAAAGGCAGCACATGGATTGTCGATCGCACTGCCGTCAATGGATATCACCTCCTGCAGCTGAAGAGTGATGGGACGGCAACCCCCCGTACCTCGATCTCAGATGGTCGTCTGACAAACATCCTCATCGATCGGAATGACACCAAGTGGTTTGCGAATGCAGAGCCGAGCGACAAACCTATCACAGGCCTCTACTATTTCAATGAAGATTCCAGCGTGGCTGGAACGCGTGCTCTTGGCGGTTGGGGAAATATGACCACGGAGAATGGCCTCGCGAGCAACACCATTCTCTCCCTCGCTCTGGATCTTGACGGAGACGTCTGTGTCGGGACGGACCTGGGGATGTCAATCTTCATAGATCCCAGAAGTCCTTTGACCAGCAAGGCCGCCTACACTCCGCTGCGAGGACAGACTATTCAGGCCATTGCGGTTGACGCCGTCAACAACAAATGGGCGGGGACAAAAGAAGGAGTGAACGTGCTCAATTCCGATGGCACGCAGCTCCTCGCTCAGTATTCCGTTCTGACGACGAACGGAAAGCTCGTCGGTGACGACATTCGGTCGATTGCCTTTGACCAGAAGAGGGGAATTGTCTATTTCGGAACCGAGAAGGGACTCTCCAGTCTCGAGGTTTTTCCTGTTCAGGCCGCCCGGACGATGACGTCACTGGACCTGGGCCCAAATCCCTTCATTATTCCATCGGTCACTGCCTTGACGATACGGAATCTTGCGGCAGAATCTTCGATAAAAATCCTTTCGACAAATGGGGCCCTCGTCTGTGAGTTCAAAGCGCAGGGTGGCGGTCGCGCTTTCTGGGACGGGCGAAACAGGCAGGGAGATCTTGTCTCAAGCGGAATCTATTTTGTTGTGGCGTATGCAGAAAACGGAACTCAAACCAGCACCGGCAAGATTGCCATCATAAGGAGGTGAATGCGGGGAAGAAGAATCCCGGAGCTTGATGGAAGGCTCCGCCGACACCAGGCGGGCTTTGAGGAATGTGAGTTCTTTGACGGGGATTGCGGAATGTAAGCTCCGGACATCGGACTCTGAATTGTTAACTCCAACATTACAACTATCTTGAAGGGAGGTTGTACGAACTTGGAAAACACGTACAAAGATGAGATCTTCACGAAGAGGGTGCGGGCGGGTAAACGCACGTATTTCTTCGATGTAAAGTCCACGAAGTCAGAAAAGGACTTCTACATCACGATTACCGAGAGCAAGCGTGTAGGGGAAGAGGAGTATGAGAAACACAAGATTTTCCTCTACAAAGAAGACTTCGAGAAGTTCCGGGATGCGTTGGATGAGACGGTAGACTACGTCCAAGACAAGTTGCTTGTGCATGCCGAGCCAGGAAATGGGGAATTGGTGGTCGAGAAGCAGGAGTAGCCTTGATACCATGTTTCTCAATGTTGCTGACAAGAGAGCCCACGCGCCGTGCGAGGGCTTTTTTGTTCTTGTCGGTGTTTCTGCCATAGGTTTCCCATCCGAGTTTTTCCCTTGACTATCTTGCGGCTTCTCGGTATATTTCAACGCTTTTTTGCGAAAAACGGTTGAAAACCATCGAAAAAGTTGGATATTCTCGGCGTTCATCCGCTTTTGCTTAGAACGCATGCGAGATCCAGGGGGGAACGGTGAGCGTACTTAGAATCAATATTTCGAAACTCTCAGAAGGTACACATCATCATTCCCTCAAAGCGACACCTGAAGAGGTAGGCCTCGATTCCCGTTTTACAAAAGAACTTCAAATCGAGGCGACGCTTGAAAAGACAAGCAGGCAGCTCTACATGCGGGTAGGCATCAAGACCAGTGGAGTTTTCACCTGTGATCGATGTCTCGAGGAGTTTGAGCAAGAAATCTCCTCTGGGTACGGCGTTATGTTAGTCGAGGATCAGGAGGCCGTGGAGGGTGACGACGAGGAAGTGCAGTTGATTTCCCCCGACAGCGCTCATGTGGATCTGGCAGAGGACGTCAGGCAATTTGTTATCCTCGGGCTGCCTCAAAAGGTGCTTTGCCGTGAAGATTGCGCCGGTCTGTGCCCGACCTGCGGTTTGAATCTGAACCTGGGCAAATGTGATTGTAAGAACGACGAGGACGACTCTCGCTGGTCGGAACTCCAGAAGATCCTGAAGAACTAGAAACCATACGTCTCTTAGCTAGAGGTTCCATCAATGCCAAATCCAAAACGACGCCATTCAAAACAACGCGGCCGGTTACGCCGCACTCACTACAAGGCAACTGCTCCGGCGACGGCAGAATGTCCAAATTGTCATGAGCAGAAACTGCAGCATCGGGCTTGCCCGAACTGCGGTTTCTACGACGGTCGTTCAATTATCATTCCAAAAGAATCCTAGTTTTTCCAAGAAGAGCTGATCATCCCGCTTTGTCAGAGACGAGGCGGGATTTTGCCTCTGTAGTAGGATCGATGAGGCGTCAGTTCTGTGGCTAAGAGCATTGAACCAGTCCACTGTCCAACGAGTACGATTCCATTGACTCAACGACTAAGAATTGTCCTGGATGCAATGGGGGGGGACTTTGCGCCCGCGAACGAAATCGCCGGTGCGGTCGAAGCGCTCCGTCAGGCGAAGAACGAATTTGAGGTGATCCTGGTCGGGAAAGAGCGGGATATCCGCGCCGAACTCGGGAAACACGAAACGGAGGGTCTGGCAATTTCGGTGGTGAACGCAGACGATGTCATCACGATGGACGATTCGCCGACAGCCTCGGTGAAGCAGAAGAGGAATTCCTCCCTCGCGGTTGGCATACAGTTGCACAAAGAGGGAAAAGCAGAAGCGTTCGCAAGTGTCGGGAATACAGGAGCGGCCCTTTCCGCATCAACGTTGATTCTTGGACGCATCAAAGGTGTGAGCCGTCCGACGATCGCGACGTTCTTTCCCTCGGAACGCGGAGTTGGTGTTTTGGTCGATGCCGGAACCAATGTGGATTGCCGCGCTCAGCATCTCTATGAATTTGCCGTGATGGGAAGCATCTATGCGAATCGAGTCTTGCGCTACGAAAACCCCACGGTCGGGTTGTTGAATGTCGGCGAAGAAAAGACGAAAGGCACGGTGGCGGTGTCGGAAGCGCACAAACTTCTGGAGTCGAGTTCGCTCAACTTCATCGGGAATATTGAGGGAAGGGATATCCTCAAAGGAAAAGCCCAGGTCATGGTGTGCGATGGGTTTGTTGGGAATGTGATCCTGAAGTTTGGTGAGAGCGTTCCGTCATTTCTCAAAGCAAAGTTGAGAGAATATGCTTCCGGCGGTCTGTTCCGCAAACTCCTCATCGGAGCAGCGCAAGGGTCACTTCGGGCTGCATTGAAAGACATGGATTACGAGCAGTATGGCGGTGTGCCCGTTCTGGGAGTCAACGGCGTTTCCGTGGTCGGACACGGAAGCTCCAGTCCGAAAGCCATCAAGAACATGATTTTGAAGGCGGTGGAGGTTGCGAAAACACAACTGAACACCCACATCGAACAAGCGATAGCAGAGGCGGCGAAAGCGGCTCCATCTGACACATCTTCATGAAGGAATGAATGGCGAAGCGAAGAGCAACGATAACGGCAGTCGGTCACTATGCTCCAAGCAAGATCTTGTCGAATGCTGATCTGGAGAAAATGGTCGACACCAACGACGAGTGGATCCGGACTCGAACCGGAATCTCCGAGCGGCACATCCTGGAGAATGGAGCCACCTCTGATCTCGGAGTAGGTGCTATCCAGGCAATGCTGGCTCATCGGAAGATCGAGCCGACGGAAATAGACATCATCATCGTCGCAACAGTGACGCCGGACATGTTCTTTCCGTCGACCGCATGCATTATTCAGGACAAGATCGGAGCGAAAAATGCGTGGGGCTTCGACCTCTCCGGCGCGTGTTCCGGTTTCCTCTTTGCCTTGCACACCGGTGCGCAGTTTGTTGAGAATGGTACGGCCTCCAAAGTCCTCATCGTTGGCGCGGATAAGATGAGCAGCATTACGGACTACAGCGATCGGAATACATGCATTCTCTTCGGCGATGCCGGCGGTGCAGTCCTCCTGGAGCTCTCAGAGGATCCGGAGTACGGGATCCTCGATAACCGGCTGTACTGCGATGGTGCCGGCGGGCCGTTCCTCAACATGAAGGGTGGTGGAAGCCTCAATCCCCCCACTCATGAGACCGTCGACAAACGAATGCATTACATCTATCAGGATGGTAAACCCGTGTTCAAGGCTGCCGTCAAAGGGATGGCTGATGTCTCGGCCGAGATCATGGAGCGCAACAAGTTGACAGGGGACGATGTCTCGTGGCTTGTGCCTCACCAGGCGAACCTGCGCATCATCGATGCGACAGCTGATCGGATGGGAATCGACCGGTCGAAAGTGATGATTAATATCGACCGCTATGGTAATACGACTGCAGCGACCATTCCGCTTTGTCTCTCGGAGTGGTGGCTTTCCGGAAAGCTGAAGCGCGGTCAGAACATCGTGCTCGCGAGCTTCGGAGCCGGATACACGTGGGGCGCGACGCTCGTCCGATGGTCACTGGAAAATCCGAAACCGTAGAGCCCCTCATGAGCACAACGGCATTTGTTTTTCCGGGTCAGGGGTCTCAGTATGTCGGCATGGGGAAGGATCTGTGCGAGCAGCTTCCTGAAGCTCGGCAGTGGTTTGATCGGGCTGATGCGTTGTTGGGATTTTCGTTGAGCAAAATCTGCTTTGAGGGTCCTGAAGAAGAACTGAAGCAGACGAAGAACACGCAGCCCGCTATCTTTCTCCACAGTATGGTTCTCGCGAACCTGTATCAAGGTGAACGCGCGACAATGGCTGCAGGGCATTCTCTTGGAGAGTACTCGGCGCTCGTGTTTGCCGGAGCATTGACATTTGAAGACGGTCTTCGTCTCGTTCGCCTGCGCGGCGAGTTGATGCAGCAGGCGGGGATTCAGCAGCCCGGGACCATGGCCGCGGTTGTCGGACTTGAGCCGGATGTCGTCGATGAGATTTGCCGGAATGCGTCGAGTGCCGGAATTGTTCAGGCTGCAAATTTCAACTCCCCCGGACAGATCGTGGTCTCCGGATCAATTGCTGGCGTTCGGAAAGCGATGGAGATCGCGAAAGAACGCGGAGCAAAATTGGTGAAGGAGTTGCCCGTGAGCGGCGCTTTTCACTCTCCGTTGATGGAATTTGCGAGAAGCGGACTCAAGTCGGCCCTGGACAAGATCACCATTAAGAATGCAGCGATCTCGGTCTATGGCAACGTCACTGCCCGGCCGGTCCAGAAGGCCGAAGAGATTCGCCGGTTACTGTGTGAACAGCTCACGAATCCCGTTCGCTGGGAAGAAACTGTGACAAACATGGCGACGGATGGTGCCGGTCTGTTTGTTGAAGTTGGTCCGGGAAAGGTGCTGCAGGGTCTTGTCAAAAGAATCCGGAGTGATGTAGCGACGCGAGGCATCGAGAAGCTGGCCGATCTTGCACACTGAGACGGTACACGAAGAATTCTCTTCACAACGGGAGAGCATCGGCTGACATATGGGTTGGTTGACGGGAAGGACGGCGCTGGTAACAGGGGCATCGCGTGGAATCGGCAAAGCCATCACCTTGCTGCTTGCCGAAGAAGGCGCGGATATAGCGTTCACTTACAAAAGCGCATCGTCGTCGGCGGATGAAGTGATTGATGCGATCAAAGCGAAGGGTGTGCGAGCTGTTGCACATCAGGCGGATGCGAAGGATCCTGCATCCACCGAACAGGTGGTGAGCGAGGTCATCCGGGAACTGGGCAGAATTGACATTCTCGTGAACAATGCGGGCATCACGCGGGACCGTTTGCTGGTTCGCATGAGTGAAGAGGATTGGGACGAAGTGATCGATACGAACCTCAAGAGTGCATTCAATTACTGCAAAGCTGTTGTGCGACACATGGTGTCGCAACGCCGTGGTAAGATCATCAATGTTGCGTCCATCGCCGGGGTGATCGGAAATCCCGGCCAAACGAACTATGCTGCGGCAAAGTCGGGGATGATCGGGTTGACAAAAACCGTGGCAAAGGAATACGCTTCGCGCAATATTCAGGTCAATGCTGTCGCACCGGGATTTGTGGCGACCGAAATGGTGGAACAATTGGACCCGGCCCAGATGAGCGGATTGGCGGGACTGTATCCGATCAAGCTCGTTGCTCAACCTGAGGAGATAGCAGAACTTGTATTGTTCTTTGCATCGCCTGCATCGGACTATATCACCGGGCAGGTGCTTCCGGGAATTTATGATTGATGGTTGTCTACTGCTAGGGAGCGTACCGTATCATGGGAATACTTGATAACAAGATTGCTCTTGTCACAGGCGGGGCGCAAGGCATTGGCAGGGCGATTTCCATTGCGCTGGCATCGGAAGGTGCTCATATCGCGTTTTCCGACATCCAGATGAATCAAGCGACGGAAGAAACGAAAGAGATCATCCGTTCCAAGGGTGTCAAAGCAATGGCATTGCAGTCCGACGTCAGGGACTTCGGAGCAACGCAAGGAATTGTCGATGTCGTTGTCAAAGAATACGGCCGCGTCGACATCCTTGTGAACAACGCCGGAGTGACGCGGGACAATTTGTTAATGAGGATGAGTGAGGAAGACTGGGATCTCGTCATTGACACAAATCTAAAAGGCACCTTCAACTACTGCCGGGCCGTTTCGAGGCAGATGATCGGACAACGACAAGGGAAGATCATTAATATAACATCTGTCATCGGTTTGATCGGTAATGCAGGTCAGGTGAACTATTCAGCGTCTAAGGCGGGAGTTATCGGACTCACGAAAACACTTGCAAAAGAGCTAGCTTCTCGCAACATTCAGGTAAATGCGGTGGCCCCCGGTTTTGTCGAGACGGGGATGACCGAAAAGCTCAACGCCCAGCAAAGAGAGGCGTTGCTGACGAACATCCCGATGAAGCGAACAGCGAAGCCCGAAGAAATCGCCAGTGTAGTCGTGTTTCTGGTCTCGCCAGCGGCAAGCTATATCACAGGGCAGGTTTTGTGTGTTGACGGCGGACTTGTCATTTAGAATACAACAGAACAACCTATCCACTATCATTTCAGAAAGGACCACTGCAATGGCAGATGTCGAGAAGAAAGTCAAAGAAATCATTGTCTCCAAGCTTGGAGTCGACGAAGCTCAGATCACTCCCGAGGCTTCTTTTACGAACGATCTTGGAGCGGATTCACTCGATACCGTTGAGCTCGTGATGGAGTTTGAAAAGGCATTCAACGTTCAGATCCCGGACGAAGACGCAGAGAAGATTGCGACCGTCGGCGATGCGATCAACTATCTTAAGGCAAAAGCCTCCTAATTGGTAAGGTTCTGACGTCGCGTGTGAAACAGCTGGCATCCAAAGCTTGCACGCGGCGCGGTTCACGTTCGTTCCACCGAATTGAAGGATAGAAGTCAATGGCGGAAACTGGATCAAGGCGTCGAGTTGTTGTCACCGGGATGGGGGCCGTAACTCCACTTGGGCTAACAGTAGCGGAGTCCTGGCAGAACCTTCTGGCGGGGAAGAGCGGTGCTGGCCCCATAACGTATTTTGATGCCTCCGATTACGATACAACATTCGCGTGCGAAGTGAAGGGGTTCGATGCCATGAAATTCATGGATCGAAAGCTCGCGCAGCGTTCCGATCTCTTTACCCAGTTTGCGTTGGCCGCGGCGGAAATGGCGCTGGCGGATTCCGGCCTGAATCTTGAAGCAGAGGATTGTGAGCGGATCGGAGTGGTGGTTGGATCCGGTATCGGTGGAATGGCGACCTACCAGAAGCAGCAAGAAACAATGTGGGAATCCAAAGGGCCGCATCGGATCAGTCCGTTCTTCATCCCAATGATGATATCGGATATCGCCCCGGGAAGAATCTCGATGCGATATGGTTTGAAGGGTCCGAATTACTCAACCACCTCCGCGTGTGCCACCTCGTCGCATGCAATCGGAGATGCGTTCATGCTCATTCAACGCGGCGATGCGGATCTGATGTTCACCGGGGGAGCCGAGGCTGCCATTTGTCCTATGGGGATCGGTGGATTCAACGCCATGAGGGCCATGTCAACCCGAAATGATGCCCCGGAAAAAGCAAGCCGTCCGTTCGATAAGAATCGTGATGGTTTCGTGATGGGAGAGGGATCCGGCATTGTTGTTCTCGAGGAACTCGGCCATGCTGTGCGGCGGGGAGCAAAGATCTACGCTGAAGTTGGAGGCATCGGTTTCACCGGCGATGCACATCATATCACCGAACCGGCTCCGGGCGGTGAAGGAGCTGTCCGGTCCATGAGGCAGGCGATCCGGGATGCCGGCATGACGCCGGATGATATAGACTACGTCAATACCCACGGAACGTCAACGCCTGTGGGCGACAAGAGTGAGACAGCTGCGATCAAAACGGTTTTTGGTCAGCGAGCTTATTCCATGGCCGTCAATTCGACGAAATCCATGATTGGTCACTTGCTGGGTGCCGCAGGGGCCGTGGAGTCCATCGCGACCATTATGTCCATGTGTGATAACAAAGTCCATCCGACAATCAACTACGAGACCCCCGATCCCGAATGTGACCTGAACTACGTTCCCAATGTTGCCCGGGAATGCACGATCAATGTCGCCATCAGCAACACGTTCGGGTTTGGTGGTCACAACGCCTCTTTGCTGTTCAAAAGATATCAAGCATGACGGCGTAAGGTGCTGGATGGGTTGGAGTCTTGAGTGTTCAACGCATTCGGAAAACTGTATACGTGGTTTCTCCCGCATCGAAGCCGTGCCCCTCGCAACACTCTGGATGGAAATGCCCTGAGCGCGGCGTTCAGCGAGAAGAAGTTTGACTTCGCTCGGTTTGAACAGGTCCTTGGGCATCACCCAAAGAACTGGAACCTCTTTCTTGAGTCCCTTCTCCATCGTTCCTATCTGCAATACCTCGGTCCCCAGGTAAAATCCAATGAACGACTGGAATTCCTCGGCGATTCCATCCTGAATTTCCTCGTTGCGGAGTACCTCTACCGCCTCTATCCTTCCATGGAAGAGGGTGATCTGACGAAGGTACGCTCGCGCCTGGTGAACCGGAAATCCCTCGCACAGAGGGCAAAGGATCTCCGCCTTTCAGACTTTCTGCTTCTGAGCTCGAGTGCACTCCAGTCCGTCGAAGGCGGGTCAGATTCCATCCTTGCTGATGCTTTTGAAGCGATCATCGGAGCCCTGTATATCGACGGCGGGTTGCCGCCGGCGCGCAATTTTGTCACACGGTCACTTCTCTCCGACTCTTCCATCCTCAATTCTGCCCTGACAGACGATAACTACAAGAGCGCGTTGCTGGAATATTCCCAGGCACGATCTCTTGGAGTTCCCCGGTATGCGATTCTCCGGGAGGACGGACCCGATCACGACCGCAGGTTCACCATCGAAGTGTTTCTTGGTGCTGAGAGCCTGGGCACCGGAACAGGGAAAAGCAAGAAAGACGCCGAACAGGCGGCTGCTGCGCAAGCGCTCGAACATATCAACAGCCATCATTCCATCACCACCGAACCCAGAGAATGAAAATGACGATCTTTGAAGAAAGCGGGTTCGCGTCCCGCCATATCGGTCCACGCGAGCGTGATCTCGACCAGATGCTGAAAGCCATTGGTGTCCAATCGCTCGATCAGTTGATCGACGAAACGATCCCTCATTCCATCCGGCTCTCCAGCGCCCCGACGCTGAAACCTCCTCTCAGTGAACACGGCTTCCTTGAATATCTCCGGTCTGTCGCCCAGAAAAACAAGGTCCTAAAGTCCTATCTGGGCCAGGGGTACTATGGCTGCGATACACCAAGCGTCATTCTGAGAAATGTTTTTGAGAACCCGGGTTGGTATACTCAATACACCCCCTATCAACCGGAAATATCTCAAGGCCGCCTGGAGGCGTTGCTGAATTTCCAGACGATGGTCANNGCGAATGCATCGTTGCTCGACGAAGGAACGGCTGCAGCCGAGGCGATGACGATGCTTCATGGCATCGTCAACAAGCAATCCACTGGCTCGCCGGCGAACAAGTTCTTCGTATCCGAATTGTGCTTTGCTCAGACAATTTCTGTGATCAAAACCCGGGCCTCCGCCATCGGAATTGATGTTGTCATCGGGGATCATCGAAACCTCACGTTCGACAAAACGTACTTCGGGG
>PMZI01000032.1:33651-78336 GCA_003170475.1 Ignavibacteriota bacterium | reverse complement strand
GGGGAAAGTGCCGGAAATGGGAAGAAATCAGGAAGGGGCTTTGTGCATTGATCCTTTCGGTCAGAGCACCTCTGGAGCAGCTGGACGAACCCAACACCCCGTCCCGGTCGGGCAGCATAGGTGTGAGCCTCTCGGCGCTCCGAAACCAACGCTCACCGGGCCAGAAATTCTGAGACGTGTGCAGCAGCCTTCCTTCCGCTCATCACAGCGCCTTCAATCGTGGCAGGATACCCCGTATTTGTCCAATCCCCGGCAAGGAAGAGATTCTCCAGGGAGGTTCTTGAAGAAGGACGAAGAGGTTCAATGTCGGGACGTTGAGAAAACGTCGCTCGCCTTTCCTTGAGAACAACCGAGTGAACCACTGTCGCGGTCCCGACTCGTGGAAACACCCGCCGCAGATCTTCCACCGCCAGAGCAACAAGCTCCCGGGCATCTTTGTCAATGAGGCCGTCAGCACCGCTGACGGTCAGGGCGAGACATTGGCCGGACGCTGAGGATGCGCCGAATATCTTCGATCTGTTGAACACCCATTGCACGCGTGAATCAAGAAGTGCAACGAAATCCTCGCCCATGACAGGGCGATCGAACCAAAGATCTATCGAGAGAATGGCGGACGCGGTCATACGCTCTGCAGCTCGGCGCGCGGGTTCATTCGCCGGTAAGAGATTGGATACAGCGTACCAGGGAACCGCGCAAACGAAGGCCTTCGCTTCGTGCTTCAAACCATCAGAACAACGGACAGATTTTACGCGAGAGCCTTGAGAAACGAGCTCATCGACGGCACATCCGACCAGGACTTCCCCTCTTTTCGATTGGAGGTAGCGCAGAGCCGGTTCGTCGAACAGCCTGGACAATCCTGCTTTCGGAATCAGAAGAGAAGAATTCTCTTTGCCGCCGAGGAACGCCGCTCTCAAGACTCTATAGAAGAGCAGCGCCGACACCACCTTTGGATCGCCGTTGAGACTCCCGACTGCAAGAATATCCCACAGATACTTTTTGTTCTCCTCAGGCTGACCCAGCGAATCGAGCCATTGGTGAACCGTGAGCGCCGCAATCGATGGTTCAATGGATTCGGAGTGTTTGTGGATCGCGAGTCCGATTCTCAGGAGTTTGAGCCGGTCGGTGAAGGAGAGCGTTTTGAGTTTCAGCAGCCCCGCGAGCAGGTGAAAGGGCCCCGGCAACGAAGGACAATCCAAGGAAGCTGTGCCACGCTGAGGATGGCGAAAATCGATATGGAGATTTGGCTGGAGCGTTGCGAGATGATCGGAACCGATGGTGCGCAGGAGCCATCGCGTTTCGTGATAGCAGCCCATCATCAGGTGTTGACCGTTATCGATCTCCTCTCCCGTCTGTTCGTCGGCAAAGGAGTACGCGCGTCCCCCGAGATGCTGAGACCGTTCAAGGACAAGCACCGACAATCCGCGCGAGGCAAGGTCGACAGCTGTGCTCAGCCCGCTGAGTCCACCTCCGATCACAATGACATCAGTGGCCATGGAAATTCGTGAGTTTTCGAATTGTCCGTCGCGACGGAGTCACGACGGTGCATGAGGTTATCCTATGAGCCAGTCTTGTCATTTCGAAGGATTCGTCGACCTGCCCCGAGTTCCGTTGTCGGGGAGGCGGAGACTGAATATTCCGAATGAAGAGTAAGATTTCTCTCCCGCCAAAAAGCAGCGGGATCGAAATGACAGTGGCTCAGTTTGTCATTCCGAACGAAGTGATCCTCCGAAGGAGTCCTTTGGACCCTTGGGAAAATGACAAAGACGCTTTTTTGGGCACACTCAGTGAGTTATCAATTGCGAACAGCAGGAAGGCCGACGGCGAGAACAGAGAAACGAGAAGCTCGAGTCTTTCAATTCGAAATTGCCACTTCGATATTCGCAATGTACTAGGCTGGAAGTTCTGTCCGGACATACCGGTGAAAGTTCTTTGGGAGCTTGTTGCGCAATCGCAGGATCATGGCAACAAGAAATTTGACGGGGGATGCCAGTCGGATTCGCTTCGAGAAAACGTCGTAGTTGGCCCTCTCGATTCTGAGGAGCAGCAAATAGTAAATATTCCCCATGGCCCGCGCCATAGAAAAGAGCGGTTTGTCGTCCTCCGCAAGATACTTCTTGGCTTTGCGGTAGAAATCGTGTGCGCGGTCGCATTCGAACTTCATCAGAGCACGGAAGCGATCGTCATACACCGAATTCATCAGATCCTCTTCTGTGTATCCGAATTTCCGAAGATCTTCCAGGGGAAGGTAGATGCGCCCCTTCTTTGCATCGGTCTTGATGTCGCGCAGGATGTTTGTCAATTGGAGCGCGATGCCCAGATGAACAGCATATTGTTTCGTCGATTCGTGATGATACCCAAAGACCTCTGCGCAGATCAATCCGACGGTCGATGCGGCACGATAACAGTACTGTTGAAGATCCGCAAACGTCTCATAACGGTTTCTGGAAAGATCCATTTCCATCCCCTTGAGGAGATCGAGGAAATGGTGTGTCGGGATATTGAATCTCTTGGCCACGCTCACGAGCCGATTGAGGATCGTGTAACGGGATGTGCCTTCGAACGCATGTTTCAGTTCATTTGTCCAAACGAGCAGGCGTCGGGATTTTTCTTTCGTGTCAGCATCTTCGTCGACGATGTCGTCGGAGTAGCGGCAGAACGCGTAGATAGTCTCGATCGCTTCCCGCTTCGGCGGAGGGAGAAACAAAATCGGAAGCAAGAAATTACTCTTGCGGGTCGAGTTCAGGTCCGGTAAGGCAATATCGATGGTGTGAGCGGTCATGGAGGTTCAGCCAGCGAGCGATGAAAAAAGGATTGCCGTCTTGTCCAGCATGGACAGCGAAGGGCGAAGGGCAAGGACATCATAGTCCTGTTGTTCGATCTTTCTGAGGATCCGCATCCCACCCTTCCAGGTCATTTTCAATTCCATCCTGAGATCTCTTCCAACGTCCGCGAGGAGCGGCTTTCCTTCCTGGAACATCTGTTCTGTCCGTTCAACCTGATAGCACATCAGATCTTTGAAAGCCTGTGAGCACCGCAGGCCGAGGAGTTCCTCTTCCGAATACCCGAACTCCCGAATGTCATCTAATGGAATGTACACCCGATCCTTCTTCAAATCAACAGTAACATCCTGCCAGAAGTTCGTGAGTTGGAGCGCAGTGCAGATGGAATCGGAGAGCTCCATCGTCGTTTCGCTCCGATAATTGAACAGGAGCAGCATTAATCTGCCGATCGGGTTGGCCGAACTCTCACAGTATTCCAGCACATCCTCGAATGTTTCATATCGGTGCGTGGTGACATCGGAACGGAATGCCTTCAGGAGGCTTTGGAACAGCTCAATGGGGATCTCGAAGTGATCGACTGTCTCCTGCAGGGCCACAAAGACGGGGTGGTGCGCATGCCCGCGATACGCGTCGATAAGCTGTTCCTCCCACACGGCGATGCTGTCGATTCGCTCCGCCGGTGTCAAACCCGGTTCATCTGCATAGTCATCTGCGATGCGGGCAAACGAGTAGATCGCGTAGACATGAGGCCGCTTTTCCTTCGGAACCATCAAGGAGGCCACCGGGAAATTCTCATAATGATCCCGCGCGAGACGCTCACAGTACTGGAAGGCCTGTGGCACAGTCCAACTGCGCCGCGCGACCTTCTTCAGATCCCCAGTCAACATTGATCGTGTGTTCACGCTATTCCCATCATCAGGAAGAAGAACAGCCGTTCTGAACTCAAAACGCGAAGGAATATCAGCAATCACATTACGAAAAGCAAGCGAACGGCCCCGCCACCCGGCTCCCCCGTCGCACCATAGGCAGGCGTGTTTTATTGCATCTCGAACCCCCTTTTTCTATATTTTCGGCACTCAAATGTCGCAGTAGTGCTACCGCCGACCTGCCCGGGAAAAACAACGTGCGAACTATGAAAATCATTTCTCTCCTCCTTGCTACGCTTGTGCTTGCAGGTGCATTGAATGCGCAGGTTCCCTCTGCGCAGTTCAAGGTTCGTGAGTCTGGATTGTTCGGTCTCAAGGGAGAGCGCTACGCCAAGCTCGAGCTTTCAAGTCTGTCTCACACGCTCCCGCTGACAGACACGAGCGTCAACGCCGGACAGTACTACTACTTTCAGTTCTCTCCAACCGGGGACTGGGCTCTCGATGGCGATTTTGTACAAGACGAGATGCCCAAGCTCGCTCTCCAACAGAACAATCAGAACTTCCAGATTGGATGGAAATCCAACCTGAAGACAGATTCTTCGGGTAGCTCGATCACGGTCGGTTTTCCAAAAGACCTCAAGCTCCACCTCCCGTTTGCGGTTCTGTTTGTTCTCAACGGCGACAGCAGCAAAGCAGAGATGAAAATCCCTCAGGAATACTGGCCGGGATACAGTGCGCTGATCAGTGCGCTGAAGGAGACTGAAAAAGCGTCGGGCACGAAACGCTTCCGCGATGCCATTGCAATGTACGAACACCTGATGCAAACAGACACCCTGCACATGTTTCCTCAGTTCGGTGAATTCAAGGACCGACGGACGCAGAGTTTCGACGGATACATCAATGAAACGTCCTCCGCGTTTCAGGCGGCGGTACGGGGGACCACCTCAACACTGAAAGAGAGAATCTCGCAGATTGACCTGCTCAAACCCCAGTTTCAGTTTGCTGTCGACTCCCTTCCCAACGTATCGCTCAAGGTGACTGCAGAAGAGACGTCCGTCAAAGTTCTTCTGGATCGGACAAAAGATGCCATCATCAAACTCAAAGGGACACGCGATTCCTTACAGCGCGCACTCGACGACCAAAATGTTCGATGGATCAGCGAAGGCGCTCCGACGGGAAAGAACGGACCACAGTTTGAGAAAATCATCGAGATTCTCGCGTACGCGTTTTCCTCTCTTGACTTCGGAGATACCATATCTCATGCGCCAAACTTTACTCTACCGACCGACCTGCAATCAGCATTGACAAAGTTCAAC
Organism: Ignavibacteriota bacterium; assembly: GCA_003170475.1. Classification (GTDB taxonomy): domain Bacteria; phylum Bacteroidota; class Ignavibacteria; order UBA10030; family UBA10030; genus UBA9647. The sequence continues at coordinate 73,374 of PMZI01000032.1, read as the reverse complement.
CTGCAGGAATCGTATGACACGTTTCTGAGGCAGGCAAGCGAGCGGTACCAAAAACGGCAACCGCTGCTTCCGCCAAATTTCCTGACGAATCTTCGCAGGGACTCGGCAGCATTTACGTTGCCATATCATTCAATGCTGACGGCCATTCAAAACTACTACAACGGGGCCTATCCCGCTGCTTTGGAGGCTGTCCGTCAAGTGCTGAAAACATGTTATGATCCCGAGCTTTCCCGACGGTTTGACCAGATGCGCGTCTTCATCAATCTGCGGATGCATGCGAGCCAACCTGAAGCGATGGTGCTGATCGATGAAGCGGCTGCAGCGGAAAAAGCAGGTGACAAAGATCTTGCGAGTGATCGATACACTGCTGCAATGCGGATAGCTCCGGAGTTTGCCTATCCGGCCTACCTGTGCGGACGACTTTTTGTGCGCAACGGCGATCCGATCCGCGCCCGATCGTTTTTCGAGCGCGCCTATGCGATCGATTCGCTTTATATCAGCGCGTACCGCGAGGCATGGTCACTCTGTCAGTCATCAGGAAACTACAAGGCAATGATTGAAGTGTTGACCCGCGCACTTTCGAAAGGCAACGACTTCTGGGAAACGAATCTCAACCTCGGCATTGCCTATCTTGGTGACGGAGATCTTCCGAAGGCGATCAAGCAATTTGAGCGCGCCCTGGACCTGAGTCCCAGCAACTACCAAACCAATGTTCAACTTGGCCTCGCCCATCAAGCTGCAAAGAACTTCCTGAAAGCGCGGGAGTACTACAACAAAGCGATTTTTATCGATCCACACCGTTTGGAAGCAGTCGAAGCTCTCCAGAAACTCGATGAAGCTCAAAAAACCTCGCACTAGGGCTGTTTTGTGTTTGGGCAATTCTTCGTATATTGAGTCGATCTGAGAATCCTCAAGATTTGAGGATTTTTTTATTTCATGGGGAGAGAGGTCCGCCTTCGGAACAGAGACTTCGGTGGGCAGGCAGACGCGTCCCGCAAAACTCTCTCGCGGGTGAGTCAGCCGAATCTCTCTAACAGCAGAAGCACCAAGGGCGAATGGCGAAATTGGCAGACGCGCTAGCCTTAGGAGCTAGTGGGGAAACCTATGGGGGTTCGAGTCCCCCTTCGCCCACACGAGTTTTGCGGGATAGGGTAACCTGTGGGGGTTCCCTGCCCGCCGGACGAGTTCACATGGGCAGGCGGGGAGTCACTCCCCCGTCCCACGCAAGTCCCTTCTGCTTCCTGAAGGAAGGGCAAACACCTAGTACCAGAAAGGAGTGGAGTCTTGGAAGTAACTGTTCACACAACATCAGAGGTCTCACGCGAAGTTGAGATCGAAGTAAAAGCCGATGAGCTTCAGCCGCATTTCGAGAAAGCGTATCGGGAGTACCGGCCCAAAATCGAAATCAACGGATTCCGAAAGGGGAAGGCTCCCCTGGACATGATCAAGAAGCTCTATGGCGAGATGATCGAGAATGAGTACCTGGAAAAACTCACCAGTGAACTCTATCGCGAGGCAGTCAAAGCGAAAGATCTCCAGCCGATCGGTGAGCCGACGCTCGTGGATCTCAATTACAAACGAGGCGAGAAGCTCTGGGTGAAAATCCAGTATGACGTTCGACCGACGATCGAGTTGAAGCAGTACAAGAATCTGAGCGTGGAGGCTGTCGTGCACAAGACGGATGACGCGGAGATCGAAGACGAGCTCCTTCGGATCCGAAGAATCAACAGCACGCGGGAAGAAGTGCAGAACGCTACCGATTCCGAGCACATTATTTCGGCAGATCTCCAGGAACTGGATGAAGGCGGCGTCCCCATGATCGGCAAGAAGACAGACGGAGCCAAATTCTACCTGGCGGATCCTCAGTTGGAGCAGCCTTTCAAGGATGTCCTGCAGGGGACGTCGACCGGGAGCGAGCACAACATCAGGTTCGAGCATCAGCATGACGAGCACACGCACAAGGTCAACTTGAAAGCAAACGTGAAGAAGATCGAGAAGCTCCTCTTGCCTGAGCTCAACGATGATTTTGTCACAAAGCTTACCAAGGAAAAGGTGCACACGGTCGACGAGTTCCGCAAAGGCATTCATGAGGATCTCGAATCGTACTGGAAAGAAAAGAACCGACGCAGCGTGATCAATTCCATCGTGAGTGAGATTATCCGGCTCCACGAGTTCCAGGTGCCGGAGTCGCTCATCAGGAGCGTTCTGGAAAACCTGCTTGAGGACGTCAAGGGCCAATACCCCAACAAGCAGCTCCCGGAAGACTTCGACACCGAAAAGTTCTTTCAGGAAAACCGCGCCTATGCCGTCTTTCAGTCGAAGTGGGCACTCTTGAGAGAGGAAATCATCAAAGCCGAGAAGTTGACGATTGACGACGACGCACTCGTTGCGCTGGCCGAGAAAGAAGCTCCCAAGATTGGGATTGACAAGGAGCGACTTATCGCGTACTATAAATCGTCCGATCAGATCAAAGACCGTCTCCTCGGCGACAAGTTGATGGACGTGCTCATCAACAGCTCCAAGATTACAGAACTCGACGACAAATCGTTGCCGAACAAACTTGTGAAAGGATAGAAGGATCTATGAGTTCAAAGCACATGGACATCTACAATCAACTCGTCCCCATGGTTGTCGAATCCACCGGTCGTGGCGAACGGGCGTACGACATTTTTTCGCGTCTCCTGAAGGAGCGCATTGTGTTCATCGGAACACCGATCGACGACAATATTGCGAGCCTCGTTGTCGCTCAGCTCATCTTCCTCGAGTCTGAAGACCCCGACAAAGATATTCATCTCTATATTAACAGTCCGGGCGGGAGCGTCACCGCCGGCCTAGCGATTTATGATACCATGCAGTACATTCGGCCGGAGATTTCGACGATCTGCATCGGGATGGCGGCGAGCATGGCAGCCGTGCTGCTGACAGGCGGGCAAAAAGGAAAGCGCACTGCTCTTCCGAACGCACGCATCATGATTCACCAGCCGTGGGGCGGCGTCCAGGGAACCGCATCGGATATCAGTATTCAGGCGGAAGAAATTCTGAAGACAAAGATACGCATCAATGAAATCCTCGCCTTTCATTCGGGGAAGACCGTTGACCAGGTTCAGAAGGACACTGATCGCGACAACTATATGTCCACGCAAGAAGCAAAGGACTATGGTCTGATCGACAACATCATCATCAAGCGTATCGCTGAGCCTAAGAAAGAAAAGTAACGCACCGCATACCGGTAGCCGAGAATGCCATGACCCAAAAGCCAAAACAGGGTGAAAAGATTATTTGCTCTTTCTGCGGCCGTTCGTCGGAGGAAGTGAACAGTATCATCGCGGGACCCGACGTCTATATCTGCGACCTTTGCGTATCGAGCTCTGTGGACATTATCCGCAACAACATGGCCGCGATTAGCGCCAAGAGGCACCCCTCCCGCGGTGCTCTGACGCCTGTGGAAATCAAGAAGGCCCTCGACGAATATGTCATTGGTCAGGAACATGCAAAGCGGACCCTTGCGGTTGCGGTCTATAATCACTACAAGCGTATAGACTCAAACGATAATCTTCACAATTTGGATGAAGTGGAGATCGAGAAGAGCAATATTTTACTGATCGGTCCCACCGGTACCGGCAAGACGCTCCTCGCACAGACGCTGGCCCGAATACTCGATGTTCCGTTCGCCATTGCCGACGCAACCACTCTGACCGAAGCGGGATATGTCGGCGACGATGTCGAGACGATTCTTGTGTATTTGCTGCAGAACTCTGAGTACAACACGGAAAAAGCTGAACGAGGTATCGTCTACATCGATGAGATCGACAAGATCAGCAGGAAGAGCGACAGCGCTTCCATCACGCGCGACGTTTCGGGCGAAGGTGTGCAGCAGGCATTACTGAAGATTCTCGAAGGGACGAATGCCGGCGTTCCACCGAAAGGCGGCCGCAAACACCCCGAGCAGAGCCTCATCAACATCAACACGAAGAACATTCTCTTTATCTGCGGCGGTGCGTTCGAGGGGCTTGACAAGATTATCGAGCGCAGAGTAAGCCAGAATCCCGTTGGATTCGGCGCTGAGCTCCACGGCAAGAAACACCGATCCACAGATACCTATCTTTCGCAGGTCGAGCCGGATGATCTTTTGAAGTATGGGCTGATTCCCGAGTTCGTCGGGCGCCTGCCCGTGGTTGCGACACTTCATTCCTTAAATGAAACCGCATTGCTAAACATCCTGACCGAGCCGCGCAACGCTCTCGCAAAACAGTACAAAAAGCTTTTCATGATGGAAGGGGTTGAGCTGGAAATCGAGGATGGGGCCCTGGAAGCGGTTGTTGCGAAAGCGGTCACCCGCGGGGGTGGCGCAAGAGCACTGAGGGCAATTGTCGAGGAAGTGATGCTTGACATCATGTATCAGCTCCCCTCCCGACAAAACGTGTCGAAATGCATCATTACGAAGGACACGATGATCAAGTCAAAAGAGCCGATCTACTTGTACGAAGAAAGAAAATCTGCGTGACAAGTTAACTGGTTAAATAGTTAACTCGTTCATTGGTTGATTGCCTTATTGCCAAATCACCATTCACCAGTTAACCACTCACCAATGAACCACCCTAATAATACGTTCCTCTTGCACTTCCCTGCTTCGTCACTTTAAGATCCTGAAGTTGTGGCGCTTTGATGCGCAATTCCAGGCGATACCCTCGATAGAAACCAATCGGAAACCACGTGAAGTTCATCTCCCAGCAATGGAGGTCACGGTAGACGTTGACGCTCGGTGCGGCGAACTCATTCCTCACGAAATCATAACTCCCGGCGGTCGAGAATTTCCATTTCTCCGTCAGGTTGAACGAGAGCGACGCGTTGACTGAAGAGCTTCTGAACTTCACTCGCGGGTCAGACTGAGTCTGTGAGAACGTGTAGCTCAGAGTGAGGTTCCACGGGATATCGAAATCCGGCGTCTCCTCTCCAAACAGGCCGGAGTAGGTCTGTGGCACTGTCGAAGTTCCCACCTTGCCGGACGCCCTCTCCTCCTCCTCCGTAACTTCTTTTGGAACACTTGTCGAAGACGAAGACGGTTTCTTCGTTCCGCTCAGAGTCGTCGAAGCAGAGAAAGAGATGCTGGTGAGATCAGGAAAGTGTTGTCCTTTCGACCACAAGAACTTGTTGATTCTTTGACGCGAGGTAGTATCAAATGCATAGAAGTTATGCGTCGTGCCCGCACTGAGACTCAGAAACTGACCAATGTCGGTACGATAGGACAAACTGAGCGGAGACAGGCGGAGGCTGTCAGCAGCAAAATTGTAGGCGACGTTTGCTCCAATATTCATCAACTGGATCTTCTTTTCCTGCTGGACCGTATCGCTCGTTCGAACCTTCATCTCGAAGTTGTTTCCGACACCGAAGCTGAGGTTCGCCTGACGACCTGCTCCGGAGCCGCCATAGATCGCATTTTCGAACTTGTCATAGCGGACCGATTGACCGGTCGAGTCGACATACGAGCCGTAGTATCCAAACCGCGGATCGGAGAAATCCGGCTGGTAGCTCAACGTGATGCTCGGGGTGACGGTATGTCGGAAGCCCGTGATCCCCAGGATCTGCGGCTGAACGATACCGAAGAACCGTGTCGAGGCCGAAACCCCTGTTGAGAATGTTCTCACGGCCTGGAACCCATTGACGTCGTATGTTCCAAGGCTGTCCCGCCGTATGCTCTTAGCATACCATTTTTCTGTGTAGCTGAGGAAGGGGGCGATTGTGAAGTGGCCCGCCTTCGGAGAAGCATTGATGGTCACCTGATGGAGGATGCCGGCGCGTTCCGTACGCTGTTCGAGGATTGTGCTATCCACGGTTTGGTGTACGACACTTCTATTGTACTGACCCTGAGCGCTGTACGACACACCGATCATTTCGTACCAACTGGGCTCGCCCGACGGATCGATTGACTGAGAGCGAGACTTCGATGACCTTCGAAACGGATAGAATTGTCCTTGACTGAATGAGAACGAGGGCAATCGCTCTTCGACGTCGTTTGTTGACAGGTTTTGATCGCGGTAAATGTTCAGGGTGAGACTTCTGTTTCCTTCGTCCCACGACTTGGAGATCGTCGCGTTGGAGACGATGTTCTGCTGCAGAATTTGGTCGATGTTCGAGCTTGTGTTTCTGAAGAAGGTCCCCGACGAGAATGTGAAATTGACATCTGCCCTCGTGGTCGGATCGATTTGTTGATTGTGGTTAATCTGTATATTATAGTCACGCTGTTCCGTGCGGTTGGGGTCGCTCGATTCTCCTGTGAAAAGATTCGTGAAGTTCACCGAGACCGCTCCGGTGAAATCATACCGCTCCGCGTATCGGAACAGGGAGCGGTTCAACCAGCCGCCGCGGGTAAACCAGTCGAATGTCGATGAGAGGTCCATGTAATCGTTGATGGCCCAGTAGTACCCGAAATGGCTCAAGTATTGACCCCTGCGTGCGTCCGATCCATATGCGGGAGCAATGATCCCCGAGCGTCGCCCCGATTCATTCGGGAAGATGCCAAAGGGAAGAGCGAAGACCGGAACATCAGCGATGTAAAAGTACACGGGCTCGGCGACTATGTGATCGTGCAGAGTGATTTTCATTTTGGGGCTGTAGAAATAATAGTGCGGATCCGGCAAGTCACAGGTCGTGTATCTCCCACCCGCGACGTACAGCACATCCTTTTCCACTTTCTTGATCGCCTCGCCGTGATAGTACCCTTTCTCGATCTCTGTTTCGCCGAGAGTGATCTTTCCCTTCTGTGTTCGAAAATTGTATCCAATCCGCGACCCGTTGTAGGTCTCGCCTCCATCCACCATGACGGGGGATCCGATGAACTTCTTCTTTGCCTTGACCGAAGTATCTGGAATTCCCGCCGCATTCAGTGTCGCCGAATCCCAATTGACGTCGACGCGCTCTGCTTTCAGTCCGATCGTACGGTATTTGAGCTCGCTCTTTCCGTAGAGATTCATGAATCGCGTGTTCAATGAATAGACAATAGAATCTTTTGCAACGTAGGTGACAACGGTGTCGATGCCGGATTTGTTCGACGCGATGCTGTCGCGGACGGGAAGCCGGACATTCATCGTGTCATGCGATGCGGGTTGAAGGGATTGCGCGCTTCCAACCTCTGAGAGGCTGAGGCAAATAACAAAGAGAACGAGAAGGTTGTAGAAGGTAGGGAGTTTCATCCCGGGTGCCCCATGTCACATCACCAGACCAGCAGCACCCAGAATGCCGGCGTTGTTGCCAAGCCGTGCCGGCAACACCTGGATATCGTTCTTCAGCGGTTTCAAAACGTGTTGAACAACTGATTTCTGAACAGCATTCATCACAAATTCCCCGGCTGCCGAGATACCGCCACCGATAATGCTCACCCGCAAGTCCATGATGTTCATGACGCTTGCCAGGCCGATGCCGAGTAGATGCCCGGCTTCGACCAGAATCGCACGCGCAACTTCGTCTCCTTCGTGAGCGGCCTGCGAGATATAGACGGGTTCAATCCTGGAAAAGTCACCATTGACCAGCTTAAGAATTCTCGATTCAGGATGCGATTGAAGCCGTTGTGCGGCCCGCTGAGAAAGATATCGCTGGCCAACATAGGCTTCCACGCATCCATTACTACCACAGTTGCATTGAGGACCGTTGTAGTCAATCGTGATATGCCCAATTTCTCCGGCACCGCCGGTGGGTCCCCGGAATATTTTGTGATTCAGGATAATGCCGCCGCCAACGCCCGTTCCCCAGATGACGAAGAGGAAATTGGGAAACTGAACGCCGGCTCCAAATTTTGATTCAGCGATTGCAGCTGCATTCGCGTCATTTTCGACACCGATGAGCAGCCCTGGAAAGAGTTTTGTCAACTCCGCTTTCAGAGGAACCTCATCCCATTGGACGAAATTCGGGGGTGCTTTCACGACACCCTCATCATTCACAACACCGGGTGAACCGATTCCCACGCCTGTGACTCTGGCATTTGGCGCCTTGTCCATTGCATCCTTCACCGCCAGGTCAATTTGCTTCACGACAGTGGCTGGTCCGCGGTCGGCCTGTGAGGGGACTTTATTCTGATAGAGGATCGATCCTTCGGATGACACCACACCAGCTTTAATGGTAGTACCTCCAAGGTCAATACCAATTACGACGTTTTGCTTCGAGTTGCTCATATGGTGTCCAAGCTAACGAAATTTCGCCTTGAAATAAACCCCCAATACCGGGGCTACTCCTCCAAAAAACAAAAAGGGCATTTGTCGAATCGACAAATGCCCTTCCCCCACCGCTGAGCTGATTTGTTATTTCAGCATCAGCATTCTTTTTGCCGCAGAGAAGCTCGGCGACTCCAGTCTATAGAAGTACACGCCGGACGAAAGTTGCGATCCACGCGAGTCTCTTCCGTTCCAGGTCACAACATGAGTGCCGGCGGCCATGACACCGTCCACAAGCGAAACGATCTTCTGACCAAGAAGGTTATAGACGGTCAGCGTCACCCTTTCGTTGTTCGGGAGACTGAACAGGATCTGAGTCGTCGGATTGAATGGATTTGGGTAGTTCTGCTCCAAAACGTACCCGCTGGGAACCAGCGGCTGATTTTCCTCAACTGCAGTGAGGACGGAGTTGAGGCTGAAATTCACACCGGGTGCTCCCATCAGTGCGCCCCTCGCATCCGTAGCGTTTGTCGGGGAAGCGTTCACAGACGACGGCGTAGTGAATCCAGGAGCATCGACGAAGAGAGTGTACGAGCCCGGAGCCGCACCGGCGATGGCATACGATCCATTCGCATCGGTAATGTCATAACCGTAGATCGTACCATTATCATTCGCCGCGTACACGATCGCTCCGATGACTCCAACTGTCCCGCTCGTTTTCCCTAACTTTCCGGGAGTTGGGTTCGTGCTGACCGTCCCTGTTACAAAAGTGTATCCGACCTTCATTTTCGTGAGCGGTTTTACAGTGATGTCGATACCGGCCACAACGTTGCCATTCACGGATACGGTGTCTGCCTGACGCCAGTTCTGCGTGCCCCCCAACTTGTTATAGTAGGTGGGTGCATAGCTTCCCATCGGCAGAGCAAGAACGATATACTGACCCGAGAGAACATTCGGAATGGAATACTTTCCAAGTGAGTCGGTGTCGACCAGGTATGTGCCAGGGATATAAGAACCCACCGGCCCCGGCAACGGATCTGTCTTCAACCAGAGTTGCCTGTAGGCAATCACTCGTGACCTTACTCCATGTCCTGTGGCTGAGTCCGTGATCGCCCCATTGATTTCACCGAGCACAACGGCCGGCAATGGCGGCAAATTGAAGTTGATGCCATCGAGATTGCGGCTCACCCCAATCGTATCTGCCAGAAGCAGATTTGATTTCTGATTATAGAATACCTTGTGGTGACCTTTTGCTTCTGAGTATGCTATGAACGAGCCCTGGGGGAGCTGCAACGAGAATCCTCCCGACGCATCAGTTCGGGTACTGAACACAAACTGAACAGCGGTTCCATCGAGCCTATGATCAAGCGACGGGTTGAGGTCGAACATCCCTCTGAAATCCTGCGCAAGCGTAGGATCAGCAGCAAACCCTCGACTGCCATTGAGAGCAAAGCCTGCGAGAACAAAGTTGACCGTGGCTTCCTTCAGCGGCGCGTGATTGGCTGAATCAACAACAGTGCCTTTCACGGTGTAGAGAACAGGCCGATACCTTGCTTGAAGTTTCATGTCAACCTGCGTCGACCCACCGTTCGTTACAACGATCGTCTTCGCGTCTTTCTGACTGGAAACTCCGTCATACCACTGGGACAAATAATCGGCGCTCATGGGTTCAGCGCGAACATAATAGTTTCCTGGATCAACACCATCGATTCTGTACTTTCCGGTCGGATCCGTGATCGCTTTGTAGTCAAACGATACCGTGAGATCAGCTTTGAGCAAATACACTACCACCTGGCCGATCGGCTTGGTTCGGGTTGTGTCCGTGACGGTACCAGCAACGCTGCCGCTTCCGCCGGCCACGCGAATCGTGAACCGCTGGGATGCAGTCCCACCTTTGCTTGATTTGACCGCTACTTCTACAACAGGGTATCCCCGTTCCGTAGGAGTCCACGTGATCAAGCCCGTCGCGTCGATCGTCATTCCGTTGGGCTTCGTGTTCAAAGAGTACGCGAGCTTGGCAGTGGAATCCGAAGAGACCGCTTTCACCTGGTACGTGTAAACAACGTTGATTTGGCCATTCTCGTTCGGAGTGGATGTAATCCGGACGACCTCTTTCGGGAGCGGAGGCGGGAGAACAATCACGACGATCAGATTGCTCTTCAACAGCGTTCCTTTTGTGGTTGTGCCTGTGACATAGTAAACATAGACGTATGACATGGACGCCGACGTGGTCGCCAGACGCGGAGGAAGATCCGTGTACTCAGTCTTCGTGACCGAATCGATCCGGCTGTACTTCGTAGTGTCGGGGAACGCAGCCCGATAGATGGAATAGAATTTCACCGTATCGCGGGTCAGCACTTGCCAGGCTAGCTGGACTTTTCCCCCATCCGTCAATGCTCCCTTGAGCGCAATCGAAGGTGCTAGTACGGGCGGTAAGATCTGCGCTTGAAGAGTCGTCAGACAGACGAGCAGCGCTAGGAAGACAAACAACGTAGAAACGACGTATCGCTGGTGCATATACTTCCTCCTGTTGTTGTTTTACTCCTAAACAAAGGGCAATCTATATGCCAGGATGAATTCCTTCAAATTCGACCTGCAACCGGGTTTCCCAACACTGACAACGTGCAAATCCTGCATACCGCGTGCATTCATTGCGTTTCGCCTAGAGGGGAAGGTATAATGTCACCTGGACATTGGAACCTGATTGAGAGAGGGCGGGATCGAGATGCGGGGGAAGATCGAAGAAAGCATCAAACTGTGAGTAGATGTAGATGGCAACGAAAGCAGCAAGCGAATAATATTCCGCCTTATGATAGTTATTGTAGCGAGTGTACTTTGAGGCTGCAAGCTCCGGCGTGCTTGCGGAAAGATATTCGTCCTGCGCAGAGCGACGCTCGCGATCCAGAAAAACAAAAGCACCGAGTGAAAGCACTCCGGCACCTACAAGCGAATATCCCTTGACTGGTCTCCCCTGATACACTTGTTCCCAACCAGGAAAAAGAATTGTACGAAAGGAAATGCTGTGATCCGTCGCCCGTTGCTCATGTTGCAGATGCGAACGATCTGAGAGTTTCCATTCTCGGTATTGTCTGCGAGCTTCACTGAACACCGAGAGGATTTTCGGCGAAGTCAGGATAGGATCGAGTACAAACGCAGAGTCGATTCTCAAGATCGTGACGAAATGATCCACCGCTGCTGCATTCTTTGCCTGGGCAACAAGCGAGAAAGCAAGATATTGCTCGACCCGAATTCTCACCGAATCCGGGAGAGAACGATTATCGAGCAGACGGCGCGCTTCTACCTCGGATGAGAGATACGATCCTTGATCGTAGAGCCCCCGAACAAGCGCTACAAGAGAATCTGCGCGGGCAGAAGGCTGTGCGCGAAGCGTCCCGGCAACCAGGAGCGAGAGAAGACATATCACTCCAGAAGCCACAAACGCAGTCCGGCCTGTGGACGTAAATCTTCTTCGGTGCAAATATGGATATGAGGAGCAGTTCATTTCATGGAAAAGGGTTTGACCAGCCTGACCGTATCGTGCACACCAATGGCAACGTTTGTAATAATATCTTCGAATGCCGGATTGTGAAGTCTGATTTTTCTGTTTCCGGAAGTCACCATCAGCGGCTCGCCGAGCGGAGTGGTCTCACGATATTGGTCGTCAACGTAGATTTCCGCCCACGGTTGGGACACGACAAGAAGATATCCAACTTGCTCGAGGAAATTAGCTTCGACATGCGATTGTGCCCCCGCATGAACCGTTACCGAGCGGACAAGGGGGAGAAACGATGGGTTATTGAAGGTAATGAGATGCACGCCTGTTCTTACCTTCAGAGAGCCCGCGATAGGCGTCGTACCGATATATTCGTTGCCGAGAAAGACTTTCGCCCAGGGGATGCAGGAAATCTGAACATACCCGGAGTCTGAAATCGTCGTCTCAGCCAGTGCAGCATTGGATAGGGTGCGTTGTTCGGCCACGATTCGAGGCTCATGGTCGGCATTCTCTGCCGGCAGCTTCACACTTCCACTTCGTTGCGAATCCTCCAACAGGTTGCTCTTTCCGGAATTTCCACCGGAGGGGGGCACCGACACAGTATCTGTTCTTGTCGAATCGGCCGCAGCGAATTTCTGCTGCCGGTTGATTTCGTTTCCTCCATTCAACTTTTCGGATGACCAGAAATTGAGAATTGCCATCGTCGCGAGAACAATCGCCAGAACTGCGACCACAGCATAGAGCACGCGGAATTTCACCCTGGACTTTGACGACCGTTCCGGCGGCGCAGACTCTTTTCCGGTGAGCTCCTTCAGAGCGGCCGATGCCGATGCAAATCGATCTTCTTTCCGCGGCATCATCAGTCGCCGAACAAATGCTAGAAAAGAGATCGAGAGAGTCCCGGCGAAACGATCGAGTGATTCTGACTTGAAGTTGAGAATCTTGTTAAGGCATTCAGCATACGACTCGCCTTGAAACAGTTTTTCGCCAGTGACAAGTTCGATGAGCGTCACTCCCAGCGAAAAGAGATCCGACCTTCCATCGATGACGCCTCCGCTCACCTGTTCCGGCGACATATACGCCGGCGTCCCGAGCACGGTCCCCTCCAGCGTCAGGGTTGTCTCCACTCCAACGCTCGCCAGACCGAAATCCGCCACCTTCACAACGCCATGCTGGTCGATCATGATGTTGGAGGGTTTGATATCCCGATGAATGACTCCGGAACGATGTGCGACGGACAATGCAGTCAGCACGCTTACAGCGACCATGCTGGCGAATTCTTCCGATTGAGGACCATCGTGGAGGACCTCCTGCAGCGACTTCCCCTCGACATACTCCATGACGATCGCCGGCGCCCCGTCCAGCTCGATGAGATCATACACCTGGACGATGTGCTCCGAACGGATCATTGCACACGCACGCGCTTCGCGCTCGAAGCGCTTCACAAGATTTGTGTCTGTCACAAGATGCTTGTGCAGCGTCTTCAGGAGAACGGTGCGCTTCAACGAGGGTTGCTCAGCTTTCAGAACCCGCGTCAAATGCCCATCCCGGATGGTTTCAAGGATCGTGAAGCTATTCTTTCCCAATCTCCCACTCTTTCAATCGGTACTGAAGCCATCGGAGGGAGACGCCGAGCGTTTCGGCGGTCTGCGTCCTGTTACCCTTCATTTCTTTGAGTGTCCGTTCCACCAGTTTGCGTTCAAATTCTTCGAGCGTCAATCCGCTCTCGAGCAAGTCCGACTCGCGCACGCGCTGAAGTTGGAGATCCTGTTCTGTCACTACTTCTCCGCTGCACAGCACCACAGCGCGCTCGATGACGTTCTGTAGCTCCCGGACATTCCCTTGCCACGGGTGCGTCAGGAGCAATTGCATTGCCTGCGGGCTCATGCCGCTGATGGGGCGCTTGTAGTTCGTCGCTGCTTTCTTGAGAAAGTAGTTAGCGAGAGGCGGGATATCCGCCGTCCGTTGCCGCAGCGGGGGCAAATGAATTTCGATGACATTCAAACGAAAGAAGAGATCCTCTCGAAAAAGCCCCTTTCGCACTTCCTCCTGGAGATCCCGGTTTGTCGCGGCGAGAATGCGCACATCGATCTTGCGGTTTTCGACGTCACCGACTCTTCGAACTTCCCGTTCCTGAAGCACTCTGAGCAGCTTTGACTGCAATTGGGGGGCGAGAGTTCCGATTTCGTCGAGAAGCAACGTTCCCGAGTGAGCGTACTCAAGAAGACCCATCCTATCGCTCGTTGCATCTGTGAACGCACCCTTCCTGTAGCCAAACAACTCACTTTCCAGCAAATGCTCTGGAATGGCAGAGCAGTTCACGGCAACGAACGGCTTGAATGCACGACCGCTCTGCCCATGAATCGTACGCGCAATGAGTTCTTTCCCCGTTCCGGTCTCGCCCGTAATAAGTACCGACACATCGACGTCGACCACTCGACGGACCAGGTCCAGGACGGCCGTCCACTCTTTGCTCTGGCCAACGATGCCCTCGAAGAGCTTTGCTGATTCCGTCCCCTCGCGAAGTCTGTCGTTTTCCACGCGCAATCGCTCGTACGACCGGGCGTTGTCGAGCGCGATCGTCGCAAGGTTGCCGAACACCGTCAAGAACTGCAGCGAATCGTTGTTGAACTTGCCGCGCGTTTTTGCGCTGTCGAGATACAACGCTCCGCGAACCAGATCCTGCGCTTTCAGAGGAATACAGATGATCGAGAGTATTTTTTGTGCGACGATGCTTCTCGAAGCTTCAAAGCGTTCGTCCGTCGCGGCATCCACCGTGAGCACGGATTCTCCGCTCGTCAACACTTTCTTGACGACAGAAGACGATGCAGCGAGAGCGGACGATTGATCATCACCTGCAAAATTCCTGGAGGCGGCGACCGTGAACCCGGACTCGCTCTCCTTGCCTTTCAACAGAAGAAAGCCGCGTTCGGCGTCAAGATGCTTCATGGCAATTTCAAGCACTTGTTCCAGCAGCCGTTTCGGCTCAAGGATGGAGCCGATGGTTTGCGTCACCTCGTACAGAGCGCTGAAATTATCGTTTCGTGGTTCGCTCATATTTACTGCCCGTTCACCACAAATGAGGCTTCTTTGGATCGCGAAAGGTTTCCGAACTCATCAACAACCGAGATCGTCCAGAAGAACGTCCCTGTCGTCAGGACGGCGGGATACTGGAAGCTTGAAAGTGATGAAGAGAGATTTGAGACCGACCAGAGAAGAGTCGGAACTCCCTGGTCAAGCCTGAAGAGTTCGAGCTTATAGGTGTACAGGAATTGCGGCGTAATTTGTGTCCAGAACAACTGTGGAGACGCCGATGCAGTATCGAGGGCAGTCGGAGAAGCCGGTATCGGGGCATCCTGGATAATGCGCGTAAGAGAGAAAGATTTTCCCGTTGTTGTAGCACCGATTCTGTCCCGCGCAGTAATGGTAAGCGGTCTTCCCACCAGCCATTCCAGGTTCCCTTGAGGCAAGGTTGCGGCATCCACGCTCACCTGGTAGGATTGCTGGTCGGGTACATACGACATGGCGAATTTCATCGTATCCACCTGCAATGACGCGCCTGCGATATCTCCGAGTCCATCGGGATCGGTCAGTGTTCCGCTGACCACAATGGAATAGACGGCATGGGGCCACCATTGGTCGATCTTCCGTGTTACGACCTGACAAGCGCCAACCACCGGCATCGCATCCAAATGAATGTCGACCTTCGCTTCGACCCCGACCGATGCTTTGCTATTCACTGTATCAGCCAGGTATCCCGAACGCGAGACGATGATGCTGATACTCCCGGCGGGTACGTCGCTGACGGAGAATGCCCCGGAGGAATTTGTCACACCGGCAACGCCGGAGGGCTGAATTGTCACGAGCGCGCCGGAGATTCCCGTGTACGGTTGATAGAACGATAACACGTTTCCCGAGATCGTCCCACTATTCGAGAACGCTCTTGAGTTCGGATCCAAGGGGTTGTCATGCGAGGCATCGGGCACGCAACCGGACACGAGAAGGCATGCCCCCACTAGAAGAGACGCACAATATGATGGACTTCGCTGCATCGCAGTATTTATGGTACCATTTTGATCAATCGTCGTCTGTGAGCAGAATCAAACAACGTTAACGGCTAAAAACTCACTCGAAGTGTGACAATCGATGATGCCCGGGTCCTGACATTCACCGCATTGTTCCGAACCGGCACCGAAGAGCCTACTTCCTCCAGGAAGTTCGACAGAACGACCTTTTTCGGCGTCCTGGGGAAGGAGATCGTTGCATCGGAGACCTTTCCCTCTGTGTCGTACCATTGCACAACCCATGCTTCGCCATCCTCGCTCCTCTTCACTGAAGTCAGCACAAGATTCGACGGCGAGATCTGAACGAAAGAATGCTGTATCGGCAGATCGCCTTTGTGCACGTCGGTCGCCAGTGCGATGAGGGGATTGTTGAACTCATAGCCTTTTCTCACCGTCTTCGCATCACGCCAGGTACCTTTGTGCGGGTAGAGTGCGAACTCAATCGAATGCTTACCCCGGTCGGCAGTGGGATCGGGAGACTTCGGCGAACGCAGCAAGGAAAGCCGGATAACGTTGCCTTTAATGTCATACCCGTACTTCGAGTTATTCAGAAGGCTTACGCCGTAATCTCCTTGAGACAGGTCAGCCCACGCACGAGCCGGCACCTCGACTTTTGCCCGTTCCCAGCTGTCCCGCAGTTGCGTCGAGCGCTGGATCGATCCATAGGGGATCTCGTAGGTCGCGAGTGAATCACTGACAGACACTGGGAACGCTACCTTGAGAAATGTTTTGTCCTCCCACCAATCGACATCGGTTTTGAAATCGATGCGATCAACTCCATCATACAGAATAACATCCTGTGTGAAGAATGAACTCGGAAAATCCTCCGTGGGGAATTCCTTCTTTATTCCCGGTTTGAGATAGTCGCGCGAGAGCCTGAGAACGACCCTGAGCGGACCGCTCTCCACAACTTCCGCCTTGCGAAACGTTGATGGATACGACACGCCGGTCAGGCCGATATTCCAGGCGTCGTACTCCCGCGGGTAATCGGCCAAGAGCTGCAGTTCGTTCCCCTGACCGCTCAGGACTTCCTTTCCATTTCGTTTGTCGACGATGCTCTTGACCCACCCGGATTGCGGATCGATGCTGACTGCAAAGAAGCTGTTTTCAATCTTCTCCTTTGTTGCAACCAGAGTGCCCGCGCTCGCCGGCTTCTGCTTCTTCAACTGAAACGTCTTGTACCCAAGCGACGGGACATTCTGTGCGATGAACATCACTTCACGTTGGTATCTCCCCGTCCCTACGACTTGAGACGTAAGTTCTTTGCCGCCGTCGTCGAGCACCGCATAGTCGGCTTCGTCTGCCTTCGGCAAGGCAACTCTCACGACATCGGTGCGATCCCAGGAAAGAGGATTGAAGACAACGACGGGGATTCCTCCGCGGAGGTTCGAAGTGTTGACATGTTGGGCAAGCTGCTGGAGTGACCCGGTCAACTCAAACATCCCGATCTCCTGAGCCTCTTTGTGAGTTTCTGTCGCGTCGATGTAGACTTCACGGATGCTTGATCCCGGAAGAATATCGTGGAACTGATTGAACATGACTTTCTTCCACGCCTCCTGAAGGGCACCACTGTTGTACGGCCGTCCTGACAATGAAGCGAAGGCGGAAAACTTTTCCGCATTGGTCAGCAGCACTTCGCTGCCGCGGTTGAACTTCTTCATGTTCGCCTGCGTGGTGTAGGTCCCCTGATGGTACTCGAGGTACAGTTCATCCTTCCACACGGGGATTTTACTCAGGTCATGCTCTTTGATCCATTGCAGATACTTTGTTGTATTGCCGAACTCAATCGTCGGGAAGATGTCGAGTTTCTTGAGCTCATCAATCCGATCCAGCATATCCATGGACGGTCCGCCACCGTGGTCGCCGACACCAAAAAGGATCATCATTTTTGTCAAACCCGTATTTGCTTCGAATTGCCGCAGCCAGTCAACGAGCTGGTATCCATTCTTGACTTCGTTGACATAGTCGAACGGAAAGTAGCTGAGGACTCGAGATCCATCAGGTCCTTCCCACCAGAACAATCGGTACGGAAAAACGTTCGTGTCGTTCCATCCGATCTTCTGCGTGATGAACGCATCAATCCCGGCATTCAGGTAGAATTGCGGCATATTCCAGTTGTAGCCGAACGAATCCGGATTCCAGCCGATCTTGACGTCAACACCGAGCTTTTGCCGGAAGTAGCTCTTCGCGTACAGGAGATGCCTGGCCCATGACTCGCCGCTCGGGATATTGCAGTCCGGTTCAATCCACATTCCACCAACAACTTCCCACCGCCCGTCCTTGACGCGTTTCTGGATGTCCTTGAAGAGCTCAGGATAAAGTCGCTCCATCCAATCATAGTACGCTGCAGCACTTTGTGTGTAGGTAAAGTCCGGCCGCGCATTGAACATATTGAGCACCGAAGCAAACGTGTTCTTGCAGACTTCAATGGTCTCCTTCGATCGCCAGAGCCACGCTGCATCGATATGGGCATTGGAGTTGAGATACACCGTGAAGCGTTTCGCATACGCATGGACCGGCTTCAGTTGCTTTCGGACATCGGCCACAGAAGCCTCGAATTTCTCCATCGGGCCGTCAATGAGAGAGCGAAGATCGACAATTGCGGCAGCCGATTGCAGGACGTCGTTGAGACGCTGCTTCTCCGCCTTGTCCATGGTCGACAAGTCTGTCTTCGGATCAACACGTTTGTTGGAACTCGTCTGATAGGTATCAAAACTCAGGAGCTTCTGTCCAACGCGCATACTGAGGGAGAGGTTCTCGATCATGGAGCGCAAGGGCTGAAGTTCAATGGAAGCAATCTGGGCCCGAATCAACCGCAAGGGTCCGCCGGTATTGATTGCCTTGATGGCGATGAGAAAATGCTCCCCCGGCTTCGCATCCTTCGTGAGTTCGAACTCACCATCCCAGGGGAAGTATCCTTTGCTGACCCCGTTGATCCACATGTAACCGTAGTCGTCGACAGAGACTTCGATTTGCATCGCTCCCTTGATGGCTTTGCCGAGGATCTTTGCCGGCAGTACGATCTCTTTTCTAATCCAGCATGAGTCGGGGTAGATGTTTTGATTGAGCTTCAGCGTTTCCCAGGAGGAATCATCAAACCCGGCTTTCGTAGGATCGCCGTTTGGTTTGAACCCCTTCAGGTCGGGACTGACTTTCCAGTCATTGAAGGACGCAAGACTCAGGGAGTCGAGCGCCTTGACCAGTTTGTCAACGTTTGTTTGTGCGGAAAGGACAACGGGGAGTAGAAGGATGACAAGGAGACATCGGATGATTTTCATGGTGGGATCCTCGGTGTGTGGGAGAGTTGCTTGATCGACAGTTCGTCCCTTGGTGCAGTGACGGATCAATAGCGAAGCAATCTACAGTCTTGAGAACAACAGCGGGTTCAACTCACTCGCGGCAAGTTCCCCCGGCATTTGACCGGGATGGAACACCTGCATATCAACCTTCCGGTGCTGGTTGTCCAGTTCCATGATTCGGGTTCCGTCGGCATAGTAGATGACGGTGATGACTTCTCGCCTCCTACTGCTCGCATTTGCGTGCGCGGAATGGAGCGCACGACCGGAATGAAACGTCGCATCACCGGCATTGAGCGAGTAGCTCCGGATCTTGCCGTTCTGATTTTTGATAACTCGTTCGAAGTATTCCTGGGAGGTTTCAGAGATTGGGAGCTGCTCATAGGCGCTTTCCACGTGCGAACCCTGAACAAAGCTCATCGACCCCATCTCCGTCGTGACATCCACCAGGGGCATCCACATGGTGATGGCGTGCTCCGTTGCAAGAGGCCAGTAGTAGTAGTCCTGATGCCAGGGCGTAGGCTTGCCGCCGGGTTCTTTGACCAGCGCCTGGTCGTGATAGAGACGAACCCCGTTCACTCCCATCAGGTCTGCCGCAATGCGAGCGAAGCGATCTGCAAAAATGAATTCCCGGATCAATTCGTTTTTGCGCCACACATTGGTCGTCTGCGTGAACATCTTGCTGTAGTCAGAAATTCGGCCCTGCGTTTCGCCTGCCTTCGCTACTCCGTCAACGATTCCGATGATGAGCGGGCGTATGACCTTCACGTCTTCCTGCGCGGCAACATTTTTCAACAGGATATGGCCGTCACGTTGATATTGGCCGATCTGGTCCTGGGAAATTGGATACATGGTGGAAAGGCTTTGATTCATCGATCACCCTCCGATACGTTCACTCCCTACGATGCATCACCTCTTTCGCATATTATAGATACTTTCAGCGACAATCAAGAAGAGCACGTGGACGATGATGCCACATGAGTCGCGAGAGACAGACGATTCCAGCGCATCGAGTTTGCACACAATTCACCGTGTGCGACACCATTTCAATCTTCTCTTGTCGCTGACCCAGTTCGGTGATCGATTGCGACCTTTCTGATTTCGTCCGGCACACGATAACAAGGTCGCCGGGCACCTTTCTTGCATTTGCCTCAACAGTTGGTTACTTTTCCCCTGATTTTTCAGGTACGATGGAGATCATGACAGAACTCACTCCCCGAGATGATATTAAGAAGAAGGTCAGCGAGATCCTGAAACGGGTGGACCGTCTCATTCGCGCGGGAGAGCTCGACCAGGCTATCCGTGAGATCATCCAGGCGAAGGAAGTCGACCCAAAGAATGTCTACATCTTCGCGTATGAAGAACGGTTGACCTACCTCAGGAATGAGCACGAAAAACATATCAAGGATGAACAAACACGCAAAGAGGCCGAGGAAGCAGCTCGAGTTCGGGACGAAGAGGCCCGGCGACTAGCGGATGTGGAGCTCGAGCGCCTCAAGCAGGAGGAGGTACGCAGGCAGGAGACAGTGCGAAAGCAACAGGAGGCACGGAAGCAGGAGGCGAAGCAAGCTGAGGTACATCGTCCGGAAACAAGGCCACCTGAGATCATTAAACCACCAGTAGAACCAAAGGAAGGTCGGACCGGAGAGAGCGCACTTTCTCTCGAAGAGCTCGAGCGTGAGCTCCGCGAAGCAGAAGCCGAGTTGCGTCGGAAGGAAGAGGAGACCAAGAGACAGGCCGCCACGAAGACCATTCAGTCTGACAGGCTGGTAAAATACAAGAATGAGCTTCTGAAAGCCTGGGAGGACGGAACGCTTACGCCGTTCGAAGAAATGCAGCTTGTGGAACTCAAAGCAAAATACGGCATCACAGCAGAAGAACATGCCCGGCTGACGAAAGAAGCACAGCTGGAATCCTACCTTCAAGCGTTTCGGCAATCATGGTCGAGTGGATCCATTACGCCCGATCGCGCCTCAGAGCTCTCCGATTTGCGAACGCGCTTTCAGATTACACCTGAGGAATCCGACCGGCTCGAGGCGGAGATCCTTTGGGAAGTCAGGTCCGAGGCACATCCAACGACACTGGCGATTGTCGATGACGATATCAAATTTCTGAAGGTGGTGAGCGAAACCCTGCGGGAATCAAAGTACAACGTTCGATCGTTCTCAACGTCCGACGACGCGTTCAAGTACCTCAAGGAGAATAAGCCGGATCTTATCATCTCTGATATCAACCTCGAAACGTCAACGATGGGCGGGTTTTCATTTTATGAGAAAGTCCGGGAGCTGGATCACCTGCACAACATCCCCTTCATTTTCCTCAGCGGCCTTACCGATGAGGTCTTAATCCGTACCGGCAAAGAGTTGGGCGTGGACGACTACGTCACCAAGCCTTTTTCAGATGAAACCCTCCTCGCCACCATCAGGGGAAAGCTGAAGCGATTCAGGAAACTCTCGGAAATGGCGAACAAGAAAAAATAAGGCCAACCTTTCACGGTTGGCCTTGTTCGTTTCAGGAATATCCTCTTCGGATAGCAGCGATTAGTCGTCACCCTCTGCTCCTGCCGCACGCGAAAAGATAGAATACCGCGGTGCCGGCATCGGCGTCCCTTTCACCGCTTGCCAGATAATCTCGTTGAACGCGCGGTCGGGAATCGCGTCCTCCCTCTTCAGATTGTACTTCTCCATCATATTTTGGCCGACACTTCCCGCCTTGTTCTTCTCACCCAGATCTATTCGCGGCTTTTCGGCGAGATAGGACGCTAGGTCAGGTTTTGGCGCGAAGGCGTCGAACATCGGTGTCGCTCCGGCATCGTACTGACTCATCGGAGGCAAACCGAGGAACAACTCGATCGTCCTGAGCATGGAAGCGGTAGTATAGAGAGTATGATTGACCGTGTGCTTCTTGATAAACGGACTGATAACCATGCCGACAGAGCGATGGGCGTCGACGTGATCGGGTCCATTTTGGGCATCGTCTTCGACGACGAAGATCGCTGATTCCTTCCAGTACGGACTTTTTGAGTATCGCTCAATAATCAATCCAAGAGCGTAGTCGTTTTGCGCGACATAAGCCTTCGGTGTCAGAGTTCCTTTATGCGTGCCCGCCGTGTGGTCGTTCGGGAGATGCATAATGCAGAGACTCGGAAGCTTTCCATTCTTCTCATATTCAGAGAACTCTTTTTCCCACGCTTTGAATCGATCGACATCAGAATAGTCGAGGTCCCAACCGCGGTACGTCGAGGAAAAGTTCTTGCCAATGCCGGGATCGCGCGGCTTCGCGGGCTGGCCTTCCGGAGTCGCGGCATCGATGAACTCGCCGTACATCCTGAAGCTCACCCCCTTTTTGGCACAGGTGGTCCACAGGTATCCCGCCTTTGGCCTGCCCGTCGGCTCTGATCCTTCGAAATCGTACGGGCCACCCCGTCCGCCATATTGAGTAGGCCATGTTTTTTCGATGTAGTCTGTCGCGTACGCAGCCATCGACCAGTTGTGGCCGTCGGCGCTGACCTCGGCATTCACATAGAAATTGTCGAACAATGTGAACTCCCGCGTGAGCTTATGGTGATTCGGCGACACCACTTCGCCGAAGAGGCAGAGTGATGTATCCCCGTTTCCCTCGGGCATGTCACCGAACACCTGGTCGTACGTGCGGTTCTCTTTGATAATATAGAGGACATGCTTTATGGGTGATGACTGACCCACTTTCTTTGGAACCGAGCTTTCGCCGTTGTACTCCGCTTTCAGGAGCGATGCTTGCTTGTACGGTGTGTTCTTGAATACCTGCTGAGAGTACTCAAGTAACTCCTTCTCTGTCGGAAGCGTGAAGATGGAAAGCATGCCATCAAGCAGGCTGCCGATGTATTGCTTCAGTGGATTCGCCAGCGAGCGCGCCCCTTTCCCGTTCAAAACGAGTACGGTCTTATCCTTGAGCATCATGACTTTCGTTGGATACCAACCGACAGGAATGAACCCAACAGGCCGCGGATGAACGGGATCCCTGACATCGACCACGGTGAGAGAATTGTTGTCGGCGTTTGCCGCGAGAACAGTTTTCTGATCAGGGGTCAGACAGACAGAGTTTGTTGTCGATCCCTCCGGTGCATCGGGATGGATAGCAGTGGAGACCGACGCCACAGCCTTTTTCTTTTGAAGATCAATCACAGAGACGGTGTTGTCGTTGGCACACGCAACATAGGCATATCGATTGTCGTTCGAGAGGATGATTTCGTTTGGATGATCGCCGGTCGGACAGTCATAGAGAAGCCTGGTCTTCTCAAACACTTGAATCTTTTTCGAGCCCCAGAGGGATACAACGAGCAGCCCTTTCGCATCGAACTTGCAGGAATACGGCATGCCGGTCAACTTCACGACACTCTGCAGTTTTGTTCGCAGGTCGTAGTACCGCAACGTACTGTCTCTTCGGAATACGATGGCGAGTGTATTCTGTCTCACATCCAATCCGGCCGCTGCGCCGTCATAGTCCGGTTTGCCAGCCACAAGCTTGAGAGTATCTCCCGCCACCAAAGTTCCCTGTTCGAGGCGGAAGGTGTAAACACAGTTCTGGAACCCACCGGATACATACAGGCTCCTTCCCTGAAACACGATTCCCTGCCATGCATCTTTCAGCTGAATTATCTGTGTGATTTTTTTTTCTTTCACATCGAAGAGCATGACCTGAGCCTTCGATTGGCCACCATGCAGTATGGCAAGGTATGCTTCGTCCTCAGTCATTGCTGCGTTCATGGGAAAATCACCCAAGGGAATCTGCTCTCCGGCCGGGGAGAGCCACCAACCATTCGGGAGAAGAACCCGGTTACCGGAGTCACCGGGGATCTGGGCGTTCAGAGACAGCACGAAGATGAGCTGCAGAACAAAGAGGAAAAGTTTTCTCATGACTGACCTTTCAAGGGAAGTGTTGCGCTGAGGTACCAACGACGATAAAGTACGGAAACCAAAACTATTCCGCTCATGAAGAATACATTAAGAACCAGATAGAGTGCAAGCGCATTGAACAACGAACAAACCATGAGCAGAAACAATTCTGTTCCGAATCCCACAAGGCCCGAGAGCCTGAGACCCATTGGATGGGAATACCAGTGGATCAAAAATTCCCGGTCAGCCCGCCCGTGTCTGCACCATGTATCGACCCGGAGCATCAAACGATCCTGCCATCCGTAGATGAGCTGAAAAGCCTTCTGCAGCCGCAAGGCTACGAGGTCACCGGTCAAATCGTTGGTCGTGATGTTTTCTGTGATCCGATTGACTTCATATTTTTGCTCGAGGTGGAGAAACGAGGTCTGATAGAAGACGTGGTACGATACGCGTAACGTGATACCAAAAAGTCCGAGGATACTGAGAACGATCATCCTCCAATCCCCTGAGGAAGCATACAGTACCCACCCAAGAGCTCCAAACACAGCCACATCGACAACGAAGTCCCCGAGCGAATCGAGAAACCTGCCTCTCCGCGAATACTGTTGCTTTGCACGTGCGAGCTGACCATCGGCCGAGTCAAGGATGTCTTTGAGCGTCACACACAAACCGGCAATCGCAGTGAGGAAAGCATCACCCTTCAGGTAAAGGCTTGCCGCAACGAGCCCAGCGATGGTCGAAGCAAATGTGACGTGATTCGGCGTGATCGGCGTGCGGTAAAAGACCCGGACGACAAGCCCAGCCAATGGCCTCAGCAGGTATGTATTGATCAGTTCATCCGAAAGACTCGACTTCACTGATTTCTTGTAATCGTACGTCAAGAGTGGGGGTCCCGGATCTTCGTCAAGATTATTTCGAATTGCCGTGCTGCGCAGAACGAGAGCTTCGGCCGCGAAGAGGTCTTCCGGAGTATCAATCTCGATTGCGGGAAAAGAACTCACGTCCACAGCTTTGAAGCGAATTCCCTGATCGATCATCGCCTGAAATGTTGCTTCATAGAATTCGTGTCGCCCTTCACCAGCCCTCACACGCTGCTCGAGGATCTCGAAAAGTCTCTGTGCGGCAAGAGAAGAGAAGAACTCGATGCCGAGGGATTCCCCGAACGCGTCCGCCAACGGTGTGGTTTTTCCGATGACGAGAACGTTCCCTAAAGCGTCGACCTGCACCCTCACTTCTTCTTCGTCATGATGTCCCGCCACTCTCATCGCGATGCGATTTGGCGAACCCTCGTTGAGCAAGAATGGAAGCAAGTGCGGCGAAAAAACAATATCCGCATCCATCAGCAAAAGATCGTGGAGGGGTTTGTTCTTCTTGGATTCTGCGTTGAAGAACTCACGGGCCATCAGAAGTGAGAAGGCGTTGTTCGTCGATTCAAATTTTGGATTGACCATGAAACGAATACGGAGAGATGGAAACTGCTTCTTCACGAAATCGCGAATCATCTCGGCATGAAAGCCGATCACCAACCCAATCTGTTCAATGCCCGCTGCCGTGACGTGTTCGATGGCTCGCTGCAGGATGGGCTTTTCCCCTACCGGCAAGAGACATTTCGGGAGATTGTTCGTCAGAGGTCGCAGACGGGTTGAGGTGCCCGCGGCAAGAATGATACACTTCACGCCAAACCTCCCCTTGCTTCACGGGCTTCGAGAAATTCGGAAAGTGCTGACAACAGCCGGGCGTTCTGCTCCTGTGTACCGAGAGTGATCCGCACGCAGTTGACGAACTCGGGTTCCGAGAAGAACTTGATCATGATCTGTCTTCTTTGGAGAAAGTCCTGCAATCGTGCATGTGCATCCGGCGGGACTTTTACCAGAATGAAATTTGCGTCCGAGGTGAAGCAGCGGAATCCCTTGTATCGTCTAAACAGTTCGTAGTAGGCTTGACGATCTTGGCGCATCTGTCTGCTGATTGTTTCATAGTATTCCGCTGAATCCAGCGCGGCAAGCGCCAGGATTTCAGAAATGCGGTTGTACCCCAGATACCGTGCAGAGAATTTGGTCAATCGACTCAGGCTTGTGCCAACTGCAGCGAACGCAATGCGGGCTCCCGCAAGAGCGTAGTACTTGGAAAAAGTCCTCAGAACGACGAGATTGCGATAGCGGCTGACAAGACTGGCGATATGTTCATTCGAAACATCGGCAAATCCCCAATACGCTTCATCGAGGACGACGATGCTCTCCCGAAAGGCCTCGGTGAGTTTGTTCAGGTCATCATCAGGAAATGAATTGCCGGTCGGATTGTTCGGGGAAGCGATCAGGACAACGCGCGGCGATTCCTTCTTGTAGAGCTCGATAAGCTCATCGACATCGTAGGAGAATGCATCGGGGCCTTCTTTGAGCGAGTAGGTGACGGTCTCGCCCGCGACTTCGGCAGCCACCTTTTGATAGTACCACCATGATTGAGACGGACAGAGCATTTTCTCACCGGGGCCGAGGTAGCAATGCACCGCCTGCTTGAGCATATCCTCACTCCCCTCACTCAGCAAAATCTGCGGTTCCGGGATTTGAAGCTCCATCGCCAAACGCTCTGAGAGTCTGCTTTTCACGCCACGAGTAAAGTCACGGGAGTAAACGCTCAATTCTTCCAGCCCGATGCTGCGAAGGGCTTCGAAACACTTTGGCGCGGGACCGTAGAGGTTTTCATTGCGGTCAAGGTGAAGAACAGCGTCAGGATTGAGTGTGCCGGAATTTGTCATAGTTCTGTGAGTCCTGAATGCATTTATTCAACAACCCATGGCTCGAGCAGATGTTCCCCGAGACCCTGGATAAAACGAGATGGTTTTGTGAGGATAAGTCCGCTCTCGCGATCATACACATTCATGGGATACGTAATGAACAGGTTTGCCTTGGCGCGCGTACAGGCAACATACATCAAGCGGCGTTCCTCCTCGACTTCTTCGTCGCTGGCAACCGATCGCATGGTCGGAAATCGTCCCTCCAGCGCATAGATAATGAACACGGAATTCCACTCAAGCCCTTTCGCGCTGTGGATGGTCGAAAGAGTGAGAAATTCTTCCTCCGGTCCCGGCGACTCGACATCGACGACGCTCTCATTCGGCGGCTCGAGGGCAAGGTCAGTCAGGAGCGCATCGACCTCCTTGTATCGCTCGGTGATGTTCTGGAACATCTCAAGGTCCTTCTTCCTTTTTTGATGATCATCGTATCGGGCGCGAAGGATTG
This sequence comes from Ignavibacteriota bacterium, assembly GCA_003170475.1. Classification (GTDB taxonomy): domain Bacteria; phylum Bacteroidota; class Ignavibacteria; order UBA10030; family UBA10030; genus UBA9647. The sequence goes on along the minus strand of PMZI01000032.1, from coordinate 46,264 downwards.
GCTCATAATACTGAAGTATCTGGAACGTCTTCTCGGCCGGTCCCAGATTCGCCAGGGAAGCCTGTTTCAAAACATCAAAAAGTTTCTGAACGTTTTCCGCGTAGTCATTGAACTGCATCCAGAACTTCGTCGTCGGCAAGGATTCCCGGCCATCAGAGCTCAGCGACACCCGTCTCTTCAGGATGTCGTCGACGACTTTCTCCGCCGTCCTCGGGCCGACACCGTCGATCAAAAGAAGAATGCGGTTCCATGAAACAACGTCGCGTGGGTTCTCCAAAACCCGCAGGTACGCCACAACATCTTTCACGTGTGACGTTTCGACAAACTTGTAGCCCCCGAATTTGACAAAGGGGATGTTCGCCTTCGTCAACTCGATTTCAAGATCGAACGAGAGGAACGACGACCGGAACAGCACGGCGATTTCTTCCAGCGGCACTCCCTGTTCGCGCAGTTCCAGGATTTTCTGCACGACATAGCGCGACTGCATGTTCTCATTCTCCGTGGAGATGAGCTGCGGGAGACTTCCGCCGGAGCGACGCGTATAGAGTTCTTTGTAGTACATAGGAGTCAGACTTCAGAAACCAGAATTCAGGAGACAGTCCCTCGTTTCAAGATCTCGTTGGCAAGATTCAGAATTGGCTGCGTGCTGCGGAAGTTTTCCTCCAGCTTGACGACTTTACAGTCGGGGAATTCCTGCGGGAAGGTCATGATATTCTTGATGGTAGAACCGCGAAATGAGTAGATACACTGTGCATCATCTCCCACGACCATGATATTCCGATGCTTGAACGCGAGAAGCTTGACCAACTCAGCCTGCACGCGGTTGGTGTCTTGATACTCGTCCACCATAATGTACTTGTACCGATCAGAGAGAACAGCCCTGATGCTTTCATCCTTGTTCAGCAAGAGTGCGAAGTTCACCAGAAGATCGTCGTAATCCATGAGGTTGTGTTGATGTTTGTACTGGACGTAGCCGTTATGTACCATCTGTATGTCAGGTTCGATCTCGAGGTAATGCGGATAATCCAGAGCAAGCAGCTCCTTGACCGGCGTCATGGTATTGATGGAACGGCTGTACAAATCGTAGAGGGCTTCTTTTCTTGGAAATCTCTTCTCTTTGGTGTCAAATTTCAAGCGGGTGCGAACAAGACTCACCACATCTTCGGCATCCCCCTGATCAAGGATGGAGTAGTTCGTTTCATATCCTAGCTTTACCGCATAGCGACGCAAGACGTTGTTGGCGAAGGAGTGAAATGTTCCGCCCGAGATGTGTTCGCATCGACTATCCAGCAGGATTGTCGCACGCCTGAGCATATCCTGTGCAGCTTTGCGCGTGAACGTGAGCAGCAAGATATTGTCAGGTTTGACACCCAGCTCAACCAGGTACGCAACGCGGTACACCACCGTGCGCGTCTTTCCCGTCCCCGCGCCGGCAATAATCAGATGAGGGCCATCGACTGAGGTGACCGCTTCATACTGCTCCGCATTCAGCTCTTTCTTATAATCGATTCTGAATCGTTGCGGATGAACGAGGTGCAGATTATCGGTAGGAAGTTGCTTAAGTGTGAATTTTTTCATTTGATGGCGAGTCTCAATGTTGAGAAGATACCTCAAAAATAGCTAAAAGTGAAATCGGCTGGCTTGAGTTTCCCGCGATTTCCTTGTAGCTTCGAACACGATCTTTTTCTCAGTCGTTTAAGAAGAACACTTTTTTCATTCCACACGAACCGAACTTTGCGGCGATCGGTCTCAACGATCCCCTTGAAAGCCTATGAATATCCTCGTCCTCAACTGCGGCAGTTCATCGCTCAAATTTCAAATTATTGAAACCGATCTCGAAATCATCGAGAAGAATGCAGACGTACAGAAAGCGAAAGGCCTTGTCGAACGCATCGGCGGACAATCGCTTGTGTCATTTCAAGCGACCGGCCGACCCGCGATGAAAGCCGCCGTTGCTTTGCGCGACCACAGAGCCGCTCTCGACTACGTCATCCGCTGGATTATCTCCTCTGAATCTCAGGTCCCGGGGATACACTCACTCGCTGACATCCATGCCGTCGGTCACCGAGTCGTTCATGGGGCGGAGAAGTTTACGAAGTCCGTGGTAATCGATGAGACAGTCATTCGCGGAATTGAAGACTGCATCGAACTCGCCCCGTTGCACAATCCCGCCAACCTGAAGGGCATTAGTGCTGCGAAAGACGTTATGGGGCCCGGAGTCCCGCAAGTGGCGGTATTCGATACGGGGTTTCACTCCACCATGCCGGAGACGTCGTATTTGTATGCCATCCCGTATCAGCTGTACCGAAGACACAAAATCCGCCGATATGGTTTTCATGGGACCTCGCATCGTTACGTCGCCTACCGTTACCGTCAGCTGACGGGGAAGGATGTCGAGAGCACAAACATCATTACCCTCCACCTTGGAAACGGGTGCTCCGCGTGTGCCATCAAGGGCGGATCATCGCTGAATACTTCCATGGGACTGACGCCTCTCGAAGGACTTGTCATGGGGACGCGTGGCGGCGACCTCGATCCTTCGGTCATCGAGTTTCTTTCTCATAAAGAGGCTATGTCGCTCAACGAGATCGATGCCCTGTTGAATAAGCAGTCGGGCTTGCTCGGTTTGTCGGGTCTTACGAACGACATGCGCGATCTGCTCGCCGAAGAAAGCGAACACCAGGATCGGCGCGCAAAACTTGCCGTCGATATTTTCTGTCTGCGAGTGAAGAAGTACATCGGCGCTTACCTTGCTGAAATGGGCGGAGCAGATGCCATCGTGTTCACCGGAGGTATCGGGGAAAATTCCGCTGAAGTTCGTCGACGCATCTGTGCCGGGCTTGAGTGGCTGGGAATCGACATTGATGTCGCCGCCAATGACAAGCTTTATGGAGGCAAAGAGGGTGAGATGGGCAAAGCGAACAGCAGGGTCAAGTTGTTCGTCATCCCGACCAACGAGGAACTCCTCATTGCCCGCGATACGGTCCGCAGCGTTCGAAATGCCCCTCGGCGGTGGTAGAAGCGACAATTCAAGCAGGAATGTTGTTCAAGCACGGAATTTTGTTCCGTGCTTTTTTTTTGTATACTTGGATGTGAAAGCACCTCCCCCCGAGAAGACATCAGCGCAGAACGAAACAACGATGACACTCTATGTCAAGAACATGGTGTGCGACCGGTGTATCCGTGTTGTGACGCAAGAGTTGAAGAATATCGGCCTGGATGTCCGAAGCGTGTCGCTCGGAGAGGTCAAACTTACCGGCAGTTCCCGCAACCTTCCGATGGATCAGATCAAGAAGACCCTGGATGAGAACGGATTTGAACTCATCGAGGATCGAAAGGGGCGAACCATAGAAGAGCTGAAGCTCGCGATCATCAGACTCGTGCGCGAACGCGGCGACCGGAAGCTGAAATACTCCGCGTACCTGAGCAAGGAGTTGGGTATCGAGTACCACTCCCTCAGCACCCTGTTTTCTTCTGTTGAGAATGTCACGATCGAACAATACGTCATCCTGCAGAGAGTTGAGCGTGCAAAGGAGCTCCTCAAGTACGGCGAATTGACGCTCAGTGAAATCGCCTACGAACTCGGATACAGCAGCGTTCAACATCTTTCCAGTCAATTCAAGCACATCACCGGATTGACACCCACCCATTTCAAGCGCATGACCGAGAACATGAGGAATCCGCTCGATCACGTGTCCTGATGGTGTTGCTTGACTGTCCCCTGTTGCTCCATTCCGCCGAAAATCATGTAATTCTCTCGCCGTAAAGTATAACGCCATCTCCGTTGCAATGTCCTATATTGAGTCATGGGAATGCAAACATCTGATCCCAAGGAGGAAACATGAAAACACTAGAACTCACGATTCAAGGCATGAGCTGCGGCCATTGCGTGATGCATGTGAGAAAAGCTCTTGCCACAGTAAGCGGCCTGAAGACCGAAAGTGTCGATATCGGCAAAGCTCTCGTCGAGTTCGACGAAACCATCGTCACCAGAGAACTGATAGCGAAAGCCATTGAAGAGGCGGGCTACAAGCTTGTTCCATAGCGTCGATGCTGTCTTTCGAGAAAGTATGACCACGTGAAATCAATTCAAACATTGACGCTTCCCGTAGAAGGGATGACATGTGCTAGCTGCGTTGCGCGCGTTGAAAAAGTCCTGCAACGCGTCGACGGAGTCGATTCAGCCATCGTCAATCTCGCCTCAGAACGCGTGACAATGTCATTTGATCAGAACGTCACGAACCTTAACCAGCTTGCCCTCTCCGTCGAGAACGCAGGTTACAGGCTTCTCCTTCCCGAAGAACCTGCAAAGATTCTGACTCGTGAACGAGGGGATCCACTTCTCTCCGAGGGCACACATCAGGAGAACGCCTACCGAAAACTCAAGGCTGATTTCTTCCTCAGTGCGACCCTGACCGTCCCCATCATGATCGTCAGCATGATCGGCACGACGGATTGGTTCATGCGCTGGTCTCCGCTCTCTATGGAGGATCTGAATAAGCTCCTGTTCCTTGCAACCACCGCGGTCATCGTGCTTCCCGGAAGACGATTCTTTTCAACAGCCTGGAAGCTGGCGAGACATTTCTCCGCCGACATGAATACGCTCGTTGCCGTGGGAACGGGAACCGCGTACGGCTTCAGTTCGATCGTGGTCTTGTTTCCGCATTGGATGCCCAGTGCGGCGGCGCACGGCATCTATTTTGACTCCGCAGCTACTATTACTACTCTCATTCTCATGGGTAGAGTGCTGGAATCCGGAGCCAAGAAGCGAGCGACCGATGCGATGAGGAAGTTGTTGGATCTGCAGCCTAAGATCGCAAGGGTCAGGAGAAACGGAGGAGAAATTGATATCCCCGTCTCCGAGTTGCTTGTCAACGACACGATTATCGTTCGGCCCGGAGAAAAGATACCGGTCGACGGAATCATCACGAGCGGCGACACGTCGATCGATGAATCGCTTGTGACGGGGGAAGCCCTGCCCGTCGATAAGACTGCAGGCGAGAAAGTCACCGGCGGAACGCTAAACAAGAATGGGAGTATTGAGTTCAAGGCGACGGCCGTCGGCAAAGACACCGTCATCGCCAACATTGTAAGAATGGTAGAAGAGGCACAGGGATCGAAAGCGCCGATCCAGGCTCTGGCGGATAGGATCGCGAGTGTCTTCGTGCCCACTGTCATAGGCATCGCTGTGGTGACATTCCTGGCCTGGTTCACCATCGGCCAACTTCCCTTCACAGCGTCGATGATCAATTTCATTGCCGTCCTGATCATCGCCTGCCCCTGCGCCCTCGGACTTGCAACGCCTACCGCGATCATGGTCGGCACCGGAGTGGGGGCTTCCAAGGGCATCCTTATTAAGAACGCCGAGAGTCTCGAGAGAGCAAAACATATCCAAGTCGTCATTCTTGACAAGACCGGCACGATCACAGAGGGGAAACCTTCGGTCACCGATTATTTCCCGTTGGCCGGAATCGACCGGCGGATTCTGTTACAGCGGGCAAGTTCCTTGGAGAACAAATCGGAACACCCGTTGGGACGCGCCATCGTGGAATACGCCAGAAGCCTGAGCGTCGAAGCGGAATCCGTCACACACTTCGATTCATTTCCCGGCGTAGGATTGGAGGGCTCCGTTCAAGGGGATGAGGTGAGCATCGGCAATCTGAAGATGATGCAACGCCTGGGAGTGAACCTCGCAAGCCTGGAACAAACCAGTCTGGATCTATCGAGACAGGGAAAGACCCCGGTTTTTGTGGCCGTCAATCGCACGCTCGCAGGCGTCTTTGGAATTGCGGACACGACGAAGCCGGGATCACGGGAAGCGGTTCGTCGGCTCAAGAAGATGGGTTTGCGCGTTGTCATGATCACTGGTGACAATTCCCAGACTGCGGAGTCTATTGCTGCGCAAGTGGGGGTTGACTCGTTCATATCTGAGGTGCTGCCTCAGGAAAAGGCACAACAGATCAAAAATCTCCAGGCAAAAGGCGAACGCGTTGCCATGGTTGGTGATGGTGTCAACGACGCACCGGCTCTCGCACAAGCCGACGTCAGCATCGCCATGGCCTCCGGAACGGATGTTGCAATGGAAACTGCAGATATCACCCTGATGCAGAGCGATCTCTCCGGTGTCGTCGAGGCAATCAGACTCTCCGAACGAACTATCCGTACTATCAAGCAGAATCTTTTTTGGGCTTTCGTCTACAACATCATCGGCATTCCGATGGCAGCGTTCGGACTTCTGAATCCGATGTTTGCCGCTGGCGCGATGGCAATGAGTTCCGTCAGCGTCGTCTCAAACTCATTGAGATTGCGCCGCTTCAAGTCCTCGTCGTAACTTCCGCTCTCCAACATCAACATTTTCGATCGAGTCTCTCCTTCGAGTCGAGGTTTCGTGCCAATTTCACTGGTAATTGCGCGCATTTTTTTGCATTTTTAGAAATTCGTGAATTATCCATTCATCTATAATGGAAGAAGACGCTTTGAGCAAGAGTGACCATCGATCCGTTCCCGAGCGACTACACAACCTGGCGCGTAATCTCTGGTGGACATGGAATCCCCAAGGGCAAGAAATCTTCCGGGAGCTTTCCCCCCTGACCTGGGAGCGGTCGAACCACAGCGCGGTTGAGGTGCTGCATGATGTCTCCCACATCGAGCTCGCCGCCCGACTCCACGATTCAGATTTTCTGAAGAAGGTGCAAAGTGTCCTCGTCGACTTCGAGTCCTACATGGAATCCAAAGACATGTGGGCCTCACGCCTGGCGACGAAATTTTCTGGCCCCGTGGCGTACTTCAGTGCTGAGTTTGGACTTCATGAATCGCTTCCTATCTATTCAGGCGGTCTCGGTGTTCTTTCGGGCGATCACACAAAGTCAGCCAGCGATCTTGGCATCCCCTTCATTGGAATCAGTCTTCTCTATCGAAACGGCTATTTTCAGCAACACATCGGCTCAGACGGCTGGCAACAAGAGTCCTATCCTCGTTACGACCCGCTCCGACTTCCCCTTGAACTTGTAACCGAGGAGGCCGGCGGAAGACTGCTCAACTCTGTTGAGATTGGACACAGTGCGGTCTATTTCCAGACCTGGCGCCTGCTCGTCGGCAGAGCCGTCATCTACCTCCTCGACACCAATCTCCCTGAGAACGATCAGCATTTTCAAAGCCTCACCGCTCATGTTTATGGCGGGGATGTCGATACGAGAATCGGGCAGGAGATCGTCCTCGGCGTTGGGGGAGCGCGTCTTCTCCGATCGTTGCACATTGAGCCTTCCGTTTTTCACATGAATGAAGGGCACTCGGCCTTTCTGACGCTTGAGCTCCTTCGTGAGCAGATCAAGCAGGGGAAGGATTTCCAGGAAGCTCAAACTGTCGTCAATGCCCGATGCATGTTCACAACACACACTCCGGTCCCCGCTGGACACGATCGCTTTAGTTCAGAACTTCTCGAGCATACCCTCGGTCGCTTTTGGAGCGATACGGGGCTCACCCATAGTCAGCTCATGTCCTTCGGCAGGATCAACACGGACGACCACCAGGAATTGTTCACGATGACCGTGCTCGCTCTCAAGATGTCGCGCTCTGCCAACGGTGTAAGTCAGTTGCACGGTGAGGTGAGCCGCGAAATGTGGAAGGAGCTCTACCCAAACCGAAATGTGGACGAGGTGCCCATCGGCTCCATCACCAATGGAATCCATACTCCCAGCTGGGCTACTGCGAAGGCACACGAGTTTTGGAACAAACGGCTCGGTGTTGACTGGACCGCCAAGTTGATGGACGCTCAGTACTGGAGCAAACTGGAAAACGGTGATCTCGCCACGGATGAAGAACTCTGGGCACTTCGCACCATCCTTCGCCGTGATCTCGTCGAATTCGTCCGCCAACGGCTTCGCAACCAGCTCCTGCGTTCGGACGCCGATCACACGGTCTCTGTCGATCAGGCTCTCTCGCCGGACGCTCTGACAATCTGTTTTGCGCGTCGGTTTGCTACGTACAAGCGGGCCCCACTCATCTTTCGCGACCTCGACCGTATCATTGAGCTTGTGAACCATCCCAATCATCCGATGCAGTTCGTTTTTGCCGGAAAGGCCCATCCGAGGGACACTGACGGGAAGCGATTCATGCAACGAATCGTCGAGATTTCACGCCATCCTCAATTGGCGGGTAGAGTCGTCATCATTGAAAACTACGACATGAATGTCGCAAGGCATCTTGTCTCGGGGGCGGACGTCTGGCTGAATACTCCCCGCCGTCCTTTAGAAGCGAGCGGCACCAGTGGTCAGAAAATCGTTATCCATGGCGGGCTGAATCTCAGCATTATGGACGGTTGGTGGCGCGAAGGATACAACGGCAGCAATGGATGGGCCATCGGAGAAGATTCCTCCGAAACCGATCTCGAGATACAGGACGAGAAGGATTCAACAAACCTCTATCAGGCGCTGACCGAGCACGTGATTCCCGAATTCTATCATCGCAACGACCATGGAATACCCGTGGAATGGATAAAGCGCATTCGCAATGCTATGCGATTCCTCGTCCCCATCTATAACACAGACCGGATGGTGGCCGAGTACGTAACCCGTTACTATATACCCCGCTGACGGGAGGTCTTTCACTTCATCGTTCTCTTCCCCCTGTTATTCTCCTGATGCGGGCAGGAAATAGCTCCGTGTTGACATTCCGCTCAGGAGTGAATATCTTGGTTGCACAGCACGACGGAGTTCTTGTCCCGTCCGTCTGAGGGGATGATCAACACTGTCAGGGATCTCTGCGGCTACCTGCCGTTAGGGTTTTGTTCCCCCCTCTAACTATGCTCAACCGTTAATACCACATCGCATCGACCATGGCTTCGAATCCAGATGGTGGTACCCGCAAACTTGCGGCGATCATGTTTACCGACGTCAGGGACTTCTCCAAGAAGATGAGCGAGAATGAAATTGCCGCCATGGAGCTCCTGAAAGTCCACGACGGCCTGGTCCGGGATGTCGTAGTGAAATACGGCGGGACGATTATCAAATCGCTCGGCGATTCCTTTATGGTGGATTTCTCCAGCGCGGTCAATGCCGTGCATTGCGCGATCGAAGCACAGGAGCAATTCTGGAATTACAACCAGGGCAAATCGGAGTTTGACAGGATTCAGATTCGCGTCGGTATCCACCTTGGCGATGTCATTACGGTCGGAAACGACATCTACGGCGACGGCGTGAATATCGCCGCCCGCATCGAGTCCATCACCGAACCTACCCGCATCTGCGTCTCTGCCGATATCTACAATCAGGTGAAGAATAAGATGCCGATCCGCGCCTTCAGCATCGGTTCGATCGAGCTGAAGAATATCGCCGAGCCGGTTGAAGTATTCGAGCTTCTCATCGATTCCATCCCGGAATTCTCCGAGCCGTCCGAAACTGCCAGGCTTGTTCAATCACGGGGGCGCGCAGAGCTTCTCTCGTCGCAGGAAGAAGAAGAGGCCGATCGGGTCGAGGCAGCAAAACGAAAAGTGGATGAAGACCGTCAGCGCGAGGATGCTGAGAAACAAGCCCGGGCAGACGCGCGATTTTCAAAAGCCGAGGAGTATTTCCAGTCCGGCGACATGGACAAGGCGGAAGAGGAGATCAAAGAGATTTTCAAAATTGTGCAGATGCATTACGAAGCTCAAATGCTTGTTCTTCAAATCGAAGAACGGCGCGCGCGGTTTGAAGAGGAAAACCGTCGCAATCGAGTGAAAGAAGAAAAGAAACGGAAGGAAGAAGAACGTCAGCAGCGGATCCAGCAGCATATCGATCACGCACTTCAATACGTCGAGTACGATCAGTACCCGGAAGCCCTGAATGCACTCCAGGAAGTGTACGACATCGACCCGAACAACCAACCTGCAAAGGAGCTCGAAGAGCAGATCATCTCCGCTGAAGAAGCCCGTCTTGAACTCATGAGGCTCGAAGCGATGGCAGAGGCCGATCGCGTGCGGGAAGAGCTCATGAATCAGCAGCCCGATGCACCCGGTGTGGATGGCCTTTCTGATTCAGCCCTTGAAGATGCTTACCCGTACACCGATCATCAGCCAGAACCGCACAAGACGAAGCTCTACATGGGCATCGGCCTGGGAGCAATTGTCCTCATAGCGATTATCTCCCTCGTTCTGCTCACACGAAGTCATCTTAAACCGCCATCCTCGATTGCCGTCCTCCCGTTCACAACAGAACGTGCGGAGGATAGCTATGTTGGAGAGGCACTCTCGATCATCGTCGCGAGGTACGTTTCACACGTTCCCGACATGATTGCTATTTCCCCCATAAGCGCGAAAGTGCTCGCCGCAGAAGGGACAAATCCCCGCGAGATCGCTGCGAAATACGGCATAAGCCACATCGTTCGCGGCTCAGTTTCCCTGAGCGGAACGACGGTCGTCTTGAAGGCCCAACTCATCGAGGTCACCGAGGGCAAAACATTGTGGCAATCGACTGCACAGGGGAGTCTTCTGGACATTGGCCGGCTGGCAGCGCAAACAAACTCCGAGATATTCAAATCGATGGGGATAGACGTTCCCGAGCAGAGCTCAGGACGAAAGACTTCAAATCCAGAGGCATTCGTCGCATATCTACAGGGACTGAGTTCCTTGACAGTCCCGACGCTGGATGCAGTGCGCCAAGGTTCCGCCTTTTTCAATGACGCGTTACGAAAAGACTCCACCATGACATCAGCAAGGTCTGAGCTTGCCGATGCACTGCTCGAACAATTCAAACTGCAAGGGGAGCAGGATAAGAGTATTCTGACGTCCGCCGCGACTTTGGCCCTTCAGGCCGTCAAAGAAGACCCGAAAAGCGCATTGGCACATCTTGTACTCGGTGAGTCGTATCGATATGGACAGCAGTTTGACAAAGCTCATGAAGAAATTAATGCGAGTCTTGCCATAGAGCCCGGTAGCTCGGAGGGATTGCGTCAACTGGCTCTTTTGTCACTGATACAAGGGAACAGCGACGAAGGGCTCGAACACGCAACTGCTGCAATGAAGGGCGATCCCAGAAATTACGAGTCCTACGTGGTAAAAGGGATTGTCCACCTCTTCAAGGAACAGTACGAGGAGTCAGAGAGACTTTTTGAAGAGGCCACGGCACTTCATGCCCCCGATTCACTCTTGACGGTCAATTATAAATTTCGTGCGTGGACGGGCCTCGATCAGGATGACAAGATCGTTCAATACTGTCAGCAGATGATGGATCGTGCGGATATCCGAACGAAGGTTGTGCTGTGCTATTGGATGGGACGCGCGTATCAATTACGAGGAAAGCTCGAATCCCTCGATCCGCTCAATCAGGGTCTTCTGCTCGCTGACCGCGTCCTCTCGGAGAATCCGCGGGATTACACAACTCTTGCGTACTATGCACTTTTGCAAGCGCGCAGAGGAAAACACCCTGAACTTGCTGTTCGTGGTATGCTGCAGGTTTTCACATTTGATTCAACTTCAGCCCGCGTGCATTACTGGAAGGCACGAGTGCATGCCGTCCAGAATGACCACGCCAAGGCGCTGAATGAACTCGCCAAGGCCCTTGGGATCGAATACAGTTTTCCTCAGGTTCTGGACCCCGATATGATGTCTGTGTGGCGAGATCCGGACTTTGCCACCATCCTTGCGCGCAAGCAGCGCGGGTCGGGAGCCACACGGTAGCGTGGTGGCTTCATCTTCTGGGCTTGGTTGTTGTTGTTGCAGAGCGGTGAGTGCTTAGGGATTCAGCCAGTACGTTATCTTGATCGAATAAACGTTGTCCGGTTCAACGCGCGCAAGCCTGCTCACATCCCGTCCAAACGCAAAGTCCCCGCGGCTTTCATAGTCTGCTTTTTCGTGTGTCCAGACGAAGTACATTGTCGACCCGGGCAAGTACTCCCACCGGAAAACCGCATTCGCTCGAATGGATTTGTAGTTGAAGTCCGGATTTGAGAAATTGAACGGTGCGGCTGGTCCAAGCGGTCCATCCGGGTCGACGGTGAAGTTGTCTCCCGCGATGGAAACTTTCGATGGTCCCTCATCATACCTGTTGAACAAGAATGTACCCGGCCGGGCCAATTCCTTGATGCCGGCGTATGCACCCGTAGAGAGAAGGGGTTGGACGTAGAACTGGAGACTCAGCTTCGGTGTAAACGTCCAGTTCAGGCGGAACGTCGTCGAAAGTTGTCTTTGATCGAGGGCGCCAAAGACATAGCGAGAGCCATAGGTTGCCGTCGCCAGAGGATCACTGATGGCCACAATATATTGTGCCTCTGAATGGACCCTCGAGAAATCGAGGTTGATGCTCGCGTTCAGAGTTCGCGTGGCCTTCCAGTTTATGCTGAGACCGGGGTTGAACGTCCAGGAACCTGATCGACCTTTGCCCACCGTTGTGTTCAACGTCCCGTAAAACGGCTTTCTTGTATCACTCCAGAGGGTAAGAACCATGCTCTGGCTGCTCCACTGCCGCATGAGCGGGCCTCCCCGCGTCCGTTGGTCGTCATAGGTCTCGCCGTTCAACCCGACAGCCACCGCAGCTTCCCAGTAGTTAAGGAACTGACCGTCAACAGAAAGTTGGCAGCTCTCCCCTATCTTGTTGCCTCCGAAATCAAACTGTTCTATGACCGCTCCCGTCGCGGTCTTCGT
>PMZI01000032.1:0-33572 GCA_003170475.1 Ignavibacteriota bacterium | reverse complement strand
GCCCATCCCAGAAGAGAGGTCGCATTGGGATCAACACTGAGATAGGATGCATCAGGGCGTTGGAAAAAATGTTGGGGCGAGCGCTGGAGATCAAGCAACCGGTCCTTGCTCCCGGACACATACGAAGCACCAGCCCAGCCCGTCACGACCCACACTTTGTCGCGATCGAGAAACGTCCAGCCGTCCACACCAAGCGAAGCTGCCTGATTGTTGACAATACCCATCAAGCCCTGGTCATTGACATTGCGCTCGACAACGGTGGCGATCATTCCGATCGCCTGTCGGGCATCGTTGAATTCTTTCTGTGTTCTGACGACACCATAGAACGTGCGCGGCTCCACCTCCTCCTTGAACCGAATCCCCGCCGAGTCCACCTGGCCAAACTGCCTGTCGGTCACAGCCGTCAATGCCGCGAAGGACCATGAGTTGGTTATTTTTCCACTCAGTTTTGCCGCCCCGAGAATCGCAGTTCGATCGGGGATATCCTGAAATCCTTCATGCGTAACGAACCCTTGAGGAGCCCGCCCTATCCTTCTGCTGTAAAAGAAGTTTGGGTCGTTCCAGAAAAAGTCCTGAAGCGATGCAGCGCCGCCACGACCAAAGCTCATGATGTTCGACCCCTCAATGAAGAAGGGTCTTTTTTCCTGATAGTAGACTTCATACGCGGTGAGGTTGACGACGGCGGGATCCACCTCCACCTGGCCAAAATCTGGATTCAGGGACAAGTCGAGCGTCACATCTCCTGCAAGACCGATCTTTGCATCAGCCCCGACAGTCATCGGAAAGTCTCGCTGAAATTTGAAAGGATCGGTGCGACCAGAGTTGAAGGCATCGACCGGAGGTTGTTGGAGAAACTTTCCCGTGGCGGCTGCATACGGAAGGAGCTCGATGCGCGACGGCGGCTTGATTCCCTCGATGCCCTCGAGATCGATCCATCGGGAGACGCGCATCCGATCAGTCCGTGGATAGTACACAAGGTATGATTCTTCGTTTCTCCGTTGGATGAATCGATAGACTTCAAATCCCCATACATATTTGTCATGCTTCGGAAAGCGAAGCTGCGAATACGGAATGCGAAATTCCGCGACCCACCCCCACGACTCCATCCTGACGCCAACATCCCAGACACCATCCCAACTATTATCCGTCTGCGTGTCATTGGACAATGTTCCGTCCTGAATGGACCCAGCCGGATTGACGCCAAAATAGTACCCCGTCCTTTTGTCATGCGCAGCGTCAATCCCTATCATCACGAGATCTGACTGAGAATCCTGATCGCGGCGAGCGAGTCTGCCAACGATCGAGTCCGGGCGGGTATCAAACATCTTAACGGCCACATACAGCGCACTTTGATCATAAGCCACAAGCACTTCGGTTTTCTGCGATGCCGGAGAATTTTCGTCGGGTGTGCGTTGCACGAAGCCGGTCTCACCTATGCGCTGCCACACAGGTTCCGTCAACCGGCCGTCGATCTTGATCGAACCGTTGGTGCGCACCGCCGTGAGCGCGCGCCCCAAGTTCGCCTTGTTTTGACCGAACGACAGGCTCTCAACGAGAGGACAAACGAAAAGCAGGACCAACATGCAGCGTGCGAGGATCATCAAGGATGCGGCGCAACGGTTGAAGTGGAATGGTCGAATATTCGCAAGAATATCACGAATACAAGTGCGAAAATCAAGAATATTGTCGAATTCGGTCGAGGAAATGACAGATTGAAGAGGAATGCAGAATCAGACGCTTGGTCCCGGCATACAGGGATCGATTGGCAAAAAAGGACAAAGGGGGCTTATATTGGGCGTGAGGTCTTCCAGCATGCGATCACTGAATCCGCTATCTGAGGAAACTCTCGCACGATCTGTTCAACATGAGCGCGGATCCCGGGGGGAGATGGTTTTCCAAAACGAAAAGTCGCTGGCAGGAATTTCCACATGATCTGCTCGCTCCGGATGGCAGCCATAAAGCTGATACGATGCATCGAGAAGAGCTTGGGGCGTAAGGATGTGCGATCCGTAAGCTCGCGCCAATGAATCAACCCTCAAGTGGGCGACATGAAGAATCTCTATGAGGGCATCGCCGCTGGATTGATGCTTGGTGATTGCACGATCCAGCAGTTTGAAGCGGTTATCATCGCTCGGATGCGAGGTTGATTTCTTTGGTTCAGTAGACATCAGTCCCTTCCGTTGTTTGTTAAACGCCGGCGTTCATTGTACTGGTTTCGTTCGTTTCCCAGGAAGTTCTTTCCGTCAGGATCTCAATTCAGGTTGCAAGTCAACCCGCCTTGTCAATCGTAATGTCGTATTTGTCCAGGAGCCCAACGATCTCAGGTATCGAAAATACGGCTTTCCTTATTCTGTTCACTTGGGGGTCAATCGAATAATTGTACGAAGTCCGAAAGTCGACTTTCTCAATGACCGTGTTTTGAAACATGGCTCTTTCCAGATCGCAATGATCAAACATTGAACCTGTGAGATCACATTCGGTGAAATCTACTTCATGGAGCTGCGAGTTCTTGAAGGTTGTCTTTTTGATTTTTGTCCGATAGAATGTCGAATGCATGAGGAAACAATTCTCAAAACTGAACGACAGCCCAAACTCATTGCAGGTGTCAAAATGAAGCCCCACCATTTTGCAGTCCTTGAATATAATACCTCGTAATGCAGTCTTTGACAATTTGGCTAAACTCAAGTTGCAGTGAACAAACCGGCACCCAACAAACTTCATTTCAGAAAGGTCAACACTCGAAAGGTCGCAGCTGTCAAAGCTGCATTTGTCGTACTCACCCTTTTGCAGAGGGTGTTCCCTGAAATCAACTCGGTCGAAAGTCCGATTGTCTATGAATGTCTGGTCCATTTCTATTTATCTCTCGATATACGGTGTCGCCGTACTCTCGCGCCAACAAGAGGAAGAACGAAATAGTACAAAGGGTAAGACGAGGCCGAGCTTGACGGACAGAGAGTTGCGAGGAGATGGTACTGCAAACGTTGAAGCGGATTCACCGCTATTGCTACAGAATTGCTTCCCGACCAGAGATTTTGAAGTTTATCTGATGCTACTATCCTGCCAGCACGAATTGCACAATATCCCGCGTGCGCCCCTTTTTCGTCAACACTTCCATGGAAATCCACGGTGCTCACAAAGCATCACACGGCAATATCGATGCCAACAGAATCTCTGCGGGAACAAAGGAATTCACGCAAATCATTCTTGAGAATGGGAACAATCCCGGGGATCTATTGTTAGATTCGTGAATACGCGGGAAGTTTTGTTCAAAGGAATGATTGCAGAAACACCGGAGAACCCCTGCGAGGATATCCTTGTGTCTGCTCGGCATACAAACTCCTAACACTTCACTCAAGGGCTTCGAGGATTTGGGGGACGACGTCGTATTTCTTGAAGGGGGGCATGAGGTACGCACCGGAGACAAGATGCTTTGCCGTGCGGAGAAAATCCTTCGTGATCTGAACTCCCAGCGCTGGCGCTTTGTTCCCGGCGGAACGGAGCGACTCTCGGATGTTTTCCGGGATCGCCATGCCGGGAATTTCGTTATGGAGAAACTCGGCATGCCGGTAACTCCGGAGCGGTAGTATTCCCAATATGATCGGAACGTGCCACTGCTCAGCACGCTTCGCAAGCAGCTCGAGGGTACGCATCTCATAAATCGGCTGAGTGAAGACGACATCTGCTCCTGCTTCGATTTTTCGCGCGAGTCGGGCGATTTCGCGATCCATATCTTCAGCCATGGGATTTGCCGCGCACGCGATGAGAAACGACGTTCTCTGCTCAAGACTGTTCCCCATGAGATCGAGCCCCTTGTTCATGGCTTTCACCGCGCGAATCAATCCGATCGAATCAATGTCGTGCACGGATGTCGCTTGAGGATAGTCTCCAACATTCGTCGGATCGCCTGTGATGCAGAGAATATTCCGTACACCGAGCAGGTGGGCGCCAAGCAACTCCGACTGCAGCCCGATCATGTTCCGGTCGCGCGTTGTCAGGTGCGTCATCGCCTCAATACCGACATCACGTTGCATCAGATGGGAAAGAGCAATGGAGTTCATCCGGAGACGGGCACGGGCACCATCCGTGATGTTGATGGCATCCACTCCAGCCCGGTGAAGATAACGCGCTCCCTCGATGACTGATGACATATCGAGACCACGCGGGACGTCAAGTTCCGCCGTGACGAGGAATTTCTTGCCGAGGTTTCGGGCAAACTCGGAACGGTTTCCTTCTGCGTCCGATGGTGCGGGCGCACCGGATTCGACAATCGTTCTTGTCTTAGAGGAGACCTCGGGAGGAACGGCAACTGACGGAAGACTTCCTGCCATTTCATCAAGAGCCTTGCGCATCGCTTTGATGTGTGCAGGTGTCGATCCGCAACAAGCACCTATCAGCGTTACTCCTGATTGTAGAAGTTCTCGCGCGTATGTCGCCAAATACTCCGGTGTCGTGTGATAGACGGATCGGCCATCCTGGAACGTCGGGATTCCTGCCGCCGGCTGGGCAGAGAGGATTACCCCATCCTTGTACATCGCCCGGATAATGCTGAACATCCGTTGCGGTCCCACTGTGCAGTTTGCACCGACAACGTCGACACCTTTGCTCAACAAATGTTCGACAACTTCGAGAGGAAAAGATCCAGAAAGGATGGAACCGTCTTCGGCAAATGCTTTTTGAGCGACGATCGGTATCGATGTGAGTTCCTTCGCGGCGTCAATGGCTTCATCGAGCTCATGAAGACTGACGAACGTTTCCAGGATGAGAAGGTCGATACCGGCAGCCAGGAGAACTTCGATTTGTTCTTTGAAGGAATCGCGGGCGGCGGAAAGCCTGATTTTTCCGATTGGCTCCAGAAGTTTTCCCGTCGGCCCCACCGATCCAGCAACGTACACGCGGTCACCCGCGACCCGGCGGGCGATTTCGACTCCCGCCCGATTGATCTCTTTCAAGCGATCCTCGAGATGAAACTGAGAAAGGCGAAACCGGTTGGCGGAAAAAGTGTTGGTCTCGATGATCTCGGCACCGGCATCGATATATTCCTGATGGATGCGGGCAACAAGTTCCGGATGCTTGACGTTTTGAATCTCATGCGGACGTTCGCCGGACCCATACATGTCCAGCAAAGTCCCCATGGCCCCATCGCACAGAATGGGACCTTCCTTTATCCTTTGACGGAAGTCAAGCTTCACACGTTTCTCCAGAGCTCAATCGAATGTCGTGGATGAATCAAGAAAGTTGCGAGTTCTAGAGCGATGGTCCCGATGACGGCATTTTCCAGAAGACCGTAAGACTGTCGAGCCATATCTCGGGACGCTGGACTGCAACGACACCGCGGACAGAATCCCCCACCTCAACACCACGGAACAAGGCGCTGTCTTTGATGCTAAACGACATCGTCATTGCTTCCATGAAGTTCGGGATTTTTTCGTGGGATATGGTGATGAGGCTTGAGGCTGGATCGAGAGCAACAATCTGCCCCCTGAGATGATGATACTTTGTGGGTTTGCTCTCACTTTTTTCCTGACGGCCGCATCCGGCGAGAGTAACCAGGACAAAGACGAGAATCAGCACAACGGTTCTGTATCGTTCCATCATCACGTTTCCTCTCCAACATTCACGAGTTCGCAATCAACGCTTCGGCAATCTGCACGGCATTTGTCGCCGCACCTTTTCGGATATTGTCCGAAACGATCCAGAGATTGATCCCATGAGGAATGGTCTCATCCATCCGAATCCTCCCCACAAAGACATCATCTTTGTCAAAGGCATTGATCGGCATGGGATAGACGTTGTTGGCGGGATCGTCCTGCACCACAACTCCGGGGGCAGATTTCAGGATGTCACGCACCTCTTTCACGCTGCATGACTTCTCGAACTCGATGTTCACAGATTCACTGTGTCCCCCCATCACAGGGACGCGCACCGTCGTAGCCGTGACTGCGATCATTTCACCCAGAATCTTCACGGTCTCCTGTTTCATCTTCACCTCTTCCTTCGTATAGCCGTCATCGAAGAACACATCGATGTGAGGAAGACAGTTGAACGCGATCGGATGAGGAAACTTCTTTTCTCTGAGCGGCCGTTTGGCAAGTTCATCTTCGAGCTGGCTCACTGCCCGCTGGCCGGCTCCGGTCACCGACTGATAGGTCGACACCACGACTCTCTTGATTCTGAACCGGTCATGAAGCGGTTTGAGCACGACAACCATTTGAATGGTGGAGCAGTTCGGGTTGGCGATGATGCCGTGATGAGCGAAGACCTGCGCGCGATTCACTTCAGGGACTACGAGCGGAACGTTGGCGTCCATCCGAAACGCGCTGCTATTGTCGATGACGACCGTCCCGGCTTCGACCGCATGAGGCGCAAACTCTTTGCTGACACTCGCGCCCGCCGAGAACAGTGCAATCTGAATATTGTTGAAGCTGTCAGCCTCGAGCTTCCGGACAGGGATCTTCTTTCCGTGGAACAAGACTTCCTTTCCCACGGACCGCTCCGAAGCCAGCGGCAACAACTGGTCCACCGGAAAGTTCCGTTCTTCCAGCACCCGCATCATGGTCCGTCCGACCAGGCCGGTTGCTCCTACGACTGCCACATTGTAGCGCTTCATCGTCCTTTTCGCTTATCTTGTTCTAGAGCTGATCTATTGTTTGCCGTTCCCGGATGACACGCACACGATCTCCGTTCACCAGGATCTCTGCCGGCTTTGGCCGGGCATTGTAATTGGAAGCAAGGGAAAACCCGTACGCGCCGGTCGTCATCACAGCCAGATAATCATCCCGCTTTGATTTCGGGAGGACGCGATCGCGGGCGAGGAAATCTCCCGTTTCACAGATCGGTCCAACCACATCAGCATGTTCGTGCTCGTATGTCTGCAGCTTCAGCGGCACGATTTGGTGGTAAGCGCCGTAAAGGCTCGGTCGAATCAGGTCGTTCATCCCGGCATCGACGATGACGAACTTCTTCGCCCCATTTTCCTTGGTGTAGAGGACCTTTGTCAGCAGGACTCCTGCATTTGCCACGATAGACCGCCCGGGCTCAAACCAGACTGAGCAACCTGATTCACGCAGCACGGGAACAAGCGCTTCCATGTATTGACGTAGAGGTGGAACAACGGCGTTGTCCGGCTCAACAGGCAGGGCTTCGTGAGTCAAGACATTCAGATACTGCACCGCAAATCCGCCTCCAAAGTCAATGTGATTGATCGGCATTCCGGCTTCCCGCAGGGATGTGACGAAGCGAGTAAGGAAATTGGCTGCTTCCACGAAGGGTTCGATTTTCGTAATCTGGGAGCCGATGTGGGCATGCACTCCAACGGTTTCAAGGTTCTGCATCGTTGCGGCAAACTTGAAAACGCCTACTGCTTCTTCGGCAGGTATGCCGAACTTGTTCTGCTTCAAGCCAGTGGTAATATACGGATGGCTCTGGGCATCAATATCGGGGTTGATACGCAAGGTGACCCGCGCTTTCACACCGAGGCGAAGAGCGACACGCGATATGACCTGAAGTTCCTGCGCTGACTCCGCATTGATCGTGAAGATGTTGCTCTTCAGCGCGTATTCTATTTCATCGTCCCTCTTCCCGACTCCGGCAAACGTGATCCTGGACGGCGGAAAACCGGCTTTGAGCGCAAGGTACAGCTCGCCGCCCGAAACCACGTCAGCACCGGCTCCTTCCTGTGCGAGAATCTTGAGGATCGCCGGATTGGCGTTCGCCTTCAACGCATAGCAGACGACGTGATCGAGGTCTTTGAGGGGTTCTTCGATCGCGCGATAGTTTTGGATAATTTGGTTCTTGCTGTACACGTAGAGCGGCGTTCCGAATTCTTCCGGAAGCTCATGCAGCGCGACATCCTCGCAGTACAGTTCGTTGTCTTGGTAACGAAATCCTTCCACAGTATTCCTTCCTTCGATCAATGACCTTTTGTCGAAAAATACCCAATGAGCGCGTCAGTCAGCTTCTGAGGACTGAATCGAAACGCATCGACGGTGGGCAGACCGGTTTCTTGGGTGATACGCTCTGCCGCCGCCTGTGACTCCTCATCAGAGAGGCCCACAGAGTTCAGTCCGATAGCGATGACTTTTGTTTCACGGAAAAACCTGACAATCCCTTCGTGAAGATCGATAATGCTTTTCAATCCGGGCAGAACCAAACCGTAGTCATCTTTCAATCGGGTTGGTTGATGACAAAGGATCATGGCATCCGGCATTGTTCCGTGAAGAAGCCCCAGCGTGACGCTCGAATACCCCATATGCGTCAGGGCACCCTGTCCTTCGACAAGGATGTACTCATAGCCTTCCGCCACAGAACGGTCGATTTCCAATTCTATTGCTCCTGCGATGTAGTCGCCGATGAGTGAATCGACAGCGACTCCCCTGCCCCTGATCATCATTCCCGTTTGACCGGTGGCAACGAAATCCGATTTCACCCCGCGCTGCACAAGGTCCTTTTGAATCTCCAGAATCGTCGTCAT
Organism: Ignavibacteriota bacterium; assembly: GCA_003170475.1. Lineage (GTDB taxonomy): Bacteria > Bacteroidota > Ignavibacteria > UBA10030 > UBA10030 > UBA9647. The sequence goes on along the minus strand of PMZI01000032.1, from coordinate 25,102 downwards.
TTTCCCGATGTTGCAGTCTGTACCGACAGTGAGGATGACGTTGGCTCTCCGATTTCGCCACGTGCCCTTTGCCACTACCTCAGATTCGGGAGCAATCTTTCTGTAATCTGTGATGCTGACATTGTATTCCCTTGCCAGCGTTGTGAACTCAGCGTCGTCGGAGAGAATCGTGTGGAGCCCGCTGAGAATGTGGAGTCGGGCTTTGATCGACTCGCGAATGAGGTCCCGCCATATCTCCGGCAAGCGCCCTCCGGGAGGTGCGATGCCGATCAGCATGTGCGTCGGTTGGAGACGAAGACCTTCTTCCAGATTGCGGAGAACTGGAATGTCGCCGCCATAGCCAAGCACCTGTTGGGACGTCATGCCGGCTTTGGTGCTGTCAACGACCCCTATGACTTCACTCGTGAGATACGCAATCGCGCCGTTTGCCGTCTTGGACTTCAGCGGACTGAACCTGCCTTCCGCCAAGGCGAGTATTCTACGATTCATAAAACAATTATCTCAATTCAGGACAGACAACAGGAACAAGCTCTCTTGCTCGAACGATACGCTTCCAGTGAAATTCCCGCCAAGGATGACTCCACGAAGGCAAACCGTGACGGATAGAACTACTTACCGAAAAATCTCACGAAATTCAAGCCGATTTGTTTGGCACGACCTTTGTAGAGAGAATACGCTCACTCAGAGTGATTCTCCGGGGATCCGCGAGAGGACGGATGATCATTGAGAATCAAGTGAACGAAATGGACTTTGCAGGAGGGCGCGTCGAATATAGACGTCAGGCCCGAGGATGGAATGTCCGATGTGCTTCTTTGAGGTATTCGCGGTCGATGTGGGTGTAGATTTGTGTCGTGGCTATATCGACATGACCGAGCATTTCCTGGACGGCACGAAGATCAGCGCCCCCTTCCAGAAGATGAGTGGCAAACGAGTGCCGAAATGTATGAGGATGAATCTCCTTCTTGATCCCTGCCGCGCGGGCGTACTTCACGACCATATCCCGTATTGCCGCGCGTGAGAGTTTTCCCCCCCGAAAGTTGAGAAACACTACATCCTGCGAACGTCCCGCCTTTGCAAGCTGAATCCTCACTTCCCGCTGATACGTTGTCACCCAATCGATTGCCGATGGACCAATCGGTACAAGACGCTCCTTTGAGCCTTTGCCAAAGACCAGAATCAACTCCGAATCGAACATCAAATTTGACTGTTTGAGATTCGTGAGCTCAGAAACCCGCACTCCGGTTGCGTAGAGAACCTCCAGCATTGCGCGGTCGCGAACTCCGAGGGGCTTTCGCGTGTCCGGCTGCTTCAAAATTGCGTCTACCTCAGCTACCGAAAGTACACCCGGGAGAGTCTTCGACCGTTTAGGAGTATCGATATTCTCTGTGGGATCATTATCGCCCAGTCCTTCTCCTACCAGAAACCTATGGAATCCACGCACAGCAGAGAGGATCCGCGCCACGCTTCGTGGTGAAAGGCGTTTCTGAACAAGGTCCTTCAAGAACCCGCTGAGATGTTCCTCTGTGACCTTTTTGGAGGCGATGATATTCTGGTTGACAAGAAAGGCGCGATACTTCGCGAGGTCGAACTGATAGGAGTGGAGCGTGTGCTGCGAGGAGCCTTTGTCGAGGCGAAGGAAATTGAAGTACTGCCGGATCTCACTGTCGAGTTTGAGATCCTCTTTCTCCTTCACGGGCACGGCGATGACGCGTTTCTTTTTCATGGTGTAGCTACGATCTTGTTCAACGTCACAGGCGCTCGGTGCTTGTGCGCTTGCTCAACATGCTCAGAACATTGCCGACAATCAATGTCGCGGAAACTCCGATCACCGTGAACCATGTCCAGGCCACGAGCTTGAGAGCAATGACGGTAATCATGATGAAGATCCCTGCTACAAAGCCGGCCAACGCATCTTCCTGGGTCGGCTTCTTGAAGAGCACGCCCAGAAGGAATGTTCCCAGAAGACCTCCGTACGTAAACGATGCAATGCTCAATGCAAGCTCCACCACCGTTTGCGTCGTGTTCATGAAGAACAAAGCGGAGCCCACGAGTGCGAATGACCATCCCACGGTGACAAGTCGTGACAGGAACAGTTCACGCTGAGGCGTAACATTCTTGCCGAAGTAAGGCTTGTAGAGATCCATCACTGTCGACGACGCCATGGAGGTCATGGAACCCGCCAGCGTTGAGAGTGCGACAGCAGTGAGACCTGCGATGACAAACCCTGCGACGCCGGAGGGGAGCCCCTGTGTAATGAATCTTGGGAATATCTCGTCAGCCCGGAGCAGGCCCAGCTGCGCGATCGTAGCTCCGTTGTAGTAACCATACAGGAGGAGACCGACGATCAGGAAGAGGGCAAACTGAAAGATGATGATGATGCCGCTGCCGATCATCGCCTTTCGGCTTGCGGCGAGCGACTTTGTCGTCAACACTCGTTGGACGATGAGGTGGTCGGTCCCGTGCGACGCCATAGAGAGGAACGCACCTCCGATGAGTCCGCCCAAAAGTGTGTACGGGGAAGACCAGAAACTACTGTCGAAACCCAGGTTGATGATCTGGAATTTACCGGCTTCAAACGCCCTCTGGGTGATGCCTGCCCATCCCCCGTCAGCGGTTGTAATGAGCAAGATCGCCGAGAGAGTTGCACCGCCAAGATAGATCACCATCTGCAACGCGTCCACCCACAGGATCCCGCGAACCCCGCCGATGTACGTATAGAGCAGAGCGATGGCGGCGATGATAAGAATCGCCGTCGGATAGTTGATGTCGAGAATGAATTTCAGGGGAATGGCGGAGGCAAACAGGCGTACGCCCTCTGCTGCCAGTCTCGTGAAAAGAAAGACAAGGGACGCAAAGCTCCTCGTTTTCATTCCAAATCGCCGTTCAAGGAACGCATAGGCGGTTGAAAGCTCGCCTTTGTAGTACGCCGGCAGGAAGACGAAGCTGATGACAATTCGGCCGATGAGGTAGCCCACCGTCACCTGGAGGAAACTCATGTTCGTGAGATACGCGAGACCGGGGATGCTGATGAATGTGAGAGTACTCGTTTCGGCAGCGACGATAGAGAAGCAGACAACCCACCAGGGGATTTCATCGCGGCCGAGAAAATAATCGCGCGTCGATGTCTGTTTTCCGCCGCGCAGAATACCCAGAACGGCAATGCCGATGAGGTACACGACGAGAATGACGTAATCGATGGTGTGGAAACCCAACAGGGACTCCTGCGGAAGGGTTATGAATTCGTGGGTTACACTCAACTGCCGGTGCGGCAGACAACTCAGGCTGCTGCGTCTACGACTTCAGCGCCTTCGCAACCGTATCATGGATGCGGAAGGCACGATCCAGGCGGGAAATGCGAATCAATGCAAGAACTTTTTTCTGGAGTCCGGCCAGCTTCACGACTCCTCCGTTTTCTCTCATCTTCCGTTCAGCAATCAGGAGCGCACTGAGGCCACTGCTGTCGCAGAATTCCACCTCACTCAGATCAATGACCAGATTCTTCGTTTGCCCGTTGCACAGGACGAGGAACTCCCCCTTCAATTCCGGTGAGACGCTCGCGTCAAGTTTCCGCTCCTTCACTTTGAGAATCGTCGCTTCACCGTTTTTCTTCACTTCATATTGCATGGCGTCCTCCTCTTGCCATTGTGCGCTGACGGATCGTTGTTCGTCGTGCTGATTCGAACGTCTAAAACATTTCGATGCACTTCAACAGCTGTGAGTATACTTGGACACAATTGTTTGACGGTCCGGTTTGAACCTGGAAATTGTAGAAACAGTCTGCGTTCGGTTTCACAAATCCTATTCGCAACGGGGCTTGCGACGCGCGACAAAGAAACGAACTCGGCAACGCAACGCGAATATTCAGGTCAAATGCTACGTCGAATGTACTCTTTTTCACCTTTCGAAGCAAATCCGACTTCGGGAGGTACCACACGTTGAGCTCCTCAGCACTGAACGTGACAAGCGGGAAGGAACGGTGGTCGGGTAGTCTGGACAAAATCTCCTTTCGCGCCACTAACGTTACCTTGCTTGTGTGAAACCGCTGCACAAAAAACTTCAGCACCATGTCAACGGCAGATGCTTCTTCCGGAATCTCCGGAAGAAAGACAATCGGCTGTTTCGCAACAGAAATCGCTTCCGTAAAACGGACGACAGGTTCTCGCGTCGACCGAAAGTGAAACTGCGCATAGGAAGTTCCGACACGCAAACGGGTATGTTCAAACATGGAGTTCTCTTCTGTTCTTTCGTCGGTTTCTCATCGCGATCCGGAAGATCGAATGAGCCTGGAGAATTCATCCTCGTCAACGATTCGCACGCCAAGCTTCTTGGCCTTCTCCAGCTTGGATCCGGCGTCGGCGCCAACAACCACAACGTCTGTCTTACCGCTCACACTGGAGGAGACATGACCTCCAAGCTCTTCGATCTTTTGCTTGGCCTCTTCCCGGCCAAACGCTGTGAGTGTGCCGGTCAGGACAACGGTCTTTCCTGAGAACGGAGACTGCTTGACGACACGAGGCAGCTTCTCTTCAAACCGTAGTCCTGCTTTCCTAAGTTTGTCGACAATTTTGGAATTGTGGCGATCTTCGAGAAACCTCTGCACACTGTCAGCAATCTGCGGGCCCACTCCCTGAACAGTCTGAAGATCGTCGTGCGACGCGCTCATCAGCGCATCCATCGTGCGGAAGTGATTGACCAGAAGTTGTGCAACACTTGCCCCGACATGACGAATGCCGAGAGCGAACAATACTCGATTGAACGGTCGCCGTTTGCTGGCTTCGATTGCGGCAAGAAGATTATCGACGCTCTTTTCGCCCCAGCGTTCCAGATTCACAAGTTCGCTTTTCCGTTTATGAAGTTCGTAGAGGTCAGCATAGTTGTGAACAAATCCCTGGCTCACAAGCTGATCGACCACAGCTTCTCCGAGACCTTCGATGTCCATCGCCCCGCGATGAGCAAAGTGTTCAATCCTTGCCCGAATCTGTGCCGGACATTCACTGTTTTCGCAGTAGGAGTTTGCCTCTTCCTCGGGACGCGAAATCCTTGACCCGCATTCGGGGCACTTGTTCGGCATGGTGAACGGCCTGGTTCCGGAAGGACGTTTTTCCTTCACCACAGAGCTCACTTTGGGGATCACATCTCCCCCTTTTTCCACAACGACCGTGTCTCCAGGGCGAATATCCAGCTCTTTGATATAGTCTTCATTGTGCAGTGTTGCTCGGGAGACCGTCGACCCCCCCACAAACACGGGGTCCAACTCTGCCACCGGCGTAATCGTCCCGATCCTCCCAACCTGAAGCTTGATTTCGCGAAGGATCGTCGTTTCTTGCCTTGCTGCGAACTTGAAAGCAATGGCCCACCGGGGGCTCTTTGCTATCATACCCAGTTGAGTCTGCTGAGCGAGAGAATCGACCTTCACCACAACACCATCGATGTCATAGGGAAGAGAGTCGCGTCGGTTTTCCCAGTTTTTCCAATACTCGATGACCGATTCGACATTCTTGCACACCTTCGAATGCTCACTGACCGGAAAACCCAGATCGCGGAGAATTTTGAGATTCTCGTAGTGGCCAACAAGTCCACGTGCGGAGGACCGAAGATAGTATGCAACAAAATTCAAAGGCCTTCCGGAAACGATCTTGGGGTCCTGAAGCTTGAGCGTCCCGGCTGCCGAATTCCGCGGATTGATGAACAACTTCTCGCCGGCATGTTCGCGATCCGTGTTCATCCGACGAAAGTCTTCACGCCTCATGTAGATTTCACCGCGAACTTCGAATTCTTCCAACCCTTTTTTCTTTCCCATAACCCGGAGGGGAATCGAACGAACGGTCCTGAGATTCTGCGTAATGTCGTCTCCCTGCGTCCCGTCGCCACGCGTTGCCCCGCGAACAAAGAGACCGTCCTTGAACAGGAGGCTCACGGCAACTCCATCGAACTTTAGCTCGGAGACATATCGGAACTGCTCCTGGCCCAAAACCGACCGTACACGGCGATCGAAGTCCCGCACCTCATCCTCATTGTATGTGTTCGAGAGGCTGAGCATGGGGGCTGCGTGCGTGATGGTTTGAAATTCTTTTGTAGGCTGACCTCCAACCCGTTGGCTTGGGGAATCCGGTGATATCGTTGCAGGATGCGCCTCTTCGAGATCAAGAAGCTCACGCATCAGGCGATCGTATTCCTGATCGGAGATCGTCGGCTGGGCCAGTACATAGTAACGGTAATCATGCTCCCGCAACTGGGCGCGGAGACTCTCGATACGCTTGAGGATGCTCGCACTCACGGCCATACATTTCGAAAAAGAGATTATTGCGTTTGCTGTACTCCGGATTGGGTAATCACGACGTTGCGTGCCACGGCGCCGCGTTTCCCGAGGGCACCGAGATCATTCCCATTCAGGCGGAAAGTCGCGACACCGGCATTCCCCATAGAGATGATGAACTGTTCTTTGGCCGCCCATGTATGCGTCCGCCGGGGAGGGAAGAGATATTGCCCTTTCCGCACATTGTCGATGGTCACGGAAATCCACAGAGAGTCCATCGTGGTGACTTCAAGGCGAAGGCTGTCTGCGACCGTACGTAGTACCGGCGCGGGCGATGGTGTCGAATCAGCTGGAACAACAGCAGCTTCAGTCTCGTGTACAGCTTTGTCGAAGGGGACCTTTGACATGGGATCCTGGGCAGGGACCGACGAGCCCCTCGTCGAGAGATAGATAACTCCTCCAATCGCAGCCACCATGAAGATCAAAATCAAAGCGGGTCTCAGCAATGCAGAGCTCGATGATGAGTTCGCTGTTGGCTTGGGCCGTTCCGGCGAAGGTGCAGGCGACTTGGATCGATTCATCCACTCTTCCGCTGCAACACGGATTTCCTGATTCACAGCGTCATAGCGTTTGAGAATCTCTTCCGGATTGAGCTCAAGTACACGGGAATAGGCACGGAGAAACGCTCGGATGTACGTCTGAGGAAGAACGGAGAACTTTCCGGTCTCCATCGCTTCAAGCATTTTTTCGCTGATGCGTGTTGCCTCAGAGATCGCGGAGAGTGACATCTGCTTCTGCTCGCGATGCCTCCGTAGTTCTTCACCAAATGACTCGAGACTCATACTGTGCTGCTTTGGGTTGAGGATGTAAGGAAGGTTGAGTTTTGTCGAAAAATGGTACCGATTATTTCACCGATTTGCAACGATTACGAAGGAGACGCAGCGAGGAAAGCGAGCGACGACTAATCCTCCTTTTCGTCGAACACATCACGCAACACTTTCGATAATTCTTCCATCTGATATGGTTTCTGGAGAAACCCGTCGACAAGATCATTCAAGGGGGTTGGTTCCAGGCTGGCATTGCTGTAACCGGTCGAAATGACAACTTTCAGGTCGGGTTTGATTTCTTTCAACTTGAAGAAGGTTTCTTTTCCGCTCATCGTCGGCATGTTCATGTCCAGAATGACCAGGTCGAACAGTTCCTTCTTGTTCACGAGATCAAGCGCTTCCTGGCCGCTCTCCACAAATTCCACTTGATAGCCAAGATTGTCCAGCATCCGGCAGATCATCTCGCGAACGTGCTCCTCGTCATCAACTACCAGAACGCGCTCGGTTCCATGTCTCAACCGCTGTTCCTTCAAACTCCGTTGGAATTTCTCTCTGTCGGCAACCAAGGGGAAGAACATCGTAAACTGCGACCCCTTGCCGACATCGCTTTGCACCGTGATAAAACCTCCGTGCGAGTTGACAACACCGTAGACTACAGAAAGCCCCAGCCCCGTTCCCTTGTCCTTCGTCGTGAAAAAAGGTTCAAAGATCCTCTGCTGAACGGCTTGGGACATGCCGGCCCCCGCATCGCGGATAGCGACCGAAGCAAATTCGCCGGCCTTGGCCTCGCCGAAGACGCTGGCCGCGCGGACATCGGGGTTCAGAGCCTGACTGCGGATGGTGATGGTCCCTCCGTTGGGCATGGCATCACGCGCATTGATCAGGAGATTGAGAATGGCCTGCTGGAGTTGACCGTCGTCTCCTTTGATGATGGCAAGATCGTTGGTCAATTCTTTCTTGATGGCAATACTTTTATCCGTACTTCGCTCAAACAGACCGAGCGTCTCCTCGATGATATCGTTCACAATGATAGGCCGAAACTGCGGAGTACTCTTCCGGGCAAACGTCAGCAATTGGCGCGTCAAGCCCGCTCCGCGCTTTGCAGCGGTCTCGATGATATCGGCGAAATGGAACCATTGATTGTTCTTCCTCATCTTCCTCTTCATGATGGCGGTCGAACCGAGAATGGAAGTGAGAATATTGTTGAAATCATGAGCGATGCCACCGGCGAGGTTTCCGATACTGTCGATGCGCTGAGCGTGAAAGATTTTTGATTCGAGTTTCTTCTTCTCCGTGATATCGCGCGTTACGATACGAATGAAAGCGGGCTTTCGCGATTCGTCGAAGACGATGGACGTGCTAACACTGACGTCGACGATCTCGCCGGCTTTTGTCACCACTTGTTGTTCGTGACCGGATACCTCGCGATTATTCTCGAACACATCGGCGATGAGGCTCTGAACAGCGGCATGGCTCTCGGGGGGATAGAACGTCAGCAGCGTATGACCGACGAGTTCGTCCTTGCGATAGCCAAGGCGCTCTGCTTCCGTCTGATTGCAGCTGATAATAATTCCCTCGCGATTGACGATATGATACATATCGGGCGAATGTTCGAAGAGATCCATGTAGCGTTCTTCGGATTTTCGGAGCTGTTCAAACAGCGTTGCATTTTCCAGAGCGACACCGATCTGATTGGAGAAAGCTCCCATCAGGTTCAATTGTTTCGGCAAGATCGCCTTGCGTTCGATGCTCGCGACGACAATGGCTCCCGCGAACTTGTCCTTCATGATAATGGGAACGGAGGCCCACGAACCGAATCCGCCGTAGTTCCACTCTTCCTTTGTTTCCCATCGGCGCGGCTTCAGCTTCGATCGCGGCAAACGCACCCATTGAATATCTTCGTTCTCCATCTCTGTGTTCGGCTCGATGATCGTGAAAGGAGGCGGTTCTGCCCCTTCCGCAGCACGCAGGATGAGTTTTCCACTTTCCAGATGATAAATCCAGCCGTAGTCCACATCGAGCAGCCGGCGAACTTCGCGGATCGACTCCCGAAGGAGGATCTTCATGCCGACAGAGCGATTGACCGCTTCTGCGATGGTATTGAGCGCCATCAGTTCGCGTTTCTGCTCTTCAAGCTGCCGGCCGTATTTCAGCGTGAAGAAGACGTTGATGAAACCCAGGACACCAACGCTGGTCACGCTACCGAACAGCAGCCAGTCCAGCCTGTTCCCGTACGTGAAGACGCGAATGCTGACGATGGTTGCCAACGACACAACCACGACAACGGAAGCCACGACCTGTGCTTGCTCAACAGGGCCCAGGGAGGTACGGAATTTCAAGAGTTTTGAGAGTTTCATCGTTGGGGGTCAAAATGAACACCGAAAAAGTAGCAACACGGTGCATCAATAGCAAGTCAACGTAGTTCGAGCAATCGCGGGATGTGGTTAACGCGGGAGGTACTGCTTGAGGATCGACACCATGTCGTTCTTGTCGTAGGGCTTGGGGAGACAAGCTTTGGCGCCGAGCTCGCGGGCAACTTTCTTTGCGTAGAAATCATCAATCGCTGAAAGGAAGACCACGGGTGTCCCCGAAATTGTAGGCTGCTTCTTAATCCTGTCCAGCAGATCGAAACCATTCATATCCGGCATAGTCAAATCGCTGACGATGAGGTCGGGCCGATATTTGATGAGGAGCGTGAGCGCCTCAGCTGCACTCTGCGCTTCCTTGACCTGGTACCCTTCCTTCCGAAGCATGATCGCCATGCTCTTGAGCCAGGAGGGTTCGTCATCAACGACAAGGATCTGTTTCTTCTTTTCTTTCATCTCTCACCATGATCAAGATGCATTCTAAAACAAGGTACAAACTGCCCCCATTGAAAGCAAATCTGTCGCAGAATTCGTTCCCCCCCCCGTTCCAAAGACAACGACCCCAGTGCTTTGAAAATGAGTCCCCTTTTCCATACCTTGTGACGGCTCTCAATCACTTCATGATAAGGAGTTTCCATGACCCACGATCGTCGGGAGTTTCTCAAAGCATCATCCCTTCTTGCCGGGGCATCCCTCGCAGGCGGATTCACCGGTTTACATGCGGAGAACTTGATTGCACCACAGCAAAAGAATGCCCATATGAAACTTCGCTTTCGCCCCTACACGCTCGAGCTCAAGCACGTTTTCACTCTCGCGAACAGTTCACGCAGCACGACACCGGTTGTCCTGACAGAGATTGAGTACAACGGGGTCGTGGGCTACGGTGAGGCTTCGATGCCTCCCTACCTCGGAGAATCGCACGAGACTGCGACAACGTTTCTCGCAAAAGTCGATCTGAGCAAGTATGAAAATCCGTTCGAACTTGAGACGATCCTCGCGGACATTGACGCCATCGCTCCCGGGAATCCGGCAGCGAAGGCTTCGGTGGATATCGCTTTTCACGATTTGATCGGGCGATTGATGGGACAACCATGGTACAACATCTGGGGATTCAAAAAGTCCGCCACTCCCTACACCTCCTTCACCATCGGCATCGATACAGAGGCGGTCGTCCGTCAAAAGACAAAGGAAGCAGCCGAATTCAAAATCCTGAAAGTGAAACTTGGCCGCGATACCGACAAGATGATTATCGAGACGATCCGGTCCGTCACCAACACACCCATCACGACCGATGTCAATCAGGGTTGGAAGGACAGACAATTTGCCCTTGATATGGCGTACTGGCTGAAGGAGAAGGGCGTGGTCTTCATCGAGCAGCCGATGCCGAAGGAACAGGTCGACGACCTCGCCTGGCTGACGCAACACAGTCCGTTGCCCATCTTCGGCGATGAGGGAGTGCAACGTCTCTCGGATGTCAAGAAGGCGGTTGGAGTGTATTCAGGGATCAACATCAAGCTCATGAAGTGCACGGGCATGCGGGAAGCGCACAAGATGATCATTCTCGCGCGGTCTCTCGGATTGAAATTGATGATGGGATGCATGACGGAAACGTCGTGCGCGATTTCGGCCGCATCGCATTTGTCTCCGATGGTCGACTACGCCGACCTCGACGGAGCTCTGCTGATCAGCAACGATGTGTTTGACGGGACAAAAGTGATCGACGGGAAAGTGACGCTGACGGACCGGCCAGGCATTGGGGTAAAGAAGCTGTCGTGAGACACAACTTCGGAATTCAGTATTGGGGTTGGGCGTTGGAAATTGTCCAGGAGAATCTCGTGCTTCTCATCTCGCCCAGCGCGGAGAATGACCAATGCCGAACGTCCAAGTTCCAACAACGACGTCTGTCTCTCTAATTCTTCGGCACTTCCGCAACCGGTTGTGTACCGATGTATCGGCGGGCACGAACAAACCGCCTGAGCTCGTACTCGTTGTAGTTCGGCGCTGAAGCATCAAAACTGTTGATCTGTACACCGGCCCCGCCGGGCGTGTGGATGAATGCTTTCTTGCCGAGGTAGATTCCTACGTGGGAGATGCGCTCGGGCCGGTCTGCACTCCCCTTTCGACCGAAGAACAACAGATCTCCCTTCTTCAGGTTTTCAAAATTACTACCGCTTTCTGCCACCTCTCCACCGTCAGCTTGTTGGTCGGCATCGCGGGCAAGTTCCAATCCGTTGAGTCTGAAGACGGTCTTGGCAAAACCGGAGCAGTCCATCCCCTTCGGTGATGTTCCTCCCCAGAGGTAAGGAATTCCAATGAGAGATTTCGCTGTAGCCTCAACGTTTTCCGGCGTGAGCTTGCGCGTCTTCTTCCAGTGGGCATATTCATCAACAGAGGATCGTTCAATAAAGCCCTTCCGGCCATCAGGGAGTTCCACGGCAACCCAGGAACCTGTACCGTTCAGTTGCTTCATTAGCACGCCAGCGACCGCGTCACTCACCGGTTGCGACGATGAACTCGGATGCTGACGCACAAACGTGAAGATTGTCTTGACAATCAGCTTTGTGTCGGACTTCCACGATTCCACACCCGCTTCGGTCGTCACCTGCATCGCGCTTTCTTCCAACCACCCGAGGTACTTGTCCGGCAGTTGAACGTAAAACCACCCGCCGCGTTTTTTCAGAATCTTCACAACCATCCCCATCATTGCCTGCGTACACATCTCAGCTTGATGCCTCGGCGAGGTGCGAACGTTGCCGACGCTGACGGAAACAATTCCGAAGCGGTTGTTGCCGAGTTCCAGATCCGGCAAGACCTTCAGACTGTCGATGGTCTGGCCGCCAAGACTCCTGTGAACCAGACTCATCACATCTTCTTTCGCTTTCGGATTGTCGACTTCTCCCCTGAGGATGACGACACTCCCCTGTTGAACGCACGTAACATCGAAGACAGCGACCCGACGATCAGGCGCGTAGTGCGCCTTGAGCGAGTCGATTGCCGTGGTGACCTGGGAGGCCGCATGCTGGGGCTGTGAACACGAAAAAACGCCGCAAAGAAGCGCGGCAAGAACAACGTTCAGCGCAGTTTTTGTCTTCATAAGAGGTACCAGAGTATCATTTCGACGGTTGGACTGATATGGGGCGAACTCAATCATCATCTCTGAAAATATACATCGAATCTCAGCCGTTTTCAATCCTTTGTCGTCTTCCGGGTCTTCAGAGTGTCCGCAGAAGCCTCTATCCGTCGTTCCGCCAGGTTCGCGTAGCCGCGGTCTTTCTCATAGCCGATAAAGTGGCGTTTTGACTCGAGTGCGGCGATACATGTTGAGCCGCTTCCCACAAATGGGTCGAGCACGACATCCCCTGCGAAGCTGTACAGCTGAATAAGGCGGCGCGGAAGTTCCAGAGGAAACGGCGCCGGATGGCCAATACGGCGGGCAGACTCAGACGAAAATGTCCATATGCTCTTGGTGAATTCCAGGAATTCGTCTCTCTCGATGGTGCTCTTCTTCCCTTCTTTCTTGCGCGCAAAACTCCCCTTCGAGAAAATCAGAATGTACTCGTGAACATCGCGAAGCGTCGGATTGGAAGCGGATTTCCAGCTTCCCCAGGCAGTCGATGGCCCGGCACTACCGCCTTTGTTCCAAATAATCTCACCGCGCATCAAATACCCGAGCTCAATCATATCCTCCGCGATGAAGGCATGAAAAGGGATGTACGGCTTCCGGCCGACATTTGCGACATTCACACACGCCCTGCCACCTTCCACCAGGACTCTGTGCGTTTCGCGGAGGACGCGACGCAGAAGCTCCCGATATTCCCCCAACGTCAGGTCTTCATCGTATTCCTTGGAAACATTGTACGGCGGGGACGTGATCATCAAATGAACGGAATTGTCCGACAACTCCTGCATCGATTCGCTGCTCTTGCAGAGAACCCGATCGAGGATCGTGGAAGGGATAGAGTTTTCGGAGACGGAAACAGACTGCTTTTGACTAAGGGGATCGTACAAACGGCTCTTGTAGAACCGAGAGGAATCGTGGCTTCTTCGACCGGAAGTGCCGAATGCAGAGGTGGAAGTTTTCTTACGCGTGGGCTTCTTCACGATCGCACGGAAAAAGGTGGATTCAACGGTCTGCGGTGCGTGAAGAATCTACTTCATATCCGCTGGAACATCAAGCTTTTTCTCCAGCCACTGCGACAGATCCGAAAGACTTTCTTCGCTGATCGTGTGACCAATGGGATACTCCTTATACGTGAGATCTGCGCCGGTCTGCAAAAGCAGTTCCCTTGTACGACGCGCTTTCTGTATGGGAATAATCGGATCAAAAAGGCCATGAGCAACAAAGACGGAGAGCGATGCAAGTTGGGTCCAGGAAAACTGCAGCGAGGCATGTTCCGGGATGTACCCGCTGTGCGCAACGATTCCCCGAACGAGAGCCGGCTTGGTCAGAGCGACGGCGTAGGACATGATACTTCCCATGCTGAAGCCGAGCAGAAACACTCGATCCGGATCAACGGGGTACCCCGTCTTCACATCTTCAATGAACTGCACGAGAAACCGGTACGATTCGCCAAATTGTTGAGGATCCGGGCTCCCAATTTCCTTCAATCCAAACCACGTGTAGCCGCCGGCGCCATCCTCAAAGCGATAGGGCGCCCGTGCGCTCACGATGAAGAAACGCGGGTCAAGGAAATCGGCAAGTCCGAGAAGGTCGTCTTCGTTCGCGCCGCGGCCGTGAAGGAGAACAAGCGCCGGTGCCTTGGTTGTGCCCGAAGTCACCGGCGGTCTGACCTTGTGAACCAGCGTAGTCGAAATTCGATCAATACTCATAAGGCACCGCTCAAAGCATCATTCAATCGTCCAGAGAGACAGGGCACTTAATTCTTCTTCGCACCCTGGTCAATCCACGCACGAATGAGGGCAATTTGTTCGTCCGTCGGCCGCGGCTTTCTCGGCGGCGGCATCATCTTTCCAAACGGCGGATCTTCACCCATCTTCTGAGAAAGAAGACTCTCCTTGGAATTCCCGGGCACGATTGCTTTCCCGTGTTTTCCCCCGTTCATGAGTGACTCGTAGGAATCCATAAAAAGCTGACTCGGATGATCTTCATCCGCTGAATGGCATGTCACACAGAACTTTTCGATAACAGGAGCGACATCTTTTGAGTACGATACGTCTGTGGGTGGCTTCCCCTTTGTGGTATCCTGTGCGAACATCGTTCCCGAAAACAGAATGAGAAGAACAAGATGTGGAAGCAGAGATGGAACTTGGATTTTCGTCGATTGAGGCGATTCGTTGCTCAATTGTCTTTGGCTCCTTGATTGATCCATGTTTTGAGAATTTGAATTGTTGAGTCTGCAAGGTAAGGCCCGCCGCGCGGCATACGATCGCCAAACGGAGGGTTGGCAGAGAGTTTTCTCACCATGACGCTGGAATCAGCTTTGCCGGCGAGAATGGCTGGACCGTGAATGCCTCCACGCAGAAGTTGAGCGACCGATTGAACATCCAGTCCGCCGTTTCCCCCGTGGCATCCGTCGCAACCGTAGTTGACGAAAAATGGGACGACCTGGTTCATGAAAGAGACATCCGGCGTTGGCACCGGAGAGATCGTGTCCACAGGATTGACACCCTTGTCGGAACAGCCGGTGAAATATCCGACGGCGAGGATCCCCCCCATGAGCATGCTTAGACGTAGAAACCGCACTCAGTTCACTCCCCTTTGATACACCCGTTATGACTAACCCTGGTAATAATAGTCAGATTTCGACTCCCCGACAACCCCTCAACAATCCTTGCCCACGTGTCGTTCCCAGCACCCCATCTCTCCGGCTCTTCCACTCTGAGTGGGAAAATCGAAATCTGACTTTTGCCTGCATTCGCATGTGCTCATGCTCAGTTATCTTTGGCTCCCTGATTAATCCAATCCTTGATGACCTGCATGGTGCTATCCGGCAAGTACGGGCCGCCTTGCGGCATCCGATCTCCGAACGGCGGGTTTGCAGAGAGCTTCTTGATGATAACACTGGCATCTGCTTTGCCGCTAATGACGGCGGGGCCATCGACACCCCCCTGCAGGAGTTGAGCAACCGTCTGCACAAAGAGTCCTCCGCTTCCTCCATGGCAACTCGCGCATCCATAACGCTGGAAAATCGGCTTGATCTGGATTTGAAAAGAAACACTTCCCGTTTGAGTTACAGGGGGAGGTGGAGCGGCTTGATCGGAGCTCGCAGGATTGCTCCCCTGATCCGAACATCCCGCAATAACCATTGCTGCCGTGAGTACGATAATAGACAGAATGAAACGTGGGTTGAACATGCTTGATCCTTTTCAGTTTGAGAATAAAACTATTCAGTCGTTCTCGCGCGATCCGCGAATTGAAGATCTTCCACAGCGTTACTTCAACAGGACCATTTTCTTCGTTTGCACCAGAGCGCCATCCGTAGCAAGACTATAGAAATACGCGCCGCTGGGACGCGCGACAGCCTGGATTTGTCCGAAACCCATGGACGCAAGGACCAATACGAGAACGGAAAAGAGTAGAACTCGTCCCATCTGTGCACCTCTGTGTTAGTGAAAATGGAGTGGTGGATTGACTCGTGAGCAAGAGAATGCAATCCTGATGCCAGAGGGAAGTTTTCGAGAAAGCATCTCAAAGGGGCGAAATAGGACCAGAACGCAATTGCGGAATACTCAGAAACTGGGGAGGAAAATCAACATAGGCGTCTTGAATGGGGATTCAATTCCTCATGGTGCATCATCTGCACCACGGTACTTGGCCAGATCGATGTGGTATTCTTCGATCTTTTTGTAGACGGTCTTTCTATCGAGATCCATCAACTCTGCCACAACTTTCACGTTTCCTTGATGGCGTTCAAGCATCTCGACCAGGAACAGGGACTCCGCGTTCTGGAGAATCGACTTCATATAGTCTTTGAATGGAGTATTGTCGGAGAGTGCCGGCGATGAGATGGAAGACGCCGACCCCGATCGCGCCGCTCCGGGTACCTCGACTGAAATGATCACGGTTCCTTCAGTTTTGATGAGTGCGCGCTTGATGACGTTTTCGAGCTCGCGCACATTCCCCGGCCAGCGATAACCGGCAAGCGCCGACAGGACGCTGGGAGCTACTCCTGTAACCCGACTCCCTCCGAGGTTGGCATGTTTCCGAACGAAGTGTTCGGTGAGCAGTGGAATATCCTCCGGCCGTTCTTTGAGTGGCGGCAAATGGATGGGAAAAACGTTGAGACGATAGAAAAGGTCTTCGCGAAACTGCCCGCTTTTTGCCATTCCCGCGAGATTCTTATTCGTCGCCGCGATGACCCGAACATCAACAGGTATCGGCCTGTTTCCACCAACACGTTCTATCTCTTTCTCCTGAAGAACCCTCAGGAGTTTTGTCTGCAGATGGATGGGTATGTCGCCTATTTCATCCAGGAACACTGTTCCCCCATCGGCATCTTCGAACTTGCCAACACGGAGTCGCTGCGCGCCGGTGAATGCGCCCTTTTCATGTCCGAACAGCTCGCTCTCGAGAAGGGATTCGTTCAATGCAGAGCATGTAATAACGATGAACGGCTTTAATTTGCGAGAGCTATTGAAGTGGATTGCTTTGGCGAGCATTTCTTTGCCGGTTCCCGTTTCACCCAGGACAAGGACCGTTGCATCCGTATCCGCCACCTGACTGACCGATTTAAACACCTGCTTCATCGAATCGCTCTGACTGACAATGTTGGAAAAGCTGTACGTCCCGCGAAGCTCGTCGCGCAGTTGACGGATTTCACGATCTTTCTTCCGGTCCTCGAGCACTCTCCGGACTCTGATCAGAAGCTCATCATTGTCACAGGGCTTCGTGATGTAATCATACGCTCCAAGCTTGATCGCTTCCACGGCAGTCTTGACGGAGGCAAATCCTGTAATCATCATGACCGGTGTTTCCGGCGACCGCTCTTTGATCCATTGAAGCAACTCGATCCCATTCATCCCTTCCATAACGAGATCCGAGAGGACCAAATCAAAGGATTGTTTCTCTAAGATCTTCTGACCCTGCACAGCATTTGAAGCCACTTGAACGGCAAAGCCGTGGTCTTCGAGAAGTGCCACTGTCGCGATGCGAAATGCGTTGTCGTCGTCGACAATCAGAATGTGCTCTACCATGGATGGCTCACGCTGTCATGTTTGTTTGATCGCCGTTCTGCAGAGGAAGGGAGACTGTAAACGTCGATCCCCGACCCGCTGAACTGGAAACGTTGATGGTACCTCGATGCTGGCTGATGATACCGTAGCTGACGGAGAGACCGAGTCCTACCCCGCTGACTTTGCTCTTGGTCGTGAAGAACGCGTCGAAAAGTTTGCCGATGTGTTCTTTGGGAATTCCCACACCGTTGTCGCTGATGGTAACCCGCGCCATGCCATCAGATTCGCTACTCGAGATTTTCAGGAGTCCACCGTCGGGCATCGCATCTTTGGCATTCAGAATGATATTGAGAAATACTTGCTTGAGTTTGTCAGACGAACCTCGTATGGGATGCAAAGGCTCCTGCAAGTTCAGCTCGACGCTGATCCCGGCACTGGAGAGTTCGGTGTCGAACGCACGGACGGTCTCGTTCACTACGCGATTGAGATCGACGGCCATCATTTCTTCCGGGACGAAGGACGTCCGATAGAAGTCGAGCAGCTGCCGCGTCAACTTTGACATGCGGGCAACCTCCTCATACGCCACCTCGATGAGGTCTCTCCCCTGAATATCCTTCGGCAATCTTCCCAGGCTGGTTTTCAGGCAACTCTGGATGTTGTGCACGGGATTATTGATTTCGTGAGCCAACTGGGCCGTCAGTTTTCCTGTCGCTGCCAGGCGCTCGCTTTTCACAAGCTCTTCCTGGGCTTCTTTCAGTTTCTGAAGAGTCTCATCGAGATCACGGTTCCGACTAATCAGGTCCTGATTCAATTGTCCCAATTCATCGATTTTCTCTTTCAGCGATTTGCTCATGTCTCCGAAGCGCTGAGCAAGAAAGCTTAGTTCATCCTTCCCACTGACTGAGATGACAAAACCATAGTTGCCTTTGGCGACTTCGGTGGTGCCCCGAACAAGCTTGTTGATAGGCCTGGTAATACCACCAGCAATCGCATACCCGATGATCGTGGTGAGTACAAGAAAGAGCAGCGAAATGAATCCAAATGTCCCGAGAATCGGATTGAGCGATCTGGAGATTTCCCGGTGGGTCGATTTCATAATCAAATACTGGATGGGCTCAGCCGAGGAGTTTTGAGCGCTCAACTGGTACACCGTTCCCAGGTAGACATCATCTGCAACCTTCAGCTTGAACACTGGCCCTGCCGAATCCACTCCATGCCGTGCATTCAGAATGCCTGCTGCGTCGAGCGCGGCAATCAGATCACCCTGCTCCTTCAATCCCAGCGTCGAGAGGACAACCTTTTGATGTTGGGCGAGAAGGATTTCAGTCTTATTCGTCCATTGCTTCAACCTTGCCAGTTCTTCATCCGTGATGGCAAAACCGAGTGTCAGCGTGCCCACCATGTCGCGATCCACAACAAGCGGAACCGAGGCTACATGAAATGCCTTGCCGCCTAACGCCCACACGTCCGTCGCAGAGATAGATTTGAGCGCCTGTTGAATCGATTGTTGTCCTGCGACGATCCATTCCCCTTTCTGACCAGAGATGATCTCAACCAGCGGTCTGCCGGTTCTATCGGTCAGCACGAAGAGATCACTCACGATGGTTTGATTGAGCTCCTGTGAGAGCTGATATGCTGTCTTGGGATCCTGAAGTTCCACAACCGCTCGTAGCCGGGGCGACTCTGCAATGACCTGACAACCACGGGCCAGAATCTCTGCTTCGAGTCCAACGATGCCGTTGAGCGTCGATCGATTACTGCGCAGTTCCTCGGAGAATGCGTCTTCAATTCGGCTTCGCGTCCAGTAATTAATAATGAAGAACGTGATCACCAGCAAGCTGAGTACGACGCCCCAAATCGACAGGAGTATTTTGTGCCGGAATTTCATGCTCTTCGAGAGTCCACCGTTCTGTGTTTACGTTGAATATGGGACCGGGCGAGAAGATTTTTTGCCGCAACCAGAAAACGAGTTCGATGAAAAGGAATGGGGCTTCGCCGGCCGGTCAGAATGCAACCGCAAGTTGAAGGACCGTGAGATTATCTTTCGGGCCTATGACTTCGAGCGTTCGGGTTTCCCTGCGCACCAACTTCACCAGCGTGCTGCGGTCAAGGTGATATCCGACACCGGCCTCGATCTCTACCAGGTTGTTATCCCACCGGGGAGAGATCCCTTCGAGCTGCACGCGAGAGAAGACCAATCCGCTGACGCGGGCTGCTGTGTAGAAGCGGGGGAACCATGTGTATTTTGCTTCAGCGTAGTACCCGAAGGCCGACAGGTCGGTGTCTTCATTTTCAAACGGAACCGTCCACTTGCTATAGACTGCCTCACCGTTGAACAGGAATCGTTCCCTACTGAATTCAACATCGACGTCTCCGATCAACTGTTGATAGTGTAGACTTCCCTGATCACGCGGCAAAGGCTTGCCTTCGTCGCTGAGGTATGCACTCATTGCGGCCGACACACCGAGCGTGAGTCCTATGATGGGCGTGTAGGCAAATCGAAGAATCTTGTTGAAGTCTGAATTGTCGTTGAGGTGTCGCACGTACGTGGAACTAATGGTCCCATTCGCTACGGCCACTGCATAATGGGCCTTCCCGGCATCACCGTAGACCATGGCGCCAATATCATAGACACCCAAATCAATGAGGCGCATCCCGACACCCTTCCCGCGACTGCCAAGCACGTCCGCCCGCGTAGCAACCTGGTCGGGAAGTGATGTGCGATATTCATAGATCAACGGTAAGCCGTACAAAAAATCTTTCGTCGCAAACCGGCGATCGGCGAGATTCCCAAAAGGCATATCGAACTTTCCCATCTGGAAATTGAATCCCAGGTCCGCCAGATTAACAATACGCAACGCCACATAATCGAAATTGATGACCTCATCAGGCAGCGCCCGCGTGTCGACGAGAACAAAGACCTTGTCAGTCACTTTGGCATCGAGAAAAAGATCGAATCGCCATCCAAAAGTCGGGTTCCCGTTGTTCGTTGCCCGGGGACTTGTAGTTTGCGCTGTTTTCAGAACATAGGTCGAGGCCTCGCCGCTCGCCTGCACCTGTGATTGACCTTGGACGCAAAGAGCCACCAGAAGAATGAGCACAGCCAGGATTCGATTCATAGTGACTTCTCAATAGGTGAAGTTGACGGAGACTGATTCGCCATTCTTGATGCTGACGCTCTGGCTGGCGGCGAGGTCCCGGCCGAACCAAAGGCGCGCGATGTACGTACCATTGGGAACATTTTTGATGACATACGCTCCTCCGTCGTCCGGGATCGCGAAAAACGGATTCTCGAGCACCAGAATAGTAGCGTTCATGTGAGAATGGATGTCGCAATAGACGCGGACAATCCCTGCTTTGTCAAATCGGATAGACTTGGATTCTCCGGTGGGATAACGACCGAGATCAAACTCTTTCGGTGAAGAATACGAGAAAACATTATGAAAGAGGTTGTCCTTGTTCGGAAATTCAACCGTTGTCCCGACGAGAATGGGGAGAACCTGCGGGTGAAATGCGAGATCCCGCTGGTCAAGAATGGGGTGTGCCGTCGGAGGTTGGAAATTTTGCGCCTTGCTGCTTTGGCTTTCGAGATAGATAACAGCTCTTTCGGACAACTTCACTGCGGACGATGACATCCCTGCACCGGACATGCTCGTGGGCGCGAGCCGATGAGTGCTGTAACGGTCGACCGGCGGCGGCTTCTGAATGTCGTCTTCGCTCTTTGTTATTGTAATTTTCCCTCGTATTTCCCCCATTCTTAGAGCTTCCTGCCCAAACAGGGGAGATCCGGAATTCATCATCAAAAAGGCCACCAATAAGAGGGGTGATCCTATTACTCCCTGTCTGACGTCAATCATAAGCGGTGCTCTCCACGAATCCATGATTGGTCTACAATTAACCAATTTTGAACTCATAATCAACCAATCGTCAGGAGAGTCCGTCTCTACCGTGTAGCAGACAAGAGTCCACATCGCAGAGTTCCTGTCTGATCACAAGAGAGAGAATCTTTCATCGTTGCGTTGCGGACCCGACGGCTCTTTCCCTTGCGTGTCTCTTTAATGTCTGGAGGCAAAGGTTGGAGTCTTGTGGGGAGTCTTGTGCGGGCGGCGAGCTGAAGCAGAAGCAACGTTCGAAATGATCAGAGACATGGGGTTGTTCAAGCCACGAACTGATTGGCGTGAACGATGCCGTAGTGATCAAGCCGATGCCGATACTTCTCCATAACGTTATGCAGGAAATCGCCGACATATGCAGTTGAGATATTCCGTCGGCACTGAAATCTGTGTTCCAGTTCTCCCGGAGCCAATTCCTGATACCGCTCTTTCCAGATCGACCTCCACTTTTCGAGCAGCCAACGATCGAGAGCATCGAACGCATCAGAAGCGACTACGGCACTCAGTATTTTTTCGGCGAGGAATGGAACCGGAATTGCACGGCTCGATGGTCGGAGTGAGTTCTTTGAGTTTGGAAAATACTGCACAGTCCAGGAATTCGCCCTGATGAATCTCTCATAGAGATTTTCATTGAAGAGCGGTTTGACAGTAACGACTTCAACGGCTGTGTAGATGTTTCTGTCTCGAATCTGAAGATGACGCTCGGAAGCAATGAGATTGTAGCAGAAGAATTTCTTCCGATTAAAGAGGAAGATCTTCTTGAAGACGGCAAAGGCCGTCCGGCAAATCCAGACCCGGTTTTCCGCAGTCACGATGAAGAAGTCGATGTCCGAATGTTTGCTGGCGACGCCTTTCGAAAGCTCGCCCGACACAAAGACTGCGCGGACAAATGGGATGCGCCTGATGATGTGAGACATCACGATCGCTGCCTTCCACATCCAACGCGCCCGCCGCTCTTTGATCCGTCGATCGGAAACAAGCTTCTCAGACTTGCTCTCTAAGAAATAGTGATCTTCGATCTTGGAGAGCCGACTTCTCAATGGCTCGACGGAGCAGGCAGCTTCAAGAGCATCCAGCGTGACGCCTTGCAGAGGAAGATATTGATGAATTTCGCTCAGTCGAAGAGGATGATCGAAAATGTCGAAGTATGCCACAGTGCATAATATGTCACGCTGCAACGTGGTCATCATGGCGCCGGGCATACTTGATTTAAACTGCATTGAAGGCTCCTGCTAATGTGAGCTGTGGAATACACATGAACAGCTCCGACTTCAAGAAAAAGTCACGAACAGTGTATTCCAGCCGGCATGATCAAAGTCTCACTCTATCTCTCTCGATGATGATTTCCCACGATCGCAATTCTACTGCACGATGAGCGTTGCGGTCATCATCGGATGAACTGTGCAATGGTATGGAAATGACCCCACGGTGTTGAACGTGACGCTCTTGCTCCCGCCCGGCGGAATATTTCCGGAGTCCCACGTCCCAAGGTCGCTTGTTGCGGTGTGCGAGATCCCGTCGTTGTTCTGCCATGTCACTGTGGTGCCTTTCGCAACCGTCAGGGTGGACGGACCGAAGGACATGTTGTTCAGCGCAACGGTGTTAGGCTTGGCAGTTGTGTTATTCCCCGAATTGCTTCCTGAGGAGCTGGAATAGGGACTGGAGGAATTGCTGCATCCCCCAAGTTCAATCTGTCCAGCGACAGCCACGAGAAGCAAAATCCAACGCAAGGTATCCTTCATATCCGTTCCTCCGAGAAAAATTTGTCTGATTGAGTGTTTCTCTTCGAAGGATCTTCAACTTTGATGCCAACAGGGTGCGTGACAACAAAGCGTGTTTGTGTGAGAAAAACGAAGGCGCGCGGCTCCCAGGATCGGATGGAGGAGGGCGTAAGTGTGGACTCGAAGCCACATGCCCCTTTATAGCCACCACGTGGAGAAGATTGACAAACAGCTAGGGCAATGAGGGCGAGCAGGAGTCAGAAAGCCTGACTGACTCCGTCGTGGCGCAGGCTCGTTTGAGAGGACAACGGAAGCGAAGGCGTTGTGCCGGTGAGGAACAACGAGATCTAGCAAAAAGCCCATATCAGAACCACTGATATGGGCTTCTCTTGTCCAAGCGTTATGACTTCAAACCGCCGACTTTGTCTCGGTAACGCAGAGTTTCTCAAAAGCCTGGGTCAGCGTCGCGGCAACTTGATCGGTCGTGTGACCTTCAATTTGGTAACGATGAATCATGTGAACGAACTTTCCACCGCGCATAAACGCGAAGGACGGAGATGACGGCGGTTGATCGGTGAAGTATTCGCGCGCCCGGGCTGTTGCTTCTTTGTCCTGGCCGGCAAAGACCGTCACAATTTTGTCCGGACCGACAGAATGTTGAAGCGCTTTGGCGAGCGCCGGACGGGATGCACCGGCTGCACAGCCGCACGTTGAGTTCACGACAACGAGTGTGACTCCCTTCGTGTTCAAGAGCGCTTCATCGACCTCCGCAGGCGTCCGCAATTCCTGAGCACCAAGACGCGTCACTTCATCTCTCATTTGCTTGATGAGGATATCATACATTGACAGTTCCCTTCGGAAAATGAACCCTTCAGCTAAATCATTTGATACCTTTGAAAACAAAAGCTGTCCGAAATCGTTCCCACATCACCCCATCATTCCTGAGCGATACAAGGACTATTTCGTGATATTCAGATGTGGATGTGTGAATCCGCGATAGGTGTCGTAGCGCGAATCATAGAAAAGGAGCTGGAAATTGGTGTCCCTCAGCGTACCGCCGGAGGGGTATAAATAGAAGATTTCGATTGTAGCGGTTTGAGCGGGTGAGGGTTTGTGTTGTTCAGCGTAAAACTCGAGGATGTAGTATCCGTTTCGGTATTCCGCGCTCTGTAACTGCTCGAGGAGGTTTTCGTGGCTAAAGAGCCGAAGGTCGCGCTGCACTGCTTTCCCTACTCTTCCAGTCCTTGAACGAATTCACTTCTGCGGATGAGCATCAGGATGGCCGAGTGCGGGACAATGAGATATTTGTGCTCGTCGTACTCAATCTCAATTCCGGAATCGCGGAGGAACAGAGCGTAGTCGCCTTCTTCTGCCTGCAAAGGCATGTACTTGATGGGATCCTTTTGGGAGGTCGACCATTGTTCCTGGTCGAGAAAATGCGGATTGGGGACCGCGTAACCGGGACCGACCTGCACGATGACGCCGCTGTTGACCTTTTCTTTCTCCTTGACTCCCGGAGGCAGATACAGGCCGTGATTGGAACGCTCTGACTCGGCGTCGGGCGCAATCAGCACCTTGTCGCCTACCAGAATGATTTTCTTACGAGATTTAATCTCCACGTTCACCCTCACTCACATCGCGGATTTCGAAATTCCATTGTCGGAACCGCCCGCTTTGTTTCACTTCGTCGGGCAGGCGGTCCCGACAAGGAACGTCGGGATGCACAAAACGCAGATTTGTCCGCGACCCCTTGTTCCAAAATCACCCACGAACCGCTCTTGTGAGTGGCAGTGATTTTGAGAATCTCCCGCTCTTGGATTCCGCTTATGAGCGGGATTCAGAGAGCGGAACCGCCCTTCTCTTGTGCGGGAAACCCTCCCGTGTCTTTCAGTCTTGTCGGAACGGC
>PMZI01000075.1 GCA_003170475.1 Ignavibacteriota bacterium | reverse complement strand
AACCCAGCCTTTTGCCAGATGCTTGGTGCCGACGATGCGTCGAAACTGATCGGGAAGTCGGTATTCGCGATTATCCATCCTGATTACCACGAGGTTGTTCGTGAGCGCTGGGAACTGGTGTTCAGCGGTCAGCTCGCCCCACTCCTTGAAGAACAATTTGTCCGCACAGACGGCACAGCGGTTGACGTCGAGGTCAATGCAGTCGGTATCGATTACCGGGGGAAAAAAGGAGTGCAAGTCATTGCGCGGGACATCACCGAGCGCAAGCAGGCGGAGCTGAAACTTGTATCTGCACAGCAGGGTCTCAAAGAGGCGCATCGCCTTGCGCACATAGGGACATGGGACTGGGTTATGGAAAACGACACAGTAACCTGGTCAGACGAACTGTACAGTATTGCCGGGAGGGATCCCTCACTACCGGCGCCCACGTATGCAGAGCATCCGCGCATCTATACTCCCGCCAGCTGGGATTGTCTTAGCTCTGCGGTTACAAGAGCACTCACTACTGGTGAACCGTATAAGCTTGAGCTGGAACTCGTCCGTCCGGATGGCAGCACACGATGGATAAATGCATTCGGTGGCGTGAAACGTGACGGGAACGGAAAGACCATCGGGCTTTATGGTACGTTCCAAGACATCACCGAGCGGAAGCAGGCAGAAGATGCGCTGCGGGAGAGTGAGGGGCGGCTGAGAGATATCATATTCAGCGTGGGCGATTGGGTGTGGGAGGTAGATGAACATGGTGTCTATACCTACAGCTCGCAGAAGGGCTTTGACCTCTTTGGACCAGATCGTCAAAATGTCCTCGGGAAGACCCCGTTTGATTTCATGCCGCCGGCTGAGGCAAAGAGAGTTGGTGCGATATTCTCTGAAATAGCAGCGAACAAGTTGCCCATAAAGGACCTCGAGAACTGGAACATCAGCAATAATGGTGAGCATGTTTGCCTTCTCACAAATGGCGTCCCGATACTGGACGAACAGGGGAATCTTAGGGGTTACCGCGGTGTGGATAAAGACATCACTGAGCGCAAGCGGGCAGAAGCACGACTCAACCAAGCTCTCGAATGGCAAGAGGCAATCTTCGAAGGCTCACGAGATGCCGTCTTCATTTCGGATGAAAATGCTCATTTTGTTTCAGTCAACAACGCTGCATGCGAACTCACGGGATACTCGCATGAGCAGCTGCTCAAGATGCGAATTCCAGACCTTCATGATCACCCCGATCTGGATGCCTACAAGACTTTTCATAAAAGGATCTTTGATGGAGAGGATATACTGAGTGAGGCTAAGATCTTGCGGAGGGATGGCGATAAGATGGACGCGGAGTTCAACAACAGACGCGTGTCGATTGCGGGAAGACTCTTCATGCATACGAGCGCTCGCGACATCACCGAGCGCAAGCAGGCGGAGGAACTCCTCAAACAGAGTGAAAAACGCTTCGAATTGATGTTCGAGTCCTCGCCTCTTGCCATCAATATCACGCGTGGTGAGGATATTACGTATGCAAACGCGAGCTACCTCAAGATGTTCGGATTGCCCTCTATCGATGAACTGAGGCATATCAAACCGCTCGAGTTGTTCGCTCCAGAGTGGCATCGCAGGATCCGCGACAATATTGAACTGCGTGCGACGGGAGTATCGGTACCTGAAAGTTACGAAGTGGAATGCCTTCGGAAGGACGGGACGAAATTTCCCGTCCTCATGTACCTGACGAGGATAACATTTGTGGATGGCCCAGCGACGATTGGAGTCATTATGGACATCACCGAGCGCAAGCGGGCAGAAGCACAGCTGAAGCGGTACCAACTTCTTTCGGAGAATACACGCGATATCATCCTGTTCGTTCGTGCAAGTGATGGGCAGATACTGGAAGCCAACAATGCAGCTTCTGAAGCTTATGGCTACGATCGCGAAGAGTTGATGTCAAAATCGATTAGCGATGTACGTGCTCCAGTGACAATAGGAGATCTTGAGAGACAGATGAATGATGCATCTCAAGACGGCATTTCGTTTGAGACACAGCATCGCCATCGGGACGGCTCTCTCTTTCCCGTAGAAGTGAATTCACGAGGAATGATCATCGGTGGAGATCGGATTCTTTTGAGCGTCGTGCGCGACATTAGTGAGCGCAAGCTTGCCGAAGAGGCGCTGCGGGAGAGTGAAGATCGTTACCGGCATCTCTTCGATGCCAGCCCTGATGGCGTCGTCGTCATTGGATCTGACGGGCGCATCACGCGCGCAAACATCACACAGGCACAAATGTTCCGATATGACTCTGCAGACGAGATGATCGGTGTTCATGCTACTCAGTTGGTGGCCATGTCTTCGAGGGACTATTCCTGGCAAATAGTACGGCGCCGTTTGAACGGCGAGGATATCCCCCCCGTTGAATATGAGTTGGTGCGGAAGGACGGGACCACATTCTACGGAGAGACCACGGCGACGATCCAGCAGAAAGCAGACGGCACCGTGTCGGGCTATATTTGTGTCACTCGTGATACGACTGAGCGCAAGCGGGTGGAAAAGCGGCTGGTTGAAAGCGAGCAGAAGTTTCGTGCATCATTTATGACCGGCTTGGATGCTGCCTATATTGCTACGCTAGAGGATGGTTTGATCCTTGAAGCCAACTCGGCCTTTGGAGAACTGTTCGGATATTCCCGAGAGGAGTTCATTGGTCGCACCTCGCTCGACCTAGGCCTCTATCACGACCCAACTGACCGAGCAAAAGTGGTCGATGGTCTCAAAACAAAGGGCTTTGTTAAGGACATTGAAGTAGAGGGAAGGAAGAAGACAGGAGAGGTCATCATCGTTTCGCTTTCTATAAGCACATTGTTGATAGAAGATCAGAAACATATTTTGGGCATCATCAGGGACATCACCGATCGCAAGCAGGCAGAAGAGGCACTGCGGGAAAGCGAGGAACGCTTCCGCGCTCTCTTTGAGCAAGCCGCGGTGGGCGTGGCGTTGCTGGAGACAAAAACAGGACGCTATATACGGATCAATCAAAAGTATTGTGATATCGTCGGTTACACCATCGAAGAAATGTTAAACAAAACGCTCCAGGATCTCACCTACCCGGATGATATTCAAACGAATTTGGATGGCAATGCTTCGCTCATCGCCGGGACAATAAAAAAATTCTCTCTTGAAAAACGCTATGTCCGAAAAGACGGAACCATAGTCTGGGGTAATCTGACGGCCTCGCCGTTATGGATGCCCGACACAGAGCCAGGCACCCATTTCCATATTGCGGTGGTTGAAGAGATCACCGAGCGGAAGCAGGTGGAAGAGGCATTGCAGAAGGAACACGAGTTGCTTTCAACCATCATCGAAACCATTCCGGATCAAATATGTTTGAAGGATACAGACTCCCGGTACGTGCTCGCCAACAAAGCGTCTGTGGAGGCGCTAGGGGCAAAATCGATGGAGGAAATGATCGGAAAGACCGATCTTGACTATGTCCGACGTGACTTAGCCTTGAGGTTGCTCGCCGAGGAGAAAGAAATCCTCGAGTCGGGGAAGCCATCGATCGGCCGTGAGATGGTCAAGCGCGATCCGAAGACTGGCGATATCAGCACATGCCATTTGTATACAAAAGTCCCGATTAAGGATCAAGAGGGGAAAGCCATCGGCCTGCTGGTGGTCAATGTGGATATCACTCAGCGCAAGCTTGCTGAGGAAAATGTGAGAAGGTCGGAAACGCGCTTGCGACAGCTTGCTGCGCACATGGAGAGTATCCGGGAAGAAGAACGAAAGCACATTGCGCAAGAATTTCATGACCAGCTTGGGCAGACTCTCACCGCATTGAAGATGGATTTGTCGCTCCTGGAGCGGAGACTTGCCGATGAGAAAAAAGAGATATCCCGCGTCACGCTTATTGAGGATATCCACTCCTCGCAAGGACTGATTGACCGCGGAATTCAGACCGTGCGGGCGATCATGTCCGAATTGCGACCCGAGTTGCTTGATCAATTGGGGCTCGTGGAGGCACTCGAATGGGAGGTTGGGAAATTTCAGCAGCGAAGCGGTGTGGTGTGTGGGCTCATCGTTGATGTCGGAGATCTTCGGTTTGACGCAAGAAGGTCCATCGCGCTGTTCCGCCTGGTTCAGGAGGCCCTCACCAATGTTGCACGGCATGCGCAAGCGACGCGCGTCGATGTGATCATGCGAACAGAAGGCAACGATCTCATTCTTGAAATCAAGGACGATGGAACCGGAATTACGTTCGGTGCAGAGAACAAACCCCGCTCCTTTGGACTCATCGGCATGCGCGAACG